>NZ_JRUQ01000062.1 GCF_000773975.1 Erwinia typographi
CCGCCGATTGGCGGTTCTTTTCGTTCATTAAGACTGCTTAGACATGGCAGCAACTTCTGCTGCGAAATCCGTTTCAGCTTTCTCAATGCCTTCACCCACTTCGAAGCGGATAAAGCTGACTACGTCTGCATTTTTCTCTTTCAGCAGCTGGCCCACGGTTTTGCTCGGGTCCATAACGAAAGGCTGGCCGGTCAGAGACACTTCGCCGGTGAATTTCTTCATGCGGCCTTCAACCATTTTCTCTGCGATTTCTTTCGGCTTGCCAGACTGCATGGCGATGTCCAGCTGAACCTGGAACTCTTTTTCAACCACGTCAGCAGAAACGTCTTCTGGCTTAACGAATTCTGGCTTGCTGGCGGCAACGTGCATCGCCAGTTGCTTAACCAGCTCTTCATCAGCGCCGGTAGCCGCGATCACAACGCCGATGCGCGCGCCGTGCAGGTAGCTGCCCAGCACATCGCCTTCCAGCGCAGAGACGCGGCGAATGTTGATGTTTTCACCAATTTTAGCCACCAGCGCAACGCGCTCTTCTTCAAACTGGGCTTTCAACACTTCAACATCGGTGATTTTGCCGGCAGCCGCAGCATCCAGCACTTTGTCAGCAAACGCCTGGAAACCGGCGTCTTTAGCCACGAAGTCAGTCTGGCAGTTAACTTCCAGAATCACACCGTAGTTGCCTACGATCTTGGTTTTGATCACGCCGTCAGCAGCCACGTTGCCTGCTTTTTTAGCCGCTTTGATCGCGCCAGACTTACGCATGTTCTCGATCGCCAGCTCGATGTCGCCGTTGGCTTCAGTCAGTGATTTTTTGCAATCCATCATGCCAGCGCCAGTGCGCTCGCGCAGTTCTTTTACCAGAGCAGCGGTAATATCAGCCATTCTCTAATCCTCGGTTAGCTTGCATCTGCCAGCGATGCCCAAACGGCGATCGCCACAAATGCCTGGTCTCGGGAGAAACATTCTGCCCCGCCGGTTGTGACAACCGGCAAAGCGAATTCGAATAAATAAAGGGGCCAATGCAGGCCCCTTACAGATTAACATCTGATGTCTAAGGGCTCTCTGAGGAGCGATCCTTATTACTCAGCTTCGGCGAAAGTTTCTTCAGCCTGCTGAGCCAGATCCTGAGAGCGACCTTCACGCACAGTGGTAGCCACTGCGGTCAGGTACAGGCTTACAGCACGGATTGCATCGTCATTACCAGGAATGATGAAGTCAACGCCGTCTGGATCAGAGTTGGTATCAACGATAGCAAAGACCGGGATACCCAGGTTGTTTGCTTCTTTGATAGCGATGTGTTCGTGGTCAGCATCAACAACGAACAGTGCGTCAGGCAGGCCGCCCATATCTTTGATACCGCCCAGGCTGTTTTCCAGCTTGGCCAGTTCGCGAGTACGCATCAGCGCTTCTTTCTTGGTCAGCTTATCGAAGGTACCGTCCTGAGACTGGATTTCCAGGTCTTTCAGACGTTTGATGGACTGACGAACGGTTTTCCAGTTAGTCAGCATGCCACCCAACCAGCGATGGTTTACGAAGAACTGGTCACAGCTCAGCGCAGACTCTTTTACCGCTTCGCTTGCAGCGCGCTTAGTACCGACCATCAGGATCTTTCCTTTACGGGAAGCGATCTTGTTCAGTTCAGCCAGAGCTTCGTTGAACATTGGCACGGTTTTTTCAAGGTTGATGATGTGAACTTTGTTACGAGCGCCGAAGATGAATGGCTTCATTTTCGGGTTCCAGTAACGGGTCTGGTGACCGAAGTGTACACCGGCCTTGAGCATGTCGCGCATGGAAACAGTTGCCATGATTACCTCTATAGAATGATTTGGGGTTAAGCCTCCATGTATCCCATACAACCGACCCGGCAGTCTGCTTGCGCAGCCATTAAGGCACCCCGGCGTACGTGTCGATACATGTGTGTTATTTACACATAATGAGATTTATGCGTTCCCCTGCTAAACTGGCTCGCAGAGAATCGTCGGCGCGCTTTATACCACAAAGCGCCCTGTGAAGCCAATAGTTGTTCTCCAGGCATCCGCCTGCCACAAACTGCAATTGGCAGAGCAAAGGTGGCCTGCTACCATTGCTGCACTTCCTTTATTAGTGTCGAAATTAGCGACAACTGCGGACAAAATTAATGGCAATTACCATCAAAACCCCTGAAGAAGTCGAGAAAATGCGCGTAGCGGGCCGCCTGGCCGCTGAAGTTCTCGAAATGATTGAAGAACATGTTAAGCCCGGTATCAGCACCGGCGAGCTGGACCGCCTGTGTCACGATTATATCGTCAACACTCAGCATGCTATCTCCGCCAGCCTGGGCTATCACGGCTTCCCGAAATCGGTCTGTATCTCAATTAATGAAGTGGTTTGCCACGGCATTCCCAGCGACGAGCGGATCCTGAAAGATGGCGATATCGTCAATATCGACGTGACGGTGATCAAAGATGAGTATCACGGCGATACCTCAAAAATGTTTATCGTCGGCAAGCCGACCATCCAGGGCGAGCGCCTGTGCCGCATCACCCAGGAGAGCCTCTATCTGGCGCTGCGGATGGTTAAGCCTGGCATCCGCCTGCGGACCCTTGGCCGCGAGATCCAGAAATTTGTCGAGGCGCAGGATTTCTCCGTGGTGCGTGAGTACTGCGGCCACGGCATTGGCAAGGGCTTCCACGAAGAGCCGCAGGTGCTGCATTACGATGCGGACGATGGCGGCGTGGTGCTGCAGCCTGGTATGGCCTTCACTATCGAACCGATGGTCAACGCGGGCGATTACCGCATCCGTAGCATGAAAGATGGCTGGACGGTAAAAACCAAAGATCGCAGCCTGTCAGCTCAGTACGAGCACACCATTGTGGTCACGGAAAACGGCTGCGAAATTATGACGCTGCGTAAGGATGACACCATTCCGGCCATCCTGACTCACGATGTCTAAAAGCATAGAGCAATAAAAAACCGGCGAAAGCCGGTTTTTTTTGATCTCAGGCTGGCGCTGGCGCTATTGTCAGTGGAGATTTTCTTATTCTGGCTCGCAGAGCATTTAGCAGGAGCAGTGGCGTGACCAAAACCCTCAAGGATTACAAGAAGTCCGGCTCCCCTACCCACTGGGTTGATGCCGAACTGACCCGTGAATCCCTTAAGCAGCATCTTGACCAGTTTCAGCAGTTGATGGCCGCCGCGTTTGACGCTGGCGAAGAAGTTGAAGTCCTTGTTGATGCGCGCACGCTGTTTATCGACCGGCTTTTAAGGCGCCTGTGGCGCTTCTTTGGCTTCCCGGAAAAGAAAGGTATCGCTCTGGTCGCCGTCGGCGGCTATGGCCGTGGAGAGCTGCATCCGCTCTCCGATATCGACGTGCTGATCCTCAGCCGCCAGCCACTTTCAGAGAAGAACGCCCAGCGGACCAGCGAGCTGCTGACGCTGATGTGGGATTTGAAACTGGAAGTGGGCCACAGCGTACGCACGCTGGAAGAGTGCCTGCTGGAGGGGCTGTCGGACCTGAGCGTAGCGACCAACCTGATTGAATCCCGCATGCTGACCGGCGACGTAGCCCTGTTTCTCGAACTGCAAAAAAACGTGTTCAGCGATGGATTCTGGCCCTCTGACCGCTTTTTCGCCGCCAAAATTGAGGAGCAGCAGCAGCGCCACCTGCGCTATCACGGCACCAGTTACAATCTGGAGCCGGATATCAAAAGCAGTCCCGGCGGCCTGCGAGATATCCATACGCTGCTGTGGGTGGCGCGTCGCCATTTCGGCGCCACCTCGCTGGACGAAATGGTCGGATTTGGCTTCCTGAAAGAGGTTGAACGCAACGAGCTGAACGAGTGCCAGAGTTTCCTGTGGCGCATTCGCTTCGCGCTGCACCTCACCCTCCCCCGCTATGACAACCGGCTGCTGTTCGACCGCCAGCTGAACGTGGCCCAGCGCCTGAACTATCAAGGGGAAGGCAACGAGCCGGTTGAGCGGATGATGAAAGATTTTTACCGGGTGACCCGCCGCGTCAGCGAGCTTAATCATATGCTGCTGCAACTGTTTGATGAGGCCATCCTTGCGCTGGGAGAAGACGAGAAGCCGCGCGCCATTGACGATGAGTTCCAGCTGCGCGGCTCGCTGATCGACTTGATTGATGAATCGCTGTTCTCCCGCGAGCCGGTAGCCATCATGCGGATGTTCTACGTGATGGTGCGGATGCAAAAAATCACCGGGATTTACTCGACGACGCTGCGCCAGCTCAGGCACGCGCGCCGCCATCTTAAGCAGCCGCTCTGCACCATCCCAGAGGCTCGCCGCCTGTTTCTCGCCATCCTGCGTCATCCTGGCGCGGTCAGCCAGGCGCTGGTGCCGATGCATCGCCACAGCGTGCTGTGGGCCTATATGCCGCAGTGGGGCAATATTGTCGGACAGATGCAGTTTGATCTGTTTCACGCTTATACCGTAGACGAACACACCATCCGGGTGCTGCAAAAACTGGAAAGCTTCGCCAGTCCGGCCACCCGCCCGCGCCATCCGCTTTGCGTGGAAATCTGGCCGCGCCTGCCGCAGGTTGAGCTGTTGCTGATGGCCGCCTTATTCCACGACATTGCCAAAGGACGCGGCGGCGACCACTCCATACTTGGCGCGCAGGACGCGCTGGAGTTTGCCGAGCTGCACGGCCTGAACTCCCGAGAAGCCCAGCTGGTAGCCTGGCTGGTGCGCCACCATCTGCTGATGTCCGTGACCGCGCAGCGGCGTGATATTCAGGACCCGACCGAGATCCAGCAGTTTGCCGAGGTGATCCAGAATGAGAATCAGCTGCGCTACCTGGTGTGCCTGACGGTTGCCGATATCTGCGCCACCAATGAAAACCTGTGGAACAGCTGGAAGCAGAGCCTGCTACGCGAGCTGTTCTTCGCCACCGAGAAGCAGCTGCGCCGCGGCATGGAGAACAGCCCGGATCTGCGCGAAAGGGTTCGCCATCACCGGCTTCAGGCGCTGGCGCTGCTGCGAATGGATAATATCAACGAGCAGGCGCTGCACCACATCTGGAGCCGCTGCCGCGCCGATTATTTCCTGCGCCACTCGCCAAATCAGCTGGCCTGGCACGCCCGGCACCTGATGGATCACGATTTGACCCAGCCGCTGGTGCTGGTCAGCCCACAGGCCACGCGCGGCGGCACCGAGATCTTTATCTGGAGCCCGGACCGGCCTTATCTGTTCGCTACCGTGGCGGGAGAACTGGATCGAAGAAATCTCAGCGTCCATGACGCCCAGATCTTTACCAGCCGGGACGGCATGGCGATGGATACCTTTATCGTGCTTGAGCCGGACGGCAGCCCTCTGGCGGGCGATCGGCATGGGGTTATCCGTCAGGCGCTGGAGCAGGCCATTAGCCAGACCAGCTGGCAATCACCCAGGCCGCGCCGCCAGTCGGCCAGGCTCAAGCATTTCAGCGTGGAGACGGAGGCCAAATTTTTGCCTGCTCATACCGACAGCCGCACCTATCTGGAGCTGATCGCGCTGGATCAGCCAGGGCTGCTGGCGCGCGTCGGCGAAGTTTTCGCCGATTTGGGCGTGTCGCTGCACGGCGCGAGGATCAGCACCATCGGCGAACGGGTGGAGGATTTGTTTATTCTCGCTAACAGTGAACGGCGCGCGCTGAGCCCGGAATTGCGCGTAGAGTTACAACAACGGTTGACAGATGCCCTTAATCCAAACGATAAAGTGTGACCCAGATTGAATTTTTAACACGTCTTGTGGGACAACCTCGCCGGGCTTGTGGCGCAGTAAACGGCCCGGACGGTCCCGCAGCTGGAACATGATTTGACACAGGAAATCGGAATTAATGCAACAATTACAGAATGTTATTGAGAGCGCTTTCGAGCGTCGCGCTGAAATCACCCCGGCGAACGCTGACACCGTTACCCGCGAAGCGGTCAGCCAGGTTATCAGCCTGCTGGACAGCGGGGCGCTGCGCGTCGCAGAAAAGATCGACGGTCAGTGGGTAACGCATCAGTGGCTGAAGAAAGCCGTCCTGCTCTCCTTCCGCATCAATGACAATCAGGTGATTGACGGCGCCGAAAGCCGTTTCTACGACAAAGTGCCGATGAAGTTTGCCGACTATGATGACGCGCGATTCAAAAAAGAAGGCTTCCGCGTAGTGCCGCCAGCAGCGGTACGCCAGGGGGCGTTTATCGCTCGCAATACCGTGCTGATGCCTTCTTATGTCAACATCGGTGCTTACGTTGATGAAGGTTCGATGGTGGATACCTGGGCCACCGTCGGTTCCTGTGCTCAGATTGGTAAAAACGTGCACCTGTCGGGCGGCGTGGGCATTGGCGGCGTGCTTGAGCCGCTACAGGCCAACCCAACCATCATCGAAGATAACTGCTTTATCGGCGCGCGCTCAGAAGTTGTTGAAGGGGTAATCGTTGAGGAAGGCGCGGTGATCTCAATGGGCGTCTATATCGGTCAGAGCACCAAAATCTACGATCGCGAAACGGGCGAAGTCAGCTATGGCCGCATCCCTGCGGGTTCGGTGGTCGTTTCCGGCAACCTGCCATCTAAAGACGGCAGCTACAGCCTGTACTGCGCGGTGATCGTCAAGAAAGTTGACGCGAAAACTCGCGCTAAAGTGGGCATCAACGAACTGCTGCGCACCATCGACTAATCTTTCCGGGCCATGTTCCGTGGCCCGTAATCTTTTCTTTACACTTCCCCGGGCAACAACCTGTTTCGCGCAACGAAATAACTGATGCTATTGCGCAACAACTAAGCGATAATCCGCGCCGTTGATTTAAACCCATAAACAATTATCGTGAACCGGACTGCTATTTCACCGCTAAAATTTAACGCTGAAGTACGGAACGAGCGAGCTAAGTGAAGACAAGGCGTAAGCGCGCAGCCAGCGGGACGGACATTCGGTCCCTGAGTATGGCGGGCACTGCATAACGCAGTATTCACGACGCGCAGCCGGAGCGACAATCATTTCACTTAGGAACACATGACTATGTATGACAATCTGAAAGGCCTCGGCATCTCTTCTCCCGACGATATCGACCGTTATAGCCTGCGTCAGGAAGCCAGCAACGATATCCTGAAAATCTATTTCCGTAAGGACAAAGGCGAGTTCTTTGCCAAGAGCGTGAAGTTCAAATATCCACGCCAGCGCAAAACCGTGGTGGCCGACAACGCCAGCCAGGGTTACAAAGAGATTCAGGAAATCAGCCCAAACCTGCGTTACGTTATCGATGAGCTGGACCAGATTTGCCAGCGCGACCAGGTTGAAGTGGATCTGAAACGCAAAATTCTTGAAGATCTGCGTCATCTGGAAAACGTGGTTTCCAATAAAATCAGCGAGATCGAATCCGATCTGGAAAAGCTGACCCGCAGCGGCCGCTAATCCCAGCCAGTTGCTACAAAAAGGCGGAGAATTCTCCGCCTTTTTTGATCCTGAAATTCGCCTTTCCCTCCCAGCCGGGAGCGCTCTATGCTCAGGGCTGCTCGTCCAGTTGCAGAGCAACGTACAGCAGCAGCCTGTCGTCGAAATTACTCAGATTAAGCCCGGTCAGTTCGGAGATGCGGTTCAGCCGGTACTCCAGCGTATTGCGATGAATATACAGCGCTTTTGCCGTAGCCGAGGGCTGAACGTTGTTGCTGAACCAGGAAACTAACGTTCTTCGCAGCAGCCCGTTGTTGTCCATCGACTTCAGCTTTGCCAGCGGGCGGGAAAGTTCGTTAGCCTGCCAGCCGCCGCGCAGGCTGTCCAGCAGCACCGGCAGCACTAAATCCTGATAAAAATAGCTGCGCTGATCGGGCATACGCTGTTTGCCGACCAGCATGGTGGTATGCGCCGTGCGGTACGAACGCGCAATGCTGCCCGGTCCGGTGAAGAAATTTCCCAGCGCGATGCGCATTCGCAGATGACCGCTCTCCTTCATCCGCGACAGTAGCAGCTCGACCCGCTTACGATGGTCATCGGCATCATAGCGGCCATGAGCATTAAACGCCGGTTTCAGCACCACCATTTCCGTCAGCGAGACGATAGCGATCAGATTATCTCTCTCCGGCGTGGTCAGCAGCGTTTGCAGTTGCTGAAGCTCGGACATGGCGCTGTCCACGCCCAGTTGGCCGCTGTCCACCTCCACAACCGCCACTACTCTGGGCTGATTGAGATCGATCCTCAGGCGCTGCGCCCACTCGACCAGCGCAGGAGAAAGTGTATCGCTGCGGATCAGGTTCAGCACCAGCTCTTCGCGCAGGCGACTGTCCTGCGCCAGCATATGCAGCAGGCGTGCCTGCTCAAGCATCATCTCGGCGGTCATGCACACCAGCTCGCCATAATGCCTGAGCGTTTCTGGCTCGCCGGTCAGGCCGATAACGCCGATGATATCGCCGTCGATTCGCATTGGAAGATTGATTCCGGGCCGGACACCGTGCAGGTGTTTGGCTACGCCTTCATCAATATCCACCACGCGCGCCTGCGAAAGCGCCAGCAGCGCGCCTTCGTGCATTTCACCAATACGTTCACGGTCGCCGCTGCCAATGATGCGGCCGCGCGCGTCCATCACATTGACATTGCTGTCAATAATTTGCATGGTGCGGGCGACAATGTCCTGTGCCAGACGAGCGTCCAGATGATAGGTAGCCATTTACTGCTCCAGAAAAGCATCATCCGCCAAGCATACCTGCGGGACCAGAGCGAAACATTGTGCATCTGCACTAAGCGCGAATCGGGCTGTGAAAATTGCGGGGAGTATCACAAAGAGAAAGGTTGAGGCGGCGGGGAAAAGCGAAAGAAGTGCCGACGGCTGGCGTCGGCACCCGGAGAGATTACTGCATCAGCAGATAAATGGAGCTGTCGCCACGCTGAATGTTCAGCGCCAACACCGAAGGTTTGGTATCAAGGATCTTGCGCAGCTCACCCAGGTTAGCAATCGCCTGTTGATTCACGCCGAGGATCACGTCATCCTTCTTCAGACCAATGCTGGCAGCGGCAGAGCCGGCCTTCACATTATCGACCTTCACGCCCTTCACGCCTTTTTCATCAAAGTTGCTCAGATCGGCCCCTTCGATACCGGTGTAAATCGTGGCCGATTCGACTTTAGTCTGGGTGCTCTGCTGAAGCTCAACGCTGACCGACAGCGGCTTGCCGTCGCGGATCAGGCCCAGAGACATTTTTGTCCCCACCGGCAGCGATCCAATCTGGGCACGCAGCGCGGCAAAGCTGGAGATCGCCTTACCGTTGATCGAGGTCACAACGTCCCCGGCCTTCACGCCGGCTTTGGCGGCAGAAGAGCCAGGCAGAACCTGGCTGACAAAGGCGCCGCGCTGTGCGTCCACCTTCATGGCTTTCGCCAGCTCGGAGTTCAGCTCGGTTCCCATGATCCCCAGTTCGCCACGTTTCACCTGCCCATATTCCACCATCTGCGCGGTCAGGTTTTTCACCATAGTGCTTGGGATAGCAAAACCGATACCAATGTTGCCGCCGTCCGGCGCCAGAATCGCGGTATTGATACCAATCAGCTCGCCGTTCAGGTTCACCAGCGCGCCGCCGGAGTTCCCACGGTTAATCGCGGCGTCGGTCTGAATAAAGTTTTCGTAGTTTTCCACGTTCAGGCCGCTGCGGCCCAGCGCGGAAACGATCCCTGAAGTGACGGTTTCGCCCAGGCCGTATGGGTTGCCGATCGCCACGGTGTAGTCGCCCACGCGCAGATCGTCAGAATCGGCAATTTTAATTGCCGTCAGGTTTTTCGCGTCTTTCAGCTGAATTAACGCAATATCCGAACGCGGATCTTTGCCGATCACTTTCGCATCGTATTTACGTCCGTCGCTGAGCTGAACCTGAATTTTGGTGGCGTTATCCACCACATGATTGTTGGTGACAACATAACCCTTAGTCGCGTCGATCACCACGCCAGAGCCCAGCGCGCGGAATTTCTCCTGCTGAGTATCGGCTCCGCCCTGGTTCTGCCCCTGACCGCCGCCCTGACACATTGGCGAACTCTGGAACGGCGAACCGTCCTGACAGAATGGCGAATTATTGCCAAAGAACTGCTGGAACTGCTGCGGCATCCTCGGTGTTTTAACCGTCGTGCTGCCTTCAACATTGATGCTCACTACCGAAGGCATCACTTTTTCCAGCATTGGGGCCAGGCTTGGCAGCTGCTGGCTGGAAGAAGAAGCGGTTTCGGCGGCCGTTGCCATCAGCGGGGTCATCGCCATTCCCAGGCTCAGAGCCAACGCGCTTGCTAAAAGTGTTTTTTTCATGCGTCTGTTTCTCTTGATATCCAATTATGCAACCATTGCTGTGGTCGTGATGATGAGAGTCACTTTTTATCGCGAAGTTCATGAAAAAGTTTCTGACAAAAGTAAATATTTATTGTCTGACTTTACAATTCATACAGTTTTTCGCGTTATTCCACCGCCATCAGGCGACGGTACTCATCCCAGGCATAGAGATCCGTCATGCCGCTGACATAATCCTGCAACATTCTCGCCCGGTAATAATATTCCCAAATGGCAATATCCTCCGCGCGATTATCCAGACGGCCCACGGCTTCACTGTAAGCCAGACGAAATCGGGTAGAAAGTTTATGGAACAGACGTGTCTCAATCGGGTAGCCTTTCAGGTAATCCTTTTCCACCAGTTCTGAAAATTCCGCCAGGCTCAGCTTCAGCAGTGGATGATAAATATCTAACAAACCGCTAATAACCCGATAACCCTGAAGCTCCAGTTGCTCGACGTCAGGATGATTAAACACATGACGGAAAGCGACTTTTTTAAAAATTTCCAGTAACTGATTCTGCTTGCTGCCGTCTTCCAGCAGCGCCTGGTTGAATTTTCCGTCGAACACTTCCGGCAAATTATCAATAAAGCGGCTGGCCGCATGCGGAACCAGGCGGGCAACGGTATTCACCCGTAAATACATAAAAAACTGGTCTTCACTGCTGCGGCTGGTTTGGGAACTTCTGGATTTATCCAGCGCGTTAGTCACGACCAGGCTAAATAAATCACCAGGCTGATGGTCAGGCCAGAGTTCAAATAAGTATTCATAAAGTTTTTCAACGGTGAAAATATTTTTTTCTACCGCATCTTCCAGATCGGCAACGCAATAAGAAATATCGTCAGCCGCCTCCATGATATAGGTCAGCGGGAAACGACAGTGTGGTTGCAGATCCAGTTCTTTACGCAGCCGGGCAACGTATTCTTCTTCCGCCAGATAATATCCTGGTTTTTTCATCAGATAATCGTGGCCCGGCGGAATTTTTCCACTGTGCCAGGCCGGGCGGGTATATTTCAGGATGCAGCCGACCTGCGCCCAGGTCAGGTTCATTTTCAGCAGCGAATGCACCATGCGAATCGCCTGAGCATTGCCTTCAAAATGAGATAAATCTTGACGAATCTTTGCACGCAGATCGTTAAATCCATCGGTTTTATAGTGCAGCACCGTCGGCTCACAGCGATCTTCATGCGCTTCCTCCGGCTGATAACCGGTATCCAACCGCTGGCGGAACCAGTCATTAATCGCGGATTCACCAAAATGACCAAACGGCGGGTTGCCGATATCGTGCATCAGGCAGGCCATTTCAACAATACTTTCGAACGGCCCGGTCAGCTGGGACAGGCCATAGTTCTCCAACTGCCCCAGCTCTTTCAGCCGGGTGAGAACCTCTTTAGCGATATAGCGCCCGACCTGCTGCACCTCCAGCGAATGGGTCAGCCTTGAACGCACGGCGGCATTGCGCTCCAGCGGGAAAACCTGGGTTTTCTGCTGCAGCCGACGAATCGCCGCCGAGTTGATAATGCGCCCGCGATCGCTCTCAAAAATACGCAGAATTTCATGCTCATCTTTCAGACCCTGCATCGGGCGATAGCGGCGCTGATAATTGATCTTTTTTCTGAAATCGATTTCGGTCATGCCTGCTTCCCATTGTCCGGCACCGGATTCATGCCCTGGATGCGCGTTGCGGATTATGTCCCTTATCCTGCCATGATAGACTATGCGCCGAAACCCCAGATTAATTCCACAACATTAGCGAGTATCCCTATGAAAGCAGGCATTATTGGTGCAATGGAGCAGGAAGTTACCCTGCTGCGCGACAAAATTGAAAATCGTCAGACGCTGACGCTGGCGGGCTGCGAGATTTACACCGGCACGCTCAATGGCGTTGAGGTGGCGCTGCTGAAATCGGGCATTGGTAAAGTGTCGGCCGCGCTGGGCACCACCCTGCTGCTGCAACTTTGCAAGCCGGACTTCGTGATTAACACCGGTTCGGCAGGCGGCCTGGCGGCTTCGCTGAAAGTCGGCGACATTGTCGTGTCAGACGAAGTGCGCTATCACGATGCCGACGTTACCGCATTCGGCTATGAACCTGGTCAGATGGCTGGCTGCCCGGCCGCCTTTACCGCAGACGCCGGGCTGATTAAAGCCGCTGAAGCCTCGATCAAACAGCTGGGCCTCCATGCGGTACGCGGCCTGGTGCTCAGCGGTGATGCCTTTATCAACGGCGCGGAACCGCTGGCGCGCATTCGCGCGACCTTCCCCCAGGCGGTTGGCGTAGAGATGGAAGCGACGGCAATTGCCCACGTTTGCCACCAGTTCGGCGTGCCCTTTGTGGTGGTTCGCGCCATTTCTGACGTAGCTAACCAGGATTCGCACCTCAGTTTTGAAGAGTTCCTGACCGTGGCGGCGAAACAATCCTCTCTGATGGTTGAAACGCTGCTAACCAATCTGTCACATGGCTAAGCGTTGGCTTTTTCTGCTGCTGCTGGCCTGCTTTAGTTCGCTGGCGGCAGCGCCGCGAGTGGTTACGCTGGCCCCCAGCCTGACAGAGCTGGCCTTTGCCGCAGGCATTACTCCGGTAGGCGTCAGCGCTTTTTCCGACTATCCTCCTGCCGCCAGCCGCCTTGAACAGGTGGCGAACTGGCAAGGCATCAATACCGAGCGCATCCTGGCGCTTAAGCCTGATGTGGTGCTGGCCTGGCGGGAGGGGAATCCCCAGCGCCAGGTTGATCAGCTCACAGCCTTCGGTATTCACGTAGTCTGGATCGATCCCGCTTCCATCAGCCAGATCGTCGCCAGCCTTCGTCAGCTGAAAGCCTGGAGCCCTGCGCCAGAGCAGGCCGATCGCGCCGCCGATGCGCTGCTACAGCAGCAGCTGGCGCTGCGTCAGCGTTATGCCGCGCTGCCGAAGAAAAAAGTTTTTCTCCAGTTTGGTCAGCATCCCCTTTTCACCGCCTCCGGCAAAACGTTGCAGAATGAGATTTTGCAGCTCTGCGGCGGCGAAAACATTTTTGCCGACAGCCGGGTCGCCTGGCCTCAGGTGAGCCGGGAACAGGTGCTGATGCGAAAGCCGGTGGCGATTGTGGCGGGAGGAGACGCGAAGCAGATTGCGCAAGTTGAGGCTTTTTGGCGTCCTCAGCTAACGGTGACGACGATTGCCGTCAATGATGACTGGTTTAGTCGTCCGGGCCCCCGCATTCTGCTGGCCGCACAACAGTTATGCAGTCAGCTGCATCCAGAACAGCAACCCTGAGGATTTAAAAGAGGGGTCATCACCCCGGCAGCGGACGCGCCGGGGCGGCAGTATCAGATACTGAACGAAGATCCGCAGCCGCAGGTAGTTTTAGCATTCGGGTTGGTCACAACAAACCGCGACCCTTCAAGGCCTTCGGTATAGTCGACCGAGCCGCCTACCAGATATTGCAGGCTCATCGGATCAACCACCAGTGCCACGCCAGCCTTTTCGATGGTCATATCGCCGTCGTTGATCTTGTCGTCAAAGGTAAAGCCGTACTGGAAGCCGCTACAGCCGCCGCCGGTGATATACACACGCAGCTTCAGATCTGGATTTTCTTCATCAGAAATCAGATTTTTGACTTTACTGGCCGCAGCTTCGGTAAACTGCAGGGGCAGAGCTATGTCTTCACTCATTTATTACTCCGGTATGCATTCAGGCGGTTGCCTGTCAGGTCATAATTCGACCTTCTTTCGCCTCATTATCTTATACACAAGTATAGCAATCAAGTATCCGCCGTTTTCCCTTCCGGCTATGTGGCACTCTGTGCTGCCACTTTTTCGTCATCTTTTTGCTGCTGTTTAGCCAGTGTCCGCGCCAGCAGCGAAGAGTAGAGCGGCTTACCGCCAAGAAATTGTGCCACCAGGGTTGCCCCAAGACAGGTAATAATCATCGGCAGAATGAGCTGATAATTGTCGGTCATTTCCAGAACCAGCACGATCCCGGTCAGCGGCGCCCGCACCGAGGCGGCGAAAAGCGCCCCCATTCCGGCAATAGCAAAGGTGCCAGCCTGGAGATGACTGGCGGGAAAAAGTGACGCGCTCGCCATGCCGAAGGCCGTGCCCAACAGCGTTCCTAGCGCCAGCATTGGCGCAAAAATACCGCCCGGCGCGCCGGAGCCAAAGCACAGCAAGGTAGTCACCACTCGGGTGATAAAAATAAACAACAGCATACCGAGCGTATAATTCCCGGCTGCGGCAATCGGGATCAGACTAAATCCGCCGCCCGCCGCCTCGGGCTCAATCACGCCCAGTACGCCACACACGCCGCCCAGCACGCCGCCAATAATCAGGATCTTGCGCAGGTTGCCGCCATGCAGGCGCTGGAACAGGTCCTGGGTGCGGAAGATCAGAGCGTTGAACAGCACGCCAACGCCGCCGAACAGCATTCCCAGCAGCAGATAAAGCCAGAGCGTATTCACTGGCGCACTGGCAAGCTTGCCCACGACGATCACCGCGCCCTCGCCGTTAAAGATGCGGAACACAATGCTCGACATGATCACGCCGATAAAGACGGCTTTGATCGAGATAACGCTGTAGCGAAACTGGAGCCTCATCTCTTCAATAATGAACAGAATGCCAGCCAACGGCGCGTTAAACGCTGCGGAGAGTCCGGCGGCGGCCCCCGTCGCCAGCAGCGAGTGGCGGGCTTCCGTGCTTTTCATGCGAAAAATATCCAGCACCATTCTGCCAATATTGCCTCCCAGCTGCACGGTAGGCCCTTCGCGGCCCAGCACCATACCCGCGCCCAGGGCGCCCATGCCGCCGACAAACTTAACGGGGATAACTCGCCACCAGCGGACGGGGCGCAGCTCTTCCAGCGCCCCTTCTATTTCAGGGATACCGGAGCCGGACGCTTCCGGCGCGAAACGCCTGACGAGGTAATAGCCCACCATTGCCAGCAGGGCCGAGAGGATAAACGCCAGCGGAAAAACCAGCAGCCAGTGATGCTCAACGGTCGCCAACATCGCCAGCCGCTCAGTGGTAACGGCGTTCACCGCTTTTTCAAACGCTATGCCAACCAGCCCGGCCAGCGTCCCCACTATCGCCGCTACAACCAGCACGGCGCCGGGCGTTTTATCTTTTCGCAGGAGCAAGCGGAGAAAGTCACCGCGCCTGGCTGGCACCGTGTTTAACTGCTCAGTAGATGACGTTGATTCGCTCATATCCCATTCATGGTTAAGTAAAGGCAGGCCCGTATCTTACTCCGCTGGCGCGAGCTGTCCCGGGAAAATTCATCGCTAATCGTGTCAAAAGAGCGACTGACCTTTTAACCCGGCCCCATGTTCCCTTAGAATGGCGGGGTTTTTCTTAATGTATTCTCAGGAGCGGAACCATGAGTAAGTCTGAAAATCTGTATGCTCAGGCGCAGCAACTAATTCCCGGCGGCGTGAACTCCCCGGTACGCGCCTTTAGCGGCGTTGGCGGTGTGCCGCTCTTTATTGACCGCGCCGACGGCGCTTACTTATATGATGCCGACGGTAAAGAGTACGTAGACTATGTCGGTTCCTGGGGACCAATGGTGCTCGGCCACAATCATCCGGCAATCCGTAATGCGGTGATTGAAGCAGCAGAGCGCGGACTGAGCTTTGGCGCGCCGACCGAGATGGAAGTGAAAATGGCCAGGCTGGTCACCACGCTGGTGCCAACCATGGATATGGTGCGGATGGTGAACTCCGGAACAGAAGCCACCATGAGCGCCATCCGCCTGGCGCGCGGTTTCACCCATCGCGATAAAATCATTAAGTTCGAAGGCTGCTATCACGGCCATGCCGACTGCCTGCTGGTAAAAGCCGGGTCGGGCGCGCTGACGCTGGGCCAGCCGAACTCTCCGGGTGTCCCGGCGGATTTCGCGAAGCACACCCTGACCTGCACCTGGAACGATCTGGCTTCCGTGCGGGCCGCCTTCGAGCAGTATCCGCACGAGATCGCCTGCATCATCGTTGAGCCGGTCGCTGGCAACATGAACTGCATCCCGCCGCACGCCGACTTCCTGCCAGGCCTGCGCACGCTGTGCGACGAGTTTGGCGCGCTGTTGATTATTGATGAAGTGATGACCGGTTTCCGCGTCGCGCTGGCTGGCGCGCAGGCGCATTACGGCGTCAAGCCTGACCTGACCTGCCTCGGCAAAATCATCGGCGGTGGAATGCCTGTAGGCGCCTTCGGCGGACGCCGCGAGATCATGGACGCGCTGGCACCGACCGGCCCGGTTTACCAGGCTGGCACGCTCTCCGGCAATCCGATTGCGATGGCCGCCGGTTTTGCCTGTCTGAGTGAGATTGCTAAGCCAGGCAACCACGAGAAGCTGGCCGCGCTGACAACCCAACTGGCCGAAGGGCTGCTGGCCGCAGCGAAAGAAGCCGATATTCCGCTGGTCATCAACCATGTGGGCGGCATGTTTGGCCTGTTCTTCACCCCGGCCAAAGAGGTCACCTGCTATCAGGACGTCACGGAGTGCGACGTAGAGCGCTTCAAAACGTTTTTCCACCTGATGCTGAAGGAAGGAATTTACCTCGCGCCTTCAGCCTTTGAGGCAGGTTTCATGTCGCTGGCCCACAGCGAAAAGGACATTGAGCGGACTATTGATGCGGCACGCCGCAGCTTCGCAAAATTAGCCTGACAGCCGGTCATTCCGGCTGCGAGGCGATCCCCACCTCACAGGCATAAAAAAACGCCGGATGAGCCTTTCATCCGGCGTTTTTTGTCGGCTGCCCTGGTGGAGAGTACCGACCTCAGCCCGCCATGTGCTGCTGCAAGCGTCTGTGCTGCTCAGACCTTACGCAGCAGATAAACAAAATAAGGCGCGCCGATAAAGGTAGCCAGCAGCCCTGCCGGGATCTGATTCGGAAACGCCACGATGCGTCCACACCAGTCGGCAATCGCCATCAGCATACCGCCCATTAGCGCCGCCATCATTAGCTGCGGCATTGCCCGGCGGAAGCCAAGCATTCGCACAATATGCGGCGCCATCAGCCCGATAAAGCTCAGAGGACCGATGGTCAGCGTGGCCGCCGCCGTCAGCGCCGCCGCCAGCAGCAGCAGCGAGAAGCGCGAAGGCTTGAGCGCCATGCCCAGCGAACGGGCCGTCTCGCCGCCCAGCGGCAGCAGCGTCAGCCAGCGGCGGCATAGCGGCACCAGCGCCAGCAAAATAACGGCGATGCCCACCGTGCGCCAGGCCTGGGCGGCATCCACGCCATAGGTTGAACCTGAGATCCACGTCATCAGGTTTGCCATTCGCGGGTCGCCGCTCGCCAGCAGCATCAGCAGCAGCGTGGCAAATGCCGTGCTCAGCGCCATCCCGGCCAGCAGCATACGTTCCGGTGAGAAACCGCCCCGTCCGCCCACGACGGTGATAATCAGCAGCGTGATCGCCGCGCCAAGGCTTCCCGCCGGCAGCAGCCAGCCAAAGGCATCGCCTGGCACCAGAAATAGCATCACCACCACGCCAAAGGCCGCGCCGGAGCTGATCCCCAGCACTTCCGGGCTGGCCATCGGATTCCCGGTGAGGCGCTGAACGATACAGCCTGCCGCGCCAAGCATCATACCGGTGGCAATGGCGGCCACCAGCCGCGGCATACGCCACGGCAGCAGCTGGTGCCACAGCTCGCCGCTTACCCAACTCCAGCCCTGCGCGTCGCGACCGAAGCCCAGCGCCGCTACGGAGAGAACCAGCAGCGCAATGCCGCCAATCGCCGCCCACAGCAGCACATGGTGTCGTTCAGCAGGCACATGGTCGCCACGGTTCATCGCCGGTGGCACGGCTGCGGTGCGCAGACGCGGCAATAACCACAGCAGCAGCGGCGAGCCAATAATTGCCGTAGCCGTACCGGTAGAGACCTCTCGCCAGTTATCGGTCAGCCACACCACCACCTGGTCGGCCAGCCACAGCAGCAGCATACCAATCACCGGCGCCAGCAGCAGGCGGCTAATTAACCGTCTTGCCCCCAGCATTTTTGCCAGCAGCGGCGCGAAAAGCCCAATAAAGCCAATGATCCCGGCGGCATTAACCAGCTGCGCGCTGAGCACAATAGCCAGCGCCAGCACGCCAAGACGGGCCGCCGACAGCGCCAGTCCCAGGTTTTTAGCCACGCCGTCATCCAGTCCCATCAGCGTCATCGGCCGCAGCAGCAGTAACGACAGCACAAACCCCACCAGCAGTTTGGGCCAGATAAAGCTGACGCTGTGCCAGTCCATCTGGTTGAGCGTGCCGGTGCTCCACAGGAACATGTTTTGCAGGCGCTCGTGGTTAAACAGCCCAAGAAGCTGGTTTACCGCCCCACAGTAAAGCGACATCACCAGGCCAGCGAGGATCAGCGTGACCGGAGAGAGCCGTTTACCCCAGGCAATGCCAAACACGATCAGCCCAACGACAATCGCCCCGACCATCGCGGCCACCTGTTGGGTAAACAGGCCGCCCGGCAGGCTCCAGAGCGTGACCACCGTCAGCCCCAGCTGCGCACCGGTCGCGACCCCCAGCGTTGTTGGCTCGGCCAGAGGGTTGCGCAGCACCTGCTGGAACAGCAGCCCCACCAGCCCCAGCCCCGCGCCCACCAGCAGCGACAGCGACAGACGCGGCAGCAGGCTGTAGTGAAAGACCATCTGGTCAACGCTGTTTTGATCGACGGCAGAGATCGCGCTTTGCCATTGGCTAACGGGAAGATGCTGGCTGAAGTTGTAACAGGTCAGCGCGACGGCCAGCAGCAGCAGCGCCGTCAGCAGAACGATGGGGAAACGCAGAGACGTTTTCATGCGGCCACCAACGCGCTGTCCAGCAGCCGACAAAAGCGCATCGCCGAGAGCGTGCCGCCGTAAAACCAGACCTGCGGAACCCGATGAAAGCGGTTCTGACGGACAAAAGGCATCGACTGCCAGAGCGGCGTGACGATCACCTGATCCATCATCAGATCCTCGCCGTGATCGAAGCAGACCACATCAACATCCTTCATCGACGCCAGCCTTTCAATGCCAATCACCGCGCTGCCCCAGAAGTTCGTCTCTCCCTGCCAGGCATTCTCAATGCCCAGATTGTCCATCACTTCCAGGAACAGACTGCCCTTACCAAATACCAGCGTATGGCGAGGGTCCAGTACCGACATCAGCAGCAGAGGTCTTTTAGGGCGGTTTGCCAGCCGGGCTTTGGACTGAATAACAAAGGCATCATATTCCGCCAGATGCTGCTGTGCCTGAGGCACACGATCGAGCTTTCTGGCGAGCTGCATCAGGGACTCTCTGGAGACGGTCAGCGGCTTGCCCCGATCGTCGCTAAAGGCAAACCCCATGCTCGGCGCGATTTTATCAAGGGTTGTTACTGAAGGGCCGTAGCCAGAAGAGTAGAGAAGCAGCGAGGGCTTCATCTGGATCATCAGTTCGATATTGGGTTCGGTTCGCAGCCCTACGTCCACGGTTTCTGGCGGCAGCGCCGGCTCACCTACCCACAACCCATAGTTATAGATCTCCGCCGCGCCCATCGGCGACACGCCAAGCGCCATCAGCAGCTCGGTCGGCCGCCATTCCAGAGAAATAATACGCTGGATATCCACAGAAGATTCTGCCTGGGCGCGCCAGGCCGGAAGCAGGGGGGAAAGCGCCATAGCCATCAGCAGGCGGCGGCGAAATAAATCAGGCATTGAGAAAGTCATTCCCTTAGTAAACAAAGCTCACCGGCGCACCGCCGTTAGGGTGAGGCAGGATCCCCATCGGGATACCATAAATTTTCTTGAGCACGTCGGCCTGCATAATCTCACTGGCATCGCCTTCGGCAATGACCCGACCGCTGTGCAGGGCAACCATGTGGTCGCAGTAGCGGGCGGCAATATTAATATCGTGCAGTACCGCGATCACCGTCAGGCCGCGCTCGCGGCTCAGACGCTGGATCAGGGCCAGCACTTCAATCTGATGCGCAATATCCAGCGCTGAAGTCGGTTCATCCAGCAGCAGGCAGCGGCTGTTCTGCGCTACCAGCATGGCGATCCATGCACGCTGACGCTCGCCGCCGGACAGGCTGTCGACCAGGCGTTGAGCAAAAGGTTTGAGTCCAACCAGGGTGATAGCCTCCTCCACACGCTCACGATCTTCTGCGCCATAGCGCCCCAGCGCGCCGTGCCACGGATAGCGGCCCATCGACACCAGCTCGCGTACCGTCATTCCTTCGGCAGCAGGAAGCTGCTGCGGCAGGTAAGCCACCTCGCGGGCAAAAGCTTTACTTTGCCAGTCGGAAATCGCCTTGCCGTTCAGCAGCACCAGCCCCTCAGCGGCGGGTTGATGACGACCCAGCAGCTTCAGCAGCGTCGATTTCCCTGAACCATTATGACCAATCAGCCCGCAAACTTTTCCCGCAGGAAAGGTTAACGACAGCGGCTGCAACAGCGTTCTGCCGGGTACGGTAAACGAGGCGTTATCAAGCGAGAAGATAGTTTCTGATGCGTGAGGATGAGACATAGGGGTCTTCTGATTGGTGGGCGCGGCGAACCGCGCCCGATTTAAAGATTAGAAACGGAAGGTTGCAGTACCGACAATTTGACGGCCTGCGCCCCAGAAACAGCCGTAAGTCTGGAAGCAGCTGGCGACATAATCACGATCCAGCAGGTTATTCACGTTGATTGCCAGGCTTGAGCCATAAAGACCAAAACGTCCCAGATCGTATTTCACCACGGCATCCATCACCGCCGCACTGCCGACCTTAAAGGTATTGTTCGGGTCGCCGTAGCTTGAACCGATAAAACGTCCACCGGCACCCACGGTTAAGCCGCTGATAGCCCCGCTGTTAAAGGTGTAGTCGCCCCACAGTGAAGCCATATGCTTAGGCACCTGCTCTGGCGTGTTGCCTTTCAGCGTGGTGTCTTTGGTGAACTCCGCTTCGGTGTAGGTATAAGAGGCCGTCATATTGATATTCGGCGTCAGCGCAGCTTTGCTTTCCAGCTCTACGCCACGAGCACGAACTTCACCTGATGGCACCTGATTGAGGGCGTTGTTCGGGTCTGCCGTCAGGTTGTCGCTTTTAGTCAGCTGATACACCGCCGCCGTCATCACAATCGGCCGGTCTTTCGGCACATATTTCACGCCCGCTTCATACTGCTCGCCTTTGGAAGGCGCGTACGCTACGCGCGGCGTGCTGTAGAGGCTAAAGGCGTTCGGCTCGAAGGACTGGCTGTAGCTAAAGTAAGGAGATATGCCGTTATCAAACAGGTAGTTAACGCCACCACGCCAGGTAAACTTACGGTCATTACGTTCAATATAACCGTTGTCAGCGCGCACGGTAGTCGCCTGAGTTGACCAGTCGTAACGGCCGCCCAGGGTGAAGACCCATTTGTCCCATTCGGCCTGATCCTGAACATAGATACCGGTCTGTTTGGATTCGTTCATCTGATAAGGCACGGCGTCGCCAAAATCAACGTCGTTCATTGATGGCAGATTATCCAGATCCAGCGACGGCGCATTGCCAAACAGCGCGCTGATATCATTACGCATACGGGAGTAGTCCACGCCCGTTAACAGCGTGTGGTCCATATCGCCGGTGGCGAATTTGCTCTGCAACTGTGTATCGACGCTGAAGTTCTGTAAGCGTTCATTATCCACAACGGTACCACGGCCCAGGTAGTGCGCCTGCTGAGCTGGGGTCAGCGACTGGCAGTAGCTGTTGAAGCCGTTCATGCTGTTGTTACACAGCCCGGTGCCATAAGCACTCTTCTGAGCCGTTTTCATTTCAGTGTAACGAAGGTTCTGACGCACGGTGAAAGTATCATTGAAGCCATGTTCAAAGGCATAGCCGACCATTTTCTCGTTACGGGAATAGGTATTGTTGGTGGCGCCTTCATTAAAGTCAGTCGGCAAGTGACCACCGTTCGGCAGCGGCTGAACGGTCCCCTCTTTCGGCAGCCAGCCGTAGTACCCGGTTTCTGGCTCGTTCTGGAAATAGGAGAGGAAGGTAAAGTTAGTTTTGTCATCCGGGCGCCAGCTGAACGAAGGCGCGATGGCATAACGCTGGGTTTCCGCATTGGTCTGCTGTTCGTTGGCAGAGCGGGCCAGACCGGTCAGGCGATAGGAGAACTCACCGTTATCGTCCAGCGAATCGCTGAAGTCAAAGCCGGTTTGCATCAGGCTATCGGTACCCATTTTGAACTGGATTTCGCGCAGTGGCTCGGTAGTCGGACGCTTGCTGACCATAGAGACGATACCGCCAGGACTGCTTTTTCCGTACAGCACTGACGTTGGGCCGCGCATTAACTCAACGCGCTCCAGGAAATAAGGGTCGATCACCGCATCATTATAGAAGTCGCCCTGTAACTTCTGCCCATCCAGATAGTTGTTCTGGTTCAGACCGCGTGAAGAGAAGCCACGGATGATCACGAAATCATAGGTGTTAGAGGCGCCGCGGCTGCTCACGGTCACACCCGGCGTATAGCCCAGCGCTTCCTTTACCGACAGCGGCTGACGGGTATCCAGTTCCTGGCGGGTAACGATTGAAACAGACTGCGGATTCTTTTCAATCGGCGTATCGGTTTTGGTGCCGGTCGCGCTGTGCTTGGCGGCAATAGTTGGAGCGGGTCCCCACGCACTCTCCTGCGCTGCCGCGCTGTTCGCGTTAGCATCTACGGTGATGGTTTCTTCTCCGGCGGCGAAAACAGAAGAAGAAAGGGCCATTGCAACAAGGAGTGCCAGACGACGAATAGAGGTATTCACTGGCAAGGATAAACGGTTGAAAGACAAAGTAGCCATTTCGCTTTTCTCTGAATGAGATTGGTTGAATGTAAACGTAAACGAGAATTATTATTATAACGATTGGATAATATGCGAAAGAACGGCGGTTCTGCAAGCAGAAATCCCACGTCGGCAGGCCGTTTGCCGCAGGAATAACCCAATGTAAAGTAGGGGAAATGAAGCGGTAGCCATAAGGTTATGTCGAAGAGCCGAAATGTTATGCCTTTTCTCTCGCCCACCCGCTATCACGGACAAAAAAAACCGGCTCATCGCGAGCCGGCTTATTGGGATCGGCAAAGGCTATTTGCCGAACATATCCTTGATCCAGCCAGCCACGCCGTTACTGTCTTTCTGCTCGTTCTGCTGCTGCTGTTGCAACTCCTGTTGCTGCTGTTGCTGCTGCTGAACCTGCTGCTGTTGCTGCTGGCAGAGCGCGTTGGCATCGGTGGTCCAGACTGGCAAAGTCCGCCAGGTGCTGCTGCCCGTGCCGCAGACGAAGTTACCGGCTGAATCAACGCTCATTGGCGCAATGTCCTCCGGCGGCGTTGGCATCAGTGGCATCGGAGCCTGGTTATCCAGATAGCGACGATATAACTGCATCGCACCGCTGGCACCATACAGCTTGGTTGGCTGGTTGTTGTCGCGGCCTACCCAGGTAATCGCCACTTCTTTGCCATCCACACCGGCAAACCAGCTGTCGACCAGATTATTGGTAGTCCCGGTTTTACCGGCCAGATGCGCTTTTGGATAGCGCGCGCCCAGCGCACGCGCGGTGCCGTGATCGGCAACCTGCTGCATGGTGTAAAGCGTCAGATAAGCGGCCTGAGCCGGCACTGCGCGCTCCGCCTGAGGGAAACTCTGGAACAGCACCGTTCCATCTTCCGCAATCACCGAGCGCAGCGCCGAAACCGGCGCGCGATTCCCGCCGCTGGCGATCGTCTGGAACGCCTGAGCCACCTCAATCGGCGTCAGGTTCAGCGCGCCCAGCAGCATCGCCGGAACCGGGTGAAGCTGATCTTTACCCACGCCCAGTTTTGTCCAGGTATCAATCACCTGCGGCAGCCCCAGCGTCATGCCCAGATTCACCGTTGGCACGTTCATGGAGTTGGTCAGCGCATCCACCAGCATCACCTGACCACTGAAACGGCGATCGTCGTTCTCCGGTTTCCACACCTGGCCATTAGGCTGCTTCAGCGCAATCGGGTTATCGGCTATCCAGGTATTCAGGCGGTACTTATCCGGCTGGCTCAGCGCCGTCAGATAGGTGGCCGGTTTTGCCAGTGAGCCAATCGAACGGCGTGCCTGCAACGCACGGTTGTAGCCGGCAAATTGCGGATCGGAACCGCCAACCATCGCGCGCACTTCGCCACTGAAGCGGTCAACAACAACCATTGCCGTTTCCAGATCCTTCAGCCCACGCTGTTTACGCAGCGCCGGGATCCCCTCTTCAACCGATTTCTCTGCCGCATCCTGCGAGACCGAATCCAGCGTGGTAAAGATCTTCACGCCGGAGAGATCTTTGACCTTATCGCCCAGCTTCGCCTGTAGCTCGTTACGCACCATCTGCATAAAGGCGGGCTGAGGCGTGATCACCCCGCCCTTAGGCTGCACGCCCAGAGGACGAGCGCTGAGCATGTCGTACAGCTCCTGGTCAATGACTTTTTGCTGTTGCAGCAGACGAAGAACCAGATTGCGGCGCTCCAGCGCCAACTTCGGATTGCGCCACGGGTTGTACAGCGACGCCCCTTTCACCATGCCGACCAGCAGTGCCTGCTGATCGAGGCTCAGTTCATCAACCGGACGGCCGAAGTAATAAAGGCTGGCCAGCGGGAAGCCGCGGATCTGATCGTTACCCGCCTGACCGAGGTAGACCTCGTTGAGATAGAGCTCCAGGATGCGATCTTTGCTGTAGCGCGCGTCCATTATCAGCGCCATGTAGGCTTCATTAGCCTTACGCCACAGCGAACGTTCGTTGGTCAGGAACAGGTTTTTCACCAGCTGCTGAGTCAGCGTACTGCCGCCCTGCACCGCCCTTCCAGCGGTAATGTTAGCCAGAAACGCCCGGCCAATCGAATACAGGCTGATGCCATCATGGGTATAGAAGTGGCGGTCTTCGGTCGCCACCAGCGTGTCCACCAGCAGATCCGGGAATCCGGCGCGCGGGACGAACAGGCGCTGCTCGCCGTTCGGTGATTGCAGCATGGTGATCAGACGCGGATCGAGACGGAAGAAGCCAAAGTCACGACCGCTGTCGAGGTTTTTGATCTCGTTGAGCGAATCACCGCTGAAGCTCAGCTTCGCGCGGATTTGCCCTTCTTTACTGTCCGGGAAGTCAAACGGCCGACGGATCATCTCAATGCTGTTAGCCTGCACGGTAAACTCGCCGGGACGCGTCATTTTCGTCACTTCGCGATACTGCGTGCCTTCCAGCAGGGCGATCATCTCTTTTTTGCTGTAAGACATACCGGGCTCGAGGTTGACCATGCGGCCATAAACCGTTGCCGGAAGCTGCCAGACTTTGCCATCGATACGGCTGCGGATTTGCGAGTCGAGGTAAACCCCGTACACGGCCATCACCACGATAAAGACCAGCAGCAGCTTGATAAATAAGCTCAGCCAGCGCCTTTTCTTGCCGGGCGGACGCCCTTTTCCTTTACGTGGCACCGGTTCTACCTCCTCGTCATCCTGAAAATCATCATAATCATCCTCGTATTCCTCTTCCCTGCGGCGACCTCGGCCCGCCGCCTTACGCGGGGGTTTGGGCTGTTTTCCTTTGCGCCCAATGGGTTCGCGATCGTCAGACATGCGTTTTTATTCTCCAGGAACGGCTGTCGGCAGCGCCGACTACTTTGTTCTTACTCAGTTAGCTTCGGAACGGGAACCTTCCGAAATGCGTACTCCGGCGACCTCGATCAGGAAGGCGCTGAAAACTTTTTAGTTCGCCGCGTGGGCAACGCGGTTGCCGGATCGTCCGGCCATGCGTGTTTCGGATAACGCCCTTTCATCTCTTTCTGCACCTCGCGCCAGGCTCCCTGCCAGAACCCCGCCAGATCGCGGGTGATCTGCAAAGGTCGCTGAGCCGGTGAAAGCAGCTCAAGCACCAGAGGAATCCGCCCATTCGCCACTGTGGGATTTTGCGCTTCGCCAAACATCTCCTGCAGGCGAACGGCCAGCGCCGGGGGCTTCTCTTCATCATAACGGATGGGAAGCCGACTTCCGGTCGGCACAGTGTAATGAGTTGGCAGGACAGTATCCAGTTGCTGACGCTGTGACCATGTGAGCAATTGTAATAAAGCGCCTGCCAGATCAATCTGTTTCAGCCCTTTCGCATCGCGCACGCCGCTCATCGCCGGTAGCAGCCACTGCTCCAGCGAGGCCAGCAGATCCGCCTCGCCGACGGCTGGCCACGCCTCTTCCGGCAGCCACTGGCGGGCGCACAGCATACGGATACGCAGTTGCCCGGCCAGCGGAGTCCAGTTCAGGACGGAAAGGCCTTTAGCGCGGACCCAGCGTAGCATCGCCGGATGCAGTTCGGCCTCCTCGGGCTTACTCAGCGGTTGAGATTTTATCACCAGCTCGCCGATTTGCTCACGCCGCCAGGCGCGAAGCGTGCCGCGTTCTTCATCCCACTCCACTTCCGTACGCGTCTCTGACAGCGAAGGGCACTGCGCGATTAGCGTGCCGATCTCGACCGGCAGCGCCTGTAGAATACGCGCGTCGGGCTGTGCGCTGCCCTGCAACAGAGCAGGAGCAATCAGCCACTCATAGCGGGTTAACGCGGCGTCGTTGTCCAGCATCGCGCCCATGCCGTTAGCCAGCTGATAGCGCCCTTCGCCACCGCGCCGCCTGGCGATCCGGTCGGGAAACGCGCTTGCCAGCAGCGGAGCGATAAGATCGCTGTCCGCTATGCCGCCGGCTGTGTTAAGACGCCGCTGCAACTGCGCGGCACGCTTTTGCCAGTTTGGCTGGCGGCGGTGGAAGCTGTCCCGCAGGTCTTCACTACCCCGCGCAGGCTCCTCCAGCATCGCCACCAGCCAGGCCGCCGTGGCGACTTTATCCGCATCGCCCTCAGCCTCAACCAGCAGCGCGGCGAAACGCGGTTCGCTGCCCAGCCTGGCCATGCTCCTGCCTTTAGCGGTAAGCATTCCGGCTTTATCGGTCGCGCCCAGCTGATGCAGCAGCCGCCGCGCCTGCTGAAGGTTATACTCCGGCGGCGAATCCAGCCAGCTTAGCTGGCTGACGTCGTGACAGCCCCACTGCAACAAATCCAGCCACAGCGACGCTAAATCGCTGTGCAAAATCTCGGCTTCGGCATGGCTGGCCGCGCGTTCGGCCTGTTCTTTCGCGATCAGATGCAGGCACAGCCCCGGCTCCAGTCTGCCAGCACGCCCCGCACGCTGAGTCATCGAGGCCTGACTGACCCGCTGGGTTTGCAGACGGGTTAATCCCGTACGCGTATCAAACACCCCGGATCTTTCCAGCGCGCTGTCGACGACCAGACGTATCCCTTCAATAGTCAGGCTGGTTTCGGCAATATTGGTTGCCAGTACCACTTTGCGCCGTCCCGCAGGCGCAGGCAGGATCGCCTTCCGCTGTTCGTTCAGCGGCAGCGCACCGTATAAAGGGCAGAGATCGATATCGCTATCGACAGTGGAGCTAAGCAGCGTTTGTATCCGCTGAATCTCACCCACGCCGGGCAGAAACAGCAGCAGCGAACCGTTCTCTTCTCGCAGCAGCTGACTGACCTGACGCGCTACCGCTTCATCAAAGCGCAGGTTTGCCGCCAGCGAGGCATAGCGCCGCTCAACGGGAAAAGAGCGTCCTTCAGAGCAAATCATCGGCGCGGCGGGCAGTAGCGTTTGCAGGCGCTGATTGTCCAGCGTGGCGGACATCAACAGGATTTTCAGGTCATCACGCAGCCCCTGCTGCACGTCCAGCAGCAGCGCAAGCGCAAGATCCGCCTGCAAACTGCGCTCGTGGAACTCATCGAGGATCACCAGCGACACCCCTTCCAGCATCGGATCCTGTTGCAGCAGCCGGGTCAGAATCCCTTCGGTCACCACTTCAAGACGGGTTGCTGGCCCGACCCGGCTCTCCGAGCGCATCCGGTAGCCAATGGTTTCGCCTGGCTGCTCGCCCAGCTGTTCGGCCAGCCGCTGCGCGACGTTGCGCGCTGCCAGCCGCCGCGGCTCCAGCAGCAGGATACGTCCGCTAAAGTCGGCCTGTTGCAGGATCTGTAGCGGAAGCCAGGTGGATTTGCCCGCGCCGGTTGGGGCCGCCAGCAGCACCTGCGGAGAACAACGCAGCGCCGCAAGCAGTCCGGTTAATACCGCGCTTACCGGTAATGAACTCACGTTTTGCTCCATAACGTCATGGTCTAAATCTGCCGGGCATTGTAGCATCCCTGTTTCTGGAAAACCGGAGAGCACCATGAGTGAGCAAAAAAGGCTGTTTTTCGCCATCACTTTGCCGGAAGAGAGCAGGCAAAGCATCATTCAGTGGCGTGCTGATACTTTTCCTGCAGAAGCTGGTCGCCCGGTTGCCGCCGCGAATTTACACCTGACGCTGGCGTTTCTCGGCGACATCGGCGAAGAAAAAACCCAGGCGCTGATGCAACAGGCCGGACGCATCCGACAGCAAGCCTTTTCCCTGACGCTGGACGACGCCGGGCACTGGCCACGATCGGGCGTAGTCTGGCTGGGACCAAAGCAGTCGCCGCGCGGGCTACTCCAGCTGGCGGAACTGCTGCGGTCGCAGGCCGCCAGAAGCGGCTGTTCTCAAAGCCCTTTGCCCTATCATCCTCATGTCACATTACTGCGTAACGCTACGCACCCAGTCTCGTTACCACCGCGGAATTTTAGCTGGTCGTTGCGCGTCGAGCGTTTTGCGCTGTTTCAGTCGGTCTTTGCACAGGGCCGTACGCGTTATCAGCAGCTTGCGGACTGGGCATTAACACAGGAAAGAGTATGAAGTTTTCACCTGCGCTACGTTCTGCGACGTTGATTAAGCGCTATAAACGTTTTCTGGCCGATGTGATCACGCCAGAAGGCGAAACGCTGACCCTCCACTGCGCCAACACCGGTGCCATGACCGGCTGCGCCACGCCCGGCGACACCGTGTGGTACTCCACGTCGGACAGCCTGACGAGAAAGTATCCGCACAGCTGGGAGCTGACGGAGACGCAGCAGGGCGACTGGATTTGCGTGAATACCTTACGCGCCAATAGCTTAGTAAAGGAGGCATTTACGCTGGGGTTTCTTCCAGAATTGTCCTGTTATCAAAGCCTGCGTGCCGAGGTGAAATATGGCGCGGAAAAAAGCCGCATCGACTTTCTGCTGCAGGCAGACAACAGGGTAAACTGCTATATTGAAGTCAAATCCGTGACGTTACTTCAGCAAGGTAAAGGGTATTTCCCGGATGCGGTTACCGAACGCGGCCAAAAGCATCTTCGCGAACTGGCGAAAATTGCCGAAAATGGTGAGCGTGCGGTTCTGTTTTTTGCCGTTCTGCACTCGGGGATTGAGGACGTTTCCCCGGCGCGTCACATTGACGCGCGTTACGCAGAACTACTGGCACAGGCTCAGCAGAGTGGGGTTGAGGTGCTTTGTTATAAAGCCCAGTTATCGCCGGACGAGATGTTACTGATACAGCCGTTAAGGGTAGAGTTGTAAAATCAGGCGCAATTTGCTGTTATAGACTTGGTCTAAGCGGGCGCTAAATACGCTTTTCCTCACAGGCTTGTCAAGGTATGTTCAGGAATAATTGCCAACCTCGATCGCTTCTGCTATTTATAGCGGCCTGTTTTTATCCCCTTTGGGGATCGATAGTGCGTGTTATCCAGGAGAAACAACATGCAAGAAGGGCAAACCCGTAAAACCTCGTCCCTGAGTATTCTCGCCATCGCTGGGGTGGAGCCTTATCAAGAGAAACCGGGCGAAGAGTACATGAACAAAGCCCAGCTGGAGCATTTCAAGAAGATCCTTGAAGCCTGGCGCAACCAGCTCCGGGATGAAGTTGACCGCACGGTCTCTCATATGCAAGATGAAGCCGCCAACTTCCCCGATCCGGTTGACCGCGCTGCACAAGAAGAGGAATTTAGTCTTGAACTGCGTAACCGTGACCGCGAGCGCAAGCTGATCAAGAAGATCGAAAAGACGCTGAAGAAAGTAGAAGACGATGATTTCGGCTACTGCGATTCCTGTGGCGTTGAAATCGGTATCCGTCGTCTTGAAGCACGTCCTACCGCCGATCTTTGCATCGACTGTAAAACGCTGGCGGAAATCCGCGAAAAACAAATGGCCGGTTAATGGCTACCAGATTGTGCAGTGAGGCACCCGCTTCACTGCCTGTCTCTACTCCCGTGAGCACTTCCTGCATTGGGCGTTTTGCCCCCTCTCCCTCTGGTGAATTGCATTTTGGCTCCCTGATTGCTGCGCTAGGCAGCTTCCTGCAGGCGCGTGCTCAGCACGGTCAGTGGCTGCTGCGTATTGAAGATATCGATCCGCCCCGCGAAGTGCCGGGTGCGGCAAAACGGATCCTTGAACAGTTGGAACAGCACGGGCTTGGCTGGGATGGCCAGGTACTGTGGCAGTCGCAGCGACATCAAGCCTACCGGGAAGCGCTGGCCTGGCTGCAAGAGCAGCAGCGCAGCTATTACTGTACCTGCACGCGTAGCCGTATTCAGCAGTTGGGCGGCCTTTACGATGGCTACTGTCGCGATCGGCAGGTTGGCCCGGAAAATGCCGCCGTACGTCTGCGACCAGACCAGCCGGTCAGCCGTTTTCAGGACGAACTGCGCGGAGAAATAGTCGCGGATGCGGGCATGGCCGGCGAAGATTTTATTATTCACCGCCGTGACGGCCTGTTTGCCTATAATCTGGCCGTGGTCGTGGACGACCATTTTCAGGGCATTACTGAAGTGGTCCGGGGAGCGGATTTGATCGCCCCCACCGTCAGGCAAATCACTTTATATCAGCAGTTTGGCTGGACCGCTCCGGCTTATCTGCATCTGCCGCTGGCCCTTGGCCCCGACGGCAATAAACTGTCAAAGCAGAACCACGCCGCGCCGTTAGCCGCTGGCGATGCACGTCCTGCGATAGCGCGGGCATTACGTTTTCTGGGTCAGCCGGTGAGCGAAGGCTGGCAGGATCTGCCGCTGTCAGAGATAGTACAGCAGGCAATTACCCGCTGGGATGTGGCTAACATCCCGCTTCAGAGCGCCAGTAAGAAGAGTGTCGATATCCAATAAATTCCAGGCTTCCGCCCGGAGGATACGAGGATTTCAGATGAGCATTCTCAAATGGGCCACACTGAGCTATGATTAGCCGCTGTTTTTTATCGCCCAGCTTTTAATGTCACTATCGAGGTGTCCCATTTTTACCCGAGTTGCTAATTTTTGCCGAAAAGTTTTGAGTCGCGAAGACGAGGCGCCAGCCGGAATTGCTGAAGTGCATCAGATGACCGTGATCCCTCGCGATCGTCATACTATTTCGCGCAAAGACATCAGTGAAAATGCCCTCAAGGTGCTGTATCGCCTGAATAAAGCCGGTTACGAAGCCTATCTGGTCGGCGGTGGCGTCCGCGACTTATTGCTGGATAAAAAACCCAAGGACTTTGATGTCACCACCAACGCTACGCCGGAGCAGATGCGCAAACTGTTCCGCAACTGCCGTCTGGTTGGCCGCCGCTTCCGCCTGGCGCATGTGATGTTTGGCCCGGAAATTATCGAGGTCGCCACCTTCCGCGGTCACCACGAGGCTGAGCAGGTGGTTGAAGATCGCAACACTTCGCAGCGCGGCCAGAACGGCATGTTACTGCGCGACAATATTTTTGGCTCGATTGAAGACGATGCCCAGCGCCGCGATTTAACCATTAACAGCCTCTATTACAGCGTGGCGGACTTCACGGTACGCGACTACGTCGGTGGCCTGAACGACCTGCAGCAGGGCATTATCCGCCTGATCGGCGACCCGGAAACCCGCTACCGTGAAGATCCGGTACGAATGCTGCGCGTTATCCGCTTCTCGGCCAGACTGGATATGACCATTGCAGCCGAAACGGCGGAGCCTATTCCGCGGCTGGCAACGCTGTTGCACGACATCCCTCCCGCCCGCCTGTTTGAAGAGACGCTGAAGCTGCTTCAGGCCGGCTATGGCTACAGCACCTGGTTGCAACTGCGCGAATACCAACTGTTCCAGCCGCTGTTCCCGACCATTACCCGTTACTTTACGGAAAAGGGCGACAGTAATATGGAGCGGATGATCGTACAGGTGCTGAAAAACACCGATAACCGCATCCATAATCAGATGCGTGTTAACCCCGCCTTCCTGTTCTCGGCAATGTTCTGGTATCCGCAGCTGGAAGCGGCGCAGAAAATTGCGCAGGAAAGCGGCCTGGCCTATTACGACGCCTTCGCGCTGGCGATGAATGACGTGCTGGATGAGGCCTGTCGTTCGCTGGCGATTCCAAAGCGCATCACCACGCTGGTGCGCGATATCTGGCAGCTTCAGCTGCGTCTGTCGCGCCGCCACGGTAAACGTGCCTGGAAACTGATGGAGCATCCTAAGTTCCGCGCCGCCTATGACCTGCTGGCCCTGCGTGCGGAAGTCGAAAATAATCAGGAGCTACAGCGCCTTACCACCTGGTGGAGCGAATTCCAGGTGTCCGCGCCGCCGCAGCAAAAAACGATGCTGAACACGCTGGGTGACGATCCGGCTCCCCGCCGCCGCACTCGCCGTCCGCGCAAGCGCGTTCCCGGCCCACGCCGTGACGGAAACAACAGCAGCAACGCATGATGACCCGCGTTTACCTCGCGCTTGGCAGTAATCTTGCCGATCCTTTGCATCAGGTGCAGGCTGCGCTTGATGCACTGGCGGCGATCCCGCAGACCACGCTGGTCGCCACCTCTTCTTTTTACCGCACGCCGCCGTATGGCCCTGCCAATCAGCCGGACTATCTTAACGCTGCCGTCGCGCTGGATACCGCGCTGACGCCAGAAGAATTACTGGAACATACCCAGCGCATTGAGCTGGAGCGGGGACGAGTTCGCAAAGACGAACGCTGGGGACCGCGCACGCTGGATTTAGACATTATGCTGTTTGGCGATCTGACGTTAAGTACTCCACGCCTGACCCTCCCCCATTACGACATCGGCAACCGCGCGTTTATGCTGGTTCCTTTAGTCGAAATCGCTGGCGATCTTCACTTCCCGAATGGCGATTCGGCCGCTGAGATGCTGGCCAGGCTGGACGCGAGCGCTATTCAGCGCTGGTAGTGCAAACCCGTTCCCCTTCCATTAAGATACGTCCTCCAGAACACGATTACAGAGGTTGCGATGAAACCGACCACGGTCTCGACCCTTCTCCAGTGGAAAAAAAGCGGACGCAAGTTTGCCTCCATTACCGCCTATGATTTTAGCTTTGCCCGGCTGTTTGCCGATGAGGGCATCCAGGTCATGCTGGTGGGCGACTCGCTGGGAATGGTCGTTCAGGGCCATGACTCCACCCTTCCCGTGACGTTGGCTGACATCGTCTACCACACGCGAGCAGTACGACGCGGCGCGCCTCAGGCGCTGCTCCTCTCTGACCTGCCGTTTATGACCTACGCCACGCCTGAGCAAACCTTTGACAACGCGGCGCAGCTGATGCGCGCCGGGGCCAATATGGTCAAGCTGGAAGGCGGCAAATGGCTGGCAGAAACGGTCAGACAGTTAACCGAACGTGCGGTGCCGGTTTGTGGCCATCTGGGCTTAACGCCACAGTCGGTTAATATTTTCGGCGGCTATAAAATTCAGGGGCGTGAAAGCGAAGCGGCTGATGCGCTGTTGGCCGATGCGCTGGCGCTGGAAGCCGCAGGCGCGCAGATGGTGGTGCTGGAGTGCGTACCGGTTGCGCTGGCAAAACGGGTGACCGAAGCGCTAACCATCCCAACCATCGGCATTGGGGCAGGCAACGTCACCGACGGCCAGATCCTGGTGATGCATGACGCCTTTGGCATTACCGGCGGCCACATTCCTAAATTCGCTAAAAATTTCCTCACTCAAACCGGCGATATTCGTGCCGCCGTCAGGCAGTATCTGGCGGAAGTAGAGGATGGCAGCTATCCCGCTGAAGAACACAGTTTTCACTAACACAGGAGAAGGTCCGTGTTGATTATTGAAACGCTGCCGATGCTGCGTCGCGAAATCCGGCGCTGGCGGCAGGACGGCAAACGCATTGCGCTGGTGCCGACGATGGGTAACCTGCACGACGGGCATATGACGCTGGTCGACGAGGCCCGCGAGCAGGCGGATATTGTGGTTGTCTCGATTTTTGTTAACCCAATGCAGTTCGAGCGCCCGGACGATCTGGCCCACTACCCGCGCACCCTGCAGGAAGACTGCGAGAAGCTGAATCGCCGCAAGGTGGATTTGGTCTTCGCGCCAGCGCCAGCCGATGTCTATCCGCAGGGCCTTGGCGAGCAAACCTATGTTGACGTGCCGGGCCTCTCTACCCTGCTTGAGGGCGCCAGCCGTCCGGGGCATTTCCGCGGCGTGTCGACCATTGTCAGTAAGCTGTTCAATCTGGTGCAGCCGGATATGGCGCTGTTTGGTGAAAAGGACTATCAGCAGCTGGCGCTGATCCGCAAGATGGTGGTAGATATGGGCTACGACATCAGCATTGTCGGCGTGCCCACCGTCAGGGCCAAAGATGGCCTGGCGCTCAGCTCGCGCAATGGCTACCTGACCGCTGAAGAGCGCAAGATCGCGCCCGCGCTGAGCAAGGTGATGAACAGCATGGCCGAACGGTTGTCCAACGGAGAGCGGCATGTGGATGAGATCGTGGCCGATGCCGAAGCCGCGCTGGCAGAAAAAGGGCTACAGGCCGACGGCCTGGCTATCTGCGATGCCGATACGCTGCTGCCGCTGAACGTTGGCAGCCAGCGGGCGGTGATCCTGATGGCCGCCTGGCTGGGCAAAGCGCGTCTGATCGATAACCAGCAGGTTGATCTGACGCAGTAACGGTCACTCGCGCTGGATAAGTCCGGCGTGCGTTTTTGTGATTTCCGAGAAAGGTAATAAGGCTATGAACCGTACTATGCTGCAGGGCAAGCTCCACCGGGTTAAAGTCACCCAGGCGGATCTGAATTACGAAGGCTCCTGCGCCATCGATCAGGATTTTCTCGACGCTTCCGGCATTCTGCAATACGAAGCGATCGATATCTATAACGTCAATAACGGCCAGCGCTTCTCCACGTATGCTATTGCGGCGGAACGCGGCTCCAAAATCATCTCCGTAAACGGTGCCGCAGCCCGCTGCGCCTGCGAAGGGGATATTTTGATTATCTGCTCTTATGTGCAGATGCCGGACACCGAGGCCCGCAGCTGGCAGCCGAAAGTGGCCTACTTTGAGGGCGACAATGTGATGAAGCGTCTGGCGAAGGCCGTTCCGGTGCAGGTTGCCTGACCCTTGCCGAAGCGGCTGCCTGGCGTTGGGCAGCCGTTCGGCGCGATATCAGTAAAAAGGCCGATGCAAACTGGTTTTTTAACTGGAAATTCCCCTTCAGGACGAAGGGGAAGCAAAAAAATCAGGTACGCAGACCGCGGCCTCGTTGAATCAGGAACCAGACAAGAATATAAAACGCCACGATAAAGGCAATCAGTACCCCTAGCGTAAAGGCCAGCGGCACGTCAGAAATGCCGAGGAAGCCAAATCGAAAGCCGCTAATCATATAGACAATAGGATTAAGTTTGGAAACCAGTTGCCAAAACGGCGGCAGCAGCGTCAGGGAATAAAACACGCCGCCCAGGTAAGTCAGCGGGGTCAATACAAAGGTCGGGATCAGGCTGATATCGTCAAACGTTTTGGCAAACACCGCATTCAGCAGCCCAGCCAGCGAGAACAGAATTGCCGTCAGCAGTAAAGTGATGGCGACCATCAGCCAGGAGTGAACCTGAAACGGCACGAAGAACAGTGAGATAGCCGTCACCAGCACGCCAACGCAAATCCCACGCGCCACGCCGCCGCCGACGTAACCGGCAATAATGACGTGCGTCGGTACCGGGGCCACCAGCAGTTCTTCAATATTGCGCTGAAACTTAGCGCTGAAAAACGATGACGCAACGTTGGCATAGGCGTTCGTAATCACCGCCATCATAATCAGGCCAGGCACAATAAACTGCATATAGCTAAAGCCGTGCATATCGCCGATGCGGGCGCCGATCAGATTACCGAAGATGATGAAATAGAGCGTCATGGTGATCACCGGCGGCACCAGCGTCTGCACCCAGATTCGGGCAAAACGGTTAATCTCTTTTCCCCAGATGCTTTTCAGGGCGACCCAATAAAGATGTGTCATGCTTTTTCTCCTTTGCGACCGTTCACCAGGTCGACAAACAGCTCCTCAAGACGGTTCGCCTTGTTGCGCATACTTAAAACCTGAACGCCCTGGTGGCTGAGCTGGCTGAACACGCTGTTCAACCCCTGCTCGCGCAGCACTTCAACCTCCAGCGTGGAAGTATCCACCAGCCGGTACTGGAATCCTTCAAGCTGCGGCAGCGGACTTTTCGGCGCAAGATCGAGAATAAATGTTTCCGACTTCAGCTTCGCCAGCAGCCCTTTCATCGTGGTGTTCTCCACCAGTTCGCCGCGCTGAATGATCCCGATGTTGCGGCACAGCATTTCAGCCTCTTCAAGATAGTGAGTGGTCAGAATGATGGTGGTGCCTTTGGCGTTCAAATCCTGCAGAAAGGTCCACATTGACCGGCGCAGTTCAATATCCACGCCCGCCGTCGGCTCATCAAGGATTAGCAGTTTTGGCTCATGCATCAGTGCGCGGGCGATCATCAGTCGACGCTTCATGCCGCCTGACAGCATACGGGCGCGATCGTGGCGTTTTTCCCATAAATCCAGCTGCTTCAGGTATTTTTCGGCCCGTTTCAGCGCATCGGCTTTCTCAACGCCGTACAGACCAGCCTGGCTGACGACGATTTGCAGCACGGTTTCAAACTGGTTGAAATTGAACTCCTGCGGCACCAGCCCCAGCTGACGCTTGGCATTGACCACGTCCAGTTGAAGATCGTATCCAAACACCCGCACCTTGCCCGCCGTTTTGTTGACCAGCGAGCTGATAATGCCAATGGTGGTGGATTTGCCCGCCCCATTTGGGCCAAGCAGCGCATAGAAGTCACCGGCTTCGACATTCAGATCGATTCCCTTGAGAGCCTGAACGCCGCCTGCATAGGTTTTGGTCAGTTTTTCGAGTTCCAGTGCATAAGTCATAGGTAAAAGAGTGCCCTGTTTTGTATGGTTTTCTTGTTTGCCGTTTTAAATCACGTCGCGTTGGCCTATATTGTCGCAACGCATTTTTGTTTTGGTTGACACTAACATGAAAGACATTGATACCCTCATCAGCAACAATCGCGAATGGTCAAAGCTGCTGAAAGAGGAAGACCCGGGATTTTTCGAGCGTCTCTCGCTGGCTCAAAAGCCCCGTTTTCTCTGGATTGGTTGCTCTGACAGCCGCGTACCTGCCGAACGTCTGACGGGGCTGGAACCGGGCGAACTGTTCGTTCACCGTAACGTGGCCAACCTGGTCATCCACACGGACTTAAACTGTCTGTCCGTGGTGCAGTACGCCGTTGAGGTGTTGGAGGTAGAACACATCATCATCTGCGGTCACTACGGCTGCGGCGGCGTGCAGGCGGCGGTAGAAAACCCCGAACTGGGGCTGATCAACAACTGGCTGCTGCACATCCGCGATTTGTGGTACAAGCATAGTTCGTTGCTGGGCGAGCTGCCGCCGGAAAAACGCTTCGACAAACTGTGTGAAATCAACGTGATTGAGCAGGTGTACAACCTGGGTCACTCCACAATTATGCAATCAGCATGGAAACGCGGTCGGAAGGTCACTATTCACGGCTGGGTCTACGGTATTCAGGACGGCTATCTGCGCGACCTCGAAGTTGCCGCCACCAGCCGGGAAACCCTTGAGCAGCGCTATCGCCACGGCATTGCTAACCTGCTTAACGATCTCGAAAGCCCCAACTAAGGGCGGGCATTTTATATCAGGCCGGAAAATCCGGCCTTAGTCGTTTGTGCGGTAAGCCAATCCTGGTCAGCCTACTCCTCCAGCATCACCACTTTGCCGACGAACGGCAGATGACGATAGTGCTGGGCGTAATCAATGCCATATCCCACAACAAATTCATCCGGGATGGTGAAGCCGACGTACTCAACGGTCACGTCCACTTCACGCCGCTCGGGCTTATCCAGCAGCGTACAGATCGCCACCGACTTGGGCTGGCGCAGGCGAAGAATTTCCCGCACTTTGCTCAGCGTATTGCCGGAATCAATGATGTCCTCAACAATCAGCACGTCTTTGCCACGAATATCCTCATCCAGATCCTTGAGGATTTTAACATCCCGCGTGGTGGACATGCCGCTGCCGTAGCTGGAAGCCGTCATAAAATCGACCTCATGCGACACCTCAATTTTGCGGCACAGATCGGCCATAAACATGAAGGAGCCGCGCAGCAGGCCGACCAGCACCATGTCGCTGCCGCTGTCGCGGTATTTCTCGCTAATCTGCTGACCCATCTCAGCAACGCGTTTGGCAATCTCGGCTTCGGAGATCATCACTTCTACGGAATGTTTCATTTTCTATATATCTCACTGATTTTATTCAGTTATATTCCATGTAATTCGTGTATAAAAATCAGATATTGATACACCGATTGATATACGGAGTATCGCACAATCATGTACAACAGCGAAAGCATGAGAACCGTTTGAGGCGAGGATTATATCAGGGAAGGTGATAAGATGGGCTGTAAGCATGAGAACAAATCGGGGCTTTTGGCGGTTTTGCTGTTTTTGCTGTACCACCTGTACCACTTTGCGCTCAGCCCAGTACTGGCGCGGCTTCCAGCTGGTACAGGTGGGGTGGTACAGCTAATTTCGACCTGTGCCACCTGTACCACTATCGGCGGCGGGGATTTGAGGGTTTATTCCAGGTGTAGGTAGTGCTGGCTGAACGTTCACGCTCTGCCCTGCGGCGCTGTGCGGTCAGTGCGCGTGCGAGAGTTTGCCGGATAATCAGACGGTCGCAGGCGTCCAGCTCGTAGCCTTCGTCCTGCATGGTGGCGGCCAGTTGGGCGGCAATGTCGTTATGCTGCATGGGTGGCCTCATACGCCTGTGAAGGTTGCAAGGCGCTGTTTATGGGCCTCGGACATATCAAAGCTGAAATCTTCGTGCTCAGCCTGCCAGGTACCGAACGCCATTAATCCCGCTATCGCCGGGTCTATCTTGTTGGCCGATTTCTTTTTGTTCGGCTTGATATTGGCGTTGGCGTCAGACTCCATCACCACGTTACCAATTGCCCAGGCCAGAACCGGATCGCCGTTGTGCCGGATAACCCTGCGGTTAACGAACACCTCCAGCGACTTCGCTACCGGACTGAACTTGAGGTAGGTCTGCGGGAACGGCTCAACATCGAGTCCCGCCCCCTGTAGCTGGGTACGTAAGTGCGTGGCGTTCCAGGTATCAAAGCCCACCAACTTTATGCCGAACACCTCAGCATCACGGAGAATATCGTCACGGATGCGGTCATAATCGATACAGTCGCCAGGTGTGGTGCGTATCCAGCCCGCTTTGGCCCACTGGCGGTAAATGGCGCGGTTTTTATTGGCTACGTTGTTGAGTTGCGCCTCAGGCAGGTAGTGACGGGTCAGCAGCCGGATTTCGCGGTCAGACGGGAACGCATAGCAGACGCTGGTAATATCCCCGGTAGACGACAGGTCAAGCCCGGCGTAACACTCCATCCCGGCAAGGTCGGATTCGCTGTAGTCGTCCTTACAGGCGTCCCATGCACCGGAACCCATCCACGGCGTGGCACCCTGACACCAGATATTAAAGCGCTTGGTCAGCATTTCCACCCACTGCGAGGGTATGCCTCGGGCCTTCTGGATGGTGTCAGCCAGCGCCGCACCGTCAACGGACACGTCGAGATTAGGATTAGCCTTTATCCACAGTGACATATCGTCAATCTCGCTTTCGTCGTCCAGCTCGTAAATAAGCGCAAACAGCGATTCGTTGGCTTCCTCTCCGGCCAGTATCTGGCAGCAGTAGTCATAGTGCTGCTTACAGGCTGATACCACGTTGCTGCCTGCGGTGGTGATGGCAAACAGAATACCTTCAGGCCGTGCGCCCATGCCCAGCTCAAGCGCGGAGTACACGCCGTTATCCGGGTGCAGGTGGTATTCGTCCACAATCGCCAGGCTGGGGTTAGTCCCTTCGATGGTCGCCGCTTTGGCCGCCAGTGGCCTCAGCAGGCTGTTGGACTTTGCGTAAATCATTTTATGCTGCTGAATGGTCAGGCGCTTTTTCAGCGGTTTTGACAACAGGCACATCTGGCGCGCATCGTCGAACACGATACGGGCCTGATCACGACTCACGGCAGCGGTGTAAATGTCCTGCTGGCCGTGCTCCATCACCAGAAACCAGTTAGCCAGCATCGCGGCCACGGTTGATTTGGCGTTCTTGCGCGGCACCTGAATATAGGCGCTCTTAAACTTCCTGCGTCCGGTTGCCTTCACCCTGAAGCCCAGCAGGCAGGCAAAGGCGAACTGCTGCCACGGCTCCAGCACTATCGGCTGTCCACGCAGCGGGCCTTTGACGTGCGGACAGAGGCGGGAAAAGACAATAAACCGCTCAACCGTTGCGCTGTCGAAACAGTACAGAGGATTATTCAGGTCGCTGAAGTAGCGCTCAACGGCCTGTTTGACGCGCTTACAGGCGGGTATAGCCCCACTTTGTACCGATTCGGCGTAATTATGCCAGGCGGTCAAGCTCGTCTTCCTCGTCAGTCTCAACAGGCGTTTTGCGTCGACTGACCGGATCGAAGCCCAGCAGCGAAGACATTTTAATCATGATCTTCTCTGCATCGGCCTTGGCGCTCAGAGACGGGTTGCGGCTCTCCCCGCCCTGACTGTTAACAATGCTGAAGCCGCGCCGGGCAAGGTCTTCTACCGCTTTGCGGTACATCGAATAATTGACGCAATACAGCTCCAGATTATTCCAGTCGGCGGCGGTCAGATCGCCCCGTTCGGCCAGCTGTTTCGCTTTGGCCTTCCACTGCTGCTGTGCAATGTCATCGAGATAGGCCGGGGGTTTCGGTGCTCCGCTCATAATATATTGTTTTTCCTGTCGTTTTATTTTCAAAAAAATTACCGCACATAAAAATTTGAGGGAGCGGGTGGTTCCTTCCGGCGGGGCGGTCGTCTTTAAAACTCCCCCCACCCGTCAGATGATAATCATTATCGATTTCGGAAGGCGTCCCGAATGTCGCGCTCTCTCTCGTTCATGCGCTTTGGTGTCTTTGCGCTGCTGCGCCTGCTGCTGAACTGCTCACGGCTGCGGGTCAGTGCGGCCACAAGCTGCCTCATCTCCTGCTCAGTCATGGTCATACATCCAGTCTTTGCGGTGACGTGCGGCTTCTTCCTGCTCACGGTACTTACCTGCCCTGCGCTGCTCCTTGGTCACCGGGTCGGTGGTGGTGGTCTTGCGGGAGTGGCAGGAATGGCACATCGGCTGGTGATTGCTGGCAGGCCAGAACAGAACGTCACCCTCTCCGTCAATGGGGATGATGTGGTCAACAATGGTTGCGGCTGTGTAGAGTTCCAGCTTCAGGCAGTGAGCGCACAGCGGATTAGCCTTAAGGAACTGGCGGCGGTATTCGCTCCATCGGTTGGAATAGCCGCGATCGGTACGTGTGCCGCGTCTGGCCGTCTTTTGCGCGTTAGCCTGTCGTTTGTGCTCATCACACTTACCTGACTGCACACGCTTATTGCATCCCGGCTCTGTGCACCTGCGTAAGGGTTGCCACGGCATTTAATAAACTCCTGCGTCACGATAGACAGACCAGAGCGCAGATATCGCCAGTGGCACTACGCTGGTTTCCACATCGTTGATGGTGGTGCGGTACTCGTACAGCTGCGAGACGTACATCAGGCAGCCCACTTTCACAGCCGGGGTAAACTCAAGCCCGTCATCAAACCGTTTACCGATATGCTTCTGGCAGACCTCCAGCGCGGCAGCGATATACCCTTCAATCAGGGTGTCTTCATCATCAACGTCAATGCGGCAGTGCAGCTTTACCTCATCCAGTGTTATCAGGTCAGCCATTGGAAATACCTCCCTTGCAAATCAGCTCCAGCCGTGAATGGTCAGCATCGGGTATGACAGCCAGAAGGCTGAACACCTGACCCCGGACATTCGGCAGGCGATAGAGAATGCGGTTAGCGGTGGTGATATCGGCGCGGTAGCGCGTCCAGATACGAACAGTTGCCTCCGAATAAACCGTTCCGAATGTCATCCGCTCACGTCCGCTAATCTCACGGATTTCAGCCCAGACAGTGGTAAGGTCGCGCCATTCACGAATGACTTCGCCCAACTCTCCCCGGCGTTCTTCCGATACCTGAAAAGTGATGCGGCGTTTCATCTTCCCGGCTCTCATTCGCCACCTGCTTTGCCAGTAGTCTTGACCTGAAATTCCTGCTTCCATGCCTGGCTGAATTCGTCACCGCCTTCACGGGGCGGCATCCCCTCGCGTTCGCGGGCCTCGTTCGGACACATCACGCCGGACTTGATACCCTTCTCATAAGTGGCGTAACGGTCGGTTGGCGTTGCGCGGAGAAGGTCAGCGGAATCAAACTCCATCTGATAACGAATGCCGGGTACGCGGGGAGCCACCAGCAGCGAGGCTTTAATCTGCTGCTCAAAATTGGCGAGCCATGGCCGCATGGTGATGGTGAGAAACGCACGGCTGGCTTCGCTGAAGTTGCTGTAGGTGCTGTTGCTGTATTCCTGGAGGAAGATCGGCGACACGTTGAACATGCGGGCGATATCTTCAATCGTGAAGCGGCGACTCGCTAACCACTCGGCATCCTGATTGCTCATGCCCAGCTGTTCGTACTCCATGCCGCCTTCAATAATTGGCGTTTTCCCGGCGTTCCTGGCCCCTTTGTAACGTTCCAGCGCATCAAGTATCTTTTTGCCGTTGGCGCTGTCCATCCAGTCTTTGGTTTTGATAACACCAGATGACATCATGCCGTTTTTCATCACGCTTGCGCCGTGCCGCTGCTGAGCCAGACCCAGCCCTAACGTTTCCCGGCAGACGGTGATCGGAGAACGGCCAAGAAAGCCATCGTCCGTTGCGTAGCGCAGATGCAGGATTTCTTCCTGAAGGTAAGTACGAACCTCTCCGGTGAAAGGTTCGGTAATGGTGTATTTATAGCGATGTTCGGAGATACGCTCAGGCACAACCGCCCCCGGCGCATACGGATGTAATGATTGCGGTTGTCCGTCACGCCCCCAGCGGATAACCGCGTAGGCGTTACCGTTCAGCAGACAATGGCGCATCATGGTACGTTTGAACTGGTAGGCGGTCTGGCAGTCGTTGGGCGTTTCGTTCAGCAGGTGATCTACCGGGTGATCGTCCAGCCATTCCCGCGCCTCTCGCCCTTTATCATTGCGCACTTTGTACAGATAGCAGGGCATTGTTGCCACCGCCTCACTAATCACCGCTACGGCATTCATGACCGCCGGCAGAGATTCCGCTGTACCCGCAGACACGTACTCGCCTGAACCGGTATTTGGAATCCCTGCCATCGACAGGAACTCGTCTATAGTCATGCTCCGCTGTTCGTCTTTCCTGCGAAAAGGCCACATATCACAACCCCGCGAGTTCAGCCTGACGGCGGCGCATATCGAGACTGAGGCCGGACAGTGAAGGATGTTGTGCCAGCAGAGAGCGAAGGGCAATCTCCACACTGCTTTGGGTGTAGGCGGGCATACTGGTGACGGTGATTTCCCGCAGCTCGGCAGCGGTTACGGTGCGGACACAAGGCGCGACTTCAATGTTCCATTCCTCACTGATCGCCCTGAAAGCGAAGGACATACCAGAAATATCGCCACGTTCCACCAGCGTAAGCACATCGCGGCCAAGCTGGGTATCTGGCGGCGTCAGCTCAAAGCGGAGGCCTGTATTATCTTCAGTGAGTACCAGCGTGCCGGACGTGGTGCGGCCCAGCAGTTGCATATGGTCATGCTCATACAGTGCGCGACAGTCAGCACCCGAGGCCAAACTGGCAGTAAAGGCTCCGGGGGCGAACTGCTCTACAAACTCTCCCCAGATAACTTCTGACAGGCTGTTGTAACGGACCGCATAGCCCACCAGCTTCTGAGATTCAGCGTTCAGGCTGGCAGTGCGGATTTCAAAATCATTATTTTTCATGGGTCGGACTCCAGAAGGCAGGAAAGGGGCCGCAGCCCCCTGAACATCGGATCAGGAACCTGAACCCGGAATTTCCAGTACCTTAATGGCGTTGGAGTCCACCAGCCCACCGCCCAGATATTTATCGGTGTGAACCTTGTAGAAACCCGGCTCGGTGATGTTGTCCGGGCGGGTGCGTACTCCGGTAGTGTGGTCCACGATGTAGTAACCACGTTTGAAGTCACCCACGGCCAGCACCGCCTCACCTGCTGCTGCATCTGCCATATTTTCGAGGTAATACACCGGGCGGCCCAGCAGCAAATCAGGGGAACCCTCAGTCAGCCGATCACGCCAGATATAATCACCGTTGCCGTTCTTCAGCTTTTGCAGCGCAGCGGCTGAATTCGAGTTCATCACCCATACGGCATTTTTGCGGTATTTAGCCTTCAGCTTAAACAGCAGGTCGATCAGCTCATCAGCAACGGGCGAGGCTCCGGCTGTCTCCATTTTCTCCAGCGTGCCGAACGGGCGGGTTTTGTCGCCAGTGGCCGCGCGGGGATAGGACAGGAAGCCCGTAGCCTTTTTAGCGCCGTCTCCGGTCAGCAGGTCGGTTTCTTCAGTCTCGGTGAAGGTGTCGCTGATTTCAGATGACAGCCAGCCCAGAATATCCACATCGCTGAAATCAAGAATTTCCTGGGTGGTTTTCGGGTAGGCGTAGATTGGGAACAGCTTAATGCTCACTTCTTCCAGCTTCGGCGTACTGGTTTCGGTGCGGGCTGTGCCTTCCTCGCCATGATTGACAGTCGCGCCGCCCACGGATACCAGCTTTTTGTATTCGTTGCTGGTTGTGGTCTTCACCGTAGCGATCTGACGCATCACAGAGTCATCAGACAGCTGGCGCATGATCTCTTTGTCGAGTTCAGGGATAACGGTATAGCCGCCATCAGAGCCAACAGCAGTGGAGAGTGCGCGGGTTTCGCCCGTCAGAATGTAGTGACGCAGCTCGTCGTTAGATACCGTCTTGCCGTCTGCTGGCTTGCCTGGCTGGTTGCGTTCTTCATCGGCCAGCGCCTCAAGGCGGGTAATATCAGTATTAAGGGATTCGGCTCTGGCGCGGAGTTCGTCGAACTGTTTGCCCTCGTCAGCGTTCAGGTTGCGTTTTTCCTCAGTCGCTTTGTCCATAATGGCACGCATCTGAGTTTTGAGGGCGGTTTTCTCCTGGCGGAGTTCAAGCAATTTTTTCATGTCGTGGTTTCTCGTAACAGTGAGTATTGAGACGTGAAACCAGCTCGGAATGGGGAGGCCGAAAAATCACTGTACCCGACGCGGTGGATTTTACGGCCTGTGGCGGCTCACGTCTGAGTGCCACCATTCAATATATACATGAAAAATATTAAGAAAACCCCGCACAGAGGCAGCTAAATACACGAGAAAGCACAAGTACAAATACTTTACAAACGAGATGCAGATAACGGGCCGCTGGCTGGCCGTTTTTGATTTAAATCAAACGCATTACCAGCCAGAACACCTACAGTTGACGCTGTTTTTAATCAATACAAGGAATTGAATAAAATGGCTATACCTGCTTACCTGTGGCTTAAAGATGATGGCGGCGCGGATATCATTGGATCTGTTGACGTGCAGGGGCGTGATGGTAGCGTGGAGATATCACAATTCGGACATAACCTGAAGATCCCAACTGACGGAAGGACAGGGAAACTGACCGGAACTCGCATTCATGGTGAAATGTGGTTCGAAAAGGCTTTTGACTCTTCTTCTCCGTATCTGTATCGGGCTGTAGCGCTGGGACAAACGCTTAAATCGGCAGAAATTCGCTGGTATCGCATCAATGATGCAGGTCAGGAAGTTGAGTATTTCAATATGCTCATGGAGGGTGTGAAAGTTGTGTCTATTTCACCATCAATGATAAATGAGCCTAAAAGTAATCATACTGAGCACGTCTCATTGCAATATGAGAAAATCACCTGGAAATACTGTGACGGGAATGTCCAGTTTTCGGATGCATGGAACGAACGAGTTACGGCATGATTACAGTCACCACCGAAATCTTGAGCGCTATCGCTGTTCCATACAGAACAAACAAAGCTCGTGGGGTGGCGCAGAAAGCTAATTTCAGCGTATTGCCATATCATCTTAACCACTGGTTCACTGTATTCAACATCAATGACAATAAGTTACGTGTAGCTCATTTTCTTGCTCAGTCATGTTGTGAAACTTCTCAGTTTTTATCCCTGACGGAAATCCCGAAACATGGAGGAAAGGAGTACGAGCCTAATACAACCGCTGGTCACAATGTAGGGAATAAATATCCGGGGGATGGCCCCAAATTTATTGGTAGAGGGTTACTTCATCTAACCGGGAGGGAAAACTATCAAAAATATGGTAATAAAATACATCAGGATTTGGTATCTCACCCGGAAGTCGTGGCGTCTAATATCTCAATCGCCGTTCAAACCTCCTGTTTGTTTTGGTCAAAGAGAGATTTAAATACTGCTGCCGATAATGATGACTTTGACACCGTAATGAGTCGTGTGAATGGAGGCGTAGCTAATGGCAGGGATGAAAGGTTAGCCGCGTTAAAGAGAGCAAAAAAAACATTAGGCATTTAGATTACAAAGGGGCTTAGCCCCTTTTTCTCAACCTTCATAACTTACTATGTCAACATTACCGATCGAGTCGCACCTGAACAAATCATCCTCGGGGAAAACGTTGAATGTTTCATATATTGCAACAGCCCCCTGATTATTTTTTACTTTATAATATTCCTTATAAATACTCCGCCCTTCAATCTCATTTTTTTCGAAATACTTCAGGCTTTCTTTCTCAGACAAAATTTGCGAGGAAAGCCGACTCACCGTAAATTTTATTTTTTTGTTGTCAGAATCGAATTCATTCAAATAGCCCCATATTCTATCGCGCAACTTCGCGATCTTCTCATCTTCTTTTTTCCTGTAATCAACTTCCGGCAGACCAGATTTCAGGGCAGTGTACACCCCTGAGACAATTGAATTTTCTGGACAAATTTTTGGCATAAAGGAAACCGATTGTTCCCCAGCTTGGGCAACGCCAGTACAAACTACCGATAAAATCAGGGGTAACAGAATTTTTTTCACGACAGGCAATTCCTTTTCAACCAATTAGCAGTACCAGCAATAATAGTACGGGATAGTTCAATAAAAGCTATCCAGAACTCGGGTAAATCCTTACCCCGCATGATTATTGGCTCCATAAAATCATAAACCAGCAAATTCTCCAGTTGTGTGCTTATGGTACAGGTGGTACAGCAATGGTATAGGTTAGTAAATGACCTGTACCATACTCAAAGCCTTGTGTGATGCGGGTTACAGGCAATGTGGTACAGGTGGTACAGGTCAAATGGCTATTTTGCAAAAATATCAGTTAAACACGATCCCGGCGTCCTCCCCTATCAACCCTGCGAAGCGTTCCTGCAAGTCCACCAGCAGCGGCATTTCATAGTGCTTGCCAATGCCCCGACCTGAGCGCCCCATCACTGCCAGACCCAGCCGTGACATAACCTTACCAATGGCTGAGCGTGCGGCGGCCTCTTTAATATCTTCGCCCTGCGTTTCGCACCAAAGCATAAAGCGGTTGACCAGCTCGGCGGCGGTAACGTTAGCCTGACCATTAAACGGGTTGCCACTCCATATCTCGCTGTAGATGTACTGGTATGCCGGGGGCAGGCTTGCCAGCTTTTCTTCCACCAGCGCAGAGGTAACAGGCGGTCGGCGGGGGTCAAAGTTGCCAAGGTCATAATCCAGCAGCCAGGCCAGCAGCTTTGCCGAACCGTTCTCTTTGATCCATTGGTGCAGGCGGTCAAAGTAACCCTTCTCCTGAGCCTTGCTCCCGTCCGGCTCCAGCACCAGATAGCGGCGCTCACGCATACCTGCGCGGATCACCCTGTCATGATTGCTGGCGAACACGAATCGGGCATAGTTCGGCATCGGCTCCGGGTCTTTCCCTTTGCGCTCAAGGTTAATCGTCGGCTCACTGATAATCGCTTTCAGCCTGTCGGATGCGCGGGGATCGGTCAGTTCAGCTTCATCAACAAAAACGAACAGCTTGTTGGCAATCGTCCCGTTGAACCGCCCCGCTATCTGACCGGGGCCGTTCACCTGAACGCCATACATACCCAGCGCTTCAATGATGGGCTTTACCATCGTGCCTTTACCCGTCCCCTCTATCGACTTCATCACCACGGCCACGGAGGGCTTCTCCTGCGGCTTCTGAAACAGATGGGCCAGCCACCCCACCAGATACTGATAGGCTTCTTCATTGCCCGCGCAGATAACGGTTCGGAGGTGATCGAGATAGGGCGAACAGTCACCTGATTCAGGCTCCACAGCCAGACCGTTGAACAGGTTATAAACTCCTTCCGGGCAGAGGTCAGGATTTGGATAAAAGCCCACCCCCGCCAGCTTCTTGGCGTGGCCTGGCCACTGAAGCCAGGCTTCGCCCAGACGACGATTGGCAATGCGCCGGGTATCGAGAAAATTGTTCCTGAATGAGTTCAGCGTCTGGAAAGTGTGCGTTTCCCCGGTCACAGGGTTAGCACGCATACTGGCAACATGGTGATCGCCAAAGGCCAGAACGTGAGTATAAATTTCGTTCAGTTCCTGCAATGCCTCCAGCTCGCCGCCATCAATAGCCGTACCATCCCCCAGATGATGGAGCGCGGGCAGGTTCTCGCTTTCCCACTGCTCTTTCATTGCCGGAAGTTGCCCCGTCCAGTCCTCCAGCATTTCCCCCGCCTCAGAATAAAGCTGAACGCTTTTTACCCCCTCGGCTGCAAGCTTACGGGCAAGCATCGTTAGCCTGTCCTGGCTGATTTTCCCGGAACGGTATACCCGCGCAAACTTGCGCCCGTTATCGATAACGTTAAGCGTTTCAAGCTCGGCAAGCTGGCGAACGCCCAGGGTGATCGGCGGGATGGTATCCCCGGTCTTGTTGTTGCTGGCGTAGTCCTTTGACAGTATCCAGGCGTTGGCCCCGGCGAAGATTACCGCTTCTTCGTTTTTGTCATCCGGGAGATGTTTAAGATTCGGTGCGTTTTTCATCTCATCACCTCAGTGGATCACTGGTTCAGGCACCTGCCCGGTTGCCAGAAACCCGGCAAGGCTTTCCATCGAGGTGTCAACGGCCCATACGCCCGTTTCAGACAGGCAGTTATCCTTTCTGTCGTCCAGCGCGTCCATATCCAGCATCTGCCAGAACTTGCCAACGGTGCGGATTAAACCTTCATCAGGCCCGAACATTTCCACCAGCTTCTTCTCTATCGATTCGGTCAGCACCCAGAACAGCAGCGGCAGCGTGAGAGGCAGACACTGAGAGCCATGAACATAGACCGGCACACCGTTACGCTCAATGTTCAGGGTGATGTAGCTGTCTGCGATGATTTTTTTCGCCCAGAACAGATCTTCAGCTGTCAGCATTTCTTCGCTCATTTTCCGGCCTCCGTTACAGGTGAAAACTCTTTAACAAAACGCTCAGGTGAATAGGTTACGGGGAATTTGTAACCGTCACGGATGAACCTGACGAAATTGAAGGCAACATCAGTAACGGTCACCAGTTCCCCGCGTCCGTCTTTCCAGCGGCTGTTAACTTGTGGTTCACGCATGAGTATTCTCCCGCTGTGCCTGTTCTTCGATAAGCCAGCCAGCAGCATGACCCGCCAGTTTTTTAACCAGTGCCGCAATAGCTGATACATCGCCATCGGTCATGTGGTGAGGATGGTCTTCCAGCATGGCGCAAACTATCTCGGCTTGATGGGCCATTTCAGCAGCCTGTTCCAGTGTGATTTCATGCGACATGACGCACCTCCGTAGCTTTCTGAATGTGTTCAAGCGCTGCATGGATCAGGGTATGAATGGCGGCAACCTTATTCGCTTCATACTCATCATGGTTGGTGAGCGTATCCATCCACATATCGAGAACGGCAATCGCCTGAAGGTTTAGCGCACGGGCATTTTCAGCGTGGCAAATGGCCTCAAAGGTTTGCTTATGCATTGCACACCCCCTGTGCAGGCAGGCGAGCCGCCAGTGAGAGAATGAAATGAGGGGCCAGAATCCGGCGGGCTTCACGTTCGGTTGGAGCCTCAACAGACAGGCGGCAGGGTCTGGCGTTCTTGTCGTGACGGTTGAGCGCCAAAAAGCGCCAGGTGTAGGAATGCCGCCCTTGCGGGTGTGTGGTAATATCTTTCATAGCTGCCTCGTTATCGAGATTAACGGTGGTGGTTAGACGCCCTGGTACTGTTCGAGCAGTCCGGGGCGTTGTTTTAATAGACTCACACATGTTAGTGTATATGCCTATTTGAATTAACCATAAACCTATAGGCATATGCATGTCAATATCGAGAGACAAACAACCAAAAGGCAATGGAAGATCCCCAATGCTGCCTATCCGCATTCCTTCGGAGCTACGTAAGCAATTTGACGACTTGGCCCAAGAGGAAAACACCAGCACCAGCAACTGGTTAAAGGAATTGGGGCGAGAGGCTTTACGTATGAAAGGCATCGAACCAAAGGGCTGACCTACAAAATTTTCGTAGGTTACTGACCCGATATCGTCGGGGTTGTGAGGCTCCCCGATAATTTCGGCGTACAAAGTTTGTGCAACTCTTGAAGAGTTTTGCAGGTGACAGTGCGTTACCTGCAAGCGCTGAGCCTCCCCTCTTAAAGAGGGTGAGTTATCCGATTCGCTAAAAGATAGTCGGTTAACCTGCTGATATTCCGCGTTATGGTTTTTTCCATCATCCCTAAGGGCGGCATTCGCAGTGCTGCCTTTTTCATGGCGCAAATCTGCGCCATCTCCAACCGTCTGATTTTGCTTGATACATCCGAACGGAATGATTGCCGAACCTAAGCACTGTTTATGTTCAGATGAACCGGAAAATTGTTCCTGTTCAGGTGAACCCGAATACTGTTCGTGTTTACCGTGCCATGAGCTACAGGTTTGTGGAAGAATCAATGAGTTAGCCAAAAGAGGGGTAAACATTCTTTTATCTGTAATCAACGACTTAGCCGATTCTCGCGATTCGCGATAATCAACTGAGTACGTATTTCGTACCCGGTTGACTGAACTCGGCATATCACCGAGTTTGATATGTGCGTGCATTAAAGGAACGCGCAAACTTTGAGCGGGACTCAAAGACCCGTGCAGGCTTTGAGCGTCATAATTGTTGTCTGGTAACTGCCCCGAAAAAACCGGGCCAGTCTGCACAGTTACCGCTGAGGCCTTGCGGGCTGCGGGTTCTGCTGGGCATACCCCCTGTTGAATGTTCACGATAAGCCTCCCACACGTTTAACCAGCCAGCGTTGGGACAGCTCAGTGAGTTTTGTCTTTCGTTCTTCGGTAGCCGTATCCAGATCCAGCAAGGCGCAATCCCGGCTTTCCAGATAGGCCACCAGCGCCAGTTGGTCAGCATTCATATGGTCGCGTACCTTTTTGGCCTGTACGCCATTCTGTTTAGCCCACACTGGCGGGTGCATACCCAGCACCAGGCGATTGATGAAGGTGCTTTCATTGCTGTAGGCGAATCCTTTCTGGCTGTCGCCAGTGCGCTCAATGTAGCCCTTCATGGCATCTGTCATGCTCTTGTGGTCTTCACAAGCTGCCACGCGGTTTTGTCGCCATGTGGTAAGCGCTGCCTGATGTTCTTCGGGGGCTACACGGCGCAGGCGTTCTTCACAGTCGATAAAATATTGGCGGGCGAGTTTGCCCTGATAGTTGCGCTCAACCATCGAAAGCTCTTTACCCATGTTCAGGCTCAGGATGTAGTCATGTTCAATTCTCTGGCGAGATTTTGAGCTCCCCCGTTTGGGGGCGGTCAAATCTTCGACAACTACGTAATCAACACCCTCTACAAAACCGTATTGCTTAACTCGTGCTTTAATCCATGTAGTGAAGTCACGCCCTACCGCCAGAAAGGCATGAAGTTTGCGACCATGCACAGACTGAATGTCTTTGCCGCCAATATTGCTGATCGTCACCGGGATACGCGCAGCAAAGTTATTGTCTGAAATACCATTCTGGCTAGCCTCAGGGTGAGTTGGGGCGGTGCCAGTCAAGGCACTTAATTTTCTCTGAGTCATTTCTGTAGCTCCGAATTAGTCTTTAATTAGAGCCGCCGCGACAGCGTTAGGGATACTGCAATATTTTTTGCGCAACACCACGCAACATTTTCTTTTCGCTGATCAGGCGATTTTGCGTGTGATTGCACGGTGAGCTTACTAAGCCGATTTGCGGCTGTATGGGTTATTAACGTTCTCTACCGCCGGGGGATTACGAACCCACCACAGCACATCGGAGAGAAGCCAGGCGCAGCTATTGCGGCCAAAATGGCAACGGGCGGGGAAGCGGCCTTCCTGCTCCATCTTCCAGCGACTGGAACGGGAAAGGCTGGTGATCTCGCCGCATTCGTCCTCACGGATACGCTTGTCATACTTGAAAGCGTATTCCTCAAGGATGGTGCGGCGCTGCTCAGGAGTTGGCGGTATGAAGATAAGATTTTGCATGGTGCCTCCACTGTTTCTGCGTTATGGAAGCAATAGTACTGTATGGTTGAACATGAATCCAACAAGAATGGAATCTATTAAAAAAACCATTAAATCTACTGAAATAAATTAAATCCACTGAGAAATTGCAAAACTACAACAGTTCATAATTATGTTACTAATGCATTGAATTTAATTAATAAAAACAGTTAGATGGAATCAAAACTTCATAATATAAATGAACAACAAGGAACGACAGCGAACGGACACGAACAGTAATGAACAACAATGAACAGTTATGAGACACAATGAGAGACAACCAGAGACAATGGAATGCAATGATGTGCATTCATATGCAAAAACTTGCAAAAACATGCAAAAAGTTTTGCTGTCAGTTTTCATCATATACAGCTTTCAATGCCGCAGACGCTTTAGCATTGAAAGTCGCTCTCTTAATTCCTTTATCGGAAATCTTCTCCTTTTCTGCGAGCGCCAAGACATCTTTATAAATTTCAGAAATCTTTGGTTTATGGGTTTCCCCATATTTACCACTGGAGTGTTTATCGGCTAAAAGTTTTATTAGTAGCCCCATCATTTTTTGATTTCCTTTCTCCTCATCACTCTTACGGTGTTGACCACGCCCCGTTTTCCTTACCTGTCCCACGATTTCAACTAATGATCTTCCGCCGAAAGCCATCATGTAATTTTGCCAATCATTACTATAATGAAAAGCGATAACAGCGTCCTTTATTCTTTCAATGATTTCTTTCGGTGTTATGTCTTCACTGATATAATCGTAGGCCGCTGCAAAGGCTAAATCGGCGTCTAACTCCTCGTTCACGCTTCCTACGCGTATTTTTAAATAACGTATGTTCCTTGTTACTGCTTTCCTTATATCCTGTATTTCCTCAACATCATCTTCATTTAAATCTTTTACTTTAGTATTAGGGTTTATTGCGTATATAGCATTAACCACCTCAGCAATGGTAACTAACCTTTGAGCTGCCAATCTCTCGAATGCATTTATATTTAATATTTTCATTTCACACCTGCTTTTAAAATAATAATATTCTCATGGCTGCCAGCCAGAATCTCGAGCCGGGCATACCACTTATCAAGCGCATCCAGCTTCTCCGGCAGATACAAGCTACGGTTGTAAACCGCCATCACGCCAGGCAATGCATGACCAAGTAGTAGTTCAACGATATGTGGAGCAATACCCATATTGTTCAGCCCGGTGGAGAAGGAACGGCGTAAATCGTGAAGCGTCCACGGCTCTTTATGGCTGAAATCTTTATACAGCCTGCGCCCCTTCAGCGATACAGATGCGCGGGTGCGGTCTTCACCAAGCAATAATCCAGATGTGCCAGTTTCCCGCTTCAACTCTTTCAGCCAGGGGCGAATACCTTCGGGAATGGAGCGAATTATTTTTTCTTTAGTTTTGCTGTGTTCCTTTGGAACAGTCCAGATCCACGAAGTGAAATCCCATTCAGACCATCGGGACAACCGGACTTCCATTGTTCGGGCACCAAACAGGGTAAGCACTTTAAGCAGACGCAAATAATACGGGTGCTGATCATTGCTATAGGTGCAACGCCATACGTCCGCCAGCTCGGTATCAGATAATACCCGGTCACGCTGCCCGGAAGGTTTACCCACATCTTGTATTGTGAGGATAGCCAGCGCATCACTGGAAGCATAACGACGAACCCGGCAGAACCTGAGCGCCTGCTTAGAAATCTGGAACATTCTCCCAGCGGTAACCGGCTGCTTTTTATTTATCTCATCAAAACAGGCGATCCAGTGGCGGGTTTCACATCGAGTAAGCGGGTAATGCCCAATACGTGAATAGATGTGTTTACGCAGTTGAGCGCGGGTCATATCTTCGTCGCTGCGTTTATGCCGGGCATAATTCACCAGCCAGTATTCGAGAGCATCTTGGACAGTTACAGGCTTCAGAGTTTCTTCAGTGCTTATGACAAGTTCAAGCTTCGGATCGAGTCCACCAGCAAGCCATTGCCTGCACTGCTCACGCTTGTCACGCGCCATCTTCAACGACATGTCTGGATAACGACCCAGCGTCAACCTCTCCAGGCGGCTACCACGCCCACCCAGACGATAAGAGAACACCCAACTTAGTTGTCCCTGCTTAGAAGCCCGGACACTCAACCCTTCACCATCAGCGAACATTGCCGGGGTTTCTCTTTCGGCTCCGGCCAGCGACCTGAGTTTTTTATCACTCAGTTTATTTGTGCCTGACATACCCCTCCAGAACCGCCAGCTGTTGATACACCGATTGATACACCGTTCGTTGCTACAGCCCGAAAAAGTGAATAAACACAAAAACAGAAAACGCTCTAATTATTTGATTTTACATCAAGAAAATGAGTTTTCAAGAAAACACCTAACAGCATGAAAACCATATATTTTTTACTTCTACGGTATGTTTCATAACTTTTGTTGGTCTTGATTGCTTAGGGGAAGCGCCGAAGTTTATCACAAATCCTCCGGTGATTTCCCGTTGTTGCAAAGCGAGGCCCACCGAATCGCACACAGACGTATAGACTTCCATTTTAGCGACAGACAATATTTAATGATGCAAATGGTTTTAAACTTAGAACGATAATTCATTTACCAGCGCAATTATGCGCATGTTAACGTATGCTGACATTATCCCCTTCAGTATGCCTTAACGGCAGGAGTTTGCATGGCCTCCCTCCCTTCGAAAAAAACCCATATCGGCACTCGTGAACTGCACCCCGAAACCCAGATGCTTAACTATGGCTACGACCCTGCGCTGTCTGAAGGCGCGGTCAAACCTCCGGTGTTTCTCACCTCGACTTTCGTGTTCAATTCAGCCGAAGAGGGGCAGGACTTTTTTGACTATGTTTCCGGCCGTAAAGAGCCACCCGCCGGTGGCGCAAATGGGCTGGTCTACTCAAGATTCAACCATCCCAATAGCGAGATAGTGGAAGATCGGCTGGCGATTTATGAACGCGCGGAGAGCGCCGCGCTGTTCTCTTCCGGCATGTCGGCTATCTCCACCGCCCTGCTGACTTTTGTCGAGCCTGGCGACGCCATTCTGCATTCGCAGCCACTCTATGGCGGCACGGAAACGCTGTTGAGCAAAACGTTTAGCAAGCTGAACGTCGCGGCCGTAGGCTTTGCCGACGGGCTGAACGAAGCTACCGTGCAGGCGGCGGCGGCCGAGGCGATGAAGCGCGGGCGGGTTTCCGTCATCCTGATAGAGTCGCCAGCGAATCCAACCAACAGCCTGGTGGATATTGCGCTGATCCGGCGCATAGCAGACGAGATTGAGATAAAACAGCAGCATCGCCCAATCGTCGCCTGTGATAACACCCTGCTCGGCCCGGTCTTTCAGCGCCCGATTGAGCATGGCGCCGATTTGTCGCTCTATTCGCTGACTAAATACGTCGGCGGACATTCAGACCTGATTGCTGGCGCGGTAATGGGCAGCAAGGCGCTGGTCAGGCAGATTAAAGCGTTGCGCAGCGCGATTGGCACCCAGCTCGACCCGCACTCCAGCTGGATGATTGGTCGCTCGCTGGAAACGCTGGCGCTGCGTATGCAGCGGGCCAACGACAATGCCGTGGCGGTGGCGGAATTTCTTCGCGGTCATGAGAAAATTGAGAAACTTCATGCGCTCTCGTTGCTGGAGGCAGACTCTCCGGCGGCTCAGACGTTCAGCAGGCAGTGCAGCGGCGCGGGATCGACCTTCTCTTTTGACGTAGTCGGCGGCCAGGCAGCCGCCTTCAGGCTGCTGAATGCGCTCCAGCTGTTCAAGCTGGCGGTCAGCCTTGGCGGCACGGAATCGCTTGCCAGCCACCCGGCCAGCACCACCCATTCCGGCGTGCCTGCTGAGGTCAGGGGACGCATCGGCATCGGTGAATCCACCGTTCGCGTATCGATTGGCATTGAGAACAAGGATGATTTGATCGAGGATTTAAGGCTGGCGCTGAGCACGTTATAAGCTCGGGCAAAAGGATCGGGGCCAGCAATACGCTGGCCCCGCTTAACGAGATTAGCTCACCGTAAAGCCAAGCATCATGCCGGTGTCTTCATGCTCAAGCAGATGACAGTGCGCCATATAGGCCTGGTCTTTATTTGCCGTGTGATCGAAACGCACCAGCACTTCGCTACGCCAGCCTTCCACCCTGACAATGTCCTTCCAGCCGCTGCGGTGCGCGGCCGGAGGCTTGCCGTTTTCAGAAAGGATGCGGAACTGGGCACCATGAATATGGAACGGATGCAACATTTCATCGCCCTCGCCTGAAATCGTCCACTTTTCCACTTCACCACGCTTCACGTCGAAGGCTGGCGTGCGCATATCAAACGCCGCGCCGTTGATTTTATTGCCGCTGTGGAAATTGTAGGGTTCTGGCTTATTGCCAGTCGGCATTGCGCCGCCCTTCATGCTGCCGTGATCCATGCCGGGCATCGAACCGTTGCTGCCGGACTTGCCCGGATCGTCGTCGTTATCATGCGCGTCGCCGCTCATGTCAGCCATTGCCGCATGACCATACTTTTCCATCAGCGCCAGCATACCGCGACGATCCAGTTCGGGGTCCATCGTCAGCTTGAGCAGGCGTTGATTAAGACCCGCCGTGGCAGGTAAGGCAGGCACCTCAACCAGCCGGTCCGGCAGCGAACCGCTGGCGAGAATTTGCAGCGGCACAATATGCAGCACCGGCAGCGGCTGATTAAAAGGCGCCAGCGACATGCCCATCTGCCGTACCGGCAGCGTCTGCAAATCAAACTCTTTGCCGTCGCGGGTATCCACCATCAGTTCAAAACGCTCGCCGGGCATCATCGGTAGCTCTTTCAGCTCGACCGGCTCCGCCAGGTATCCGCCATCGCTGGCGATGACGTATATCGGGCGACGATCGCTGGTCGTCAGGTTCAGCGAGCGGGCATTGCAGCCGTTGAGCAGGCGCAGGCGCAGCCAGCCGCGCGGCACCGCGTGCTGTGGATAAATCGCGCCGTTGGTCAGCATCGTATTGCCGAACCAGCCTACCGCCGCGCTCATAATATCCAGCTGATAGTCAATTTTGCCGCCGTCGCTGCTCAGCCTTTTATCCTGGAGGATCACCGGAATATCATCCACGCCCCAGATTTTAGGCAGCAGCAGCTTTTCACCGTCCGTATCTTTGACAATCACCAGTCCGGCCAGGCCCTGCGCTACCTGATAACCCGTCTTGCCGTGCTGGTGCGGGTGGAACCAGCAGGTGGCGGAAGGCTGATCGGGCGTGAAGCTGACGGTGCGGGTTTTTCCCGGCGCAATCAGCGCCTGCGGGCCGCCGTCCACCTCCCCCGGTATCGCCAGGCCGTGCCAGTGCACCGTCGTCGCCTCCGGCAGCGTGTTGCGCACCTTCAGCGTCACCGGCTTGCCGCGCTCCAGCTGTAGCGCTGGCCCAAGCAGGCTGCCGTTGTAACCCCAGGTTGGCACCTTTTTGCCCCGCCAGACCTGCGTTCCGGCCTGTGCGGTAATATTCATCACGCCGCGCGGGTCCGGCATCAGCAGTGCCGGAATCGGCAGTTCAGGGCGGCGTTCCGCCGCCATCAGCGCACGGCTCCACAAGGGCAGCGCGCTGGCGGCGCTGACTGCGGCGGCCAGCTTAATCAAATCACGACGTTGCATTATCCCAACTTTGGTTTTGCAAAAATTTCTGGCGAAAGCATAAACCCTCCCCCACCGGGAAGGTCAAGCTTTGCCGTCGCTGGAGCGGTAAATTGACCGAATATAGACATTTCTAAGGTAAAATTGTCTGAAGCCTGTGAATAACTGTGCTAACGTCTGACTATTGCAATCGGTTGAGATCAATTATGAAGAAAAGCATCAGGGCTCTGTTGTTGTTGAGCCTCTTTGGCTTCTCGTCGACAAGTTTCGCACTGAGCGAATCTGAAGCGGAAGATTTGGCCGATTTGACGGCCGTGTTTGTTTATCTGAAAAATGACTGCGGATATCAGGACTTGCCGGACGGGCAGATACGTAAAGCGCTGGTCTTTTTTGCACAGCAAAACCGCTGGGATTTAACCAATTACAGCAGTTTCAATATGAAAGCGCTCGGCGAGGACAGCTACCGTGACTTAAGCGGTATCGCCGTTCCCAACGACACCAAGTGTAAATCCCTGGCAAGAGATTCTCTCAGCCTGCTCGCTTACGTGAAATAATCCCTCCCTTTGTTTGCTATCTGTTGATAATTTGACCGTGCAACCACGGTCAGAGTTAGCTATTATTGCGCGCTCATTTTTCGAGGCTGTTAAGAGGAGAATCCCCCGTGTCCGAAAAAGAGATGTGGTATGAAACGCTTCATGCCGGGTTTGGACAGTACTTTTCTGTCGATAAAATCCTCTACCGTGAACAAACCGATCACCAGGATCTGATCATCTTTGAAAATGCCGCGTTAGGTCGCGTGATGGCGCTGGATGGCGTGGTACAAACCACCGAGCGCGATGAGTTCATTTATCATGAAATGCTGACCCACGTTCCCCTGCTGGCCCACGGCGCGGCGAAGCGCGTGCTGATTATCGGCGGCGGCGATGGGGCAATGCTGCGCGAAGTCAGTCGCCATAAAGATATTGAGCAGATCACCATGGTCGAAATCGACGCTGGCGTGGTGACCTTCTGCAAACAGTACCTGCCCAACCACAGCGCTGGCGCGTATGACGATCCGCGTTTCAATCTGGTGATTGATGATGGCGTGAATTTTGTGGGTCAGTGCAGCGAGAAGTTTGACGTGATTATCTCTGACTGTACCGATCCTATCGGTCCAGGTGAAAGCCTGTTTACCTCAGAATTTTATCAGGGCTGCCGGCGCTGCCTTAATGAAAATGGCATCTTTGTCGCGCAGAATGGCGTCTGTTTCCTTCAGCAGGACGAAGCGATCGACAGTCATCGCAAGCTGAGCCACTATTTCGGCGACGTCAGCTTCTATCAGGCTGCGATCCCAACCTATTACGGCGGCATCATGACCTTTGCCTGGGCCAGCGACAACCCGGCTTTGCGCCAGCTGGATACGGCCACCTTGCAGGCACGCTTTGACGCGGCAAACCTGAGCTGTCGCTACTACAATCCGGCGATTCACACTGGCAGCTTTGCCCTGCCGCAATATCTATTAAATGCGCTGGCCAGACAGCCGGGCAGTTAAGGGGGTGAACAAAATTGCAAAAGCTTAAACTACATGGCTTCAATAATCTGACGAAAAGCCTGAGTTTTTGTATCTACGATATCTGTTACGCCAATACAGAGGCAGAGCGTGACGGATACATTGCGTACATTGATGAGCAGTATAATGCTAACCGCCTGACGGAGATCCTCAGCGAAACCTGCTCGATTATCGGCGCTAACGTGCTGAATATCGCCCGCCAGGATTACGAGCCGCAGGGAGCCAGCGTCACCATTCTGGTCAGCGAAGAGCCGATCGATCCTAAAGATATTGATAACTCGGAGCACCCAGGCCCGCTGCCAAACTCGGTGGTTGCCCATCTGGATAAGAGCCATATCTGCGTGCATACCTACCCGGAGAGCCATCCGGAAGGCGGTCTTTGCACCTTCCGTGCCGATATTGAAGTGTCAACCTGCGGCGTCATCTCGCCGCTGAAGGCGCTGAACTATTTAATACACCAGCTGGAATCCGATATTGTCACCATCGACTATCGCGTACGTGGCTTTACGCGTGACGTAAACGGGGTGAAGCATTACATCGATCATCAGATCAATTCGATTCAGAACTTTATGTCGGATGATATGAAATCGATGTATGACATGATGGATGTGAACGTCTATCAGGAGAATATTTTCCACACTAAGATGCTGCTGAAAGAGTTTGATTTAAAACACTATCTCTTTAATACCCGCCCGGAAGACCTGAGCGCGCAGGAGCATAAGCGCATTACCGACCTGCTGTGGAAAGAGATGCGTGAAATTTACTACGGACGCAATATCCCAGCCGTTGGATTAAAAACGCTGTAGCGCTTTTTGAGCGGCAATAAGCGGGTGGCCCGGAGCCGCCCGTTTTTCTTTCTGCTTTAGCTACGGGTCAGCGTCAGATTGAAGGCCTGATCGCGCAACGCGCTAAGCCCTTCTTCGCTGAGATGCGCATCGGTGATGATATCGGTGAGATTTTGTAACGGCGTGACGCAGAACAGTGACCAGGAACCATACTTACTGCTGTCCGCCAGCAGCACGCGGCGGCGAGCGTTGAGCAACAGATCCTCTTTCAACCCAGCTTTCTCTTCCGTGGGCGTGGTGATGCCCTTCTCCAGACTCCACGAGTTACAGCTGACGAACGCGACGTCAGGATAGATATTTTTCAGCAGTCTGCGTCCGTGATCGCCAATGCAGGACTGGCTCGAATCATCGATCCGACCGCCAATGATGATCACTTCAATCTGCTTAAACCCGGAGAGAAACAGCGCGATATGCAGATCTGAGGTAATGACCCGCAGCTGTAGATGCGTCAGCTGACGAGCCAGCTCCAGCATAGTGGTGCCGGCATCCAGCACCACTGAATCCCCCGACTTCACCAGGCTGGCCGCAGCCTGAGCAATGGCCTGCTTTTCGGCCAGATTGCGCTGCATTTTCTCAAGCGTGGTAGGCTGAGCAGGAATAAAACGGTTAAGCGTCACGCCGCCGTGAGTGCGGCTGATAACCCCTTCCTGATCGAGCTTGATTAAATCCCGTCGGATCGTCGCTGGCGAGGCGGAAATTGCCGCCACCAGCTGATCGACGGTAACCAGATTATGGCTTTTCAGATAGTCCATAATCTGATCGAGGCGGCTTTGTCCCTTCATACGTCCTTATGCGAGCTGCATCGCGAGCTGGATGGAGATAGCCATGCTCTCAGACTTCGCTTTACCTGTCCAGGCAATATCAAAGGCGGTGCCGTGGTCTGCGGAAGTCCGGATAAACGGCAGTCCGGCGGTAATGTTCACCCCATCATAGAAGCCCAGCAGCTTGAGCGGGATATGCCCCTGGTCGTGATACATCGCGACTACAATATCAAACTGGCCTTCGTAGCATTGCAGGAACACCGTATCCGGCGGGCAGGGGCCGGTGACGTTTAAACCTTTCGCTTTCATCGCTTCAACCGCAGGACCAACGGTAACAATCTCCTCATCGCCAAACAGGCCATTTTCCCCCGCATGAGGGTTGACCCCGGCGACGGCGATGCGGGGGTTTTCAAAGCCGACCCGCTTCAGGAAGGTATCCGCCATGCCAATCACCGTTTCCACACGCTCGCGATTCAGCGTATCCAGGAATTTGCGCAGGGCAATATGGGTGGTGACGTGAATCACCTTCAGCCGGTCGGTGAACAGCACCATGCCGTAGTCTTTGGTATCGGTCAGCTTCGCCAGCAGCTCCGTATGGCCTGGATAAAGGTGCCCGGCTGAATGCAGCGCTTCTTTGTTCAGCGGCGCCGTCGCTATCGCCTGAACCTCACCGGCCAACGCCAGCTCGGTAGCGCGTTTTACACAGCGATAGGCGAGATCGCCAGCCTCAACCTGCACCACTCCCGCCTTTAACGATTCAGGGTTTGCCAGCGGCTCGTCGATGATATTAATGATGCCGGGCGCAAAATGCGCATCAGCCACGCTATCCAGCACCCGCAGTTCTGCCTGCGGCGTGATGCCTAAGGCCAGGATACGGCGCAGCGTACTGGCGCAACCCACCACCACCGCCGGTGCGCCGGACAGCTCCCCTTCTGCCAGTGATTTGATGATAATTTCCGGGCCAATGCCCGCAGGATCGCCCATGGTAACCGCAATAATTTTACTCACTCGCCTTCTCCTCAATAAAACGAAAAACTTCTACCAGGGTGGTGTCATCACCAAAGCCGCCAGCCTTGGTAAGCACCAGCAGGTCATTTTTTGCCTTTAACAGATGGCCATATGGCACGCAGCCCGCCACCTGTCCTTCAATTCGGAACCCTTCAGCGCCCAGCCCGCGAGCCACCGCAATCGCCACATCGCCGCCGGAGAGATACAGGCCTGAAGGGACGATCGCCGCCAGCACATCGCGGGTTAACCCGGCCAGGAAGGCGCAGATCTGCTCGCCAAGCTGCTGACGGCTGAGGGCATAACGCTCACAAAGCCCGGCAATCGCCTGCCGCTGGCTGGCCTGCTGACAGGTACGGATCGCGCAGTGCTGGCCCTGTTGCAACGCATCGACCGCACGCTGTCGCCAGGCGTCTGCGTCGGGCCAGCCGCTAAACAACTGTTCGATATCCACATCAATCAGGGTTAAATCGTGATGGTGCTGTAGCTGGGTCAGCTGGCGCTGGGCGATCTCGCTCATCGATCCCACCACGGCCAGTACCGGGCCATTTTTACCGGCGCCGTCTGCTGCACAGGCTTTACCGACACCTTCGTTAAGCAGCAGGCTCAACGCATCGCTCAGTCCGGCGGCTCCCGCCAGTAAAGGGCGCTGCGGTAATTCCGCCGCCGCCGCGACGATCAGTTGCAGATCCCGATCGCTTTCAGCATCAATCACGATCAGCCGCTGCCCCTGTTCGATAGCCGTAGCGAGCGTCGCCGCCAGCGTCGGCAGGCGAACCGCCTGTAGGGGGATCAGCCCGGTAGCAAGCGCACTTTGCTCCTGCAAACGCGCCGCCACGCTGGCGTGGTTAACCGGCGTTTTCGGGTCGCTGGCATACTCCGTTTCAGTGAGCAGCACATCGTAAATAAAGCAGTTGCCGTCACGGGTGGTTCGCCCCAGTTTCGGCACCGCCGGAACCACCAGCGCAGCGGGTGCGCCGCTGGCCCGCAGCGCGGCGTCAATTTCCGCGCCGGGGTTGCCGCGCAGCGTTGAATCCATCTTCTTGAATATCCAGCCGTCGCGGGCAATGTTTGCCCAGCGTTCAACCGCTGTACGGGTGCATTCGGCTGCCCGCGCTGCGCTAACGGCCCGGCTGTCGGTGCTGATCACCCAGACATCGGCGCTCTGCCCGTCGGCCTGTGCCGCCGCATCAAACAGGACGTTAACCCTGGCGCCCGCTCTGGCCAGTCCGCTGCCAGCATCGTTAGCGCCGGTAAAGTCGTCGGCGATAACCAGCACCGGTGTTTTCCACTGAGAGCGCGTCATATCTTCTCCTGCGATGACGGGAAGGACCCCGTCGCCTCCACCGTTAATGATTATATTCAATCATGATTGATTATATGTGAGCAAGATCAAATTAATCGAAATCGATATGTCCTATAAAATTAGGCATGTCTCGTGAGGCTAACGCGAGTAAATGATGAAATACAATCACCCAGCAACGCCATAGAGCAGGCAGAGGCAAGGTAAGACGAATGAATATTAACAGCACGGTAATCAGTGGCTATCAGACACTTAATGATATTGGCTATCTGCTTAAGGACCGACAGCATGTCCTGTTAGTGACCGATAAAAACATCGGCGGCATCCCGCTGGTGCAGGAGCTAATCAAACAGGTATGCGATAAGGTCGCGACGGTCAAAATGGTTGACTCCGTTCCGCCAGAACCCAGCCAGCATGATGTGGCCGCCATTGTGGCCTCGCTGGATACCAGCGGGGTTGATCTGGTGATCGGCGTCGGCGGAGGGAGCGTACTGGACGTCGCCAAACTGCTGTCCGTACTCTGCGTGGCGCACTCTCCAACGCTGGAAGCGTTGCTGAACGGTGAGAAGCCGCAGTCGCGCACCGCCTCTTTACTGATCCCAACCACCGCCGGTACTGGCTCTGAAGCCACGCCAAACGCCATTCTGGCTATCCCGGAAAAAGAGACCAAAGTGGGCATTATCTCTCCGGTGATGCTGCCTGATTACGTGGTGCTGGCGCCGGAACTGACCACCAGTATGCCCGCGCACATTGCCTCTTCAACCGGTATTGATGCTCTCTGCCACCTGATCGAATGCTTTACCGCTACCGTGTCTAATCCGGTCAGCGATAACTATGCGCTGATTGGTCTGCAAAAATTGTTTGCCAGCCTGGAAACCGCCGTGGCGGAGCCGGGCAATCTGGCCGCGCGTCTGGATATGCTCTGGGCCTCCTACTACGGCGGCGCGGCCATTGCTCATGCCGGGACGCATCTGGTACATGCAATGTCCTACCCGCTGGGCGGCAAGTATCACATTCCCCACGGGGTGGCGAACGCCATCCTGCTGGCCCCCTGTATGCGCTTTGTGCGTCCAGCCGCCGTCGCCAAATTTGCCCAGGCCTGGGATCTGGTGCCGGGCGCCGACCTCTCGCTGAGCGATGAAGAGAAATCCGTAGCGCTGGTCGACTACTTCGCTGCGCTGGTGAAGCGCCTGAAGCTGCCAGCCAGTCTCGATGAGCTGGGCATTGGTTCCGATCATCTCCCTTACCTGGTTGAAGCCGCGCTGGACGTGCAGCGCCTGATGAAAAATGTGCCGGCTCCGGTCAGCGCCAGCGACGTGCGTGACGTTTATCTGACGCTGTTCCCTACCCAGAATCACTAATTGATTACGAGGACATCATGAGCAAAAAAATTACCGGCGTGCTGACCGCCATCGTCACCCCGTTCACCGCTGAAGGTGATTACAACGAACCGGCTCTGCGTCAGCAGATCCAGCGTCAGCTGGCGGCAGGAAACGGCATTTTCTGCGGCGGCACCAACGGCGAATTCTTTGTGCTGAACGAGCAGGAAAAACTGGCCGTTACCAAAACCTGCGTTGAAGAAGTGGCCGGAAAAGCCTTTGTCGTCGCCCACGTAGGGGAGATATCCACCCGGGAAACTATCCGCCTGGGTCAACAGGTTGCTGCGCTTGGCGTCGATGCGGTTTCGGTGATCACCCCGTACTTTGTCCCGCTGAAGCAGGATGAGCTGATCGCTCATTACCGCGCGGTGGCCGATGCGCTGAGTGTTCCGGTGTTTCTGTACAACATCCCGGCCCGCACCGGCAACACGCTGGAACCGGCCACCGTCCGCAAACTGGCGGAGCACCCCAACATTATCGGCATCAAGGACAGCGCGGGCAGCTATGAAAGCCTGAGCGGATTCCTGGAAGCAGTCAAAGGGATTGAGAATTTCGATGTGCTGAACGGTCCGGATTCACTGATTCATCAGGGCTTTGTCGACGGCTGTTCTGCCTGTATCTCCGGCCTGGCGAACGTAGCGCCAAAAGAGATCAACGCCATCTGGGAGCGCTTCAGCGCCGGAGATCGTGAAGGTTCCCGTAAAGCGCAGGAAAACGTTACCGGTCTGCGTACCGATCTCTATAGCGTGGCGTTTTCACCTGCCGCGGTGAAAAAAGCCGTCGCGCTGATGGGATATGACGTGGGTGAAAGCCGCTATGCCGTGCGCTTCAGCGCCGAAGAAGAGCAGCGCATTCGCCAGATCGTCAATCAGTACACCCACTAATTTTTGCGGCAGCGCACCGCCGCTGCCCGCGTTAATACCAGGAAAACGATGATGAAAGTGATCTGTACCTCACCTTCTTTCGCCAAATACGATGCGCAGCCGGTTAACGATTTGCGGGCGCAGGGCTTTGAGCTGATTACCCTGCCGGCAGATGCGCCGCTGAGCGCGCTTGAGCCGCATCTGGCCGATACCGTAGCGATGATTGTGGCGTTCACCGATGTTAATGAAGCCTTGCTGGAACGCGCGCCTCAGCTAAAAATCGTCTGCAAGCATGGCGTTGGCGTCGACAATATCGATCTGAACGCTACGCGGGCGCGCGGCATCTATGTCACTAACGTACCCGATGCCAATAAACATGCGGTGGCCGATTTTGCCTTTGCGCTGATCCTCAACGCCGCCCGTCAGGTGACCACCGCCGCCGTGGAAACCCGAGCAGGTCAGTGGCCGCGAATTTTCGCTACCGATGTCTATGGCAAAACGCTGGGGATTATCGGGCTGGGCAATATTGGTAAGCAGGTTGCCCTGCGCGCCAGCGGATTCAATATGCGCGTGCTGGCCTTTGATTTTTATCCCGATGAAAAATTCGCCAGCGAACATAACATCCAGTTTGTCTCCATGGATCAGCTGACCGAAGCCTGTGATTTCATCACGCTGCATACGCCGCTGACCGATGAAACCCGCAATCTGTTCGATGCTGCCCGTCTGCGCAGAATGAAAAAATCCGCCTTTCTGATCAACGTCTCTCGCGGCGGCGTGATCAACGAGAGCGATCTCCATCAGGCGCTGGCCGATAACGTCATTGCCGGTGCCGCAGCCGATGTGTTTGAACACGAACCGCTGAAAGAGCATCCGCTGTTCTCTCTGCCGAACTTTATCCCTACTTCACATATCGCGGGATATACCGACGGCGCGATCAGCGCCATTGGCGAGCGCTGCGTGCAGCAGATTATTCAGTGCGTAAAAGCGCAGCAGCGGCCAGTCAACGTGATGAATTCACTGTAATCAGGCCCGGGGCGCTGTTGCCGCCCCGCGAAACAAAGCTGGACCACGATCCAGCGAATAACCTCCTCTGTACCGGGCTCAGACTATGAATACTCTTGCTGGAAATAGCCGTATACGCTGGTGGATCGCAGGCCTGATGTGGCTGGCGATCGCCATCAACTATATCGACCGTACCGTACTGTCGGCAGCGGCTCCTCATTTGATTGACGAGCTGAAGCTGACCCCTGAAATGATGGGCTTCATCATGGCGGCGTTCTTCTGGTCCTATTCGCTGCTGCAAATCCCGGCGGGCTGGTTTGCTGACCGCTTCGGCCAGAAAAAAGGCCTCGGGCTGGCCGTGGCCTGGTGGTCAATCGCCACCTCAATCATGGGGCTGGCGACCGGCTTTAAATCTTTGCTGGCGCTGCGCCTGGCGTTAGGCGTGGGTGAAGCGGCGGCCTATCCAAGCAATGCCGGGATCACCGCCCGCTGGTTCCCGGATAAAGAGCGCGCCACGGTTTCCGGCCTGTTCGACAGCGCGTCGAAGTTTGGCGGCGCGGTGGCGATGCCGCTGATCGTCTGGATGATCTATATGTTCGACTGGCGGCTGACCTTTCTGATCATTGGTAGCGTCGGGCTGCTGTGGGTGATCGCCTGGTACTTTATCTACGCCGAAAACCCGGAAGAACATAAGTACATCAGTAAGCAGGAAGTCAGCCTGATCCGCGAAGGCCAGGCCCGCCAGCACGGTGATAAAAGCGTGCGTCCGATGAAGTGGTACAAGCTGCTGCGCTACCGCAACATCTGGGCGATGTGCATCGGCTTCTTCACCATCAACTACACCTCCTATTTCTTTATCACCTGGCTGCCAACCTACCTGGTGAAGGAAAAAGGGATGGACTTCATTAAGATGGGGATGATCGCCGCCCTGCCGCTGCTGTGCGGGATGATCATTGAAGTGCTGGCTGGCTGGGCGTCAGACCGGATTGTGCACAAAAAAATCCTGTCACTAACCGCAACCCGTAAGCTGTTCCTCACTATCGGCCTCCTGATGGCGCTGTGCATTGGTTTTGCGCCGTTTACCGACTCGGTGTTTATGACCGTATTCCTGCTGTGCGTGGCGAAGTCCGGGACTACCGTGGCCGCCTCTCAGGTTTGGGCGCTGCCTGGCGACGTTGCGCCTAAAAACAGCGTGTCCATCGTCGCCGGATTGCAAAACACCGTCTCCAACCTGGGCGGCGCAATCGGCCCCATTGTCACGGGCGCCATCGTTGCAGCAACCGGCTCCTTCACCTGGGCGCTGGTCTTCTCTGCCATTCTGGTGGTGATTGGCATTCTCAACTACCTGTTCCTGATGGGCAAAGTCGAGCCTATTTCCGATAAAGAACAAGCCCCGGCACACCAGGCTTCGATGGGCCGGGCATAACTCTGCGACCTGCTGCATCCCCCAGCAATGGGGGATGACAGGGTCTTATCCGCTTAAAACCATAAAAACTCTGTACCGGAGCCGATCATGTCAATCAATTCTCATGATAATGCTGTGATTGCCAACGCAGGTGAAAAAAAAGCCAGTGGGAAGATGCGGTTTGTCATTTTAACCGTCCTCTCGTTCGGGATTGCGATCAACTACATTGATCGTGCCGCAATGAGCGTGGCGATCCCGTTTATGTCGCACGACTTACAGTTATCCAGTACCGACAGCGGCCTGCTGCTATCGGCCTTCTTCTGGAGCTACGTGCTGTTTCAACTGCCCGGCGGCTGGCTGGTGGATAAGCTCGGTCCGCGAATTACCTTTGCGGTCAGCAGCCTTGGCTGGGGCCTTGCCACGGCGGTCTGCGGCCTGGCGAACAGCTTAACTGCCCTGGTCGGCGCCCGCTTTGTGCTTGGCGCGGTTGAAGCCCCGAGCTACCCCGCCAGCTCCTCGACGGTGACGCGCTGGTTTCCCCGTCAGGAACGCAGCTTTGCCGCCGCCACATTTAACAATGGCAGCAAGATCGGCGGCACGCTGGCGATCCCGATCATCTCCTTTTTGATCGCGCTGGTCGGCTGGCGCATGACCTTTGTGATCTCCGGCATGGTCGCGGTAGTCTGGGCAGCAGGCTGGTATTACTGGTATCGCGATCCTCGCGATCACAAAACCGTCTCCGCCGCCGAAGTGGAATTTATTGAGGCCAATCAGGACCCGCAAACCGGCGAGCCGATGAGCATCCGCCAACTGCTCAGCCAGCGGACCATGCAGGCGATGATGGCCGGCTTCTTCTGCATCAATTTTGTTTCTTACTTCTTCTTCACCTGGTTCCCCACTTACCTGGTGGAAACCTTCCATCTGTCGCTGTTGAAGTTCGGCCTGATCGGCATGTTGCCGGGCATTGCCGCCATTATCGGCGGCTGGTGCGGCGGCCTGCTTTCCGACAGCCTGGTACGCCGTGGCGTTTCGCTGACCGTGGCGCGAAAAATTCCGCTGGTTGGCGGCATGTTGGGTAGCGCGGTGATTGGTCTGGCAGCCTTCTCGCCGACGGTGACGCTGGCGCTCAGCGCACTCTGTTTTGCCAACTTCGCCGCCACCTTCGCCTCCGCCGCGCTGTGGGCGCTGCCGTCGGACGTTGCGCCAAACCGGGCCAATGTCGCCACCATCGGCGGCATTCAGAACATGGCGGCCAACCTTGCCGGTATTATCTCGCCGATCCTGATCGGCGTACTGATGCAGTTCACCCATTCCTTTGTTATCCCGCTGGTTCTGGCTGGCATTGTCGGCCTGCTGGGCGCGTTGATTTACGGCTTCTGGCTGCCGCGCGTTACCCCAATGCAGCTGAACAGCACAGGAGAAAGTGCCTGATGAACATCTCATCCCGCTGGAAACAGCGCCCCGAACTCTCAACCTGGGGCGACTTTGGCCCGGACGATCAGTTAGGACGACTCAATCTGCTGACCGCGCAAAAAGTAAAAGAGGGCATTGCCGAGGTGCAGACCGGGCAGACTTTCTGCCTCAGTCTGCCGCTGGATCTGCCCGGCGGCACAGCGATGAACCCGCGCCGCCCGCCACCGCAGCTGGCGGCCACCCGCCGCGGTGACAACGCCAATATGACCTATCCGCTGTCGCGGGATGATGCGCGCCTCAGCGATATTATCTGCGACGATAGCGTCACCCTGGCCCTGCAATACTCCACGCAGTGGGACAGCCTGGCACATATGGGCCAGTGGTTTGATGTGCAGGGCAACGGCGAACCAGAGATGGTGTTCTACAACGGCTATAAAGCCGGTGTGGATATCGTTGGCGAAACGGATTACCGCGGCGGCTGCGGCTGCTCACAGGGCAGTCATCTCGGCGCGAAGGCGCTGGGAATTGAGAATATGGCGCAGCACGGGATTCAGGGCCGGGCGGTGATGATCGACATCAAGCGCCACTTTGGCAGCGAACGGTTCGCCTTTGGCTATGCGCATCTGCAACAGATTATTGCGGCCGATAACATAGTGATTCGCCCCGGCGACCTGGTCTGCTTTCGCACCGGCATGGATGAAGCCATTCTGGCGATGAACGGCGAACCGGATATGGCCTTTCTCAACAGCCATTTTGCCGGTCTGGACGGCAGCGATGCCCGCCTGCGCCAGTGGGTACATGACAGCGGCGTCGTCGCGCTGCTGGCCGATAACCCGGCGGTAGAAATTCTGCCCGCCACGCCGCTAAATGATGCGTTCTTTCCCTCTCATCCCTTACACGATCTCTGTCTGTTCCGCCTGGGGGTTTACCTTGGTGAACTGTGGCTGATGAGTCCGCTGGCGGACTGGCTGGCAGCACAGCAGCGGCACGCTTTCCTGCTTACCGCTCCTCCTTTGCGCCTGCCTGGTGCGGTGGGCTCGCCCGCCACGCCCATTGCTACGGTCTAGCAATGTTCACCTTACTTCAGCGGTGGCGACCAAAAGCCGCGCAGAAGGTTAAAGGATATTGAGACGGTCTGACCTCAGAGGCGCCTGCAAGGGCGCCTCTTTTACCTGCCGTGCAAAAAATTCCGGTAAGCGGCAATCACCGCCAGAAAATCCTCAACGCCGCAGAAGCACAGGCTCTCTTCATCGTAGTAATTCATTCCCTCTTCCATCTCATCGCCTTCAAGGCTGAGCAGGTTGGCGCGGATTATCACCTCTTCCTCATCCATCCACAGCGTGTATTCGTGGCCCACGCGCTGCCACTGCCGCTCGCTGCCCTTTACGTCTCCTGCCGCAGCTTCAACGTCGTCCAGCAGCGCGAGGTTGCCCTCCACCTCTTCATTAAACCAGTGGCCGACGGCTTCATGCCCCATCGACATGCGCACCTTCACCGCGCCGGTGAGGTCACGTAAAAATTCATATTCCATGCTGGCTGTCCTCTTTGCTGCCTGACCTGAAGTGCACTGATAAAGTGCATTTTCCGCGTTTTGTGCGCTTTTAATGGGGGATAGTCCGCATTATCGCAGCCTGTCGCATGAAAAACAGCGATTTCAGGGCCAAATTTCACAGTGGCGCGTTTTTTGCGTGTTTCTGACGTCAGTTGAAAACGCCTTCCCCTTTCGTCCAGAACGAGGTTTTACTATGGAATTGAAATGGTTCGAAGATTTCCTGAGTGTTGCACGCTGCTGTACCTTCACCCGCGCCGCCGATGAGCGGCATATCACCCAGTCCGCGCTCAGCCGCCGCATCCGCCAGCTGGAAGAGTGGCTGGGCGTTTCGCTGTTTGACCGCAAAACCTATCCGGTCACCCTGACGCCTGAAGGCCAGGCTTTCCTGATCGCCGCCAGCGAGACGGTTTTTTCGCTAGGACATTTGCGCAGCGATCTGCACCAGCGCTATGAGAAACGCACCTCGGTGCTGCGGTTTGCCATGCTAAATACCCTGTCGCTGACCTTCTTCCCGGACTGGATAGAACAGCTAAAGCACCAGAAGCCGCTAGGCTACATCCGCCTTTGCGATCAAAAACCGACGTTTGTTGAGCATATTGCTTTGCTACATTCTGACGAGACCGACTTTCTGCTCACCTATGCCCATGATTCCGTGGCCTTAATCCAGCAGCTTAAGCACTATCCCATGCTGCAACTGGGCAAAGAGCGGGCCGTCGCCGTCTGCCGCCCTGACAGCGACGGCAAGCCCCTTTACCCGATTGGCGTCAGCAGCGATCCCATTCCCTTCCTGAGCTACGGCCATCACTCGTTCTTTGCCCACGCGCTGGCAAAGTCGGAAACCATCCAGTCGCTGCCGCTGGTCGCTATCTATGAGAACAGTATGTCGATCAACCTCAAGGCAATGGCTATGGCAGGCAGCGGCGTCGCCTGGCTGCCTGAAAGCCTGCTGAAGGCCGAGCTGGAAAGCGGTGCGCTGGTGCGGGCGGGCAGCGCCTGCTGGGATATGCCGCTGGATATTCGCCTCTATCGCCAGCCGGTGCTGCGGGCGGAATCCGCCGAGGCATTCTGGCAATGCGCCCTCGACGGTGAGAAAACCCCTTCCGCTGCCTGACGGGCAGAAACTATGCAATTTTGGAATGGGGCAGGCGAATTGCTCATTGGTAATCCGCCTCCCCTCTCTTGCATGCTGAAACCAGCCGGGCCACCGCGGCACCGTTTCTTACCCACTCACGCTCACTGGGGACTGTCATGCAAAACAAAGAGTTAGTCTGGAAGCTGGTCGATGAACACCGTGACGAATTCTGCGATCTTAGCGATCGCGTCTGGGGAATGCCTGAGATTTGCTATACCGAATACCGCTCGGTAGCAGAGCATACGGCAATGCTGAAGCAGCAGGGTTTCCGCGTGACGGAAAACGTGGCAGGGATCCCCACGGCGGTGATGGGCGAAGCGGGAGAAGGTGGTCCAATCATCGCTATTCTCGGAGAGTATGACGCGTTGCCAGGACTGAGCCAGGAGTCGGGCGTGGCGTATCCTTCTCCGCTCCCCGGCAATGGGCACGGTCACGGCTGCGGACATAACCTCCTCGGCTCAGCAGCGCTGCTGGCGGCGACCGCGCTGAAGGAGTGGCTGGCGGCAACCGGCCTGCCTGGCCGCGTGCGCTATTACGGCTGCCCGGCGGAAGAAGGCGGCGCGGCGAAATCCTTTATGGCGCGGGCTGGCGCCTTTGACGGCGTGGACGTGGCTATCACCTGGCACCCTTCCGGCCATCACGAAGTGGCTAAAGCGCTGTCGCTGGCTAACACCCGTATGGATTTCTTCTTTACCGGCCGCTCTTCCCACGCGGCGGCTTCGCCGCACCTGGGACGCAGCGCGCTCGACGGCGTTGAGCTGATGAACGTCGGCGTGCAGTTCCTGCGTGAGCACGTACCGCAGGATTCACGCATCCACTATGCCATGCTGGACTCCGGCGGCATTGCGCCAAACGTGGTGCAGGCCAAGGCAACCGTACGCTATGCCATCCGCTCTCGCGATGTGCAGGCCATGTTTGAACTGAACGAACGGGTGAAACGCGTGGCGCAGGGCGCGGCGATGATGACCGACACTCAGGTCGAGATCAGTATCATGAGCGCCGTTTCTAACCTGCTGGGCAATCGTCCGCTGGAAGAGGCCATGCAGCGTAATTTCGAGGCGTTGGGCACCGTGCCGTTTGATCAGGCCGATCTGGCCTTTGCGGCCGAAATCCAGGCAACGCTCAGCCCGGAAGAGATCGCCAGCGATTACCGCAAGGCGGGCGTAAAACCCGCCAATCCTAAACCCCTGAGTGATTTTATCATCCCGCTGGATACTCATGGCGAAACCATGATCGGCTCAACTGACGTAGGCGACGTCAGCTGGGTGCTGCCGACCGTTCAGGCGCACGTTCCGACGATGGCGCTGGGCACGCCGGGACACTCCTGGCAGCTGACAGCCCAGGGGAAAATGCCTGCCGCCCATAAGGGCCTGACCCACGTAGCGAAAATCATGGCGGCGACGGCGATCGATGTCCTCACCGACAAGGTGCTGCTGGCGCAGGTGAAAAAGGCCCACTTCGAGCAAACCAGCGAAACGCCTTATCACTGCCCTATTCCTGCTGAGGTGAAACCGCCGGTTCAGCCGCGCCCGGAAACCCTGTAATTCATCGACTCTGGGAGTCAGACTCAATGCTAAAAATAGATCGTCTTACCGCCGCCCTGCTGGCTGCGGGCTGTTTCAGCGCCGCTTCGCAGGCCGCCACGCCGCCAGACTCGCTGGTGATGGCGTGGAACATTGACGCCATCAGTACCTGGGACCCGGCGCAGATTGGTGAAGTAGTCACCAATGAAATTGTGCTCAATACCTGCGACACCCTGGTCTCATTTGATATGCAAGACGAGAAGAAAGTGGTGCCGGATCTGGCGAAAAGTTGGGAGGTGTCGGCAGACCGCAAGCAGATCACTTTCCATCTGCAGCCCAACCTGAAGTTCCCTGATGGCTCGCCAGCCAGCGCCAGCGATTACGCCTGGTCGCTTCAGCGCGTGGTCACGCTGGGCTACGGCAACGCCGCGACGCTGACGGAATACGGCTTCACCAAAGAGAACGTCGGCCAGTTAATTACCGCGCCGGATGCCACCACGCTGGTGATGAAGTTCGACAAAGCCTACCCGACCACGCTTCTGTTGCAGGCAATTGCCGCGAATAATGTCGCCACGCTGCTGGATCGTAAGCTGCTGGAGAAGCAGGCGGCAGGCAACGATCTGGGGCATAAATATCTCTCCACGCATACCGCCTGCGTCGGCCCATATCAGCTGATGCGCTGGAATGCGGGCGAAGGCGTCGTGCTGCAAGCCACGGCAAACTACTGGGGTCCCCAGCCCAGCATGAAGCGCATTTTGATTCGCCACGTCGCTGAAACCGGCACCCAGCGCCTGCTGCTGACCCAGGGCGACGTGGACGTTGCCCGCGATCTCTCCGCCGACGATCTGAAGACGCTGGATGAGGGCGGCAAGGTGAAGGTAGAAAAAGTGCTGAAGCCCCAACTGTTCTTCTGGACCTTCAATAACGAGGATCCGATTTTCAAGAATGAGAAAGTGCGGCTGGCAATGCGCTATCTGATTGATTACGACGGGCTGGCAAAAAGCGTGATGCCGTACCTTGGCGTACCGCGCGCCAGCTTTGCCCAACAGGGCGCGTTTGGCGCGCTGGATGCAAAAGAGGGCCAGCCCTTTAAGCTCGACCTGGCGGAGGCCAAACGGCTGCTGACCGAGGCGGGCTATCCCGACGGTTTTTCAGCCTCGGTGATTTTCGGCACCCTTCCTCACTCCGCGCCGATAGCGCAAAGCATTCAGCAAAATGCGGCGAAGGTCGGGGTAAAACTGTCGCTGGAGCGCATGGCTAACGCCCAGCTGTTCAGCCGGGCTCGCGGCCGTGAATTCCAGAGCGCCATGATGGCCTGGCAGACTTCGGTGCCGGATGCTTACGGCAACGCTTCTCGCCTCGTTTATAACCCGGATAACCGTAAAGAGGCCCGCGCGACGCAGTATCCGAGCTGGCGTGCCGCCTATTACGATGAGGCCATGAACAAAGCGGTCAATGCCGCATTGCTGGAGCCCGATGATACAAAACGCATCGCTATGTATGCCGATTTGCAGCGTGAACAGATGCAAAAAGGCCCGATGGCGATCATGTTCCAGATGTACAACTCCGCAGGCATCAGCCCGGCGGTGAAAAACTGGACCTGGAACGGTTTCCGCGTCTGGTACGGCGCCGCAACGAAATAACGGGAGGCGGTCATGTCGCAAGTCATACCGGAAGTCGCTGGCTCTTCGCCTGGCTGGATGAGCGTTAAACGGGGGCTGAAAGGCGCATTCTCCATCTTCTGTACGCTGCTGGGACTGGCGGCGCTGACCTTTTTTATTGGCCGTCTGCTACCGATTGACCCGGTAGTGGCGGTCATCGGCGATAACGCCAGTCAGGAAGCCTATAACCAGATGTTTCACCAGCTCGGCCTGGACCAGCCGCTGTGGCGACAGTTTATTGACTACCTCTGGCAGCTGGCGCATCTGGATTTCGGCACCGCGCTGACCACCAGCCAGCCGGTGGCGCAGGATATTGCCCGCGTTTTTCCGGCGACGCTGGAGCTGGCAACGGTAGCGGCCATCATTGGCGTCGGCCTGGGTATCCCGGCTGGCGTGCTGTCGGCAATGTACCGCAACTCGTGGTTTGATCATCTGATCCGCTTTATTGGCCTGCTCAGCTACTCCACTCCGCATTTCTGGCTGGGATTGATGGGGCTGCTGCTGTTCTATGCCTCTCTTGGCTGGATTGGCGGACCGGGCCGCATTGATTTTATGTACGAGTTCGATCTGCAACCGCTGACCGGCTTCTGGCTGATCGACAGCGCGCTGAGCGGCAACTGGGCGGTGTTCAAAAACGTTTTCGGCCATATCATCCTGCCCGCCTCCATTCTCGGCCTCAGCTCGCTGGCCTATATCAGCCGGATGGTGCGCAGCTTTATGATTGAACAGCTTTCGCAGGAGTACATCATCACCGCCCGCGTCAAGGGACTGTCCTGGGCGCGCTGCGTCTGGAGCCATGCCCTGCGCAATATTGCCGTGCCGACGCTGACCGTGGTCGCGCTCTCCTGGGCCTGGCTGCTGGAGGGCGCGGTCCTGACCGAAACCGTGTTTGCCTGGCCGGGTTTTGGCCGCTATCTGACCAACGCCCTGCTTGCCGGAGATATGAACGCCGTCGTCGGCTGCACGCTGCTGACCGGCGCGATCTTCGTGGCTATTAATCTGATCTGCGATTTGCTCTATCGCCTTTTCGATCCACGCACGCGTCAGGAGGATCAATGACCGATTCCCTCAACAAACCCCTGCCAGTCCCGGCTCGTTCGGCGCTGCGCGGCTGGCTAAGCGCGCCCGCGCCCGCCTCGCCGTTTCAGGCCAGAATGCAGCAGATGTGGCTACAGTGGCATCGCTTCTGCGCCAACCACTCCGCCCTGTTCGGCCTGCTGGTCCTGCTGGTGATTGTCTTCGCTGCGCTGTTTGCCCCGCTGTTGAGCCATCACGATATCTTTGCGCAAAACCTGACGCACCGCCTGCAACCGCCCAGCGCCAGCTTCTGGCTGGGGACCGATGAGCTGGGCCGCGATATCTACAGTCGCCTGCTTTACGGCGCGCGGATCACGCTGTATATCGCCTGCCTGACCGCAGTGATTATCACGCCGCTGGGCCTTTTGGTCGGCACCAGCGCGGGCTACCTCGGCGGCTGGGTGGATACGGTGCTGATGCGGCTGGTGGATATTTTCCTCGCCTTTCCCAGCCTGATCCTGGCGCTGGCGTTTGTTGCCGCCTTAGGTCCGGGCATCGAGAACGCCATTATTGCCATCTCGCTCTCTTCCTGGCCGCCGATTGCCCGCCTGGCGCGGGCGGAAACGCTGTCGATTCGCAAGATGGACTATATCGCCGCCGTGCGCTTACAGGGAGCCAGTTCGCTGCACATCATCCTGCGCCACATTATCCCGATGTGCCTGCCGTCGGTGGTCGTCCGCGTCACGCTGAATATGGCCGCGATTATCCTCACCGCTGCCGGGCTGGGCTTCCTTGGCCTTGGCGCACAGGCGCCCAGCCCGGAATGGGGCGCGATGCTGGCCTCCGGGCGGGAATTTATGCTGAACAACGGCTGGATTGCCGCCATCCCCGGTTTAGCGATCCTTTTCACCAGTCTGGCCTTCAACCTGCTTGGCGATGGCCTGCGTGACGTAATGGATCTTCGCCATGACTGAGAGACTGCTACAGGTTGAAAACCTGAATATTATTTTCAAAGGTGCGCATGAGGATCATCATGCCGTGCGCAATGTCTCTTTCAGCGTGGGCCGCGAGAAACTGGCGATCGTCGGCGAATCCGGTTCGGGCAAATCGCAAACCTGCCGGGCGCTGCTGAAGCTGACGCCAAAGTCTGGCCGGATCGACGCGGATGTGATGCGCTTTGGCGAGCTGGATCTGCTGCGCGCCAGCGAGCGGCAGATGCGAACCATCCGCGGGAACCATATTTCAATGATCCTTCAGGACCCCAAATTCTCCCTGAATCCGCTGATGCGCATTGGCGATCAGATCGCTGAAGCCTATCGCCTGCACAGCAAAGCGCCGAAAAGCGTGGCAAAAGCGCGGGCGCTGGCGATGCTTGAATCGGTGCATATCCGTGAGGTGGAAAAGGTCTATCGTCTCTATCCTCACGAGATCTCCGGCGGCATGGGGCAGCGAGTGATGATTGCGATGATGTTGATCCCCGAGCCGGACCTGATCATTGCCGATGAACCGACGTCTGCGCTGGATGTAACCGTCCGCCAGCAGGTGCTCGGCATTCTGGATGAGCTGCTGGCAAGGCGAAACACCGGGCTGCTGTTTATTACTCACGATCTCAACCTTGTTTCGCGCTTTTGCGATCGGGTACTGGTGATGTATGCCGGACGGATCGTCGAGGAGATAGCCGCCAGCCGCCTGCATGAAGCACAGCATCCCTACACGCAGGCGCTGCTCGCCAGCCAGCCGCGCCTGCATCAGCCAACCGACACGCTTAGCGTGCCAACGCGCGATCCCGCCTGGCTTAACGGCCCAGTCTGGCGCAATGGAGTCGCCTTATGATCCCAACCCAGCAGCGCAGTATTGAAACCGTCGATCTGACCATCGCCTTCGGCCACGGCAGCCAGCGCCGTCAGGTGGTGGACCGCGTCAGCTTTACCCTGGCAGCCGGTGAGTCCTATGGGCTGATTGGGGAGTCAGGCTGCGGCAAGTCCACCATCCTGCGGGCGCTGGCCGGGCTGAACAGCGACTACCAGGGCGCGATCCTGTTTGATAATAAAGAGCAGCGCCCGGTTCGCGACCGCTCTTTCTATCGCCAGGTGCAAATGGTTTTTCAGGATCCCTACGCCTCGCTACATCCGCGAAAAATGGTCTACAACGCGCTGCTGGAGCCGCTAACGCTGCACGGTCTGGATCGGCATGAAGCGCGCATTAGCGAGGTGCTTCAGGCGGTAGGCCTCAGCGATGCTTTCCGCTATCGCTATCCACATCAGCTCTCCGGCGGCCAGCGCCAGCGAGTAGCCATCGCGCGGGCGCTGATTATCGAACCTTCAGTGCTGCTGCTGGATGAGCCCACCTCAGCACTGGACGTTTCCGTGCAGGCTGAGATCCTTAATCTGCTCACCAGCATGCGTCAACAGCGGCAGCTGACTTATCTGATGGTCACTCACGATCTGGCGGTGGTTACGCACCTCTGCCAGCGCGTGGCGATCATGCACCAGGGAAAACTGCTGGAAGAGCTGACCGCCGATGCCGTTCGCAGCGGCGACGCACGGGAAACCTATACCCAGCGATTTCTCGCCGCCAGCGAAGCCTGAGCGGCAAGCGTGTTCAGCCTGTCAGAGCGCTGCATCGGCCCGGACACGAGGCTGGTAACTCACCGGCGCAGTACCGCTACCCCGTAAGAGAAGTAAAGCGCTTCGGGAGGGGTAAATAACCGCAACGGCTGTTGGACAAACTTAAGGAACTTCAGTGATGACCGTGATTGAAACCATTGCCGCCTGGTGCGCCGGAGAGCCCCGATTCAGCCCCGCCGCCCGCCGCCTGGCAAAAGAGGCGATTACCGATACGCTGGCCTGCCTGTACGCCGGGCGAGGTGATTTTTCCACCCTGGCAGTGAGCCAGGCCTTTGCTCATTATCAAAACCAGCCAGCGGCGGTCGTGGCGCTGCTGAACGGCACGGCTGCCCATGCTATTGATTACGACGATAATTTTGGCCCCGGCATGAGCCACGCCTCGGCGGTGCTGGTCCCGGCATTGCTGGCAGTAGCGCTGGAGAAGAAGGCCAGCGGAGAGGCGCTGATCGATGCCTATCTGATCGGCCTTCAGGCCCAGGGCTTTGTCGGCGATGTGGTCAGCCCGGCGCATTACACGGCAGGCTGGCACGGCACTTCCACCGTTGGCTGCATCGGCACGGCTGCGGGTGTTGCCTGGCTGAAGGGTCTGGATCGGGCTGGCATTGCCCGCGCGCTGAGCATTGCCGTCAGCCTCGCCAGCGGAACAAAGGGCCAGTTCGGTACGCCGCTGAAGCCCTTTCACGCAGGAATGGCCGCCCGTAATGCTGTGGATGCGGCAGAGCTGGCCGCCACCGGCATGAGCGGCAGGCTGGATATTCTGGAAGGTGAAATGGGCTTCTTTGAATTGTTTGCCGGGGCGGGCGCCTGGCCAGAAAAAGTGCAGGGCTGGGCCAACGCCAGCCAACACATTATCGAAACCGTGGGCGTGATGCCGAAAAAACATCCCTGCTGCGGTTCCACGCATCGGGTGCTGGACGCCATCGCTGATTTGCAGGCGAAGCATGGCTTCAGCGCGGCAGAAGTGGAATCCGTCAGCTGTAAGGTAGGGATTTCTAACCGACGCAATCTCGCCTATACCGTGCCGGAAGATGAGATGCAGGCCCGGTTTTCCATGAACTACTGCGTAGTGCGGATGCTGGAGGCCGGCGCGCTGAGCGTGGCGGACTTTACCCCGGAGCAGGTGAAAATCCACAGCAGCCATCCGCTGATAACGAGAGTTACAATGGAAAGCTGGCAGCCGGAAGAAGAGGCGCTGGAGGGGAATCTGCCGCATCTGGTCACCCTGACATTGCTGGATGGCCGCACGTTACGCCATCAGCGGCTGAGCGCCAGGGGATCGCTGGCTGAACCGTTCAGCGCAGTGGAGCGTCGCCAGAAATTTGACGATTGCTGCGCAGAGTTAAGCGGTTTTGAGCAAATTTACCCACGTTTGCAGGCGCTTGAAGCGGAGGAGGAGGTTGATTTCCTGCGTGTGATGCTGATGTAAATTAGCGGCGGCGCGAATTGATCGGGGGAAAAATGCGTAAAAAAAAGGAGGTCAGATGACCTCCTCTGTGACTCACTCCGTTACACGGCGGTCTGGAAAATCACGCCGTCCGCTTTATCCGTATACTGGGTAAGGCGGTCGAAGTTCAGGTAACGGTAGGTGTCTACCGCGGTCTTATCAACCTGTAACATAAACTTCTGGTACTCTTCCGGCGTTGGCAGCTTGCCTAACAGCGACGCCACCGCAGCCAGTTCAGCCGAGGCCAGATAGACATTCGCCCCCGTGCCAAGGCGGTTCGGGAAGTTACGGGTTGAGGTGGAAACCACCGTCGCACCGTCCGCCACGCGCGCCTGGTTACCCATGCACAGTGAACAGCCCGGGATTTCGACACGCGCGCCGCTCTTACCAAAGACGCTGTAGTAGCCCTCTTCGGTCAGCTGGGCGGCATCCATCTTGGTTGGCGGCGCCACCCACAGACGGGTCGGCAGCTGGCCTTTGTGGCTGTCCAGCAGCTTGCCTGCGGCACGGAAGTGGCCGATGTTGGTCATGCAGGAGCCGATAAATACTTCGTCAATCTTCTCGCCCTGCACGTCAGACAGCAGACGGGCATCGTCAGGATCGTTTGGCGCGCACAGGATCGGCTCTTTGATTTCAGCCAGATCGATCTCAATGACCGCCGCGTATTCTGCATCCGCATCGCCTTCCAGCAGCTGCGGGTCTGCCAGCCATTTTTCCATGCCCTGGATACGGCGCTCAATAGTACGACGATCGCCGTAACCTTCAGAGATCATCCACTTCAGCAGCACGATGTTGGAGTTCAGGTATTCGATAATCGGCGCCTGGCCCAGCTTGATGGTACAGCCAGCAGCAGAACGCTCGGCTGAAGCATCAGACAGCTCAAACGCCTGCTCAACTTTCAGATCCGGCAGGCCTTCGATCTCCAGAATACGCCCGGAGAAGATGTTTTTCTTACCTTTTTTCTCAACGGTCAGCAGACCCTGCTTGATAGCGTACAGTGGGATAGCGTGCACCAGGTCGCGCAGGGTAATCCCCGGCTCCATTTTCCCTTTGAAACGCACCAGCACCGACTCCGGCATATCTAAGGGCATCACGCCAGTTGCGGCGGCAAACGCCACCAGGCCGGAGCCTGCCGGGAAGGAGATGCCGATCGGGAAGCGCGTATGGGAGTCGCCGCCTGTTCCCACGGTATCCGGCAGCAGCATACGGTTCAGCCAGCTGTGGATGATGCCGTCGCCAGGACGCAGCGAGACGCCGCCGCGGTTCATGATAAAGTCTGGCAGCGTATGGTGAGTTGAGACGTCAACCGGCTTAGGATACGCGGCAGTGTGGCAGAAGGACTGCATCACCAGGTCAGCGGAGAAACCGAGGCACGCCAGGTCTTTCAGCTCATCACGGGTCATCGGACCGGTGGTGTCCTGAGAGCCAACGGAGGTCATTTTAGGCTCACAGTAAGAGCCTGGACGCACGCCGTCAGTACCACAGGCGCGGCCAACCATTTTCTGCGCCAGCGAGAAACCACGGGTGCTTGCCGCCACGTCTTTCGCCTGACGGAACACATCGCTGTGCGGCAGACCTAAAGATTCACGGGCTTTAGTCGTCAGGCCACGACCGATGATCAGCGGAATACGGCCACCGGCGCGCACTTCATCCAGCAGAACTTCGGTTTTCAGCGAGAAGGTCGCCAGCACTTCGCCGGTTTCGTGGTTTTTCACTTCGCCTTTGTACGGGAAAATGTCGATGACATCACCCATATTCAGGTTCTGAACATCCACTTCAATTGGCAGTGCGCCCGCATCTTCCATGGTGTTGAAGAAGATTGGCGCAATGTTGTTGCCCAGTACGACGCCGCCGCCTTTCTTGTTCGGTACGTAAGGGATATCGTCGCCCATAAACCACAGCACGGAGTTAGTGGCGGATTTACGGGAAGAACCGGTCCCGACAACGTCTCCAACATAGGCCAGAGGGAAGCCTTTCGCCTGCAGCGCTTCAATCTGCTTGATCGGACCCACGTTGCCGACGTCGTCTGGCTCAATGCCTTCACGGGCATTTTTCAGCATCGCCAGCGCGTGCAGTGGGATATCAGGGCGGGACCAGGCATCCGGCGCCGGAGACAGGTCATCAGTGTTGGTTTCGCCCGTCACTTTAAACACGGTGACGGTGATTTTTTCTGCCAGCTCGGGACGTGACAGATACCATTCGGCTTCAGCCCAGGACTTGAGGATTTGCTGCGCGTGAGGGTTACCGTTTTTCGCTTTCTCTTCCACATCGTAGAAGCTGTCAAACATCAGCAGCGTGTGGGACAGGGCTTTTGCCGCGATCGGGGCCAGCTTCTCATCGTCAAGCGCATCGATCAGCGGATGAATGTTGTAGCCGCCCTGCATGGTACCCAGCAGCTCTACGGCTTTTTCAGGCGTAACCAGAGGAGAAGTCGCTTCGCCTTTGGCGACGGCGGCCAGGAAGCCGGCTTTCACGTAAGCCGCTTCGTCCACGCCAGGTGGGACTCGATTGATTAACAGATCGGACAGGAATTCTTCTTCACCCGCTGGTGGGTTCTTCAGCAGTTCAACCAGCGCGGCCATTTGGGAAGCATCTATCGGTTTAGCAACGATCCCAACGGCTGCACGCTCGGCAACGTGCTTACGGTATTCTTCTAGCACGACGTTCTCCTCGCTCACATTGTAATAGCTTACCGGGTGCCCTCAGGTTCACAGCGTTTGGGATGCGTTTATTCTGTAGGGTAAAGCGCCCGGTTGCGCGTGGGCCAGCATAGCAGGATTTCGTGCCGATGTTAATCCGTTTACAAAAAAGCAACATTATTTGTAGCCTGACGGCTGAGTGAGGAGAAATTTCACTTTACGGATAACCTGACGTTATTTCGCGCTGAAAGAGTCGCTGGTCTGGTTATCGATTTGCAACGTTTTGAGCAATGCGGGCTTCAGCACCCGCATATTATTCTTCAGTTCTTCGCGGCAAATTCTGCGTAGGTTTCTGGCGTAATAATTTTGTAGGGTATCCAGTTGTTAACCTGCACTTTCTGCTTTTCCAACAACGCTTTAGTGACTTGCACCGCACCGATCGCCTGCCCCTTTGCGTCCTGAAAGATGGTGACCGCCATTTTGCCGCTCTTGATAAATTGCTGCCCATCGGGCGTACCGTCAATGCCCGCTACAAGGATCTTTTCACTTTTCGCCTGATTCAACGCCATGATAGCGCCGATCGCCATTTCGTCATTATTGGCGGCAATGGCATCGATGGGGCGCTGATTGAGCAGCCAGCTGGAGACTACGTCAACCGCCTCGTTGCGCTGCCATTGGGCGCTCTGCTTCTCAATCACCTTCATACCCTTATATTTAGCGACCACCGCTTCCACTGCGCGCGTGCGTTCGCGCGCCTCTTCATTAGACAGCGCCCCCATCAGAATCGCCACGTTCCCTTTGTAGTTCATCTTTTTTGCCAGCGCTTCCATCTGCATTTCACCGCCCAGCGCAGAGTCTGAACCAACATAAGCCATATCCGCTGGCAGCTTCACTTCCGGTTTACGGTTAACAAACACCAGCGGAATACCGGCTTTTTTCGCCGCGTTAATCATCGGCAGCACGCCCTGTGTATCGACCGGATTGAGGATGATGGCGTCAACGCCCTGGTTGATAAAATCATCCACCTGCTGTACCTGCAGCGCAACATCGCCCTTGGCATCAACAAACTGGCCGTTTAACTGGCTGGTTTTGAGTTCCTGCTGCATCTGCGTTCGCAGAATAGAAATGAAGTTGAGGTCGAAATTGGCCAGCGCCACGCCGACGGTAAAGGTTTTCGCGCTGACGCTGACGCTCAGCAGCAGTGAGCACAGAATAATAATGACGTTTCTGATGTTCATGGTTTATTCCTGTAGGGTTAAGGTCGTTATTGTTTTCAACGGGGTTATTTAACGTCGGGCAACAGGCAAATACCCGACGTGGGAACGCTTATACAGTGAAATGATCGCGGAACTGCTGTAGTGCTGCCGTGGTGTCGCCGCTCGCCCAGCCCTCCATAGCAACGGTGCCCTGATAGCCCACTTCCTGCAGCGCGTGGGCAATGGCGCGATAGTTTATCTCGCCAGTGCCCGGCTGATGCCGCCCTGGCACATCCGCCACCTGAACCTCGCCAATTGCCGTACCACAGCGACGAATCAACTCGATAAGATTTCCTTCGCCGATTTGCGCATGATAGAGGTCGAGATTCATCTTCAGCGCCGGGCTGTTTACCGCTTCAACCAGCGCCAGCGTATCGGCTGCCAACGCAAACGGCGTGCCGGGGTGGTCGAGCTGTAGATTAAGGTTTTCGAGCGTGAAAACTCGCCCGGCACGCTCGCCAAGCTGCGCCACCTTACGCAGCGTGTCGGCAGCTTTCAGCCACATCGCGCCGGTCACCACCTGCACGGATTTCACCGGGAGTCCTTTATCATCCAGACCGGTCCCGTGCAGATTCAGTACCGGACAATTCAGGCGCCCGGCCACCGCCAGCGACGCTTCGGCGCTTTCCAGCAGCTGTTCAATTTCAGCATCGTCCGTCAGATTGCCACTCAGATAGCCGGTCATTGAGGTAAAGCGCGCGCCGGTCGCTGCCAGCGCATCAATATCTTTGTCAGCCCATCCCCAAATTTCGACGCCGAAACCCAGGGCATGAATACGTTTTACGCGCTCGTTAAACGGCAGTTCAAGAAACACCATTTCGGCGCAGACCGAGAGTTGATAGCTGGCCATCAGTGCGCCCCCAGTTTCACGGGCTGATTGCCCTTGACGGATTCAATGCAGGCCAGCGCGATTTCCAGCGCGTTGCGCGCATCTTCGCCGGTGGCGCGCGGCGTTTCACCGCTGCGGATACAGCGGGCAAATTCAGTCATCTCTGCCACGTAGGCTTCGCGCAGCAAATCTGAATCCATCCGCGAGGTGTCGACAGCAATGCCGCTCGCGGTATAGCGCACGCAGTGGTTGGCGTTAATGTGCCCCGCCTGCAGCATGCCCTTGCTGCCAAACACTTCACCACGCACGTCGTAGCCATACACCGCCTGGAAGTTCGCTTCGGCGACCGCCATCGCGCCATTATCGAAGCGGAGAGTGACGACGGAAGTATCCAGCAGTCCTTTATCTTTGAAGTCAGGGCGTACCAGCGCATCGGCCAGCGCATAAACCTCCACCGGCTTCGCGCCGTAATTGAAATGCAGCAGAGTGTCAAAGTCGTGGATCAGCGTTTCAAGGAAAATAGTCCACTGCGGAATCGGAGCCGGATCGTGTAATCCAGGATCGCGCGTAACCGAACGGCTTAGCTGCGTGGTGCCGTTTTCACCGGCTTTAACCGCCGCAATCGCAGCGGCAAACCCGGAATCAAAGCGGCGGTTAAAACCAACTTGCAACACCACACCGGCCTGCTTCGCGGCGGCTATGGCGCGATCGGCTTCATCAAGCGTCACCGCCATGGGTTTTTCACAGAACACATGTTTTCCCGCGTTAGCCGCTGCAATCACCCACTCAGCATGGGTACGCGCCGGTGCGGCAATCACTACCGCATCGATCTCCGGATCCTGTAGCAGCGTATGCAGATCGCCACAGGCTTTACTCACCCCCAGCCGGGCGGCAAGCTTCTCTGCCGCGCCCGGTAACGGATCGGCCACTGCTGCCAGCGTAGCGCCCGGCACCCGATAAGCCAGGTTTTCAGCATGGAAGCTTCCCATGCGGCCTGCGCCGATTAACCCCACACGCACTGTTTGACTGGTCATAAAAACTCCTTGTGATTTAGCTTTCGCCCATTCAGGCGAGGAAGAGGGCTCTTCCGGTCGCTGCGCCTCAATGGATAAACGACGGGATTTGGAGAGCATCAATGGCTCGACAGGCTTAAGCAAAACGCCCTGGGACTCCGGCAGGACTTGTTTCCTTCTCGGGCCCGATTCACCTGGCTGAACGACTTATTGCAAAGCTAATGCCAACCAGAAACAGGGAGATTTTGTGATGGCGAACACAGTGTCAGATCACAAACCGGCAACAAAATTTACATGTCAACTTTGCATGTCAATAGAATGGACATTCCATCTGCCGGGAGCGTTCTATGAATCAACGTCCGCCATTAAAGGAAGAAAGTGATGCCATCTTCAGCCTGCCGGAGGGTGCCGAAGTGGCTAGCTGGGATGACCTTTTGTGGCAGGGATGGCACAGCTTCATACGCGGTGAACAGCCGAAATCGATACGCCGCAGCATTTTGCAGTCGTGGCAACGTTCAAAGCAGCACAACATCGATCCGAACACCTTTGTCTATATCTCCCCGCCTGCCAGCGAGCTGGCAGCCATTCTGGAACACAGCGCCGAGCTGATTCTGGTAGCGCGCAGCATTATGGAAAACCTACTGGCCTATAACCCTGAGGGGCATATCAACCTTACCGATGCGCAGGGCGTGACGCTGCATTACTGCGGCGCAGACCTGACGCCGGTCGGCAGTATTCTGCGCGAAGAGGTGCTCGGCACTAACTGCACTGCGCGTTGCCTGATTGAGCAGCGGCTGGTGTATGTACTGAGCAGTGAAAACTGGAAAATCGATCTGCGCCATCGCCATCGCCAGTGCGCTGCCGCGCCGGTGAGAGATGCCAGCGGCCAGCTGACTGGCGTACTGACGCTGACCGCCACGCCGGATAAATTCAACGCCCACACGCTTGGCACGGTGCAGGCGGCGGCGGAAGCGATCGGACAGCAGCTTACGTTACGGCGTCTGCTGGCGGAGCAGCAGTCGATTCTGGAAACGCTGAATGAGGGGGTGATCGTTTGTGATAAACATGGGCGCATCAAAACCCTTAACCGCTACGCCCGGCAGTTATTCAGCGGCCTCGATCCGGACGCGGCGATGATTGACGTGCTGCTCCAGCCCCAAGGCGGCTCGCTGTTGACCATGCCGTTCTGCAATGACCGTGAAATTCAGTTTATGCCTGATAACGCGGCGCCCCTTTCCTGCCTGATCTCGCTGATGCCCGCGCCGGATGACGGCCGCGTGCTGTCACTGCGCGAAAATCAGCGCATTCGCGCCATCACTCGACGGCTAATGGGCGTCAGCGCCAGCTACACATTTGAAATGATTCGCGGACACGCGCCGCGCATGCAGCAGGCCATTCAGAAAGCGCGCGCCAGCAGCCGCGCAGACAGCACTGTGCTGCTGAGCGGCGAAAGCGGTACGGGCAAGGAGCTGTTTGCTCAGGCTATTCACAACGCCAGCCCACGGCAGCAGGAAGCCTTTATCGCCCTCAACTGCGGCGCGTTGCCGCGTGATTTAGTACAAAGCGAATTGTTTGGCTATGTTGATGGCGCATTTACCGGTTCGCGGCGCGGTGGTTCGGCGGGCAAGTTTGAGCTGGCCGACGGCGGCACGTTGTTTCTCGACGAGATTGGCGAGATGCCGCTGGAAGCGCAAACCAGCCTGCTGCGCGTGCTGCAGGAGAGCGAAGTGCTGCGCATCGGCGCGGCCCGCCCCCTACACGTCAATGTGCGCATTATTGCCGCCACCCACTGCAATCTGCTGGACGCGGTGGAGAAGGGAGCTTTTCGTCGCGATCTCTATTATCGCCTCAACGTTATTTCGCTGGAAATTCCTCCGCTGCGCGATCGTCGGGAGGATATTCCGGAGCTGGTAAACAATTTTATTCAGGCGCTGTGTGCCCGCCAGAAGCGTATTCCGCCTTCCGTATCACCGGATGCAATGGGCTGTTTGCAGTCGTGGCACTGGCCCGGCAACGTGCGTGAACTGGAAAATGTGATTGAGCGCGTGGTGAATCTTTGTGAAGGGCTGCAAATTGCTCGTTCTGATTTACCAGAACAGCTACTGGAACTGCCAGCGAACAGTGTTGTAGCGGACGCCCAGTCTTCTCTGCAATCGTTGGAACGCCTGCATATTTTGCAGGTGCTTAACGAACAAAAGGGTAACCTCAGGCAGTCTGCTCAACGACTTGGGATCTCCCGCACAACGCTTTATAACAAGTTGAATAGCTGGAAAGTTAATTATCAGATGCTCAGGAAGAATAATCATTAATGAGCAGTGAATGGCATGAAGCGTTAATTCCGCAGACACATCTGCATGAATTAACATTTTTTTCCAGGATATTGGGCTTGATGGTTAAGGAACTCAAGCGAGGTTTTTAAGAATGCCTGAGCGTGAAACGCAGCCTGAGTTTTTTGCTGGATGATACCTAACTTTTTGTTGTTTATCCTCGCTTACGCGGGCTCCTTACCGGTTGAATTACATGAGACCATTTTTTTCGCCTTCATGCGCTGACGCGCATCCCCCGGGCACAATCATTTGCAATCCAGAAGGATCATTAATGTAATCGCTGTTATTATGAGCCAGTTTCACGGACCGGAGAAACGTATAAATGTCTGATTATACCCTGCAGGACTGCAACATTACTGTGCCAGATACCTTCCGCGATCGCACCATGAACCTCTTTACCCTCAGTCATACCGGCGCAAATGAATTCACCTTCGTTATATCCCGCGCCACTGCCAGCGCAGATGACACGCTGGAGTCGGTCTCCTCACGTCTGGCAGCAGAGCTGGACACCACACTTGAGGATCTGTCGCTTTTTCATGCTGAGCTGATCACGCTGGCGGGCAAACAGGCGCTGGAGCTGTTCTATCGTTTCAAATCGGGCCAGCGGGTTATTTTCCAGAAACAGCGCGTGGTACTGACCGGCGACGGGGAAACGGGGAAAAAGCTGCTCTGCTTTATCGGTACCTGCCCGGATGCTTTCGATGATTATCACGGCCGGATTTATGACAGCATTACGGATAGCGTCACGTTGCCGGGGGAGCCAGCCGTATCCCCGGCAATCGGTCACCAGATACCTGGTGACAGCCAGGCGCTGTTCTTTTCCTTTGACCGTGACAGCCGCGAACTGGCCGTCTTTCAGGGTATATCCGGTCTCTATAACAGCATCGACCTCGGCCGGGCGCGAAACGGGGATTACCTTTTCTTTGACGCCGACGGCGCGTCGCTGACGCTGGCCCCGGTTGACTCAGAGGATAAACCCGGGCGCTATGCATTGTGGGAAGCGGCCGGGGAACGTAAGGCCACCATCATCTCCAGCCTGTTGCTGACCCGGAGCGTCCGGGGTATTCCGGGGATGGAAAGTACCGAAGCCGTTGAGGCTCACATCAGCCAGAGGATCAATCACGGATGAGCAGCAGCACGGAGCCCTTCGCGGCAGCGCGCGAGGGGGATGGCATTGAACATACGGCCTCGAAAGGCTGGCTCGTTGTCGGTCTGATTGGCGGCGCAATTGCGGGCGCGGCGTTTACCCTGGTTACCGGCGGAGTGGGAACGGCGGTGCTGGCCGCGACGATTGCCGGTGCGGCAGGCGGCGGCGGGCTGGGTGAAGTGCTCGGCAGCATGTCATGGGCGCCAACCCATGAAACCGGCAGGCTGACCGCCGGATCGCCCAACGTATTCATCAATGGCAGACCGGCCATTATGGCGCATGCCTCCGTGGGCGAATGCGATGAACATGGCCCGGCGCCACAGCTTGTCGCTGAAGGTTCCTCCCGTGTGTATATCAACGGCCTTCCGGCAGCCCGCACCGGCGATTTGCTGACCTGCAGTGCGGCCATCAGCGAAGGTTCTCCCAATGTGTTTATCGGGGGAGAAAAAGTCCAGACTGACCCCATCAGCCCGGAAATTCCTGACTGGGTGAATAGCGTGTTGCTGGGCGTGGGGCTGGCCGCTTCGGCTGTACTTGCAGGACCTGCTGTTGCGCTGCTTGGCCTTGCGGGAGGAATGGGCGGGGGGTATGCCGGTGCATTTATTGGTGGCCGGGTCTATGGCGAAGGTAGTGACGGGCAGAAGTGGCTGGCACTAGGCGGGTCATTCGCAGGGGGTATTGCCGGTGCCAGAGCTGGGATGAAATGGAATGCGGGCAGCGGTGTGAAAGCGCCCGCTGTTTCGGAACGTCGCGCTTATCTTAACGAGAAATTCGGCAGAACCGGGGATATTAACCGTGATATCAACATCAGGAGCAATACAGAAACTGTAACTAATTTCATGAAAGAACAAGGCGTACCTGAGAATAAAATACCGGAATATATGGAAGGAATAAATCTTGATGAAAGGGTTTCAGTCGAATCCATAAACAGTGGGAAACTTGCATATCAGAATCAGTCACCGGGTAACTGGCAGGGTAACTGGTATTCACTGAATGAAAACACACCGCCGACAAAACTTGGTATTAATCCCGAAGGTAATTTACGGGGAACTGAAATAAAAGTCCCCAAAGTGACAACAGCTTTTGAATCACAACAACCAGTGGAGATGCTACGCAGTACTGCCACACCGGCCCTCGATACCTGGTCTGTACCTAAAGAACCTTTCCAGACCGAAGGGGGAGGAGTACAATGGTTTAGTACGAATAAAGACGCATGGATACCGAAAAAATGAACAATGATACTGCACTGAATTACGTAGATAGGGCACTGCGACTGGCCCGAAAACGTCACAACCACATTAAGTTTCATGTCATCGGCGGTGAAACGCTCGAGCCTATGTATAACTCGATTGTCCAGCAACTGGTATATCTGCATAACGTCATTACCGGTGAAGAAAAAGATAAAGCAAAACTTTGGAAGCTTACTTTCGGCATGTATGCAACAAAAGAATTTGAAGCAACTGACCCTATTTTCGAGGACCGTTTGGGTGACGCTTTTTACATTGCATCACAAATAAGAAAAGGTCTCAAAGTACAGCTACCTCATCAGGTAGACCCAAATTTTCAGGATAAGCAGAAAAAATTGAAGACATTATATCCCGATGATTTTGACATCTGATAAAGGGCTGGCACTTATGGGGGCTGGAGCCAGACCGTACAAAACATACGCCAACTACGTTTCTTTAACTGATAAATATTCCAAGCTGAGACCGCGCCACCCAAGACATAGCGAAAATCGCCCTAAGACCCATTGATTCAAAAATAACTATTTTCTGGAAAAATTCATTAATAATTATTACGTTTAATATAATTATTAGATTGAACACAACTTAAAAAGACAATCACCTCAACCAGGTGCCCTGCAGATCTCCTTTATTATTTTTCAAACCATTTCTTGAAGCGTACCATGGTATTAATCTGGGAAAATTCACCTTTACCTTTCACCTTCCCGCCGTCCACTGACGCATACATTTTTCCGGATAAAGCTAATGATTATGGCAATCATTCCGTTAACATAGACTAAAAAACCATCCATAAAAGGAGGGGTAAGATAAAAAACAACAGGAGCCTGTTCATATATAATGTTTGATATTAATAGTAAGAAAGTTAAAATTTAGGGTGAAATGATCGTCGGAGGATTCATTGCGGGAAAAATCGATGAAGGAATTTTAACCCCCCTATAAAAATGAATCCGAGACAGACTCTATTCGTAATAGATATATTGGTGAGGCTGTAAAAAAAACACAGGAGTTTCATCTGAGAATTGTGACGCAAAGCTTTTTGAGACCGAGCTGCTTATTGACCTGCTGGCGCTCAGTGAGCTGGCCCCGATACTGACGGACGACGAGCCGCGGCGTGCGCTGCTAGTACAATGGCTGCTAGTACAGTGTCTGAAATACGGGGATGACGATCGCACAGACCTCTGCTCCGTGCTGCGGACCCTCAGCGATACCGCTTACGCAGCCTTTCTGTCCGAAGCAAGCTATCGCAGCATCGGATTTTCGGAGCCCATGTGGCAGTTGGCCATCTGCCTGGAAAGCTGCGAGTTTATTGGCCGGGCTAAAAAGATGCATGAAAGTACACACATCCGTATCGAAGCGACATGAGGTGATAAGGAAAAATAAGTTTCATACTGATCTTCGCAGGTAATCCGCAATCAGTATTATCTGCTGAATTTTTAGTATTAAGCATCTATAAACCACACAGCTTTTATAAAAGCTACGCAGTCTGTGTACCACTCGCTCCACTGTATCGCACATTTTTTTAATTTGTTAATCAATCGGGAGCAGGTCTGCTCCCCCACCGAACGTTAAAAACGCCCCAAAAAAAAGCTCCCATATCGGGAGCTTTCTTATCAGCAAAGCAACTTACTTTTTCTTCGCTTTCGGGTTTGGCAGGTCGGTAATGCTGCCTTCAAACATCTCGGCAGCCAGGCCTACAGACTCATGCAGCGTCGGGTGCGCATGGATGGTCAGCGCGATATCTTCGGCATCACAACCCATTTCGATAGCCAGGCCGATTTCACCCAGCAGCTCGCCGCCGTTGGTGCCGACAATCGCTCCACCGATCACGCGGTGAGACTCTTTGTCGAAAATCAGCTTGGTCATGCCGTCGGCACAGTCGGAAGCAATAGCGCGACCGGAAGCCGCCCATGGGAAGGTCGCCGTCTCGTAGCTGATGCCCTTCTCTTTCGCTTCTTTCTCGGTCAAGCCAACCCAGGCCACTTCTGGCTCGGTGTAAGCAATCGATGGGATCACTTTCGGGTCGAAGTAGTGTTTCTTACCGGAGATCACTTCTGCTGCCACATGGCCTTCGTGCACGCCTTTGTGCGCCAGCATCGGCTGACCAACGATATCGCCGATAGCGTAGATGTGCGGAACGTTAGTGCGCATCTGCTTGTCGACGCGGATAAAGCCACGGTCATCCACTTCCACGCCAGCCTGACCGGCATCCAGACCTTTACCGTTCGGCACGCGACCAATCGCGACCAGCACCGCGTCATAACGCTGCGGCTCGGCAGGCGCTTTTTTGCCTTCCATCGTCACGTAGATGCCATCGTCTTTTGCTTCAACGGCGGTCACTTTGGTTTCCAGCATCAGGTTGAACTGCTTGCTGATGCGTTTAGTAAAGACTTTCACCACGTCTTTATCGGCAGCAGGGATAACCTGATCGAACATTTCAACCACGTCAATCTGCGAACCCAGCGCGTGGTAAACGGTGCCCATTTCCAGACCGATGATGCCGCCACCCATAACCAGCAGGCGCTCTGGCACTTCTTTCAGCTCCAGCGCATCGGTAGAGTCCCACACGCGAGGATCTTCATGCGGAATAAACGGCAGCTGAATCGGACGAGAGCCGGCAGCAATAATAGCGTTGTCGAAGGTGATGGTCGTTGCCCCATTCTCCCCTTCAACCACCAGCGTGTTAGCGCCGGTGAATTTACCCAGACCGGTGACCACTTTCACTTTGCGGCCTTTCGCCATCCCCGCCAGACCACCGGTCAGCTGAGTAATGACTTTCTCTTTCCAGGTACGAATCTTGTTGATATCGGTCTCTGGCTTACCAAACACGATACCGTGCTGTTCCAGCGCTTTGGCTTCTTCAATCACTTTCGCGACGTGCAGCAGCGCTTTAGAAGGGATACAGCCCACGTTCAGACAAACCCCGCCCAGGGTGCTGAAACGCTCAACGATAACGGTCTCCAGACCTAAATCGGCTGCGCGGAAGGCTGCAGAGTAGCCTGCAGGACCTGCCCCAAGTACCACGACCTGAGTTTTAATTTCTGTACTCATCATGACCTCTTAGTTAACCGCTGGGATATTCATTCATCCACCGGTACGTTTTCACCGCAAGAGTTTACAGAATTGTTAACGGACTGCAAACCGCTTGATACAAAACGTTTTCAACTACCTTGTCGACTCAGACATCGAAAGTCGGCTATGAGAAGGCCGGCAAAAGCCGGCCTTGTAACTGATTACATCACCAGTCGGCGGATATCCGCCATGATGGTAGCGATGTAAGCAGCGAAGCGGGCACCGGCTGCGCCATCGATCACCCGGTGATCGAAGGAGAGCGACAGTGGCAGCATCAGGCGAGGAACGAACTCTTTACCATTCCACACCGGTTCCATCGACGATTTAGACACGCCGAGGATTGCCACTTCCGGCGCGTTGACGATCGGGGTGAACGAGGTTCCGCCGATGCCGCCAAGGCTGGAGATGGTGAAGCAGCCGCCCTGCATATCGCTGGCGGTCAGCTTGCCGTCGCGCGCCTTTTTAGAAATCACCGACAGCTCATTAGACAGCTCAACAATACCTTTCTTGTTAACGTCTTTGAACACCGGAACCACCAGACCGTTTGGCGTATCAACCGCCACGCCGATATTGATGTATTTCTTCAGCGTCAGCTTCTGGCCGTCTTCAGACAGAGAGCTGTTGAAACGTGGGAACTCTTCCAGCGCTTTGGCTGCCGCCTTCATGATGAACACCAGCGGGGTGATCTTCAGATCCAGTTTCTTTTTCGCCGCTTCATCGTTCTGCTGCTTACGGAAGTTTTCCACTTCGGTAATGTCGGCCTTGTCGTGCTGGGTAACGTGAGGGATCACGATCCAGTTACGGCTCAGGTTAGCGCCAGAAATTTTCTGGATGCGGCCCAGCTCGACTTCTTCAATCTCACCGAACTTGCTGAAGTCCACTTTCGGCCACGGCAGCATACCCGGAATTCCGCCACTCGCAGCGGCAGCAGGGGCGGCCTCGGCACGTTTCACCGCATCCTTAACGTAAGACTGAACGTCTTCTTTCAGAATACGACCTTTACGGCCGGTCCCTTTGACCTTCGACAGATTCACGCCAAACTCACGGGCCAGGCGGCGGATAACCGGCGTCGCATGGACGTAGGCATCGTTCTCGGCAAACTCGCCTTTCGCTTCGGCTTTGGCTGGCGCAGGCGCGGCTTTCGCCTCCTGCTTAGCCGGGGCGGCCTGTTCTTTTTTCGCTGCCGGTGCGGCGGCTGGCGCTGTGCCTTCCACTTCAAAGACCATGATCATTGAGCCAGTACTGACTTTATCGCCGGTGCTGATTTTGATCTCTTTCACCGTGCCCGCGAACGGCGCAGGGACTTCCATTGAGGCTTTGTCGCCCTCAACGGTGATCAGCGACTGCTCGGCAGTCACTTTATCCCCTACTTTCACCATGATTTCAGTGACTTCAACTTCGTCGCCGCCGATATCCGGCACGGCAACATCCTTCACGCCGCCAGCTGCGGCTGGGGCGGCAGCCGCTTCTTCTTTCACTTCTGGCTTCGCTTCAGCCGGAGCCGAGCCAGAACCAGCCGTTTCAAAGACCATAATCATCGAGCCGGTGCTGACTTTGTCACCCGTGTTGATTTTGATCTCTTTCACTGTCCCGGCGAAAGGCGCTGGCACTTCCATTGAGGCTTTATCGCCCTCAACGACGATCAGCGACTGCTCGGCTTCTACCTTGTCGCCGACTTTGACCAGAACCTCGGTCACTTCAACTTCATCGCCGCCGATATCCGGGACGTTGACGTCTTTGCTTTCTGCGGTTGCAGGCGCCGCCGGTTTCGCTTCTTCTTTCTTCTCTTCCACCTTAGCCGGAGCCGCTTCTGCTGCCCCTTCAGCCGCTTCAAAGATCATGATCAGCTTGCCGGTTTCTACTTTGTCGCCGACAGAGATTTTAATCTCTTTCACTACGCCAGCCTGAGGAGAAGGCACTTCCATAGAGGCCTTATCGCCCTCCACGGTGATCAGCGACTGCTCAACGTCTACCTTGTCACCCACCTTGACCATAATCTCGGTGACTTCCACTTCGTCTGCACCGATATCCGGTACGTTAATTTCGATAGCCATTAATCTTTACCTCTTATGCCAGACGCGGGTTGACTTTATCGGCATCAATATTGAATTTGCTGATGGCTTCCGCCACCACTTTCTTATCGATTTCACCGCGTTTAGCCAGTTCACCCAGTGCCGCAACCACTACGTAAGACGCATCCACTTCGAAGTGGTGACGCAGATTTTCACGGCTGTCGGAGCGTCCGAAACCGTCGGTGCCCAGCACGCGATAGTCGCTCGCAGGCATGAAGGTGCGGATCTGCTCGGCAAACAGTTTCATGTAGTCAGTTGAGGCTACGGCCGGCGCATCGCTCATGATCTGCGCAACGTACGGCACGCGTGGCGCTTCCGTTGGGTGCAGCATGTTCCAGCGCTCGCAGTCCTGACCATCACGAGCCAGCTCGGTGAACGAGGTCACGCTGTAAACGTCAGAGCCCACGCCGTAGTCTTTCGCCAGAATCTGCGCCGCTTCACGCACATGACGCAGGATCGAACCGGAGCCCAGCAGCTGAACTTTGCCCTTGCTGCCTTCAAGCGTTTCCAGCTTGTAGATCCCCTTACGAATCCCCTCTTCCGCACCCTGCGGCATCGCAGGCATGTGGTAGTTTTCGTTCAGCGTGGTGATGTAGTAGTAGATATTTTCCTGCGCGTCGCCGTACATGCGCACCAGACCGTCATGCATGATGACCGCCACTTCGTAGGCATATGCCGGATCGTAAGAGATACAGTTCGGGATAGTCAGCGACTGAATGTGGCTGTGACCATCTTCGTGCTGTAAGCCTTCGCCGTTCAGGGTAGTACGACCGGAGGTTCCGCCGACCAGGAAGCCGCGAGCCTGCTGATCGCCTGCTGCCCAGCACAGATCGCCAATACGCTGGAAACCAAACATAGAGTAGTAGATGTAGAACGGAATCATCGGCAGGTTATTGGTGCTGTAAGACGTTGCCGCCGCCAGCCATGATGCGCCTGCGCCCAGTTCGTTGATCCCTTCCTGCAGAATCTGGCCCTTCTCGTCTTCTTTGTAGTAGGCAACCTGCTCGCGGTCCTGCGGGGTATACTGCTGACCGTTCGGGCTGTAGATACCGATTTGACGGAACAGACCTTCCATACCGAAGGTACGCGCTTCATCGGCGATGATCGGCACCAGACGATCTTTGATCGACGGGTTCTTCAGCATCACATTCAGGGCACGCACGAAGGCGATAGTGGTGGAAATCTCTTTATTCTGCTCGTCCAGCAGCTGACGGAAGTCTTCCAGCGCGGGCATGGTTAGCTTTTCGCTGAAGGTAGGCTGGCGGGTTGGCAGGTAGCCACCCAGCTTCTCACGCTGGCCGTGCAGATATTTGTACTCTTCAGACTCTTTATCGAAGGTCACGTACGGCAGTTTTTCGATGTTGGCATCGTCAACCGGCACGTTGAAACGATCACGGATGTAGCGAACGCCATCCATGTTCATTTTCTTCACCTGGTGAGCAATGTTTTTGCCCTCAGCGGTTTCACCCATGCCATAGCCTTTGATGGTGTGGGCGAGGATAACCACCGGTTTTCCTTTGGTATCCTGCGCTTTTTTCAGCGCCGCGTAGACTTTCTTCGGATCGTGACCGCCACGGTTCAGAGACCAGATCTCGTCGTCGCTCATGTCTTTAACCAGCGCGGCGGTCTCCGGGTATTTACCAAAGAAGTGTTCACGCACGTAGGCGCCGTCACGGGATTTGAAGGTCTGGTAGTCACCGTCAACGGTTTCGTTCATCAGCTGCACCAGCTTGCCGCTGGTGTCTTTACGCAGCAGCTCATCCCAACGTCCGCCCCAGATAACTTTGATCACTTCCCAACCGGCACCGGCAAAGATGCCGTCCAGCTCGTTGATGATTTTGCCGTTACCGGTGACCGGGCCATCGAGGCGCTGGAGGTTACAGTTGATGATGAAGACCAGGTTGTCAAGCTTCTCACGGGTGGCGATAGTGATCGCCCCTTTGGATTCTGGCTCATCCATCTCACCGTCGCCCAGGAAGGCATAAACGGTCTGCGCCGCGGTGTCTTTCAGACCACGGTGCTCAAGGTATTTCAGGAATTTAGCCTGGTAGATCGCGCCGATAGGGCCAAGGCCCATAGAGACGGTCGGGAACTGCCAGAACTCAGGCATCAGTTTAGGGTGCGGATAGGAAGAGAGACCCTTACCGTGCACTTCCTGACGGAAGTTGTTCATCTGCTCTTCGGTCAGGCGGCCTTCAAGGAAGGCACGAGCATACACGCCAGGGGAGATGTGGCCCTGAAAGTACACCAGATCGCCGCCGTCTTTTTCGCTACGCGCACGGAAGAAGTGGTTAAAGCACACTTCATAAATGGTGGCGGAGGACTGGAAGGAGGACATGTGGCCACCCAGCTCCAGATCTTTCTTCGATGCACGCAGAACGGCCATGATAGCGTTCCAGCGGATCGCGGAACGAATACGGCGTTCGAGAGAAGTATTACCCGGGTAGTCCGGCTCGTCTTCAACGGCAATAGAGTTGATGTAGTTGCGGGCGCTGATACCTGCCGCAACCTTCACACCACCTTTACGTGCTTCGCTCATTACCTGGTCGATCAGGAACTGCGCGCGCTCAACACCTTCTTCACGGATGACCGATTCGATCGCCTGTAGCCAGTCGCGAGTTTCGATCGGATCCACGTCATTGTGTAAACGTTCTGACATGGGGGTATTCCTTATCTGTGTCTAATACGTTGAATTGTCTGGAGCCTGTCCCGCTATACCCGGCGTAATGTCCAGACACAGTGAGACAGGCTCATCGTTAATACCCAGGCCTGAGCTGGGCTGGTTTCGCGTTATGCTTACGCGTTAGTCCTTACGTTGCTGTAATCGTCGTAAGGAGCGCTCTCGGCGACTCTGCTCGCGACTTCTGTCCAGCAATATTTCCTCAATAAACGCCAGGTGACGGTGTGAGGCTTCGCGGGCCTGTTCGGGTTCGCGTGCCACAATCGCCTGAAAAATACTGGCGCGGTGACCGCTCACTTTCGCCAGCATTTCGCGGCGCGAGTAGAGCAATTCAAAGTTCTGTCGTACGTTCTGTTCGAGCATTGGCCCCATACAGCGGAGCAAATGCAGCAGCACCACATTATGCGCGGCCTCTGTGACGGCGATCTGGTACTGCATCACCGCATCCGCTTCCGCGTCCAAATCGCCATTGTCCTGAGCGGTCTGAATCTGCAGATGGCAGTGGCGAATACGTTCAATATCGTCGTCGGTGCCGCGCAGCGCGGCGTAGTAAGCCGCGATCCCTTCCAGGGCGTGGCGGGTTTCCAACAGATCAAACTGGGATTCAGGATGACCGGCAAGCAGTTCAACCAGCGGATCGCTGAGGCTTTGCCACAGGCTGGTTTGCACGAAGGTGCCGCCGCCCTGACGGCGCAGCAACAGACCTTTGGCTTCCAGACGCTGGATAGCTTCACGCAGGGAAGGACGGGAGACATCGAACTGTTTAGCAAGCTCGCGTTCTGGGAGCAGCTTTTCACCCGGACGCAGGGTCCCTTCCATAATCAGGGACTCGAGCTGCTGCTCGATAGCATCGGATAGCTTTGGTTGGCGGATTTTGCTGTAGGCCATCATCCCTTCTTCTGCCTTGCCGAAGTAAATTGGTAATACCAATTGCAAAAAGGTGCCCGTAAAGTAACAAAGTATTCACCCCATGTCCATATGGCAACCGACCGAATTCGGACCCAAGTCTCTTTTACCTATAAAGGGTTAACCGCTAAAAAATCGGCAGAAAAGCACCTCGCTAAATGTTAATTTTTTTAACTTTCCTGAAAGCCTGCAAGCAGTTGTGGGCAAAAAAGTGGCTAAGCCTGAAGCCAGGTTATCTCTATTCTAACGGTGTTGATGACATAAACATGAATTGTGACCGGGCGGGGAAATTTTAGGCGTTCTGCCGCACAAAAAGAGAAAGCGAGTGCAATGGCGACCGCTTATCACTATTCTTGTCGCAAAGGTAGCATGAGCCTCTTTTTCGTGTCTCTGGCACTGTAAATCTTTCAATACGTTACCTGGAAAAACGAACTTACAGAGGGCGGCCCTTTGGTAAGAATAATAACGACATCATGAGGTTTATTATGGAACAACAGCAGGGCGAAACGCTGAAGAGGGGTTTAAAGAACCGCCATATTCAGCTGATCGCGTTGGGAGGTGCCGTGGGTACCGGCCTGTTTCTGGGTATCGCCGATACTATCCGTATGGCGGGTCCGTCGGTACTTCTGGGTTATGCTATCGGCGGATTTATCGCCTTTCTGATTATGCGTCAGCTCGGTGAGATGGTGGTGGAAGAGCCGGTCGCCGGTTCATTCAGTCACTTCGCCTACAAATACTGGGGCAACTTTGCCGGCTTCGCCTCCGGCTGGAACTACTGGATTCTGTATGTTTTGGTGGCGATGGCTGAGCTGACCGCCGTCGGCAAATACATTCAATACTGGTATCCGGAAATTCCTACCTGGGTATCGGCTGCTGTGTTCTTCTTACTGATCAATGCTATCAACCTGACTAACGTTAAAGTCTACGGCGAGATGGAGTTTTGGTTCTCCATTATTAAAGTCGCGGCCGTAGTGGGGATGATCCTGTTCGGTGGCTGGCTGCTGTTTGGCGGCCACGCTGGCCCGGAGGCGAAAGTCTCTAACCTTTGGGATCGGGGCGGCTTTTTCCCGAACGGCATCTCCGGCCTGGTGATGGCGATGGCGGTCATCATGTTCTCCTTTGGCGGCCTTGAGCTGGTGGGGATCACCGCTGCTGAGGCCGACAACCCTGAACAAAGTATTCCCAAAGCGACCAACCAGGTGCTGTACCGCATCCTGATTTTCTATATCGGTTCGCTGAGCGTGCTGCTCTCGCTTTATCCGTGGACTAAAGTGATTGGCGGCGCCAGTCCGTTCGTGATGATTTTCCACGACCTTGGCGACAGCCTGGTGGCTAATGCGCTCAACGTGGTGATCCTGACGGCGGCGCTGTCGGTCTATAACAGCTGCGTTTACTGTAACAGCCGGATGCTGTTCGGCCTGGCGCAGCAGGGTAACGGCCCGAAAGCGTTGCTGAAGGTGGATACCCGCGGCGTACCGGTGATTGCCATTGCGGTTTCCGCAGCGGCGACGGCGATCTGCGTACTGATCAACTATCTGATGCCTGGCGAGGCCTTTGGCCTGCTGATGGCGCTGGTGGTTTCGGCGCTGGTGATCAACTGGGCGATGATCAGCCTGGCCCACCTGAAGTTCCGCCGCAAAAAAGATCAGCAGGGCGTGGAGACCCGCTTTAAAGCGCTGCTGTACCCGCTGGGTAACTGGATCTGCCTGCTGTTCCTGGCCGGTATCCTGGCGATCATGGCTATGACGCCGGGCATGGCGATTTCCGTATGGCTGATCCCGGTATGGATTGCCGTTCTGGGCATTGGCTACCTGCTAAAATTACGGACGCAGAAAGCCTGATCGCAACAGGGCGGCACCTGCCGCCCTGTTCTTCTATCCACTTAGCTGTAACGCGTAAGGGAGGCCAGAATCTGGCTTCCCTCCCCCCCCCAGGCACTCAGACCAGCGTGCCGTAAATCGTTAGCAGCGCCACCACCACCACCAATACCAGTGAAACTTTCTTCGCCAGCGCTACGGCCACGCGAGGCGTTTCAACTTTATCGGTGTGCGGATCGCGGGCCAGCGAGAATTGTGCCAGGCGGGTCAGCACCTGATATTGTGAAGTATGGCGATCGCCAAGCGAAGCAAACCAGGCCGGCAGCGCCCGCTCGCCGTGCCCCAGCAGCGCATAGGCCGCACCGGCCAGGCGAACAGGTATCCAGTCCACCACATGCAGAATGGCATCAACGCCGGACTGCGAACGCTCAACCGGCGAGTGATGGCGCGCCATCCACGACTGCCACGCGCGGAGAGAAGCGTAACCCACCAGCAGCACCGGCCCCCATGGGCCGCCCACCACAAACCAGAACAGCGGCGCCAGATAGAAGCGAAAATTGATCCACAGCAGCGCATTTTGCAGCTCGCGAAGATATTCGCGTTCATCACAATCGACCGGGATGCCGTGGATCAGCGTCAGCTCTTCCGCCATCGCCTTATGCGCATCCACATCGTTGTGGCTCGCCGCTTTCAGATAGGCGTGATAGTGCAGCCGGACCGAACCGGCGCCAATGCAAAGTAGCCCGACCACAATCCAGAACAGCAGCTTAAGCACGCCAAAGAACAGCCCTTTCAGCGCCAGCAGGCAGACAAAAACGATCGCCATCGCCACCAGCGTCATCAGCAGGGTACGCAGCAGTGAGAATTTATGTCTTCCGCGAAACAGTGGCGTCAGCAGGTGATCCAACTGCCAGTGTTCGCCCATTTTAAACAGGCGCTCCCAGCCCAGAACCAACAGCAAACTAAAAAGCGTCATGCCTGTTACTCCTTTAAAGGGGCCGCAGAGGGGGCATCCAGCGCATCCCTAAACCTTATCCAGTCAAAAGCCGGTCCGGGATCGGTTTTGCGCAATGGGGCAATATCGCTGTGCCCGGTAATGTGGTTCGCTATAGCCGGATAATGCGCGATAAGCAGCTTAGTTAGCGCCTGCAAAGCCTGATACTGCGCATCGGTATAGGGCAAAATATCCGTTCCTTCCAGCTCAATACCGATAGAAAAATCGTTGCAGGCTTCGCGCCCCTGATAGCAAGACACGCCAGCATGCCAGGCCCGAAGATCGAAAGGCACGTACTGCACGATCTCGCCATCACGGCGGATCAGGCAGTGAGCCGACACCCGCAGCTGGGCGATATCCGCAAAATAGGGATGCGCCTCGGGATCTAAATTTCCAGTGAACAGCGCATCAATCCAGGGACCGCCAAACTCGCCAGGCGGCAGACTGATGTTATGGATCACCAACAGCGATGGCATTTCGTGATCCGGACGCTCGTTGAAATGCGGTGAAGGAACCTGCTTCACCCCCTGGAGCCAGCCCGCTTGCAGCTGCATACCCTGCTCTCCTTTTTTAACAATATCATCAGAGTAGCATGAATCATTTTTGGAAAACCAAACTTCTGGTGGTCAGGTTCAGCGCTCAGGTCTCGCCGATCTGATGTATGGCGGCACGACGCGGCAGTGGCTGGCAAGGCGCCGTTAAACAGGCTAGCATGGTTGAACTCTCTATCCGACCTTTCGGAGTTCGATCATGACTACCCGCCGCTACGATCCGGACAGCCGCCGCGCGCTGCTGCTGGAGCGTATTGAGGACGATATTCCCCCCAGCGTGGCTCAGGCCCTGCGGGAAGATTTAGGGGGGGAAATCGATCCCTGCAATGATATCACCGCCAGCCTGCTGCCAGCCGATGCCACTTCCCATGCCGTGGTGATTACCCGGGAACCGGGAATTTTTTGCGGCAAGCGCTGGGTGGAAGAAGTCTTTATTCAGCTCGGCAACAAAACCCAGATTATCTGGCACGTTGACGACGGCGACACAATCGCAGCTGACCAGACTCTGTTTGAAATTACCGGCCCTTCAGCCCTGATCCTCACCGCCGAACGCACCGCGCTGAACTTTGTGCAAACGCTTTCTGGCGTGGCAACGGAAGTCAGCCGTTACGTAGCGCTGCTCAAAGGCACGCGTACCCAGCTGCTGGATACCCGTAAAACGTTGCCGGGAATGAGAACGGCGCTGAAATACGCGGTGCTTTGCGGCGGCGGAGCTAATCACCGCCTTGGGCTTTCCGATGCTTTCCTGATCAAAGAAAATCACATTATCGCTACCGGCTCGATTCGCGAAGCGATCGAAAAAGCCTTCTGGCTGCATCCGGACGTACCGGTTGAAGTGGAGGTTGAGTCACTGGATGAACTGGAACAGGCGCTGGCTGCCGGGGCAGACATTGTGATGCTCGATAACTTCTCGGTCGGGCAGATGCGTGAAGCCGTGAAGCAAACCGACGGCCGCGCGCTGCTTGAAGTCTCCGGTAACGTCACCGATGAAACGCTGCGGACCTTTGCCGAAACCGGCGTCGACTACATTTCCGTCGGCGCGCTGACCAAGCATATTCGCGCCTTAGACCTCTCAATGCGTTTCAAATAATTCCCTTCTTCCTCCACGCCATCGCTGCTGCAGTGGCGTGCCGTTATTTACCGCTCAATCTGCGAGCCAGCTTGCCGTTAATTTGCTGGCTACTGCAACAGGTGAAACTTCATTACGACCGGCCCCGCGCCTGACTTTTTTGTCGCTGGCTGGCTGAATGTCGCCGCGTTATCTTGCCAGCCTCTCAACCACATGGAGGTTAGCTATGAAACATCAACAAGGATTTACCCTGATTGAGCTGATGATTGTCATCGCCATTATTGCCATTTAAAGCGCCATTGGCCTGCCCGCGTATCAGAGCTACCTGCAAAAAGCCGCGCTGACCGATATGCTGCAAACCGCTCTGCCCTATAAAACGGCCGTCGATCTTTGCGCCATTGAGCGGGGAGGAACCGGCAACTGTAGTGAAGGCAGCAACGGTATTCCGGCGGGCAAAGGCTCTCGCTACGTCGCTTCGGTAGGCATCAGCGCGGGGGTTATTTCTCTGGTTGGACAGGAGAGCCTGAGCGGGCTTAGCGTCGCAATGCGCCCCGTCTGGGAGACCGCACAGGGGCAAATCAGCTGGCAGCGAAGCTGCACCAGTAGCCAGGCAAACCTGAAGGCAGCCTGTGAAAACGTCTTCCGCTTCGATGAGGATACCAGCGAGGTGGCAGAGTGATCGCTCATTCCACCCGCAAGGCCGTTGAGGCCCTGTGTCTTCGTCACCAGGCGGTGATCCTGGATTTTACGCCGCGTCAGCTGCGGCTGGCGATGGCGAACACGCCGGAAGATGGGCTGATGGAGGCGCTCCGCTTCGCCACACAGGGCGCCATTGAGGTGGAGTGCTGGCCTCAGGCGCAGCTTGAGCAGTTTCGCCAGCAGCCCTCAGCCGTTGATCCACAACCATCGCCGGGGGCAGGAGGGAGCGATGCTGCACCAGAGAAAATCCAGCATCTGCTCCAGCTGGCCGTACAGCTAAGGGCTTCCGACATTCATATCGAACCTCAGTCTACTTCACTGCGCGTGCGCTTACGTATTGACGGCGTCCTGCAAAACGTCCCTGGCAGCGAAAAAGATAACGCGGCGGCCCTGCTTGCCAGACTAAAAATATTGGCGAACCTGGACATTACCGAGCGGCGTATCCCACAGGACGGGCAATTTACGGTAGAGCTTGGCGGCAAGATGGCCTCGTTTCGCCTGGCCACGCTGCCGACGCACTACGGCGAGAAGGCCGTCCTCCGGCTGCTGCAAAGCGAACCGCAGGCGGTCGCGCTGGAGACGCTGGGGATGCCCCCGGCAGCATTGAAAATATACCGTCAGGCACTCGCCCGCCCGCAGGGGCTAATCCTGGTCACCGGCCCAACTGGCAGCGGAAAAACGCTCACGCTTTATAGCGGACTGAGTTCGTTGAATTCTCCGCACCGCAACTTGTGCAGCGTGGAAGATCCTATTGAGATCCCGCTCCCCGGCGTTAACCAGACCCAAATCCATCCTAAAGCAGGTCTGGATTTTAACCTCGTGCTGCGGGCTTTGCTGCGCCAGGACCCGGATGTGATCATGCTTGGAGAGATCCGCGACCGGGAGACAGCTGAAACCGCAGTGAAAGCGGCACAAACGGGTCACCTGGTCCTGTCGACGCTGCACACCAATTCCACCACCGAGACGCTAACGCGGATGGGCCAGATTGGCATTCCGGGGTATCTGCTGGCTTCGGCGCTGAAGCTGATTATCGCCCAGCGGTTAGTTCGCCGCCTTTGCCCCTGGTGTCGCCAGCAGAGTGAGGCGGTGGCCCACTTTCCACCGGCCATCTGGCCCGGCACGGTACAGAACTGGCAGGCCCCCGGCTGTGAACGTTGCTACTCTGGCTTCTATGGTCGGCTGGCACTGTTTGAAATGCTCCCGATAACCGCTCCGCTGCAAAACGCCATTGCCGCCAACGGCTCAGCTGAGCAGCTTGCGGAGATTGCCCGTCAGCAGGGAAGGAACTCTTTGTTTGTTGAGGGACTGCACTGCGTTAATCGTGGCGACACCACGCTGGAGGAGCTGAACCGCATCACAGGGAGCGGCGATGGCTAACGCATTGCTGTTTCGCTGGCAGGCGATGGATAAGAGTGGGGCGATGGTTCAGGGCGCCTTCTTTTGCCACAACCAGCAGGAGGTTATGGAGAGGATGTTGGCAAAAGGGCTAACGCCGCTAACGCTCTCCTCCGGCAAGCGCTATCGCGCAAAAGAGTGGCAGTGGCAGCAGAAAATTGCCCTCTTTCGCCAGCTGGCGACCCTACTTAAAGCTGGGCTGACGCTCTCGGCCAGCCTGCATCTGCTGGGGGAAGAGCATCAACATCCCGGCTGGCAGGCGCTGTTAAGCCAGCTACAAACAAGCGTCGCGGAAGGCATCCCGTTCTCCACGGCGCTGGCTATGTGGCCGGAGGTGTTTCCTCCACTTTTCCCAGCCCTGATGTCCGTTGGCGAAGTGACCGGGCGCATCGAAACGTGCTGTCAGCAGTTGGCCAGCCAGCAGGAGCGTCAGCAGCGGCTGCAAAAGAAGGTCGCTAAGGCCCTGCGCTACCCTCTTTTTATTCTGCTGTTGGCCCTGATGGTCAGCGTGGGGATGCTGGTCTTTGTCCTGCCTGAATTTATATCCGTCTATCAGGCGTTTGACGCTCCTCTTCCTGCCTTCACGGCTGGCGTGGTGGCGCTTGCCGAATGGCTACAGGAATACGGCCTGACGCTTCTGATTGCCGCAGGCATTTTGGGGTTCGGCTGGCGCTGGCAAACCCAACGCTCGTCGGGCTGGCAAAGGAGAGAACAGCGCTGGCTGCTGGGTTTACCGTTGATGGGCAAACTTTATCAGGGTGGGCTGCTCAGCCGGATATTTATGACTCTGGCGCTAACGCAGCAGGCCGGACTGACGTTGTTACAGGGGCTACAGGCGGTGGAGAAAACGCTGGTTCCTCTGCTGTGGCGGGAAGCTATTCAGCAGCTTCAACGGCATATTGCTTCCGGTCATCCTCTCCATCAGGCGCTGAAGCAGCACCCGCTCTTTAACCCGCTTTGCTATCAGCTGATTAAGGTGGGTGAGGAGTCCGGCTCCCTCGACAACATGCTGGCCCGTCTGGGCAATATGCATGAAGAGATGACAAACGACCTGGCCGATAATCTGGCTGCCGCTACTGAGCCGCTGATGATGGTGATAACCGGCGTTTTGGTAGGCGCGCTGGTGATCGCTATGTATCTGCCCATTTTTAACCTGGGAAATGCGATGGGATAAGGGATAACAGCCTGCCTTTCGTCCAGGCAGGCTGTTTCTGCGTCAGCGGTTAAAGACGCGGTTTTCCTGTTCCGCAACGCGAATAAACGTGGTGCGCTTGGTCAGCTCTTTTAAACGTTCTGCCCCAACGTAGGTGCAGGCTGAACGCAGGCCGCCAAGAATATCGCGCGCTGTGTGCTCAACCGGCCCACGCAGCGGCAGCTTCACGGTTTTGCCCTCGGCTGCACGATAACCTGCCACGCCGCCTACGTGACGCTTCATGGCAGATTCAGAACTCATTCCGTAGAACAGCATGAACTGCTCGCCATCTTCCTCTACCAGCGTGCCCTCACACTCTTCGTGCGCAGCCAGCATCCCGCCTAGCATGACAAAATCCGCCCCGCCGCCAAAGGCCTTCGCCACGTCGCCCGGCACGGAGCAACCGCCATCGCTGACAATCTGCCCACCCAAACCATGAGCCGCATCCGCGCACTCAATCACGGCAGAAAGCTGGGGATAGCCGACGCCGGTTTTAACCCTGGTGGTGCAGACCGAACCGGGGCCAATCCCGACCTTCACAATGTCGGCACCTGACAGAATAAGCTCTTCAACCATTTCGCCGGTCACTACATTGCCAGCACAGATGGTTTTACCCGGACAGGCCTCGCGGGCGCGGTGCAGGAACTCGACAAAATGTTCGGAATACCCGTTGGCAACGTCAATACAGATAAAATTCAGCAGCGGTGAGAGCGCCAGAATCTGCTGCATTTTGATGAAATCGGCATCCGAAGTACCGGTAGAAACCATGACGTGTTTCAGCACGCTGTCAGGAACTCGGGAGATAAATTGCTGCCACTGCTCAACGCTGTAATGTTTGTGCACGGCGGTGAGCACATCGAAAGACGCCAGGGCCTCGGCCATACTGAAAGTGCCGACAGTATCCATATTAGCTGCGATGATCGGTATGCCAGACCAGGCCACAGCAGAATGCTTGAAGGTAAATTGACGGGTAAGTTCTACCTGAGAACGGCTTTTTAGCGTGGAACGCTTTGGCCGGATAAGGACATCTTTAAAGCCTAATTTAATATCTTCTTCAATACGCATGATGAGTTTCCTGGTTGATGGCGCAATAGTTAGCGGGTCCCAGCTCCAGTGACGCTATCATACGCGGTAAATTCGTATGAGCAAGACTGCGAAAAACGCTTTATATACGCTACAATCCCATAAATTTATCCGCTATCCCCTGGTGTGATCTGCACCACCTTTTGAGCCTGTAATCGCTGAGTTTATCTGACGCGATGCCGACTTCAGTCACAACAGGGTCGGGAGAGAGAGGGCTTATGCGCTATACTGTTGCGCTGACTGGTGGCATCGGCAGCGGAAAAACCACCATTGCGAATGCCTTTGCCGCAAGAGGTGTGGACATCGTCGATGCTGACGCGATTGCCCGTCAGGTTGTGGAGCCCGGCCAGCCAGCGCTTGCCACGATCCAGGCTAAATTTGGTCAGGAAGTGATCCTTAGCGACGGGCACCTCGATCGCAAAGCTATGCGCGAACGCATTTTCACCTCGGCGGAGAACAAAGCCTGGCTCAATGCCCTGCTGCATCCTCTGATCCAGCAGGAAACGCGCCGCCAGCTGGCGTTAACCCACTCCGTCTGGTGTCTGTGGGTTGTGCCGCTACTGGTTGAAAATAATCTTCACCAGCTGGCGAATCGGGTACTGGTCGTCGACGTGGATCGTGAGACCCAGCTAAAGCGCACCATGAGCAGGGATGGTATCAGCCGCGAACAGGCGGAACATATTCTGGCCGCTCAGGCAACGCGTGAACGTCGCCTCGCCGTGGCGGACGACATTATCGATAACGGCGGATCACCCGAGTCGGTGGCCGCGCGCGTTGCCCTGCTGGACCAGCACTATCGCAGGCTGGCCGGGGCCACAAATCAGGATTAACAGCATGAGCACAACCGTCTTATTTGAGTATCCACTTAACGAAAAAATGCGTACCTGGCTGCGAATTGAGTTTTTGATCGGCCAGTTAGAGAGTAGCAGAACCATCACCGACAACCTTGGCGCGCTGACCTTTTTCCGCAACGCGGCAGAGCTGCTCGACGTATTTGAACGCGGTGAATTACGCACTGAGATTGTTAAAGAACTGGAGAAGCAGCAGCAAAAATTACGCGCCTGGGCCGACGTGCCGGGGGTTGATATGGCGTTAATCCTTACCCTGAGTGACAAGCTTAAGGCCTGTTCCAGCGTGCTGATGGCCGCGCCACGCATGGGTCAGCTAATCCGTGAAGATCGCCTGATCGGGCTGGTTCGCCAGCGCTTAAGTATTCCCGGCGGCTGCTGCAGTTTCGATCTTCCCACGCTGCATATCTGGCTGCACATCGGGCAAGAGCAGCGCGACGCTCAGGTTGCCGTCTGGATGGAGTCACTGACGCCAATTAAAAACGCCCTGACGCAAATTCTTGATTTGGTCCGCCAGTCAGGAGGATTTCGTCATCAAACCAGCCTGAACGGTTTTTTCCAGGACAATGCGGAAGGCGCCGAGCTGCTGCGCCTACAGCTGTCTCTGGATGATTCTCTGTACCCACAGGTTTCCGGTCACAAAAGCCGCTATGCTATTCGTTTTCTGCCGCTAGACAGCGAACGCGGTGAAGTGCCGGCACGCCTGGATTTTGAACTCGCCTGTTGTTAAGGTTTACCTGATGAATAAAGATGATGTGATGATAGTCAACTGCCCAACCTGTGCAAAAGAAGTGATTTGGGATGAGCTAAGCCCGTGGCGGCCGTTTTGCAGCAAGCGCTGCCAGCTGATCGATTTAGGTGAATGGGCTGCTGAAGAGAAACGGATTGCCAGCAGCGGCGATCTCTCGGAAAGCGATGAGTGGAGCGAACAAGACCCGCGCCTGGACAGAGAGTAAAGTACAGTACCCGCCGTGCTCACCCCAGAGCCATCGGCGGGTAAACGACGACCATTCAAATCAGACAGACAGCCCGCATTGCTTAACCAGGATCGGCGATGTACTTCCCAGACTAAAGACCAGAATACCTTGCCTTAAATTAAATCACTTCAGTTTATTCCAGCTAACAGCGCGAATTTTCCTGTCACCTCTGGGCGGAAAAGCATGATTATGGCTTTCAACTTAAAACACAGTATTAAAGCAATTATTTAACATCTTATTTACTGTTCTTTGCCATAAGAAAAAAGCCTTCAGCTTAAGGAAAAACAAGTTTGTAAATCCCCCTTCTGCAGTCAGAATTTCAGCTCGAGGACCTAAAAATTACACAGGGATATTATGAAATTCACGCTAAGTCTTATTACTACATGCATTATATCATGTAATGCATTTGCTTTACCTTCAAATAATGCAATCGCTTCATCTTCGAGTTACAGTATGGATGCAGCATTCAGAACCAATCAATCGACCAACTATATTATTATGGCCGACCCCCAGGCATGGCGAATGGGGCAAGGTAATGCTTACCCAGACCCAAACAGCCCAAATACGGCCCACACATGGAAAGACTTCAATCGCCGGGTAGTCAGGGGAATTAACACATTACACATGACAGTAAAGGCTCGTTTCGGTGTTATTAATGGCGACATCACAGAATTCGGCAGGCCCACCCAACGCGCATCATTCAACGAAATTTACAACGGAGTTATGTTTCCTTTATTGATAGGATTAGGGAACCATGATTATGAGTCAAATATCAATGACTGTGCCATCCCATTTGCGCTAAATTTCAGTATGAATGCCTGCGCATATTCTGCTGCACACGACTTAGAAAACCGCATAAGTCAATATCGAAAAAATTTTGAAAATTTCTCTGCAGACATTACTCAATCGGAAAACAGCGTTACGCAGGGAAGCATGGGCTATTCCTGGGACTCGAATTCATTTGGCGTATCCAATCATTTTGTCCAACTCCATCTCGCTCCAGGCTATAAAGTCTGGATCAACAATATGATTAGTTCTCATAATTATGATATTCTGGATTCCTTGTCCTGGTTACGTCACGATCTTGATAAAGCCAGAAAACGCGGCGTTAATAACATTTTTCTTAACTTTCATGCGATGGAATGGTTAAATCGCATGCCAGATTCACAGCAACAGCAGTTAAAGTCCATAATAGATGAATATAAGATTTCTGCAATATTCGTTGGGCATTCCCACTATCCATTATTGCAAACCCATCGTCCTTTTGGCAAGGTTCCAATATATACTAGCGGCGCACTGTATTCTGGTTATGTCGATGTTTTGAACGTGGATAAAGAAGGATTTCAAGTCAAAACATATATGACTAAGACTGGAAAGCCGGAAGAAGTCATCATCCGAGATAAAGTCGCCACACCTAAGCCTCCATCCCGGTGCTATAAACATGGCACTAAAATTTCGGCAGGTAATTTTGTCCGCACTGAGCCATTCAATAAAAACTTTCAGTATGTCTACCTGAGGCAGAATAATACATCGAATGCTCTGGATGCCAATATGGCTGAGGATGTTTACACGAATAAGTTTTCGTCCAGCAACCCTTATATGCGTTGGAAGTTAAAGTCCTACTGGACGAATGCCGAAGGAGAAACTTATTATACATTAACGCATCTGAAATCGGGTAAGGTGCTTGACAGTAATAGTGCGGGTAAAGTTTATACTAAAAAATGGAATGGCGGAAGATATCAACAGTGGAAATTGTTGAAATATTCTGATGGCAGCCAAATCCAGTTAATCAACGTCGCTACTGGTCGTATCCTGGATGCCAATTCAAATAAAAATATATATACTAAGAAAAGCTCACTGAAATTTACCAATGGTTATCAAAACTGGCAGATCGTTAATCCAGGAGGGGCCAAAGCTGATAGCGTCAAATATTTCGAAGCAAAAAGCGCCAATTCATGGAGCCAGGCACTACCTCAAGGTACATCCAGTAATCAGCATTGGTCATATGCAGGTGAAAGGAGTTTGACTCAGGCAGCCCCGTGCATCTAACAGCCAGTCACTAATAATACAGATAAAAGATGGCTCACACGGTTAATGGGAGCCATCTTTTTACTTATCATCAGCACGCTACGCGCTGTCCGCACCTGGCGCGGAAAACGGCAAGGCCTCCGCGACTAAACGTCGCACGATCGCGGCATTCGCCGGCGGAAATTCACTTGCCACCAGCTCCCGTTGAGCAACCCAGCGCTGCGGCTGGCCTTCACGGCCATAGGGTTGGCCTTGCCAGCCAGAGACGATAAAAAAATGGAGCGTGACCCGTAGCTCACTGTCACTGTGTTCGGCAACGTCATAGGCGCTGGCGTGTTCAACCTCAATACCCGTCTCTTCATGCAGCTCGCGCTTCAGCGCCTGCTCTGCGGTTTCTCCCGGCTCAATTTTCCCGCCCGGAAATTCCCACATATTTGCCATATGAGAACGGGCAGAACGCCGTGCGAGGAAAATATTTTGTTGTTCGTCGCGGATAATGCCTACCGCTACCTGCAGATGCTTCATTCATTTACACTCTGGGAAACTGTACACCCCGTCACTATTCCAGCGTTATCCGGGAAAGGCAAGTCTGCGTCAGCCTCTTTCAGCCCAGTTCTGAAATCCGTTCAGCAAAGCAATCCGCCTTCCTTTCGTCAGGCTCTCGGGCAAGGATTGCTTCTGCTGGTAGCCTGAACGGCATCGCCTACCGTTTTACCGAAAAAAAAGGGCCGGAGAAATTCTCCAGCCCTCTGATTGTCACCGCCAGCCGTCAGGCAAGACGACCGTGACACTGCTTGAATTTTTTCCCTGATCCGCAAGGGCAAGGATCGTTACGGCCCACCTTGCGCTCGCCGGTCTGATCCGCCACCGAAATCGCCGCCTCGGTTTCTGAGTCAATGTGGCTCAGCTGCTGCTGTTGGGCCAGACGATCGGCCTCTTCGCGGCGCTGCTCTTCCATCGCTTCCACTTCTTCAGGCATACGAACCTGAACCTTGCTCAGCGTGCTAATCACTTCATACTTCAGTGACTCCAGCATCGCGGCAAACATGGCGAAGGATTCACGCTTGTACTCCTGCTTCGGATCTTTCTGCGCGTAGCCACGCAGGTGAATCCCCTGACGCAGATAGTCCATAGCGGCCAGATGCTCTTTCCACAGTGAGTCCAGCGTTTGCAGCATCACGCCCTTCTCGAAGTTACGCATCATTTCGGTGCCAACCACCTCTTCTTTGCGCAGATACTGGTCTTTCGCCTGTTCCATGATGCGTTCACGCAGCGTCTCTTCGTGCAGCTCTGGCTCTTTGTCGAGCCACTCTTTGATCGGCATCTCCAGATCAAAATCGTTTTTCAGACGCTCTTCCAGGCCATCAACATCCCACATTTCTTCCAGCGACTGCGGTGGAATGTAGCCATCGATAGTGGTTTTGAACACGTCATCGCGGATACTGTTGATGGTTTCCGACACGTCAGACACGTCCAGCAGCTCGTTACGCTGGCTGTAGATAGCGCGACGCTGGTCGTTGGCAACATCATCATATTCCAGCAGCTGCTTACGGATATCAAAGTTGCGGCTTTCTACTTTACGCTGCGCGTTAGCAATGGCCTTGGTCACCCAGGGATGCTCAATGGCCTCACCCGGCTTCATACCCAGCTTGCGCATCATGTTAGAGACGCGGTCCGAGGCGAAAATACGCATCAGCGCATCTTCCATCGACAGGTAGAAACGTGAGGAACCGTTATCCCCCTGACGACCTGAACGTCCACGCAACTGGTTATCGATACGGCGGGATTCATGGCGCTCTGTACCGATGATGTGCAGGCCGCCAGAGGCCAGCACGGCATTGTGTCGAATCTGCCAGGCGCTTTTGATCGCCTCAATCTGCTCGGCGGTCGGCTCTTCCAGCGCAGCAATCTCCGCCTGCCAGCTACCGCCCAGCACGATATCGGTACCACGACCAGCCATGTTGGTGGCAATGGTGACCGTGCCAGGCTGGCCGGCCTGTGCCACAATATCCGCCTCACGGGCGTGGAACTTAGCGTTCAGCACCGCGTGTTCAATACCAGCGCGCTTCAGCTCTTCAGAAACCACTTCGGACTTCTCGATAGAGATAGTACCAACCAGTACTGGCTGACCGTTCGCCGTACGCTCGCGGATATCTTCAATGATCGCGTCGATCTTCTCTTTCTCGGTCATATAGACCAGGTCAGGCAGATCTTTTCGCAGCATAGGACGGTTGGTAGGCACAACGATGGTTTCCAGCTTGTAGATTGAGCTGAATTCAAAAGCTTCGGTGTCTGCCGTACCGGTCATCCCGGCCAGTTTGCTGTACAGGCGGAAGTAGTTCTGGAAGGTGATGGAAGCCAGCGTCTGGTTTTCATTCTGAATTTCCACCCCTTCTTTGGCTTCCACCGCCTGGTGCAGACCATCAGACCAGCGACGACCAGCCATGGTACGACCGGTGTGTTCGTCAACGATGATGACTTCACCGTCTTTAACAATGTAGTCAACGTCACGGGTGAACAGCACATGCGCACGCAGTGCGGCAGTCACATGATGCATCATCATGATGTTAGCTGGCGAGTAGAGAGACTCGCCCTCTTCCATAATGCCTTCGCTGACCATCAGCTCTTCAATCGCCACCAGGCCGCGCTCGGTCAGATGCACCTGACGCGATTTTTCATCCACCGAGAAGTGACCTTCCCCCTGGAAAGTGTCGGAGTCTTCTTTTTCCTGACGGATCAGGCCCGGAATGATTTTGTTGACGCGAATGTACAGCTCGGAGCTGTCTTCCGCCGGACCGGAGATGATCAGCGGCGTACGAGCTTCATCGATCAGGATTGAGTCAACCTCATCCACCAGCGCATAGTTCAGCTTACGCTGCACGCGGTCTTCAGGGCTGAAGGCCATATTGTCACGCAGGTAGTCAAAGCCGTATTCGTTGTTGGTACCGTAGGTAATATCGGCAGCATAGGCTTCGCGCTTCGCCGGGGCAGGCATACCGGGCAGGTTGATACCGATGCTCAGGCCAAGGAATTCAAACAGCGGGCGGTTATTTTCCGCATCGCGCGAGGCCAGATAGTCGTTGACGGTGACCACATGAACGCCCTTGCCGCCGAGGGCATTCAGGTAGGCTGGCAGCGTTGCGGTGAGAGTTTTACCCTCGCCGGTACGCATCTCTGCGATGCAGCGGTCGTTCAGTACCATGCCGCCCAACAGCTGCACGTCAAAGTGGCGCATGCCGAACACGCGCTTGCTCGCTTCACGCACGGTGGCAAAGGCTTCCGGGATCAGGTTCTCCAGCACTTCGCCCTTCTCCAGACGTGCGCGGAACTCTACGGTTTTCGCCTTCAGCTCTTCATCGGAAAGCTTTTCAAAATCAGGCTCCATCTTGTTGATGAGATCAACAGATTTGCGCATACGGCGCAGCACGCGATCGTTACTGCTGCCAAAAACTTTGGTTAATAATTTAGTTAACATAATAAATACATTCTCTCAGCCACCACATCATGTGGTGAAACACTTAATTTTCAGTTGGTTGAATTAACTTAAAGGTGACGCGAGAGAGGCTGGTCCGGCACGAATGCCCTGAACCTGGGCAAGCCACAGGCCAGTCTGGTAGCGGGGTTGTGCTGCAACCTGACGTTCAGCGGTATGACGAATGATCGTCGGCGGCCTGGCTTCATGGGTCAGCAGCGCATTTAGCGTGTCCAGCAGCGCAAGCTTTTGCACTTCGAGCGGCACGGCCTGCTCGGTAGTAGGCTGGCTGGCTGGCGTTAGCGTAAAGGAGAGATGGCGGATAACGGTGCGAAGCGCGTGCTGATGCCAGTAGTCAACGTTAAAACCAGGACGACGAACGCTCTCCTGCAGCAGGGCCAGGCTGTCGAAACGCATGCCGCTGCTGATATTCAGGCTTCGTGAGGTGGTTTCTGGTAAAGTTGCTCTGTCGCTGGTGCCGTGAGGCAGGCCAAGACCAGCCGCGACCATCCCCAACAGGAGATGCGGCCAGAAATAACGTCTGCCAAATTGTCGCCAACGATTTAGAATACCGATCACTGTTTCCGCCGGAGCCTGCTATGCGTGATAGTCGCCCGCAATCAATTGAAAATTTATTCGAAGCCACCGAAGGCCAGGGAGTGCTGCAATCTATTCAGCAGCGCGCCATTGCGCTTAACAGGCTGAACCTTGCCGTGCAGGGCGTTCTTCCCGCCCAGATGCATCCCTGGTGCCGCGTGGCGAATTTCCGCCAGGGCATTCTGGTGCTCGAAACCGCCAATGCCAGCTGGATGATGCGCTTACGCTATGAACAGTCCAGCCTGCTGTCAGCTTTACGAGCGCAAATATTACCATCATTGACGGCAATCGACATCACGATAAATCCATCACTGGCGGCAAAAGGACAGGAATCCGTGCAAAAAAACGGCAGTCGGTCTGAAGTGGAAGAAAATTCGCCGGGGCGTCAGCTTAGTGAACAAAGTGCGGAAATTTTACGTGGTGTCGCAAGCCGTAGCCCGGAAAAACTGAAGAGAATAATAGAACGACTGGCCTCACTGGCCGGAGAGAGTACCAGCTCAACCAGTCGTAATAAGTAGTGCCAGCTTATGCCAGCACCAGATTAGGTGCCCTGAAGGTCACCGGCAGCTCGGCTTCGTCTTCAAACGTTGCCCATTCCCAGGCTTCCTGCTTAGCCAGAACCGCCTGCAGCAGCTTATTGTTTAACGCATGACCACCTTTGAATGCGGTAAACGCACCAATGATGTTATGGCCACACATAAACAGGTCGCCAATGGCGTCCAGCATTTTATGACGAACGAACTCGTCCTCGAAGCGTAAACCGTCTTCGTTCAGCACGCGGTAGTCATCCACCACGATCGCACAATCAAAGCTGCCGCCCAGGCACAGGCCGCGGGACTGGAGCGCTTCGATATCGCGCATAAAGCCGAACGTACGGGCACGACTGAGCTGACGTGCGAAGGCTTCAGCAGAAAAATCCATGCTGTAGCGCTGCGAGCTGGAATCGATGGCCGGATGGTTAAAGTCGATAGTAAAATCCAACGTAAACCCATTATGTGGCCTCAGTTCAGCCCATTTGTCGCCATCTTCAACCCGGACAGGCTGCTTGATGCGCACAAATTTCTTCGCCGAGTTCAGTTCTTCAATGCCGGCATCCATTAGCAGGTAAACAAAGGGGGCGGCGCTGCCATCCATAATAGGAATTTCAGGCGCGTTCACTTCCACCACAATGTTATCAATACCCAGACCCGCTAAGGCTGCGTTCAGATGTTCGACTGTCGAAATACGCACGTCATGCTCATTAACCAGGCAAGTACAGAGCATGGTATCACGCACGGATTTGGCATCAGCCGGGAAATCAACCGGTGGATTCAAGTCAGTGCGACGATAGATGACCCCGGTATTTGCCGGCGCAGGGCGCAACGTCAGCGTGACTTTTTTGCCGGTATGTAAACCGACGCCAGTCGTCTGAACGATACGTTTTAATGTCCGTTGTTTGATCATCGTATTATCTCGCAAAAAATTCTCATCCGACCGCCAGTATATCTTACTGACGGGCGAACATTTTAACACAAAGAGCGGAGATTCCTAATTCTCAGGAAATTCTTAGTCTGCCTGCTTGCGCAGGAAGGCTGGAATATCAAGATAATCAGGCTCTTTGTTAGTTTGCGCGCTCGGATCGTTGACCACTTTAGCGGCTGGTTTCTGCTCCTGTGGGAGCGGCGCCATACCGTGCTGCTGATAACGATGATCCATAACTGGCTGCGTTTGCTGCTTGTTGGTCACCAGGGTAATTTCTGGACGTTTGTCCATGCCAATACCGGTAGCCACGACGGTCACACGCAGTTCGTCGTTCATTTCTGGGTCAAGCGAAGTACCAATAACCACCGTCGCATTATCTGAAGCAAATGCACGGATGGTGTTACCCACCGTTTCAAACTCGTCCAGACGCAGGTCGAAGCCGGCAGTGATGTTAACCAGCACGCCGCGCGCGCCCGACAGGTCGATATCTTCCAGCAGCGGGCTGGAGATCGCCATTTCGGCCGCTTCTTCGGCACGGTCTTCACCACAGGCCACGCCAGAACCCATCATCGCGTAGCCCATTTCGGACATCACGGTGCGCACGTCGGCAAAGTCGACGTTCATCAGGCCTGGACGGGTGATCAGCTCGGCAATACCCTGCACCGCGCCTTTCAGCACGTCGTTAGCCGCGCCAAACGCGTCCAGCAGAGAGATACCGCGGCCAAGCACTTTCAGCAGCTTGTCGTTCGGAATGGTGATCAAAGAATCGACGTGCTTGGACAGCTCGGCAATACCCTGCTCGGCGAAAGCCATGCGCTTTTTGCCTTCAAAATTGAAGGGCTTAGTGACCACGGCAACCGTCAGGATGCCTAAATCTTTCGCCACTTCGGCGACAACTGGCGCGGCGCCAGTACCGGTGCCGCCGCCCATACCGGCAGCGATAAACACCATGTCAGCCCCTTCGAGGGCCTGGCGCAGTGCTTCACGATCTTCTTCTGCAGAGTTGCGGCCCACTTCCGGGTTTGCGCCTGCGCCCAGACCTTTGGTAATCCCATTACCAATCTGGATAGTCTGGCCGACCGCCGTTTTACGCAACGCCTGAGCGTCGGTATTCACCGCGAAGAACTCTACGCCTTCGATGCGCTCACGCACCATGTGCTCAACAGCGTTGCCGCCGCCGCCACCGACGCCGATGACTTTAATCACCGCGTCATTGGTTAATTCCATTGGTTCAAACATAATTTCTCTCCGTTATGTGCCTGTCGCCTGGAGATCATAAATAAGTCTAGCATGATCCCCTTTTCTCTAAATTAAAACTCTTTTCTCAGCCAGCTGTTGATTCGTTTAAACCAGTTGCCCACTGAGGCTCTTTTTTCTACATCCGACTCACCGCTGAGGTGAGACTCTTTTCCGTAGTGCAGTAGGCCAACCGCTGTTGAGTAGTACGGCTCCTGCGCGTAGTCCGTTAATCCTGTAATGTTTAACGGCTGTCCGATACGCACCTGCGTGTGGAACACACGCTGGGCGCAAGCCGCTAATCCTTCAATTTGTGCCGCCCCGCCGGTCAGGACGATGCCTGCGGCCAGGTGATGCTTAACGCCCTGCTGACGCAGCTGCTCCTGAAGTTGCAGGATCTCGTCGTTGACCAGATTCAGCAGTTCGGTGTAGCGAGGCTCAATCACCTCGGCCAGCGTCTGGCGCTGTAAGCTTCTCGGCGGACGTCCGCCGACGCTTGGTACCTCGACGTTTTCGTCTTTGCCGACGATTGAGCCCAGCGCGCAGCCATGACGAACCTTAATCGCTTCCGCATCGGTCGGCGGCGTGCCAAAGGCATAGGCAATGTCACTGGTCACAACGTTACCGGCATACGGAATCACCTTGGTGTGACGCAGCGCGCCGCCGGTGTAGACCGCGATATCCATGGTGCCGCCGCCGACGTCAACGACGCAGACGCCCAGCTCACGCTCATCCTCAGTCAGTACGGCAAAGCTTGATGCCAGACCGGCAAAAATCAGTTGGTCAACTTTCAGGCCACATCGTTCAACGGCTTTAACGATGTTTTTCGCCATATCGTTGTGACAGGTGATCAAATGCACTTTTGCCTGCATTCTCACGCCGGACAAGCCGACCGGATTTTTGATCCCTTCCTGATAGTCGATCGCATATTCTTGCGGAATAACGTGGAGGATGCGGTGCTCGTCACGAACACGGACGGATTTAGCGGTATGAACCACATTCTCCACATCTTCCTGGGTCACTTCCTCTTCGGAAATAGGAACCATCCCTATTTCGTTCTGACAACTGATGTGTTTACCCGATAATGCAAGGTAGACCGAAGAAATCTGGCAGTCGGCCATCAGCTCTGCCTGGTCGATCGCCCGCTGCACGCATTTGACCACGGATTCCAGGTCGTTCACGCCGCCTTTATCCATGCCACGGGATGGGCAGCTCCCCACACCAATGATATTGACCATGCCATCGGGCAGAATTTCCCCTACCAAAGCGGCAACCTTCGCGGTGCCGATCTCGAGTCCAACTACCAGTTTTCTGTCCGTCGACTTGATCATTGTTGTTTAACCTGTGCCTGATTCTGTTGCTGATTATTGTCGGGGGTCTGAATTTCTGCCGGCGCCCAGCCTACTGCCGCGCCAGAGTCATACCGCAGGTCGACATAACTGATACGCTTGTTTTCCGCCTGTGCCTGCTGTTGCAGCGTTGGGTAGAGCTGAATGAAACGCTTTAACCGCTTCATATCTTCGTTGCGTCCGAGTTCCAGCCGGACATCATCGCTCAACACCAGTTGCCACGACCGCCGCGCGGTCATTGACGCCACCTTCAATTTAAATTTGCTCGCCGCCAGCAGATCGCTCATCTGGTGATAGCCGGTCAGCACTTCCGTCTCGCTTCCTTCCGGGCCATACAGCATTGGCATCTCTTCTTTGCCAATGTGGCTGGCTGGTACGGTGAATGACTTTCCGTCGGCATCCACCATGTGCAGATCGTTCCAGCGCGCGACGGGAACATACTCAACCAGATGAATCTTTAATTCGTCCGGCCACTGTTTGCGCACGCTGACCTGCTGAATCCACGGCAGGCGTTCAATCTGCTGCTGGATGACATCCACGTCCTGTGACATAAACGTGCCGGGCGCGCCGAGCGCCAGGATAGCCTGACGGATATCATCATTGGTGGTGTAGTGCGTCTGCCCGGTCACCACCAGCTTCGACAGCGGGAGCCTTGAGGCATCATTCATCCACTTCACCACCACCAGGCCGCCAGCCAGCATGACGCCAAGTACCATCATCAAAAAGACGATGCCCGCCAGGCGCGAACCATTACTGCGACCGGATCGCGCCTTTTCCTTCGCTTCACGAACGCGGTTGCGGACATTCAGAGCAGCCTGAGACATATCAGTCCGCCAGCTCCAGAATGCGCGCTACCAGCTGAGAAAAGCTCATTCCCGCCTGCCTGGCCGCCATAGGCACCAGGCTGTGGCCGGTCATACCTGGCGAAGTGTTCACCTCCAGCAGATAAAACTGACCGTCGCCGCCCATCATCACGTCAACGCGTCCCCAGCCGCTACAGCCCAATGCGCGCCAGGCTTTAATCACCATCTCACTCAGTTCAGCTTCTTTTTCAGCGGATAACCCGCTGGGGCAGAAGTACTGCGTCTCGTCAGAAAAGTATTTTGCTTCATAGTCATAGAACTCAGAAGCGGTCTGAATGCGTATCGAAGGCAAAATCTCATCGCCAATCACCGCAACGGTATATTCCGGCCCGCTCAAAAAGGCCTCGACCAGCACCTCGTCGTCATGACGGAAAGCTTCGGTCAACGCGGCCTGAAGCGAGTCAGCCTGATTCACCCGGCTGATACCCACGCTGGATCCTTCGCAGCTTGGCTTCACGAAAACGGGCAGGCCAAGCGCGGCGATTCTGGCTTGCGTTTCCGCCGTCAGCCCGGCGTCCATCTCCTGACGCGAAAGCGCCACATAAGGCGAGATCGGCAGACCACAGCCCTGCCAGAGACATTTGGTGCGCAGCTTGTCCATAGTGATAGCGGAAGCCATTACGCCGCTGCCGGTGTAAGGAATGGATAAAAACTCCAGAACCCCTTGCAGCGTACCGTCTTCACCACCGCGACCATGCAGCGCGATAAAGGCTTTATCGTAGCCTTCGTCTTTCAGTCGCATCACCGGGAAATCACGGATATCGACGGCGTGCGCATTAATACCGGCTTCAATCAGCCCGGCCAGTACCGCATTACCTGACATCAGCGAGACTTCCCGCTCCGCAGAGGTGCCACCCAGCAATACTGCTACTTTCTCAGCCATGATGTTCCCCTTCTTTGTTCTGCGGTTGTAACTTTTGATCTGACAGCGTGCGGGCAATACGACCTACGTTACCTGCCCCCTGAACCAGAATTAAATCGTTGCCTGACAGCTTAGGCATCAGCATGTCGAGTACCGCGTCGTGATCGGAAACCAGAATGGGATCGACCTTCCCGCGACCGCGAATGGTGCGGCACAGAGAACGGCTGTCGGCCCCTGGAATCGACGCTTCACCGGCGGAATAAACATCCAGCATCAGCAGAACGTCGACCTGTGACAGCACGTTGGCAAAATCGTCATACAAATCACGGGTACGGGTGTAACGGTGCGGCTGGAAAATCATCACCAGCTGCTTGTCCGGCCAACCGGCACGCGCAGCTTTAATCGTCACGTCCACTTCCGTTGGATGATGGCCATAATCATCAACCAGCATCGCGGTGCCTGGCTTACCGTTGGCATCGTGCACCGGGTATTCACCCAGGAAGTCAAAGCGACGACCGGTTCCCTGGAAGCTCTCCAGCGCACTCAGGATCTCATGGTCCTCAATGCCTTCTTCTGTCGCCACGGCCACGGCGGCCGCCGCATTGAGCGCATTATGGCGCCCTGGCGCATTCAGCGTCACGCGCATCAACGGCTTATCCTGTCGGGCCAGGGTGAAATGCCCCTGAGCGCCCTGCTGCTCGTAGCTTTCAATCCGCACGTCAGCATCTTCGCTAAAGCCATAAGTCGTGATCTGGCGTCCCACACGAGGGATCAGATCCCGGATCACAACATCATCAATGCAAAGCACCGCACGACCATAGAACGGCAGGTTGTGCAGAAAGTTAATAAACGTCTGCTTCAGGTTTTCGAAGTCGCCCTGGTAAGTATCCATATGGTCGGCTTCGATATTCGTGACTATCGCCACCATCGGCTGAAGGTGCAGGAAAGAGGCATCGCTCTCGTCCGCTTCGGCAATCAGATAACGGCTGCTTCCCAGGCGCGCATGGGTCCCAGCGGCTTTCACCAGGCCACCGTTAACAAATGTCGGGTCCAGGCCGCCTTCAGCATAAATACTGGAAACCATCGCCGTAGTGGTCGTTTTGCCGTGCGTACCGGCAACGGCAATACCGTGACGGAAACGCATCAGCTCAGCCAGCATCTCCGCGCGGCGGATCACCGGGATACGCGCTTCACGCGCGGCGATCACTTCAGGGTTATCCTGCGCGACGGCGGTAGACACAACCACCACGCTGGCATCGCTGACGTTCTCAGGGCGATGGTTAAAATAGATCGTCGCACCCAGCTTGCTCAGGTGCTGAGTCACCGCATTCGGCGCCAGATCTGAACCGCTAATTTCATACCCTTCATTGGCCAACACTTCGGCAATACCGCCCATGCCGGCACCACCGATGCCAACAAAGTGGATGTGCCGGACGCGACGCATCTCGGGCACAATAGAACGCAGTTTTGCCAGTTGTTGTGTATTCATCTCTTCTGCCTGTCGCTACCTTTCAGTACCGTGTTGCGGGCCGAACCCTGTCGGCCCTGAAATTCTCTGTTACAGCGCAGCCTTGCTGACTTCCGCCGCGACCCTTTCGGTCGCATCGGGGATGGCAACGGCGCGAGCTTTCTCTGCCATTTGCAGTAAAGTCGGGCGATCCCATCGGGTCAGCGTGTCTGCCACTACCTCCGCAGTAAACTGCGGCTGTTCATAAATTTTGGCGGCGCCCGCTTTTTCCAGCGGCAGCGCATTCCAGTACTGCTGACGATCTTTATGCTGAAATGGCACAAAAATCGCCGGTAAGCCTGCGGCGGCCACTTCGCTGACGGTCAGCGCGCCGGAACGACAGACCACCACGTCAGCCCAGGCATAGGCCGCAGCCATATCATCAATAAATTCGGTGACGTTATGCTGGGTCTGGTGAACCTGCTCATAGGCCTGGTTCACCTCTTCCAGCGCGCCCTTCCCTACCTGATGCCACAGCGTGACGGCGTCGCCCAGTATCGCTGCCACCTGCGGCATCGTCTGGTTGAGCACCCGGGCGCCCTGACTGCCGCCGACTATCAGCACCCGGATCGGGCCGCTGCGGTCAGCCAGTCGCGCTTCGGGCAAAGGCAGCGCCAGTACGTCGTTACGGACCGGATTGCCTACCACCTCAGCGTCAGGAAAAGCGCCAGGAAAAGCCTGCATCACTTTTTTAGCAATTTTCGCCAGCCACTTGTTGGTCAGACCGGCAATGCCATTCTGTTCATGCAACACCACCGGGATGCCGCAGGTCCAGGCGGCTAAGCCACCCGGGCCGGAAACGTAGCCGCCCATGCCTAACACCACATCCGGCCTGTAGGCTTTCATGATGGTTCGGGCCTGGCGCACGGCGTTGAAGATCCGCAGCGGCGCGCTCAGTTGCGCTTTGAGGCCCTTGCCCCGCAGGCCGCTAATACGAATAAAGTCGATGTCGATACCGTGCTTAGGAACCAGTTCCGCTTCCATCCGGTCAGCGGTTCCCAACCAGCGAACCTGCCAGCCCTGTTCCATCAGATGATGCGCGACCGCCAGCCCGGGGAAAACGTGCCCGCCGGTTCCGCCAGCCATTACCATCAGTCGCTTCCCTTTCATCGACTACCTCGCGTAAACGCCTGCGCTTTAGCCAGACGCGTTTCATAATCAATGCGTAACAAAAACACGATGGCGGTCGACATAATGATCAGGCTCGAACCGCCGTAGCTGATCAGCGGAAGCGTCAGACCCTTGGTCGGCAACATGCCCGCCGCAGCCCCTACGTTCACCAGCGCCTGGAAGCTGAACCAGACGCCGATTGAGCAGCCGAGGAACCCGGCAAAACGCTGGTCGAGTTCAAGCGCACGACGGCCAATGGACATCGCGCGAAAAGCGACGAAGAATACCATTAACAAGGCTAAAACCACACCGATATAACCTAATTCCTCACCGATAATCGAGAAGATAAAGTCGGTGTGCGCTTCCGGCAAATACTCCAGTTTTTGTACTGAATTACCCAGTCCCTGTCCCCAGAATTCACCGCGCCCAAACGCCATCAGTGACTGGGTCAGCTGGTAGCCGCTGCCGAAAGGATCTTCCCACGGATTCCAGAAAGAGGTCACGCGGCGCATACGGTAGGGTTCCGCCACAATCAGCAGGCAGACGGCAAAAATACCGGAGCCGATAATGGCCAGGAACTGCCAGAGCTTGGCTCCCGCCAGGAACAGCATCGCCAGCGTGGTGACGAACAGCACGACCACGGTTCCCAGGTCCGGCTGAGCCAGCAGTAGCACCGCCAGCACCACCATGACGCCCATCGGCTTACAGAAGCCCCAGAAGTTGTTACGCACCTCGTCAACCTTGCGTACCAGATAGCTCGCCAGGTAGCAGAACAGCGACAGCTTCGATAGCTCAGCAGGCTGAATACGCAGCGGCCCCAGGGCAATCCAGCGCGAAGCCCCGTTGACCGAGCTTCCCACTACCAGCACTACCAGCAGCATCACCACCGTCACCAGTAGCATAATGTTGCTGTAGCGCTGCCAGAAATCCATCGGCACGCGAAGCGTAACCAACGCCATACCAACTGCCAGCGCAATGTAAAACGCGTCGCGCTTGGCAAAATAGAACGGATCGTCAGAGAGACGCTGCCCGACCGGCATCGAGGCCGAAGTCACCATCACAAAACCGACGATCGCCAGACCAATGGTCAGCCACAGCAGCGTGCGATCATAAAGAACCATAGAGCTGGCGTCGCTCTCCCTTGGCCCCATCACCCACTCTTTCAGACGATTCGTCACGCCATTGGCCAGGCTTATACCAGGAACATTCATCAGCCCAGCTCCTTAGCCAGTTGAGTAAACGCGTCGCCGCGCTGCTCGAAGTTTTTAAATTGATCGAGGCTCGCGCAGGCCGGTGAAAGCAGAACCATATCTCCCGGCTGTACCTGAGCGGCAATTTGCGTCATCGCCTCTGCCAGCGTCTCGGTCAGCGTAGCAATCTCAGGACGCAGCGCCGCCAGCGCTTCCGCATCACGACCAAAGCACCAGATGCGCACGCTGTCGCCCTGCAAATAGCGGGTCAGCGGGCTGAAATCAGCCGACTTGCCGTCGCCGCCCAGCAGCAGCCACAGCGTGCCTTGCACCTCCAGTCCTTTCAGTGCGGCTTCGGTGCTGCCGACGTTGGTGGCTTTAGAATCGTTAATCCACCGCACGCCATTGCGCTGATGGGCAATCTGGAAGCGGTGAGCCAGACCGCTGAACGTGGTTAATGCCTGCAGGCTGGAGGCTAGCGGCAGTCCTACCGCTCCGGCCAGCGCCAGGGCTGCCAGCGCGTTGGTGTGGTTGTGCTGGCCTACCAGCGTCATTTCGCTGGTCTTCAGGACATTTTCACCCTTAACGTTCAGCCAGCTAACGCCCGCCTCGCTGCTGAGACGATAATCACCGGTCGCAATACCGAAGCTGACGCAGCGTGAGTCCAGGCCGCGCACAGGCAGGGTCATCACATCATCCGCGTTCACCACGCAAACGCTGGCCTGCTCATAAATTCGCAGCTTGGCCGCCCGATACTGCTGCATCCCTAACGGATAGCGATCCATATGATCTTCGCTGACGTTCAGGATGGTCGCCGCCGCAGCCTTCAGGCTACTGGTGGTTTCCAGCTGGAAGCTGGAGAGTTCCAGCACGTACAGCTGAGCAGGCCGATCCAGCAGCATCAGCGCGGGCAGGCCAATATTGCCGCCGACGCCAACCTGCCATCCGGCGGCCTCCGCCATCTCGCCGACCAGTCGGGTAACGGTGCTTTTGCCGTTGGAACCGGTAATAGCGACAATCGGCGCCTGCGCTTCGCGGCAGAACAGCTCGATATCACCCACAATTTCCACGCCGGCATCCGCCGCATCCCTCAGCGCCGGGTGTGCCAGCGCCATGCCAGGGCTGGCAACGATCAGATCGGCGGCCTGTAGCCAGTCGTCATTCAGCGAGCCAAGCCAGCGTTCGACGCTTACCGGCAGCTTGTCCAGGCCTGGCGGGGTGACACGGGTATCCATCACGCGTGGCGTTACGCCGCGCGCTAAAAAGAAATCAACACAGGAGAGCCCGGTCAGGCCCAACCCGATGATGATCACTTTTTTACCCTGATAGTCAGCCATCTTTACCGCACCTTCAGCGTTGCCAGGCCAATCAGCACCAGCATCAGAGAAATAATCCAGAAGCGCACAATGACGCGCGGCTCCGGCCAGCCTTTAAGTTCATAGTGGTGATGGATCGGCGCCATGCGAAAGATGCGCTGACCGCGTAATTTGAACGATCCCACCTGGAGGATCACCGACAGCGTCTCGACCACGAACACGCCGCCCATGATCACCAGCAGGAACTCCTGACGGAGCAGCACGGCAATGGTGCCCAACGCGCCGCCAAGCGCCAGTGAGCCGACGTCGCCCATAAAGACCTGAGCCGGATAGGTGTTGAACCACAGGAAGCCAAGACCGGCGCCGACGATAGCGGTACAGACGATCACCAGCTCACCCGCGTAACGCAGGTAGGGAATATGCAGATACTCAGCAAACTTGACGTTACCAGTTGCCCACGCCACCAGCGCAAAACCCGCCGCGACGAAGACCGTTGGCATAATAGCCAGACCATCCAGCCCGTCCGTCAGGTTGACGGCGTTGCCGGTACCGACAATTACGAAATAAGCCAGCACGACGTAAAACAGCCCCAGCTGCGGCATGACGTCTTTGAAGAAAGGCACCACCAGTTCCGTGGCGGGAGTCCCTTTACCGGCGATGTACAGCGCAAATGCCACGCCCAGCGAGATCGCTGACATCCAGAAATACTTCCAGCGGGCAATCAGGCCTTTGGTGTCTTTACGCACCACCTTACGGTAATCGTCGACAAACCCGATGATGCCGAAACCTACCAGCACCACCAGCACGCACCAGACATAAGGGTTAGAAGGATAGGCCCACATCAATACGGACACGGCAATAGAGAACAGGATCATAATCCCGCCCATGGTCGGCGTGCCGCGCTTGCTGAAGTGCGACTCAGGACCGTCGTTACGCACGACCTGGCCAAATGACATTTCCTGCAGGCGGGCAATCATCCGCGGTCCCATCCACAGTGAAATAAACAGGGCGGTCAGCAGGCTGACAATGGCGCGAAACGTCAGATAGGAAAAGACGTTGAAGCCAGAATAAAAAGTGACCAGATGTTCGGCCAGCCAGACTAGCATGTTCCTTTCTCCTGTAAGCTCTGTACTACCTGCTCCATGGCGGTACTACGCGAACCCTTGACTAATATCGTGATGGCTGGATGCTCAGCGAGCAGCGCCTGAAGGCGTGCCGTAACGGCGGCCTTATCTTTAAAATGTTCACCCACGCCGCTGGCTTCACTCAGGATTTTGCTTAGCGTGCCAACGCTCAGAACTTTATCGATACCGACCAGACGAGCGGCTTCGCCCACTTCGCGATGGCACTCTTCTGCTTCATCGCCCAACTCGCCCATATCGCCTACCACCATCACCCGGTAGCCAGGCATCTCCGACAGCACCTGGGCCGCCGCGGTCATTGACCCGACGTTGGCGTTGTAGCTGTCATCCAGCAGCAGCTGGTTTTCCGCCAGCAAAATAGGGAACAAACGGCCCGGTACAGCTTTCAGCTGGCTTAATCCCTGTTGAATAGCGCTCAACGGGGCGCCTACCGACAGAGCCAGCGCGGCCGCAGCCAGCGCGTTAGCGATGTTGTGACGACCCGGCAGCGGCAGCTGAATGCCGATGCTGCCCTCAGGCGTGATCATCACGAAATGCGTGCCGGTGCTGGTTACCTTGACGTCGGTGGCGGCGAAATCACTGTCCGCCTGGGGCGCAGAGGAGAAGCGCCAGACCGTTTTGCTGTGCAGCGCCTGCTGCCAGTGCGGCCAGTCATTGCTGTCCGCATTGAGGATCGCCGTGCCGTCGATCGGCAATCCCTGAAAAATTTCGCCCTTGGCCTTCGCCACGCCCGCCAGCGAGCCGAATCCTTCCAGATGCGCGGCGGCGAGGTTATTCACCAGCGCAGTTTCGGGACGGGTAATATTCGTGGTATAGGCAATCTCACCCTGATGGTTAGCGCCCAGCTCAATCACCGCGAAGCGGTGAGTTTCGTTGAGACGCAGCAGGGTCAGCGGCACGCCGATATCGTTATTCAGGTTGCCAGCGGTATACAGCGTTTCGCCACATTGCCGCAAAATCGAGGCGGTCATCTCTTTTACCGAGGTTTTACCGGAGGAACCGGTCAGCGCCACGACGCGGGCGGTTGACTGCTGACGTACCCAGCCAGCCAGCTGCCCCAGCGCAATGCGGGTATCCGTCACGACCACCTGAGGCACGGCAACAGGTAAGTGCTTACTCACCAATAAAGCTGCCGAACCGGAGGCGAGCGCCTCGCCGACAAAATCATGAGCATCAAAACGCTCGCCCTTAAGGGCAACAAACAGACAGCCCGCGCTGACTTTGCGCGTGTCAGTGGTCACTTCCGCCACGGACAGGTCGCCGCCATACAATTTGCCGCCCGTCAGTTCGGCCAGCGTTTGCAGCGTTACCGCAATCATGCCAGCACCCCCAGCAAGCGGGCGACCGTAAGCCGGTCTGAATAATCCAGACGGCGGTTGCCGACAATCTGATAATCTTCGTGCCCTTTACCAGCAACCACCACGATATCGCCTTCCTGCGCCTGCATGACAATGTTAGTGACCGCTTCCGCACGACCCGGCAGGACGCGCGCGCGGCTGGCGTTCAGTAGCCCCGTCAGCACATCCGCAACGATAGCGGCCGGATCTTCACTACGCGGGTTATCATCGGTGATCACCACCACGTCGGAGAATTGCTCGGCAATAGCACCCATTAGTGGGCGCTTACCTTTGTCGCGATCGCCGCCGCAGCCGAAGACGCACCACAGCTTGCCTTTGCAGTGCAGGCGAGCCGCCAGCAGCGCTTTCTCCAGCGCGTCCGGCGTGTGGGCATAGTCCACCACCACGGTCGGTTTGCCCGGTGCGTTGAACACTTCCATGCGGCCGGTAACGGGCTGGAGCTGGTGACCGGTGGCGATCAGCGAAGCCAGCGGATAGCCCAGCGCCAGCAGCGTGCCTAACGCCACCAGCAGGTTACTGACGTTGAATGCGCCCATCAGGCGGCTCTCGATTTCGCCTTCGCCCCAGCTAGAGTCAAAGCGAATTTTGGCGCCGTTGTCGTGGTAATCGACAGCGGTCGCCTTCAGCCAGCGCCCGTGGCAGCCAAGCTGGAGATTGTCTTCCATGGTGACCGCAACAGCATCCGGCAGCTTTTGCAGCCAGCGGCGCCCGACCTCATCGTCTGCATTGACGATGGTCTGCCCCACCAGATGCTCGGAGAATAGCAGCCATTTCGCCGCTTCATAGCGGGTCATGTCACCGTGATAATCCAGATGATCGCGGCTCAGATTGGTGAAGGCGGCAGCAGCAAAGGGCAGCGCGGCTACGCGGTGCTGCACCAGACCATGCGAGGAAATCTCCATCGCCGCCAGCGTCGCGCCCTGCTCTACCAGCGAGGCAAGCGTCTGCTGAACGTCAACAGCCGAACCGGTAGTGTTTTCGGCCGGAACGAGGTGACCATACAGGCCGTTACCCACGGTCCCCATCACCGCGCCGGTTTCGCCCAGCAGTTGGCCCCACTGCGCCAGCAGCTGAGTCGTGGTAGTTTTACCGTTGGTCCCGGTTACGCCAATCAGGCGGAGCTTGTCGCCCGGCTGCTGATAGAAACGACCGGCCAGCGCGGACAGGCGCTGTGCAAGCTGTGCGAGATAGATAACCGGCACGCCGTGCATTTCGACAATTTCACCGTCTTCGGCCTCGCCTTCAGCATCGGCAATCACGGCCGCAACGCCCTGGGCAATGGCCTGCGGGATAAAACGGCGGCCGTCTGCCGCATGACCTTTAATGGCGACGAACAGATCGCCGGAAGCCGCCACGCGGCTGTCCAGGATCATTTCATGCAGCGCCCGCTCCGGTGCGCCAGGCACCCACGGGGCCAGTAAGTCGCGCAGGCTACGATCGGTCACTGGAACCCTCTCTTCTGTTTTCTACCATCTCGTTTTTTTCACTTGGCGCTGGAGGCAGCGCGTCAGGCTCAATGTTCATGGTGCGCAGTACGCCGCCCATAATGGCGCCAAACACCGGCGCAGAAACGGCGCCGCCGTAATATTTCCCGCCCTGAGGGTCGTTAATCACCACCACCAGCGCAAAACGCGGGCGGCTTGCTGGCGCAACCCCTGCGGTATAAGCAATATATTTGTTGACGTAGCGCCCATCCGGCCCGACTTTCTTCGCGGTACCCGTTTTAATGGCGATGCGGTAGCCCTTGATAGCGGCCTTCACGCCACCACCGCCGGGCAGAGCCACGCTCTCCATCATATGCATCACGGTACGCACCCGCTCTTCAGGGAAAACGCGCTCGCCCGCCACCGGCGGATCAACTTTGGTAATAGACAGCGGACGGAAAACGCCATAGCTGCCGATCGTTGCGTAGACACGCGCTAACTGTAACGGCGTTACCATTAGCCCGTAGCCGAAAGAGAAGGTGGCCCTCTCTATGTCAGACCACCGTTGTTTTTGAGGATATAAGCCACTGCTTTCTCCGACCAACCCCAAATTGGTCGCCTTTCCCAATCCAAAGCGTGCGTAAGTTTCTACTAACGCTGAGGATGGCATCGCTAACGCCAGCTTAGAAACGCCAACGTTACTCGATTTCTGCAAAACCCCGGTCAGGGTCAGCTCGTTGTAGCGCGCTACATCTTTAATTTCATGACCATTAATACGATACGGAATGGTATTAAGAACGGTATTTTCCTTCACCACGCCACGCTGAAGCGCCGTCATCACCACCATTGGCTTCACGGTAGAGCCAGGTTCGAAGATGTCGGTGATGGCGCGGTTGCGCATCACGTCTTTAGTGGTGCCGGTAAGATTGTTTGGGTTATAAGCCGGGCTGTTAGCCATCGCCAGTACTTCACCGGTGTTCACATCCACCAGCACGGCGGTGCCAGACTCGGCTTTGTTAAAGGCCACCGCGTTGTTCAGCTCACGGTAAACCAGCGCCTGCAGACGCTCGTCTATGCTCAGCGCCAGGTTATGCGCCGCCCGACTGTCGACGGAGGAGACGTCCTCAATGACGCGACCAAAGCGATCTTTTCGCACCGTGCGCTCGCCGGGTTGACCGGTCAGCCATTTGTCGAAGCTTTTCTCGACGCCTTCAATGCCCTGCCCGTCGATATTGGTGAAGCCAATCAGATGCGAGGTGACCTGCCCTGCCGGATAGTAACGGCGGGATTCTTCGCGCAGGAAGATGCCCGGCAGCTTCAGCTTTTTGATGTAGTCGCCAATAGCAGGATTGACCTGGCGAGCCAGATAAACAAAGCGGCCTTTCGGATTCGCATTCACGCGGGCAGCAAGCTGGTCGAGCGGAATGGACAGCGCGTCTGACAGCGCCTTCCAGCGGCTGTCGAGCGTGATGCCGCCCTTATCATGAAGTTCTTTCGGGTCAGCCCAGACCGCATTAACCGGGACGCTAACCGCTAATGGCCGTCCGGCACGGTCGGTGATCATGCCGCGAGCCGTGGGAACGGCCTGCACGCGCAGAGAACGCATATCGCCTTCCCGCACCAGCTTATCGGGGTTGATCACCTGCAAATAAGCCACGCGCGCCAGCAGACCAGCCAGGCCGAGGAAAATGCCGCCGCACAGCAACGCAAAACGCCAGCTGACAAAGCTGGCCTGATCTTCATTGCGTTTTAACTTCTGCGTCTTTGTTGCGGCTTTCATTCAGCCCCTTAAGGTTGTACCACAATGTTTTCCTGCGATGGATCGACATGCTGCATTTGCAGTTTTTCCGTTGCCGTCCTCTCAACCCGGCTATGATCGCCGAGGGCATTCTCTTCCAGGATCAGGTTGCGCCACTCAATATCCAGCGCGTCCCGTTCCAGTACTAACTGTTCGCGCTGAGCGGTGAGCAGGCGCGTTTTATGCGCGGTGGTCACTACCAGCACCGCCGAGACCAGCACCGCGATGGCCAGCAGCACCGGGATTTTACCGTGGCGAAGAATGTCGCCGCCGATGACGCCAGGTAAGCTGTGCCGCTCGTTGCCAATCATGAGGCCGTCCGCTCAGCGATGCGTAATACCGAACTGCGCGCCCTTGGGTTTTCCGCCACTTCCGCCTCGCCCGGCATCATTTTGCCCAGCGCTTTCAGATGACGACCGCCGAGCTTATTCAACTGCGCTTCGGTCATCGGGATACCGGCAGGAACCTGAGGTCCCCGGCTCTGCTCGCGCATAAAGCGTTTCACGATACGGTCTTCCAGCGAATGGAAACTGATCACCGACAGGCGCCCTTCAGGCGCCAGCGCGTCCAGCGCCCCCTTGAGCGCCTGCTCAATCTCTTCCAGTTCGCTATTGACCCAGATGCGGATCGCCTGGAAGCTGCGGGTGGCCGGATGCTTAAATTTGTCCTTCACCGGCGTCGCTGCGTAAATCACTTCGGCCAGCTCTTTCGTGCGGGTCATCGGCTGTTCGCGATTACGCTCAACAATCGCGCGGGCAATGCGTTTGGCAAAGCGCTCTTCGCCAAAGGTTTTCAGCACAAACGCGATATCACTTTCTTCGGCTTGCAGCAGCCACTGCGAGGCTGACAGGCCTTTGGTCGGGTCCATACGCATATCGAGAGGACCATCGCGCATAAAAGAGAAACCTCGTTCCGCATCATCCAGCTGCGGCGACGACACGCCAAGATCCAGCAAAATACCGTTGATCTTGCCAGTCAGCCCGCGCTCTTCGGCGTAGCCAGCCAGCGCGGAAAAAGGGCCGTGAATGATAGTGAAACGTGGGTCGGTAATCTCTGCTGCTGCGGCAATCGCCTGTGGGTCGCGGTCTATGGCGAAAAGACGCCCATGCTCTCCCAACTGAGAGAGGATCAGGCGCGAATGTCCACCTCGTCCAAAGGTGCCATCGAGATAGATGCCGTCAGATTTGATCCTGAGACCGTTTACCGCCTCGTCTAACAGCACCGTGGTATGTTTGAAATTTTCCTGCATAGCTATAATGACAAGTCCTGTAAACGCTCAGATAAAGGTTCCTGAGTCGACTGTTCCGCGTCAATATCCTCCCTGACTTGTTGATACCAGGTCTGTTCGTCCCACAGCTCAAACTTGTTGAACTGCCCAACCAGCATCACTTCTTTGGTCAGATTCGCGTGCTGGCGCAGCGTGTTGGCGACCAGCAGGCGTCCTGCGTTATCCATTTGGCATTCACTGGCGTGCCCCAGTAACAGACGCTGAACGCGGCGCTCTGCGGGGTTCATGCTCGATAAGCGGGCCAGTTTACGTTCGATCACTTCCCACTCGGGCAGGGTATAAAGCAGCAGGCACGGCTGGTGGAGGTCAATGGTACAAACCATTTGCCCCTGCGATTCCCCGATCAGCGTTTCGCGATAGCGCGTAGGCACGGCGAGCCGTCCCTTGCTGTCGAGATTGACTAACGTTGCCCCACGGAACATGCCAGCCTCACCCTCCAGTTACCCCTGTTCACCACTTTACACCACAAATTCCCACCAAAGGAGTGTACGGAGCGAAGGAAAACATTGTCAAGCCGCTAGCTGCCGCAATGAGAATTATTTCTTTACTGGTTAAAACCGTAGGGAGTTAAAAAGAACGCGATTCGGGCAGGAATTTAAAAATAAACTAATGAATAGTGGCAGGAATTTCTGCATGAAAATTAGATTGTTCAAAAATATGCCAGTTTTACGCCTTAAATTTCACGTCCTCAACTTTGCGACGTGGTGCGCATTTTAGGGTATTTCTTAAGAGATTCCTAGCCTGGACGCAGCGCATCTGGGCTACAGAAAGCGCATCGTCGCTAAGTTTTTAATATTGGGACGGACTTAGATAAAGATTAGCGGGAGACTCTTTTAGACTTTACCGTTATTTACGCCCGGACTGGCACCGGGAAGCCTGGCAATTTTAATCACAGAGAAGGTTTTGATGAGGAGGGAAATAGATCGTTAAGAAAAAGGCAGCATGGCTGCCTTCATGTGTCGCTATGTTAAGTTACCTTGCGGCTTAAGCGGCCACGACGATAAAGATTACGCCGTATCCGCGTTAACCCCGGCTTAGGCTTGCGCGGTTCATCAAGGCTTGCCAGCACCAACTCCAGTACCCGCTCCGCCACGTCGCGATGACGCTGGCCCACCGCAAGTACCGGACAATCAAGGAAATCCAGCAGTTCATGGTCGCCAAAGGTCGCTATCGCTAAATCGCTCGGCAGCCGCCCTTCGCGCTTGAGGGTCACGTCCATCACCCCTTGCAGCAGGCCGAAAGAGGTGGTGAACAGCGCATCCGGCATCCGGTTCGTTTCCAGCCATTTTTCGAACAGGGTGGCAGCGGCCGAGCGCTCAAAGCTGTTGGCGTAAATGTAATCGACCGGGCGGGGGTCTCCTTTCCAGGCATCACGAAAGCCCATCTCGCGCAGGAAGCTAACCGACAGCTCCGGCAGCGCGCCCAGGAAGAGAATCGATTCCGCCGGCTGCTTGCGCAATTCCGCCGCCAGCATCTCTGAATCATCCTGATCGGCACCGACTACGCTGGTGAAATGTTCGCGATCCAGCGCGCGGTCAAGGGCGATAATCGGCAAAGGATCGTTAATCCAGCGCTGATAGAAAGGATGCTCAGGCGGTAATGAGGTAGAGACGATAATGGCATCCACCTGCCGCTGAAGCAGGTGCTCGACGCAGCGCATTTCGTTATCAGGCTGATCTTCGGAACAGGCAATCAGCAGTTGATAGCCGCGCTGGCGAGCCTGACGTTCAAGGTAGTTAGCAATCCGCGTATAGCTGGTATTCTCTAAATCAGGAATAACCAGTCCTATTGAACGCGTGCGCCCCGCGCGCAGACCTGCCGCCACCGCATTGGGATGGTAATTATGCTCGCGCACCACCGCCATTACCTTTTCCACGGTTTTATCGCTGACACGATACTGCTTAGCTTTGCCATTAATTACATAGCTGGCCGTCGTGCGCGATACACCGGCAAGGCGCGCAATTTCATCCAGTTTCACAATAACCCCACGCTAGCACCGGGACGGCGCAAAAAATAGCCATATTACGGCTATGGATAAGACGTTTGTTACATCTAACAGCAGAATAGTTTAGCGAGCAACCGCTTTTGCTTCTGTGCGTTAGCTTTCAGACAAAAATAAAAAACCCAGCATTACGCTGGGTTAGCAGAAAAGAGCGGGTGTCAGGCCGGAAAATTAACGCATAATGCGGTCGCCGCGCGACACGCCAACGATGCCGGAGCGGGCGACCTCAACAATTTCGGCCACTTCACGAACCGTACTGAGAAACGCGTCCAGCTTGTCGCTGGTGCCCGCCAGCTGAACCGTATAAAGCGACGGCGTGACGTCAACGATCTGCCCACGGAAGATCTCCGCGCTGCGTTTGACCTCTTCACGGCCGTAACCGGTCGCCTGGATTTTCACCAGCATCACTTCACGCTCAACGTAGGCACCCTGCCCGAGCTCGGTCACTCGCAGCACGTCTACCAGCTTGTGCAGCTGCTTTTCGATCTGCTCCAGCACTTTCTCGTCGCCGACGGTCTGGATCGTCATGCGCGACAGCGTTGGATCATCCGTCGGCGCCACGGTCAGGCTTTCAATGTTATAGCCACGCTGGGAGAACAGGCCCACCACGCGGGACAATGCGCCGGATTCGTTTTCCAGCAGTACTGATAAAACACGACGCATAATTAAGTCCTCTCCGTTTTACTAAGCCACATTTCATCCATTCCCCCGCCGCGGATCTGCATCGGGTAGACGTGCTCGGTGCCATCAACGTTAACATCGACAAATACCAGACGCCCTTTACCTAACTCTTCAAGAGCCTGCGTCAGCTTGGTTTCCAGCTCTTCCGGATGGCTGATGCCGATGCCGACGTGACCATAGGCTTCCGCCAGCTTCACAAAATCAGGCAGCGACTGCATGTAGGACTGCGAATGGCGGCCCGAATAGATCATGTCCTGCCACTGTTTGACCATGCCGAGGAAGCGGTTGTTCAGGCTCAGCACCAGCACCGGCAGATCGTACTGCAACGCGGTAGACAGCTCCTGGATGTTCATCTGGATACTGCCATCACCGGTGACGCAAACCACCGTCTCTTGCGGCAGAGCCAGCTTGACGCCCAGCGCCGCTGGCAGGCCGAACCCCATCGTGCCGAGGCCGCCGGAGTTGATCCAACGACGAGGCTTGTCAAACTGATAATAGAGCGCGGCGAACATCTGGTGCTGGCCGACATCGGAGGTCACGTAGGCCTCGCCTTTGGTCAGGCGCCAGATAGTCTCGATCACCGCCTGAGGCTTGATCTTTTCACTGCTGCGATCGAACTCCAGACACTGGCGGGCACGCCATTGATCGATACTTTGCCACCAGTCCCGCAGGCTGTCGAAATCCTGCTCTTTATCACTCTGCCCCAGCAGTTCGATCATCTGGGTCAATACCTGTTTAGCATCGCCCACGATCGGCACGTCTGCCGGCACCGTCTTGGAGATCGACGTCGGATCGATGTCGATATGCAGTACGGTCGCATTTGGGCAATACTTGGCGAGATTGTTGGTCGTACGGTCGTCAAAGCGCACGCCGACGGCAAAAATCACGTCCGCATTATGCATGACCATGTTGGCTTCATAGGTGCCGTGCATACCCAGCATACCGACGCTCTGACGATGCGTGCCGGGGAAAGCGCCCAGCCCCATCAGCGAGCAGGTGACCGGCAGGTTCAGCTTTTCAGCAATCTGACGAAGCTCATCATGACATTCCGCATTCACCACGCCGCCGCCGGCATAGATAACTGGCTTTTTAGCGGCAAGCAGAGTTTGCAGCGCGCGCCTGATCTGGCCTTTATGCCCCTGAGTGGTAGGGTTATAAGAACGCATACTGACTTCTTCAGGCCAGACGTACGGCAATTTATTGGCCGGGTTCATCATATCTTTCGGCAGATCGATCACCACCGGCCCAGGGCGTCCGCTGGCCGCCAGCCAGAACGCTTTCTTCATGATGGTCGGGATCTCTTCCGCCTGCTTCACCATAAAGCTGTGCTTCACCACCGGCCGGGAAATCCCAACCATGTCGCACTCCTGGAAGGCATCGTAACCAATTAGCGAAGAGGGAACCTGGCCGGAGAGCACGACCAGCGGGATAGAATCCATATAGGCGGTGGCGATGCCGGTAATGGCATTGGTCGCGCCAGGGCCGGAGGTGACCAGCACCACGCCCACTTCGCCGGTCGAACGGGCGTAGCCGTCCGCCATATGCACTGCGCCCTGCTCGTGGCGTACCAGTACGTGATCGATACCGCCGACGGTTTGCAGCGCGTCGTAGATATCCAGCACGGCCCCGCCGGGGTAGCCGAATACATGCTTAACGCCCTGATCGATCAACGATCGGACGACCATCTCGGCTCCTGACAACATCTCCATTTTTGCCTCCAGGCTTTAAGGTGCTGATTTATCTGTTAGCGCGAAATCGCTCGCTGGACATCGCAAACGGGCGTAAAGATAAGGTCAAAACCTGTGTTTATGCAAAGACTTTGGAAATCATTTCCAAAGTCCAGGTACAGGGTCAATCCCTGGCTATTTTTATGCGTTTGATGAAGTACCATAACCGTAGAAAAGTTAGCAGGCAAACCCCTTCCCCACGCTTTTAGTCAAACGCAGGGCCGCAAGGCACTACGCCTTAAGGGGACTTGTCGACAATTACACTGACCAAAAGGCAAAAGAAAAGCGGTTTGTTCTGGGGAGGAATTCATTTTCAGTGCGATCGTTTTGTTATTAAAACGCTCCTGACGCGAATTCAAGCGCACCTGTTCAAACAACGCGGCTATTTTGGTTTTATCTGCTGTCAGAAGATATTTATCAAAAACAATTATCTGAGCGCGGCGAAATTATCTTCACAACCCGATCATAAGATTTCCCTGTCAAACCTCTTAATTAACAGATTGTTAACTGACATCTTCAGCGCAAAAAAACCTGTTCTATCCCACAGAAAACCAGGACGGCGGCTCGCCCTTCCCTTTTGTTCTGCTCAGGGCCAGCCCGTCAGAATATTTTTCCTGAGCCGCTTCTTACGCAACCAATATAACCTTACAGCTTTGGTTGACATCCCCACCGGAAATCAAGTATCAATAAGGGAACAGCAAATTTACGAGGCCTGATTCAATGATTCATACCGCTCGCCTACTTGGTCTACTACTTAACGCATCTCCATTGCGCGGTAGGCTTGTGGGCGAAGAAATGAATCACTGATTCAGGCTTGCAAAACTAAAGAACCCGCGCCAATGCGCGGGTTTTTTTATGCTCGTAGCACTGGCAAAGCAAACACGACAAGGAATACCCAATGAGCCAACAAGTTATTATTTTCGATACCACACTGCGTGATGGCGAACAGGCGTTACAGGCCAGCCTGAGTGTGAAAGAAAAACTGCAGATCGCCCTGGCGCTGGAGCGCATGGGCGTGGACGTGATGGAAGTCGGCTTCCCAATCTCCTCTCCGGGCGATTTCGAATCCGTACAAACTATTGCCCGCCAGGTGAAGAACAGTCGTGTTTGCGCCCTTGCCCGCTGCGTAGAAAAAGACATTGATGCCGCTTATGAAGCTCTGCGCGTTGCCGAGGCGTATCGCATCCATACCTTCCTGGCTACCTCGCCCATGCACATCGCCACCAAGCTGCGCAGCACGCTGCCTGAGGTGATTGAACGCGCGGTGACGATGGTGAAACGCGCCCGTAACTACACCAGTGACGTGGAGTTTTCCTGTGAAGACGGCGGACGCACGCCAATTGACGATCTGTGCCGCGTAGTTGAAGCCGCGATCAACGCTGGCGCCACCACCATCAACATTCCGGATACCGTCGGTTACACGCTGCCGGAAGAGTACAGCAACATTTTCACCCAGTTGCGCAACCGCGTGCCGAATATCGATAAAGCCATCCTGTCCGTGCATACCCATGACGACCTGGGTATGGCAACGGGCAACGCGGTTGCCGCCGTTCAGGCTGGCGCGCGTCAGGTTGAGGGCACCATTAACGGTCTGGGCGAGCGAGCCGGAAACTGTGCGCTGGAAGAAGTGATCATGGCGATCAAAACCCGCAGCCAGCTGATGAACCTGAAAACTAACGTCAATCACCAGGAAATCTACCGTACCAGCCAGCTGATCAGCCAGATTTGTAATATGCCGATCCCCGCCAACAAGGCCGTGGTTGGCACCGGCGCCTTCGCTCACTCTTCTGGTATTCACCAGGACGGCGTGCTGAAAAACCGCGAAAACTACGAAATCATGACCCCGGAATCGATCGGGCTGAACAAAATCCAGCTGAACCTGACCTCTCGCTCCGGCCGTGCCGCCGTGAAGCACCGCATGGATGAAATGGGCTATAAAGAACACGACTACAGCCTGGACAACCTGTACGACGCCTTCCTGAAGCTGGCGGATAAAAAGGGCCAGGTCTTCGACTACGATCTGGAAGCGCTGGCCTTTATCAACAAGCAGAATGAAGAGCCGGAGTACTTCCGCCTGGATTACTTCAGCGTGCAGTCCGGCTCCAGCGTGATGGCAACCGCGTCGGTGAAACTGGCCTGCGGAGAAGAGGTGAAGTCTGAAGCGGCAACCGGTAACGGCCCTGTCGACGCGGTTTATCAGGCGGTGAATCGTATTACCGAATTTGATGCGGAGCTGGTGTCCTATCAGCTCACGGCGAAAGGCCACGGTAAAGATGCGCTGGGTCAGGTTGATATCGTGGTGAAATACAATGGCCGCAAGTTCCACGGCGTAGGTCTGGCAACGGATATCGTGGAATCTTCCGCCAAAGCAATGATCAACGCGCTGAATAATATCTGGCGCTCGCGTCAGGTTGAGCAAGAGTTGCAGCGCAAATCTCAAACTAACGGTCAAAAGGAAGCGGTGTAATCATGTCAGGGACTTACCATATTGCAGTGTTGCCGGGTGACGGTATCGGTCCGGAAGTGATGGCACAGGCCAACAAAGTGCTGGCCGCCATTCGCGAGCGCTTCAACCTGCGCATTACCACCAGCGAATATGACGTTGGCGGGATTGCGATTGACCGCCACGGCGAGCCGCTTCCGCGGACCACCATTGCCGGCTGCGAGCAGGCTGACGCGATCCTGTTTGGCTCGGTGGGCGGCCCGAAATGGGAACACTTACCGCCAGCCGAACAGCCCGAGCGCGGCGCTTTGCTGCCGCTGCGTAAACACTTCAAGCTGTTCAGTAACCTGCGCCCGGCCAGCCTGCACAAAGAGCTACAGGCGTTTTGCCCGCTGCGCAGCGATATTGCGGCCAAAGGATTCGATATCCTGGTGGTGCGCGAGTTAACCGGCGGCATCTATTTTGGCCAGCCAAAAGGCCGTGAAGGCAGCGGCCAGCACGAGCGCGCCTTCGATACCGAGGTCTATCACCGCTTTGAGATTGAGCGCATCGCCCGCATCGCCTTCGAATCCGCGCGTAAACGCCGTAACAAAGTGACCTCGATCGACAAGGCTAACGTGTTGCAGTCCTCTATCCTCTGGCGTCAGATCGTTAACGAAGTGGCGCAGGACTATCCGGACGTAGAGCTGAGCCATATGTACATCGATAACGCCACCATGCAGCTGATTAAAGAGCCGTCGCAGTTCGACGTGATGCTCTGCTCCAACCTGTTTGGCGATATCCTTTCCGATGAATGTGCGATGATCACCGGCTCAATGGGTATGCTGCCCTCGGCCAGCCTGAACGAACAGGGCTTCGGCCTGTTTGAACCGGCAGGCGGCTCGGCCCCTGATATCGCCGGAAAAAACGTTGCCAACCCGATTGCCCAAATCCTGTCGCTGGCGCTGCTGCTGCGCTTCAGCCTGAATGCCGCAGAGGCCGCCGATGCGGTTGAGCAAGCCATCAGCCGCGCGCTGGCTGAAGGCCACCGCACCGGCGATTTAGCTGGCGGCGGCCCGTCAGTCGGCACTGAGGAAATGGGCTCGATTATTGCCCGGTACATTCGCGAAGCCTGACTATGAAAACATTATACGAGAAGCTGTTTGATGCCCATCTGGTGTACGAAGCGCCAGACGAAACGCCGCTGCTGTATATCGACCGTCATTTGGTTCATGAAGTGACGTCCGCGCAGGCATTTGACGGCCTTCGCGCACACGGTCGCCCGGTGCGTCAGCCGTCAAAAACCTTCGCCACGATGGATCACAACGTCTCGACGCAGACGCGGGACATCAATGCCAGCGGCGAAATGGCGCGTATCCAGATGTCGATGCTGATCAAAAACTGTGAAGCGTTCGGCGTGCGGCTGTACGATCTTAAGCACCCTTTCCAGGGCATCGTCCACGTAATCGGCCCCGAGCAGGGGCTGTCACTGCCGGGCATGACGATTGTCTGTGGCGACTCGCATACTTCGACACACGGCGCTTTTGGCGCGCTGGCCTTTGGCATCGGCACCTCTGAAGTCGAGCATGTGCTGGCTACGCAGACGCTTAAGCAGTCCCGTGCCAGGACGATGAAGATTGAAGTCGTTGGGCAAACCGCACCGGGCATTACCGCTAAAGACATTGCGCTGGCGATTATTGGTAAAACCGGCAGCGGCGGCGGCAACGGTCATGTGGTGGAGTTCTGTGGCCCGGCGGTTGAACAGCTGAGTATGGAAGGCCGCATGACGCTGTGTAATATGGCGATTGAGCTGGGCGCTAAAGCGGGCCTGGTCGCGCCGGACGACACGACGTTTAACTATGTTAAAGGCCGCCAGTTTGCGCCGAAAGATGCCGCCTGGGATCAAGCGGTAGCTTACTGGCGCACGCTGAAATCCGATAGCGACGCGCGCTTTGACAAAGTAGTTACCCTGAATGCCGCAGACATTGCCCCGCAGGTCACCTGGGGCACCAACCCAGGCCAGGTGATTGCCGTAAACGACTTCATTCCCGATCCGGCTTCGTTCAGCGATCCTGCCGAGCGCGCCTCGGCTGAAAAAGCGCTGGCCTATATGGACCTGAAGCCGGGCATCAGACTGACCGACGTGAAGATTGATAAAGTCTTTATTGGCTCGTGCACCAACTCACGCATTGAGGATTTGCGGGCTGCCGCTTCAGTGGTGAAAGGCCATAAAATTGCCGCTGGCGTGCAGGCGTATGTCGTTCCAGGCTCCGGCCCGGTCAAAACTCAGGCCGAGGCGGAAGGATTAGACAAAATCTTCCTGGATGCGGGGTTTGAATGGCGTCTGCCGGGCTGCTCCATGTGCCTGGCGATGAACAACGACCGTCTGAATCCGGGAGAGCGCTGCGCCTCCACCAGCAACCGTAACTTTGAAGGCCGCCAGGGCCGGGGTGGCCGCACGCACCTGCTCAGCCCGGCAATGGCCGCAGCGGCAGCGGTCGCAGGCCATTTTGCTGACATCCGCGAACTGATTTAGGAGGCCGTATGGCGAAGAAGTTTACCCAGCACACCGGTATCGTTGTCCCGATGGATGCGGCTAACGTTGATACCGATGCGATCATTCCCAAGCAGTTCCTGCAAATGGTGACCCGCACCGGTTTTGGCCGCAATTTGTTTTACGACTGGCGCTATAGCGACGCGGAAGGCCAGATCCCCAACCCGGACTTCGTGCTGAACAAGCCAGAATTTCGCGGTGCCAGCATTATGCTGACGCGGGAGAACTTCGGCTGCGGCTCTTCCCGCGAACATGCGCCCTGGGCGCTGACGGACTACGGTATTCGGGCGATTGTCGGCAGCGATTTCGCCGATATTTTTGCCAACAATTCATTTAATAACCAGCTGCTGCTGGTGACGCTGAGCGAAGCCGAGGTCGACGCGCTGTTTCAGCGGGTTGCCAGCCAGCCGGGCTGCAGCATTACCGTCGATCTGGAGCAGCAGGTCGTGATTGCCGGTGACCAGCGTTACCCGTTCAGCATCGACAGCTTCCGCCGCCACTGCCTGATTAACGGACTGGATAATATTGGTCTGACTCTGCAACATGATGCCGAGATCTCGGCTTATGAGCAGCAGCAGCCCGCCTTTCTGCGTTAACTACCGGGCAGGACGATCACCTTCGCCCTGCCTCACACATCCCTCACCCTGACCGACATCGCCAGCGCACCCAGCGACAGCAGCAGCGCCGCCCAGTACACTGAATAGTGGCCGAAGCTTTCCGCCAGCGTGCCCTGGAGTACCCCAGCCAGAATCACGCCGGTGGAGATGCTATTGGTAAACAGCGTGGTTGCGGCGCCGGGCCTGCCCGGCATCAGATCCTGAAAATACAGCATGCCAATGCCGGCGACGATGCCGATAAAAATAGCGTTGAAGATCTGTAAAACCATCAGCGCCGCCCGCGACTGGAACAGCACCAGCCCCAGATAAAAAACGGCCCCGGAAGCCACGGCAAACAGCATCATTTTGCGCTTGCCGAAGCGCTTAACGTAGTGACCGGCCAGTAGCATAGCCGGGATCTCCAGCCCTGCCGCCACGCCCATCAGCAGCCCGGCAAGCCGTTCCGGCAGCCCCAGTACGCTGCTGATATAGAGCGGCATATCGATGATATACATCGTGTTGCAGGTCCACATCAGCAGCGAAGCCAGAAACAGCAGCCTGACATCTTTATTCTTCCAGGCGCTGAGTTGCGCTATCGCCACCTGCGAGGCTTGCTCAACGCGGGCCACGGAAGGCAGCGCAAACCAGATCAGCCCGATGCAGGCCACAAACAGCACGGCAGCAACAATAAACATCGTGGCGAAGCCGTAGTTCAGCGCCAGCGCGAACGACAGCGGCGGCCCGATAACCCAGGCCAGCGACAGCTGAGCGCGCATCACGGAGCTGAACATCACCACTTCCCGCGCGGAGCTGTCGGCATATTCACGGGCCAGGGCAAAGATCTGCGGCATCGCGACGCTTGCCAGCGCGGAGAGCAGCACGCCGACGGTGATCAGCGTCAGATAGTCACGGTTGAAGGCAAACAGCAGCGCGTTGCCCACCGCCATCAGACAGCAGAACAGGATCAGCATCCGGCGATCGCCCTTATTATCCGAGCGCTTCGCCAGCAGCAGGCTGACCGCAATCCCGGCAATCGCATTCACGGTATAAAAGAGACCAACCCAGAAGGGACGTACGGCCACCTCTCGGGTCAGAAACAGGCTGAGGGTCGGTGCCTGAAGTGCGCCAGCCACCCCAACCATAAAAGAGACGGCCATAAAGGCGAGGTAAACAGGGTTGACGCGACGGCGACGCGTGAGGAGCGATTTCATACCTGATCCTTCGGGGAGAAAGGTCGCCACAAGAGTGTGTCCGACAAACAGCAAGCATAGAAGAAAACACGCTCCAGCGAAAAAAGCCAGCAGGTAAAAAACCCGCTGGCTGGTGAAGTCGCACCATACTCAGAATCATAAATGAATGTCAGAGCGCCATTCCAGGAATCCGGGAATGCCTCCCGCTCTTTCATCTGGGACCATTATCGGCCTAATATAAGGCAGAAAAAACAGGCCACTTTTAGCAGGGAGTTCCCCTTTTATGTCTTCCGCCCGTTTACAGCAACAGTTCATCCGCCTGTGGCAATGTTGCGAAGGCCAGTCGCTGGACACCACGCTCAACGACCTGGCGGAGCAGCTCAGCTGTTCACGTCGTCATATGCGCAACCTGCTGAACGCCATGCAGCAGGAGGGCTGGCTGGAGTGGCAGGCGGAGGCCGGGCGCGGAAAGCGCTCCAGGCTCCACTTCCTCTACACCGGTCTTGCGCTCCAGCAGCAGCGGGCTGAAGAGCTGCTGGAGCACGATCGCATCGATCAGCTGGTGCAACTGGTGGGGGATAAAAACGCGGTCAGACAGATGCTTATCTCCCACCTTGGCCGCAGCTTCCGCCAGGGTCGGCATATCCTTCGCGTCCTTTACTATCGCTCACTGCTAAACCTGCTGCCCGGCACGCCGCTGCGCCGCTCTGAAACTCACCTTGCCCGTCAAATCTTCAGCAGCCTGACGCGGATAAATGAGGAAAACGGGGAAATCGAAGCGGATATTGCCCACCACTGGCAGCAGCTCTCTGCTCTGCACTGGCGGTTTTATCTGCGTCCAGCCATCCACTTCCACAACGGCCGGGAACTGGTCATGGCAGACGTTATCAGCACGCTGACGCGGCTGAAGCCGCAGCCTTTGTTCTCCCATTTCAACCGCATTGAGTCGTCGGCTCCCTGGACGCTGGATATCCATCTGCACCAGCCGGACGGCTGGCTGCCATGGCTGCTGGGCAGCGTCAGCGCGATGATTCTACCGGAAGAGTGGCGCTTCCTGTCCGACTTCGCCCGCCAGCCCGTGGGCACCGGCCCCTACGCCGTGGTGCGCAACCAGCGCTCGCAGCTGAAAATCCAGGCCTTCGACGACTACTTCGGTTTTCGGGCGCTGATTGATGAGGTGAATATCTGGGTGCTACCGGAAATCAGCGATGAGCTGGTCTATTCAGGCGTGAAGCTGGAGGGGAAAAGCCTCGAAGAAAAATCCGAAGAGAGCCGACTGGAAGAAGGCTGTTATTTCCTGCTGTTCGACCAGCGTTCCGAACGCGGGCGGGATGAGCAGATCCGGCGCTGGGTCAGCATGTTGTTTAACCCCATCGCCCTGCTGAATCATGCCGGTATTGGCTATCAGCGTTACTGGTTCCCGGCTTACGGCCTGCTGCCGCGCTGGCACCACCGACGCGATATGACCACCAGCGAGAAGCCCGAGGGACTGACCTCCCTCACCCTGACCTGGTACAACGATCATGTTGAGCATCAGGGTATTGCCAACGCGCTGAAGCCGTTGCTGGCCTCGCACGGCGTGGAGCTGGTGACTCAGCAGGTGGATTATGACGTCTGGCATCGTGGTGAAGCCGAAAGCGATATCTGGCTGGGCAGCGCGAATTTCACCCTGCCGCTGGAGTTTTCCCTGTTTGCGCTGCTTTATGAAATTCCGCTGGTTCACCACTGCGTCACGCTGGACTGGGAAAAGGATGCGCAGCGCTGGCGGGAGCAAAAGCTGCCGCTGGCGGACTGGAGCAGGCAGCTGATTAATAGCTGGAGCCTGCATCCGCTGTTCCACCACTGGCTGCTGCTGGAAGGCCAGCGAAGTATGCGCGGCGTGCGGATGAATACGCTTGGCTGGTTTGACTTCAAGTCGGCCTGGTTCGCGCCGCCCGAATCATGACGCTTTCGCTACGGTCAGGAAATCTCTAGAATAGGTCGTTCTCAACGGGGTGCGCTGCGGTGCTTCACCGCCAGCGCTGAGACAGACCCGTCGAACCTGATCCGGATAATGCCGGCGTAGGGATTTGAGAGTGATAAGCCTGCTCAGATCCTTTGCGACCCCCTAACCTTCAAGGAACGCAAAGTGTTAAAAAAAGTTCTGCCTCTGCTGATCCTCAGCGCCTTTCCTGCCTTAGCCGCTAAACCCGTGTTGACGGTCTATACCTACGACTCTTTTTCAGCCGACTGGGGACCCGGTCCCGCCATTAAAAAAGCCTTTGAGGCAGACTGCGGCTGCGAGCTGAAATATGTTGCGCTGGAAGATGGCGTCTCCCTGCTCAACCGCCTGCGGATGGAGGGGAAAAACAGCCAGGCTGACGTGGCGCTGGGGCTGGACAATAATCTGCTGGATGCCGCAGCGAAGACCGGCCTGTTTGCACCGAGTCAGGTCGACACCGCGCAAACCAGCGTGCCGGGAGGCTGGAGCGATAAGACTTTCGTGCCCTATGATTACGGCTGGTTTGCCTTTGTTTATGACAAAACCAAACTGCAAAATCCGCCCGGCAGCCTGAAGGAGCTGGTAGAAACCGACCGCCCGATCAAGGTGATTTACGAAGATCCGCGCACCAGTACGCCAGGCCTTGGCCTGCTGCTGTGGATGCAAAAAGTCTTTGGTGACCAGGCGCCGGAAGCCTGGCAGAAGCTGGCGAAGAAAACCGTTACCGTCACCAAAGGCTGGAGCGAGGCTTACGGGCTGTTCCTGAAAGGAGAAGGCGATATGGTGCTGAGCTACACCACCTCCCCGGCTTATCACCTGATTGAAGAGAAGAAAGATCGCTATGCCGCCGCCAACTTCAGCGAAGGCCACTACCTTCAGGTGGAGGTGGCGGGCCAGCTGAAAGCGAGTAAACACCCCGAGCTGGCGCAGAAGTTTATGCGCTTCATGCTGGATAAGCCGTTCCAGAACAGCATTCCCACCGGCAACTGGATGTATCCCGTGGTGAAAAGCACGCTGCCCGCAGGGTTTGAGACGCTAACGATACCCGCTAAATCCCTGCAATACAGCCCGCAGGAAGTGGCCAGCCAGCGTAGCCAGTGGATAAGCGCATGGCAACGCGCCGTCAGCCGCTGATCCCCGGCTGGCTGGCGCCCGGCGTCCTGGCGGCTACGCTGCTGGTTGCCGTGGCCCTGACGGCTTTCTCCGCGCTGTGGCTGAATGCGCCGGGGGTTCACTGGCGGGAACTCTGGCAGGATGACTATCTGTGGCATGTGCTGCGGTTCTCATTCTGGCAGGCATTTCTTTCTGCCGCACTCGCCGTCGGCCCCGCTATTCCGCTGGCGCGGGCGCTCTATCGGCGGCGATTTCCCGGCCGGGACGCGCTGCTAAGGCTGTGTGCGATGACGCTGGTGCTGCCGGTGCTGGTCGCCGTTTTCGGCATTCTAAGCGTGTACGGAAGGACGGGCTGGCTGGCTGACCTCAGTTCTCTGCTGGGTCTCCATTACGCCTTCACGCCCTACGGCCTGCAGGGCATTTTGCTGGCTCATGTGTTTTTCAATCTGCCGCTGGCCGCAAGGCTGCTGCTTCAGGTGCTGGAGCAGATCCCTGGCGAGCAGCGTCAGCTGGCCGCCCAGCTGGGCCTGCGCGGCTGGAACCACTTTTCGATCGTCGAATGGCCCTGGCTGCGGCGGCAGATCCTGCCCGCAGGCGCGCTGATCTTTATGCTGTGCTTCGCCAGCTTTGCCACCGTTCTTTCGCTGGGCGGCGGCCCGAAGGCGACCACTATCGAGCTGGCCATCTTTCAGGCGCTGAACTTTGATTACGATCCGGGCCGCGCCGCGATGCTGGCAATGATCCAGATGGTCTGCTGTCTCGGGCTGGTAATGCTGAGCCAGTGGCTGAGTAAAGCGATCCCTTCCGGCACGGCGAGCATTAGCGGCTGGCGTAATCCTGAAGACAGCTGGCCCGCGAAGATGCTGGATAGCCTGCTGATCCTGTGCGCGCTGCTGTTACTCTTGCCGCCACTTCTCGCTGTGGTGGTGGCCGGGCTGAACCAGGGGCTGCCAGCCGTGTTGCAACAGCCTGCGCTCTGGCAGGCGACCTTCACCTCGTTACGCATTGCGCTGAGTGCAGGCATACTCTGCACGATCCTGAGCATGATGCTGCTGTGGAGCAGCCGTGAGCTGAGGCTGCGGCAGCGCGAACTGCCCGGCCACGCCATCGAGCTTAGCGGAATGCTGATCCTGGCGATGCCGGGGATCGTGCTGGCAACCGGCTTTTTCCTGCTGCTGAACGCCACCGTTGGGCTGCCCGCCTCGGCCGACGGCCTGGTTATTTTCACCAACGCGCTGATGGCGATCCCTTACGCCATGAAAGTGCTGGAGAACCCGCTGCGCGATCTCGCCGAGCGCTATAACAGGCTGTGCCTGTCGCTGGATATCCACGGCTGGAACCGCCTGCGTTTGATCGAGCTGCGCGCGCTGAAACGCCCCCTCGCCCAGGCGCTGGCATTTGCCTGCGTACTGTCGATCGGCGATTTTGGCGTGGTGGCGCTTTTTGGCAACGAGAATTTTCGCACGCTGCCGTTTTATCTTTACCAGCAGATTGGTTCCTATCGTAGCGAGGACGGCGCGGTTACCGCCCTGCTGCTGCTGCTGCTCTGTTTCCTTCTGTTCACCCTGATAGAAAAACTGCCGGGACGCCATGCTGACGCTGACTAATCTGACTTATCTCTATAACCATCTGCCGATGCGTTTTTCACTCAGTATGCAGGCAGGAGAAAGGCTGGCGATACTCGGCCCCAGCGGCGCTGGAAAAAGCACCCTGCTGAGCCTGATTGCCGGTTTTCTGGCGATTAGCAGCGGCAGCCTGCGGCTAAACGGCGAGGATTGCAGCCACGCGCCGCCGGCGAAACGGCCGGTCTCCATGCTGTTTCAGGAAAATAATCTGTTCCCCCATCTGACGGTTGCACAAAATATCGGCCTTGGCCTGCATCCGGGGCTGAAGCTGACCCCATCGCAGAAGCAGACGCTGCAAGATATCGCCCGTCGGGTAGGACTTGAAACCTATCTGGACCGCCTGCCTGCCCAGCTTTCCGGCGGGCAGCGGCAGCGCGCGGCGCTGGCGCGTTGCCTGGTTCGCCAACAGCCGCTACTGCTGCTTGATGAGCCGTTCTCGGCGCTGGATCCGGCGCTGCGTAAGGAAATGCTGGAGCTGGTCGATGAAGTCTGTCGGGAGAGAAATATCACGCTGCTGATGGTTTCACACAGCGTTGAGGATGCCGCGCGGATTGCGCCGCGCAGCATCCTGATCGTTGACGGACGAGTCTACTGGGATGGCAGCACCGAAGCGCTGCTGAAAGGAGAAATAGCCGAAGCCGCGGTGCTGGGCATCAGCGTCCGATAAACACCTGCCACAGCAGCTGACGAAAGACCGGCATCATCGGGTGGAACTGTAGCGCCACAAGGCTGGCAACCGCCAGCAGGATGACCAGCGGAGCCAGCCAGCGCAGACGGCTCAGCGGCAGCCAGGCCGTCGCCCAGTCGGACTGTTTTTTCGAGCGCAGCCAGCGCCAGCCAAGCCAGCAGCCCAGCCACACCAGAATCGCCACCGCCAGCAGCAGCCATTTGAACATGCCGCTGCTGGCGTCCCTGGGAACGTCAATCGCCACGCCAGCCAGAATACCCGGCAACAGGTACAGCGGCGGCCAGAGCACGCAGCCAATGATATTCGGCGGAATAAACTTTTTTACCGGCAGCTCAAGCATTCCCGCCACCAGCGGGATCAGCGGACGCGTCGGCCCGACAAAGCGCCCGACGATAATGGTGAACATACTGTGCTGATGCAGCGCGTGTTCGGTTTTATCCATCAGCGCCTGGTGCTTCCTGATAAACGACCAGCGGTGCAGCGGCCCCTTAAATTGCCAGCCAATCAGCCAGGATACCCAGTCTCCCACCAGGCAACCGACCGTACCGGCCAGCCACGCGGGATACAGACCGATCTGCCCGCTGCCAATCAGCGCGCCAAAGGAAGCCATCAGTACCGTTCCCGGCAGCAGCAGCCCAACCAGCGCCAGAGATTCAAAAAAAGTGATCAGCCCTACGGCAAGCAGCGACCAGGCAAGTGATTGCGTTATAAGATGTTGCAGCCAGGCTTCCATACTTTCCACATTCTATGTTGATTGAGGTCGGATTGTCCTGAGAGCTTCGGAGTCCGTCAAGGGCTGTTTTGTATGCAGGCTTGACGGACCGGCCAGTTGCCACAAGAACTGTATAAATAAACATGCTATTATTGTTTATTGATTCGGCAATAAAGGCTTCCAGGTGAACGACGCACGCGCAGGCTTTCTGCTTACCCGCCACTGGCGGGATACGCCTTCAGGCACCGAAGTGGTGCTGTGGCTGGCTACCGACGCTGGCCCACAACGGGTGGTGCTGCCGCCGCAGGAATCCGTCGCCTTTATTCCGCAAGAATACCAGCCTCAGGCTGAGGCGCTGCTTAAACAGGAGCGTCATTGCCGCCTTGTGCCGCTCAATCTGCAAGACTTCCGTCATCGTCCGGTGATCGGCCTTTATTGCCGACAGTACCGTCAGTTGCAGAAGCTGGAAAAGCTGCTGCGCGAGCAGGGCATAATGGTCTATGAAGCGGATATCCGCCCCCCCGAGCGTTATCTGATGGAGCGCTTTATTACTTCACCGGTGTGGTTCAGCGGGCAGCCCGCAGGCAACAGCCTGATCAACACTCGCCTGAAGCCAAACCCGGCGTATCGCCCGCCGCTGAAATGGGTCTCGCTGGACATTGAAACGACCCGCCACGGCGAGCTGTACTGCATTGGCCTGGAAGGCTGCGGCCAGCGCGACGTTTATATGCTGGGACCGGAGAACGGCGATGCCAGCGGGCTGGACTTCAATCTGGAATATGTTTCCAGCAGGCCGCAACTGCTGGAAAAACTCAACGACTGGTTTCTGCGGCACGATCCTGACGTACTGATTGGCTGGAACGTGGTGCAGTTCGATCTCCGCGTCTTGCAAAAGCACGCGGATCGTTACGGCATTTCTCTGCGGCTGGGGCGCAACAACGAAGCGCTGGAGTGGCGCGAGCACGGCTTCAAACCCGGTATTTTCTTTGCTCAGGCCACCGGCAGGCTGATTCTGGACGGCATTGAATCCTTAAAATCGGCCTTCTGGAATTTTGACTCATTCAGCCTTGAGGCCGTCTCCAGGGAACTGCTGGGCGAAGGCAAAGCGATTGGCAATCCCTGGGACCGAATGCAGGAGATCGATCTGCGCTTTGCGCAAGACAAACCCGCCCTCGCCCACTACAACCTTAAGGACTGCGAGCTGGTTACCCGTATTTTCCAGCATACGCAGCTGATGCCGTTCCTGCTTGAGCGCGCCACGGTTAACGGCCTGGCCGTCGACCGTCACGGCGGCTCGGTGGCCGCCTTCAGCCACCTTTATTTTCCGCGAATGCACCGCGCAGGCTTCGTCGCGCCGGGGCTGGGAGAAGTCGCGCCGGAGGCCAGCCCCGGCGGCTACGTTATGGACTCACGGCCAGGCCTGTATGATTCGGTGCTGGTGCTGGATTACAAAAGTCTTTACCCGTCGATTATTCGCAGCTTCCTGATCGATCCGGTCGGGCTGGTTGAAGGCCTGGCCCACCCGGATGATAAAGACTCGGTCAGCGGCTTTCGTGAGGCCCGGTTTTCCCGCACAACGCACTGCCTGCCGGAGATCGTCAACCAAATCTGGCAGGGGCGCGAAGCCGCGAGGAAGCAGGGCAACAAGCCGCTCTCCCAGGCGCTGAAGATCATCATGAACGCCTTTTACGGCGTGCTGGGCACCAGCGCCTGCCGCTTTTTCGATCCGCGACTGGCTTCCTCAATCACCCTGCGCGGCCACGAAATTATGCGGCAGACCAGGGAACTGGTGGAAGCCGAAGGCTATGACGTGATTTATGGCGACACGGATTCCACCTTTGTCTGGCTAAAAACGCCGCACGACCAGGCGTCGGCAGCCACTATCGGCCAGCAGCTGGTAGAAAAAGTCAACGCATGGTGGCGTCAGCATCTTCAGCAGACGTTCGGACTGGAGAGCGCCCTTGAGCTGGAATTTGAGACCCACTTCAGCCGTTTTCTGATGCCGACGATCCGCGGTGCCGAGCAGGGCAGCAAAAAGCGCTATGCCGGGATGATCCGTGAAGGCGAAACGGAACGAATGGTATTTAAAGGACTGGAAACCGTTCGTACCGACTGGACGCCGCTGGCGCAGCATTTCCAGCAGGAGCTCTACCGTCGCATCTTTAAAAAGCTGCCTTACCAGGATTACATCCGGCAAACGGTCCGTCAACTGCTGGATGGCGAGCTGGACGACCAGCTCACCTACAGCAAGCGGCTGCGTCGTCCGCTGAATGATTATCAGCGCAACGTGCCGCCGCACGTACGCGCAGCAAGGATCGCCGACGAGCAGAACGAGAAGCTCGGTCGCCCCCTGCTTTACCAGAACGGCGGCAAAATTCGCTACGTGATGGCGACCTCCGGGCCTGAACCGCTGGAGGCGCGTATTACCCCGCTGGATTACGATCATTACCTGACAAAACAGCTCCAGCCGGTGGCAGAGGGCATACTCCCCTTCCTGGAGGATGACTTTGCTACACTGGTAACAGGTCAGTTGGGGCTTTTTTGACAGGTGACGAACGCGTCACCTTCCAGTACCATAGCGCCCTTCCTGAACATCAGAATTTTCTGCCTGGCACCGGGTGCCGGGCAGTCGAGCTATTGCCTGTTATAACCTCTAAGAAAATCGAGCCGAATATTTATGCCTTTTACACTTGGTCAACGCTGGATCAGCGATACGGAAAGCGAATTGGGACTGGGCACTATCGTCGCGGTGGATACGCGCATGGTGACCGTGCTTTTTCCTGCCATCGGCGAAAACCGTCTTTATGCTAAAAATGATTCCCCTATTACCCGCGTCATTTTTAATCCTGGCGACACCATTACCTGCCACGAAGGCTGGCAGCTGGAAGTCGTTGACGTTATCGAAGAAAAGGGGCTGATTGCCTATCTCGGCACGCGACTGGACAGCGGAGAGACCGGCGTGACCCTGCGCGAAGTGATGCTCGACAGCAAGCTGGCGTTCAGCAAGCCGCAGGATCGCCTGTTTGCTGGGCAGTTGGATCGTATGGATCGCTTCGCCCTGCGCTTTCGCGCCCGTAAATACCAGAGCGAGCAGTATCGCCTTGCGGTCAGCGGCCTGCGCGGGATGCGCACCAGCCTGATCCCTCACCAGCTGCATATTGCCCACGACGTTGGCCGCCGCCATGCGCCGCGCGTACTGCTGGCGGATGAAGTCGGCCTGGGTAAAACCATTGAGGCCGGGATGATCGTCCACCAGCAGCTGCTGGCTGGCCGCGCCGAGCGCGTGCTGATTGTCGTGCCGGAGACGCTACAACATCAGTGGCTGGTTGAGATGCTTCGCCGCTTTAACCTGCGCTTCGCCCTGTTCGACGATGAGCGCTATGCTCAGGCCCAGCTCGACAGCGATAACGCCTTCGAGACCGAACAGCTGGTGATTTGCTCGCTCGACTTTGTGCGCCGCAACAAGCAGCGTCTGGAAATGCTGGCGGACGCCGCCTGGGATCTGCTGATTGTCGATGAAGCCCACCACCTGGCGTGGGAAGAGGGCCAGCCAAGCCGCGAGTATCAGGTCATCGAACAGCTGGCGGCGCACATTCCCGGCGTACTGCTGCTGACCGCCACGCCGGAGCAGCTGGGTATGGAGAGCCACTTTGCGCGCCTGCGCCTGCTCGATCCTAACCGTTTCCATGATTTTGCCGCTTTTGTCGAAGAGCAGCAGCATTTCCGCCCGATTGCCGATGCGGTGACCGGTCTGCTGGCCGATAAGCCGCTCAGCCAGGATCAGATGAATATGCTCAACGAGCTGGTCGGCGAGCAGGATATCGAGCCGCTGCTGCAAACCGCCAACAGCGAGCGCGACGGCAAGCTGGAAGCGCGTCAGGAACTGATCGCCATGCTGATGGATCGCCACGGCACCAGCCGCGTGCTGTTCCGCAACACCCGAAACGGCGTGAAGGGTTTCCCCAAACGCGAGCTGCACGAGATCCGCTTGCCGCTGCCAACGCAGTATCAGACGGCGATCAAAGTGTCTGGCATCATGAGCGCGCGTAAAGCCGTTGATGAACGCGCCCGCGATATGCTTTACCCGGAGCAGATTTATCAGGAGTTTGAAGGCGACAGCGGCACCTGGTGGAACTTCGATCCCCGCGTGGAATGGCTGATGGGCTTCCTGACCAGCCATCGCGATCAGAAGGTGCTGGTGATCTGTGCGAAAGCCGCCACCGCTCTCCAGCTTGAGCAGGTTTTGCGTGAGCGCGAAGGTATCCGTGCCGCCGTCTTCCACGAAGGTCTGTCGATCGTTGAACGTGACCGCGCGGCCGCCTGGTTTTCCTCAGAAGAAGAGGGCGCTCAGGTTCTGCTCTGCTCTGAAATCGGCTCCGAAGGTCGCAATTTCCAGTTCGCCAGCCAGATGGTGATGTTCGATCTGCCGTTTAACCCGGACCTGCTGGAGCAGCGCATTGGCCGTCTCGACCGCATCGGTCAGGCGCATGATATTCAGATCCACGTCCCTTATCTGGAAAAAACCGCCCAGTCCGTGCTGGTGCAGTGGTATCACGAAGGGCTGGACGCGTTTGAGCACACCTGCCCTACCGGCCGCGCGATCTATGATCGGGTTTATACCCAACTGGTTGAGTATCTGGCTTCGCCAGAAAATAGCGACGGCCTGCAGGCGTTTATTGCCGACTGTCGTAAGCAGCATATCGCGCTGAAAAGCCAGCTGGAGCTGGGGCGCGATCGCCTGCTGGAGCTGAACTCTAACGGCGGCGAGCAAGCCCAGGCGCTGGCGGAGAAAATCGGCGAGCAGGATAACGACACGGAACTGGTGAACTTTGCGCTCAACCTGTTTGATATTGTCGGGATTAACCAGGAAGATCGTAGCGATAACCTGATCGTGCTGACGCCCGGCGATCATATGCTGGTCCCGGATTTCCCCGGCCTGCCGGAAGATGGCTGCACCATCACCTTCGATCGCGGTCAGGCGCTCTCCCGCGAAGATGCTCAGTACGTGACCTGGGAGCACCCGATTGTGCGTAACGGTCTGGATCTGATCCTTTCCGGCGACACCGGGAGCTGCGCGCTCTCCCTGCTGAAAAACAAGGCGCTGCCGGTGGGCACGCTGCTCCTTGAGCTGATCTACGTGGTGGAAGCGCAGGCGCCGAAGCACCTACAGCTGACCCGTTTCCTGCCGCCAACGCCGGTGAGAATGCTGGTTGACCGCAAAGGCACCAATCTTGCCGGTAAGGTCGAGTTTGAAAGCTTTAACCGCCAGCTCAACGCCGTTAATCGTCATACCGGCAGCAAGCTGGTGAATGCCGTCCAGCAGGATGTGTATGCCATCCTCCAACTGGCGGAGGAGGAAGCCGCGGCGCAGGCTCGCCAGCTGATTGACGCTGCCCGTCAGGAAGCCGATGAAAAGCTGAGCGCCGAGCTGTCGCGTCTGGATGCGCTGAGCGCAGTGAACCCGAATATCCGTCAGGATGAGATCGATGCGCTGGAAAGCAACCGCGAGCAGGTTTTGTCGGCGCTGAACGAGGCAGGCTGGCGGCTTGACGCGCTACGCCTGATTGTCGTGACGCATCAGTAACCCACTACGGGGCGGCACAGGCCGCCCCAGACAGGCACGAGATGGAACCCTATAACCCACCGCAGCAACCCTGGCTTCATATCCTGTATCAGGATCAGCACATTATGGTTGTTAACAAACCGAGCGGCCTGCTGTCCGTTCCAGGCCGCCTTGAAGAGCATAAAGATAGCGTGATGACCCGCATCCAGCGCGATTTTCCTGCGGCGGAATCAGTACACCGGCTGGACATGGCGACCAGCGGGGTGATGGTGGTAGCGCTGACCAAGGCTGCCGAACGCGAGCTTAAGCGCCAGTTCCGCGAGCGCGAACCGCAAAAGACCTATGTGGCAAGGGTCTGGGGTCATCCCGAAAAAGAGCGGGGATGGGTGGATCTTCCGCTGATCTGCGACTGGCCAAACCGGCCAAAGCAGAAGGTGTGTTTCGAAACGGGGAAGTCGGCGCAAACCGAATATGAGGTGCTGGACTACGCGGCTGACAGCAGCGCCCGTGTTCAGCTAAAGCCGATTACCGGGCGCTCGCATCAGCTGAGGGTACATATGCTGGCGCTGGGCCACCCGATTCTCGGAGACAATTTTTATGCTCACGAGCAGGCAAAAGCGATGGCGCCTCGCCTACAGCTGCATGCCGAAATGCTGACCATCACCCATCCGCAGTACCACACGCCGATGACCTTCCGTCAGCCCGCCGACTTTTGAACAAGCGCTATCGTTAGGCGCGGGACGCTGGCATTCGTCCCCCACGCCAGCGGCCAAAATTGCAGGGCTGCATTAATGCAGCCCTCACTTATTTAAAGCCTTTCTCACGCTTAATCAGATCGTAAGCTGACTGAATTTCCTGCGCTTTCTGCTTCGCCATTTCCATCATCTGCGGCGGCAGGCCCTTCGCCACCAGCTTGTCAGGATGGTGCTCGCTCATCAGCTTGCGGTAAGCGCGTTTGATCGTCGTGGCGTCATCGCTGCTTTTCACCCCCAGCACGCTACAGGCATCTTCCAGCGTCGGCCCGCGTCCCGGCTGGCCAAAACCACCCTGCGAACCCGCCCCGCCGTGATACTGCCCGCCGCCAAACTGCTGGCCGCCTTCCATCATGCGCAGAAACTGGTCGAACTGCGCTCTGGAAATCCCCAGCTCTTCGGCGATGACGTACAGCACCTGCCGCTCGTTGGGATGCAGAGAGCCATCCGCAAACGCCGCCTGAATCTGAATTTCCAGAAACATCCTAATCAGATCGAAACGACCAAAGCAGGCGCTACGCAGTTCACGCAGCTTGCTGCGCAGCGGATAGTCGCCCTCTTTGCCTTCGCGAAAGGCGCGCTGAGCCGATGTTCTGGCCTCGCCATGCAGCTGCATACGCTCCATCAGCAGCGATGCCATCTGAATATCCGCGTCGGTGACCCGCCCTTTGGACTTGGTCAAATGCCCCATCACCTGGAAAGTCGTGCGGAAAAACAGCGTCTGTCTGGTTTGCTGATTAGCAAAATAGCCCTGTCCTTTAACCGCTCGCGCTTTATCAATCAGATGGCCGATCAACAGGCCGAATGCTAAACCCCAGAAGCCGGTGCCGCTTAATAAACCGAGCACAAGACCAATTACTTTTCCCCAATAGCGCATATTCTCCTCATTTCGCCATGCTGAAGGCTGGAAATTGCATTATCATACCTGTCATTTATCTCAGAGCCTAACGGCAACGCGGCCAAACAAGTCAGAATGGCCCATCGCTTTCACCTTTGCAGCCAACCCGGCGGCAATTTGAAAGATGAGGGGTTTAACACTAGCGCAACGCAGTTGAGTACGTTAGTCTCTGACCGTTTGTCGGCATGATGCCAGCTATCACGGAATTTTCGATACCGCGTATGAAAAAACGACTACCTACTTTGCTGGCCACGCTTATCGGCGCAGCGCTTTACAGCCAGCAGAGTCTGGCCGACGACCTCGCATCGCAATGTATGCTGGGCGTCCCAAGCTATAATCGTCCTCTGGTGCAGGGAAGTAATCCCAATGACCTGCCGGTAACGATCAACGCGGATAATGCCAAGGGCAACTACCCGGATAACGCCGTTTTCACCGGCAATGTTGATATCCAACAGGGGAATAGCCGCCTGCTCTCTGACGAGGTGCAGCTGCATCAGAAGCAGCAGCCTGGCCAGGCTACGCCCGTGCGCACCGTAGATGCCTTAGGCAATGTGCACTATGACGACAATCAGGTCATCCTGAAAGGTCCTAAAGCCTGGTCAAACCTGAACACCAAAGACACCAACGTCTGGAATGGCGATTACCAGATGGTCGGTCGTCAGGGCCGCGGGACTGGCGATCAGATGAAGCTGCGCGGCCAGAACCGTTACACCATTATGGAGAACGGCACCTTTACCTCCTGTCTGCCGGGCGACAACAGCTGGAGCGTCGCCGGGACGGAAATTATTCAGGACCGCGAAGAGCAGGTTGCTGAAATCTGGAACGCTCGCTTCAAAATTGGCTCGGTTCCGGTGCTGTACAGCCCTTACTTGCAGCTGCCGCTGGGCGACCGCCGCCGCTCGGGCTTCCTGATCCCGAACGCGAAATACGGCAGTTCCAACGGCTTTGAGTTCATCCTGCCTTATTACTGGAACATTGCGCCGCAGGCCGATGCCACCATCACCCCGCACTACATGAGTAACCGCGGGCTCCAGTTGCAGAATGAGTTCCGCTATCTCACTAAGGCCGGCGCTGGCCTGATGGAACTGGACTATCTGGGCTCGGATAACCAGTATGAGAAGGACGCCGCGTCGCGAAATATTTCGGACGATAAAGACTCCAAACGCTGGCTGTTCTACTGGAAACACTCCGGCGTGTACGACAAGAACTGGCGTTTTAACGTCGATTACACCAAGGTCAGCGATCCTTACTACTTTACCGACCTTGATTCTACCTACGGTAACTCGACCGACGGCTACGTGACGCAGAAATTTAGCGTGGGCTACGCCGAGAAAAACTGGGACGCCACGCTGTCGACCAAGCAGTTCCAAATCTTCTCCACCAATGCCAATAACGATGTCTATCGTGCAGAGCCGCAGTTTGACTTTAACTATTACCAAAATGACGTCGGTCCCTTTGACACGCACCTCTACGCCCAGGCGGTCAAATTTACCAACGTGAACGAAGAGCTGCCTGATGCAACCCGTTTGCACCTCGAGCCAACCATCAACCTGCCGCTGTCGAACGGCTGGGGCAGTCTGAATACCGAAGCCAAACTGCTGGCGACGCATTATGAACAGAATGACATTGATTATTACAACAACAGCGTCGACACCAGCAAAGTCAACCAGCTGAAAAGCAGCGTGAACCGCGTTATGCCGCAGTTCAAGGTAGACGGCAAGATGGTGTTCGACCGCAATATGGACTGGTCAGAAGGCTACACGCAAACGCTTGAACCGCGATTGCAGTACCTGTATCTGCCGTATCGCGATCAGAGCGACATCCGTGCCTATGACTCCACGCTGCTGCAAAGCGACTATACCGGCCTGTTCCGCGACCGTACCTACAGTGGTCTGGATCGCATCGCCTCAGCCAACCAGCTGACCAGCGGCGTGACCACGCGAATTTTTGATAACGATCTGGTTGAACGTTTTAACGCTTCCATAGGTCAAATCTACTCGTTCACTCCTTCCCGTACCGGTTTGGAGAGCGCAGACAGCGATGACCGCGGTAGCCTGGTGTGGGCTGGTGATACCTACTATCGCATCAGCGATCGCTGGAGCACCCGCGGGGGCCTTCAGTACGACACCCGCCTTGATAATATTTCGCAAGGCAATGCCGTACTGGAATATCGCCGTGATGCTGACCGGATGGTGCAGTTGAACTATCGCTACACCAGCCCGGAGTATATTGCGCAAACGTTGAGTACAGTGACTAACCCAGGGTATCAGGACGGTATTTCGCAGGTAGGCGCAACGGCAAGCTGGCCAATCGCTGATGCCTGGTCGGTAGTGGGCGCGTGGTATTACGATACTAAAGCGAAACAGCCGGCCGATCAGCTGCTTGGCATACAGTACAGCTCCTGCTGCTACGCCATCCGTCTGGGCTACGAGCGTAAAATCACCAGTTGGAATAGCGAAAACAGTACCAGTAATTACGACAATAAAATCTCGTTCAACATTGAGCTACGTGGCCTGAGTCCTTCTTATAGCCTCGGCACCGATCAAATGCTGCGTCAGGGCATCCTGCCTTATCAGCGCTCTTTCTGATGTAGTGATAATTAGTATGCAAACCCGCAGTGCGGATAAAAGAATGGAAAAAGTATGAAGAACTGGAGAATGCTGATCCTTGGTGCCGCGCTGACAGCCAGCACCGCGTTTGCAGCCCCGCAGGTTGTTGATAAAGTCGCCGCCGTGGTAAACAACGGCGTGGTTTTGGAAAGTGATGTCGACGGCATGATGCAGTCGGTAAAGGGTCAGGCTCAGCAGGCTGGTCAGCAGCTTCCTGACGACAAAACGTTGCGCCATCAGATCGTTGAACGCCTGGTAATGGACAACATTCTGCTGCAAATGGCTAAAACCGCCGGGATTCAGATTACGGATGCCCAGTTGGATCAGGCGATTCAGAACATTGCTGCGCAGAACAACATGTCTATGGACCAGTTGCGTAGCCGCCTGGCTTACGACGGCATGAACTATGGCACCTACCGCGAGCAGATCCGCAAGGAGATGACCATCGCGGAAGTGCGTAACAACGAAGTGCGCCGTCGGATCACCATTCTGCCGCAGGAAGTTGACTCCCTGTCGAAGCAGGTTGCCTCGCAGAACAATGCCAGCACCGAGCTAAACCTCAGCCACATCCTGCTGCCGCTGCCGGAAAACCCAACGCAGCAGCAGGTGGATGACCAGGAAAACCTGGCTAAACAGCTGGTAGGCGAAAGCAAAAGCGGCGCGGACTTTGGCAAGCTGGCGATTACCTACTCTGCCGATCCTCAGGCGTTGAAAGGCGGCAACATGGGCTGGGGCAAAATTCAGGAACTCCCTTCCCTGTTCGCTCAGGCGCTGGTGACCGCGAAGAAAGGCGATATCATTGGTCCGATTCGTTCAGGCGTGGGCTTCCATATCCTGAAAGTCAACGATATCCGTGGCGACAATCAGAGTGTTTCGGTGACCGAAGTTCACGCTCGTCATATTCTGCTGAAGTCTTCGCCCGTGATGACCGACGAGCAGGCGCGCCAGAAGCTGGAGCAGGTTTCTGCTGATATCAACAGCGGTAAAACCACCTTCGCCCAGGCGGCCCGCCAGCTCTCGCAGGATCCAGGCTCGGCTAATCAGGGCGGCGATTTAGGCTGGAGCTCGCCAGAAATGTACGACCCGGCCTTCCGCGATGCGCTGCTGAAGCTGCAAAAAGGCCAGATGAGCGCGCCTGTGCACTCTTCCTTTGGCTGGCATCTGATTCAGCTGCTGGACACCCGCAAGGTGGACAAAACCGACGCGGCGCAGAAAGAGCGGGCTTACCGCCTGCTGTTTAACCGTAAGTTTGCTGAAGAAGCGCAGACCTGGATGCAAGAGCAGCGTGCTTCAGCCTACGTGAAGATTCTGGACGCTAATGCTCAGTAACGTACGCGTGGCGATCACTCCCGGCGAACCCGCCGGGATTGGTCCTGATGTTACCCTGCAACTGGCCCAGCGCGACTGGCCAGTTGAGCTGGTAGTGTGTGCCGATCCCGCGTTGCTGCGCGAGCGAGCGGCAACGCTGGGTTTACCCCTGACCTTAAGAACCTGGCAGCCCGGCGTGCCCGCTCAGCCGCAAAAGGCCGGAACGCTTACCGTGCTGCCCATTCCCCTTCGCCAGCCCGTTAAGGCTGGTGAGCTTTGCATAGCGAACGGCCATTACGTTCTGGAAACCCTGACGCGAGCCTGTGACGGCTGTCTGACGGGAAAATTTTCCGCCTTAGTGACCGGCCCGGTGCACAAAGGCGTCATTAACGATGCGGGCATCCCCTTCAGCGGTCATACTGAGTTCTTCGCCGAGCGTTCAAAGCGCGAGCGCGTAGTGATGATGCTGGCGACAGAAGAGCTGCGCGTGGCGCTGGCCACGACGCATTTACCGCTGAAGGCAGTGTCTGACGCCATTACTCGCGAAAGTCTGCACGAAGTGATTGGCATTCTGCACGCGGATTTGCAAAGCAAATTCGGCCTGGCCTCACCGCACATTTTTGTCTGCGGCCTGAATCCACATGCCGGTGAAGGCGGTCATATGGGCCGGGAAGAGATTGACGTCATCATTCCCGCGCTGGATGAGCTTCGCCAGCAGGGGATGCAGTTGACCGGCCCTTTGCCAGCCGACACGCTGTTCCAACCCAAATATTTGCAACATGCCGATGCCGTGCTCGCGATGTATCACGATCAGGGGCTTCCGGTGCTAAAATATCAGGGATTCGGCCGAGCGGTGAATATCACCCTCGGCCTGCCCTTTATCCGTACCTCCGTTGACCACGGCACCGCTCTGGAGCTGGCAGGCAAAGGCAACGCAGAGGCGGGCAGCTTTATTACGGCGCTTAACCTCGCCATCACCATGATCAAGAGCAGTAATGAATAATCGCGTCCACCAGGGGCACTTCGCCCGCAAACGTTTCGGGCAGAACTTCCTTAACGACAAGTATATTATCGACAGTATTGTCTCCGCTATTCACCCGCAGAAAGGCGAGATAGTCGTCGAGATCGGCCCCGGGCTGGCGGCGTTAACCGAACCGGTTGGCGAGCGTCTGGACGCCATGACGGTGATCGAAATTGACCGCGATCTGGCGGCCCGTCTGCAAACCCACCCGTTCCTGGGCCCTAAGCTGACCATCTTTCAGCAGGATGCGATGACCTTTGACTTTGCCGCGTACGCCAAAGAGAAAGGCCAGTCGCTGCGCGTGTTTGGCAACCTGCCCTACAATATCTCTACGCCATTGATGTTCCACCTTTTCAGCTATACTAGTGCGATCCGTGATATGCATTTCATGCTGCAAAAAGAGGTGGTAAACCGCCTGGTTGCGGGCCCTGGCAGCAAGGCCTATGGCCGTCTTACCGTGATGGCGCAGTATTACTGCCAGGTTATCCCGGTGCTGGAAGTTCCGCCGGAATCCTTCACGCCAGCGCCAAAAGTAGAATCAGCCGTGGTGCGTTTAATGCCGCATACCACGATTGCCAATCCGGTGCAGGATATGCGCGTCCTCAGCCGGATCACTACGGAAGCCTTTGGCAAGCGTCGCAAAACGCTGCGCAACAGCCTGGGCCATCTGTTTTCGCTGGAGGCATTGCAGGAGATGAACATCGACCCCACGCTGCGGGCGGAAAACATCTCCGTCGCACAATACTGCCAGCTGGCTAACTGGCTGATTGCGCATCCCCCGACGCAGGAGAGTTAGAGCGATGATCAATACGCCCCGTGTTTGTGTCCACGTACAGAGTGCTTATGTTCCCTCGCAGTCTGTCCCTGAAGAAGAACGCTACGTTTTTGCTTATACCGTCACAATACGCAATCTGGGGCGTAGCGCCGTGCAGCTGCGGGGCCGCTACTGGCTGATCACCAACGGAAACGGCCGCGAAACGGAAGTTCAGGGCGAAGGCGTGATCGGCGAACAGCCGCACATTGAGCCCGGTAGCGAGTTTCAGTACACCAGCGGCGCCGTTCTCGAAACCCCGATGGGCACCATGCAGGGACATTATGAGATGTTCGACAAGGAAGGGGGAACCTTTCTTGTCGATATTCCGGTGTTCAGGCTGGCCGTTCCCAGCCATATCCATTAATTGATCTGAAAGGTTTAATGAGCACTTATCTGATCGGCGATGTCCACGGTTGCTATGACGAACTTATCTCCCTGCTGGATCAGGTCGCCTTCGATCCGACGCAGGATACACTATGGCTGACAGGCGATCTGGTCGCACGAGGTCCCGCCTCGCTGGAGGTACTGCGTTACGTCCGCTCGCTCGGCGATTCCGTGCGCCTGGTGCTGGGCAACCACGATTTGCACCTGCTTGCCGTGTTTGCCGGGATCGCCCGCAACAAACCGAAAGATCGCCTGACGCCATTGCTGGAAGCGGACGATGCGGACGAGCTGATTAACTGGCTTCGCCGCCAGCCTTTGCTCCAGGTTGATGAAGAGAAAAAGCTGGTGATGGCCCACGCCGGGATCACGCCACAGTGGGATATTGAGACGGCAAAAATCTGCGCTCGCGAGGTGGAGGCCGTGCTGTCCAGCGATACCTACCCGCTTTTTCTTGATGCCATGTACGGCGATATGCCAAACAACTGGACGCCAGAGCTTAGCGGGCTGGCTCGCCTGCGGTTCAGCACCAATGCCCTGACGCGTATGCGCTTCTGCTTTGCTAACGGTCAGCTGGACATGATCAGTAAAGAGTCGCCAGAATCTGCGCCGCCGCCGCTGAAACCGTGGTTCGCGATCCCCGGTCCCGTCGCGCGTGATTACACCATCGTGTTTGGTCACTGGGCTTCGCTGGAAGGAAAAGGCACGCCGGAGGGGATTATCGGGCTGGATACCGGCTGCTGCTGGGGCGGGCCGCTAACCCTGCTGCGCTGGGAAGATAAGGCCTGGTTCATACAGCCTTCAAACCGCTCTCGGGCGATGGAAGCGTAAAACAGAAAAGGGCCTGAGGCCCTTTTTTATTAGCGACGCTCCAGGATTTCGAAGCAGTAGCTGTGGGTATTTTTGTCGTCCGCATCATGGAACTCGCTAAAGCTGGAGCGCCACTCTTCCGGCTCGAAATCCGGGAAGGTGGTATCACCAACCACTTCAGCATCAATATGCGTCAGATACAGACGATCGGCACGCGGCAACAGCTGCTCATAAATGCGGCCGCCGCCGATGACCATCACCTCTTCAACATCGCCAGCCGCCTTCAGCGCCTCGTCAATCGAACTGACCCAGGTTGCGCCTTCAGCCTCAGCGGCCTGGCTACTGATCACAATATTCAGCCTGCCGGGCAGAGGACGTCCAATGGACTCCCAGGTACGACGACCCATAATGACGGGTTTATTCAGCGTCTGGCGTTTGAACCAGGCCAGATCGGCCGGCAGGTGCCACGGCATGGCATTGTCCATCCCAATAACGCGGTCGGCCGCCAGGGCGGCAATCAGGCTTATCATCTTAGCAAACTCAGTAAGGTATAAAATTGGCGCCATCATACGGAAAGGTGAAACTTTCGTCGATACCCCCACCGGGTGATTTGCGTAAAGGTTCTTAAGGTTATCGTTTGCGTTGCATTTGCTCTGGCTAAGGGTCAATAAACGCGGTGAACGTGCTAAAATCCTGCCCTCATTTGCTACAGGATGCCATCATGTTAGAAACCAGCCTGATCATCGCCACGATTGCGGCTCTGGGCATGCTCTCGCCCGGCCCCGACTTCTTCCTGATTATCAAGAATGCCGCACGCTATCCGCGCAGCGCGGCAATGTTTACCGCGCTGGGGGTTAACTGTGCCGTGGCGACCCATATGGCCTACTGCGTGGCGGGCCTGGCGGTAGTGATTACCACCACGCCCTGGCTATTTATGCTGTTGAAATATGTCGGTGCGGCGTATCTGATCTACATCGGCGTTCAGGCGCTGCTGTCACGCGGCGGGGGCAAAATGGATCTCAGCAACGTGGTCGCTGAAACAACCTCGCTGAAAAAGGCGTTCCTGCAGGGCTACCTCTGCAATCTGCTGAACCCGAAAGCTACGCTCTTTTTTCTGTCGATGTTTACCCAGGTGCTAAACGTTCACTCAGGGCTGGGCGAGAAAATCTGGTACGCCGGGATCATTCTGACGCTCTCCTCAATCTGGTGGCCGCTGCTGGTTATCATCATTCAAAGCGCGCCGGTGCGTCGTGGCCTGGCGAAGGCGCAAAAGCTGATCGACAAACTGCTGGGCGGCGTGCTGATTGCCCTCGGTATTAAGGTCGCGCTGTCGTGATAACGTGCTGACCGGCCCCCGGTAATTCAGGGAGCCGGTCAGGCAGAGGGGAAATTAAGAAGGGGTTTTATTCAGGCTGGCATACTCTGCTTTGGCTTTGCGCAGCTGTTCCGCAAACGCGGGGTCAGCGTGCAGGCGAGCCACCACCGCAGAAGCAACGATGCGCGCAGCCGTCACATCGCTCTGCCAGTGATAGCCGCATATCACCCGGCTCTGCCCCATCTCGTAGCCACGCTTCAGGATCTCGCCTTCCCTTGCGGTATTGACCTCCGCCAGCACCAGCGCAGTGGCCCAACCGATGGTGGTGTGTCCTGAAGGGTAAGAGCCATTTTTAGACAGCGTGCTCTCTTCATCCGAGCGACAGGTTGGTTCGTTGTAGAAGGCAAAAGGCCTGACGCGCATGTAATGCTCTTTTGCCGAACGGGTAGCTAAATCGCCCGCATCCTCACGCATTTTCATCACCAGCCGGTAAATCTCCGGCGTCTTGTCTTTGGTAATCGCCACGCCAAACGCTTCGGAGAAGGCCTCGGCCACGCCGTCACCCGCAACGTGGGCATCTTTCCACGCCTGCTTGCCCCGCGGGGTATTTCTCAGCATCTTCCCGACGTCATACTGAGCCTTGTCGTTGAGGAAATCGATACTGTCCATGGCTGGCGGAGGCGGCAGCAGCTTCAGGCTGTCGACAACCTGTGATTCTTTCAGGAAATAGGCATCAGGATTAGTGGTGACATCTTTAGCGGCAAACGCCGTCTGTAATGAGGCGGCGCAGATCAGTGTGGCTAACAATATTTTTTTCATGCGAGGTCCCTGGTATTGTGGCTGGGCATCGATGCCCTGAATGGAGGTCGTAAAAAGAGGTAAAGCGCTGGAAGGATAAGGGAAAGAGTCAAAAGAGACTTTTATCAATTTCACAAAAATGACATTTTTATGACAACCGCTAATAGCCAGTTTGTCCGGCTGGCTCGCCGGTCAACTCAGCAGGGCTTGAAACGGGTGCTGCCTGCGCGCAGCAGGCCCGCCGGGAGGGTTAGCAGGGCAAAGGCGATGACGGTGCCCTCCATTGTAAGCCTGCCGGCAAGAAAGCCGAAGAGTGGGGCACCGACGGTCTGACCCATCGCGATGGTAAGAAAACCGATCGTCAACCCTGTCGCGGGCCGCTCAGGCTGCGCTGAAATCCCCCACACCAGGTATACCCCCGTGAGCATGATGTAGGCCGCGCCAAACAGTGCTCCGCCGCCCAGCGTCAGGGCAGGCATATTGCTGCTCGTGCCGACCAGCAGAATACCGGCAGCCAAAGCGCCGAGGAACACCCGATGTACAAGATCGATCCCCAAACGCGCGGTTAGCATCCCGGCTCCGGCACCTGCAATACCAGCCGTGCCGATAACGACCCAGAGAAGGCTCGCGCCTGCGCTGCGCCATCCCAGCTGAAGCGAAACAAGCTGGCTGCCAAACGACCACAGCGAGGTACTGGACGCGCCCATCAGAAAAGCGGCAAGGATCAGACGCCCTAGCACACCATTGAACGCAGGTAATCCGCCAACGGATTTCTCCCGTGGCCCCGTTTGCTTCGGTACAGTGAATGCCGCCAGGAGCGCCACCGCAAAAGCCACAGCCGCAAAGATTGCAAAGCCCACGCGCCACTGGCTGCCCATCATCAGCGCCACTGGGCCGGAAAGCACCACGCCAGCGCTTGTCCCGGCATTGATAAATGTATTGGTCGCATCCTGCCGATCGTGGCGGACAATTGCCGCCACGGCTGCCGCCATCGGCGGTGACGCCAGCCCGGTGCTCAACCCTGCCAGCAGCACCGAAGCGGCAAGCCAGGCGGTCGAAGGTGCCCAGGCGATGCCTGCCATCCCCGTAGCCGCGATGACCGCTGCGCCCACGGCAACCGCACGAGCGCCGAAACGCTCAGTTAAATACGCGGCGGCGATAATGGCGATGCAATAGCCCAGAAATGATCCACCGGAGATCGCCCCGGCCAGGTCCGAAGACAAGGAAAGCTCGGCATCAATGCGCGGCAGAAAAAGTCCGAACGCGAAGCGGGCGAAGCCATAACAGACGGCGATCAAGCCGAAGCCAGTGGCCCCAAGGCAGGCACCGGGACTCAAGACCGCGCTCGCGCCATCAGCAATGCCGCCACGCTCCGCGCGGTAGCGACTGCCTCAACGCCGCGATAGACGGCTGCCGCTGTCGCTCCCTCAATCAGGATGAGAATCTGTTCAGCCAACTCATCGCCGCCTTTGTCGCCCAGCTCCGAGCGGACAGCAAGCCGAACCTTCTCGCTTAGCTGTATCTTGTGGGCGAGCACCACCGCAGAAATCTCCGCTATTTCGCCACCGGTCTCCCCCTGAGCGCGCAGAAGCAGGCACCCTCTGGCGCCCTCTTCCCGAATCCAGCGTTCCAGTGCCTCAAAGAGCGCGTCAATCGTGCTTTCGCTCAGCAGCAGCAGGAACCTCTGACCGCGCTGGGTTAGCACCGCGGCGATGAGCGCCGTTTTGCTGCCCGCGTGTTTGTACAAAGTCCGGCTGGACATGCTGGCGGCCTGAGCCAACCGATCCATTCCGGTCGCGGTAAAACCGTGCCTGTCGAAAAGCTGCTCGGCCACTGCAATAAGTTTGTGGTCTGTATTCATTGACTCAGTGTAAAACGATCGTTTTACATCGTCAATGATCAAGTGAAAAAGGCACGTCAGGCCGGGACATGGCGGCGAGGTCCTGCCCAGTTTTTCTTTCCTCAAGGCGCGCATCGGCGCAGTACAGGACTGGCGTCATCAAAAAAAAATCCCCGCCTGAGCGAGGATTTTTTCATATCGGACCTTATTAGCCGTTAATCTGCGCGTGCATTTCCTGCACGGAGATCACCTGCTCGGTTGGGTCTGCGCTCAGGGAGTTCGCGGTAGCGAAGCCGCCGTTCAGCGTGGTGTCGTAGTGCACCTTATATTGCAGCGCGCTGCGGCGGATCAGCTTGGAATCCTCAATCGCCTGGCGTCCTGCGGTGGTGTTAACGATGTAAGCATACTCACCGTTTTTCAGGCGGTCCTGGATGTGAGGACGACCTTCATGCACCTTATTGACCAGGCGAGGGTTAATCCCCGCTTCGCCCAGCACCACCGCCGTGCCGTGCGTTGCATCCAGCTCAAAGCCCAGCTTCTGCAGCTTGGCGGCCAGGTCAACGATGCGCTTTTTGTCGCCTTCGCGAACGGACAGCAGCGCACGGCCGGATTTCTTCATATTGCTCTGCGCGCCGAGCATCGCCTTGGAGAAGGCTTCGGCAAAGGTCCGACCTACACCCATCACTTCACCGGTTGAACGCATTTCAGGGCCGAGGATAGGGTCAACGCCCTGGAACTTGTTAAACGGCAGCACCACTTCTTTAACCGAGTAGTAAGGCGGGATAATTTCTTCGGTCACGCCCTGCTCTGCCAGCGATTTGCCTGCCATGACGCGGGCCGCGACTTTAGCCAGCGGCAGACCGGTGGCTTTAGAAACAAAGGGGACGGTACGAGCCGCGCGAGGGTTCACCTCAATCAGATAAACCTCGTTATCCTTCACCGCGAACTGCACGTTCATCAGGCCGCGAACGCAGAGTTCGAAGGCCAGCTTCTCCACCTGCCGACGCATCACGTCCTGGATCTCTTTGCTCAGCGTGTAAGCTGGCAGGGAGCAGGCCGAGTCGCCGGAGTGCACGCCAGCCTGTTCGATATGTTCCATGATGCCGCCAATCAGCACCCGCTCGCCGTCGCAAATCGCGTCAACGTCCACCTCAACCGCATCATCCAGGAAACGGTCCAGCAGCACTGGCGCATCGTTTGAAACGGACACCGCATTCTGGAAGTAACGCTTCAGGTCGATTTCGTCATACACGATTTCCATCGCGCGGCCGCCCAGCACGTAGGAAGGACGCACCACCAGCGGGTAGCCAATCTCGATGGCTTTTTCAACGGCCTGCTCGATAGCGGTTACCGTGGCGTTAGCTGGCTGCTTCAGGCCAAGGCGATCGACAGCCTGCTGGAAACGCTCGCGGTCTTCTGCACGGTCAATAGAGTCCGGGCTGGTACCGATAACCGGCACGCCTGCGGCATCCAGTGCGCGAGCCAGCTTCAGCGGCGTCTGGCCGCCGTACTGAACGATCACCCCTTTCGGCTTCTCAATACGCACGATTTCCAGCACGTCTTCCAGCGTCACCGGCTCGAAGTACAGACGGTCAGAGGTGTCATAGTCGGTAGAAACGGTTTCAGGGTTACAGTTGACCATAATGGTTTCGTAACCGTCTTCACGCAGCGCCAGCGACGCGTGCACGCAGCAGTAGTCAAACTCAATGCCCTGACCGATACGGTTCGGACCGCCGCCCAGCACCATGATTTTCTCACGGTCGCGGTTGGGATTAGCTTCGCACTCTTCTTCATAAGTTGAGTACATGTAAGCCGTGTCGGTCGAGAACTCAGCGGCACAGGTGTCCACGCGCTTATAAACCGGGTGCAGATTATACTGCTCGCGCAGCTTACGGACTTCAGATTCAGACACGCCAGCCAGCGCTGAGAGGCGCGCATCGGCAAAGCCTTTACGCTTCAGCGTGCGCAGGAAGTCAGCCGTCAGGCCGTTAACGCCGTCGCGGGCAACCTGTTCTTCCAGCTGAACCAGCTCTTCAATCTGCACCAGGAACCAGCGATCGACGTTGGTCAGGCTGAACACGTCTTCTACGCTCATGCCGACACGGAAGGCATCGGCGATGTACCAGATACGGTCTGAACCCGCATCCTTCAGCTCACGGCGGATTAAGGTGATGGCTTCCGGGTCGTGGCGGTCGACTTTCGGGTCGAAACCACTAGCGCCCACTTCCAGGCCGCGCAGCGCTTTCTGCATCGATTCCTGTAGAGTGCGGCCAATCGCCATCACCTCGCCCACCGACTTCATCTGCGTCGTCAGGCGGTCGTTAGCGCCAGCAAATTTCTCAAAGTTGAAGCGCGGGATTTTGGTCACAACGTAGTCGATAGAGGGTTCGAACGAGGCCGGAGTCAACCCGCCGGTAATATCGTTCATCAGTTCATCCAGCGTATAGCCCACGGCCAGCTTGGCGGCGATTTTAGCAATCGGGAAGCCGGTGGCTTTGGAGGCCAGCGCAGAAGAACGGGAGACGCGCGGGTTCATTTCGATGATGATCAGACGACCATTTTCAGGGTTAACCGAGAACTGGACGTTAGATCCCCCGGTTTCCACGCCGATTTCACGCAGCACCGCCATCGAGGCGTTACGCATGATCTGGTACTCTTTATCAGTCAGCGTCTGAGCTGGCGCGACGGTAATGGAGTCGCCGGTATGGATGCCCATCGCATCGAAGTTTTCAATTGAGCAAACGATAATGCAGTTGTCGTTCTTATCACGCACCACTTCCATCTCGTACTCTTTCCAGCCAATCAGCGACTCATCGATCAGCAGCTCATTGGTAGGGGACAAATCCAGCCCACGTTCGCAGATTTCTTCAAACTCTTCGCGGTTATAGGCAATGCCGCCGCCGGTGCCGCCCATGGTGAATGAAGGGCGGATGATGCAGGGGAAGCCAACGTCAGCGGCAACCGCCAGCGCTTCTTCCATGGTGTGGGCAATGCCGGAACGCGCGGTTTCCAGACCAATTTTTTTCATCGCCACGTCGAAACGGCGGCGGTCTTCCGCCTTATCAATCGCGTCGGCGGTGGCGCCGATCATGGTCACGCCGAATTCAGCCAGCACGCCCTGACGTTCCAGCTCCAGCGCGCAGTTCAGCGCGGTCTGGCCGCCCATGGTTGGCAGCACCGCATCCGGGCGCTCTTTCTCAATAATTTTGCGCACCACTTCCCAATGGATCGGTTCGATGTAGGTCGCATCGGCCATGTCCGGGTCGGTCATGATGGTCGCGGGGTTGGAGTTAACCAGCACCACGCGGTAGCCCTCTTCACGCAGGGCTTTACAGGCCTGGGCGCCAGAGTAGTCGAATTCGCAGGCCTGGCCGATAACGATCGGGCCAGCGCCAAGGATCAGGATACTTTTTATGTCGGTACGTTTTGGCATTGTCTCGCTCCTGATTATTTTGCGGTTGAACGGTAAGCTTCGATCAGTTCGATAAAGTGATCGAACAGCGGCGCGGCGTCATGCGGGCCCGGGCTGGCTTCAGGGTGGCCCTGGAAGCTGAACGCCGCTTTATCGGTGCGGTGAATTCCCTGCACCGTGTGGTCAAACAGCGAGGTATGCGTCACCCGCAGGTTGGCCGGCAAGTTGCCGTCATCTACCGCAAAACCGTGGTTCTGCGCGGTAATCATCACGGTATTGTTATCGAGGTCTTTCACCGGATGGTTGCCACCGTGGTGGCCCAGCTTCATTTTAACGGTCCCTGCACCGCTGGCCAGCGCCAGCAGCTGGTGTCCCAGGCAGATGCCGAACACCGGGATATCGGTTTCCAGCAGCGTTTTGATTGCCGAGATCGCGTAATCACAGGGTTCCGGGTCGCCCGGCCCGTTAGACAGGAAGATGCCGTCCGGGCTAAGCTTCAGCACCTCTGCTGCCGGGGTTTGCGCAGGAACGACCGTCAGGCGGCAGCCGCGGTCAACCAGCATCCGCAGGATATTGCGCTTAGCGCCGTAGTCGTAAGCCACTACGTGGAACGGCAGTTCGGCCTCTTCTTTCGCTTCCGGCAGGCCGTCCAGCGTCCAGCTCCCCTGCTGCCAGCGGTAGGTTTCACCGGTGGTCACTTCTTTCGCCAAATCCATCCCTTTCAGGCCAGGGAAGGCTTTAGCCTGCTGTAAAGCCAGCTGCGCATCAGGCGACTCGCTGGCAATAATGCAGCCGTTCTGGGCCCCTTTTTCGCGCAGCAGACGGGTCAGCTTACGCGTATCGATATCGGCAATAGCGACAACATTGTGACGCTTCAGGTAGTCGGACAGCCCTTCTTCATTACGGAAGTTGCTGGCAATCAGCGGCAGGTCGCGAATAACCAGCCCCTGAGCGTGTACCTGGGAGGATTCTTCATCAGCGGAGTTGGTGCCGACATTGCCGATATGGGGATAAGTGAGAGTAACGATTTGGCGGGAATAGGAAGGGTCAGTGAGGATTTCTTGATAACCGGTCATTGAAGTATTGAAAACAACTTCCCCCACTGCCGATCCTGTTGCCCCGATGGCCCGACCGTGGAATTGGGTTCCGTCTTCGAGAACCAATAGCGCTGACTTAATCAAAACATCCTCCTGAGAATAAACAGTCACATTATTTGCATATTAATTCATTACCAAGGCATAAATCAATGCAAAAACCGCCTGAATTCTCGATTTTTGGCAAATTGCGCGCATTCTAATGATCGCTCACCCGGTTGTCTACCCCGAAGGTGAGTTTTTCATGGTTTTTTACTCAACTGGTGAGTAAATCGGAAGATTCCCCCTGAAAAGCACAGACATCCCGGGAATAAAACCGCTCAAATGAACAGATGTGCATAGCAAAGGAAAAAAGGGGGGAGAAAAGTGGACCAAATGGTCAAAATTAACATCTGACGCGAAAAAAAACGATGATAACAGCCAACAACAGAGCCTTAGATGAAAAAAACCAATAAAATCGATAATTCTACAAAAATAAAAAGGGCAATAAAATTATTGCCCTTCCAATCAGAACATTATGATTGAAATAACCACATCACGATGGTGCACAACACTTATAAATCGTCTAAATTCAGCACGCTTCTCATATCATAAAAACCTGCTTTACGAGAACTTAACCATTCAGCCGCACGAACGGCGCCTTTTGCAAAGGTCATGCGGCTGGAAGCCTTGTGGGTAATCTCTACACGCTCGCCAATATCTGCAAACATTGCGGTATGCTCACCCACAATATCGCCAGCGCGAACGGTAGCAAAACCGATAGTTTGCGCCTTGCGCTCGCCGGTATGGCCTTCCCGGGCATAGACCGCGTGCTCATTTAAGTCCCAATCCATTGCATCAGCAATCGCTTCGCCCATTGCCAGCGCGGTCCCTGACGGCGCATCTACTTTATGCCGATGGTGAGCCTCGACGATTTCGATATCGGCATACTCTCCCATCACTTTGGCAGCCTTCTCCAGCAGCTTGAGAACCAGGTTGACGCCCACGCTAAAATTCGCCGCAAACACGATGCTAATGTCCCGTGCCGCTTCGTCGATCGCCGCTTTGGCGGCGTCATCCAAACCTGTGGTGCCGATTACCATCGCCTTCTGGTGCGCGCGGCAAAAATCCAGATAAGCCAGCGTGCCTTCCGGGCGGGTAAAATCGATCAGCACGTCGAAATCGTTCACCACGGCTGCCAGGCTATCGCTGACCTTAACGCCCAGCGGCCCCGTACCAGCCAGCTCTCCGGCGTCAACGCCTACCAGCGAAGATCCTTCACGCACCAGCGCGGCCCCTAAGCACGCGCCTTCCGCCTCATGGGCTGCCTGAATTAACTGACGCCCCATGCGTCCTGAGGCGCCCACAACGGCAAGGCGGATTTGTGCAGTGTTCATAATGACTCCCTGTGTAAAGTCTGTAGCGGCGAAGCGCACACAGGTTAACCATGCGTTAACCCCTGCGCCACAATAAAAACATCATAATAAGAATTTTATGCCAGGCGCGGCGGATTATCAGTAAAACAAATTTTGTCAGGTTTTTGATCGGAGGAATGGAGGGGCTGAAGTCAACGTAGCCGGGGCGGTGAGGCAGGAGTTCCACGCAATAATTTCAGCAAGACTGATGAGCGTTATGCACACACAGGCTCAAACCTGAGCGGTTTTACCTGCGTGTCCATATAGCAAGACAACGGTACGGGTAGCGGTTATTCGACCTGGCGGATATCGACGCGCAGCTCTTTCGGCACTTCGAAGACGATATTTTCTTCCCGACCGATCAGCTCAATCGCCACTTCACCACCAAATTCGCGCAGGCGCTGGATCACTTCCTGCACCAACACATCCGGTGCGGAAGCCCCGGCGGTAACGCCAACGCAGCTGACGCCTTTAATCCACTCTTCCTGGATATCATCCGCCGAGTCGATCAGTCGCGCCAGTTTCCCCGCGCGCTGAGCCAGCTCGGCCAGCCGGTTGGAGTTGGAGGAGTTACGCGACCCCACCACCAGCACCACATCGGCATCTTTTGCCAGCGTGCGCACCGCTTCCTGCCGGTTAGTCGTCGCATAGCAAATGTCATCTTTACGCGGCCCGACTATCTTTGGAAAACGGGCGCGCAGCGCGTCAATCACTTCGTAAGTATCGTCCACCGAAAGCGTTGTCTGGGTCATAAAGCACAGGTTGTTTTCATCCTTAACCTGTAATTTATACACATCCTCTGGTGCCTCGACGAGATACATTCCGCCTTTAGGGCTGTTGTACTGCCCCATGGTGCCTTCCACTTCCGGGTGCCCGGCATGGCCAATCAAAATGGCTTCGGTGCCTTTACGACTGGCCCGCGCCACCTCCATATGCACTTTTGTCACCAGCGGACAGGTGGCGTCAAACAGCATGGTCAGATCGCGCGCTTTGGCTTCGGCCCTTACGGCCTGGGAAACGCCGTGCGCGGAGAAGATCAGGATCGAGCCATCCGGCACTTCGCCAATATCTTCAATAAAGATCGCGCCGCGCTCGCGCAGGCTGTTAACGACGTAGCGGTTATGCACCACTTCATGGCGTACGTAGATCGGCGCGCCGTACATCTCCAGCGCGCGCTCCACGATACTGATGGCGCGATCGACGCCAGCACAAAAACCGCGGGGGTTAGCCAACAGGATTTGCATTTGTCGCCTCCAGTAACGGATCGATTTCCAGCACTTCAACCTCAAAGTGGATGGTCTGCCCAGCCAGCGGATGATTGAAATCAACGGTGATCGAATCGCCGGAAATTTCGCGGATCACGCCGGGCATTTCGTTACCATCCATGCCGCTGAACAGCATGATAGCGCCGATCTCAGGCTCGCCTGCCTGAGTAAAATCACGGCGGGAGAAGTACTGAATCAAATCGGGGCTGCTCTGGCCGAAAGCGTCGTCCGCGCTCAGCGAAAAGGCTTTCTTCGCGCCGACTTCCAGCCCCAGCAGCTGTGACTCCAGCGCGTCAGACAGGCTGCCGTCTCCCAGGCTAAAGAGCGCGGGTTTACCGTTGTTGCGCGTGGATTCTGCCGTTGAGCCGTCTTCCAGCTTCAAGGTGAAATGCACCAGCACCGCGCTCTCGCGCTGTACAGAATCAGTCATGCCCTGCCCTTAATTTTTAGCCTGTTTGCCGGACGGGCTAAAGAAGCCCTCCAGCACGATCAGTGCGGCGCCAATGCAGATGCCGCAGTCGGCGACGTTGAAGGTGGCAAAATGCCAGTCGCCCACGTAGAAGTCGATAAAGTCGACCACAAAGCCGTGATACGCGCGGTCAAACAGGTTACCCAGCGCGCCGCCGATAATCAGCGCGTAGGCAATGTTGTTTAACTTATTACTGGCGGCGGTGCGATACATCATCACCAGCAGCGCCACCACAATCGCCACGGCTATGCCAGCAAAGAACCAGCGCTGCCAGCCGCCTTTATCGGCGAGGAAGCTGAACGCCGCCCCGTAGTTGTGCGCATAGAAAAAGTTGAAAAATGGCATCACCGACATCGACTCATGCAGCATCAGCGTGTCCATGATCCACTGCTTGCTGGCAAAGTCGATGGCGATCACTACCAGCACCAGCCAGACCCAGCGTAAACCGGTCGAGAAGATTGGCTTACTCATCAGGCGAACTTACGCTGTTCGCCAGCGCCGGCAATGTTTGTCACACAGCGCCCGCACACTTCCGGATGCTCCGCACTCTGACCAATGTCGCTAGTGTAATGCCAGCAGCGCGGACATTTCTCGCCTTCTGCTTTATGCAGGGCGATTTTCAGACCTTTTACCAGTTCGCTCTGCTGCGCTTCTTCGGTAGCCAGCGCATAGTCAGCCACCTGCGCGCCGGAGGTGAGCAGCACAAAGCGAAGTTCGTCGCCCAGACTGTTCAGCTGCTGCGCCAGCTCTGCGTCGGCATACAGCGTTACCGTAGCTTCCAGCGAGCCGCCTACGCGTTTATCCGCGCGCGCCTGCTCAATCACCTTGTTGACTTCGCCGCGCACTTTCAGCAGCTCAGCCCAGAAGCTGTCGTTCATCGACTCATTGTCCGCCAGGCCAAACAGCCCGTCATACCACTCCTCGGTGAACACATACTTCTCGCGCTTGCCCGGCAGTTCACCCCAGATTTCATCAGCGGTAAACGACATGATCGGCGCCATCCAGCGAACCAGCGCCTCGGCGATGTAATACAGCGCCGTCTGGCAGCTGCGGCGCGCCAGGCCATCCGCTTTCGCGGTGTACTGACGGTCCTTAATGATGTCCAGATAGAACGAGCCCATCTCAATCGAGCAGAACTGCATCAGGCGCTGGACCACCTCGTGGAAGTCATAGCTGGCGTAGGAAGCAATGATGGCATCCTGAGCGGCTTTAGCGCGACCCACCGCCCAGCGGTCCAGCACCACCATCTCTTCCGGCTTGACGCTGTCGGTTTCAGGGTTGAAGCCGTTCAGGTTTGCCAGCAGGAAGCGCGCGGTGTTACGGATACGACGATAAGAGTCGGCGGAGCGTTTGAGGATCTCGTCCGACACGGCCATTTCGCCGGAGTAATCGGTAGACGCCACCCACAGACGCAGGATGTCGCCACCCAGCTTGTTCATTACCTCCTGAGGGGAGACCGTATTACCAATAGATTTCGACATTTTGCGACCCTGACCATCGACGGTGAAACCGTGCGTCAGGACCTGGCGGTAAGGCGCTTTGCCTTTCATCGCCGTCGAAATCATCAGGGAAGACATAAACCAGCCGCGGTGCTGATCCGATCCTTCCAGATACATATCTGGCGCGTGGCCGTCGAATTCAGGGCGGGCATCCACAACCGAATAGCTGGTTGACCCGGAGTCGAACCAGACGTCCAGGGTATCAGGCACTTTGACATAGTTATCCGCATCCGCGCCCATCAGTTCTCTGGCGTCAAGATCCCACCAGGCCTGGATGCCATCCTGCTCAACGCGCTGGGCCACTTTCTCCATCAGCTCAAGGGTATCCGGGTGCAGCTGCTCGGTGTCTTTATGCACGAACAGCGCCATCGGCACGCCCCAGGTACGCTGGCGAGAGATACACCAGTCCGGGCGATTAGCCACCATCGATTCGATACGCGCCTGGCCCCAGTCAGGGATCCACTGCACGCCTTTGATCTCGCTCAAGGACTGCGCACGCAGGCCTTTATGATCCATGCTGATAAACCACTGCGGCGTCGCGCGGAAGATGATCGGCGTTTTGTGACGCCAGCAGTGCGGGTAGCTGTGCAGCAGTTTTTCGACGTGCAGCAGCGCGCCTTTTTCACGCAGCAGCTCAACGATAACGTCGTTGGCTTTAAAGACGTTCATGCCATCCAGCCCTGGATAAGTGCCCGGCAGGAAGCTGCCGTCTGGCCCCACTGGGTTAGCGGTTTCGATACCGTATTTCTGACCGATAACGAAGTCGTCAGGGCCGTGACCAGGCGCGGTATGCACTGCGCCCGTACCGGCATCAAGGGTGACGTGATCGCCCAGCACCACGGGAGAGGTGTGGTTCAGGAACGGATGCTGGAACGGCTGTAGCTCAAGATCGGCGCCTTTCGCCTCGCCCAGCACCTGCCATTCAGCAATCCCGGCGCGCTTCATCACGCTTTCGACCAGATCCTTCGCCAGGATCAGCGCGCGACCGTCGATTTGCACCAGCTGGTACTCAAATTCCGGGTGCAGAGAGATAGCGCGGTTGGCCGGCATGGTCCACGGCGTGGTAGTCCAGATCACCAGCGCAATCGGGCCGTCTACATGATGAGCGGCAAACTTGGTCTGCACGGCTTCCTTGTTGACGGCATTGAACATCACGTCGATAGACGGGGAGGTTTTGTCGTAGTACTCGACTTCCGCCTCGGCCAGTGCGGAGCGGCAGTCCATACACCAGTGCACCGGCTTAGCGCCCTTGTGCAGGTGGCCGTTGCCGATAATTTTACCGAGCGCGCGAATGATGTTGGCTTCGGTTTTAAAGTTCATGGTCAGGTAGGGACGATCCCAGTCGCCCAGCACGCCCAGACGGATAAAGTCCTGCTTCTGGCCTTCCACCTGCTCCGCCGCGTATTTGCGACAGGCGGCGCGGAATTCCGCCGCGGTGACTTTTTCGCCCGGCTTGCCGATCATCTGCTCGACCTTATGCTCGATAGGCAGACCGTGGCAGTCCCAGCCCGGCACATAAGGCGAGTCGTAGCCCGCCATGCCTTTGGACTTGACGATAATGTCTTTCAGAATCTTATTAACCGAGTGACCAATATGAATGCTGCCGTTCGCATAGGGAGGGCCGTCATGCAGGATAAAGGTTTTTTTCCCTTTTTTGGCTGCGCGGATGATGCCGTAGAGATTGTCATCATACCAACGTTGCAGCATTCCCGGTTCGCGTTTGGCCAGATCGCCACGCATCGGGAACCCCGTTTCCGGCAAATTCAGGGTAGATTTATAGTCACTCATCAGATTCTCGATTCCGTATTTCGGTTCGGTTTAAACCGGTGTTTTCAGCCCAAAAAAGGTTCGGGCGCTCACCACATCTTTAGCAATTTGCTCTTTGAGCGCGTCCAGCGAAGCAAAACGCTGCTCATTACGTATTTTGTCACGAAGCACCACTTCTATATGGCGTCCGTACAGATTCATTGCAACGTCCAGCAGGTGAACTTCCAGCTGCTGGCGCATACCGGCGACCGTCGGACGCGTGCCGATGTTGGCTACGCCGGGGAGCGGTCTGTCGCCCAACCCGAGCACTTCAACGGCATACACGCCCTTCACCGGAGAAACATAGCGTCTCAGCGGTAAATTCGCGGTAGGAAAGCCCAGAGTTCGGCCCAGTGCATCACCGTGCACCACCCGGCCTGAAATGCTGAAGGGATGTCCAAGAAGTGAGGCCGCCAGCGGCAAATTATCGTCTGCCAACGCCTGACGGACTGACGTACTGCTGATGCGTTTACCCGCATCGCAGAAGCTCTGGGTGGCGATCACGTCAAAGCCATACTCGACGCCCGCATTCTGTAATAACAGGAAATCCCCCTGGCGACCAGCGCCAAAACGGAAGTCGTCGCCCACCGCCAGGAACTTCACGCCCAGCTTATTGACCAGCAAATCGGCCACAAAGCTTTGTGCGGTCAGCGCGGCGAAGCGGCGGTCAAAGCGCACGCACAGCACCGCATCCACCCCGGCTTCGCTAAGGTAGCGCACTTTGTCGCGCAGGCGCGTCAGCCTGACCGGCGCCTTATCCCCCGCAAACAGCTCAATCGGCTGCGGTTCAAAAATCATCACCACCACCGGCAGATTGCGCTGGCGTCCTTCTTCACACAGTCGGGCCAACAGTGCCTGATGGCCGCGGTGCACGCCATCGAAATTACCGATGGTCAGTACGCAGCCGCGATGCTGCTCCCTAAGGTTATAAATGCCGCGGATAAACTTCATGGCTGGCTCAAATTTGTGGAAATCGGCGGATTATACCAAGTACCGCCAGGAAGGTTAACCCGCGAATGCGGCTTTCCCCAGTTTATCGCGGCATTTTCTGCGGCAAACCGCCTCTGAGCGCGGCATTCGCATTTATCTTGTGAATAAGCTGTATTCGTAGGGATGAAGCTGATAGAATCTTGCGCCATCGAAACGTAACCAGGTGTCGTTTTTTTAGCGGCGCTTATTTGCACAAATCCATTGACAACCATGGGCGAAAGAGGCATATTCCTCGGCCTTTGAATTGTCCTCATAGAACTATTTGGGAGTTGGACCTTGGCTAATATCAAATCAGCTAAGAAACGCGCAGTAACGTCTGAGAAGCGTCGTAAGCACAACGCTAGCCGTCGTTCAATGTTGCGTACTTTTATCAAGAAAGTGTACGTTGCTATCGCCGCTGGCGACAAAGCTGCTGCGCAGAATGCATTTAACGATATGCAACCAATTGTGGACCGTCAGGCAGCTAAAGGCCTGATCCACAAAAACAAAGCGGCACGTCATAAAGCAAATCTGACTGCACAGATCAACAAACTGGCTTAATCGCCACGCTGTTAATCCGCTTTGATGAAGAAACCGGCTATGCCGGTTTTTTTATGCCTGCGATTCAGGAAAACTGCGCGCTAAAGTCCCTGCCGCAGATCCGCTTCACCGCTGGATGCTGGATCATGCGCTCGGCAAAAATTACGTGATACTCCTCAACCGCGCTTTCAACCCTGCCCAGCTCGACAATGTCTTTTTGCTGGAAATGCTCTTCGGCGTAGCATGAAGGCGCCACAAAAATCGCCTGATGACTCTCGCCAAACGCCTTCATCAGCGCGGCATCATCGAACTCGCCAAGAATGTCCACTTTCAGTCCCAGGGTTTGAAACCAGTTAAGCAGCTTGCGACCAAGCATCGAACGGCGGCTTGGGATCAGCAGCTTTCGCTGTTCAAGGCAGGCGGGAAACGGTAAATCCGGTAACGGCGTCTGGCACCAGAAGCTGATGGCCGACTCACCCAACTTGACGGAAAACAGTCCCTCCTGCTGAGTGGAATCTATCGGGCAGTCAGAGAGGATCATGTCCAGCTTATGCTGGCTGAGCTGCTCAAGCAGCATCTCATGCGTGGATTCAAAGCAGCGCAGGTGGATTTTATCTTCCCCGACCACCGCGGTTTGCAGCACGAGGCTGACCAGCCGCTTGGAAAGCACGTCCGCGACGCCAACGTCGAACAGCAGGCTGGCCTCTTTGCGGTAGTTGACGATATCCAGCATCTCCTGGCTGAGCTGGAACATGCGATCCGCGTAGCGGAACACCAGTTGCCCAAGCTCAGAAGGCACCAGTCCTCTGCCCTGCCGCTTAAACAGCTTGCCCTGCAAACGATCCTCAAGCGCCTTGATCTGCCCGGTAATGGTCTGCGGCGTAAGATTGAGGGCCTCTGCCGCGCCAACCACCGAACCCGCCTTGCACACCTGCCAGAAGTAATAGAGGTGGTTATAGTTTATGTACGACATTTGCGCCTCCCCGGCAGTGGCTGAACCTGTTACCTGAGTTTGACCCGCAGCAGCGAATAGCCGACCACGGCTGACACAATCGAACCGGTCAGAATGCCCAGCTTCGCCAGCGTCACCATTTCTTCATGGGCGGCATCAAAGGCCAGCGAAGCAATGAATATCGACATGGTGAAACCAATGCCGCACAGCAGACCAATGGCGGAAATGTCCTGCATCCGCGTGCCATCAGGCAGCGCCGCAATCCGCAGTTTCACCGCCAGCCAGCAGATCAGCGTGATCCCCAGCGGCTTGCCGATAAACAGGCCCAGCACAATCCCCATCGGCACCGAGGAGAGCAGACCGTTGATCGACACGCCGGTTAACGAGACGCCCGCATTGGCAAAGGCAAACAGCGGCAGGATCAGCCAGCTTACCCACGGCGCGAGGCCGTGCGCCAGATGCACTGAAGGTGAGTGTCCATTCTCTTTCTTCAGCGGAACAAAGAAGCCGACAATCACCCCCGCGATGGTCGCGTGGATGCCGGATTTCAGCACCGCCACCCACAGAACCATTCCCACCAGCATATAGAGGGAGAGGCTGCGCACGCCCATCCGGTTAAGCAGCGCCAGCAGCACAACTGCCCCGCCAGCCACCGCCAGCGACGTCAGGGAGAGATCCTGAGTGTAGAAGAAAGCGATAATCAGGATCGCCCCAAGATCATCAATCACCGCCAGCGCCATCAGAAATATTTTCAGCGCTGGCGGCACGCGGCTGCCTAACAGCGCCAGTATCCCCAGGGCAAAAGCGATGTCCGTAGCCGTTGGGATCGCCCAGCCATGAATAGCCAGCGGATGCTGATGGTTGACGGCGGCATAGATCAGGCCCGGCGCCAGCATCCCGCCCAGGGCGGCAATCAGCGGAAACAGGGCGCGCTCACGCGTAGCCAGCGATCCAGAAACCAGCTCGTGCTTTACCTCAAGGCCAATCATCAGGAAGAACAGCGCCATCAGCGCATCGTTGATCCACAGCAGCAGGTTTTTACTGATATCCAGGCTGCCGAAGCGAAACTCAACCGGCATGGCGAGAATCGACTGGTAAGCCTGCTGGGTTCCGGCACTATTTGCCAGAATCATCGCTAACGCCGCCGCGATAATTAAAATCACCCCACCTGTAGCTTCATTTTTCAGTAATCGTTTTAGCGCCGAGCTCATCAGGCATTCCCTTAGCAGAGTGAGGAAGAAAAGAGCGGTAAGTATACGCGTTAAAATTACTCGCAAAAAACAGTTTATACCCGCTTTATAACTCGGAATTTCCGATTATATCAACTCTGTTCCTCACCCGCCGTCTCGTCTGGCGCGGTATTGTTGTCAAATACGCTAACTATTGTCTCCTGCTTGCTGTCACCCAACCGCCTGCACGGCAGCTCACTGGCGAAAACCACCCTGGAATACCCCGATTGTTGAGAATTGTTGCACAGTGATATCCATTTTGGCCGATTTATCTTCGCCGACAACGATGCGACTCTCGTGGATGAAAACCTGTCCTTTTTATCAGCCAGACGGAGTGAATTATGAGCCTGAATAAGCAAAAGGTCCCCCTCGCCACCGGTTCCACTATTCTCGTCACCGGCGCCTCGTCAGGCTTTGGCCTGATGGCGGCACGCGCACTCGCCGGAGCCGGGCATACCGTTTACGCCTCCATGCGTGAAACCCAGGGCCGTAACGCACCTCGCGTGGCGGAGATCGCCCAGTGGTCCTCGGCCACGTCTTCCGATCTGCGCACCGTCGAGCTTGACGTCCAGTCTGAAGCGTCTGTCGCGGCGGCTATTGCGGCCATTCAGCAACAAAGCGGCGATCTGGACGTCATTGTGCATAATGCCGGACATATGGTCTTTGGCCCGGCAGAAGCCTTTACGCCTGAGCAGTTTGCCCAGCTTTACGATGTTAATGTTCTGGGGACCCAGCGGGTCAACCGTGCCGTCCTGCCGCTACTGCGCAGGCAGGGTTCCGGGCTGCTACTGTGGGTGGGCAGTACCAGCCACCGTGGCGGTACGCCGCCCTGGCTGGCGCCCTACTTCGCCGCCAAAGCCGCAATGGACGCGTTGGCAGTCAGCTACGCGGGAGAGCTGGCGCGCTGGGGAATTGAAACCAGCATCGTCGTTCCGGGCGCTTTCACTCAGGGCACCAACCATTTTCTGCACGCCGGAGCGCCCGCAGACCAGCAGCGCCAGGCCGACTATGATACGGGCCCAACCCAGGGCCTGGCCGATGAAATCCTCACCAACCTCGCGGCCTGCGAACCGCCGGATGCGGCCCCTGAAAGCGTGGCGCGCGCCATCGTCGAAGTGGTGAATACGCCCAGGGGACAGCGGCCATTCCGTGTCCATATCGATCCGTCTGATGACGGCTGCGCGGTAGTAGGAGCGGTGGCCGACCGTATCCGTGCCGAATTCCTGCGACGCATAAACCTCGGCGATCTGCTTTCACCTCGTCAGAAGGAGCCTTCTCATGAACAGTAATGCCTTCAGCCGGTATCTGAAGATCGTGTCAGGCGAATCCGTGATCGCTTCGTCGGCCGCCACCGTCAGTACTCTGCTGCTGGAGCTGCCGGTCTGGGCCATGTTCATCGGGTGGATCGCCTTCTTCACTCGCGGTTTAAACTGGCGCAGCGGTCTGGTGAACCTCAGCTGTGTCCTCATCGGTTTGCTGCTGGGTATTGGCGCCGCACACGCTTTGGGCGCCCTTAACCCGTTGTTCGGCACCTATGCAATCAGCGTGGTAGTGGTGGTGGTCACCGGCATTGCCTTATCACTTGCCAGAGCACCGGTATTCAACAACCTGCTGGGCTTTTTCCTCGGTCTGGTGGCCTATTTTGCCTCGCATTTGCCGCCTTCGCCCGCTACGTTGCTCACCCTCGGGCTGGCCGTTGCCATCGGGACGGCGGCGGGATTCCTTGCTCATGCCTGGCAACACTATATCAACGCGGCCGCACCGGTTCGCTAGCGTTACGCTTTATCACGTCAGCGCAGAAAAAATAACCTGCAAGTAGCCAACGATCGGTCCCCGACAGGCATTCTGTATTATGCCCGTAAGGAAGAAATCATCCATCTGGCAAAAGAGAGGAGAGTATGACCTACAGTCTTATCCGGCAGTTGCGGCATCTTTATCACGGGCTGGCCTGTCAGGCAGCCCGTTTCGAACCCGCCCTGTATGCGGTGCTGCGCATCAGTTTCGGTATTGTGCTGTTTACACATGGGCTGCCTAAAGCGCTTGGTGATGCGCATGGCTCAATGGCGGACCCGATGATGGCGTCAACCCGACTGATTGGCGAGGGAATGGGGCTGCCTTTTGCCCCACAGTTAGCCTTGCTGGTTATGCTGCTGGAGACCATAGGTGCTGTTATGCTGGTGCTGGGGGTGATGACGCGTGGCATCGCGCTGATCTTTGCAGTAGAGATGGTAGGGATCTGCGTGGCACTTGGGCCAACCTGGCCGTGGATCGATCGCGGTATTGAATACCCGGTGCTGATGGGATTCCTTGCGCTTTACATCGTGACACGCGGTGGCGGTATCTATGCGGTGGATAGCAAAGTGGCTCAGATTGCTCCACGCTGAAGGCTAAGCCTGCCCGGGCCCCAGGCTGGAGCTACGCACTTTCAGCCGCCCGGCCAGCGTCACATGCGTGGCGGCATCCTCCTGATTGTACAGATACTCCACCGCCAGGCGGCCCAGTTCATCATACGGCAACCTGATGCTGGTCAACGGTGGCATCATCTGTTCCGATATTTTCTGGTCGTCATAACCGGCTACCAGAATATCCTGCGGAATACGCCTGCCGTTTGCCGCCAGCGCCTGATAGCAACCAATCGACAACCAGTCGCTGGCACAAAAAATCGCATCAGGAGGTTCGGGCAGCGCCAGCAGTGATTGCGTGGCGAGGTAAGACTCGTTGAACTGCCAGTTAGTCTGGCGCACCCATTCTGTCACTGGCGCAATACCCGCCTGCGCCAGCGCATCCTGATAGCCCGCCAGCCGGTTCCGGGTCGCATCCATCCACTCTTCCCCAGTAATATGGGCAATACGTCGGGCCCCCTGGGCGATCAGATGACGGGTAATCTGGAAGGCATTGGCATAATCATCCGGGATAAATGATGGCGTTAGCGGCGAAGCGGGATCGCGTTGATTAAGCAGAACTACCGGCAAACGCGTGCACCCTTCATACTCACTCATATCGATAGCGGCAGTGACCGGCGAGGCAAGAATGATGCCGATGCAGTTACGCTTTTCCAACTGGCTAATAATATTAAGCGCCAGCTCGGTATCATCGCCGTAATCGTACACCGTTAGCAGGACTTCGTTACGCCACGCCGTTTCACGAGCCTGGCTGATAGCATCAATGAAGGGATCGTAACTTTGTAGCGAGCTGATTAACAGGGCAATTTCTTCCTGATTATGCGGCGTGTGAACGGCGGGTAGCCGCGTATAGCCCAACTCTGTCGCCACGGTAATCACCCGACGGCGGGTGTCATCACTCAGCTTAATATGGCGTGACTGATTCAGCACCAGCGATACCGTCGCCTGAGAAACGCCAGCGGCGCGAGCGATATCATTCATCGTCACCTTATTTTTTCGCTTCATCTGCCCTTCCTGACGCCCTTGAGAAACAACATCATACCCTTCCTCCCTGCGCTACGGCAGCCCCCTGCGCGGTCGGTCACGTTTTTGCGTTTTCGTGCAGTGAAATCTGTGATTGCAGTCGCTTTTCTCCGCCGTGGCATTTGCTCACTTTAGCGACAACTAATATTTATTAGCTAAACATTATCAGCTAATGAGGCGATCATGAAACAGCAGTGGAGTAAAGAACAGGCGCAGACGTGGTATCAGCAACAGGGATGGCTTTGCGGCTTTAATTATCTGCCGTCCACGGCCGTGAACTGGACCGATATCTGGCAATCAGAAACCTTTGATGCGGCCACCATCGATCGCGAACTGGGCTGGGCGGCGGCAGCTGGCTACAACACGCTACGCATCAACCTGCCATTTATTGTCTGGGAACACGATCGGGAGGGATTGTTTACCCGTATAGAGCGCTTCCTGACGCTGGCCGGGAGCCACGGATTTCGCACCATGCTGACCTTACTGGATGATTGCGGTTTTTCCGGCGATGAACCCTACCTCGGACCGCAAAAACCGCCGGTGCCCGGCAAACACAACAGCCAGGCCGCGGCCAGCCCCGGACGAGCAAAAGTGTGCGATCGCGGCTGCTGGCCGGGCATTGAACAATATGTTCGCGATGTGATCCGACAGTTTCGCCGCGATCGCCGCGTGCTGCTGTGGGATCTCTATAACGAACCGGGCAATCGCGGCATTTTCGCCACCGGGACGCAAGAGGTGCAGTATGACGAAAAACTGGAACGCTATGCCCATGAATTGATGCAGCTCGCCTTCCAGTGGGCGCGTGAAGAAGATCCCGATCAGCCGCTGACCATCTGCGCATGGCGTCTGCCAGCGGAAGAGGAAAACGAACGGTTCTATCAGCATCCGATGGATCAAACGGCGCTGGCGCTGTCCGATGTGATTAGCTTCCATGCCTACACCAATACTGCCCGGATGGTCGCCATCATCCAACAGCTACAGCAGCTGGGGCGACCGCTGTTTTGTACCGAATGGCTGGCCCGCCACGTTGGCAGTACCGTTGAGGAACAGTTGCCACTGATGCATGTCGCCAATATTGCCTCCTATCAGTGGGGGCTGGTGCGGGGCAAAACCCAGACCTGGCTGCCGTGGCCGGAAGTGATGAAGAGCGCTACCGACTATTGCCGACTGTGGTTCCATGACGTATTTGACGAGAACGGCATTCCTTTCTCCCGTAGTGAAATGGCCTTGCTGAGCAAACTCAGCAAAATTACGCGGCATCCCGCCGCCTGAAGTAAGAATGTCGGCAAGTACAATCCCGGCAGTCCGCTGCCGGGTAATAAGGGACACACCAGGATACAACGACAATGAAAATACCCTCTCGTGAGTTGTGGTCTTATTTTGGCTATGGTTTAGGTCAATGTTTCAGTTTTGGCTTAGTGGGTTCATTTATTAATTACTTTTATACCGATGTACTGGGCATTTCTGCATTGGCGGCAAGTACTATTTTTCTTATCGCCAGAGCCTGGGATGCGATTCACGATCCGCTGTTCGCCAGCATCATGGATACCATCAACAGTCGGTTCGGCAAATTCCGCCATTTTATGCTGATTGCCCCGCTGCTGATCACCGGCGTCACTCTTCTGTCCTTTTATAAAATTGAAGCGGACACCACCACCAAAATCCTCTATGCCGGTGTGACCTATATTCTATGGGGAACGCTGTATGCGATTTCAGATATCCCATTCTGGTCAATGTCGTCGGTGATGACCAATGATTCCAGCGAACGCACCCGCGCCGTTACCGCCGCGATGCTGGGCGTCAATGCCGGGATCGCCTGCGCCAATATCTTCTTTCCTAAGCTGTCCACCTTTTTCGCGCAGTACAGCAATGATAAAGGCTATTTTATGGCGGCGCTGGTCATGATGTTATTTGGCCTGCCGCTGATGCTGAACGGATTCCTACAAATTAAAGAACGCGTCCCACCCAGTCTTGAAAAAGTGACCATTCGCGATACCTTCGGTAATTTAAAAAGGAATAAGCCGTTATTTATTATTCTGCTGTCCTTCTTCTTTTGCGTCTTTCATAACGTCGCCAATGGCATTTATATCTACTTTTTCATTTACAACCTGGGAGACGCCAGTCTGCAAATGGCCATCGGGATTATGGGCATCGTTGCGGCCATCATTTGCCTGATAGCGCCGATGCTGACCCGCAGGTTACAGAAACGCAAACTGTTTATGATCCTCTGTGGTCTGGATATCGTCGTGCGGGGCATCATGTGGTTTGCCGGCTATCAGCACACGGTACTGCTGTTTATTCTGCTGGGGCTGAGTACGTTGTTTGTGATGATGACCAATATCCTCACCTCATCAATGATTGCAGACACCATTGAGTATGCGGAATACCACACCCACAAACGCTGTGCGGCGATAACGTTCTCCGGTCAGACCTTTACCGGCAAGATGTCCGTGGCCGTCGGCGGCGGGTTGATTGGGGTCTATCTGACCACCATCGGCTATGTGCCGCAGGCGCAGAGCCAGGGCGGCGCGGTGCTGAGCGGTCTGTTCTTTGGCATCTGCCTGCTACCGGCGATAGGCTCGCTGATCCGCATGGGCATCATGTCTCGCTTCACTTTCACTGAAGAGAAACACGCCGAAATTTGCCGCCTGCTGGCCGAGCGCCGTCGCCAGGCGACAGACGTAGCAAGGGATAATCAGGAAGCGGCTACGCGACCAGTCACGACAAACTAATGCGTCCTGCGCAGACCACGTTCAGGTTTAACCTCGACAATAAAAAACGGGCAGCGTATCAGGCTGCCCGTCTTAGTCAGTAAACCGTCAGCTTAACGGGTTAAATCATCAAAGAACTTCTTCACGCCGTCGAAAAAGGTTTTCGAGCGCGGGCTGTTCTTCTCGCCGCTTGGGCCGCCAAAGCTCTCTTCAAGCTCACGCAGCAGCGCCTTCTGCTTGTCGTTAAGGCTGACCGGCGTTTCTACCACTACGCGACACAGCAGGTCGCCCTGCGCGCCGCCGCGCACGGATTTCACGCCTTTGCCACGCATGCGGAACAGCTTGCCGGTCTGCGTTTCGGCAGGGACTTTCAGCTTCACCCGGCCATCAAGCGTCGGCACTTCGATTTCGCCACCCATTGCCGCCATCGCGAAGTTGATCGGCACTTCACAGTAGAGGTTGTTCTCTTCGCGTTCGAAGATCGGGTGCTTGCGCACCTGCACCTGAACGTACAGATCGCCAGCGGGCGCGCCGTGCTCGCCCGCTTCGCCTTCGCCGCTCAGACGGATGCGGTCGCCCGTATCTACACCGGCCGGAATTTTCACCGACAGGGTTTTAGACTTCTCAACGCGGCCGTGGCCGTGGCAGGCATGACAAGGATCTTTGATCACCGAGCCGCGACCGTGACAGGTCGGGCACGCCTGCTGCACGGTAAAGAAGCCCTGGCGCATCTGTACCTGGCCCTGACCGTGACAGGTTCCGCAGGTCTGCGGTTTGGTACCCGCTTTAGCGCCGCTACCGTGGCAAACCTCACACTCTTCTAAGGTAGGAATGCGGATCTCTTTGGACACGCCGCGGACAGCTTCTTCAAGCGTCAGCTCCATGTTGTAGCGTAAATCGGCGCCGCGCGCAGCACGCTGCTGACGGCGTCCTCCGCCAAAGATATCGCCGAACACGTCGCCAAAGATATCGCTGAAGTCGGCACCGCCGCCGCCAAAGCCGCCGTGCCCGCCGCCCATTCCGCCCTGTTCAAAGGCCGCATGACCATACTGGTCGTAGGCTGCGCGTTTCTGCCCGTCGGTCAGAATTTCGTACGCTTCCTTAACCTCTTTGAATTTGGCTTCGGATTCTTTATCACCTGGATTACGGTCAGGGTGGAATTTCATCGCCAGGCGTTTATAGGCCTTTTTGATTTCACGCTCATCCGCTGAACTGGAAACGCCTAAAATCTCGTAATAGTCTCTCTTCGCCATTCTGCTGGTCCTGCCCTTAACATGCGTGCACGGGCGTGGAGAAACTCCGCGCCCGTGGCTGGTTATCATCAGTGGCCCTGTTCAGGCCACCGTGCCCGCTCAAGGGCGATTATTTTTTGTTGTCTTTCACTTCTTCAAATTCAGCGTCAACAACGTCGTCATCCTGCTTAGCGGAAGCCTCACCGGCATCGGCTGCGCCACCAGCGGCCTGCTGCTGCTGAGCGAACTCCATCAGCTTGCTGGAGACTTCCATCAGCGCCTGCATTTTCGCTTCAATTTCGGCTTTGTCTTCGCCTTTCAGCACGGTGTTCAGCTCGGTCAGGGCTGCCTCAATAGGCGCCTTGTCGTCTGCTGGCAGTTTGTCGCCGGCTTCATCCAGCTGTTTACGGGTGCTGTGAGACAGATGATCGGCCTGGTTACGAACCTGAACCAGCTCCTCGAATTTACGGTCGGACTCGGCGTTAGCCTCGGCGTCACGCACCATTTTTTCGATTTCATCGTCGTTCAGACCAGAAGAAGCCTTGATGGTAATCTTCTGCTCTTTACCGCTGTTTTTGTCTTTAGCCGATACGTGCAGGATACCATCCGCATCGATATCGAAGGTGACTTCAATCTGCGGCATACCGCGCGGTGCAGCCTGGATACCGTCCAGGTTGAACTGACCCAGTGATTTGTTATCACCGGCACGCTTACGCTCACCCTGCACCACATGAATGGTTACAGCAGACTGGTTGTCTTCCGCAGTCGAGAACACCTGGCTGTGTTTGGTTGGGATCGTGGTGTTTTTGGCGATCAGCGCGGTCATTACGCCGCCCATGGTTTCGATACCCAGGGACAGAGGCGTAACGTCCAGCAGCAGAACGTCCTTAACATCACCCGCCAGCACGCCACCCTGAACCGCAGCGCCAACGGCAACCGCTTCGTCCGGGTTCACGTCTTTACGTGGTTCTTTACCAAAGAACTCAGCAACTTTCGCCTGCACCATTGGCATACGAGTCTGACCACCGACCAGGATTACGTCGTTAATGTCAGAAACAGACAGACCAGCATCCTGCAACGCCACTTTCAGCGGATCGATAGAGCGGGCTACCAGGTCTTCCACCAGCGATTCCAGCTTCGCACGGGTCACTTTGATGTTCAGGTGCTTAGGCCCCGTCGCATCGGCAGTGATGTACGGCAGGTTAACGTCGGTCTGCTGAGCTGAAGAGAGCTCAATTTTGGCTTTCTCTGCGGCTTCTTTCAGACGCTGCATAGCCAGCGGATCGTTGTGCAGATCGATGCCTGAATCTTTCTTAAATTCAGCCACCAGATAGTTGATCATCCGGCTGTCAAAGTCTTCGCCGCCGAGGTGGGTATCACCGTTGGTAGCCAACACTTCGAAGGTTTTTTCGCCGTCAACTTCATCGATTTCGATGATGGAAATATCGAAAGTACCGCCGCCCAGGTCATAAACCGCGATGGTGCGGTTGCCCTGGCCTTTATCCATACCGTAAGCCAGCGCGGCAGCGGTAGGTTCGTTGATGATACGTTTTACGTCCAGACCTGCGATGCGGCCGGCATCCTTCGTTGCCTGACGCTGCGCATCGTTAAAGTAGGCTGGTACGGTGATAACCGCTTCAGTCACTGGCTCGCCCAGATAATCTTCCGCCGTTTTCTTCATTTTTTTCAGCACTTCAGCCGAAATCTGCGGCGGTGCCATTTTCTGGCCTTTTACATCGATCCAGGCGTCACCGTTATCAGAACCGGCAATTTTGTAAGGCATGATTTTGATATCACGCTGAACTTCTTCGTCCTGGAAGCGGCGGCCAATCAGACGCTTAATCGCAAACAGGGTGTTCTGTGGGTTGGTCACGGCCTGACGCTTGGCCGGTGAACCGACCAGAATCTCGCCGTCCTGGGTGTAAGCAATAATGGAAGGGGTGGTGCGATCGCCTTCCGCATTTTCCAGCACGCGCGCTTTGCCGCCATCCATAATCGCGACGCAAGAGTTCGTCGTACCCAGGTCAATACCAATAATTTTACCCATCTACACATCTCCCACTTAAATTCATGTCAAATCAGTTTATGAACACTTAATGCGGGCTTTATTTGCCGTTTCAACCATCGGCGCCGCGCTTTTTTTCCAGGTTCATAACCTTGGATGCCAAATAAGATGGGGACATCCCTGACGGCATCAAGGGGGAGGATGAAAAAAAATTTGTTTTTTCTACTCTCCAGATCAAGGTTTACCGCATACAGGATCATTATGATGCGGCGCTTGCCGAGTGAGATGGACAATTCTTCTGCGAAATCAGGGAAAAGCAGCCATTAATCTCACGCTTTTGTGACTTTTCCGTAACACCAGAGGACAATATGCATAGTAATAAACTGGCGAATCCCGGCCCTCTCGGCCTGATGGGGTTCGGGATGACCACCGTCTTACTCAATCTGCATAACGCAGGATTTTTTCCGATGAACGCCGCCATCATCAGCATGGGGATTTTTTTCGGCGGGCTGGCGCAGATTCTGGCGGGCCTGCTGGAATATAAAAAAGGCAATACTTTCGGGCTGACGGCCTTTACGGCCTATGGCTGCTTCTGGCTGAGCCTGGTGGGAATTTTACTGCTGCCCGCCATGGGGCTGGCATCAGCAACCGATCCGCTGGTGCTGGGTATCTGGCTGGCGCTTTGGGGCGTGTTCACGCTGTTTATGTTCTTCGGCACGCTGCGCGCGAACCGCGCCCTGCAATTTGTATTTGCCAGCCTGACAGTGCTGTTCGCCCTGCTGGCATTCGGCAATCTCACCGGCCGCGCCGGGGTGCTGACGCTGGCGGGCTATGAGGGGATCCTCTGCGGCGCCAGCGCGATTTATCTGGCGATGGCGGAAGTCATCAACGAGCAGCTGGGCCGCACGGTGCTGCCAACGGGCGAACCTATGGCGGCTGCCCGCGCTCAGAAAGCGTTGTGCCCCGCCGACGAAAGTTGCAGGGCCTGATTTAGCTGAAGGTATTGGCGCGGTCGGCAAGGTTACTGCGCCTGAGATCGCGTTGCAGATAGAGGCCCACCAGCAGACCAATGGCGGACAGCGCCAGCACATACCAGGCCGGAGCCAGCGGCGTGACGGCCATAATCAGCGTAACGAAGATCGGGGTTAAGCCGCCGAAAATGGCGTAGGCGACGTTATAGGAAAAGGCGATCCCGGTAAAACGCACCCTGGCGGGGAACGCCCTCACCATGACGTAAGGCACCGCGCCGACCACGCCCACGCTGAATCCTACCAGCGCATAGCAAGGGAACAGCATCTCCGGGTGTTCACCTACCGTCCGGTAAAACAGCCAGCTGCACGCGGCCAGCAGCAGGCTGCCCACGATAAAAGTCTTGCTGCCGCCGAAGCGATCGGCGGCAAAGCCAGCGCAGATGCAGCCAACCAGCAGCATTACCGTCGCCAGGCTGTTAGCCTGAAGCGCCTGAGCGGTGGCTATGCCAAACTGCTTTTGCAGCAGCGTCGGCGTCATCAGGATCACTACCACGATGCCGGCAGAAAGCAGCCAGGTCAGCAGCATACTGACGGCAATCTCTTTCTTGTGGCTTAGCACCACCGTTTTCAGCGGCAGCTCCGCAGCCAGCGCCTTTCGCGCCTGAAGCTCAACGAAGATCGGCGTTTCTTGCAGCCAGCGGCGTAAATACAGCGCGATAAAGCCAAACACGCCGCCCAGCAGGAAAGGAATTCTCCAGGCGCCAGCGACGATGCCCTGAGGCCCAAATGCGGTATTAATCAGGGTGGCAACTACCGATCCCAGCAGAATGCCAGCGGTCAGCCCGGCGGTTAGCGTGCCGCAGGCAAACCCGATACGCTTTTCCGGAACGTGTTCAGCGACGAAAACCCATGCCCCCGGCACTTCCCCACCAATCGCCGCGCCCTGTAGCACGCGCAGCAGCAGCAACAGAATCGGGGCAGCGATGCCCAGCGTGGCGTAGGTGGGCAGCAGGCCCATCGCCAGCGTAGGTAACGCCATCAGTAAAATGCTCAGGCTGAACATTTTTTTGCGCCCCTGGCTGTCACCGAAGTGCGCCATGATAATGCCGCCCAGCGGGCGAGCCAGGTAGCCAGCGGCAAATATGGCAAAGGTCTGCACCTGACGCAGCCAGTCAGGAATATCCGGTGGAAAAAACAGGTCGCCAATTACCGCAGCGAAGAAGACGAAGATGATGAAGTCGTAGAACTCCAGCGCGCCGCCCAGTGCCGCCAGAGAGAGGGTTTTATAATCCTGCCGGTTTAAGCGACGAACGGTATCTTGAGACATAATGGTTCAGGCACATCCAGAAGTAGAAGAAAAAAGTATAGCTGCAAGTTGTAAAGCTATGCTTACTATACCGTTCAATTTCCGCTACACCAGCGCGGCTGAATATTATGCCTGAATTACGCCATTTTTAGCCTTTTGTTTCGCGTCGGGCGCTTTTGGGGCGAAAAGCTGCTACTACCGCCGCGTTCGTTTCCACGTAAGGCCCTTCCAGCAGTTGGATGCAGTAAGGGACGCTGGCAAAAATGCCCGGCACTTTTGCCCTTCCCTCCGCATCCTTCAGCCCTTCCAGCGTCTCCCTGATCGATTTCGGCTGGCCGGGAAGATTGACGATCAGCGACTGCTTGCGGATCACCCCCACCTGACGGGAGAGGATCGCGGTAGGCACAAAGTTGAGGCTAATCTGCCGCATCTGCTCGCCAAAGCCAGGCATCTCCCGGTCGGCAACCGCCAGCGTGGCATCCGGCGTCACGTCACGACGGGCCGGGCCGGTTCCGCCGGTGGTCAGCACCAGATGGCAAAACAGTTCGTCGACCAGCTCGCAAATAGCCTGCTCAATCATCGGCTGCTCGTCAGGCACCAGCCGCTTTTCGATCTCAAAAGGGGTGGCGAGCGCCTCAGTCAGCCAGGCTTCGAGCGCGGGAAGCCCTTCGTCCTGATAGATACCGTTGGCGGCGCGATCGGAAACCGAGATCAATCCTATACGTAGTGTATTCATCGTGTCGTCACTTCTGTTACGGCCGTGATAATCCACGGGCGCAAGTTATGCAAGGGGATAGCGAGAAGGATAAACGATTACAAAGCGGGATGTACAGCGAGGCAAAACGGTGGCCGGACTGGCGGCCACCGCCGGAAACTTACAGCAGTTCGGCAATCATTTTATCCAGTTTGCCCTGGTCGATGGCAAAGTTACGAATGCCCTGAGCCAGTTTGTCGACCGCCATTGGGTCCTGGTTGTGCTGCCACAGGAACTCGGACTCGGTCATCTTCGCCGGACGCGCTTTCACTTCGCCAGTGTAGGACAGCTTGCGCTCCAGCGTCCCTTCGCTTTCCGCCAGCTCTTTCAGCAGGCCCGGAGAGATAGTCAGACGGTCGCAGCCTGCCAGCTCAATAATTTCGCCAACGTTACGGAAGCTGGCGCCCATGACCACGGTTTCGTAGCCATGCTGCTTGTAGTATTCGTAGATTTCAGAGACGGAAATCACGCCTGGATCTTCGTTAGCCGCGTACTCTTTCTTGTCGGTGTTAGCTTTGTACCAGTCCAGAATACGGCCAACGAACGGTGAAATCAGATACACGCCGGCTTCGGCACAGGCACGCGCCTGAGCGAAGGAGAACAGCAGCGTCAGGTTACAGTTGATGCCCTCTTTTTCCAACTGTTCGGCGGCGCGAATGCCCTGCCAGGTCGAAGCCAGTTTAATCAGGATACGGTCATTGCTGATACCGGCATCGTTATAGAGTTTGATCAGCGAGCGGGCTTTGCTGATGCTGCCTTCGGTATCGTAAGAGAGACGAGCGTCGACCTCGGTAGAGATGCGGCCCGGCACCAGCTTGAGGATTTCCAGACCGATATTGACCGCCAGCTTATCCGCCGCGAAGTTAATCTGCTCTTCTTTCTTGCTGCTCTGATCGCGCGCCCAGCTTACCGCTTCGTCAATCAGCTTACGATATTCAGGGATCTGCGCGGCGCTCAGGATCAGGGAAGGGTTGGTGGTCGCATCTTGCGGCTTGTACAGCTTCATCGCTGCAATGTCGCCGGTATCGGCAACAACGGTCGTCAGTTGACGCAGGGAAGTCAGTTTGTCCGTCATGGGTGTCATTCTCGTCAGAGTAGAGTTATCGGGTTCTTGAAAATGTCTGACACGGATAATATCACGCGACACCTGCCATGCAAGGTAAGGTTTCCAACAGGCCACGCAGAGCTAAATTCCCCTGCAAAGCGCCGGGAATCAGCCCCGACGATGGCAGTGATTGCTGCGGTTGCCGCATTTTATTTGCTAGAGTAGAGGCAGAAAAACTTTTGCCCTCTGCGGCGTATTGATACAAGGACTCAGGCATGTTGATGGTTATCTCTCCGGCCAAAACGCTGGATTTCGAAAGCCCGCTGGCAACCCAACGCTTCACTCAGCCTGCGCTGCTGGACGATTCCCAAAAGCTGATTGAGGTCGCTCGCCGACTCACGCCCGCGCAAATCGGCTCGCTGATGCACATCAGCGACAAGCTTGCCGGACTCAACGCGGATCGCTTCCATCACTGGCAGCCGCCCTTTACCCTGGACAATGCTCGCCAGGCGATTCTGGCGTTTAAAGGGGATGTCTATACCGGTTTACAGGCCGAGACCTTCAAAGAGAAAGATTTTGATTTTGCCCAGCAGCATCTGCGGATGCTCTCCGGCCTGTACGGGCTGCTGCGCCCGCTGGATCTGATGCAGCCCTATCGTCTGGAGATGGGCATCAGGCTGGAAAACCCGGCGGGGAAAGATCTCTACACCTTCTGGGGCGACAGGCTGACCGACGCGCTGAATGCGGCACTGGCCGAACAGGGCGATGACGTCCTGCTGAATCTGGCCTCCGATGAATACTTTAAAGCGGTGAAGCCGAAAAAGCTGAATGGCCGCATTATTAAGCCGGTATTTCTGGACGAGAAAAACGGCAAGTTTAAGGTGATCAGTTTCTACGCGAAAAAAGCGCGTGGCCTGATGAGTCGCTATGTCATTCAGCACCGCTTGAGCAAACCAGCCCAGCTGAAAAAATTCGATCTCGACGGCTATTTTTATGTGGCTGAAGAGAGCAGCGATGCCGAACTGGTGTTTAAACGCCGCGAGAATGCATAACTTTTCCTGATAGATAACCCGGTCCGCAGTCGCTGCGGGCCGCTTTCACCTCCCTTTTTCACTCCCAACCATAGCATTTAATTATAAGCACCCTCACTGGCAGAACCCCGGGAATAGCTGGCCCACTCAAGACTTAATCAGTCACGAGGGGGAAGGTATGGATCAGGATGCGTTGCGTAAAGCCATCAGCGATCGGGTCTGGCAGACCAGTCACCAGCAGGAAGAGAGCGGCGAAAGGCTGGAAAATCCGCTTCCTTCATCGGCACAGGCGTGGCTCCGCGCCGCAGCGGAACAATTTGGTGCTGATAGCGCTGAGCAGCAGCAGTTTGCCTCTGGCGGCCCGCTCAGGCTGGAGGCGCTCCACGTCATTCTGATTTGTCAGAGCGAAGAGCCGGTGCCGCTGTGGCTGGCCGTTGGCTGGCTGGCCGCCCCTGAAGCGCTACATCCGGATGTCTGGCAGGAGGCGCTGCTGCGCGCCAATGATGTGGCGATGGCCCAGAGCGGAATCGGCCTGTCTCTTGAAGAGAATGGCAATGCGCTGCTGACAAAGCGCCTGCCGCCGGATAGCTATGGAGATGCGGACGAACTGGCAAGCGTCATAAATGACTTCAACTCGCTGAGTTCGAGCCTGATCGATTTGCTGCTGTCGCTCGGCCAGCAGCAGGCTGTAGAGGCGGAGAACAGCCCCCCTTTACCCGGCTGGATTGCTGGCTGGCAGCAGCAGATGGCAGAGCGTGTTGATACGCTGGCCCGCCAGGCAATCGCAACCGAGTGGCATTACCCCCTGCTGCGCGAAGCGTTTTCACATCTGGAACTCTCCGACAGCAATAGCAATTACCTGCTGGAGGGCTGTTTCTGCACGCTGCGCTTCCCCGAAAGGCTCATCTCCGTGCTGGCCGATGGCGATTGTCGCCATCTTCTGCTCAGCACGCCGCTGGCTCTTGATCCCTCAGCCGGGCCTCATCAGCGCCAGTATCTGCTTGCCAACCGCGAGCTGAAAGTTTTAACCCAGTGCAGCCTTGCTCTTTGCGGCGAAAACATCTGTCTGGTCAGCCGCTGGGATTCGCTGGGGCTGGACGGCGAAGATTTCGCCAGTTGGCTGGCCGATTTCATGACGCTTAGCGTCGCTTTCGATCGCCGCGAACAAACCGCGGCCTGAACAGAGAGGTAACGCTATGAGTAACCCTATTCAGCATCCCGCCGTAAATATCCCGATGGTCGCGCCCGGCGTGCGCGGCGATGAGGAGAGCGGTCCACTGCCCGATAATGGCCCAGGACGAGCGACCAGGGCCGCCGCCAGCGCGGGGCAATTTTTATCAGGCCTGAAGGAAGGCGCGGGGTCGCTGGTCAACAAAGGATCGACCGCCGCCTGGAATGGAATGAAAACCGGTGGCAATGCCGCGTGGGATAAGGCAAAAACAGCAGGCAATACCACCTGGGGCGGGATGAAAACCGGCGGCAGCATGGCCTGGAACGGCGGCAAAACCGTCGGGAATGCTGGCTGGAAAGGGGCCAAAATTGCCGGTAAGGCGGGCTGGGCAGAAACTAAAGCATCGGCCGTAAGTCTGGGCAAATTCACCCTGACTCCGTTACAGAATAAAGCCTGGGGCGCGCTTGGCGGCCATGCCCTGCAACAAATGGTCACCTGCGGCCTGCCAACGATGATGCGGGAAGAAGCGTTTATTGAAGCCTACAACGCGATGCTACCGCATCTGGTCGAGAAGCACCCTGCCGTCGCTGTCGGTTTGCAGGTTGCCGTTTCGCTGGCCAACGTCGCGGCGCAGCACCACCTGCGGGAACCCAGGCTGGAAAGAGACCCGGATAACAACCAGGTGGCCGTCAGGGGCCAGTTTGGCCTCAGCCCAGGCCAGGCGGATGTGATGCGCCGGGATCACCCAAATGAGTGGGCGCGCCTTACGGAGCAGAATAGCACCGACTCAAAACGCGTGACCGGGCAACAGGTCGCCGCCGAGCTGCTGAACATCGGCATGTCGGTAGCGGGCGTGCTGACCAAAAACCCCGGCCTGACCGCCCGCGTGCTCAGCACCCAGCTACGTAACGTTATCTACGCCGGTACTCGCGAATCCCTCCAGGCCACGGGCAGCATGGTGGCCTCGCGCGATGGCAAACCCAGCCACGGCGTCAACGATGACAATATGGGCACTAACGGCGCCTGGTACACCCTGAATACGCTGGCGATGGGAATGTTGCAGGATGGGTTGATTCAGAAAGCGCTGCCAAAAGGCTATAGCGTGTCAGGGCCGGAGATCCGCGACGCGTCGGGTCAGCGGCTTAGCGGTAAAGACCTGCACGAAATGGGCGCTATTGTTTCGGCGCTTCGCGCTGCCTGCAATACGGTTATTGAAACGGGCGATGCTTTCCTCGGCAAGCATTACGATGCCAAACAGGTTGGCGATTCGCAGAAATTTTCCCCTTCCCTGCCGATGAAAGATTATGGCCGCCTGCTGGATCACTCGATTGCCCGCCTGAGCTGGAATAATTTTGCTAACGGCAGCACGCTGGCCGCCCAGCAAATTATGGGCGCGATCACTAAAGGCAATATGTCGCCGGTACTTTCAAGCCTGTTCAACAACGCCGGGACGGCTGCCGCGTTTGGCCTGACCTACAAGATGGTCAATCAGATCTATCAGGCGCACAGCAAAGTCCGCGGCGCCGTCGCGGCGGCGGCATCTGCACCCGCCCAGCAGCCAGCCAATAACCCGCCAGTTGGCGGCCGACAGGCCATCGCGGCTGGAGATGACGGGAACGTATAAAGAAACGGCCCTGAACAGGGCCGCTGAGATTATTTATGTAGCAGGAATGCCCGTAGCTCGGTGAAATCCGCCGCCATTTTGTGCGACAGTAGCGGCAGCTTAGCACGCTCCGCCAGCGCTTCTGGCACAGGCAGCTTGCGGTCGAGGATCGCTTCCACGCTCTCAATAAATTTAGCTGGATGCGCAGTGCCAAGGAACAGGCCAAACTCCCCTTCCTTCAGCTGATCGCGCAGCATACGGTAGGCAATCGCCGCGTGGGGTTCGGAAACATAGCCCAGATCCGCCAGCTCGCGCAGGGTTTCCTTAGTGGTTTCATCATCCACCGCACCATAGCCAAGATCGGCCAGGCGCCAGGTTTTGCGGCGAAAAATTTCCTCCACGCGCGGCCAGTTATTCGGCTGGCTGACGTCCATGGCATTAGATAAGGTCGCCACGGTCGCGTTCGGTTGCCATTCGCCATTCACGAGGAAGCGCGGCACCGTATCGTTGGCATTGGTCGCCGCGATAAAGCGTTTCACCGGCAGGCCGAGCGACTTCGCCAGCAGTCCAGCGGTCAGATCGCCGAAGTTGCCGCTGGGGACCGAGATAACCAGCTGATTACGCTTCTCCTGCGGCAGTTGGGCGACCGCCTCGAAGTAGTAGCAAATCTGCGCCAGCAGGCGGCTGATATTGATGGAGTTAGCCGAGTTCAGGCCAATCGCCTTCTTCAGCGGCTCATCGTCAAACGCCTGCTTAACCAGCGCCTGGCAGGCATCGAAATCGCCGTCGATGGCAATGGTCTGGATGTTGCCACCCAGCGTACAGAACAGTTTTTCCTGTAGCGGGCTGATTTTTCCCTGAGGGTAGAGGATCACCACCCGGACGTTTTCCATACCGTAAAAGGCATGGGCCACGGCCGCACCGGTATCACCAGAGGTGGCGGTCAGGATAGTGATTTTTTCATCAGCGCCGCTGACGTAAGAGAGCATCTGCGCCATGAAGCGGCCGCCGAAGTCTTTAAAAGCCAGCGTCGGACCGTGGAACAACTCCAGCGCGGCGATATCACCGGTGACTTCTTTGACCGGCGCGGGGAAGCTGAAGGCCGCTTTCAGGCGCTCGTGCAGCTGGCGAGGCGCGATCTCATCGCCAACAAAGGCCGAAAGAATTTTGCTACTGCGGGTAACGAAATCCATTTCCAGCATCTCGTCGATATCGGTCAGTTCAAACTCCGGCAGCTCCAGCGGAAAAAACAGGCCCTGCTGTTTGCCCAGACCTTGTTTGACGGCCTGTGAGAAGCTTACCTGCTCGTTATGATCCTTTAGGTTGTACAGTTTCATGCGTTATCCCAGTTTACGTGCGCCTGCCGTGTCTACACGACAGATATGAACGAAGCCTTCATCATTTTGCAGATAGTGCTGGCTGAGCCACTCAGCCATACGCTGCGCCGTGTCCATCTGGTTACAGACGGCAAACAGCGTCGGGCCAGAGCCTGAAATGCCGCAGGCCAGCGCGCCAATATCCTGCGCGGCCTGACGGGCTTCAGCAAACCCCGGTAAAAGTTTGGTGCGGTAAGGCTCGGCGATCACATCGCGCATCAGCTTCGCCGCCAGCTCCGGCTGCTGCGTGTGGCAGGCATGAATAAACCCACCCAAATAGCGGCCGTGCTTAATAATATCTTCTTTCCGGTACTGCGCTGGCAGAATCGCCCGCGCTTCGGCAGTGGAAACCTTAATGCCGGGATAGGCCATTACCCACAGCCAGTCATTAAAGCCTGGCACCGACTGGCTGATAATCCCATTTTCTTCCAGCATCAGCTGAATGCCACCCAGGAAACAGGGCGCCACGTTATCGTAGTGCACGCTGCCGGAAATACGCCCTTCCAGTTCGCCCATCAGCGCCAGCAGCTCGGTGTCGCTCAGCGGCTTACCGCAGTGCTCGTTCATCGCCATCAGGCCAGCTACGACCGAACAGGCGCTGGACCCCAGACCTGAACCAATCGGCATGTTCTTTTCCAGCGTCATCGCCACCGGCACGCGCCTGCCGATCGCTTCACAGAAGCGATCCCAGCATTGCCAGACGATGTTTTCCTCGGCTTTGGCGGGCAGCTTGCTGACAAAACGGCCCTCGTTGCGCAGGCTGAACTCGCTGGCCGCTTCCACGGTGACGCAATCCCCCAGCAGCGAGCCGTCAACAGGCGAAACGGCCGCGCCCAACACATCAAAGCCCACGCTGACGTTGCCGATTGAGGCAGGGGCATAAATCTTAACCATTGTTAAACTCCCAACTTCCATGACAAGGTGCGCAGCAGATCGGCGAATACGCCCGCCGCAGTCACATCATTACCGGCGCCGTACCCCCGCAGAACCAGCGGAATAGGCTGATAGTAGCGACTATAGAAAGCCAGCGCATTCTCACCGTTTTTCACTTTATACAGCGGATCGTTGCCGTCCACGGCATCAATTTTCACCCGACAATGGCCGCCCTCTTCAATTACGCCAACAAAACGCAGCACTTTCCCCTCTTCGCTGGCTTTTGCCACCCGGGTCGCGAAAGCGTCATCCAGCTCCGGCAAACGTGCCATAAAGGTATCCACATCGGCAATCGCCGTGAGCGATTCTGGCAGCACGGCCTCGATGTCAATATCGCTCAGCTCCAGCTGATGGCCCGCCTCGCGCGCCAGGATCAGCAGCTTACGCGCCACGTCCATACCGGACAGATCGTCACGCGGGTCCGGCTCCGTGAAGCCCAATTCACGGGCGACCTTCGTCGCCTCAGACAGCGAAACCCCTTCGTCCAGCTTGCCAAAAATAAAGGACAGCGAACCGGAGAGTATCCCGGAGAAACGCAGCAGCTCATCACCGGCGTTCAGCAGATTTTGCAGATTCTCAATGACCGGCAGGCCCGCGCCCACGTTGGTATCATAAAGGAATTTACGGCGTGAATTTGCGGCCGCGGCCCGCATCTGCTGATAGTAATTCCACGAGGAGGTGTTGGCCTTTTTATTCGGCGTCACTACGTGGAAACCTTCGGCAAGGAAGTCCGCATACTGATCGGCAACCGCCTGGCTGGAAGTACAGTCAACAATCACCGGGTTAAGCAGATGATACTCTTTCACCAGGCGGATCAGACGGCCCAGGTTGAAAGAGTCCTTTGCTTCTTTCAGCGACGCCTGCCAGTTTTCCAGCGGAATGCCGTGTACGTTGGTCAGCAGCGCTTTGGAATTGGCAATGCCGCAGACGCGCAGATCGATATGCTTGTTCTTCAGCCACGCCTGCTGGCGATGAAGCTGCTCGATCAGTGCCGCGCCCACGCCGCCGACGCCAATCACGAAAACTTCGATCACCTGATCGGTGGCAAACAACATCTGATGCACCACGCGCACGCCGGTCGTGGCCTGATCGTTATCCACGACGACCGAGATAGATCGCTCTGAAGAGCCCTGGGCGATAGCGACGATGTTGATGTTGGCCCGCGCCAGCGCGGAGAAGAATTTCGCGGAGATGCCGCGCAGCGTGCGCATCCCGTCGCCCACCACCGAGATCACGGCCAGATGTTCCATCACATCCAGCGGCTCAAGCAGGCCATCTTTCAGCTCAAGATAGAACTCTTCCTCTAACACGCGACGCGCGCGCGCCTGGTCGCTTTGCGGTACGCAAAAGCTGATGCTGTATTCTGAAGAGGACTGGGTAATCAGCACCACTGAAATGCCGCTGCGCGACATCGCTGCGAACACTCTCGCCGCCATGCCGATCATCCCTTTCATCCCAGGGCCGGAAACGTTAAACATCGCCATGTTGTTAAGATTGGTGATGCCCTTCACCGGGTTATCATCATTCGAACTGTCGCCGCCAATCAGCGTGCCAGGCGCCTGGGGGTTGGCGGTATTCTTGATCAGGCAAGGGATCTGGAACTGAGCAATGGGCGTGATGGTGCGCGGGTGCAGAACTTTTGCGCCAAAATAAGAAAGCTCCATCGCTTCCTGATAGGACATCGATTTCAGCAGGCGGGCATCGGGAACCTGACGAGGATCGCAGGTATAAACGCCGTCGACATCGGTCCAGATCTCGCAGCAGTCCGCACGTAAGCAGGCTGCCAGCACGGCAGCGGAGTAGTCTGAGCCGTTACGACCCAGGACCACCAGCTCACCTTTGTCGTTACCCGCGGTGAAACCGGCCATCAGGATCATATTGCCCGGCGGGATCTGGCTGGCGGCAATGCGGCGGGTGGATTCAGGAATGTCGACGGTGGATTCAAGATAGTGACCGACGGCCAGCAGCTTCTCAACCGGGTCGATCACGCTGACGCCGTGGCCGCGCGCCAGCAGCAGCGCCTCCATGATAGCGATAGAGAGCTTCTCTCCCCGGCAAATGATTGCCGCGTTGACGCTGTCCGGGCACTGCCCAAGCAGGCCAATACCGTGCAGAACCTGCTTAAGCTGAGCAAACTCCTGGTCGACAACCTTTTTCAGCCTGTCGTACTGGAAGCCCGGCTGCGCTTCTGCCAGACCTTGCAGCAGCGAGGCAAAAATGCTCTCCGCATCGCTGAGGTTTGGCAAGGCATCCTGACCGCTGATGGTTTTTTCAATCATTGCCACCAGGTGATTGGTGATCTTAGCTGGCGCGGACAATACGGTAGCAACCTGTCCCTGCTTCGCATTACTCTCCAGAATGTCAGCCACGCGCAAAAATCTTTCCGCATTGGCTACTGAGGTTCCACCGAATTTCAGCACTCGCATAATCAAACTCTCCTGAATTTTTGCCGAAAAAAAAGCCCGCACTGTTCAGGTGCGGGCTTTTTTTTGATGTTTCCTGTATGCGTCAGCCCGCACCGTTACCTGGGGTAATGGTGGTGGTAATAATGATTGTTGTCATCAGGCTGTGATTACGCATTATAGATTTGTCGTCTGTCTGGTTATCAATTCTGTCGGCCTTCAGAAGTAAAGCAAACGCCCGGCCAAGTCAATTTTTTTATCGCCCGGCAGTAAAAATCCAGCCGGAGAAGCGTTTTGCACCAGGCGGAAAAGACAGAACCAATCTGTCAGCCGGTGAAATATTGACAGTCAGACTCACTGCCACGGACGTTTTAGTCAGATTTTTTATCTATAAGTTTTTTTTCTACGTCCTGCACCAGTCGGTGCAGCATGGCGCTGTCGCGCTGCGTCAGCAGACCGATACGCTGCGCCAGCCAGTCCACCATTTTACGGTCGTCGTTAACCTCAAGACGAACCAGCAGGCGATCCAGCCGCTGACGCAGCGCGTCCAGCTGCGGCACATCGGCCGGGGCGTCTGTTGTCGCGCTGACCTGCCTTAGCGCCGAAAGCTGATAACAATACACCATCACGGCCTGCCCCAGGTTGAGGGAAGGATAGTCGGCGGTCATTGGCACCCCGGTCAGGACGTCCGCCAGCGCAAGCTCTTCATTGGTCAGCCCGGTGTCCTCGCGGCCAAACACCAGCGCCGCGCTGCCAACCCACTGCAGTTTCTCTTCTAACAGCGTCTGCACCTGCTGAGGCGTGGCGTAGTAGCGGAACTTCGCCCGGCTGCGCGCGGTGGTCGCCACGCTGAAATCAATGTCTGCCAGCGCCTCGGCCAGGGAGTTCCAGTGCGTGGCGCTGTCCAGAATCTCTCCGGCGCCGTGCGCCACCCAGCGAGCGGCCGGCGCAAGATGAGCCTGGCTATTAACAATCCGCAGCTCGTTAAATCCCATAGTTTTCATGGCGCGGGCTGCCGCGCCGACGTTTTCTGGCCTGTGCGGCGAGACGAGAATAATTGGAAAACGCATAGTTGCCTTAAAAACGGGGCTGGGCGGGAAATCCTCCGAGCCAAGATTGTAAAAAAATTCGCCTGCTCGCAACAAACAAATAACATCCACGGCGTGGAGGCTATCCGGTCATACGCAAATTCTATGACTAGTTTGCAACGAATACCTTAATAAAAACAATTATCAAGATATAAAGCCATACACTTCAACCAATTACTAAATGTTAAATTTTGCCCTGGAATTTCTTATCCCCCTCTTCACTTTCCTCAGTGAACAGGGCATATTTGTGAGCTAAGCTGGCATTCTGGGAAGAGTTTTTCACAAAGTTGTTAACGTGCTACAATTGGTTTGATATAAGTCAACTTAGCGTTGTTTATTACATTTTGCTCAGGCCTTGTACTGTTATATTGCTGTTAATGAGGCTAAGATGTACCCCATTTTTAAGCAGGCCAGAACAGGATGCGCCCTTCTCTGTAACCGAATGCGCTGCCTGATCTTTAATGGCAAGAACATATTCTGTACGGCTGACGTTTCACACCGGATGACTCTCTGCACGATCGGGTCCCATTGCAGCTGTATGCCCTGTTTCAACTTTGTTGGCAATTTTAGGTAGCGAACACATGCAGACCCCGCACATACTTATCGTTGAAGACGAACTAGTAACTCGCAATACTCTCAAAAGTATTTTTGAGGCCGAAGGCTACATGGTTTATGAAGCTACGGATGGTGCCGAAATGCACCATATTCTGACCGAAAATGATATCAACCTGGTGATCATGGATATCAACCTGCCGGGGAAAAATGGCCTGCTGTTAGCCCGCGAACTGCGCGAACAGGCTAACGTCGCCCTGATGTTCCTGACCGGTAGGGATAACGAAGTCGATAAAATTCTGGGCCTGGAAATTGGCGCAGATGACTACATCACCAAACCGTTTAACCCGCGAGAGCTGACTATTCGCGCACGCAACCTGCTTTCGCGCACCATGAACCTTGCGCCGCACAGCGAAGAGCGCAAGCTGGTCGAGAGCTACAAGTTCAACGGTTGGGAGCTGGACATCAACAGCCGTTCGCTGATCGGCCCTCAGGGCGAGCAGTACAAGCTGCCGCGCAGCGAATTCCGCGCCATGCTGCACTTCTGCGAGAATCCGGGAAAAATTCAGACCCGCGCCGATCTGCTGAAAAAAATGACCGGTCGCGAACTGAAGCCTCATGACAGAACGGTAGACGTGACGATTCGTCGCATTCGTAAGCACTTCGAATCCACGCCGGATACGCCAGAAATCATCGCCACCATCCACGGTGAAGGCTACCGTTTCTGCGGCGATCTGCAGGACTGAGCCAATCCGTCTGTGAGAGATTGAGGGCCGGAAGTCCGGCCCTTTTCTATGCAGCGGCCTATTTCCAAGGCATAATAGGAACAGCGCTCAGGGCATTTTTAGGTGAACCGTCCACAACTTTATCGGAATAGCTCAGATAGATCAGTGCATTACGTTTTTGATCGTAAAACCGCACCACCTGCAGCTTTTTAAACACCAGTGACGTACGCTGGCGGAACACGACCTCACCCTCAGCATCACCCTTGGCAATTTTATCGCTAAGTTCAACCGGACCAACCTGCTGACAAGAGATGGCCGCGTCTGAGGTATCCTCAGCCAACCCCAGCCCTCCCTTGATGCCGCCTGTTTTGGCCCGACTGATATAACAGGTTACATTTTTTACATCCGGGTCGTCGAAGGCCTCAACGACGATCTTATGATCGGGCCCGAACATCTTAAATACCGTATCTACTGAGCCGACCTGCTCGGCCTGAGCCGTTAAGGATGTAAAAATTACCGACGTGACTATTAACAATTTTCTCATTGTCATAACGTTACCATTGCTTAGAAAATAGATGACATTGTAAGGTAAACCTCTCTGGTACTTGCCGCATGGTAACACCTCCCCGTGGTTTGACGCGCATCAGCACAGGGTCAAAGTCTGCTTACAGACTGAATGCGTAAAGAAACCCGTAATGGAAATTTCCCTGAAGCAATTTTAACATGGTAAGGATGACTTATGGATCAAGCCGGTATCATTCGCGATTTGCTTGTCTGGCTTGAAAGCCACCTCGATCAGCCGCTGTCTCTCGACAACGTGGCGACTAAGGCTGGTTATTCAAAATGGCACTTGCAAAGAATGTTTAAGGAAGTCACCGGGCACGCGATCGGCGCTTATATACGTGCCCGCCGTTTGTCAAAGGCAGCGGTAGCACTTCGCCTGACCAGTCGTCCCATTCTGGACATTGCCCTACAGTATCGTTTCGATTCTCAGCAAACGTTTACCCGGGCATTTAAGAAGCAGTTCAACCAGACGCCAGCCTGGTATCGCCGCTCGTCTGACTGGAACTCTTTCGGCTTACGTCCCCCGATCCGCCTGGACGATTTTCACATGCCGGAACCGACCTGGGTTAACCTGCCGGAAACCGTGCTGGTTGGGCAGACGCAAAGCTACACCTGCACGCTGGAGCAGATCTCCAGCGCGCGTGGCGAAATGAGGATGCATTTCTGGCGCCAGTTCCTGACTGAAACCGACATGGTGCCGCCGGTGCTGTATGGTCTGCACCAGTCGCGCCCAAGCCAGGAAAAAGATGACGAGCAGGAAATCCTCTACACCACGGCGGTGCCATCGGACAAGCTTTCGCAGCCGATGCAGTCTACTCAGACGGTGCTGCTGGAAGGGGGTGAATACGTGCAGTTCACCTACGAAGGCCCGCACACAAGTTTGCAGGAGTTTATCCTGCTGATTTATGGCACCTGTATGCCGACGCTGCGGCTGACGCGCCGCCAGGGACAGGATATCGAACGTTTCTATACCCACGGCGGCAAGAAGCGCGCAGAGCCGCCGAAAGAGATCCGCTGCGAATATCTGATCCCGATCCGTATGCCCTCTGAGTCAGAAACGGCATAGCAAAAGCGGAGTCCGGCCCCTACAGAAAGCGCCCTTCTTCCGTAGGGGCGCATCGGTTAGCCGCCTAGCGCTGTAGTTCGTCCAGCGCAGGTTCGTCCAGATGTGAAACATCTCCGGCCGTTTCCACCACCCATCCCGCCGCCAGCCAGGCGCTTTGCTGGTGATCGACGCGTGAGATTGAGCAGTTGCGCAGGCGCAGACGGCGCTCCGCATGGGCTGGCAGGCCTAATAGCGTGCTGACCAGCACGCCCAGCGCCATGCCGTGGCTGACGATCAGCGGGCGGCTGCCTTCGGGTAGATGCAGGCAGGCATTCAGCGCATTGTGCATCCGTTCCGCCATCTCGGCCATTGACTCGCCCTGAGGAATACGGCCATTTTCCGTGCCGTCGACCAGCGTTTTCCGCCAGGCTTCTTCTTCTTCACTGAGGGAATCCAGCGGGCGCTGCTCAAGCACGCCCATGTTCAGCTCACGCAGCCTGGGGTCCAGCTCCACGCGGCAGCCACAGGCATCGGCAATGATCTCGGCGGTGTGTTTAGTACGCCCCAAATCGCTGGCGATGACGTGCGTGATGCCAAGGTGTTTCACCCGCTCACCCACCTGACGAGCCTGCTGCTCTCCTTTTTCCGTCAGCGCGCTGTCTGACTGTCCCTGAATGCGGCGGGCTGCATTCCAAAGCGTTTCTCCGTGGCGAACAAGATAGACCTGTAACATGCGATTTTCCGTTATACTGCGACAAATTTGCCTAAAGGGTTCAAACAATTATGTACCATGTTGTCGCTGCTACCATCAATCCAGCCAAAATTAAGGCGATTTCTCAGGCATTCAGCGATGTTTTCGGGGAGGGATCCTGCCATATTGAGGGTGTCGAGGTCGACAGCGGCGTAGCCGCTCAGCCCATAACAAATGTGGAAACGAGAACTGGCGCACGTCATCGCGTGATGAATGCCCGACAGGTCAGGCCAGAAGCCGACTTTTGGGTAGCGATTGAAGCCGGTATCGAAGAGGACAGCGCCTTCGCCTGGATGGTGATTGAAAACCACCAGCTGCGCGGCGAATCCCGCTCCGCCAGTTTCACCCTGCCAGCTATCGTGATGAAAGGCATTCACCAGGGGCGGGAACTGGGGGAAGAGATGTCGCGCCTCACCGGCATTGAAAATATTAAGCACAAGGGCGGCGCCATTGGTGCTTTCACTGGCGGTCTGCTGACGCGGACCAGCGTCTATCATCAGGCATTGATTCTGGCGCTGTGCCCGTTCCACAATGATATCTACCAGATGAACCCGACCAACAATTCAGATCCTGTCTGATCCGCTGAGCAGCTGCGCCTCCAGCCAGGTCTTCAGCGCTGGCGGCGCGCTCTTCAGACTGTTCGATCCCCTGGTGATCGTCGCAATACCGACGCCCAGATCATTCTTCAGCTCACGCTGGCTCAGCTCGCCGCGCATCAGTTCTTCAATAATTCGCAAACGGGTGCCCAGCGCTTCGCGCTCGTCAGGCGTCGTCATTAGCTGGAGCAGCGGCAGATGCAGCCCATTGCCAAAGGCACGTTGCAGCAGCGTCACAAAACGCTGCCACTCTTCGTTGTGCGGTTCCATGGTGACGGGAATGGAAGATTCGCTCATGTGTGGCCCATACTATTCAACTAGTACAGTAGCATAGCACAGGCCAGTCGGAATCAGTAGCGCCGCTGCCACTCGCCGTCGGCGAGTATTTTGTCTGACTTATTCATAAAATGGCGATAGTAAGCGTCATAAGCCAGCACGTTTTTCACGTAGCCGCGCGTTTCGGAGAACGGAATGGTCTCGATAAACGCCACCGAGTCCAGCCGTCCTGCACTGTTGCCCAGCCAGGTTCTCACCCTGGAAGGCCCGGCGTTATAGGCTGCGGAAGAGAAGATGCGGTTCTGACCAAACTGCTGATAGACCGACTCCAGATACTGTGTGCCAATCTGGATGTTGGTTTCGGGGTCTAACAGCTGGCTGCTGTTGCTGTAGCCGGGCAGAGCGTATTTAGTTACCGTATGCTGCGCGGTTGCCGGCATAACCTGCATCAGGCCGGAAGCGCCAACCGGCGAACGGGCCTTTGGATTCCAGGCGCTCTCCTGGCGGGCAATAGCCATGGCATAGCTGACAGGGATGGCCTTGCCGTCAGCATAGCGCTGAAACTGCTGCTGGTAAGCCAGCGGGAAACGCTCCTGCAAATTGTTCCATAATTTACCGGTAATGGTCGCCTGCACGCTCAGATCCCACCAGTTTTGCTGCCAGGCGTAACGCGCCAGCTGCTGCTGCTGGCTGTTGGTCTTGCTGGCAACCAGATAGCTCCATTCGGTGCGGGCCAGATTATCCATGCCCCAGTACATCAGTTCCCGAACGCGTGAGATCTCGGTGCCCTGAGTCAGGCTACTGTCAGGGGTAGGGGCACGATCTATCTGCATCGTATAATCTTCACCCAGCCGCTGGGCCGCCACCATCGGATAGAAACCGCGCTGCTGCATCAGCGTACGCAGAATTTTGTCCGCCTCCTCTTTCCGTCCCTGTTCTATCAGCAGGTCGGCCTGCCAGTACTGCCACTCATCCTTCTGTTTAGCCTCGATCGGCAGACGGGAAATCCAGGTATTCAGCCCGCGGCGATCGTTATTGCCGAGCGACATTCTGACCCGGCGCTCGATAAGCGAGGTAGAGTCGCTGCGCATCACCACGTTATCGCGCCAGCGAGCCTGATCTGAGGTGATATCGTTGCCCATCAGTCGCCAGGCGACGGCCTCATTCAGCTCCTGCTCCTGCTGCTCGCTCATCTTCTGAGCGCTAACCAGTGAAGAGATCATCGCGCGGGCATTTTCGGCATCCTCACGCGCTACGCGGGCAAAGGCGATGGAGGTTGCCTGACGAGTGAAATCGGTGGGACCAACCGCGCGGGCAAAGGTGACGACAGTTTGCGGATTGTTCTGCAGATCCATCACCGCGTTGGCCATGGTCTGATAATCTTCCGGCAGCTGTTTGGCGAGGAAATTCACCAGGCTGCTGTTCCCCTCCTTCATGGCCAGCCGGATGCGTTCCAGCGTAGCGATTGGGGTTTGCTCTCCGGCCGCCTGCCAGGCGTTGAACAGCTTGTCGCAGGTGGTGGGCAGAGACGTACCGCGCAGCCAGATACTCTTCGCACCCTCCCAGGCGACCTGCTGCTGACCGGTGGCCCACTTGGCGTAATACCAGTTGCAGCGGGCGGAGACCGGCTTAGGCTCTTGCGGGCTGAACGCCAGCAGGCCCTGCCAGTCCTGGCGTCGCGCCAGCTCGTTGACGAAGCGTGAAGAGAGGGAGCGCACCGGCGGCAGAGTGGGATACTTCTGGATAAAAGCGTTAACGGCCAGCCCGGTTTCCTGATCCAGATGCTGAGCCAGCTCGCGGTATTCGAGATAAGGATAAAGGGGATAGTCGCGTAGCGTTGGCATCAACTGCGCTACGGTGTCCATTTGATTAGAGTCCCACGCCTGCTTAATTTGCAGGTAACGACTGCGCTGCGCATCCAGAGAGTCCGCGTGCGCCATTCCCGTTACTACGATTAAACAGGCGCCTGCCATCCACAACTGCCACTTGTCCGCCATGACTTTCCCCACGTTAACGCCTCTCTTTGTCAGGAACTTAAGGTACAACTTCCTCCATGCTAACCAGGCTTAGGCCCTACTGCACTGTTCTGCACAAATATTTACTAAACTTTGGTCCGATAGGGCAATTTTTGCTGGCTAAGTCGCCCTTTCAGGTCGCACTGGAGCCTGTTTCCCGCATTACGTCGCCCCATTTTTGTTCAGGCTCTGCCCGACAACTGTGCACCACTCGCGACGCCGCTTATTTTAATCCATTAAAATTCAATGAACTATCAATTGGCACAACTTTTGCTCTGTTGAACCCCATCTTGTATACCAGATGGAATTCAACTTATGGCCCCGACCACCGGCTTCACCCTTAGCGACTGGCAGCAGCACTACCTTCAGCATCCTGACGCCGTTCTCTCCACGCTGGAAAGCCTGACCAACGGCTTATCCAGCGAGGATAACGCCTGGATTTACCTGGCTACCCCGGCGCAAATCCGCGCTCAGGTGGAGCCTCTGCTGACGGCCTGGCAACAGGACCCTTCCTCGCTGCCGCTGTTTGGGGTGCCGTTTGCGGTGAAAGACAATATTGACGTGGCGGGCTGGCCGACGACGGCAGCCTGTCCGGCGTTTTCCCATCTGGCCGCGGCGGACGCGACCGCAGTCGCGAAGCTCAAGGCGGCGGGCGCGGTAGTTATAGGCAAAACCAACCTCGACCAGTATGCCACCGGCCTAGTAGGCACACGCTCACCGTTTGGCGCGGTGAAAAACACCCTTAATCCTGACTATGTCAGCGGCGGCTCCAGTTCAGGCTCCGCTTCGGTCACCGCTCGCGGCCTGGTGGGCTTTGCACTGGGAACGGACACCGCCGGTTCAGGGCGCGTTCCGGCTGGATTCAACAATATTGTCGGCCTGAAACCAACCAAAGGCTGGCTGTCGGCAACGGGCGTGGTGCCTGCCTGCCGCCTGAACGACACCCTTTCAGTCTTTGCCCTGACGGTGGAAGATGCGTTCCTCGTGGCAAGCTGCGCCGGAGGCTATGACGCCAGCGACGCCTATTCTCGCAGCAATCCGGGACTGGCTCCCGCCTCGCTTCCTGCCGCTCCCCGGCTGGCCGTTCCCTCCACGCTGGAATTTTTCGGCGACGCTCAGGCCGAAGCCGCCTGGGAAAAATCCGTGGCGGCGCTGCAGGCGCTGGGGGCTACGCTGCACCCGATAGATTTTTCGGCTTTCCATCAGCTTGCTGAACAGCTCTATTACGGCCCGTGGGTGGCCGAGCGAACCGTCGCCGTTGGCGACATGCTGGAACGCAAAGAGGAGATGGACCCGGTAGTTTACGGCATCGTCGCCAGCGGCCTCAACTACAGCGCGGTAGACGCTTATAAAGCAGAATACCTGCGGGCGGAACTGACCCGCCAGATCCAGCAAACCATGAGCCAGTTTGATGCGCTGGTCGTGCCAACCTCCCCGACCATCCACACGCTGGAAGAGATGAAGCAGGAACCGGTGCGCTTCAACTCGCAGTTTGGCACCTATACCAACTTCACCAACCTGGCGGATCTTTCCGCCCTCGCGCTGCCCGGTCCGTTCCGGGACGACGGATTGCCGGCGGGGATCACCCTGATTGCCCCGGCCTGGTATGACCGTGCGCTGGTCACCTTCGGCCAGCGCTTGCAGGCCAGCCAGGCGCTGAGCCTCGGTGCGACGGGTAAAGCCCAGCCTTCAGCCCGGTCGCTACTGGCGGCCTCATCCCTGCACGTCCGCGTGGCGGTAGTCGGCGCTCACCTGACCGGCATGCCGCTGAACCATCAGCTCACCACCCGCGATGCGGTGCTGGTTGAAGAGACAAAAACGGCGGCCTGCTATCGCCTCTATGCGCTCGCCAATACCAAACCGCCTAAGCCCGGCCTGGCGAAAGGCAGCGACGGCGCGGCGATCGTTGTCGAGCTGTGGGACATCCCGCTGGCCCGCTTCGGCGAGTTTGTGGCGGAAATTCCCGCGCCGCTGGGTATTGGCACGCTGGAGCTGGCCGACGGTCGGCTGGTGAAAGGCTTTATCTGTGAACCCGCCGTGCTGGCGGAGGCAACCGACATTACCGAATTTGGCGGCTGGCGAAACTGGCTGTCCCGCAAGGAGACTCGCAATGTTTAATACCGTCCTGATAGCCAACCGTGGCGAAATAGCCTGCCGCGCTATCCGCACCCTGAAACGCCTGGGCATCACCAGCGTGGCGGTTTTCTCGGCAGCGGATAAGAATGCCCAGCATGTGAAGGATGCTGATATCGCCATTGCCCTCGGCGGAGAAAAAGCCAGCGACAGCTATTTGCGTATCGACAAGATCCTCGCGGCAGCGAAAGAGACGGGCGCGCAGGCCATCTGGCCGGGCTATGGTTTTCTTTCCGAGAGCCTGCCGTTTGCCGCCGCCTGTGAAGAGGCCGGGATCGCCTTCGTCGGCCCTACCGCTCATCAAATCGGCGAGTTTGGCCTCAAGCACCGCGCACGCGAACTGGCTGCCGCCGCAGGCGTTCCGATGACGCCAGGCACGCCGCTGCTGGCGTCGCTGGAAGAAGCGCTGAGCGCGGCCGATCGGGTTGGCTATCCGGTGATGCTGAAAAGCACCGCTGGCGGCGGCGGCATTGGCCTGACTCGCTGTGCGGATGCCGAAGCGCTGCGCAATGCGTGGGAGAGCGTTCGTCGTCTGGGCGAACAGTTCTTCAGCGATGCTGGCGTCTTCCTGGAGCGCTGCATCGATCGCGCCCGCCACGTTGAGGTGCAAATTTTTGGCGATGGCAAAGGCAAGGTGATCGCGCTCGGCGAGCGCGACTGCTCGCTACAGCGCCGCAATCAGAAAGTGGTTGAAGAAACACCCGCGCCGCAGTTGCCGGAAGCGACCCGCTCGGCCCTGCTGGCGTCAGCGGTTAAGCTCGGGGAGCTGGTCAGCTACCGTAGCGCCGGCACGGTAGAATATATCTATGATGCTGAGAGCGACGAGTTCTTCTTCCTGGAAGTGAATACTCGTCTACAGGTCGAGCACCCGGTGACCGAATGCGTAACCGGACTGGATCTGGTCGAATGTATGCTGCGCGTAGCCGCAGAAGAGGACATTGACTGGGCGCGCCTGGCGCAGGCCCCGCAGGGCGCTTCGATTGAAGTCCGTATTTATGCCGAAGATCCGCTGAAAAACTTTCAGCCAAGCCCTGGCGTGCTGACGGAAGTCTGCTTCCCGGAAAACGTGCGCGTGGATGGCTGGATCGATAGCGGAACGGAAGTTTCTGCTTTTTACGATCCGATGATCGCCAAACTGATTGTCCATGCCGAAAACCGCGAGGCCGCGCTGGCAAAAATGCAGCAGGCGCTGAGTGAAACGCGCCTGCACGGCATCGCAACAAACCTTGATTACCTGCGCCAGGTGGTGGCTACCGAAGCGTTCCACACCGGTAAGGTCTGGACCCGTATGCTGGACAGCTTTACCCCGGCGTCAAAAGTGATTGAAGTTGTCCAGCCGGGAACCTGGAGCAGCATCCAGGATTACCCTGGCCGCCTCGGCTACTGGGATATCGGCGTGCCGCCCTCAGGTCCGATGGACGACTTCGCCTTCCGCCTGGCAAACCGGATTGTCGGCAACGCCGAAGAGGCGGCGGGGCTGGAGTTCACTCTACAGGGGCCAACGCTGCGCTTCCACAGCGATACGCTGATTGCGCTGACCGGCGCAGAATGCCCCGCTACCCTGGACGGAGAGCCCGTAGCTTACTGGCAGCCGCTGGCCGTCAGCGCCGGACAAACGCTGACGCTGGGCCGCGCCCAGATGGGCTGTCGCACCTATCTGGCGGTACGTAACGGCTTTGACGTGCCGGAATACCTCGGCAGCCGCTCGACTTTTGCGCTGGGCCAGTTTGGCGGTCACGCCGGACGTACGCTGCGCGTGGCCGATATGCTGGCCATCTCTCAGCCTGAACTGGCCGCCTGCACCACGCCTGCGCCAGTGAGCGAGCCGCAGGCCATCGACGCTTCTCTGGTGCCGGACTACGGCGACGAATGGCGAATCGGTGTTCTCTACGGACCGCACGGCGCGCCGGACTTCTTTACTCAGGAATCCATCGACGAATTTTTTGCCGCTGAGTGGCAGGTTCACTACAACTCGAATCGCCTGGGCGTGCGTCTGGTCGGGCCGAAGCCGGGCTGGACCCGCGCCAACGGCGGCGAAGCCGGGCTGCACCCTTCCAACGTGCACGACTGCGAATATGCCATCGGCGCGGTGAACTTTACCGGTGACTTCCCGGTGATCCTCACCCGCGACGGACCGAGCCTCGGCGGCTTCGTCTGTCCGGTCACCATCGCCAAAGCCGAGCTGTGGAAAGTAGGTCAGGTCAAGCCTGGCGATCGTATCCGCTTCCATCCCATCAGTTTCGAAGAGGCCCACGCGCTGGAGCTGGCGCAGGCGAAAAGCGTTGAGCAGCTACATGCCGCCCCGCCGCCAGCCTGGGAGGTCCCTTCACTGGCGGAAACTGAATATGGCTCGGCCACGGTGCTGGCGGCGATAAAGGCCACCGCGCTGACGCCAACCGCCGTTTATCGTCAGGCTGGCGATAACTACATCCTGATTGAATATGGCGACAACGTGCTCGATCTGGCGCTGCGCCTGCGCATCCATCTGCTGATGACCGCGCTGAAGGAGAGCGGCCAGCCGGGCATTGAGGAGCTGTCGCCAGGGGTGCGCTCGCTGCAAATCCGCTACGACAGCCGCATTCTCAGTCAGAAGCAGTTGTTGACTCTGCTGCTGACGCTGGAGAAAAACCTCGGCGACGTCAGCCAGATGAAAGTGCCTTCCCGCATTGTGCATATGCCAATGGCCTTTGAGGACAGCGCCACGCTGGGCGCGGTTGAACGCTATCAGGAGACCGTGCGGGCCAGCGCGCCGTGGCTGCCAAATAACGTCGATTTTATCCAGCGTATCAACGGCCTGAACAGCCGCGAGGAAGTTCGCGACACCATTTTTGAGGCCAGCTACCTGATTCTGGGCCTGGGCGATGTGTATCTCGGAGCGCCTTGCGCAGTACCGGTCGATCCTCGTCATCGCCTGCTCAGCTCGAAATATAACCCGGCCCGAACCCATACGGCAGAGGGAACCGTCGGCATCGGCGGCATGTACATGTGCATCTACGGCATGGACTCGCCGGGAGGTTACCAGTTGGTTGGCCGCACCCTGCCAATCTGGAATAAATTCCTGAAAAACGAACAGTTTGCCGCCAACGAGCCGTGGCTGCTGCACTTCTTCGATCGGGTCCGTTTCTACCCGGTCAGCGAGGAGGAGCTGGAGGTGCTGCGCGAAGATTTCCGCGAAGGCCGCGCAACCATAAAAATCGAAGAAGCCACGTTTGGTTTCGCTGAGCACACGCGTTTCCTCAGTGAAAATGCCGATGCCATCGCCGAATTCCGCGCCAAACAGGCCACGGCGTTTGAGGCTGAGGTCGCGCTGTGGGCACAGGAGGACGAAGGCGCGCCGCTGACCAGCGATGAAAACTTGATGCCGGAAGAAGAAGAGGATGGCGCGCTTCAGGTGAGTGCCGATCTGAACGGCAACATCTGGAAAGTGCTGGTCAAGCCAGGGGATGAAGTCACCGCCGGCCAGCCGGTAATCATCGTGGAAGCGATGAAGATGGAGCTGGCGATCCATGCGCCGCAGGCCGGCCGGGTGAAACGCATTGCCTGTCAGCCGGGCCGCCCCGTCAGTCCGGGCGACGCCCTGCTGTGGCTGGAATAAAGGAGTCAGGGATGCAGGAATATCAGCCGAAACGCGGCAAGGCCAGGCCGGAAGCGCTGGCCGAAAAAGTCTACCAGACGATCAAAAACGACATTTTCGATTTTCGCCTGATGCCGGGCGATCGCTTCAGCGAAAGCGAAATGGCCGGGAGGATGGAGGTCAGCCGCACGCCGGTGCGGCAGGCGCTGTTCTGGCTTGAGCGTGAAGGCTATGTCGAAGTCTATTTTCGCAGCGGCTGGCAGGTACGCCAGTTCGATTTCGAATACTTCGAGGAGCTTTACGATTTAAGGATCGTGCTGGAATGCGAAGCCGTGCGCCGCCTGTGCAGTATGCCTCAGGGGCGTGCCAGCGAGCTGCTGACCGAGCTGCAGCGCTTCTGGGTGGACTCACCTCGCCTGGAGGACGGCAAAGCGGTGTCGCTGCGCGACGAGGCATTCCATATGGCAATTGTGGCCGCCGCTGGCAACAGCGAAATGGCCCGCATTCATGCCGAACTGACGGAAAAAATACGTATTATCCGCCGTCTCGACTTTACCCGCGAGGATCGCATTGAGGCTACCTATAACGAACACGCCCAGATTTTGCTGGCGGTATTACAACAACACACTGAGGAGGCCCAGCGTATTCTGACCGCCCACATTTCGGTGAGTAAGGCCGAGGTCAGAAAGATCACACTTCACATGCTCCAGCAGGCAAGGCTTCAACCGGATTCATCACTATAAACAACAAAACTTTTGAGGGTTCGCCAGATGAAAAGACGTTCACTGCTTAAGGCTTTTGCGCTATCGGCCACGGTGGTCAGTATGGGATTATCTTGGGGTGCGCAGGCTGCGGACACCATTAAAGTAGGCATTCTTTCCTCGCTGTCAGGCACGATGGCCATCTCCGAAACGCCGCTGAAGGATGTCGCGCTGATGACCATTGATGAGATCAACGCCAAAGGCGGCGTACTGGGCAAAAAGCTGGAGCCGGTGGTTGTCGACCCGGCGTCAAACTGGCCGCTGTTTGCCGAGAAAGCCCGCCAGCTGCTGACCCAGGATAAAGCCGCCGTGGTGTTTGGCTGCTGGACCTCCGTGTCGCGCAAATCCGTGCTGCCGGTGTTTGAGGAGCTGAACGGCCTGCTGTTCTATCCGGTGCAGTATGAAGGCGAAGAGATGTCGCCAAACGTGTTCTACACCGGCGCCGCACCTAACCAGCAGGCGATCCCGGCGGTGGAATATTTGATGAGCGAAGATGGCGGCAGCGCAAAACGCTTCTTCCTGCTCGGCACCGACTATGTTTATCCGCGCACCACCAACAAAATCCTGCGCGCGTTCCTGCACTCTAAGGGCGTGAAGGATAGCGATATCGAAGAGGTGTACACGCCATTCGGCTACAGCGATTACCAGACCATCGTATCGAACATCAAGAAATTCTCCGCCGGCGGTAAAACGGCGGTGATCTCCACCATCAACGGCGACTCAAACGTGCCGTTCTACAAAGAGCTGGCTAACCAGGGCCTTAAGGCCACCGACGTTCCGGTTGTCGCCTTCTCCGTAGGTGAAGAAGAGCTGCGCGGCATTGATACCAAGCCGCTGGTAGGCAACCTGGCTGCCTGGAACTACTTCGAATCGGTTGATAACCCGGTGAATAAGAAGTTTGTTGCGGATTACCGCGCCTGGGCCAAAGCGCATAACCTGCCGAACGCGGCCACGGCGGTCACCAACGATCCGATGGAAGCGACCTATGTCGGTATCCATATGTGGGCACAGGCCGTAGAAAAAGCGGGCACCACCGACGTGGATAAAGTGCGCGACGCCATGGCCGGACAGACCTTCAAGGCGCCGGATGGCTTCACGCTGACCATGGATAAAACTAACCACCACCTGCACAAACCGGTGATGATTGGCGAAATCGAAGACAATGGTCAGTTCAACGTGGTCTGGCAGACCGACAAGCCGGTTCGCGCGCAGCCGTGGAGCCCGTTCATCGCTGGCAACGACAAAAAACCCGATCATCCAGTGAAATCAACGCAGTAATCGTGAAGGCGGGCGGATCTTTTCGCCCGCTTAGCCGCCAGGGCGAAAAGATCCGCCCGGCACATTTTACTCTGTTAGGGCCGGTGCTCCGGCCCGCTTTCTGTAACCCTGACCTGGACGGGCTTTGCTATGACGATTCGCCCTTTTATTACGCTGCTCCTTGCGCTGTGCCTGCTGGCTCCGCTGGCTGCCTTTGCCGGGCCGGCAGCGGACTTTGCGTCGGCCAGCCGGACAGACCAAATCAAATTATTGCAGGCCTGGGCGGCAACGCCCGATCCTGCCCGCCTGCCTTTCCTTAAGGCGCTGCGTAAAGAGAACGTGGTGCTTGATGAGAACAAACAGCCGTTCAGTGAGGCTGACGGCAAGCTCACGCCGCTGGACAGCGCGGCTCAGCCCGCTGGCAGCACCAAAAAGCTGTTTATGAATAACCGCCTGCGGGTGATGATTGCCACCACGCTGGCCGCCCATCAGCTGGTGAGCGACGACGTTGCCACCCGCCTGAACGCCGCCCGCGCGCTGCAAAATGACGCTCAGGCTGACCAGCTGCCGCTGCTGACCAGGCGCCTGGCGGCGGAGCAGGACAGCGGCGTACATGCCGTGCTGGCGCAGGCCGTAGCTGGTCTGCAAATTGCCGACGCCAGCCCGCAGATTCGCCTTCAGGCGGTGAAGCTGCTGGGCGAAACCAGCGATCCGCAGACGCAGGCGACGCTCGACCGCTTAACACAGCCGCAGAATGAGCCTGATGCGACGGTCCGCGCCGCCGCTGCCGACGGCTTAAAGCAGATCAAGCATCGCCTGATGCTGGGGGACTTCCTCGGTCAGGCCTTCACCGGCCTGTCGCTCGGCTCCGTGCTGCTGCTGGCTGCGCTTGGCCTGGCTATCACTTACGGCCTGCTGGGCGTGATCAACATGGCCCACGGCGAAATGCTCATGCTCGGCGCCTATTCAACCTGGATGGTACAGACGCTGTTCCAGCGTTTCGCGCCTGAGTGGCTGGCGTTCTATCCGCTGCTGGCGTTGCCGGTGGCCTTTTTCGTGACCGCCGCTATCGGCATGGCGCTGGAACGCACCGTCATTCGTCATCTTTATGGCCGCCCGCTGGAAACGCTGCTCGCTACCTGGGGCATCAGCCTGATGCTGATCCAACTGGTGCGCGTGCTGTTCGGGGCGCAAAACCTTGAGGTGGCGAACCCACCGTGGCTCTCCGGCGGCCTTCAGGTTCTGCCGAACCTGGTGCTGCCGTATAACCGCCTCGCGGTGATCGTCTTTGTCTTCGGCGTGCTGTTCCTCACCTGGCTGCTGCTGAACAAGACCCGGCTGGGCATGAACGTGCGGGCCGTGACGCAAAACCGCGCAATGGCGGACTGCTGCGGCGTACCAACCGGCCGGGTGGATATGCTGGCGTTTGGCCTTGGCTCGGGCATTGCCGGTCTGGGCGGCGTGGCGCTGTCGCAGCTTGGCAACGTCGGCCCGGAGCTGGGCCAGGGCTACATCATTGATTCGTTCCTGGTGGTGGTGACCGGCGGCGTCGGCCAGCTGGCGGGAACGGTAGTGGCCGCTTTCGGGCTGGGGCTGCTCAACAAAGTGCTGGAGCCGCAGATTGGCGCGGTGCTGGGCAAGATCCTGATTCTGGTGCTGATCGTCCTGTTTATTCAGAAACGGCCTCAGGGACTGTTTGCCTTTAAAGGAAGGGTGATTGACTGATGACGCAACCCATGACGCTAACCCTCGCGCAGAAAGCGCCGCGCCTCAGCCTTGGCATCGGCCTGCTGGTGTTACTGCTGTTGCTGGTGCTGCCTTTCCTGGCGCTGCTGCCTGCGGATAACCCGCTGGCCCTCTCTACCTATACGCTGACGTTGATTGGCAAGATCCTCTGTTACGCCGTTGTCGCCGTGGCGCTGGACCTGGTCTGGGGCTATGCCGGGCTGCTCTCGCTGGGCCACGGCCTGTTCTTTGCGCTTGGCGGCTACGCGATGGGCATGTACTTAATGCGCCAGGCGTCAGGGGAAGGCCTGCCGGCGTTTATGTCCTTCCTGTCGTGGAACGAGCTGCCGTGGTTCTGGGCCGGGACGCAGCACTTTGCCTGGGCGCTTTGCCTGGTGATGCTGGTGCCGGGCGTACTGGCGCTGGTTTTCGGCTGGTTCGCTTTCCGTTCAAAAATACGCGGCGTTTACTTCTCGATCATGACCCAGGCTCTGACCTACGCAGGAATGCTGCTGTTCTTCCGCAATGAAACCGGCTTCGGCGGCAACAACGGCTTTACCGGCTTCACTACGCTGCTGGGCTTCCCGGTGACCGCCACCAGCACCCGCATCGGCCTGTTCGCCGCCACCGTACTGCTGCTGGTCGCCAGCCTTGGGATCGGTTTTGCCCTCGCCCGCAGTAAGTTTGGCCGCGTGCTGACGGCGGTGCGCGATGCGGAAAACCGCCTGATGTTCTGCGGCTACGATCCGAAGGGATTTAAGCTGTTTGTCTGGACGCTGTCAGCGGTGCTGTGCGGCCTGGCCGGGGCGCTCTACGTGCCTCAGGTGGGCATCATCAACCCCAGTGAGATGTCGCCGACCAACTCCATTGAGGCGGCGATCTGGGTGGCGCTGGGCGGCCGCGGTACGCTGATTGGCCCGCTGCTCGGCGCAGGGATCGTTAACGGCGCGAAAAGCTGGTTTACCGTCGCCTTCCCGGAATACTGGCTGTTCTTCCTGGGCCTGATGTTTATCCTTGTAACCCTGTTCCTGCCGCGCGGCGTGATTGGGCTGATTCGCCGGAGGAAGCATGACTGAACCCCTGTTTACCCAGCCGCACCCGGCTGACCGCCACCGCGATCGCAGCGATCCGGTGCTGCTGCTGGACAATATCAATGTCTCCTTTGACGGCTTTAAGGCGCTGACCAATCTCTCGCTGGAGATAGGCGTCGGCGAACTGCGCTGCGTGATCGGCCCGAACGGCGCGGGGAAAACCACGCTGATGGATGTGATCACCGGCAAAACGCGACCGGACAACGGCCGGGTGATGTACGACCAGAGCACCGACCTCACCTCGCTGTCGCCGGTGGAGATCGCGCGCATCGGTATCGGGCGCAAGTTCCAGAAGCCAACGGTGTTCGAAGTGCTGACGGTGTTTGAAAACCTGGAAATCGCGCTGAAAACCGACAAATCCGTCTGGGCCTGCCTGCGCAGCAGGCTGAACGGCGAGCAGCAGGATCGGATTGATGAAGTCCTGAAGCTGCTGCGGCTGGGCCCGGAGCGTTTCCGTCCGGCTGGCCTGCTTTCTCACGGCCAAAAGCAGTTTCTTGAGATTGGGATGCTGCTGGTACAGGACCCGCATCTGCTGCTGCTGGACGAGCCTGCGGCCGGAATGACCGATGCCGAAACGGAGTATACCGCCGAGCTGTTTCGCAGCCTGGCCGGTCAACATTCGCTGATGGTGGTGGAGCATGATATGGGCTTTGTCGAAACCATTGCCGACCATGTGACGGTACTGCATCAGGGCCAGGTACTGGCCGAGGGCTCGCTGCGCGAAGTGCAGGCCAACGAGCAGGTTATCGAAGTCTATCTGGGGCGCTAACATGTTACAGGTTGCAGAACTTAATCAGTATTACGGCGGCAGCCACATCCTGCGCGGCCTCTCCTTCGAGGCAAAACCGGGCGAAATTACCTGCCTGCTGGGGCGCAACGGGGTAGGAAAAACGACCCTGCTGAAATGCCTGATGGGCCTGATCCCGGCGAAGTCCGGCACCATTCGCTGGCAGGATACCCTGCTCAACGGCCGCAAGCCCCACCAGCGCGTACAGGCTGGCATTGCCTATGTGCCGCAGGGACGAGAAATCTTCCCCCGGCTAACGGTAGAAGAGAATCTGCTCATGGGGCTGGCGCGCTTTTCCGGCGCCGAAGCTAAACAGGTGCCGGAAGAGATCTACCGGCTGTTCCCGGTGCTGAAAGAGATGAAGCAAAGGCGCGGCGGCGACCTTTCCGGCGGACAGCAGCAGCAGTTGGCGATTGGCCGCGCGCTGGCCTGCAAACCGCAGCTGCTGATTCTGGACGAGCCAACCGAGGGCATCCAGCCTTCGGTCATCAAGGAGATTGGCGCCGTTATCCGTCAGCTCGCCCAGCGCGGCGATATGGCTATATTGCTGGTTGAGCAGTTCTACGACTTCGCCGCCGAGCTGGCCGACAGCTATCTGGTGATGTCCAGAGGCGAGATCGTCCAGCGTGGCCGGGGCGAGAGCATGGAGGCCGATGGCGTAAGAGGACTGGTGGCCATCTGATCGCGACTCACGCTCTCCGCGTCGGGCTTATTCGACGGCTTCCGGCCTGATGCAAGCCGTCGAATAAGCTGGCGACAGCGTGTTACTGTTCTGCCAGTCCGGTTTCCACCGAGAAGTGCCGCTGTTCGCCTGCTTCAAGGGTAAGCAGCGTTCCGGCCCGCCTGGCGGCGGAAAAGCCCTCTGGCCGGCAGGTCGCGGGCAGGACAAACGCCGCTACCTGCTGATCGCTGTTATGCAGGATCCAGCGCGTAGCAAAGTTAAACTGTCCGGTATCAAAGGTGGTGCTAAATGCGTACCCTGCGGGCGAACTCAGGGTGAAGGTCGCGCGGTCACCGTACTGCGCCAGATTATCGGCAAAAAAGACAATTTCCGGATCGTACATCTCCGGCTGTGTCAGGCTGCCGAAGCGTTGGGGCTCAGCCTGGAGCTGACGGGTGTAGGCCAGCCAACCCGGCGTGGGATGTACGTGGCCTGGTATTGAGGTGCGCAGTTGGAAAGCCGTCTCCGGGATGCTCTGACTGAAGCTGCCGTTTGCCACATAGGCATAATTCATATGGCACATGTACTGCAACGGCATAGTCGAGCCGGAAAGGTTGGTGACCGACATCTCGATACGCAGCCTTGGCCGCCCGGCCAGCAGCGTCACGCCAGGCATCGCCCGGTAGTGATGACCAAATCCCTTGATGTACTCCAGCTGGCCCTGCAACGCAACGCCCTGTTCCTCCAGCACGATCCAGGCGCTGTCCAGTCTGGCGCAGGCCATCTCGCCGTGCAGCGCATGAACATCGCCTTCCCCCGGACAGCCATTCGCCAGCAGCCCGGAATGGAAAGCGAAACAGCCATAGGTATCGATAATGTCCTTACCCGGCAGAGGCTGTTTAAAGCCGCTGCCCATCGTCAGCCGGTGCCCGTCAAATACCGCATCCCAAACCATCTGACCGTAAAAGGGCAGTATAATCACATAGCCCCGGCTGTTTTCCATCCGCACCGCCTCAATCCCTGAGGGGTAGCGAAACAGCTCAATGCGAAAACTCGCGTTGTCCAGCAGGGTGCGCGGCGTTTCGCCGAACAGCGCGGGGACAAGCGGCAGCGTGGTTTTCATCGTGCCTCCTCAACCAGACGACCGCTGGCGACGGGCTGTTTTTTGTGGCGCAGTTCGCCCCAGAAGTAAAAGCCCACCCAGGCAAAGCAAATCAGGGAGACGCCAAAGGCTAACTGCATGGAGCCAAGACGATCCGACACCAGCCCCTGCAAGGCAGGAACAAAGGCCGCGCCTACAATCGACATCACGATAAATGCCCCGGCGACCTCGGTGTATTTGTTATCAACGGTAGAGAGCGTCCCGGCGTAGATCGTTGCCCAGCAGGGTCCAAACAGCACGCTGACAAACACCGCGGCATAGACCGCCGTAAAGTTAGGCATCAGCATGACCCAGGCCAGGGTTGCCACACCGACAATCGAATAGGCGATCAGCACCTTCTCCGCCCGAAAGCGCGTCATCAGGAAATTGGCGACAAACTTCCCGATAAAGAAGCAGATAAAGCTGTAAATCATAAAGTTCGAGGCATGACGCTCATTCACCGCGCCCAGATTCAGAGCCAGACGAATGGTGAACGACCAGACGGCGACCTGCATCCCGACGTAAAGGAACTGAGCCATGATGCCGCGCCGGAAGTGGCGGTTCTTCGCCAGATAGCTGAAGGTTTCGCCCAGGCCCGGACGCTTTTTTTCGTTGCTTAGCGGCTTGCAGTGCGGGTAACGAGTCAGCAGGAACAGCACCATGACCACCACCAGCACCATCACCAGATACTTGTAAGGCGCCAGCGTGTGCTCCAGCATCGTCAGGCGGAACTGGTGGAGCTGCCCTGCGTCCATTCCCGCCATCTGGCTGTGCAGGCTGTCGCCATTCTGAAACACCAGATATTTGCCCAGAACAATCCCCATCAGCGCGCCAACCGGGTAGAACGTCTGGCTGACGTTAAGCCGCAGCGTGGCATGGTCGCGATGCCCAATCATCGAGCTGTAGGTATTCGCGGCGGTTTCCAGGAAGCTCAGGCCGATGGCAATGGCGAAGATCGCCGCCAGGAACATGGTGTAGGTTGCCATATGCGACGCGGGATAGAACAGCACGCAGCCAGCAATGTACAGCGCCAGTCCCAGCAGTATCGCGATCTTATAGCTGCTGCTGCGGATCACCAGCGAAGCCGGAATGGCAATTAAAAAATAGCCGCCGTAGAAGGCGCTCTGCACCAGCGCGCTGGCAAAGTCGCTCAGGGCAAACACGCTTTTGAACTGGGTGATCAAAATATCATTCAGGCTGGCCGCGCAGCCCCACAGCGGGAACAGGCAGGAAAGTAAAATAAACTGGAACAGCGGAGTCTTATTTAAATAGCCGTCAGGCTGCTGGACGATGTTCTGTTGCATAGCGAATCCTCAGTTAATCGTTGAGAAAACGGTGGAAGGTATCGGCATCGGGATAAGAACGCTGAGTCCCTCGCCCGGTGACGCTACAGGCGGCGTAGGCGGAGGCAGACTGCATAGCCTGCGCCACGTCGCCATGCTGAACCAGGAAGTGGGCAAAGCAGCCGATAAAGGCGTCCCCTGCTCCGCTGGTATCAACGGCGTTGACCGGTGTCGGGCTGACGCGGTGAACCGCATCGTCGCGCATCCACACTGAACCCCGGCTGCCAAGGGTGATAATCAGATTCTTAAGGCCGCGTCCCAGCAGCATCTGACCAGCCCGCAGCACCTCTTCTTCGCTGCTTACCGGCAGACCGGTGAGGATTTCCAGCTCGGTTTCGTTAGGCATAAAGAAATCGCACTGGCAGGCGTAATCAATATCCAGTTCGGCGACGGCGGGTGCAGGGTTGAGGATCAGCGAAATTCCGTGCTGGCGGGCAAAATCAATCGCGTAATAGACCGTCGGCAGCGGGATCTCCAGTTGAAGCACCAGCAGCTTGCAGCGCCTCAGATCCTCTGCCGCCGCATCAATGTCAGCTGGCGACAGCTGGGCGTTCGCGCCTTTGATAATCAAAATGCGGTTCTGCGACTGATCATCGACAAAAATCGGCGCAACGCCGCTGGAGGTGCCCGGCGCAACGCTGACGAAGCGAGTATCCACGCCGTACTGCTGTAAATTCTTTACCGTGTTCTCTGCGAACAGGTCTTCCCCTACCTTGCTGACCATCATCACGTCTGCACCCAGCTTCGCTGCCGCAACGGCCTGGTTGGCCCCTTTTCCACCGCAGCCCAGCGCGAAATCCTCAGCCTCAAGGGTTTCACCGGCCTTTGGCATCGTATTGGTATAGGTGATCAGATCGACCATATTGGAGCCAATGACGGCAATATCCATGACGTTTCCCCCGTATAAATTCCAGCCATTAAATGTTGTAAAAATAACAATAACAATCTCATCATGTTATTTTTGTGACAACCGTCTCAGGCTTAAAATCGTCACAACCAGAGGGTAATTGCTGATTGACGCCGGGACAGAAATGTTATTATTTTAACAAAAAACCTAATCTGTTGAGGAAATCACCGTGCAAAACCCGGACTACGCCCGCTATATCGATCACACGCTGCTGGCCGCCAACGCGACCAGCCAGCAGATTACAACGCTGTGTGACGAAGCCGTCACCCACCGCTTCTATGCTGTCTGCGTCAATTCAGGCTACGTGCCGCTGGCGGCGAAGCGTCTGGCAGGCAGCGAGGTCAAGGTTTGTTCCGTCATCGGTTTTCCACTCGGTGCGGGACTGACCAGCGCAAAAGCGTTTGAGGCGAAGGCGGCCATTGACGCTGGCGCGCAGGAGATTGATATGGTGATTAACATCGGCTGGCTGCACAGCGGCGAGGTACAGGCCGTCCGCGCCGATATCCAGGCCGTGCGCGAGGTTTGCGGCCCCATCCCATTGAAGGTAATATTAGAAACCTGCCTGCTCAGCGACGCGCAAATCATTCAAATTTGTGAAATTTGTCGCGACCTGAAGGTCGCCTTTGTCAAAACCTCCACCGGCTTCAGCACCGGCGGCGCGCGCGAAGAGCATGTGCGCCTGATGCGCAGCGCCGCAGGCCCGGAGGTGGCGGTGAAAGCCTCTGGCGCCGTGCGCGATCGCCAGACGGCAGACAGCATGATCCGGGCAGGAGCCAGCCGCATCGGCACCAGCTCCGGCGTCGCCATCGTTAAGGGCGACAGCCCGTCGGGCGAGGGATATTAACCGTCTTATCAGGAGTGACTGACCATGGAAACCCGGCGCGACGAGCGCGTAAACAAGCTGACTAAGGCGCTTAAGCGAACCGATAAAATCCATCTGCGAGACGCAGCGCGCCTGCTGGGCGTTTCTGAAATGACCATCCGGCGCGATCTCAACGAGCAGCCTTCGGCAGTGGTGCTGCTGGGGGGATACATTGTCAGCGATCCTAAAAGCAATCAGGGCCACTACTTCGTCTCCGATCAACAGGCGCAAAACGTTGAAAAAAAGCGGCAGCTGGGGCAACTGGCCGCCTCGCTGATTGAGCCAGGCGATACGGTGTTTTTTGACTGCGGCACTACGATGCCGTGGATCGTTGACGCCATCGATAACGAACTGGCGTTTACCGCTATCTGCTGCGCGATGAACACTTTCCTGGCGCTGAAGGAGAAGCCCGCCTGCCAGGTTATCCTCAACGGCGGCGAGTTCCATGCCGATAACGCCAGCTTCACGCCGCTGGGTCACGGTTCGGTGATGGACAGCCTGTGCCCCGGCAAAGCGTTTATCTCTGCGGCGGGGATTGATGCCGCTCAGGGCGCCACCTGCTACAACCTCAACGAGCTGCCGATGAAGCATCAGGCAATGCAGCGCGCCAGCCACAAGATTCTGGTGGCTGACAGCAGCAAGTTTGGCAAAGTGCTGCCGGCACGCATCGGCGACCTTCACGCCTTTGAGATGCTAATCAGCGACGAAGCGCCGCCGAAAGAGCTGGCGCAAAAGCTCGGCCAGCTGGGCGTTGAGCTGCTGGCGAGCCGGAAAGCACGCTAGCGGCCTGCCGCTGCCTACTCAGGCCCAGCGGTTAAGGATCGCTTCCCCATCCCGCAGGCGTCGGAGGTTTTCACAAACGCCCGCCACGTTACCGTTCAGCGAGGTGTCCGTCACGCCGCCGATATGCGGGGTGGCGATGACGTTGTGCTGGAACAGCACATCGTCGGGATCGGGCGGCTCCTGCCAGAACACGTCAAGCCCCGCTCCCGCCAGATGACCCACCTCCAGCGCCGCCAGCAGCGCCTGTTTCTCAATTAATCCCCCGCGCCCAAGGTTGATCAGAAAGCTGCCCGGCTTCATCTGCGCCAGCGCGGTTTCATCAATAATATTCCGCGTGGAGGCGTTATCAGGCAGGCTGAGGATTACAAAGTCAGCGTCATTCAGCAGCGCAGGCAGGTGCTCCATATTGCCCAGCCAGTCCAGCTGATGCTCTTTGGCAAACGCCCGATCGGCGGTGCGTTTGACCCCAATCAGACGAACCCCAAACGGCGCCAGCCTTTTTGCCAGCGCTTTACCAATGCCGCCCAACCCAACCAGCCCGACAGTTTTGCCCATCAGCCCCATGCCAACCGGCAGGCCAAGCTGACGGGTCGCCATCATCTCAGGAATGTCTCTGGCTCTGCGCGCCAGGCCAATCATCATCCAGATCCCCAGTTCGGCGACCGAATCGGCATTGCCTGAGCGATCGGACGGCACGTTGGCGACCTGAACGCCGTGCGCCTTCGCACTGGCCAGGTCGACGCCTTCCAGCCCGGCGCCCGCCTGCTGGATCAGCTTCAGCCTGTCGGCGGTTTTCAACAGTTCAGCGGTGACTTTCGCCATACCGGGGATTAACGCGTCAAAACCGGCCAGGCTTTCGGCGGCGTGGCCTGCGGAAGCGGTAAACTCGATGTCTGGCAGCGTATGGCGAAACTGCTGGATCATGCCGCCCCAGGCGTTTTCTTCCGCGGCTATCAATACTTTCATCGTTACCTCCCTGCTTTGTAAGGCAAAAAATTCAGCATAAGATGGCTGGCTCAAAAATCAAACGGTAATCGCGGAAATCCCGTCAGTTCGGGATAATCCGCAGGGTACGGCTGTGATTACCGCTGGAAACCAGCTAAACTTCGTCATCTGAGTGGGCACCCGCTGCTCCAATTTACCCACAGACACCAAGAGGCTCATCCTACGTGGCTCAATTCGTCTATAGTATGCATCGCGTCGGCAAAGTGGTTCCGCCGAAGCGCCATATCCTGAAAAATATCTCCCTGAGCTTCTTCCCGGGCGCCAAAATCGGCGTGCTCGGTCTGAATGGCGCAGGTAAATCCACCCTGCTGCGCATCATGGCTGGCATCGATAAAGATATCGAAGGGGAAGCGCGTCCGCAGCCGGGGCTGAAAATTGGTTATCTGCCGCAGGAACCGCAGCTGAACATGGAGCACACCGTCCGTGAATCCGTTGAGGAAGCCCTGTCGGAAGTGGTTGGCGCGCTGAAGCGGCTTGATGAAGTTTACGCGCTGTATGCGGAAGAAGACGCCGACTTCGATAAGCTGGCCGCTGAACAGGGCAGGCTTGAAGAGATTATCCAGGCGCACGACGGCCACAACCTGAATACCCAGCTGGAACGTGCTGCCGATGCGCTGCGCCTGCCCGACTGGGAGGCGAAAGTGGCGAACCTGTCCGGTGGCGAGCGCCGCCGCGTGGCGCTGTGCCGCCTGCTGCTGGAAAAACCTGACATGCTGCTGCTGGACGAACCAACCAACCACCTGGACGCAGAGTCCGTGGCGTGGCTGGAACGCTTCCTGCACGATTTCGAAGGCACCGTGGTAGCCATTACCCACGACCGCTACTTCCTTGATAACGTCGCGGGCTGGATACTTGAGCTGGACCGCGGCGAAGGCATTCCGTGGGAAGGGAACTACTCTTCCTGGCTGGAGCAGAAGGATGCGCGTCTGGCGCAGGAAGCGTCAAGCGAAGCGGCCCGCCGCAAATCCATTGAGAAAGAGTTGGAGTGGGTTCGCCAGGGCGCTAAAGGCCGTCAGTCGAAGGGCAAAGCCCGTCTGGCGCGTTTTGAAGAGCTGAACAATACCGAATACCAGAAGCGCAACGAGACCAACGAACTGTTTATTCCGCCAGGCGCCCGGCTGGGCGATAAAGTGGTGGAAGTGAGCAATCTGCGCAAGTCCTACGGTGACCGCCTGCTGATTGACGATCTCTCCTTCTCGGTGCCGAAAGGCGCGATTGTGGGGATTATCGGCCCGAACGGCGCCGGTAAATCCACGCTGTTCCGCATGATGTCAGGGCAGGAAGCGCCTGATTCCGGCAGCATTGTGCTGGGCGATACCGTCAAGCTGGCCTCTGTCGATCAGTTCCGCGACAGCATGGATAACAGCAAAACGGTCTGGGAAGAAGTCTCCGGCGGCCAGGACATTATGCGAATTGGCAACACCGAGATGCCAAGCCGTGCCTACGTGGGACGCTTTAACTTCAAGGGCGTGGACCAGGGCAAACGCGTTGGCGAGCTGTCCGGCGGTGAGCGTGGACGTCTGCATCTGGCTAAGCTGTTGCAGGTTGGCGGCAACATGCTGCTGCTCGATGAACCGACCAACGATCTGGACATTGAAACCCTGCGCGCGCTGGAAAATGCCCTGCTGGAGTTTCCGGGCTGCGCGATGGTTATCTCGCATGACCGCTGGTTCCTTGACCGCATCGCGACTCACATCCTCGACTACCAGGATGAGGGCAAGATCGAGTTCTTCGAAGGTAACTTCACCGAATACGAAGAGTACAAGAAGCGTACGCTGGGCGCGGAAGCGCTGGAGCCAAAACGCATCAAGTACAAGCGTATGGCTAAGTAACAGGCTGAGGGCGGAGAAATCCGCCCTCTTCTTTTGCAGGTTTTATAGCATACCATCGCGCCGGGCGAATACCTGCTCCCGGCCTTTACTGGTAGAACTCACGAAAGACGGGCGACTGTAACGCGTAATCAATAAAGCGCGCCAGCGCTGGCGAGTTCAGCTTGCGGCTTGGGTAGACCAGCCACAGCTCGTTGCCTTCCACCTGCCACTCCGGCAACACCTGTACTAAGCCGCCGTTTGACAAAAGATCTCCGGTGAGAAACTTCGGCAGCAGCGTAATACCCGCACCGCCCAGCGCACACTCGCGCGCATAGACCAGATTATCGGTCATATGGATTGGCGGCAGCAGCCAGCGGTAGTACTCCTCTTCACGTTTGAGCAGCCATTCACTCCACGCCCGGTGAGCGATGCAGCGATGCCCGGCCAACTGCTGAGGATGGGTGAGTTCATCATGCAGTTCAAGATAGCCCTTTGACGCCACCAGCAGCCGCTCACAGTAGCCGATGCGCCGCCCAATCAACGATGAATCCTGCGGCTGGCCGGTGCGCAGCGCCACGTCATAGCCATCCTGCACCAGATCCCGCACCTCATCCGACACCGAAACCTCCAGCGTCACGTCCGGATACTCCTGTTGAAAAGCAGAGTTGAAGCGCGCCAGTAGCGTGGCCCCAATTCCCGCCGGTGAGGTGATGCGTAGCCGCCCGCTGGGATTATCCCGCAGGCGCTGAATCGCCATATTGGCCCGTTCGCTGGCCTGCATCATCTCCTGGCAATGAACCAGATAACGTTCACCGGCAAAAGTCAGGTTCAGTTGTCTGGTAGTGCGATTGATCAGGCGCAGCCCCAGAGAGTGCTCAAGGTGACTGACGCGCTGGCTGACGCTGGATTTGGGTAATCCTGCCCGTTTTGCTGCCCCGGTGAAGCTACCGCACTCCGCTACCAGCGCAAACAGGGCCATCTCTTGCAGCTGTTTAAACATGATTGTTCACCTGAAACGAACGCTTCGTTATTTATTGTACGGCTTATCATTAGCTAACTGAAGTTCTACACTGAATACCACAACTTAAAGGAGATGCGCTATGACTATCAAAGCGATTGCAATCAATCCAGAAAAGCCCCAACAGTTTATTGAAATCCAGCCGGAGCGCCCGACGCCGGGCGAATACGATCTGCTGGTCGACGTTAAGGCCGCCTCGGTCAATCCGGTCGATACCAAGGTGCACAAAGGCGCACAGAAAAATGGCCTGCAGCACCCGCGAATTTTGGGTTGGGATGCCAGCGGCGTGGTGCTGGAAGTGGGCAGTAAGGTCAACGGCTTCAAAGCCGGTGATGAAGTGTATTATGCCGGAGACATCACTCGCCCGGGGAGTAACACCACCCATCAACTGATCGACGCGCGCATTACCGGCCATAAACCCACTTCGCTGGACTGGGCTGCATCGGCGGCGATCCCGCTGACCGCCCTGACGGCCTGGGAAGGCCTGTTCGACCGCCTACAGCTTGATAAAGCGGAAGAAGGTAAAACGCTGTTGATCGTCGGCGGCGCTGGCGGTGTGGGATCGCTGGCTATTCCGTTCGCCAAACTGCGCAGCAAAGTGCAGGTTATTGCCACCGCCTCTCGCCCGGACTCGGTGCAGTGGTGTAAGGATCGCGGCGCTGACCTGGTCATCGATTATAAAGATATGGCTGGCGAACTGGCGAAACACGGGCTTAAGCAGGTGGACTACATCTTCTGCCTGAATGACACCGACGGGCACTGGGAAGCGATGGCTAAGCTGATCGCCCCGCAGGGACATATCTGCACCATCGTGGAAAATGAAAAGCCGCTGGAGATGAACGAGCTGAAGCTGAAAAGCGCCTCGCTACACTTTGAATTTATGTACACGCGCAGCATGTACACCACCCCGGATATCGCTCAGCAGGGGGAAATTCTGACGGCTACCGCCAAACTGCTCGACGAGGGCAAGGTCACCAGCTCGCTTAGCAAAACCCTGCACGGGCTGAGCGTGGAAACCCTGACGGAGGCGCATCGTCTGGTGCTGGAAGGCCATATGCGCGGCAAGGTCGTGATGGTTTACTAACCCATTGCTTCAGCCGGGCAAACGGTTCAGAGCGCAGTGACTGAACCGTTTGCCGTCAGGCTCCCAGCATCTCCTTCACCAGCTCCACGCAGCGCAGGAAGCGCTCATCGTAGTTGTCCTGCTCAACGTGCACATAGTGGATATGATTCTCTTCCAGCATCGACACCAGCAGCGCCTGGAACTCTTTGCGGTCCACCGAGCTTCCCAGGCTGCGCAAGCCGTCGGCAACCCAGGGCACGTTGTTTTCCACCAGGATCACCAGGTCAAAACGATACTCATCGATCAGCGCCTGCACAAACGGGTGCTCGCGGCCTTCATATTTCTTACAAAACGCCTGGGTGGTGACAAAGTCGGTATCGATAAACGCCACTTTGTTGGCATATTTAACTGCGAAATCAATGTATTGCGCCTGACCGAGGGCAATTTTATCGTAGTCGGAATACTGTAGCGCCATCTCATCGCCGCCGAGGTGTGAGAAGACGTAATCGCGACCAAATTCCCACGCGCTGGTGGTATTAAAGATATTCGCCAGCTTGTTGACCAGCGTTGACTTTCCGCTCGACTCGCCGCCAAGAATCGCTACCGTGCGCACGAAGAAGGGTTTCACCTCGGTAGGGATGTATTCCCAGTAGCGGAACGGATCGTGACGGATCTGCGCGCCGCTGATGCTCATAAACGAACGGCCAGGGTCAATAACAACCGCCTCAATCCCCAGATGTTGCTGATACTGCGGCGCATCGAACTCTTCGCTGGTGTAAACCCGGTTCGGCATGATGCCGTGGTGTTCCATAAAGCCGTTAATACCGCGGCTCCAGACGTCCCAGCCGTGCGGATAGGGCTCCATGCCCTCCTCGTTAAAGGAGTGAATACGGATATTTTTCTGGTATTTAAAGGTTTGCAGCAGCCAGCGCAGCCGGTCGCTCACCGTCGGCTGCTGCGACATGGCGCTGGCTTCAAACAGCTGGCGGTCGCGCGGCTCATCGTAGCCCATAATGATATGCAGCTCATCAACCTGGCTACAGGCGCGCTGAATCAGATAAATATGCCCGGTATGCAGGGGATAAAATTTACCGAACACTACGCCAATGGTCTTTTCGCGACGGGGAAACTCCAGCCCGAGAAAACGGTGCAGCGCTTCCAGTTTCTGCGCGCTGGGACTTTTGATTTTGGCGTTAAGTAGCTGGCTGAGATAGCCTTTAGTCATACCGCTGGCGTCCGCCACCTGCTGCAAGGTGCAGCCCTGCTGGCGAATAGCGGATTTGAGATAATCGAATGGCGACATTTGCGGCCCCTTGCGTTACAAATCATCCAGGATTGCCAGCGCATCGGCCAGCTTTTTCACACCGTAGACCTTCATATTTTCCGGCGGCTTTTTCGGCACGTTGGCGGCCGGCACGATGGCGCGACGGAAGCCATGCTTAGCGGCTTCGGAAATACGCTCCTGCCCGCTCGGCACCGGACGGATCTCTCCGGCCAGCCCAACCTCGCCAAATACCACCAGATCCTGCGGCAAAGGACGGTCGCGCAGGCTGGAAACCATCGACAGCATTAAGGCTAAATCCGCACTGGTTTCCGTCACCTTGACGCCGCCAACCACGTTAACAAACACGTCCTGATCGGCCATTTGCAGGCCGCCGTGGCGGTGCAGCACCGCCAGCAGGATCGCCAGACGGTTCTGCTCAAGCCCTACCGCTACGCGCCTCGGGTTGCCCATCATCGAGTGATCCACCAGCGCCTGAATCTCAACCAGCAGCGGTCGCGTTCCTTCCCACAGCACCATCACCGAGCTGCCGGAGGTCACCTCTTCTCCCCGGCTGAGGAAAATGGCGGAAGGGTTGCTAACTTCGCGCAGCCCCTGCTCGGTCATGGCAAACACGCCCAGCTCGTTGACCGCGCCGAAGCGGTTTTTGTGGCTGCGAAGCGTACGAAAGCGCGAGTCCGCGTCGCCGTCCAGCAGCACCGAGCAGTCTATACAGTGCTCAAGCACCTTTGGCCCGGCCAGCGATCCGTCTTTGGTCACATGGCCCACCATCACGATCGCCACGCCGCGTGTTTTCGCAAAGCGGGTAAGGTAAGCAGCAGTTTCGCGCACCTGCGCCACGCTGCCGGGCGAGGACTGGATATCGGCTATATGCATCACCTGGATCGAGTCGATCACCATCAGCCTTGGCTCTTCCTGCTCGGCGATCAGGCAGATCTGCTCGATGCTGGTTTCCGACAGCATATTGAGGTTTTCTGTCGGCAGACCTAAACGGTGCGCGCGCATCGCCACCTGCTGCAACGACTCTTCGCCGGTGACATAAAGGGTTTTCATCCCTTCGGCCAGCTTGCACAGGGTTTGCAGCAGCAGCGTACTTTTCCCGGCACCGGGGTTGCCGCCGATCAGGATCGCACTGCCGGGCACCACGCCGCCGCCCAGCACGCGGTCAAACTCTTTGAACCCGGTGGAGAAGCGCGGTAACGCTTCCAGGCTGATTTCGGAGAGCTTCTGCACCTTGCTGGGGCCCGCGCTGCCCGCATAGCCGGAGAGACGCTCGTTGCGCGCCACGGTCGGCGAAGCCGCCAGACGCACTTCGGTAATGGTGTTCCACGCCTGGCAGGCGCTGCATTGCCCCTGCCAGCGAGGATAATCGGCGCCGCATTCATTACAAACAAAGGCGCGCTTTGCCGCTTTGGCCAAATCTACCCCTTAACGCTCATCAAAGATCAGGCTGCCGCTCAGAATACAGAACAGCCCCATTAAATCCGCATGGCGGACCATCACTTCAGCCTGCTCATTCACCTTTGGCTTAGCGTGATAGGCAATGCCCAGCGCGGCGGCCTTAATCATCGGCAGGTCGTTGGCGCCGTCGCCGATCGCCACGGTCTGCTCTGGCGCAATTTCAAAGCGCGTCGCCAGCTTCAGCAGCATATCCGCCTTGTATCTGGCATCGACGATATCGCCGAGAACTTCGCCGGTCAGCTTGCCGTCGCGAATTTCCAGCACGTTGGCGGCAACCGCCGACAGATGCAATTTATCGCGCAGGTACTCGGCAAAATAGGTAAACCCACCTGAAGCGATCGCCACATGCCACCCCAGCGCCTGGAGCTTATGCACCAGTTCGGTCAGGCCAGGCATCAGCGGCAGTTCGTCACGGACTTTAGCAAGGATACTGGCATCGGCGCCTTTCAGCGTTGCTACGCGCTGACGCAGGCTGGCGGTAAAATCCAGCTCGCCGCGCATCGCCCGCTCGGTGACTTCCGCCACCATGTCACCGCTGCCGGCCAGCCGGGCGATCTCATCAATGCACTCAATTTTAATCGCGGTGGAGTCCATATCCATAACCAGCAGCCCCGGCGTCTTCAGATGCGGGATTTTCCCCAGCGGCGCAACGTCCAGACCGGCGTCGTGCGCCAGCTGCGTAGCCCGTGCGGTAAGCGTCCCGGCAAGGCGAACAACGTGATATTCCTCAACGCGCCAGGCGCTGACAATCACCATCGCCGCGCCGAGCTGGCGCTGAAGCGCCGTCAGGCGGTCTTTATTCAGCTCGCGTCCGTACAGAAGCCAGCCGGTGCGGCCGGCACGATAATCCAGCGGCATCACTTCATCGCCGCTGAGGGAAAGAGGTAAACCCGGCCAGAGAGAGACATCGGAAGGCAGGTCGCACCAGGTCAGACTATTTGGCATTACAGCTCCTGTAGGGACATATTAACCACGCAAGAGGCTACCTTGTCAGCCCCGCTTCTGGCAACATAAAGCATCGATACGAACGTTGGTTCGTACATAAAGTGTGAAGGGTAAAGATGGCAAAGGCCAAACTTAAATTTCGTCTGCATCGTACGGCCATCGTGCTGATCTGCCTCACCTTGCTGGTGGTGCTGATGCAGGGCGCGTCGTGGTTCAGCCTCGGCCATCAGATGGCGCGTTCCGAACAGGTAGACGAGCTGGCGCGTACGCTGACGCGGCAAGTGGCCTTCAGCCTGACGCCGCTGATGGAACACAGCGATGACAGTCACCAAAAAATTGTTGATGTTATTACTCAGTTGACCAGCGAGAGCCGCATCCTCGACGCCTCCGTCTATGATGATAACGGCACGCTGCTGGCCCACAGCGGCGAAACCATTAACGTACGCGACCGCCTGGCGCTGGACGGGCATCGCGCCGGCAGCTACTTCAATCACCAACTGGTGCAGCCGCTGGACGGCCCGGATGGGCCGGTTGGCTTTCTGCGCGTGACGCTGGATACGCATGTGCTGGTCACCGAGTCCAAGCAGGTGGATAACACCACCAACATTTTGCGCCTGATGATGCTGCTGGCGCTGGCTATCGGCATCATTCTGAGCCGTACCCTGCTGCGCGACCGCCGCACCCGCTGGCAGCAGTCGCCTTTCCTGCTGACCGCGAATAATCCGGTGAAGGAAGACGACGACAGCGGCGAAGAGGCCACGCCGCAGCCCAATAAACCTTAATCAGGCCATCCTTTCGATCTGTGGGGCAAGCTCCTGTAGCGCCTGCCCCATCTCTCTCGCCAGCCGCCGGAAATCGTCGCTCCAGGCTTCGCCCTCCGCAATGGCCTGCCAGTATCGCTGCGCCATGCTTAACGCTCTCTGCCAGACTTCGCGCCCAATCGTGCTGTCCAGCTCAATGACTGGCGGCCGATCGCGCATATAGCCAGCGCTGTTGGGAGCAAAGCTCATCGGCAGCATGTCATAGGTGGGCGTCAGGGTTAGCGTCGGCGAGGTCAGAAAAAAGGACAGATTTCCGCCATGCATATCGCCATTGGCGATCAGGCGGCCAAACGCCCACTGAAGCGTGCCGCGAGCCGCATCCTCCGCCGTGATTTTTTTCTGGCTAAGCAACTCACTCAGCGCCTGCGGCCAGCGGGCGTGACTGCCGGTAAATTCCCCCTGCACCGACTCAAGTGAAACCAGGCTTTTTCTGCCGCTTTGACCAATACGGTCGAACCTGACGACCTCCAGAAACAGTTGTCCCTGCTGCCCGGTGAGAATGCTGGCGTCCGCAGCGTGAAGCCCCTCCTGCTGGAGCATGTGCAGCGCCAGCGCTTCAGCCCTCAACAGATCGCACCAGCGCTGGCTGTTTTCGTTGCGGCGCTCCGGGGTGAATTTGACCAGCACCTGAGCCTGACTGTTGTCATCTTGTGCAGCGTAGCAAACGAATTTGGGCTGTTCGCCACCGGCCGACGATCCGACTTCTTCTCCTGCCAGCACTCTCTTCGCCATTTCAGGATAAAGATCCTGCTTTTGTTCGGGAGCAATGGGCACCAGCGCAGGCTGCCGCAGCCAGCGCTGATAGCTTTGCTGGCCAATCAGCAAGTTGCCCGATACGTCGCTGCCTCTCGCCGTCAGGGCGATCAGGCAGTGGTCATCATTCCACTGGCGGATATCCTCCGGCAGCGCAAGTTCGATAGCACACTCACGCCCCCACGCCCGCCCCAGAAATCCCTGCGGCCGCATGTCGTTCAGATACCACGGCAAGCCGTCAAAATAGCGCAGGTTCTGATGGCGATCTTCCACTACGCAGCTGCCCGCAGGCCAGACGCTGTAAAGCTGCCCGGCCTTACTGGCCACGCCTTGCTCGTCGATTTGCCATAAAGGAAAGCGGCTCTCTTCACGCAGCGGTCGCAGCAGCGCGTAGCGCGTTGCGCGCGCGCGGCCATATTTCAGCACCTGAGGATCGGCAGAAATCAGGCGCGAAAGCGTGGCCTGGCTGATTCCCAGACGGGCAGTTAAGGTGGCCGCATCCAGCGGACCGTGCAGCAACAGCGAGCTTAAATCGGCCATAGTGAATAGATTAATGAATAGATAACTGAATAGATAAATATCACTTAATTAAGTGAAAATAAAGGAAATATGCATGAGAAACGCGCTAAATATGAATAGATACTGAAGAGATTGCTTTGCAGGATTTTTACTGCTGGCCGGGTTGCCCGGCCAGCAAAACGGGGTGAATCAGGCTTTGTCGCCCAGCAGCACCGATTCCAGCGCGATTTTAATCATCTCGCTGAAGGTGGTCTGGCGCTCTGCCGAGGTAGTTTGCTCACCGCTGCGGATATGGTCGGAAACGGTACAGATGGCCAGCGCTTTCGCACCGAACTCTGCCGCGACGCCGTAGATGCCAGCAGCTTCCATTTCCACGCCGAGGATGCCGTATTTCTCCATCACGTCAAACATCTGCGGGTCAGGCGTATAGAACAGGTCGGCCGAGAAAATATTGCCCACGCGCGCGTCAACACCCAGCGCTTTAGCCGCATCAACGGCGTTACGCACCATCTCGAAATCGGCAATTGCCGCGAAGTCGTGATCCTTAAAGCGCATACGGTTCACTTTAGAATCGGTCGACGCGCCCATGCCGATCACCACGTCGCGCAGCTTAACGTCTGAACGCACCGCGCCGCAGGAGCCGACGCGAATGATCTTCTTCACGCCAAAATCCGTGATCAGCTCTTTAGCATAGATTGAGCAGGAAGGAATGCCCATGCCGTGACCCATCACCGAGATTTTGCGGCCCTTATAAGTGCCGGTATAGCCCAGCATTCCGCGCACGTTGTTCACTTCTACCGCGTCCTGCAGGAAGGTTTCCGCGATGTGCTTAGCGCGCAGCGGATCGCCCGGCATCAGCACTACGTCAGCGAAATCACCCATTTCTGCATTAATATGAGGCGTAGCCATTTTCTATCCTTATTAAAGTCTTGCCGACGTCAACACGCCGGCCGGTTACGTTTCGCTGATTACAACATGCTTTTGCCGTATTCCATATCGGAAAGGCCAAAATAGTTCGCTACGGTCTGGCCAATATCGGCGAAGGTATCACGGTAACCCAGCGAGCCGGGTTTGACGCCAGGGCCATAGATCAGCACCGGAATGTGCTCACGGGTGTGCTCAGTGCCTTCCCAGCTGGGATCGCAGCCGTGATCGGCGGTAAGGATCAGGATATCGCCCTCTTTCACCAGCGCCATCAGTTCCGGCAGGCGGCGGTCAAACAGTTCCAGCCCTCCGGCATAGCCAGCGATATCACGACGATGGCCCCAGGTGGAGTCGAAATCAACAAAGTTGGTAAAGACAATGCTGTTGTCCGGCGCAATCTTCATCTCTGCAATGGTGGCGTCAAACAGCGCATCCAGCCCGGTAGCCTTCACTTTTTTGGTAATGCCGACCTGCGCATAAATATCGGCAATTTTCCCGACGGAAATCACCTGGCCGTGCTGCTCATCCACCAGTTTTTTCAGGATAGTCGGCGAAGGCGGCTCAACCGCGAGATCGTGACGGTTGCCGGTACGCTCGAAGTGCCCGGCCTTATCCCCAACGAACGGGCGCGCAATCACGCGGCCGATGTTGTAACCGCCCTCGGTCAGCACCTCGCGGGCGATCTCACACAGCTTGTAGAGACGATCCAGACCAAAGGTCTCTTCATGACAGGCAATCTGGAATACCGAGTCCGCCGAGGTGTAGAAAATCGGCTTGCCGGTTTTCATGTGCTCTTCGCCCAGCCGATCGAGGATCACCGTGCCGGACGCGTGGCAGTTGCCCAGATAACCGGGCAGATCGGCCTTTTCCACCAGCAAATCCAGCAGTTCCTGCGGGAAGCTGTTCTCATTATCAGTAAAGTAGCCCCAGTCGAACAGCACCGGAACGCCGGCAATTTCCCAATGGCCTGACGGCGTGTCTTTTCCGGAGGAAAGCTCGCTGGCGTAAGCGTAAGCACCAATAATTTCAGCGTTTTTGTCGAGGCCCGGCGGGAATTTCCCGGTCGACTCTTCCGCCGCTTTACCTAACCCTAACGCGGTAAGGTTCGGCAGATGCAGCGGCCCTTTACGTCCTTTGTCGGCTTCGCCTCTGAAACACGCTTCGGCAATGTGTCCGAGGGTGTCAGAGCCTTTGTCGCCGAACTTGTCGGCGTCCCTGCTGGAGCCGATTCCAAAGGAATCAAGCACCATAATAAATGCACGTTTCATCCTGATCTCCTGCGTCTTGAACGCGATGAGCTTAAATTTTATCGATCGGAATAGTATGACGCTTATCCGGTAATTCTGCGATAGATAACTGGCGTCGCCTGCGGTGCGGTTTCGCTTAATGCGATCGCGCGGGTCACCGCATCGGCGGCTTCCTGCCAGGCCCTTTCAGTCGCCGCGTGGATCACCGCCAGCGGCCGCTGTCCGTCTGCCGTATCGCCAAGCTGCGCCATCTCGCTGAAACCCACGCTGTAATCCAGCGGATCGCTGGCCTGACGTCGCCCGCCGCCCATCGCCACCACCGCCATCCCCAGCGCCCGGGTATCTATCGCACTGACAATGCCCGGTCGGTCCGCATAAAGCGCTTTACTGAGCATTGGCGCTGGCAGGTACTTATCGACCTTCTCGATAAAGTCAGCCGGGCCTTTTTGCGCCGTCACCATGCGCGCAAACACTTCTGCCGCTTTGCCGTTATCCAGCACCGCCATTAATTTGCCGGTGGCTTCTTCGGTGCTGGCAGCCAGCCCGCCGGAGAGCAGCATTTCAGCGCTCAGCGCCAGCGTCACTTCCAGCAGGCGTGGGTTGCGGTACTCGCCGGTCAGGAAGCGCACCGCTTCACGAACTTCCAGCGCGTTGCCAGCGCTGGAGGCAAGCACCTGGTTCATATCCGTCAGCAGTGCGGTCGTTTTACATCCTGCGCCGTTAGCCACGCCAACAATCGACTGCGCCAGCCGCTCAGACTGTTCAAAGGTAGGCATAAACGCGCCCGATCCCACCTTAACGTCCATCACCAGCGCATCCAGCCCCTCAGCCAGCTTTTTCGCGAGGATCGAAGCGGTGATCAGCGGGATCGAATCGACGGTTGCGGTGATATCACGCGTTGCGTAGAAGCGTTTGTCGGCCGGTGCCAGCGAGTTAGTCTGGCCGATGATCGCGACGCCCACCTCTTTGATGATGCGGCGGAAAGTCTCATCGTCGGGGAAAATATCAAAACCGGGAATCGCTTCCAGCTTGTCCAGCGTGCCGCCGGTGTGGCCCAGGCCACGGCCGGAAATCATCGGCACATAGCCACCGCAGGCCGCCACCATCGGCCCCAGCATCAGCGAGGTGACGTCGCCCACGCCGCCGGTAGAGTGCTTATCCACCACAGGGCCATTCAGGTTAAGCGCCTGCCAATTCAGCACCGAGCCGGAGTCACGCATAGCCATAGTCAGGGCGACGCGCTCCTCCAGGCTCATATCGTGAAAATAAATGGTCATTGCCAGCGCGGCAATTTGCCCTTCAGAAACGGTATTGTCCCGCACGCCATTGATGAAGAAGCGGATCTCTTCTTCACTCAGCGCCTGGCCGTCCCTTTTTTTACGAATAATTTCTTGTGGCAGGAACACGTTGCCCCCTGGCAAAAATTAATAGGCTGAATCGCTTTTAGCCGCTGAATGTCCCGCCGCGTTCAGCAGGCTGGCTAACAGGCTGGAGGCGCCAAAGCGGAAGTGGCGGGCATCCGCCCAGTCGCTGCCCAGGATCTCGTCCGCCAGCTTCAGGTAGATTGCCGCGTCTTCAGCGGTACGGACGCCTCCGGCAGGTTTAAAGCCAACCTGGTGCTTAACGCCTTTCTTCGCAATCACCCGCAGCATGATTTCCGCCACTTCCGGCGTGGCGTTGACCGGCACTTTACCGGTAGAGGTTTTAATAAAATCCGCACCGGCATCGATCGCGATTTCTGACGCTTTGCGGATCAGCTCTGGCGTTTTCAGCTCGCCGGTTTCGATAATCACTTTCAGCAGAACGTCCGCAGCCTCACAGGCTTGCTTACAGGCGCTGACGATCTCATAACCAATTTCTTCATTTCCGGCGATCAGCGCGCGGTAAGGGAACACCACGTCAACTTCGTCGGCGCCGTAGGCGATCGCTGCGTGGGTTTCGGCCAGCGCAATTTCCTTGTCGTCGTTACCGTGTGGGAAATTAGTGACGGTCGCAATGCGGATATCCGGCGTGCCCTGCTCGCGCAGCGTCTTGCGGGCAATTGGGATAAAACGTGGATAGATGCAGATGGCGGCGGTGTTGCCTGACGGCGTTTTAGCCTGATGGCACAGGGCGATCACCTTCTCGTCGGTGTCATCATCATTCAGCGTGGTCAAATCCATCAGCTTCAGCGCGCGTACGGCAGCAGCGGTTACGTCGGTCATTTTGTTCTCCAGAGAATGTTTCAGGCGGCTTCCCTTTATGCCGGGGCAGGTTCTTTCCACCTGAGCCCACTAACGGGCTGTAATGTTAAAATTATAACGGCAGCGGCTGAACCACTTCCGTGATGAAATTCACGAACAGGTAATTTTCGTTGCAAGAATTGTACATTGCATGTGATTAATATCACATAAAATCACGTTACCCACACGATGTAATGGGCTTGTTGCGCAACAAATAGCGTGTTAGCGTATCATCACTTTAAAATGTTAAAATAATAACATTCATCAGCCAGCATGGCAGTTACTGATGACAGTAGACCCGGCGGGCCTAGCGCGCACCGTATCGGGGGGAACTTTAAGAGTTTAGCCAGTCAGAGCTGAAAAAGCGTGCGGGTATTCTCACGAAGGGTTTCGGCTATTTCCTGCGGAGATTCTGGCCGCAGTTCACACAGGCTTTGCCAGACATTTTTGACCCGCTCGGGGCGGTTGGGCTGGCCCTGAAATCCCTGTAGCGGCATATCCGGCGCATCGGTTTCCAGCAGCAGGGAAGTTAACGGCAGTCGGGCGATGGTGCTGCGGGTTTTGCTGGCGCGCTCATAGGTGATGGTGCCGCCAACGCCAATGGCGTAACCCGCACGGATAAAGGCCAGCGCCTGCTGCTCGCTGCCCGCAAAGCCATGCACTACGCCGCCTCGGGGAAGATCGAGACGCTTAAGGTGCTGCGCGAGCTTATCGTGAGTGCGTCTTGAATGAAGGATTACCGGCAAATCGTAGCGCTTTGCCAGCCTTAACTGCGCATCCAGCACCCTTTCCTGCTTCTCAAACTGCGGATCGTCGATAAACAGATCCAACCCGATCTCACCGATAGCCACCAGCTTTTCCGGCTGCTGCTTCAGCCAGTTTTCCAGCCGCTCGAGGTGGGCATCCTCATACTGAGCAATCGCCATCGGGTGCGTACCCAATGCAGCATAGAGCGGCGCCCAGCGATTGGCCAATTCCATCACTCCGTCAAAACGATCTGCCGCGACGCCAACCACGATGATCTTCTCCACCCCGGCCTGGGCCGCCAGGCGTAAACTCTGCTCTTCGCTGCCGGAAAAAGGGGCAAAATCAAAATGGCAGTGCGTATCGACAAAGGTTGGGGTCATGCCAGCGAGCCTTTATCGTAATCGGCATCGTTACCCGCCAGCGGGTCGAGGATAATGCCCCGATGTACCGGCTCATTGGCTGCCGGAGCCGGTGCTACCACCGGCGACGTGCTGCTCAGCGATTCCTGCTGATGCAGCCACTGGCCCACCGTCGCCAGGAAATAGCGACCGCAGCGGCGACCCAGATGGTAATCCTGATTCAGCGAGGCCACACGGCTGCCCAGCGCCATGCTGGCAAGTACATGCGGCGGGAAGATTTCCACGATGTTCAGCTTGCCCGGCGGGTTTTCAATGAAGTCCTGCGTGGCGCGGTAGCTCTCTTCATGCAGATGCATAATGTTGACCAGCGGCTGCAACGCGCTGTCGGTTAGCCAGCGCTCAATGCGCTTCAGCCACTGCGGCGTATAGGTCATCTGCGAAGGAACCGTTCGGATAACCACGATTGTTTCCGCGCCGCGCCGCGCGGCTTCCCTCACCGGAATGGCATCGCTGATGCCGCCGTCAAGATAGCTGATGCCGTCAAGATCGACTCCGGGACGATACAGACCGGGGATCGCGCTGGAAGCCTTAATAATATTCAGCCAGTTCGCCGCCGTTGGCGCAAAATAGCCCGGCGAGTAATCATCGCTGCGACAGGCGCACATATAGAACTCGCGCCCCGCTGAAAACATCTTCTCTCCCGCTTCCATCGCTAAAGGAAACTCCTGCGCGGTGACATCCACCAGCCAGTCGAGATCGATAAGATGACCGCCGCGCACAAAGCGCAGCGGGTTGAAAAACAGCTTACTGGTAGTGTAACGGGTGATTACCCTGCGGGCGTAGCCCGGCTGGCCGCAGACATAGGCAGACAGGTTCTGTGCCCCGGCGGAGGTGCCAAGCATTAAATCAAAGGGGTTGAAGTTGGCGCGCTGAAATTCGTCCAGCACGCCAGCGGTGAAGATACCGCGCTGCCCACCGCCTTCGCAGACCAGCGCCAGCTTGCCCGGACGAAACGGGGGCAGTGCCAGCGGCGCTATGTTGCCAAGGGTGATGGGAATGCGTTGGCCCACGGTCGGTATCCTCTAAAGATGAATTACCGGAGGATAGCCTGGATAAGGTAAAACTGTTTGGCGGTTTTTGCGGTCAATTGTTTCAGTCTGAAAATGCCAGAGGCCAGTCGATGACTGGCCTCTGTTAAGACAACTGTTATGCGGTCTATAACTTCTTGCGGCCTGTGAACAGGCTGATCAGGAAGATAATAATACCGACAACGAAGACGATTTTAGCTGCCCATGCGGCTGTACCAGCCAGACCACCAAAACCTAACGCTGCGGCGATAAGCGCGATAATCAGAAAAATAATGCCCCAACGAAACATAAGCCTCTCCTTACCCTATATGTAGAAATAAAATGTCTGATTTATATGCCGGTCATGACTGGCCGACGGGATTATTCTCTTCACCCATTTTCGATACGGACCGCCGCACTGCAAGGCGGCCCGTCTCAACTTTATGACTTCACAGCCAGATCGTTCTTAACGCTTTTCACGCCATCAATCGCTTTGGCAATGCTTTCGGCACGTTCAGACTGCGCCTGGCTCTTCACCGTACCCGAAAGCTGCACAACGCCATTGGTGGTTTCAACTTTCACATTGCGTGAAGGAACAATGTCATCCGCTAACAGTTTAGCTTTAATTTCGCTGGTCGTTGCCGTATCGCCGGCATAACCGCTTACGCTTGCTTTTGTGCTGTCTTTAACGTGCAGTTTGTCGCTTACGGATTTAACGCCTTCGACTTTTTTGGCCGCCGCAACGGCCAGTTCGGCCTGATCCTGCGAAGGCACAAAACCACTCAGCGTCACCACGCCTGAATGAGTCTTAACGGAGATATCCGTGCTTTTAATTGCGTCGTCATCTACCAGAGCGGCTTTCACCTTGGCAGTAACGCCGCTGTCATCCATGTACCCACCGACTTTTTTCATAGAGCTATCGATTTTGGAACCCGCGCTGTCGGCTGCGTTTTGCGTTTTGTTCATCATGGAGTCTTCCGCCATTGCAGAACCACTTACCAGCGCAGAACCTACCAGTACAGCCATCAGGGTTTTAGTAATCTTAGTCGTCTTCATCGATCATTCCTTCTTCATGTTATTACACTCACAAGTGTGAGCTTTCAGTCACAAACGACGTGACTGCAGTAAGTGAGACGTTGCAGCTACCGCGCCGCATATTTTGCGTCCGTTAGAAATAAATATAGACGCTAATCAGGATTTCACCGCTGGTTGTGGTTGATATGATGGATAAATGCGCAAAAAACAGCTTTTTTAAGAGCAGTCTGTAGCGGGGCGGGGCAGAGAGGGGGAGATAGGACGAAAAAAAGCGATGCGCGGTTCAGCGCATCACTTTTTCAGTATAGACGAGGATTGACGACCTGTTAGTGCTCACGCGTTTTACGGAACACCACCTCAGGATAACGCTCCTGAGTAATGTTAAGATTTACCATCGTCGGCGCGATGTAGGTCAGATTGTCACCCCCATCCAGCGCCAGATTCACTTCGTTTTTGCGCTGGAACTCATCGAACTTCTTCACGTCGCCGCATTCAACCCAGCGAGCCGTGGAGACGTTGATCGCTTCATACACCGCTTCAACGTTGTATTCACTCTTCAGCCGCGCCACCACCACGTCAAATTGCAGCACGCCGACGGCGCCCACAATCAGATCGTTGTTGTGCACCGGCCGGAAGACCTGAACCGCGCCCTCCTCCGACAGCTGAACCAGCCCTTTCAGCAGTTGCTTCTGCTTCAGCGGATCGCGCAGGCGAATACGGCGGAACAGCTCCGGCGCGAAGTTCGGAATACCGGTGAACTTCATGTTTTCACCCTGGGTGAAGGTATCACCGATCTGGATGGTGCCGTGGTTGTGCAGCCCGATGATATCGCCAGGATAAGCTTCTTCAACATGAGAACGGTCACCGGCCATAAAGGTCAGCGCATCGGCAATCACCACATCTTTGCCCAGCCGGACCTGACGCAGCTTCATACCCTTCTCGTATTTACCGGACACCACGCGCATAAAGGCTACGCGGTCGCGATGTTTCGGGTCCATATTCGCCTGAATTTTGAATACGAAGCCGGTGAACTTATCGTCGTCGGCAGCCACCTGGCGCAGGTCAGTATTACGCGGCATCGGAGACGGCGCCCATTCACACAGACCATCCAGCATATGATCCACGCCAAAGTTGCCCAGCGCAGTACCAAAGAACACTGGGCTTAGCTTACCGGCGAGGAAAGCGTCCTTGTCAAACTCATGGGAAGCGCCCTGCACCAGCTCCAGCTCTTCACGCAGCTGAGCCGACAGCTCTTCACCAATCGCCTTATCCAGCTCCGGATTGTTCAGGCCCTTCACCACGCGAACTTCCTGAATGGTGTGCCCTTTACCGCTCTGATAGAGATAGGTTTCGTCTTTATAGAGGTGATAAACGCCCTTAAACAGCTTGCCGCAGCCGATTGGCCAGGTAACAGGCGCGCAGGCGATTTTCAGCTCGCTTTCCACTTCATCCAGCACTTCCATCGGATCGCGAATATCGCGATCGAGCTTGTTCATAAAGGTCAGGATTGGCGTATCGCGAAGACGAGTCACTTCCATCAGCTTGCGGGTACGATCCTCAACGCCTTTTGCGGCGTCGATCACCATCAGGCAGCAGTCAACCGCCGTCAGCGTACGGTAGGTATCTTCGGAGAAGTCTTCGTGTCCCGGGGTATCCAGCAGGTTTACCAGGCATTCACGGTAGGGGAACTGCATCACCGAGGTGGTAATTGAGATCCCACGCTGCTTTTCCATTTCCATCCAGTCCGACTTGGCGTGCTGGCTGGAGCCCCGGCCTTTCACCGTACCGGCAGTCTGAATTGCCTGTCCGAACAGCAGCACTTTTTCAGTGATGGTGGTTTTACCGGCATCCGGGTGAGAAATAATCGCAAAAGTGCGGCGACGAGCCACCTCTTGCTTAAAAGGTGCATTAGACATGAAAAAACTCTGTTTGGTGCTGTGCTGCCGCTGCGCAGACGGCGCGGGGCAATGTTCACAGGCGATTAATCATCAATGGCCGGCATTTTCGCCGATCCGGCGGTTATAAACAATGCAGAACGCCGCGTAATCCCCATAAATGCGTACGGCATTGAACCGTTGCACTTCAGCTGCTGTTTTTTTCAACTATTTTGCGGCGGAGATTCAGGTTCTACACTGGCGTGGCCTCTTGATGATTGATCGCGGACTCTTTATAGCGCATTCAGCGCGGGCGGTTAAGCTGTTCCCGCGCCTGCTCAAATTTTTCCCGGCACTGACAGCCCGCAAGATGATCGTTGATAAGTCCCAGCGCCTGCATCAGCGAATAAGTGGTGACCGGGCCAACCCACGTCCAGCCGCGCTTTTTCAAAGCCTTAGACATACGCACGGATTCAGGGGAGGTTTTCGTGCTCTGCCAGTAAGCCAGATCGACAGTGTCAGGCCGTTGTTCCGGGGCTGGCTCAAACTGCCAGAACCAGGCAGCCAGCGAACCAGCCTCCTCAATCATCTCGATCGCCCGCTGCGCATTATTGATGGTGGAGAGAATTTTGGCGCGGTTGCGGACAATGCTTTTATCCGCCATTAGCCTGGCAACGTCGTCATCGTTAAACCGCGCCACGGCATGGAAATCAAAATCATCAAACGCCCTGCGAAAGTGATCTCGCTTATTGTAGATAAGCTGCCAGGACATGCCGGAATGAAAACCTTCAAGGCAAACTTTTTCAAACAGGCGGCGGTCATCCACTACCGGCTGGCCCCATTCATTATCATGATAGTCCGGCATTGAAGCCTGCCAGTAGCAGCAGACGCGGCCGTCTTCGGTCAGGATCAGTCCGGCTTGTTTCAGATCGGCGAGATAGTGCTCATCCATTCTGTGTTCCCATTCAAGGCAGGTAAGAGTGCTCTGTAAAGATAAACGCCGGTCATATTGCAATGCTATATCTGACATCCACTGTAACAAGCGCATTTGGTTTTTTGCTAAGACAGCAGCTACTTTTAGACCATCAACGGCGTGATGTCTGTGGGATTGTCCCCAGGAAACGTCATTTTTATCAGAAAGGGGACCTTCGATTATGAGTACCACGGATTATCAGCCAGCCAGAGTCTGGTCCGAGAAAAAAGAAACGGGCGGCACCTGGGGAAGCATCAACCGCCCTACCGCTGGCGCGCGGCATGAAGCGAGCCTGCCGAAAGGTAAACACCCGCTGCAACTATATTCGATGGGAACGCCAAACGGTCAGAAGGTGACCATCCTGCTGGAAGAACTGCTGGCGCTGAACGTTCAAGAGGCGGAGTACGACGCGCACCTGATCCGCATTGGTGAAAGCGATCAGTTCTCGTCCGGCTTTGTGGCCGTCAATCCTAATTCGAAAATCCCTGCGCTGCTGGACTGCTCGACTACGCCGCCGACCCGCGTATTTGAGTCCGGCGCGATCCTGCTGTATCTGGCGGAGAAATTCGGCCACTTCCTGCCGAAAGACCCGGCAGGCCGTACCGAAACCCTGAACTGGCTGTTCTGGCTGCAAGGTTCCGCGCCCTATCTCGGCGGCGGCTTTGGTCATTTCTATAACTATGCGCCGGTAAAAATCGAGTACGCCATCGACCGCTTCACCATGGAAGCCAAACGTCAGCTCGACGTGCTGGATCGCCAGCTGGCGGAGCACCGCTATATCGCTGGCGAGAATTACACTATCGCCGATATCGCCATCTGGCCGTGGTACGGTTCGCTGGTCAGAGGGATGGTCTATAACGCGGCGGAGTTCCTCGATGCCGGTTCCTATAAAAACCTGGTACGCTGGGCAGACGAAATCGCGCAGCGCCCTGCGGTACAGCGAGGCCGCATCGTCAACCGCACCTTCGGCGAGCCTTCCGAGCAGCTGCACGAACGCCATGACGCTTCTGATTTTGAGCTGCGGACGCAGGATAAGCTGGCTAAATAACGAGTGGTCAGTTTTTAAGGGCATCCCTGGGGATGCCTTTTTTATTAGCTCACGATTTAAGGAGCGGATTCGGTGCATACTGGTAAAGATTCAGCCCACCCGCCAGACCTATCGGATCAGGATAAGCAATCTGCCCGTTCTCGGCATCGTACTATCCGTTCAGGTTGTAATTACCTGTCCTTTTTAAATCGTAATTCATAGACAGAAGCCTTCTGCACGGCGATGAAACGGAAATAATGTGGACCTGAAGGGGCTGGACGGCTGTCTGGTGCTGATCCCTGACTGTCGCGAAGAGACGCGACTGCGACAGGAGCAGGCGCGGCTTGAGCAGCGGCGGCGGGAGATTGAGCTGGCCCGGCAGCAGGCGCTGCTGGCTCAGGCTGGCGGGTAAAATAAAAAAGCCGGAAGGATCGGGGGATCGCTTCCGGCTTATGTTAACTTTTCCTTATTTTTTCGTATAAAGCAGCGACGTGAACTAATTCTTTTATCAGTGTATCTTCGCCAGGCCAATCTATGATAAAGCGTGGATATCCAGGCATATAAACTTTGGGATCCATAACTTTAATCATCTCCTCTAGTTCTTTTTTTACCTGAGTGAGTGCCTGTATAGAAAGAGGTGCTTTTTCGTTACGTTCATTCTGAGAAATTGCGTCAGTCACCTTTTTCAGAGAGTCATTTAATAATAATTCAAAAGAAGAGATCATAATAAATTTCCGTATTTCCAAGATTGTAGGACAAAAAATTTCTCTTCACCCCACTAAATTTCGAACCATATTCATATTGCAGAACTGCTCTGCCCCTGACTATCGTAGAACCTGATTTTATTTGCCACTGCTTGATTCCAGTCATATGGTAATGCAAGCCCTGACCTATTAGTTAAAGGGGTAAATGTCTCAAAACATATTGGCCCATAGGCCACGCTGATTTTCCATCATCATGAAAACGTGGTCCAAATTGGTTAGCACCTGCCTTTTGTACGGATATAGTATCTAACTCAAAAGAATTAATTATCTGTTTTCTGGTGTCTCTATCTATACCTTTGGAACACAGATATGCAGATGCGTTTTTTGTACCTTTATAAGGATCTGAAGAACACTGACTCAGCCCCAGCGGATCACCCCAGTTCAATGAATTGGGAGCGTAAGCGTATAAATTGAGTCCGCTGTATAGCCCCACCGGGTCAATCGCGCACAGTCAGGGTTGTAGTATCTGAACAGATTGTAGTGCTGTCCGGAATACTCGCCACATCCCTGTGTCTCGCCCCTTCAGGGCCAGCGCTCACGCGCTATTCAAATTTGTCTCGATCCAGGTATTGCCCCGGCATCCGCAGACTCGGGGCATGCTCTGGTGTCTATTGAATTACGCCCGACTGAATGTGCAAAAACTGATGAACAGAGTCAGCAGTTAAAAATATAAATCAAAAGGATAAAGGGTCTCTTTCGGTTTTTATTTATAGAAAATTTAAATATATATGTTCAACTCATCATACGCCTCTTCGATAGAGGCGACTGCAAGTTCATTAATATCAACGCAGAGGTTAATAAATTCCCGCACCCACATAAAAATATATCATTAACAATCTTACAGGTCTTTATTATAAAATACTCCAATCAAGTACGATCCATAGCGTGCCGATTGTATTCCTTTATATGTAAAAACAACTAAAACATCATGCAACTCTTTTTAACATTTTTTTCTGATAATCTTAATGGACTATCTTTATATTTAAATCTTCTAATTTCACGTCCAGTTAACACGACTCCTCTGATCCTCACCGTGGAGCAGCAGGCTGGCGGCTGAAAGTAAAAAGCCGGAAGGATCACGGGGATCGCTTCCCGCTTTATTTATTAGCATGGCATTCGCATAAGAGCCACACGTAATCTATTCAATAAATTTTTATCTTCCGTACAATCTATAGGTCTAACCTTATCTAAGGCGTTGACCTTTTTATATATCCAGTCTTTCGCTCCTACTGAGCCAACTTTCCCCCATATAACAGTCGCAACATCTATATTCCCATTTAATAAACCTGCTAATTCAACAACTTGATCCAGATCTTTAAATTCAGAAAATGAAAGTGCGAAATCGTTCCAATCTTTCTCACCTGAATAATATCTTTCCAACATTTCCATTTATTCAAACCCCGCAAATGATATCAAATTAGATCCAGTAGCATTCCTTGCAGATGGAGCAAGTATTCCATCATACCCTTGTGTCTTTGCCCAATTCCCGACCTGATGAGTAACACCATATTCGCTACCAGTTATATCTTTCAATGAGATTCCTAACTGGTTTCTTACATCTGATTTGGTCAGATCCAGTACATTATTCAACTGAACATTCTTACTAATGAGAGTTCTTGTTGAAGGGTCTATGTCATAGTGGTTAATTTCTGCTAAGGCTGTTTTACGTGAATTAGCCCCGTAAACCCCACCAAGACCTCTTTGGGTATAACGATGGTCGGAGTCAATATTCCATTTGTGCGCTTTCCAGGTCGTACTCATTCTGTCTGGTTGTTCATATCGATACACCGTCCGATTAACCTTCCTCCCTTTCGGAGGATTCGAACATTTCATCAACCCCAGCGGGTCCACCCATCCCAGCGCATTCGGTGCATACTGGTAAAGATTCAGCCCGCCCGCCAGCCCCACCGGATCCGGTTGAGTAAACCGCGCACAGTCAGGGTCGTAGTATCTGAACAGATTGTAGTGTAAACCGGTCTCACGATCCAGATACTGCCCCTGCATCCGCAGGTTTTGCGCGAAGCCCGGCCCGTTAAGGCGCTCTTCCCGCAGCAGTTTTCCCCAGGCTCCGTTGTATCCGTGCCAGCGAACTTCCCCCTGCCGATCGGTAAGGCGCTCCGGCGTTCCGTTAGGGTGGCAGTGATACCAGAAGATTTCCGGTTCACTCAGGCCATCAATACGCGCCAGCGGTTCATAACTATTCTGATCCGCGTAAACATAGGTTAGCGGGATTGTATCCTGAATTTCCTGCAACAACCGTAGGCCTTCCCAGACGAAATGGGTGGTGCGAGGCTGACCCTGTAGCTCCCCCTTTCTGCTGGTCTGGCTGGTTTTACTGATTCGTCGCCCAAGCGGATCGTACTGGAAGCTGACATGAGTCTGCGTACCATGCCTGGCCTCACGCACCACCTCACTCAGGCGGTGCTCGCCATCATAGCTGTATCGCCAGCGTTCGCCTTCGCGTACCTTCTCTACCGTACGACCGTGAAGGTCATAACGATAGCGGGTCCCGTTCAACTGTGCGACACGGTTGTGCAGGACCTTTCCCGCGGCTGTATCCACTGGATTAGAAGCCGCATCCCAGCGCCACTGTTCATGGTCAGGCAGGCTGCCATCCTGCTTCAGCAGCCTGCCTGTCGCATCATACTGCCACTGCCGCCAGGCAAACGGATTATCATCCTGCTCTTCACGAATCAGATTGTTGCGGTAATCATAATCCCAACGCCGCGACCACTGTCTTGGCGCCGGACGCTGGCGAGAACCGGTAAATACATCGCGCTGACGAAGACGTCCCAGCCTGTCGTAGGAAACGCGGCTGATCAACCCGCCCTGCGTACGGCTGGTTTCTCTGTGAAGATTGTCGCGGCTGAAGTCGGTAATGGGCATGTTATCCAGCGCGATATTCAACAGATGCCCGCTACCATAATAAAGATTACGCAGTTTCCGCCCATCAGGCAGCGTGGTGCTGGTGCGATTACCGAGCGCATCCCACTCATACTCCACTACGCCCAGTTCACCCGTTTCTTTAACCAAACGGCCAGACTCGTCGTAAGTGAATTCCAGCGCGTGATCCGGTTCATCGGTTACATGTTCACTGTCCAACGCCAGGTGATATGACGCCTTGAGGAGTTGCCCAACGGTTGAGTAGCTGAAGCGGGTTTCCCCCTCTGGCGAGCGCCTGCCCGTTACCAGACCACGCGGATCGTAGCGGAAGAGATGGCTGAAACCTTCTGCGGTATCCGCCGCAAACGTGCGTTTTGTTACCCGACCGCTGGCATCATAGCCATAACGGGTGATCGTTCCGTCCAGACCGCGTTCTTCCAGCAGTAGAGAGTCCGCGCCCCACTCAAAACCATAACGCTCGCCGTTTTCATTAGTCAGGCCGGTTAAGCGACTGCGGCTGTCGTATTCGCGCAGCACCTCGTCGCCCTGCGAGTTCTGCGTGGCCACCAGCCTACCTGCCGTGTCATACCTAAACTGGCTCTGTTTACCATCCGCCGCCTGATGAACAAGGGGTAATCCACGCTCATTCCAGCGCAGCCTCTCTTCCCAGCCTTCGGGACGTTGCAGGGAAACAGGTCGCCCCGCCGCGTCATAGGCGTAATGGGTTTCCTCACCATTGGCGGCGATCTCGGTCAGCAACCAGCCCAGCGAATGGTAGCGGTAGCGAGTGGTAAAGCCGGAGCAGTCTGTAGAGGCAACAACCTGACCAGCGGCGTTGTACTCAAACTTTTTGACGCCGCCCGCCGCATCTGTATGACTTATCACCTGACCATAGTCGTCCCGCTCAAGCTTTTCACTCACCCCTCCGGCAGACATGACCTTTGCCAGGCCGTAACGCTCATCGTAGATAAAACGAACGGACGAACCGTCAGCTTCGATAATGCCTGCGGGTAACGCGCGGGTTTCCAGCCATTGCGTGGTGCGTACATTACCCAGCGCGTCCTCTTCTCCCACGCAGTTACCCGCTTCGTCGTAGTGAAACTTAACCGTATTACCGAGCGGGTCGACCGTGCTGATAAGCTGTTGATTCTCATCCCAGTCAAACAGCCAGCTCTCACCACGCTCATCGACATAGCGCGTAACCAGTGAGGCGGAATTCCAGAAGTGTTGATGCTCGCGGCCATCGGCATGAATTACCGTTGTATGACCGGCAGCCAGATCGTAGCTGATAGTACTGCTGTCGCCAGTGCTGGTACGGGTAGCCACCACGCGCCAGCTATCCAGATACTGCCAGCGATATTCGCTCAACAGGCCGCCTGGCAGGCGATGAGCGCTCATCAGCTCCTGCTCGTTATAGCTGAATTCTCGCGTGACCACGCCTGCGGCATCCGTTACGTTCGCTAACTGGCCGGATACAGCGTAGGTGTAGGTGATTAATGGCCAGCGAATCGAGCCGTCATCATGGCTGAGAGAGGTCACGCGCAGTGGGAAGCGAAGATCTTCATAACTGAAATGAACGTCGATAGCGCAGGGCGCATCGTGGATTCGGCTCGGGCGCCCCTGCTCATCGTAATCGATTTCCAGCATGTTGCCGCATTCATCGCTGAGAGAGGCTAAGCGCAGATGCGTCGGGTTGCTGCGTAACGGGCGATAAAGGCGCCAGACGCTGCCATCATCGTCAGCAATCGCCAGCTCTCCAGCAGGGCCCCGGCGGAATATAAGGCCATCCGTCGGGCTGTAAAGAGGTTCATTTTCAGCCGGTAAAGCAAAGCGAAGTTCGCGACCGAATTCATCAAACCACAGGCAGTCAGACCCGTTAATTTCAAGCCGGGTGTCAAAAACGGTTGTCCAGCCTTTGCCAAACAACCCTTCCAGCGTCGATCGACTGTTGTAGTTACGTTGCCAGCTCAGTGGGAAACGCCCCGGCAGGCTGAAATCAAGATCGTTTTCGTCGTTAAGGACCTTCGCGCCCGTTGCCGCATGTACAGGGTTCGACGAGGAGAAAATAGCGTTAACCAGCATATCTCCAGCCATCCCCCCGATTGCCCCGGCGACAACGCAGGGCATACTTCGCAATACGGCTCCCGGGCGCCCGCGCAGCAGAGGAAGTAGCATCATTGCCAGCGCCAGGCCGGGGGTTTTACCGCTCTTAATTTCTCTGACGACGACGCTTTCGCCACCAATGATCACATCGGGAGAAACATTATCAGCCACTGTCGCTTCGCAGGTTGAGCGATCGCCGGCACGAATTGCCGGTTGCCCATTGATCAGCACGGAGGAAGACCCTTCGGCCATAAACTGCGGCGCGGGGTGCTTGTCACAGGCAATAGTGTCCTGCTGCGTAGGATCGGCATTGGCAACGGGACCCGCCACGGAAGGCTGCCAGAAGGAGTTCGCTATCTGTCCAAGTCCACCCAATAGTTCACGGCCATAATCCATAAAGCTCATAGGGGACTGGCTTTCAGGTACTGCGGCGCTGGCTGGCAGCAGTTTGGCAGCGGCTCTGGCCGCTTTTTTATTGTTGGTCAGAACATTACTGGAGCCGCTGGTTATTTTTCCGCTGACCGAAGGTGGAAACAGAAAATCCCCCACGCCGCTGGCAACTTTTGAGATATCGTCCGTTATGCCTGCTGCGTTAGCCAGCATTCCGCCGATGATGCCGCTGAGCACGCAGCTAGATCCTACTGCAGCCAGCCCTGCGGCTACCGCTCCGGCCCCAGCCAGCGGCGCTGCTGCAGCGGCGGCGGCCCCTACCGCAGCACCGATAGCCGCATAAGCGGCCCCTTCCACCACAATACTGGTGATATCAGCAAAAATGCTGGAGTGAATAAGATCATCATCCTTACGAGCGGCCGGTTTATTACTCATGGCTCAGGCATCCTGTCCCGTAGAGTGGAGAGTTAAGGTTTTTTTCAACGCTTCCCAGCGCACGGCATCCTCTTCGGTAAATGGCCTTAGCGCTGAATAGGTGAGGACCATTAGCGTGGCGTTCTTCGCTACCGGAACGGCGAGCTGATGCTGATAGAGGGCCTGGCCGTTACGCTCAAACTGGCTGGTCACCTGCACAGCGCGTATCTGCTGCTGCGCGCCCACGCTGATGCGTGAGAATTCAGACTGTTGCAGATGAGTCATTTGCGAACGCATCGTGTCCCACTGGCGGTGAAATTCTTTCTCAAAATCACTGTCTTCAGGAACAGGGCCACGGCTGACGATTAACGTGACGCCATTACTATCATCCCGCAGCACGTTCATGCTGTTATCCAACCAGTCGCTGCTGTACAGCGAAAAAGATCCTTCATTCAGATGATATTGCATTGCGATTACCAGGTAAGTAGGAACAGAAAAGAAGATCGGCAGCTAAGAGGCTGCCAGCGTTAGCTGTCAAAGAGCCAGGGAAGCCATTGCCAGAGAATATATTTTCATCTCGTGATGGAAGAAAATTAATTTACACTCGTGGAGAACATCAAAAATAAGTTATGCTGTTTATCGTATTGACCACCCAATACCCACCCTGCTGCATAATAACCAATACGGCAGCGTAATATTAATCACTTACCTGTAAGATACAGCATCCGAACATCAGGTTCCCCTACACTTTCACAGGCTACATCATTGCACATTTTATTTTTAGCAATAAAAGAAAAGGTAATTATCACCTTAAAGTCATCACCTTAAAAAAAGCACCAAGGGATCAGGATTCACGACAAAATTTTCGCGAACTCCGTTCTAATCAAAACCAATGTTATCAAATCTTCTTGCCCATTGCTGAATATCTGGCTGTATCTCAGTCATAGTTTTATCATTGGTCATATAATTAATTTTATTGTTATCAGGGACAACCCATGCCAGATATAACTTGCCATCGGGTTCAATAACCATAGCTGACGAGTTTTCTAATCTTAACTCCCTGAGCCAACCATCGACCAATAACCCTCCATCTTTCAGCTTTTCTGGATCTGCAAAAGCTTCATAACTCCCTATAAATTCATTATATTTTGATTTGGTAAGATTTTTAACATCTTGCACAATCAGCTTATTATCGAATATATTTACAACTGATTCAGGGGTTGAATACTCATTCAAATTTTCGTATTGGACAGCAAATGATTGCGGAGAGAAAAACATAAAAAAAACAAAAAAAATTAACATTATTTATGCGCACCAACAACCTCCTGTCATTATTGACATAATTAAATAACCTCCAGCAGCTTTCTTTAATAACGGCCCACAGGCCCTTTATTGTATAGCTGAGAAAAAGTCGTCTTAGCTACCTTTTCTTTTCATCAAATCACTATAAATAGCATCACCTTAGGTGGTATATGTATCTACATGTGTTTCCCTGGCGACCATGATCTTTTCTTAGACCGGAGCATTCCCTTTTCTGAATCCATTAGCTTCAGGGATGCCACTTTGTACATGGCTCCCTTCTCAAACTTCATTAATTATTTTAGGACATTATCAGGAAACGCCTTATCAGCCGCCTGATCTTTCTACTCAACCTACTTGCCCTTTTTTGCCGGGAACAGCGCCTCCACAGCACTGTTGATATCACCTTTATGGCCTTTGCCTGGAGCAGCCACCGCAGCCGGGGTGCCGTCGTTAAGATTCAGCTTGCCACCACTGGTGTTGATGTAGCCCTGCCCCTCAACAAAGATATTGAATCCTTTCCCTTTCATATTGATCTGCCCGGCCGCCGTCAGTTCTATTGCGCTCTCACCGCATAGTAAACGCAGTGTGGTACCTGAGGCCAGCGTGTATTCATCAACCGCTGAATCACTTTTCTTGCTTCCCGTCAGCAGTGTCTCCTGATTTTTAACGCCGTGAATACGGTTCGCCTCAACGCGGTGCTGTTCGTTTTGCCCAACATAGTGCGAATGGTTCTGCCCGACGGTATGACTGGCGTCGGCCTTCACGTTGGTGTCCATATTCTTCTGCGCCTGAATCCACACCTGCTCTTCCCCGGCCTTATCCTCAAAGCGCAGGGCGTTGGCGTTATCCGGCGAACCATCTTTCGACCGGCTCAGAAAGCCCATCTGCGTCGCGGCGGCCGGCAGTGCCCACGGCGGCATACTCGCTTCGTTATACACCCGACCCGTCACTATCGGACGGTCCGGGTCGCCGTTGATAAAGTCGATGACCACCTCATCGTTCACCCGTGGGATCTGCACCCCGCCGAACCCCTGGCCTGCCCACGCGCTTGACACCCTCACCCAGCACGAACTGGTATCGTCGCCTTTTGCCTGACGGTCCCAGTGAAACTTCACCTTGATGCGCCCGTATTTATCCGTCCAGATCGACTCGCCCTTCGGCCCCACCACCTTCGCCGTCTGCGGGCCGTGCGTTCGCGGCCACTCCGCTTTCGGCTCCGCGCGGAAGGTCACGTCCGACGGGATGACCGTCACGTCAATGGCGTGCGTCGTTGCCCCGCTGCCGCTGGCGTAGCTGTTCTCTTCAAAATGGTATTCCGCTGCGGTCGTCAGGTACTCACCGTTATCACTGAAAAATGGCGCGTTCAGCAGCGCGAAGGTGTACCCCGGCGCCAGCCCGATGGCCGTGCCGGACGCGCTGATTTGCTGATGCTCCGCCTGCCACACTTCCTGGCGGATGCGCGCGTAAAACTCGCCGTGGTCGTGGTCCACAAAGTGTCCCGGCCAGTCGTACACGTCTATCTGCCCCGGCGATGGCGACGCCGGGTTCTGCCGCGCCTGGAACATCCACGCGTTCGGCTTGCGGAAGTCATAATCATCAATGCTGTAAATGCCCGGCGTCACCTTATCCTCCAGGCTCCACTGGCTGATGCCCTCTTCGCTGGTCGTGCCGCCGGATGGCGTGACGTGGTACGGGATCGTCTCGTAACCGGCAAACGGCTGCTTCTGCCGGACGCTGTCTGACAGCACCATCGTGTGTTTGTCCGCGTCGTGGCGGAAGAAGTAGTAAATCCCCTCCAGCTCCATCAGCCGGCTGATAAAGTTGAAGCTGCTCTCCTGATACTGCACGCAGTATTCCCACACCCGGTAGTTGCCGGTCAGCTTGTCTTCCACCGTCACGTTATATTCCGCAAGCAGGGTTTTGATTATCTGCGGCGCGGTCTGGCTCTGGAAAATTCGCAGGTTGCGGTCACGCTTCATCGGCCACAGGTCCGGCTCCATCACCAGATGGTAGACCGCATAGCGCGTGCCGCTCAGCTCCGTGCT
>NZ_JRUQ01000063.1 GCF_000773975.1 Erwinia typographi
GACCCTGTACACGATTCTGTGTAAATGCCTTTCTCAGAAGTGACCGTCCAGGCGGTCACCGAACTCGATAATAAAGCGGCTCATCGCCATACGCCAGTCCCTCAGCGGCATCGTCCATTTCTGTGACGCAGCCTGGATTGCAAGCCATACCACCTTTTTCACTGCATCGTCCGTCGGGAACACCTTACGCTTTTTGATGGCATGCCGGATCACGCTGTTCAGCGACTCGATGGCATTCGTTGTGTAGATCACCTTGCGGATGTCTGCCGGATAAGCGAAGAACGTCGCCAGATTGCTCCAGTTTGCCTGCCAGCTCCGGCTTATCTGCGGGTAGCGGCTGTCCCAGGCGCTGGCGAACGCTTCCAGTGCCTGCTGGCCTGCTTCTTCCGTGGGGGCCTGATAGATGGCTTTCAGGTCGCGGGTGACGGCTTTGTAGTCCTTCCAGGAGACGAACCGCAGGCTGTTGCGCACCATATGCACGATGCACAGCTGGATGCGGGCTTCCGGATACACGGTGTTGATGGCGTCCGGGAAGCCTTTAAGCCCGTCGACACAGGCGAGGAGGATATCGTTCAGGCCGCGGTTTTTGAGTTCGGTCAGCACATTGAGCCAGAACTTTGCGCCCTCGTTTTCGGCCAGCCACATACCCAGTAATTCTTTCTGGCCTTCGATGTTGATACCCAGGGCAAGGAACACGGATTTATTGATGACGCGACTGTCCTGTCGAACTTTCAGCACGATACAGTCAAGATAAACAATGGGATAGACTGCGTCCAGTGGCCGATTTTGCCACTCGGTGACCTGCTCCATGACGGCATCAGTGACCTTTGAGACCAGCGCAGGTGATACATCTGCGTCATACAGCTCTTTGAAC
>NZ_JRUQ01000064.1 GCF_000773975.1 Erwinia typographi
CGTCATACAGCTCTTTGAACGCAGCGGCGATCTCTCGAGTGGTCATCCCTTTGGCATACAACGATAAAATCTGGTTATCCATCCCGGTGATCCGGGTCTGGTTCTTCTTCACCAGCTGGGGTTCAAAGGAACCATCACGATCGCGCGGAGTACGGAGTTCCAGTGGGCCATCGCCAGTGATAACCGTCTTTTGGGTGTAGCCGTTGCGGGAGTTGGTCGCCGGTTTGGGCTGATTTTTATCGTAGCCGAGGTGATGGGTCATTTCGGCGTTGAGCGCCGCCTCGACGCTGATTTTTTTCAACAGGCGATCGAACTGGTTGAGATCGTCAGGGGTTTTGAGATTTTTGGCCAGTTCGTTAGCCAGGGCCTGCAACTGTTTTTCGTCCATAAATTAACCTGTTTTTGATGTTGGATTGAACATATCAAAATCAGGCAATTACACAAATCTATGTACAGGCTC
>NZ_JRUQ01000065.1 GCF_000773975.1 Erwinia typographi
GCCAGAACGTACGTACGCCCAAGCCCAGGTTACCGGTAAGCCGGTCATCCGGTTTCCGTATTCCACCCTGAACAAACAGCACAGAGCGCTGGTTATCATACAGCGGAAGCAGTAAATCCCCGCTGCTGTGGCTCCAGTTACCGTGCCGGTCAACATTAAGCTGAATGCGCGCGGTACCGTACTGTCCCAGCCACGCCTGCAGTGTACCGGAGGCTTCACCGGCAGCCAGAGAGGCCGCCGCATCAGGCGTGTTGCCGGCAGTCTGCAGCCCGGCCCCTTCCGTCATTGCGGAGGAATAAGGCAGGTAAGCGCTGTCATCCGCCGGGAGGTCTGAAGAAAACGGAGAACGTGAAAGGGCCGCAGATACCAGCGGGTCAGGGACCGTGGGCGTGAGGGTTGCAGCCGACAGCCGGGAAACCGGCAACACTATCAGCAGAAGCTGAAGCACAATCTGGCACCGCGCGGCGGCACGCAACAAGGTGATATTATTCATGATAACCCCGGAAAAAGGAAAATATACCCGCCGGTAAACGGGCGGTACTGGACACCCGTTCACGGCGGAGAAAATTATATTAACTGAACACTTCAACAATTACGCGTGGTGCCTGGAGCGACGAATCAGGTTGATAAAAATTGTGCGTTCACACGGATATAGCAGTAACAAACCACAGTCAGACATTCTGAAAGAGTTATTTCAGCTAACACCCGGCATTATTAATGCTATGACATCTGAAAATACAAACGTCCACATGACACAGTAAACTGGCGGCAGAAGTTCGCGGACATAATGACTATATAACTAAAAATTCAGGGTTCATCAACCCTGTTCAAAAAAACACAGTATGATGACAGTACAGGTTCCGTAAAACTATCCTACGACCTTGTCAGGTATTAACCGGGTTATGCAGTATCGGCAGGACTTGCGCACCGACTCTACAGAATGCGAAAATGAACCAAGTCGTTGGGTGGCAGTTAAGACAGATGGCGTTGCTGACTCCCTGCGACAGGGCGTATCCGCTGTACACCGGAATACCTGATGGATCGTTTTAACGCTTCGTTTCCAAATTAGCTCCATAACACTGCGTCTGAAATAACTTCAGGTTGACCTGTCTTCTTATCAGGACAACCTTACGGCGTACCCTCAACGTATTTACAAATCAATATTCTGATGAATTTATATTCAACAGCAGAAATGTTTCTGCTTGTTCAGATAAAGACATGTGGTCGTGTTAACTGACAGGAGATCCCCCTGTGGACAGGCATGGCAAATAAATGTTGCCTGATTATATGACTCACATGGGGTATAATCATTCATTTGTGGTGCAGACTCTTGCAAAGACAGAACGAGAACAAGATCACTCCTGCGGGTTAACGGGGAGTGATTTATCCATAGCCTCCGATGCTTTGTCGATGGCAGACTGCAATGTTCCCTGATCTGCTCCCCCCGGAATAACCGTGGTGTTTTCCGGGGTTGCCCCCCTGACTGGCATCACGATAATACCCGGCGTTCCCCGCAAACCAAGGTTCTGTGCCAGTCCATCAATTTCGGACAGGACATTTAACATATCGTCCCCCTTGCCTTTTAGTTTACCGGCTGGCGAGGCAGCTTTTGTTATATCGGCCTGCGTCAGTCGTCCCTCATCATGGCCAGTCTCATAAAGTGCATTGTGGTAAGCCAGGTAGGCATCCATCCCTTTCTGTTGCCAGAGCTGAAGGCCTGTTTCTGCTGCAACTTCTGAAGTCGGCCAGCGCGGTGCAAAAATAGGCCATTCCTTGAATATGTAGCGAACCTTCGGGTTCGCCTTCATAACCTCCTCAATCACCTGAGCCTGGCGGGCACATACAGAACACTGGTAATCAAAGAACTCGATGAAAGCAACCCGTGCATCAGCCGGGCCATATGATGGCGTTTCTCTGTTATCCAGGAGGCTTTCCTGATAACGCAAAGCGGCCTCCGTTATCATCTTAATTTGACGTTTCTGCTGCATCGTCTGCAGCTTCTGTTCTACTTCTATTATAATATCCGGGTGTGCCAGAAGATAATTTCGGGTTAGTTCACCAATCCGGTCTTCCTGTTCCGGCGAGAAAGGGGCAGATCCAGCTCCCTGCGGCTGTTCTGCTGCAACAGCCAGACCGGACAACATTACACCTCCGGCCATGATCATTTTTAATTTTTTGTTCATTTTCATTCTGTCAGGATTCTCCGGTCACTCTCTTCTTTTTTGACGCACTCATGCACATTCGGATGTAAATGATTTATAGTGTTCCAGTGGATTTGAAGTTTAAAATTAAACAGGAGCCCCCTGATGACGGGGGGCCCCGAGGAACTCAACAGTTCCTGTTAACTTCATCACTAACTAAAGAAAACATCCTGATGGCTATATGCTTTCACAGGGGGCCAGATTAACACCCCACAATAAATCACGGACAAAAAAAACAACACCATTTATGCAACGTTTAAAAAAAGCCATCACCATTAATTAAAATTACACTAAAACAACAACCCATTAAAGACGCAGAAACAAATTACCATCGAAAGGAAAAACTCCCAAAGTGCACTAAACAGCAAAGAACAAACAAAAAAGAAAATCGAAAGAAATGACACACCAATTGCATTCAACACAAAACCATCACAGTTAAAAATAAAAACCCTGTTAAGCTTCAGATGCACAGTTAATACAGCGCGGAAAAACCACAATCCACGAACTTAAGTCAGCCCCCCCC
>NZ_JRUQ01000066.1 GCF_000773975.1 Erwinia typographi
AATCTATGTACAGGCTCGTACGGGATCCGGTTTATCTGCAGAAAATGCATCTCCCGCCACTTCAATAAGTCTTCCAGGAAATTACCGACTAATGCTGCCGCTTTATATCCCTAAGAAAATAATTTAAGTACCATTTCAATCAATCCCCAAGGTCCATGATATGGATTAAATATAATATCTCCTCAAAACAAAAAACCACATATAGATTACCTCCCCCACCCTGCATAGCTCATAGATATAACATTACTCATAAGGACATTCCCCGCCTTCATCTGGGTTTTCATCACTGTTAAATACTCTGTTCCAGAAATAGCCAAAAAACAACCATACCAACAACACACAAGAAATACACAAAATATAAATAAATTCACCTTCAATCATGAAATCATCCATGAACTTACATTCACATTATCTACGACCATATTACTTTCACTTTTAAGCCTGTTAATATAGCCAGTAAAGGTTAGTTATCACTCCCTTCAGAAGCTATAACTCCTGAATAAAATTCATTTATTACACCCAACTATGGGGCGTATCGAATAACCTCATAAGCAGTTTATGGCTACCACAGTATAAAAAATATTCCATAAACAACAATCAAACATAACTAAAAGTTATAGCCAATAACGTGACAGCGTCAAGAAGTCAGGTAAATCTAAAAAATTTCCCACTCACTATAAAAAATGACCAGCAGGAACAAAATTTCACGGGGAATGCTAACTAGACTGCAATTTAAAAAGGTCATAACGGGGCTTGACATAAATGTGTGACGCGCAGACGAGCAGACAACTCCTGAGTAGTAACCCGTGCAGCGGACATTGTGTTGCATCGTGCGATGGCCGACCTCCTTATCGAGAGATGAGTCCGATGAGGTATATTCCGGCCTGAAGCAGTGACGATTTTCCCGGCACGAGCATCCCTGAATCATCACCAGTCTGCAGAGAGGAGAACGATACTCTCTGACACATGAATCAATCATAATTGAATTTTAACCAGCAGGATCATGTGCATGGATTTCTTAATTACATTGCTCCCCGGGAGAAGTCTCAGGGAAGCAACGTTATCAAATTAAAGACTTCACCCAGTTTTTCATCACCAGTGATTTTTTTAACGACACTTTCAACATAAGAATAAAAACATGATGCAGATCAATGCCCTCACCCACGAACAGAGATTTGTTGGTCTTTTATTTAATATTGGTCTGGCAGACTGTATCGTGTTGTGTATGGCGCGCAACATCCTAAGAAGTAAAACTTGCATTCCCAACTTTTAATCGGCTTTTTCGATTACGCCCTGGAAAGAGGGCGTTATTTTTTCATCACCACAGATTAATTTATCATGTACCAGCCTCCCGTCTATGGCCACCGTTCTGTGCAGCCATGGCCCACGGTGTAAACTTCACTTCAGTCGGTTATTCTTGACCGTTCCCGGCAATCATTCAGGAGATAAAAAGGCTATTACTTTAGATCCAGCGAAAGCGTGAAACAATTCGGGTAATTAACACCTGTGAAAGAGAACGATCAATTGATACCAAACTGTTTAAATCACAAGAAAAAAACACCAGTAACTGCCAGTTCGCGCACTACAAATCTGCAGCCTGTTTTATCGTTAAATGGTTGTAAGAGTGTTTAAAATTATAAGAGGATAATAATTAATCTCAAAGAGTTAAGGATAGAAATCTTGAAAATTCTTGTTGCCATTATAGTTCTTGTTGTGATAATAGTAGCAACTTTTATCATGATGCTCGTTGCCACTCATCGTGATTGACAATTTATTCTTACTGAAGGCAGACTGAACCGCTTAATAAGCATCTTCCCAGGAAACCACAGCATATACTGGACGGTCCATGACGTACGAACAGTACGGGTTAACAGCCCTGAGCTCCACTGTGATGATCGCCTGTCAGATCCTAAGCAGCAAAAAACAAAAGTTGTCATGAATAAAACTTTTATCCGGATGCTTTATCGAATCACATGTTATCAGTCACTTACATTAAAGAAATGTTATCTCTACCCCCGGTTCGGCTCTTGAAATAAGTTAATTAGATCCGCCACAGCGTAAGTGGTATGATAATACCATGATCAAATTTCATACGGCATACATGTGAAAAAGAAAGATTGTAAGGAGAAGGATATAAAAAGAAAACTGTGCAGTTTTAGTCTGTTTGTTATTCTTTATTGTCTGTCAGGATATGTCATTCTGGAACTACTGCTTAAATGGCTCGACTTTGTGCGGTCTGTAATTTTTTGAAAATCTTTTAGCGGTAATCGTGATCGCACGTTTCAAACACAACTCTGTATACAAGCTGAACAAAATGCATAAACTTTGGCATAAAATCAGCTGACTCCCTGGAGATAAGACACTCCGCATTTTCGATAAAAGTTCTGTCCGTTAATTTCATAATAATAAAAAATATCACTATCACGCCTGTAATTAAAAAAATATAAATCTTGCGATTCACTTTCAACCCTTCATCTGTTTTTCATAAAATTGCAAAAAAGTAGTATAAATGACAGCGACGATCACCTTTATTAAAACCAACGGCGCCACCCGCCACTCCGGTGGTGCATATCAAAGCTCATAATCTACAGGGTTCGCATGCTATCCATCTAACGAAGACTGACGGTCCGGTAAAAATACCTGGGCTGGATTATCAATCTAAAATAAAAATTCGAGCCCTGCCACCGACAATCAGCCAGAACCCGCACTGTTTTGTTCCGGAATTAACCTGATTTTTAGTTTGACTAACCCGTCAAAAATCGGCTAATGGCTAAAACGCCGTGTGCAGATCCTTTTTCCACTCATTAACGGTCACAAAGGCCACAGGTCCTGACTACAGGCCTCCGATAGCCAGCCCCGTTACTTTATTCGCCCCCCTTATAATGGGGTGTTAGCCATTCAGACCCGGCATGATTACTCCCCCCGGTCGTCCAAATCAGGGGGGAATGATATCACCGGGTCTGTGGGACGCGGGTATCAGCTAACAGGGGGCAGGTCAGGCACTTTTGTCGTGACCGTCTGTAAGTGGATGCCGGTACCTGCTCCCCGTGGTTATCTGGTTACCCCGTAAAACAGGGAGACAGAATGACCGAATCCGGCGATTACGAATCAGTCCAGTTCTTTACTGGCGTTGATGTCGGTGAAGATACACATCACGCCGTTGCCGTTGATCGTTCAGATAAACGCCTGTTCGATAAAGCATTACCTTAAGACGAAAACAAACTCAGGGCGCTGATATCTGACCTTAAACAGCATGGTCAGATACTGCTGGTCGTTGATCAGCCTCCAACTATTGGTGCATTACCCGTCGCCGTTGCCCGCTCTGAAGGCGTCCTTGTCGGATGCCCCCGGGCTGGCAATGCGCCGCAACGCCGACTTACACGCCAGTGAAGCCAAAACCGATGCCTGTGATGCAGCCATCATCGCCGAACTTTCTTTGCCATACGGCTCAGATGATGATATTACCGCACAGACAAGCTAGGCCAGGCCAGCAACCGTATCCGCGCCCTTTTGCCCCAGATACATCCGGCACTGAAACGCGTCCCCGGATCACGGCAGGACTCGAGATTCTCCGGCGTTATCTCTCCCCCGAAACTCGCTTCGCTGGGAAAAAAAAAGCTGGCAACCCAGCTCTGCAAACCCGCACCTCGACTGGGAAAGCGCCTTGCTGCAGATTTCACCAGGCATTAACCTGGCAAACTGTCGTCGTTCCAGGCACAAATGCTGCTGTCGTTGTTCTGCCACCTATGGCACTCCAACTCATCATGCTGCGCAAGCAAAGAGACAAGATGGCCCCTGAGGTAGAACAGCGGGTCTTTCACCCTCTTTACCCGGTCCTGACCAGCATGCCCGGAGTTGGTGTCAGGACCGCAGCCAGACGCATCACAGAGGTCGCCTGCCACGCCATCGCCTCTGCCGCACATATCGCAACCTCTGCAGGTCTGGCGCAGGTGACCCGACGCTCCGGCTCATCCATACGCGGGAAACGTCCATTGCGGCGGGGTAATAAACCCCTTAAACGGGCGCTGTTCCTGTCTGCCTTCGCAGCGCCAGGAGATCGGATATACGGGGCTTATTACATACGCAAAATGAGCCAGGTGCGTATTCCGACACAACCAGGCGCTTATCACTCCAGCAAGACGCCGCTGCGACGTTCTGTTCGCCATGATGCGGGACGGGACTTTTTATCGCCCTGCGGCGTCATTAACATGCCTGACCACTTAGCATTAATGTTAGCAGCGATTTTAACCCAGAGAGAATATCACTACGGCTGACGCAACATGTCCATTACTTGCAGCGCTCACCTCCTTTTGTCCGCCCACCATCGACGTCAGTTGCACCGTCACCCTGCCATTGCTGTCCGACACCGCATCGCCCCCCTTTACCGTCACACTGGATGGCACCGTCCAGCTCACCTTCTTACCTGATACAGGGTTGCCATTAGTATCCGTCAGCGTTGCAACCACTTCATTGGTACTTATTCCATCAGCAACAGCCTCATCCCTGGTAATCTCCAGAGCAACGTGGCTTACCTCGGCAGGCACCACAGTGAAATGCGCCGTGGTCTCCGCCGTCAGTCCACCGCTGGCACCGCTCACTTTCACGTCACCCGACACAGTTGAAAGCAGTTGAACTGTTATCTTACCACTACTGTCCGACACCGCGTCGCCGCCTTTCACCGTCACGCCGACCGGCACCGTCCAGCTCACCTTCTTACCTGATACAGGCCTGTCGTTACTGTCCGTCAGCGTCGCTACCACCGTGTCCGTTTCACTGCCATCTGCCAGCGCATTGTCCTTTGTCACGTTCAGCGCAAGGTGGCTCGCAACCACATCCGTTGCGGTGAAATGCGCGTTCTGCGTCGCCGAGGCACTGCCACTCTGCACGCTCACCGACACTGTCTGTGCTCTGGTGCTCGTCAGTGTCACTGTGGCAACGCCGTTTTCTCC
>NZ_JRUQ01000067.1 GCF_000773975.1 Erwinia typographi
TTAACTTGACCAGTACAGATTGACCCGGCCGCAATTCGGGAAGGCGACATGATCATGATGCAAATTGGCGCACCCGTCACCAATCACGCCGCCATTTATCTTGGCGACAACATCATTCTGCACCATAACTTCGGCAACCTCTCAACTCGGGTGCCTTACGGCGAATACTGGCGCAACCGAACCGTGCGTGTGGTGCGCAGAAAGGAGCTCATGCATGTTGAAGACACTGACGCTTAAAGGCGCAATGGCAAGGAAGTTTGGCAAAACACACCGATTCCACGTTGCTGACCTGCGCGAAATGCTGAGGGCCATGTGCTCACAGGTTCCGGGGTTCAAAAAGTATGTTTCTAACGCGCATCTGCATGGTGTGCGGTTCGCGTTCTTCTCCGGTAAAAACAATATCGGCATTGAAGAGTTCGATATGTCCGGTTCCGCCACTGAGTTCCAGATGATGCCCGTAGCTGAAGGGGCCAAACGCGGCGGGACATTGCAGATAGTGATCGGTGCGGTTGCGCTGGTGGCTGCATTCTTTACTGCCGGGGCTTCCCTGGCTGCGTGGAGCGCTGCAATGGCTGCGACGACAATCACCGCAACCTCTGTGCTGACTGGCCTTGGTCTGTCAATGATGCTGGGCGGCGTGGTTCAGATGCTGACGCCGCAGCCGTCCTATAACGTGGGAGCCTCATCCAGTACGGACAATAAGCCCAACTACGCCTTTGGCGCTCCCGTTAACACCATTGCGATGGGTTACCCCGTGCCGGTTCTGTACGGTCAGCGTGAGATTGGCGGTGCGGTAATCAGCGCGGGTATTTTCTCCAGCGATCAGCAGTAAGACAATCCGTGATTAACCCGTGGCCGCCAGTGTGCGGCCCTTTTTTGTGAGTGAAATATGCGAATCCTTGACGGTGCATTAATCCAGGGTAACAAAGGCGGTGGGGGGAGTGCCCACACGCCGGTTGAAGAAGCCGACGACCTTTTATCCGTGGCAAAATTAAAAATGCTCCTGGCAATTTCTGAAGGTGAAATTCAGGGCGATTTAACCGCGCAGCAGATTTACCTCAACGATACCCAGCTTGCCAACGATGACGGCACCTATAACTTTACAGGTGTGGTCTGGGATTACCGGAAAGGCACTCAGGATCAGACCTACATTCAGGGGATGCCGGAAATCGATAATGAGCTGGCCGTTGGCGTAGAGGTCACCACATCTTCCCCCTGGACACGCCAGTTTACGAATCTGTCGCTTGATGCTGTGCGGATCAAGCTGAGCCTGCCCGTGCAGTATCAGTACAAAGATAACGGCGATATGGTTGGCACCGTCACGCAGTATGCGATTGACCTATCCACTGATGGCGGCGCATGGCAGACGGTGGTGAACGCCTCATTTGATGGAAAGACCACGTCAGAATATCAGCGGGATCACCGCATCAATCTGCCGTCTTCATCCTCTGGCTGGTCTATACGGGTGCGCCGCATAACGGGTGACTCCACATCATCAAAGCTCGTCAACGCTTTCAAGGTCTTCTCATTTGCTGAAGTCATTGACAGCAAGCTGCGTTATCCCAATACGGCGCTGCTTTATATCGAGGTGGACAGCAGCCAGTTCAACGGTAGCGCACCGAAGGTGACCTGCAAGCCGAAAGGAATGCTGGTCAGAATCCCCACGACGTATGACCCGAACACACGAACCTATAGCGGCACCTGGCAGGGAGATTTCCGGTACGCCTACACAAACAACCCTGCATGGATTTTTTACGATCTGGTGCTGAATAAAATTTATGGTATGGGTAACCGTGTTGATGCGTCGATGATCGACAAATGGGAACTCTACAGTATCGCGCAGTACTGCGATGATAAGGTCTCTGATGGTGCAGGTGGTACCGAACCCCGCTTTACCTGCAATGCCTATATCCAGAGCCAGGAGGACGCTTACACCGTTCTGAATGATATTGCGGCGGTATTTCGTGGCATCACGTTCTGGGGCAACGATCAGATATACGTCCGTGCTGATGTGCCGCAGGAGGACAGTAACGGGAATGTGGCGGTCGATTTCGTCTATCACGCTGCAAACGTTGTTGACGGGCTGTTCACCTATGCCGGGGGCAGCTATAAAAACCGTTACACCTCCTGCCAGGTAAGCTGGTCGGACCCGACAAACCATTATTCTGATACCGTTGAAGGCGTCTATGACTCCGATCTCGTCAACCGGTACGGTGTGAATGAAACGCAACTGACCGCTATCGGCTGCACCTCGCAGAGCGAAGCACACCGCCGTGGTCGATGGGCAATCCTTTCGAACGCCCGTGACGGGACAATATCTTTCGGTGTCGGTCTGGATGGTTATATTCCGCTGCCTGCTGAAATTATCGGTGTGGCTGATCCATTCCGGGCGGGTAAGCAGAATGGCGGCCGCCTGAGTGCGGTGAATAACCTGAGCTTTACCCTGGACAGGGCAGTTGATTATGCCGCCGGTGATCGCCTGGTGCTGAACCTGCCGGACGGTACCGCACAGACCCGTACCATTGCCAGCATCAGCGAGGATAAGAAAACGGTTCGCGTGAATACCGGCTTCAGTCAGACGCCGGTTGCCGGGGCCGTGTGGGCCATCGACAGCGATAATCTGTCTATTCAGTATTTCCGTGTCACCTCAGTCACTGCCGGAGACAACGGAACATTCACCATCGCCGGGGTGCAGCACGATCCCAACAAATACAGTTACATCGATGATGGCGTGCGCGTTGATTCTGCACCGATCACTGTTACCCCAATCAGCGTGATGAAAGCGCCTGAGAACATCGTTATCACCGAGGCCAGCTTTGTGGCGCAGGGGCTGTCAGTCTCCGCGATGCAGGTCACCTGGGATAAATCACAGGATGCGATTAACTATGTCGCGCAGTGGCGAAAGGACAAGGGCGACTGGGTGAATGTCAGCCAGACCAGTGCTCAGGGCTTTAGCATTCAGGGGATTTATGCAGGCATTTATGATGTGCGGGTGAGGGCGGTCAATGCGGCAGATGTGTCTTCGCCGTGGGGCAATGCTGAATCAACTACGCTCAACGGCAAGGTGGGCAAACCGGGCACGCCGGTTAACTTTCTTGCGACCGATAACGTGGTGTGGAATATCGATCTGACCTGGGCATTTCCTGATGGTTCTGGCGATACCTCTTACACCGAAATTGAAGTGGCGACCACGGCAGACGGGCTGAGCCCGCAGTTTCTGGCTTACGTTCCTTACCCTGGCGTCACCTACCAGCACGGGCCGATGCCTGCCGGTGTGCGTCGCTGGTACCGGGCGAGGCTGATTGACCGCATTGGCAACAAAGGCGACTGGACTGATTTTGTCGCGGGGGCCAGTAACGCAGACGCGAATGTCATTCTCGGCGACGTTATTGAAGACTTCATGAATTCGCCGGATGGTAAGGCGTTGCTGGAGCCATTGCAGACTGACCCTGAAGCCATCCTGCAGAACGTTCTGGCAAACTATGAAACGGTCAGTCAGCAGTGGGCCAGCTTCGGGGAGAACAAAGCCGGAATCATTCAGGCGCAGCATACCGCTGCTGATGCGCAGTCGTCCGTTGCCCAACTCGAAACGGATGTTACGGCGCAATTTGCTGAACAGTCAGCAGCTATTCAGCAGAAGATGACCGCCTATGCTGATGCGTCCGGTGGTTCAGCCATTTATACGCTGAAAGCGGGCATTACCTACGGTGGCGTAAACTATGATGCCGGGCTGTCTGTTGCTGTAACCATTAACGGCACTACGGTTGACACCAGGGTTGCCATCAATGCCAACAAGTTTGTCATCGTCAGTGGCAGCGGCAATAACGTTTATTCTCCCTTCACGGTTCAGGATGGTCAGGTGTTTATCAGCCAGGGCTTTATCGGCGACGGCTGGATAACCAATGCCATGATCGGAAGCTATATCCAGTCCAACAACTATGTTGCGGGTTCTGCTGGCTGGCGGCTGGATAAGGGCGGGACGTTTGAAATAAACGGGTCAAACGGTGCCGGACGCAAGGTCATTACGGCAACGCAGGAACTGGTTTATGACGGGAACGGCACTTTGCGCATGCGCTCAGGTCTCTGGTAACCGGGGGTAATATGCCAGCAGGAATGCAGTGTTGGGATGAAACAGGGAAATTGGTTGTAGATATCGGAGATTACAACTGCCGGTATATCGGGGCCCTGAATGTTTCATTTCCAGCGAATACGGCAGTGATAACAGCAAGCTATTCCGGGCTAAAAGCTGACGGTAGTTTTGGTGTTGTGGTTGCCACTACGTCTGGCGGCGGCGTCTCATCAATCGCTGAGTTTGCTGTCAGAACTTACGATGGTGGGTTCAGGGTATTTGGAATATCGCCCGGTAATGCCGCTGCCACCCTGACGGTTAATTTATACGGGTTCTTATGAGCGGATTTCAGGTATTTAATTCAGCAGGGGCGGTAACCATCGATTCCGACTATTTCGGAACCTATTTTCGTGACACTAAAGGCTACGGCTCTGTCACGGACCCTGGCGCATACAATATTTCAACGCCGATCGGTGATTCTACCGATATGGGGTATGTTGATAACCCCTATCCCCTGGACGGTAATCTGCAATGGTTTAAGTTCAACAATGGGGCTAAGGCTGTATTTTGTAACGGAAATGCACCACTGGCTACCGTGAACGCTGGCTCGATGGCCCGGACTGGCACAGACGTGCCCATAGTCAGTGGCTATCGTGATGTGTATAACGCAGCCGGACAGCTTGTCTGGTCTGCTGTATCGGCCGCAAAAATTCCAAGAGTCATGGGATTCTTCGATATACCTGCCGGGTTTGCGCTTGACAGTAATGTTTATTCTCAGAGTATCGGAACGGGCACCTGGCTTCTGGCGAGTAACTGCCCCGGTAACCTTTCATACGGTGACGGGGAGGGCTCGGTAACGGGTTACTCCGGTCTGTTTTTCAGGTTTACTTCCGGGACGCTTCAGGTTTACTGGATTAATCAGAGCCAGCGCTCCTGGGCGCAAACTTTCCAGCCATACGGTTTACGCATTCCCTATGCAATTTTGCCCAATCTTTCCTGATAAATAAAAAAGATCTTGATGATAAAACAATATCATCACTGTGGATATTGATTAAGCCTCCACGCTGTCTTACCCTGTCCAAAACAGAGTGGAAACATTATGAAAATTTTACTTTTACTTCTGGCAATTACCGCCACCTGCCCCGCTCATGCAGATACACATGGCATCAGATACCCTGACCGGGCCGAGCAACTTCGCATCACCGGACACGCAAAAGTGCTTTACGATATCGGTGAAGATGGCCTGGTAAAAAACATCAGGTTTACAGAGGCCGAGCCGCACTATGTATTTGAAAGAGAGATTGTTAAAGGAATGAAGCGCTGGAAGTTTGAAGAGCATCATCCCAGAAAGGATGTTCCTCACGAATTCACGTTTGCTTCAAAATAGAAAACCACTTTCACCGAACCCGGCCACCGCGCCGGGTTTTTTATTGCCCGGAGAAAATCATGGCAGCAGGCACTATTGCGTTAACTAACAATTCAACAGCCGTTACCGGAACGGGTACCGCATTTACCAGCGAACTGGCAGTTAACGGGTTTATCGTTGCGAATGTTGGCGGTACGGCTTACACGCTGGGGATTAAGTCTATTGAGAGTGATACCGCGCTTACCCTGACACAGGCATACGATGGCCCCACAGGAGACGGTAACGCATTTGATTACGTGCCAGCGGCCAGACTTAACATGATAACCTCAGCACTGATGGCGCAGGTGTCATACGCTATTCGAGGTCTGAATCAGGATAAAGGCAACTGGCAGAAAATCTTCAGCGGTACGGGGGATGTCACGGTTAACCTGCCGGATGGCAGCGACTTCACTGGCCCGGCGTGGAACAGCATTACTACGGCACTCGGTAGTAAGGCCGCCAGCGGAGCCAACAGCGACATAACAGCGCTGAGCGGGCTGACAACCGCACTATCTGTAGCTCAGGGCGGCACAGGCTCTAAAACAGCGGCAGCAGCACGAACCGCTCTTGGTGTCGCATACGGTAGCGCTTCAGGGACTGTTGCGCAGGGGAATGACAGCAGGCTCAATACCGTTGATGGTAAATCAGGGGGGACGATATCGAGTGCTCTGACTGTTTCCAGCGACATAAATGCGACGGGAAGAATTTACACCTCTGATGCTGCCGGGTTTCTGGCCCTCAACAACGGGCTGGATGGGTCTGGACCAAACAGGGTCTCCACAGGTATCCGCATGCAGGCATCTGACAGCGCCTACGATGCTTATCTTCAGTATTATCTGGTGTCGGGAAGCTACCACTGCATACGCTTTATCCAGAATGCGCAGGCCACACTCACTATCCGGGCAGGAGGTGCGTGCTACGCAACTTCATTCAATCCGACTTCAGATGGTCGTTTAAAACTCAACAAAGGGAAGATCGACGACGCTCTGAGCAAGGTCGAAACCCTGACTGGCTACACGTTCGATCTGTTTGGCGAGAGGAAGGCGGGGCTGATTGCTCAGGATATCCAAAAGGTTCTGCCTGAAGTCGTTACCGAAACGTTTGTAGACCATACCTTAGACGATGGCACCGAGGTTAAAAACGGGCTGGCGGTCGATTACGGGGCTTTGACCGGGCTTCTGGTAGAGGCGATTAAGGAGCTAAGCCAGAAGGTAACGGCTCAGGATACCGTGATTCAGGAATTGCAGGCACAGCTCAAAACTCTTGATGGACTTAATAACTGAAATAAACTTTCTTAACGTTTGTTTACCTATTATTCCCTTTAGAACTTTCCTTGAACTTCTTCGTTGAATAATAGGCATAAGTATGAATTTTACTTTTTTTAGGTGTATTTTCAATAAATTGGCGTTTCATATGCTATCTGTGGTCTGTGTCGATATAATTCCTATTAACATTTTACATGTTTTTTATCTTTTTAATCACTATAATAAATGATAACGCCACAATTAAATGTGGCATTTAAAAGGTTTTAAAGGCGATGCCTAAGGGTTTTTATAAACGCTCATTCCGTCAATGACATTATATCCATCGGAAAGTTGAATTCGTTTCCATGCTTCAGACGTAATATTATCCTTGTGAACTATGTATACGTAGCCATCTTTGGTCATATTTGTATTTATGTCATTGATGACTTTTCTTTTCATCTCGTCAATTTTGTTTTTATCTTCCCTTGCGAAATAACCAAACCCAAGAGATGCACCATTTCTATAGCTAATGAACGCCATCTTCATCCATGATTGAGCGTCTATTCTTGGATCGGTTGAAACAACTTTATCACCGTTTTTAATAATGTCCCACTTGGCATTAAATGAATATTCTTTGTGGTAAGGAGTGTTATATCTATTGTGAATTCTTTGGTATTTAATTTCTGCGTCACTCAAGCCAATTACAACGAATAATAAGGCTAAGGGAATGGCTAACTTACCGGATGATTTCTCAATAAAGGTAAAGGTGAAAATAACCAATAGATACATAAGAGGCCACGTAAATCGCCCTGAGGCTCTGAATGTCGATGTTATCGGTTTAAAAAGTCTTGGTGGTTCGAGGTGAAATATTTCATGCCCAAAAATACTTAGCCTAGTAGATAATGAATATATTGCCATAAGTGTGCATATTATTAAAACTGGTTTTCCTGATTTTTCTACTAAGAGCGCCAAATTTTTAACACTATTCTTATTGAGGACTATAATTACAAGTGAAAATATTAAAGCAAGAAATGGTGCTGTGCCTATAAAATTGAATGACTCAATCGATGGTGGGCTGTAAATTTCAGTCAAGAAACTGAAGAGCTGAGAATCTATTTTAGATAGAATAAAAAACATTGAGAAAAGGTCGGCGTTATAATTTGTATAGCCTGACTTATTAATTCCTGATGATATGGTGAAATAACCTACTGTATACATTACAAATGCAACAAGTATAAGGCTCAACAAAAAAACCATAGAGGATTTTGCTTTGCCATATTGATTCCTTTCAATAAAACACTTCAAAGCAAAGGCAGGAAAAACCATTGCAAAAAGATATGCGTGCACTGTAACAGCTATCAAAATAAGAGCAATCCAGCGTCCAGTACGTAGACTTTTATCCATCATCAGATAAATTGCATATAGAATTATCCAGTGAGCGGATAGTGCATAATGCCCAAGAGCTCTTGTAGTAAACGCTGGGCTCATAGCAAAAAAAACGGAAACTATTACCGCATATTTCCTGTTATCTGTTAACCTATATACGATGAAGTAACCAGCCAATGAGTTTAGAGCACAGCATAGTAATAGCCACCATCCTGTATACTGGACATCTCCATGATAAAAATACAGGATATACTTTAGAGGTATCGCAATCAGTGGTATGGAATCTGTATAAACAACGGAGTTACCAACGCCCATTCCAAAGTTATAGTTAGCCCCAAGAGGCCATTGTAACAATGGAGTGCTCCTAAATAATGACCATCCAAGCCAATGTTGAGCCGGATCCCCATCCATAAGCCACATATAATATGACGGGTGTAGGATTTTAACTCCAAACTGATACCAAAAGACAAAGAAAGAAAAAAAAGAAACAATTAAAATATATTTGACTCTACTATTAGTAGACATGTTTATTTCCTTTTGATTATATAACGCGGCCTATTTTTAGTCTCGACATAAATTCTGCCAATATACTCACCAAGTACGCCAATCCCTATAAGTTGAACGCCACCCAAAAACAGTATTGACACCATAATTGAGGGATAACCACGAACGGGATTACCAAAAAATATTGTATCGAAAATCATGTATACGCCATACATGAAAGATGACATCGCGACAACCAATCCAATATAAGACCATATTCTCAATGGGAACGTTGAAAATGATGTTATCCCTTCAAGTGCCAGATTCCACAACTTCCACCCATTGAACTTTGATGCGCCTGCCGTCCTTTTATTTTGGGTGTATTCTACAACTTCCGTTTTTCCACCAACCCAGGCAAACACACCTTTCATGAAGATGTTTTTCTCGGGTAAAGATTTTATATCTTCGACGATGCTACGCGACATTAAGCGAAAGTCACCGGCGTTACTTTCAATTTTTGTGTGGCTTATCTTGTTGTGCAAGCTATAAAACCACTCTGTAGTTTTTCTCTTTAGAATGCCATCAGTAAATCTCGTTGTGCTTTTGGCGAGGACAACATCTGCCCCGGCAACCCACTTTTCAATTAATAAAGGTATAACCTCAATTGGATGCTGCAAATCTACATCGATAGGTATTACCGCATCGCCTGTTGCCATATCAAGACCAGCAAACAGAGCTGCCTCCTTTCCAAAATTCCTTGAGAAACTTATTGTTTTAACAAGGGCATCTTGATGAGAAATATCCTCAATAATCGATTCAGTTCGATCTTTGCTGCCATCGTTTATAAAAATTATTTCCACATCAATTGGTTTTAAATCTTCATTTTTCCTGACAGCATCATAGAACGCATGTATTGAGTCTTCTTCATTGAAGACGGGTACTACGAGGGATATTTTCATTATTTACCTTCCTTGAATGCAACGAAGTTGAAATATAAAAAGCCAACAGCAACGCTCGCTGGAGAAAAAATTATAATTGTTACAACTGGGGGTAATGAGAAGTGGTCGGAAAAATAGCCTGTTGAATAACTCATCACTCCCATAACTATTACATAAATAATATATTTCCCACCGGTAGCCTTCTTCTTGAACGTGAAGAAGGCATTAGCGAGAAATGAAAACGTGACGGCAACGCAGAACGCCGCGAAGTTTGATAGTGACTGCTGTAGCCCAGCCATGCACATGCTGGCGAAAACCGCCCAGTGAATGAGCGTATTGACGACTCCGACAGAGGCGTAGCGGGTTAATAGTGTGAACATAGTTATGTGTTTTTATGGGTGACAGGGAGATCCTGGCATTGACGCAGTATGTGGTCAAGAAATCGTTAAGAAAAGTACGAAAAATTTACTTTGCTATTATTTTGTATTGATTTTTCGACGTTTTTATGAGCGTCTCTATCTGTGAGTTGTCATAGTCCAGCACGGACCCAATCAGATATGTTGTCCCATCCTGCGAGTGAAATGGATACAGGCGATAGTTTTCTTCCTGCCCAGCCGCAATAACAAAGTGATCCTGATACGGATGAGAGAACTCGGCCTCTATAACCTTGCCTTTACTGGCACCATCAATAAGCAGAAAGCGTGACATTAAGTCCTCCTTTTGATTTCACACAGAAACAGTAGCACATTAAAGGCTAACTAATACTACAAACAATGAATTGATGGTCATTTATTGTAAGTCTGTTTACGTAAATCATACATAATTTCCCCTTGATAACCTGCCCCGAACAACATTGGGGATGGGGCACGACAAAGCGCTTGATGGGCTAGATGCTGGATAATTTATGCCCAGTTCACCTGGCAGTGGATGTGCCTGATCTCACACTTTTGCAAGACGAACCCCTACGCAGATTATTTGAACTAGACTTTTATCTGAGTTGATGATGTTTGGGTGAATGGTCTGGGATGCTGGATACAGCGAGCTGTGCGTCCGGCATGGTTGATTATGCTGGTGGAGAGTGACGATTATGTCAACGAACAAACAATCTGGTCATGCGGTGGCGGATGACCCAATTTACCTACAGGCAGCTAACAATCTGTCTGACCTGACGGATGTCAATAAAGCCTTAATTAACTTAGGTCTCGGCAATCTTAATTCTGTGCTTGCAGGTAAGGCAGACCTCGTCGATGGTGTTGTTGAAATTTCTCAGGGCGGTACGGGAGCGAGCACTAAGGAAGATGCATGGGCCGCTCTGGCAACGTATGGTACAACAGAGGGTACAGCGGCTCAGGGGAATGACGCCAGGCTTGATACGCTTGATGGTAAAACTGGTGGAACAATTTCGACCGGAATTAATGTGAACGCAACAGGATGGGGGCTTCTTAAACCTGCTTCGGCATGGGATATGGAAAGTGGAAGCGATGTTGATGGTGGAAATCGAATTTTCAAAGCCTACTTTTTTGATGACAGGTGGTCTGTTCAGAGCGATTTTTACAGATATTCTGGAATAAACTCATACAGAATATACACTTATGATCCAAATAATGACACCAAGGTATGGGAGTTTCGTACCGATGGCACGTTTCTCAGTCCTGGTACAGTTTATGCCGATGGAACCGCATTAACATCTGACAAACGTCTGAAATCAGATTTAAAGCCGGTCAGTATGTCCCTAGGCGATATCGACCTGCTGCCAGTGCAGACTTATACCAAAATCAGCCCTGATGTTGGGGGAACCACAGTCAAAGAACTTGGGCTTATGGCACAGGATATCGAAAAAGTTATTCCTGAAATAGTCACTGAATTCCACTGGAATGATGAATATCCTGATTTGAAAATGGTCAACTATTCAGGGCTTACAGCCTGGCTGGTTGGGTATTGCAAGCTGCTGAAAGACGAATTGCAGGCTCAAAAGAAGTTTATCGCAGATCAGAATACTATAATCGTCAATTTGCAGGCGCGACTTAAAGCGCTTGATGGGCTAGATGCCTAATAATTTATGCCCGGTTCGCCGGGCTAGTTTCAGAGCAGACCATTAACTATTTTAAAATGGCATTCATCACAACAATCTCGATGGCCGAAAGTAAAGAAAGTAATTTTTAGCCCGCAAAATACCTCACAGGTCGGACACCGAAAAATTTTAAACATTAAATGACCTTGAGTAAGTTAAATTTTTTTTATCACACATGGCAGACACATCCTGTGCAGTCTTAACAGCCAACACTTATATTTTATTTGCTCAGCCTTTGTGATCACGATGATACAATGTCCATTCTTCAATACGTTCCCCGTCAGGAAGGGTGCAGTAACCTGCGGAGCTGTCATCAGTTGTAGCCAGATCCATTATGCCACCAATCTTCTGGCAGTATTTTGAGGCTGGATTAGCCATGTAAGCAGAAGGCTGTGCAGGTTTCTTTTGTATGAATGTGTATAAGCCAACCAAAGCAATCACAGCCAAAAATATTAGCGTTTTTTTCATGAAACTCTCCATATATAGAAAATGATATTCATAAGCAGACGCTTAAATGTCTGCGTCCAGAAGCTAACTGGCAGTTCCATCGTCAGCAGTTTTGGAGATATCTTTGTTATAAAAGTGCGACTCAATGTTGTAAGCTTTTTGTTGAGGCGTAACTGTTGGTATCGCTGTTTGCTTCAGCTTATCCAGTGCAAATCGTAATTCCCGTAATTCCCAGAATCCTGTGTCGAAATCGTAAGTTTCGTCTGTCATTTTGGGAACCTTGCGTCGGTTAGTTAATGAAAAAGAACGTAATGCCATTGACTTATTCAAAAGGGTATCCCCGAACCCCTTTTAGATTATATTCATTTGGAAATGAGCGATTCCAACAATAACCAAAGAACAGCCACACCAGTAACTCACTGACTGCGAACAGAAAGATAATCAGTGCATTTTCAATATAGTTCATGAGCTAATCCTTCTACAGCAATTATCAGTGATGGAGTATCCACGCCATTAAGGCTAATCCACACCAGGACAGGCCTGAACCCGCAAAAATTATCAACCAGGCACCTCTTCTGATATTAGTAACATCAGATTTACTCATGATGTCTGTGGGCTGTAGTGAAACTATCGATTTCATATTTGCAATCCCATTAAGTTGAACGTTTAGTTTGAAATCCCAAAGCTTTGGGGCGACACAAGATAGAACACTGTTGTTGAACAAAAACTAAACAGCGGTGAGATGGTGGGCATCGAGGTTGTCGATACCGGTGTATATGAATGCCGATTGATCCATATCAATAAAAAAAGCATGCCTGGACGCAGATTGCTGGTGTTGCTGCTAGCCTGTGAGCGTTGATCTCGGAAAGAGGATATCGTGTGAATCAGGCATTGCAGGCGGAGCTGGCAGGATTTATGGCTGGTGAGATCGGAGAGGTTGTCGTTGAGTTAGCTAAAGCTGGAGAAGTGATCAGCCGTGACAGCATCATAAAGCACCTTGAAGTGAAGCTACGGGACGCTGGCAACGTCATCTACAAGGGGGCTCTGAAGGATGCGCTTGTTTTGCTAAGGAAAGGGCGGTAGGGATAAAAAAAGCCCGCAATCCACGGGCTATCCCAAATCAGGGTATGAACGCTTTTAAGCTGTATGACTTACATCCAGAAGTATAGCGGTATTGGTGATGTGCGCAAATTTCAATCAATTGGTGCATGTCGCTCGCGACTACAAATCATTAACCATCCACATATCAGCCTCTTCGAACATCTCTTCTAACAGCGCCTGTAACTTCGCCTTATCGCCTTTACTGGCATCGGTGTTGATACTGCTGTTGCTCATCATTGGCTTCACCCGAACTACAGCATTTGGGAAGATGCGGTGAACGCGCTTCTCTAGCTCACTACGGATGAGCTCGCTGGCATTCGGCAGACCTTCGACGTTGCGCTTGTCATAGATGAGTTCGACGTACATTTTTCACCTCTCAATTATACTGGTTGGATATACAGCAAAGCTATCACCGATTGTATCTTGAGTAAATTGGTTCTGCGAAAAAATAGGAGGTGTTCGACGTTACGGGAAAAGACTAACTGAGGAGTTTAACTGATTGGTGGTGTGTACATAAAGGCGTACAGTTAATTAGTTTTCTCGGTGTTATATTGTTGATTTGTCTTTTTTTTAATTGCTGGATAATCTATATCCATTTAACTAAGGAGACATTGAGCGGCTACGTTTCGTAACGTTCGCCTGTGTTTCTATCTTATCGTATTTTCTCAGTTTTTTTCAAGCGTTACGTTCCTGATTGTTCCTCTTTGTTTCGTCGTGTTCCTGCTTGTTATCACTTCGTTCACTTGCCAAAGCGTACACATTGAGTACAGAATGCAAATCACCGATGTGTACAGGATATATAACGTGGCTCTCAGTGATACCCGGCTTCGCAGCATCAACGGAAAACCCTACAGCGGCCCCGCAGAAGTAACTGATGGGGACGGCCTCAGCGTCCGTATAACTCCCGCTGGCACAATTACCTTTCAGTACCGCTATCGCTGGAAAGGTTTGCCTGCGCGTATCTCAGTTGGGCGCTATCCATCAACAACGCTGAAAGACGCCCGGATCGCTGTGGGTGAGCTGCGCGCATTGTACATGAAGGGGATTAACCCAAAAACCTATTTTGCCAGCAGCTCTGGAGAATTGACGCTCAAGGAGTGCTTGGACGAATGGTGGGGGAAGTATGTCTCCGGGCTGAAAGAGAACACCCGCATCCTTTACAGGTCAGTCGTGTACAACACTATGTACACAGAATTTCGCGATGTCCCCGTAGCCAGCGTGCCAGTATCGCTATGGGTTCAGTTCTTTGATAAGCAGAACAACAAAAAGAAAGCCAGAGTGCTGCTACTGCAACTGCGATCGGTGATGAACTGGTGCATCAGCAGGCAGCTGATTCCTTCCTGCGAGGTGCTGAAGTTAAGTGTCAAAAATATTGGGAAAAAGCCTGATGTTGGCGATCGCGTTCTTACCTATACGGAGTTGGCGAAAATCTGGCTCGCCCTGGAAAACAACAAAGTTTTTTCTTCAAATAAATTGCTTCACCAGATGCTTTTGCTTTGGGGTTCCAGGCTGTCAGAACTCAGACTTTCTGAACCTGCTGAGTTTAATATGGATGACCTGATTTGGACGACCCCATCAGCCCACTCGAAAATGGGCAACGTCATTCGGCGTCCAATATTTCAGCAGATGAAACCATTTGTTGAGCGACTGCTTGCAATGAAAAACCCGGTTATGTTTCCTGGGCAGGAGCTGGATAAGGCGATTGACCGATCTTCCTCGAACTTGTACATGAAAAATCTCAGGAAAAAAATTGATATCCCGGAATGGCGTACCCACGATTTCCGCCGCTCTCTGGTTACAAATTTATCCGGCGAGGGGATCATGCCCCACGTCACAGAAAAGATGTTGGGGCATGAGCTTGGCGGAGTGATGGCGGTTTACAACAAGCATGACTGGCTGGAAGACCAGCGTAAGGCCTATGAGCTCTACGCTGATAAAGTCTTCTGGCATATTAAACAGCTCGGTTAACTCCGCCATCGTCAATCCATTTCTGTACTGCCCGGCGACTGTACCGCGCTGGGTGAGTTAGGACTGGTGCCGGGAAGCCATGATTTTTCCGCAGTCGCCAGAGTGATGTGCGGGCCTTTCCGACCTCTTCCATTACTTCCTTTTCTGTCATGTAATCAGTGATCATTCAGTACCTCCTGCCCATTACTCCACGATTTTTTAATACCTTTCAGCCCGCAGGCCTCGATAACCTTATAGACATCCCGCTCGTACCGCTGATGCTGGAACACCCCGTCAAACCAGTATTCCCCGCTGTTTACGTCAGGAATATCGACAGTGGCGCTGTTGGTGAGCACTAGGCCCCGGCTCGTTCCGCGCCTTCTCTTCAGAAAACCTTTCCTTATCAGCGCGGCGACAGCTTGATCAGCGCTGTTTGCTGACTTCCATCCCATACCATCTGCGATTTCTCTCAGGGTGGGCGCTAAGCCGTTATCCCTGATGCACGCCCGGATAAAGTCGAGTGTGTCTTGCTGCGTTTTCGTAATATATTTCATGGTTCCAGTTTCTCCGCGCAGTAGAAATTCCTGACCTTCCCGCAGTGGCAGCATTGCTTTGTGGATTGGCCCCTATATTT
>NZ_JRUQ01000068.1 GCF_000773975.1 Erwinia typographi
GATTATTCAACCACTACAGGGTGCAGTGGGGGCATGTTTGCCCGTTCGTTTCATTATTCATTTAAGGAAAAAAAGAAATGGCTGATATTTCAGTGATAAATCAGGGGGCGGACGTTGTCTGCCAGGGGAATAAAAAAGGACTGTTGTCCCGTATGGTTTCAGCGGTTAAAGCTGTTCCGTCCATGGCAAACAACCGTACCGCGAAGGCGCTGTTTAAATATGTGGCCGTGCCGCTGGCATTATTCCTGGCCGCGCGCGGTATGGCACATGCCGAGGATTTAACGGCCGCAGGTAAAGCGGATGCGAATGATACGTTCGGCGCTGACTCCACCATGATGTATTACTTCATGCTGGCGGAAGTGGTGCTGGTCTTCCTGTTGTACCTCAAATCCCATAACCCGGCGACCTTCCTGCTTATTCCTGTGTTTATCGTGGTGACCAAAATCATCTTCGCCATCATTGCTGCCCGTTCAGGCGGCTGAGTTAAGCGGAGCGTAATCAATGGATGAGGAACGCGCCTCGCGCTTTACGTTTCCTCAGACACTGACAGAGCAGATGCGGCCCATCGGGCTCCCGATGGATGAAACCATAGCCCTGTTCGCACCGATGGGATGGGGCTTTTATACCGGCATGTATGTTGCCGGCCTGGTTATCGCCGTGCTGCTCTGGGTTTGTCTGAAGTATTTCAAAAAGGGAAGGGGTACAGACTGGCTGCTTAATGCCTGCTACTGGTACCTCCCGTCCTCACTCTTCAAAGGTATGTACAAGGTCATTCCCGATTCGTCATTCCGGCTGTGGCTGCGTTGATGCCCAGGAGGTATTCCCATGGACCTGAAGGCAAAGCGCCTGTCGGCCCGTTACACATCACTCATTTTTCTTCTGTTGCTGGCGTTCTTCGGCCTGAGCCTGGCCGGCAATCTGGTGGCCTGGCTGCGCCTCGATACGCTGATTAACAGTCGTGAAGAAACCTATATCCCGGTGGGGTTTGACACGCCGTTCACCCTGACGCGCAACCGGATGGACGCGAACTATCTGGAGCAGACGGCTGAGTCGCTGGTTTTCCTGCGCTACAACGTGTCGCCTGAGTCAGTGAAAGCCAACCACAAAGCGCTGCTGCGCTTCTTTGATAACGAAGCGCGACCCGCCATGCAGGACGTGCTGGCCAGCGAGGCGCAGCGCGTTATCGACAATAACGTGACGACCGCCTTTTATCTGTCCGGCTTCGACACGTATCCGTCCTCAGGCATCGTGGATATCCACGGGACAGTACAGCAGTGGATTGGCAACCGAAAGCAGCTGCCGGAAGACAAAATCATCCGGATGGTCCTGCGCTATCACCGGGGGGTTACCACCATTCAGGACTTCAGGGAGCAGGTGGATGAAAAGAAAAAATAAGGCATGTCGTCTGACGTTACTGGCAGGGCTGCTCTGCCTGGGCGCCAGCGTGCTGGCAGAGCCGGTTGCTGTGTTACCCGTAAAGGTGCCGGTTTCGCCGGACAGCCAGGTCCGGGTTGCGCTCAGCAACACGGATCCGAACCTGCTCGTGGTACCCGGCGATAGGATTATCGCCGTGGACAGTGCGCAGGGGATGTTTCTGAACGATAACAAGGCGCTGGGGCAGGCCAACGGCGGCGTGCAGCTGATGACGGCACAGACGACGCCGTTCACCTTCTATATCCGTACCGAAGGCGGGCTGACGGTGTCGGTCATTGGCGTGCCGCAGAAGCGGGACGGGCGGGTGCTGCAGTTTATCTCCGGCCGCCCGGTACAGCATGACAATGCACGTCGCTGGGAGCGGTCACAGCCCTATGTACGGACCCTGATCGCCATTCAGCAGGCGGTTCTGAGCGGTGGTGTACCGGAAGGCTTTACCGAAGCGCCGGTGGCCGCAGCCCCCGTGTTTTCCCTGCCGGGCTGTCTGTCGGTGACGCCACTGCAGATGTGGAGTGGGGGCGGGCTTCGGGTTTACCGTCTGACGGTACGTAACCGTGGCGCCAGCTCACTGGCTGTTCCTGAGCGTCTGTTTCAGGCGCGGAGTGTCCGGGCGGTGATGGTATTTCCGTTCAGCACCACGCTGATGCCGGGAACGGATACCCAGGTCTGGGTCACCGTCAGTAATGACGGTGAAGGGGAGGGTAACGCCAATGGCTAACATTAATGTGCTGACCCGGCGTAAGCAGATGGTGGTTCTGATAGCGGTTGCACTGGGCTTAAGCGCTATCGGCGGTGTGGCCTGGTATATCGGCACACCCTCAAAGGTGGCCCCCGGTAAAACGCAGGCCAAAAAACCGGTGCCGGATATGACCGGCGCGGTGACCTCCAGTACCTTCGGTAAAAAAGTCAGTGATACGGCGGTGGCTGATTTGCAGCATACCGCGAATGAAGCCGATAAAAAGCTGGCCAGCTTTGAAAATCAGCTCAATAAGCTCGCCAGTGAAAACAAAGCTTACCGGGACAAAATTCAGTCACAGGATGAGGATATCAGACTGCTGCAGACACAGATTGATGCCATGAACCAGGCCGGGGAAAGCGGTAAAGGGAATGCAGTATCCGGACCGGGTACACCCGCAGGAACATTGCCCGTGGGGAACAGTGCTAATCTGTCCGGTGCAGTACCACCACCCACCGCCTTCTACCCTGGCATTCCCGGCAATCAGACGACGGTGAATATCGCCCCGCAGCTGAATCAGGGGCTGTCCACTATGCGTATCGATTACGGCGAAAAAAAGGATGATGCGCCGGCGCTGCCGTATATCCCGTCAGGGAGTTTTGTCGGCGCGACGGTCATTGAGGGGGCGGACGCTAACGCCGCGGTTACCGGGGAAAGCGCGTCATCGCCGATGCAGTTTCGTCTGACAGGTAAGGTGGTTTTGCCGAACGACGGCGAGTATGACCTGCGGGGCTGCTTTGTCACGGCGGCAGCCTACGGTGATATCTCCAGCGAACGCGCCCTGCTGCGTACCGATCGTCTCTCCTGCCGCGTTCATGGGCACGTGATTGACCAGCCCTTCAAAGGGCACGTCTCCTTTATGGGGAAAAATGGCATCCGCGCCGAGCCGGTCATCCGCAACGGCAAGATTGTCGGTTACGCCTTTGCCGGTGGCGCCATCGATGCGATGGGCAGTTCCATCTCGAATGTCGGTTCAACCAGCGTAGGCCTGGGGGCCGCCAGCACCGTCAGCGGCGGCGATGTTGCCCGCGCCGGTTTCGGCGGCGGCACGTCACAGGCAGGCAAAACCCTTTCGGATTACTTCATCAAACGCGCCGAGCAGTACCACCCGGTTATCCCGGTCGGTGCCGGTGTGCAGGTTTCGGTCGTCTTCCAGGAAGGATTCCAGCTGCAGTATGCCGACGTGAAGAAGGAGAAGAAGCCCGCTGTATCTTCTCAGGAAAAAGCGACCGGCAACGGTATCACCATCACTAAAGAAGCGCTGCGTAGCCTTAATCTCGGGGACTCCGTTGGCGCCATGAAAGACCAGATACAGGCAGGAATGCAGGAGAGTATGCGATGAAACCCGGACATGATGATCGTGCTGTTATCCGTAAGAAACGCCCTTTTTCCCCCGAACTGGCCCGGCACGTCCTGGCGAACTGTTCAACGTTTATCTCACTGAACACACCCGTCCGTCCGTTTGCCCTGACGGACTCACCGCAGCGGGGGCATGTGATGGTCGTCGGGCAGCCCGGCAGCGGTAAAACCACCACACTCAGCGATATCCTGCGGATGACGGCTAAAAAATAACGCCATCCCGCCATTCATCTCTTTCGCTTTCCAGGACATCTTATGAACAAACTGATCATGCCTTTACTGGCAGGCGCTGGCCTGCTCTCCGGCTGTGCCGGAATGAACTCAGATTTTGACTGCAACGCTGTCGCTCATGACCGCTGCATCACCCTGGAGCAGGCCAATCAGCAGGCGGCAGGAAATGCTTCTCGCTCTGCGACACCTGATACCCGCGGTGATGCGGGAAAGGGGGAAGCGGCTGCTGAGCCGCTGCCGCGCCTGGCCCCGGTTCCGGTCTCGCCGTCACCGCTGACAGGTATTCAGGCGGCCACCCGTGATGCGGCAACGGGAAGTCGGTTACTGCCCGCGTCGCGACCGGTTCGTCCGGATGTGGGAGGCCTGGCAGTGCCTTCTCACCGACTGGCCGTCTCTCCGGTTTCTTCTGTTGTGCCGGTGATATCTCCTGCCACCGAAGCTCAACGCTATGCCGACACCGGAGTCAGTCAGCCCGTACGGGTCAATCCGACCACGGCGCGTTTATGGATTGCGGGCTGGATTGACAGCGACGATGTCCTGCATCAGCCATCGGTGGTGTCTTTTGTGGTGAAGCCTGACCACTGGGCAGGGAGCTGAGTATGGCCCTGCATGATGAACTGTTCCGTCGCCTGATGACGGACTGGCAGCGCAGGGATGGTGCCACCCGAGCCGGAGAGGTGCTGGAGGACATGGACTATCCCTCCCTGGTCAGCGTGCTGCCGTATCAGCATTACGATAATGACAGCGGCCTGTTTGTGAACCAGAAAACAGCGGGCTTTATCCTTGAGTGTACGCCACTGATTGGCGCCAACGACGGGATTGTGGATGCGCTGGATAACTTCCTGCGTAACAAACTTCCCCGCGAACAGCCGCTGAGCGTACTGCTGCTTGGCAGCAAGTGCGTCAGTAACCTGCTGGATATCGGTCTGTCGGATATGGCCTGGCAGGGCGAGCAGGCGGCGCGCTTTGACCGGGTGACCCGGGCGTTTTATGAACACGGTGCACTCTATGGTCTGCCCAACAACAAGGGCTATCCGCTGTCGCTGCGTAACTACCGTCTCTTTATCAGCTATGCCGAACCGCTGCGTCGGGATACCGGTGAACTGTTTGCCTCACTGGGACAGACCCTGAGCATTGTGCAGCAGTCACTGTTTGCCGCGAGCCTGCATTCCGTACTGCTCAATGACCACGGCCTGGCAGGGCTGGTGCGGGAGATGGTGAATTTTCGCCATGACCGCATCACGCCACCGTCCGATGAGGTGGACCCGTATGAAGAGCTGAACGCCCAGTGTGTGGCGCGCTCCATCAACCTGAAGGTCACGCCGGACTGCCTGCACCAGAGCCAGTCTTCCGCCGACGGCGGTCGGGTTAAGACCCGTATTATGAGCTACATGCCGGAGAAAAATCCGGTGAGGTTCGCGCTCTGGCAGGGCGGCAACAACCTGAGCAACCTGCTGGACCCGACCTCAACGGTGCCCTGTCCCTTTGCCATCTCGCTGACCACGGTGCTGGACCCGCAGGCGAAAAGCCAGAACGAGGCGGTACGTAAATTTGCCACCAACGACAAGCGGGCGAATTCGCCGTTCGGTAAGTGGGTACCGGGGGTGAAAAAGGCTGCCCGTGAATGGGACGGGCTGCGTGAGCGGCTGTCCACCGGACAGTCGGCGCTGGCGCGCTACAGCTTTAACGTGACGCTGTTCTGTGAAGACGACGACGATAAAGCCCTGATGTGCGAGCTGGCGCTGCAGAACACCTTCCGCGCTAATGGTATCGCGCTGTGCTCACCCACCTTTATGCAGCTGCGCAACTGGCTGTCGCTGTTTCCGTTCCTGATGCCGGAAGGGTTATGGAGTGATATGCACCGCAGCAATGCGACACTCCGGGCGGAATCCTTCAATGTTGCCAACCTGCTGCCGGTGGTGGCGGATAACCGCATCTGCCCGAAGGGCGTGCCCATTCCGTCGTACCGTAACCAGCTCTCGTATCTGGATCTGTTCGACAGCGAATCAGGGCTGGGTAACGACAACTATAACCTGGGGGTGTGCGGCACTTCCGGGGGCGGAAAATCCTTCCTGATGCAGACCCTCATCCGGCAAATTCTTGACAGCGGAGGGCGGTCCTGGGTGTTTGACATGGGGGATTCGTACAAGGCCCTGTGTGCCAACGTTGGTGGGGTATATGTCCAGGCCACCGACCTCAAATTCAACCCCTTTGCCGGCATCGTGGACATCAAAGAGTCGGCGGAGAGTATCCGTGACCTGCTGCTCGTCCTCTCGAACCCGTCAGGCAGGGTGGATGATACCGCCAAATCCATCCTGCTTAACGCGGTGCAGGCCGTATGGGAAGGAAAGGCACCGTCGGGGCGCAGGGGGAATGCCGTTCTGATTGATGATGTTCAGGCGCTGCTGAAAGCCTGGACCGCTGACCCGGAATACCGGGACACCACCACGGTCCGCAGCCTGATGGAAGAAATGGTGGTCTCTCTGCACAAATACACTACCGGTGGGATTTACGGCGAGTACTTTAACAGCCCCGAACCGGCGCTCGATGACAATGTCCGCTTCTGCGTGCTGGAGATGGGGCGACTCAAGAACAAACCTGACCTGCTGGCCGCGATCATGTTCTCAATGATGATTTACGTCGAGCAGCGCATGTACCTGTCCCCGCGCAGTGAACGTAAGGCCGCCATCATCGATGAGGCCTGGAAGCTGCTGGCCAGTGAAAACGGCTTTATCGGCGATTTTATTGAGAACGGCTACCGCACGGCGCGTAAATACGGCGGGGCCTATATCACCATCACCCAGGGGATCGAAGACTTTGACGGCGACAAGGCCAGTATCGCGGCCAGAGCCGCCTGGTCCAACTCATCGTTCAAGATCATTCTGCGCCAGAACCGGGAAGCGTTCCGCAAGTACAACCAGAAGAACGAAGGGCAGTTCAGCCCACCGGAGCAGACCATCATTGAGGGCTTCCCTTCAGCAAAAGACGCGCATTTCAGCGCCTTTATGCTGCGCGTGGCCGGTCAGGTCTCGTATCACCGTCTGATCCTTGATCCGCTGAGCCGGGTGATGTTCTCGTCTGACGGGGATGACTTTGAGTTCCGTGAGCAGTGCCTGAAGGCGGGGAAAACCGTCCAGGAGGCCCTGTGGCTTCTGGCCTGCAAAAAATACGCGAAGGAAATGGAGGTGCTGGAACAATGGCAGATACAGTCGTAAATCAACCGGCGTCCCCGGAATTACCGGCGGCCCCGCAAGCCACCCAACAGGATGCGTCGAACCCTCATATCGTATCAACGCCCACGCCAGAACGTCCCAACCGTCGCCGCCGGCGGTGCCTGGTCCCCGTTGCCTGCGTGACTGCGTTTATTCTGGTGATGAATGCCGGGATTTCGATGCTGCTGGCACAGTGGCAGCGCCCGGAGACGGTGAGCTTCGACATGACCGGCACGGTGAATAACTTTATGGCCCAGGTCGCCGGGCGTCATCTCAGCGATGACGAGGTGAAAGCCACTACCGCGCGTTTTAACGCGGTTCTCAATGCCACGCTGACCGACTGGCAGCGCCATCACGGTGCAGTCATTCTGGTCGCACCCGCTGTTGTCGGCGGAGCCCGTGATATTACCGCCGAAGTACAGGCCGGGGTGGCGAGCCGGATGGCCGGGGGGGACGGTGATGAGTGATGAAGTCGATGTGGCCCAGGATGTTGTTGAGCTGACGAACACCGTGGCCGTGCAGGCTGTCCGCCATCAGCTCCGGACGTCAGGGCGCGATGTCTGCCAGTCATGCGGTGAGGCTATACCTGCCGCCCGTCGTCTGGCTGCGCCCTGGGCGGCCACCTGCCTGCTGTGTCAGAGCAGGCTGGAGCACAGAAATAAGGTGGGATACTGATGCGTAAACAACCTGTTTCTCTTCTGTTCCTGGCGATGTTCTGCGCCCTGACAGCAGAGGCAAAAGATCTGGGCTCGTTTGGCGACGTCTGGCCAGTGCGGGAACAGAGCTTTCTGGCGCTGATTAAGGACCGCCTGCAGGGGCTGCAGGATAATGGCCAGCTGGCAGCATTACAGCAACAGTTCCGGGATCGGGTGGAGGCGCATACGCTGCGCCCGGTACCGGTTGAGGGACTGGCCACCGACACGCAGGCGCACACGACCTGGTATGACCCGACGTTTGTGGTCGGCCAGACGCTGGCTGATGCGCAGGGGCATGTCTTTGCACGACAGGGCGATACCCTGAACCCGCTGGATACGCTGGCGTTACATACCACCCTCTATTTTATCGACGGTGATGATGCACGCCAGGTCGCCTGGATGAAGGCGCAAACCCCACCCACGCCCACGTACAAGGTCATTCTGGTTAACGGCAATATTAAAAGTGCCGCTGATGCATTGTCAGAGCGGATCTGGTTCGACCAGCAGGGTGTCCTGACGAAGAAACTGGGTATTCGTTACATCCCGGCGATGGTCAGGCAGGACGGTAAGCGGCTGAAAATCACCTCAGCGCCCATGAAGGAGGCCCGGTGATGTTAATGACAACGTTGTTGTACCTGGTTATCAGCATCCTGCTGTCGGTGGTGATATTCCAGCGGCGGCAGTACCGCCGTCTGCGCCAGGATGCTGACGGTATCGTGATGCGCTATCTGGCGGTGGCTGAACGGTCGGAGTCTCTGGTCCGTGAGCTGACGGAGCCTTATGGCGGGGTATTGTATGATTTGATGGAGGTGGAGCAGCTTGCGGCCCGGCTGAAGGCGTTGCCCGACAGTGAGATGAGGGCGACCGCTGAGTGTATTCTTGGGCGCCTGAATGGACGCATGCGCATGTTACTGAAGCAGGTGTCTGACCGTTATCGCCTGTCTGATGCCGATCGGCAGCGCTGGCTGGGTGAACCGGAATACCCGGAGGCGGACAAATGACATTCAGACTTTCTGCTTTTCTGGTGGCCTGCGGTCTGACCATCGGTTCCTGTACGCTGGCCTCCGAACCCGAATGCCAGGGACGGTTCGTCAACCCGATCACCGATATCTGCTGGGAATGTATGTTCCCGATGACCATCGGCAATGCGGCCGTATCGTCCGGCTCGTTGCCGGATACGGAGAACCCGGGCTCCCCCATTCAGTTCTGCCCGGCCCCGCCGCCGGTGTTTGAGCGTATCGGTCTTGCGATTGGCTTCTGGGAGCCGTTTGCCCTGACAGACGTGACCCGCGCACCGTTCTGCATGGTCAATCTCGGTGGGGGCAGTATCAGTGCCGGTAAGCTCGGCAGCGGCGGCGGGAAACGCCAGGCGACGGACAATACCGGCGCCTTCTACCACGTCCACTGGTACAAATACCCACTGACCTGGTGGCTCAATATTATTACCGACCTTGGCTGCCTGCAGGGCGGGGATATGGATATTGGTTATCTGTCCGAGCTGGACCCGACCTGGGATGACAGCTCGCTGGCTTCGGTGCTGGCACCTGAAGCATTCCTTTTCGCCAATCCCATCGCGCAGGGGGCCTGTGCCGCTGATGCGCTGGCCAGTGCCGTCTCAAAACCCTTAAACCCGCTGTTCTGGTGTGCGGGTTCGCACGGCAGCCTGTACCCGTTTACGGGGTTTGTCTCCAATCAGGCCAGCCCACAGGCCGCCAGTGTCCTGCTCTCTGAACGAATGGACTACAAGCTGCACCGCCAGGGGATGATCCTGAACAGCGTCGGCGCGGATACGGCCGTGTGCTATGAGTACCCGTCTCCCGTCATGCCGAAAGACCGCTATCGCTATCAGATGGTCAATATGTATCCGGATGCGGGACGATGCCATCCGTTTGGCCGTACGGTGATGGCGTGGGAAGCCGGACATGCCACACCGGCAAGCCGGCAGAATTTTGGTTACCTCATCTGGCGCAAGCGTAACTGCGTCTTCCTCTGAGTACTCCCGGGTAATTTTCTATGAACAAACGGATGTTAACGGCGCTCTTCGGTGCACTGATGGCGGCTGCCTGTGCGCAGGCTGATGGTCTGACGGACGATCAGCAGCTTTTTCGCGCCCTGCGGGAGCAGAGTGCGGCGATACGACAACACCCACAGGACACGGCGCCGGTGCCGGACGTCAACACCCTTCTGCAGGACAGACTCTCCGGGGCCGACCGCCAGTGGATGGGGGATATGCAGCGCCGGGTGCAGTCGGCCGTTGCGCCGGACAGCGAAGTCCGTCCTGATGCGCTTTATTTCCTGTCGTTCTCCATTCCGGAAGATGGCCTGAAACAGATGGTACCGGCCGCCACCCGTTTCCATATTCCTGCGCTGATCAACGGCCTGGTGGATAACAACTTCCGTAAGACCGTGGAAGCCGTCTTTCGCCTGGCGCGGGAGAATAATCAGGGCGGGGGGCAGATAGATCCCCGGCAGTTCAGCAAATACGGTATTACCACGGTACCGGCTCTGGTGGTGACCTGTGATGCCGGATATGACCGCATCACTGGCAACATGAAACTGAAAGAGGCGCTGGAGCGGATTGCAGCCGAAGGGGACTGTGCCGAGACGGCGAAGAAACTGCTGAAGGAGGGTGCATCGTGAAAAAGCAGCTGATTCCGGGTGTTCTGTTGCTGGCATCTGCCGTATCCGTGCAGGCAAGCGAACAGTACGACGAGGCGGCAAAATATGCCGGCAGCGTGAAGGACCAGGGCATGACGGTAATGAAGGGGACCGACCCCGCAGCGACCATTCCCGGCTATACCGCGAACCCGGATGAGTCAGGGTATTACGGCGGAACCACCGCCACCAGTAATACCGACCTGGAAAACGCCGGTAACAGCGAGATGCATAACGGTGAGGCGGGTAAGACGATTATGGATGTGATCAACAATCGCCCGTCAGACCCGATTTCCACCGATGCGCCCTTTATCAGTGGTTCGCTCGATGTGGAAGACCAGGCAGAGACCCTCACCCGGGGGACGGACACGCAGTGTAAGGATGTGGACGTGAACCGGACACAAATCACCAATTATACCTGTGAGCGTACGCCTGCCGTTGAACTGGCCTGTACCCGCACGGCGACGGCGGGCGGGGGACATGAAGAAGACACGACTGAAATCCGGCAGGTGGTTATTGCGTCACAGGCGATTGCATTTTCTTCCTCTGATGCCGGTTACACCGGCGTCTGGACTGCTCCGGTGACCGGGAGAGTGGTATCCGCCACCGCCACCTATTCCTGGAATAAACATCTGGCATTTGGAAACGCCAGCTGGTTTATGCGGGTGACCACCCCTTTCGGGCTGATTTCGATGGATGAGGATACGGGGAGTCCGGCACTGAGCAGTGGTGCGCAGCTGACGGAGGGGGCGGGTATGCTGTTCGCTATTCGTACCAAAAATAGTCAGCCTGCGGCTGACGCTGTCTGGAAGAACAGTAATATGCGTTACAGCTTCACCATTACGCTCCGGGTGGAAGTGCCCGCGAAAAAATGGGTGCCCGATGTGGTCTGGACCGAAACATGTCCGTTTGACAAGTCTGACCAGGTCATGACCGGCAGCGTCTGTACTGACCCCGGTGGTGACAGAGTATTCACCTTTAACGGTCAGCAGTACACGCTTCACAGCGACTGCTGGCAGTACACCGACACGTATGTGTCGCAGTCTGCAGATAACGGAACCTGCGATCAGTATATGAACAACACCGCCTGTACGGTCGCCAGCACCACCTGCCTGGAATCGCTGAATGGTCACTGTCTGCGGGAACAGGCCATCTTCTCCTGTGAAGAAAAGGTCAGTGGCTCAGCCCAGCTGTGTGGGGGTGACCTGGTCTGTGCCGATGGCAGTTGCGATCACCTTGAAAATAACAGCGTTAACGATTTCCAGTCAGCCGTCTCCGGTCTGGCGGCACTGGCAGCAGCAGGAAAAGACATTGCGGCGCTGAACGGTGTCAACGTATCCGCTTTTACCGGTGAAGGGCACAGCTGCCGTAAGGCGATGGCCGGTTTCAGCAACTGCTGTAAGGACAGCGGCTGGGGTAATGATGCCGGGCTTGCCAGCTGCAATACCGAAGAAAAGGCGCTGGCGGAGGCCAAAAAACGCAAGCTGAGTATCTACGTGGGGTCGTATTGTGCGCACAAGGTTCTGGGTGTTTGTCTGGAGAAGAAAGAAGGCTACTGCCAGTTTGACAGCAAGCTCGCGAAAATCGTCCAGGACCAGGGGCGTCGTGGTCAGCTGGGCATCGGTTTCGGCAGCGGTGACTCGCCGGACTGCCGGGGACTGACGGTTGATGAACTGAAGCGCCTGAAGTTCGATCAGATGAACTTTGCTGATTTCTATGACGATCTGGAGAACGGCACCACGCTGCCGGCCGACCAGACGCTGATTGACCGGGTGAAACAACAGATTGCTGACAAAATGGCCGGAGGTGTTCAGTGAAGCCTGCCCTCCCGGTGCTGCTCCTGCTGTTGTCCGCCGGTGTGCTGGCGGACAACACGCCACAGCAGCCCGCGCCTTCATCCACCGGCACCTATGTGGATACCCCGATCGTCGGCTGGCACTGGTACAACGAGCCACAGCCGGAAGACGACCCCGAAGAGGACGACACCGTTCCACTGAGCGTCCTGCCACCAAACTTACAGATGTCGCTGCTGCAGAAGCTGACAAAAGAAAAGCTCAACAGTGCCATTCTGGCCCCTTCGCCTGAGAAAGCGGCAGATTATCTGCGGATGCAGTCTTACCTGGTGAACCTGTCCGGGCAGTTTACGCAGTCGGCCAAAAAGGCGCTGCTGCTGTATCCGTACCTCGACTACAACCTGGCGCACAGCCGGTATAACAGCACTGCAACGCTGCAGCAGACGGCGGCACGTCAGCAACAAAATGACGCCATTCATGAGCTGGGGCAGCGCTATGGCCTGTTCCTGTTCTACCGGGGCAGCAACCCGGTTGATAATCAGATGGCCACCGTAGTCAGCCAGTTTTCACAGCAGTACGGGTTATCGCTTATTCCGGTGAGCATGGACGGGGCGCGAAGTGACGGGCTGCCGCAGACCCGGCCGGACAGCGGACAGGCGGCGCATATGGGCGTCAGTCAGTTCCCCGCATTAATGCTGGTTGAACCTGGCAGCGAACATTACCAGCCCCTGGCATATGGTTTTATGACCCAGGATGACCTGGCCCGTCGCTTCCTTGATGTGTCCACGAATTTTAAAGCGCAGTATTAATCGTTGAATCAGAGCCAGTCTTCACTCCGCACCCCGGAGACGCGGGAGAATTCCCGCATGTTGTTGGTCACGACAATCAGCCCCCGACTGCGGGCATGACCTGCGATCATCTGATCATACGGTCCGATGGGCTGACCTGCTTTTGCCTGTTCAGCTCTTATCTGCCCGGTATGTGTTGCTGCCTGAATATCGTAATCCAGTACCGCCAGACGGGCGGTAAAACCTTCAATAACTGCAATGTTGCGTTCGGGGGCGCTGCTTTTCTCCGCCCCGCAGATAAGTTCCATCAGCGTTATTGTGCTGATACACAGCTGTTGCCGGTGCAGATTGAACTTCTGTCGTACGGCCTCCGGTTTGTTTTTGATGGTGAAAATGCAGATGTTGGTGTCCAGCATGTACTTGATCATCAGAAGCTTTCCCGTTCCTGCATGTCGGGTTGTTCACGGGCTGACATGAAGTCAGAGGATGCCGTTTCTTCTTCAAACCAGGCATCCCAGGCCTCGCCAACGGGTGAAATGATGCGGGTACGGCCTACGGCGACCACATCAACATGTTTAACGTCATCGGGAAGCGCGACAGCTTTGGGTAAGCGAACCGCCTGGCTGCGGTTGCTCAGAAAAACGGTGGTTTCCATCATGAGCCTCTTTGTGGGATATACAGTGCGTATATCCAGTATGGTGGCACTCATGTATATGTCAATGGGATATACATTATTTTTAACCTTTACGGGATGAATACAGTGAATAAGAAAAGTGAGAAGGTCAGCCCAAAAGAGAAGCAGGAAAACCTGCTGCTGTTTTGCGGCGGGGCGTTTATGACGGCGGGGCCGGTGTTCTGGTTCCTGATGAACAGCGCCGTCAGCGCCCGCGTACTGACGCTGAGCCGGGATATGGCCAGTCTGATGGACATAGTTAATGTCATTGTTGCGCTGCTGTTTTCGGTATCAGGGGCCGCACTGGCGCTGGCAGGTTGGGGGATTTCAGCCTGGCATGCCTGGCGGGAACTGAAGTCTGATGAGGCCGGAGCCTGAGGTATATCGTGAAACGAATTCTGTCTGGCTCATTTTTCTGGATGGGCAGGGACTAATCCAGCCTGTACCGGACTGTTCGCCTGACGCTGAAAGAGGAGAAATGACAGTGGAACATCTGTTTGATATCAGAGTAAAGACACTGGCTATTAATGCCCTGACGATAATCCCGTTTTTGTTTTATTTCCATCGCAACGTCTGGCCGCCATCTTTGCAGGGGGGCTGGGTTTTGGTGATGAACCTGATCCCCTGGTTCATGATGCTGTTCCAGCTCATGATCGCTGAAACGCTGGCCGGGCGTTTTCATATTTTCAGACGCAGTACTGCAATGGTTATTCTTGCTGTTTTATTGTCCGCAGGGAATGTTGTTTTTTCCTGGCAGGCTTATATGTCAGTAGTGTTTTCATAATAAATCAGGTCTCCCCGCAATCGTTAAAAGAGTCAGCGTAAGGACAAGTTCTGCGATGATTATCCATATCATAAATAACAGAACGCCTGGTAATGTTCTGGTGTTCGCTATTTTGCAGAAGTAACCCCATGTGACGGCTGCTAACCACAGGAAAATGAATATGCCAGATGCTGAAAGGGAGATCGCAAAACAGTATCAAGTACGGATAGGTTTGCTTTACTGGTGAAGTGAACGATGGCTGAAATAATTAATCCCAGCGCGGCATTTCCCATAAGCGTTTCTCTGATGATATCCCTTATTACGAACAACACATCAGGCTTATCAAGAATACTCTTCATTTCAGTTGAATCCTTTCATCATTTATTGCAGGGCATACAATGAAAAAACATGATACATCAGTTTTAAAACGCATTCGAAGGATAGCCTGTTATGGGGTGTTATCCATGCTTCCTGTTCATCTGGCATCCGCATCCACGCTGGACGAAATCAGGGCGCTTGAATCCGCCAGGAGACAGCCTTCACAGTCACAGCCTGAATTATCACAGGGCAGGTCTGCTGAGTCAGTGCGGGCATATTCTCTTCCTGACGGGCGGCAGATTAACGTGGCAGACTACCGCATTGTGTTGTTTATGCAGGCTTCCTGCCATTACTGTCAGCAGTTCGACCCGCAGCTTATCCAGTTGTCCACGCAGACGGGCTTTAAGGTGTTTCCCTATACGCTGGATGGACAGGGTGACGCCAGCTTTCCTGATGCGATCCCTGCGCCACGGGCCGTGCTGGATCAGTTTTTTGGCCCCGGCAGTAATGGCGTGACGCCCACAACGTTTCTTGTGAATGTGAATACCCTGCAGAGCTGGCCTCTGGCACAGGGGCTGACGGATATGAATTCCCTGTTACAACGAATCAGTCAGGCACTGATGATAAAATAAGGACGTTATTATGTTGAAATTGATTGTCACTACCACTCTGGTTTTGGGCTATTTTCTGACTGCTGTCTGGATGTTTATATTTAATGTTGACCTCAATGATATGGGGATTCCGGCATTTGCTCTGGGAGAGTACGAAGCCAGCGCCGCTCTTTTGGGTTTTGCCGGACTTATATTTTCCCTGTTGCCTGCATATTGTCTGACAGTCGAATATTTACGTCCGGGGGATGAGGTGACATCACCGGGAGGAATTATCAGGATCTGGTGGCCTCTGCTGATTATCTGTGCCCCGGCAGCTATCGCCGTATTCCATGCCCAACGGGATGTTGACTGGCTGGGGAACATGGGTATGCAAACGACTTTTATGATTGCCCCGCTGACGGCTGTTGTTTTTGCTGTCATTATCTTTCAGCGCGAGACTATCAGACGACTTTCTGATAAGTAAACGGGTGAATTATTAAATTCCTTCTGCGTTGTTTTCTGTTATTCAGGGCTTTTACAGTTCTGTGTTTGTGTCTGTTTATTTTCTGATGTTTTACTCTCTGAAGAATTATTTTTAATAAAGGATAGCGGTATGAATACATCTTCTTTTCTGTCAAAACTGTCTCTCGTTCTGTTTATTCTTGCCATTGCTTCCGGGACGGCCGGATTTTGCGCATGGAAATACTGGAATGTCATATTCGACAGCCTGGGGTATGCCACCGCAGATTTTGTGAAGCTGAATGCGGAGAAGCAGGCGATGAAGACGCCGCTTAATCTGACCATGTATGCCATGCCGGTCAGCTTCGGGTGTGCTGCCGCAGGGTTCTTTATCGCATCGGGAGTGGTGGCCCTGATGGACATCGCCGGGGATGTTAAAGCCTGTTTCGCGGTTGGTTTCTCACGGATGCGCAACAAGGATGATAACCATGCGTAAATCCCTTCTGGCCGGGCTCCTCGCGCTGGTATGTGGTTCGTCTGCTTACGCCGGTGTTGACAGCGATCTGAACAGCTATTTCAACAAGCTGGGATTTGAAGGTAATGCCACCGGCGCGGCGGCGTGGCAGGGACAGGCCGCCGGGTATGTCACCGGCGGGAATCTGTTTCTGCGCAATCAGGTCAGACAGATACAGGTGATGTCTTTCACGCCACCTTCGCTGACGGCCGGATGCGGCGGTATTGATGCCTATCTCGGGGCGTTTTCCTTCATTAACAGCGATCAGCTACAGCAGTTTGTCAAAAACCTGATGGCCAATGCCCAGGGGTATTTTTTCGATCTGGCCCTGCAGACGGTCGCGCCCGAACTGAAGGATGCGAAGGACTACCTGCAGAAAATTGCGACTGACCTGAACAGCACCAACATGTCCAGCTGCCAGGCCGCGCAGGGCATCATTGGCGGACTGTGGCCAAAGACGCAGGTGTCCCAGCAGAAAGTCTGCCAGGACATTGCCGGCGAGAGCAACCTTTTCGCCGACTGGGCGGCCTCCCGGCAGGGCTGTACCGTGGGGGGCGAAATGAGCAGCGTGCTGGATAAGGCGGACGACAGTGAGAAGGACCAGGTGCTGCGGAACAAGAACCTGATGTGGGAAATTCTCAGCAGCAACGCGATGGTTGGCAGCGACACGGAGCTTAAGGAGCTGGTGATGAACCTGACGGGGACGATGATTTATGACAGCAACGGTACCCCTTCCGTGCTGAGCTCGCAGGCGGGCAATCCGGATCTGATAAAAGCACTGATGCACGGAGGAAGCGCGAAGATACAGACCTGCGTCTCCAGTGGTGACTGCGTAAAAATGACCACCGGCAGCGTGCAAATCAGTGCCGGCAATGCCCTCGTGTCTAAGGTGCAGAATATGATTAACAGCATCCGTGACAAGCTGCGAACTGACGAGGGGCTGTCAGAGACCGAGAAAGGCTTTATTCAGAGCACGTCAGTGCCGGTACTGCGCTATCTGATTGACCCGATGCAACTGAATCTGAATGTCAACATGCTGGCAAAAATGTCTGATTACATCGCCTATGACATTCTGCTGCAGTACATGAAGGAGCTGATTGACCAGGCCCGCATGCAGATGGCCAGCCGGAACTATCCCGATACGCAGCTGAATGCCCTGCGTGAGAGTGTGTCCGGTGCTTCGGCCCAGCTGGAAGCCCTGCAACAGGAAGTACAGACAAAAGCGGATGCGCTGGCCGAGCTGGACCGGCAGATGAGCTACCTGCGCCAGCAAACGTCGAGTCAGCTGCTCGACCGCTACCAGCAAAACTACCGTTTTGCCGGCAGCGAAGGAGGCATGTAATGGATACGGTATACGTGCTGGCCGGGGGCGATTTTCTGACCAATATCTTCAACGGGGTGGCCACCCTGATGGGGACCACCGAATGGTCTTCGATGTTTCGTATTGCAGCCCTGGTGTCGGTAATGGTGCTGTTTGCCACCTACCTGAAGGGGCATGATCCACTGGAGTTCTTTAAATTTATTGCCTTCTTCATCCTGCTGACCAGTATTCTGATTATCCCCAAACGCACGGTGCAGATTATTGATCGCACGGATGCCACCAGTATCCATACCGTCGATAACGTCCCGCTGGGGCTGGCGGCGCCGGCGAAATTTATTACCGGTATTGGCACTGCGCTGACGGAAGGATTTGAGACGGTCTACCACACGCCGGACTCCGTGACTTACAGCAAAACCGGGATGCTGTTCGGGGCTAACCTGGTGGGGACCGCCACCGATTTTATGTTCCGCAACGGCGACCTGGCTGAACTGTTTACGGCGTATGTCCGCAACTGTGTGGTGGGCGATATTCTGCTGAATCACAAATATTCCTTTCAGGAGCTGATGAGCAGCACTGATCCGTACTCGCTGATATTCAGCAATCCCAGCCCGCTGCGGGGAGTGATGGTCTCATACGGGAACACTGCCGCGACCCGGGAAGGTTTCTGGACCTGTCAGGAGCTGGCCAACAATGTGCTGAAATCACAGCTGAATGCCGATACGGCAGAAGACGGGAGTACCTGGAGTTATTATGTTTCCCGCATCACGGGTGCGAAGCCCAACAGCAGCGCGCTGTTCGGTACGCTGATGGCCGACAGCTACAGCTACTATTACGGTGGTGGTTCAACCGCGAGCCAGATAATGCGCTCGACGGTGGTGATGAATGGTCTGAAGCAGGGGATCTCCTCCTACAGCGCGCAGAATGGTGATGCTGCCGGGCTGGTGAACCTCGCCTCACAGTCCTCCTATTCCAAAATGCGTCTGAGCCAGGTGATATCGGCGACGATTGCCACGACCTATCTGCCGCTGATGAACACGGTGCTGCTGGCGATGGTGATTGGCCTGTTTCCGGTGATTATTCTGCTGGCCACCGTACATTCCCTGACTCTGCAGGTGCTGAAGGGCTATATCTACACGCTGATTTACCTGCAGGCGTGGGGACCGATGTTCGCCATCCTGAACTATGCCGTCAGCTCACACCTGACCACGAAAACCGGTGCGCTGGGATTTTCGTTGTCCAATCTGTCCGTTATCCAGCAGACTCACGCCGATATTGGCTCGATTGCTGGCGCGCTGTCCCTGTCGATTCCGTTTCTGGCCTGGGGGATCGTCAGAGGGCTGGGCAGTGTGGTATCGCAGGCCGGGAACTATCTGGGGACAGCCGTGAGCAGTACCGCCTCGTCTGAAGCATCGCGCGCTGGTGACGGCTCCTGGGCCTTCAATAACCTGCAGACCGACAATGTGGCCGGTAATAAGTGGGATACCAACTATGCCAGCCGCAGCGGAATGGCGACCACACAGATGGGGAATGGCGCGGTGGCTACCCGGACACAGGATGGCAGTTCGGTCTACGATACCACCGGGGCGATTTCACGGCTGCCTACGGATATTCAGCTGGACCGTTCAGCTGTCAGCGGTTTCCAGCGCCAGCAGCGTGAAGCACAAAGTCAGATACAGAGCCTGAATGAAACTCTGGGGCACACAACCAGTACCGGGGCATCACAGCTGTCTCAGTGGGCCAGTCAGCGCGGGAACAGCGATACCGTCAGTCGTGGTGCGGATAACAGCGTCAGTGCTAATGATGCGGCGGCTATCAGTAAAATGCAGAGTGCCGTGGCGCGTTATGCGCGTGACAATAATGTCAGCCAGACTGATGCACTCAGAGCAGCTATGGAACAAAGCCAGAATCTGTCAGCCAATGTCGGTGCCGGGGCTTATGCCAAAGTTGACACTGACAAGCAGGTTATCGGCAAGCTGGCCAGCCTTGGAACAGGCTGGAGTATGGGAGGAGATGCTCATGCGAAACTGGACTACAACGGTCAGAATGGCTCTTCGCATGGCACCAGTACTGATATGAGTAACCGTACCAGCAGTACGAAAGACTTCAGCGCTCAGGATCTGAAAGATATCCGCCACGGTGTGGATGTGGTCGCCAGCCACCGAACCACCGACAACAGCAGCCATACGGACAACGCGTCCGGCTCGCTGCTTAACCAGATGGCGGCGACGTTCAGTGATATGCGTACTCAGGCCAGCCAGTACAGTGACACACAAAACCGCAGCCATGAATATGCGCAGATGGCGAGTTTTGTTGAGAACAACAGTGCGGCGATCCGCAGCAATGCCACGCAGGAGTTTGTGGAATATGCGAAGCAGAATCACCCGGATGCTGAACGCGTGCTGACCGATGTATCCAGCCCGGAAGCCCGTGCGGAACGTGAATCACTGGCCGGACGCTTTGTGGAAGAGCGCATGATGCCACAGCTGGAAGCGCAGTTCCGGGCCAGTCAGGGACGAGCCGCTGAAGGCATGGGCGATACGGTTGCTGACGGTGGGTTACAGGGCGTCAGCCACAGTGATTTTGAAAGCCAGCAACAACACATGGCGCAGACTGCAGCCGGGCAGGGTGTGAAAGCTGAGGGGCGTGTTGCCAGTGAGGTTGAACACTCACGAGCGGATGCGAAGCGATCTGTTGATTTTGCTCAAGAAAACGTCAATAAACAACAGGGTGAAGTGAATAAGCAGTATACTGACCTGGAGCAGGATCATCAGGTTCAGGGGCGGAAGTTCGGTAAGTCCTATAAAGATGAACAGCAGCAGCAAAACACGCTGCCAGGTGGTAAAACGCGTGATGAATTAACGAAGCAGGCTCAGGATATACAAAGACAGTTTGAGGAGAATAATAAGTGATTAGGCAATGGATGTTTTTATATTGGGTCAACCATTTTATTATTGCCGCTAATGCGATCTATTTCTCATATTGTTTCATGCCGATTGATTCATGGTTTGTTATGCCATGTCTGATTGTATCTGTTATGTGTATGGTGCCGATGTTCTTCTCATTTATATACTGGCCAGAGCTCAAGGTGGTCAATGATAACGATCTGTATTTGCGCAAGATTTTTTTTAAAAAAATCATAGTGTCCACGCCATTCATTCTGCTTATTTTTGCATGGGCATGGTGGGGCGGCGGGATGGCAATACTGGTCGGGAGTGTTATTGCCAGTTGGCTTGGTAATATAGTTTTTTGGGTGGTTGATCAAGATGCTTTGTCTGCCGTATTGCCAGAAAGAACCGCCAGCCGGCAGTGTTCGTTTCGCGGTAATCAACCCGATGCCGCCGGGAAATCGTACATGTCTAATTTTTCCGGAGCCGGGAGCACCATGTTGGATGGTGGCTGTTGTAACAAAAATAATGAGTATGTGAATACGAGCGTTTCAGTTGGGTATTCAACAACAAATGCAATGGCTGATACATCTCATTACGATAGTTTTAATCCTGCATCAGGCCTTCCGATGGTTAATTCGGGTTTTGATATGCAAGGCAATGTATATGGGACAACTTCATCAGATAATAACTATTGATGTTTTCAGTTAAATAGTGGTTCTGTCAGAGTAAATATAGAGGGATGTATGAATAAATTCATGGGGTTTTCAATTGTGGCAGGGTGTGCTTTATTAGCAGGGTGCATGTTTACGCCAACACACGAGTCTGTTTCAAATTATGCTGTATATGATATGAAGGACATGCAAAACCGTACCCCGGATGATGTCGCTGATATTTATATTGATACCCTAAAAACAATCATGAGTGATGTCAGGGTAACCAGAAATTTACCTCCATCTCCCCTTCCTGAGCAACCAGGGCGTTTCAGATTAGTTAATCCATTGGGGAATAGTGGATTGGGTGCACTTGCGGCCGCTAACGGTGCATCTCTCAACATCCCATTATGTGAAGGCGCTTATGTGGTTGTTGCGTCGGATACCAAGGGGATGTCCCGGTGGGGAGAAAATACCCGCTTCTACAATTGCCTGTGGCAGTACAAAGATGGCTGGCATCTCGACTGGTATGTTAGCTTCGATAAACAATCTGGCGGTGTAAGTGCCGATGCCATGGCTTCTGCATTAGTTCAATCGGTAACTGGAGATAGCCGGAAAAACATGAAAACATATCGTGAGAATATTATCAGGAAATTAAATGATAAAGGATTGAAGACTCAACTGATTGAGTCTTACCCCAGGGAGTAATAGCGATTTCTAATATTTTATTATAGCTAGTCACTAACGCATTTCGTTTTTTCTCCGGTGTGTTGAGTCAGAAATAAATTCTGACTCAACTCGCCTGATTGATTTAACTCCAGATCTCAGTTGTTCCCCTGCCTGGGGGGATCTTCATTATCATATTATTCAGCATCGCGCTGTCATACGCTGGCGGCGCTCGTTGCTGTATCTGTAAAAGGTATTCTGTATGAATTGTTCTGATAATGTCAGTTCTGATGCCGTATTGCCTGAAGAAAATAGTTCTTCTTCGCGTCAGACAGGAATGGGATACGCCAAGATAAACCAGCTTTTGCCCATGATGAAATGGAATAATGATGACCTCATTATTATTTATGATCCGGCTGCTGCATTTCGGAATGCAACTTTTGAGGAGATGATTATCTCGCTTTCACCTGAATATTCCGGGGAGCAGAAATGAGTTCCACCAAGCATATTACCCAGGGCGGCCAGGTATTCAGCTATATGCTGAATATGTTTATGCAGGTCAACCGCCGTATTGCTTTCTGGTTGTTGAATCTTTTTTTTGTACTGACACCGTTATTTTTCTGGATGCGGGTGCCGTGGCAGGACATGCGTAACGGTGGGCTGTACTGGTGGTTATACCTCTCCGCCGGCGGTGAAAAAGCGTTGTTCAATGTCCCCCCCGTATATGACGTGCCCTATGACGGACAAACGCTGCATTTTACTTCCGCAGCCATTCTGAAAGACCCCTATATGACCTATGCCGGTCAGCTGACGCTGCAGGAGCTGTTTATTGCGGTATTCCTTGCGAGCTGTGTGGTGCTGGCAGTGGCGTATGGCGTCTATTACCTTCTGCGCCGGCTCGGCGAGAAACAGGCCCAGGATGACCTGGTGGGCGGTCGGTCACTGACAGAAGATGTGAAAGCGGTGGCCAGAACCCTGCACCGCAACAATGAAGCATCGCCACTGCATTTTGACCAGTTACCACTGTTGCTCGACAGTGAGGTTAAAAACCTGTTGTTGCATGGTACGCCCGGTTCCGGTAAATCCAATGCCCTCAACAAACTGCTGCAGCAGCTGCGCGCACGCGGGGACATGGTGATTGTCTACGACAAGGGCTGTTCGCTGGTTAAGCGCCATTTTAATGAAAACATCGATAAGCTGCTGAATCCACGTGATAAGCGCTGTGAAAACTGGGATTTGTGGCTGGAATGTCAGACCACATCGGATTTTGATTCCATTGGCAATACGCTGATCCCCCAGAGTACCAAAGAAGATCCATTCTGGACGGGGTCTGCCCGGACCATTTTTACCTCGGTATCTAAACGTTTCCAGAATGACCCGCATCGCAGCTATAACGCGCTGCTGCGTACCCTGCTGGCCATCAATCTGAAGGCGCTGCGGGAATACGTGCAGGGTACGGAAGCCTCCAACCTGATGGAAGAGAAGGTGGAGAAGACCGCCATTTCTATCCGTGGGGTGCTGACCAACTACGTGAAGGCATTGCGCTACATGCAGGGGATTGAGCGCACCGGTAAACCCCGTTTTGCCATCCGTGAATGGATGAAACAGGTGAACGAGCCGGGGCAGCGCAACGGCTGGCTGTGGATCACCAGTAATGCCCGTCAGCATGAGTCCCTGAAACCGCTGATCTCGATGTGGCTGGCGCAGGCAGCCAACTGCCTGCTGGAAATGGGAGAGAACCCGACCCGCCGGGTGTGGTTTATCTACGATGAGCTGACGTCCCTGCATAAGTTGCCGGAACTTCCTGGCGTGCTGTCGGAGGCCCGTAAGTTTGGTGGCTGTTTTGTCCTCGGCTTTCAGAACAAACCGCAGCTGGATTTCACCTACGGTCGTGAATTTGCTGACGCGATGATGGATTTACTCAATACCCGCTTTTTCTTCCGCTCTCCGGATGAAGGCGTGGCGAACTATGTGATGCGTCAGCTGGGCCAGCGCCGGGCGAAGGTGTTTAACGAACAGTACAGCTATGGTGCAGATACCGTGCGTGACGGGGTGTCGTTCAGCAAGCAGGAAGATGACCAGTATCTGGTCAACTACTCCGATATCCAGTCTCTGCCGGACCTGAACTGCTACGTGACGCTACCGGGTAATTACCCGGTGGTACGTATGAATATGACTTACGAAAAAATGGACTTTATCGCGGCAGAGTTCCTGCCTCGGGAGCTGAATGACAGTCTGGACCCGGAAATCGAGGAGGAAATTACCCGCCGCGAGCTGGATGAAGACAGCATCGACAGGCTGCTTGCGGTACAGAGCAACGCGCCTGCCGTACCGGCAACAACAGCACCAGCACCAGTTGGCACCGTATCTCCGGTCACTGCTGCAACCGAAAGCATCAATTCATCCCCCCTGCCACCGGCCGCTGTATCGTCCTCCGTGCCTGATACCCGGAGCAGCCAGGCAACGGCCAGTCCGGCCCGGAACGGTGGTCGGGTGAAGGAATATGACGGACAGCAGGTGGATACGCAGACCGGTGAAATTCTGACTGAGCCAGATCGTTACGAAGACTATGCGGCGTACGAGCAGGAGGCCCTGCAGGCGATGCAGGAGGAAGAGAAAAATATCCTCGTTCACCGTGACCATGGCGAACCGGATGACGGCAGCGAGCCAGAGAGGGACTGGTAATGCTGACGGTCTCTTCTGTTGCTGGCGGTGGAGCCAGCTACTACATGGCGAAAGATAATTATTACTTTCTCGGCAGTATGGAAGCGTCCTGGATGGGGAAAGCCGCAGAGCTGTTAGGCCTGGAAGGCCCCGTGGATGCGAAGACATTCGATGATGCCCTGGCCGGATTTTTCCCGCAGGGCGTCGATCTCTCCCGGATGTCGGGCGGTCAGAATGTTCACCGGCCGGGTTACGACCTGACGCTGTCGGCGCCAAAAAGTATTTCCGTACTGGGTGTGGTACTGGGCGACAGCCGTATTCTGGAGGCGCATCAGCGTGCTGTCGGTGTGGCCATGGGAGAAATTGAACGACTGGCCAGTACGCGTGTCATGGTCGATGGGGTCAGCCAGACAGAGATGACCGGTAAGTTGCTGGCTGCGGCTTTCCACCATGACACCTCACGTGAACTTGATCCACAGCTGCATACGCACCTGATAGTGATGAACCTGACGGAGTACCTGGGGGAGTGGAAGACACTTTCCAGCGATAAGGTCGGCAACAGCGGGTTTATCGAGAACGTCTATGCCCTGCAGGTGGCGCTGGGCAAAATCTACCGTAACGAACTGCGTCAGGCCGTGGAGGAGATGGGATTCCGGACCGTGGTGACCGGCAAAAACGATCTGTGGGAAATCGAGGGTGTCCCGGTGGAGATATTTTCACAGCGTACGCAACAAATCCGGGAGGCCGTCGGGGATGGCGCGTCCCTGAAATCCCGTGACGTGGCGGCGCTGGATACGCGTAAGGCCAAACAGAAAGATCCCGACCGGACAGAACTGCTGACCGACTGGATGAACCGTCTGGAGCAGGAAGGATTCGATATCGGCGCGTTTCGCCAGGAAGCTGAAGCCCGTCTGAAGACGATGGACGACGACAGAGCCGTACGCCCGGAGACGACCCCGGACGATGTTCGCCAGGCGGTGAGCCTGGCGATTTCTCAGCTCAGTGAAAAACGGACCCGCTTTACCTATTCCGATGTGCTGAACCGGACGCTGAACAGTCTCGATGCGCGGGAGCAGATTGCGGTGATGGCGCGTTCGGCCATTGAATCGGCGATTGAGACGCAGCAGCTGATACCGCTGGACCGGGAGAAAGGCGTGTTTACCTCCTCCATTCACCTGCTGGACGAACTGAGCCTGCAGCAGCTGGCCGGGGAGATGAAATCCGCCGTGGTGGTGTCCGCCGGCGCCCCTGCCCGGTTTTCTCCGTCTGTGCCGGTGATGCAGCAGATTGAAGCAGACCGTCCGTCACTGGCGATTGTCAGCCAGCCGGGAGGCGCGGGCGGTATGCGCGAATCGGTGCTGGCCGGGGTGCAGCTGGCACAGTCACAGGGACGGGACGTGGTGGTGCTGGCTACCGACCGCAGCAGTGAGCGCTGGCTGGCTGAACAGCCTGGTCTGGCGGATAAAGTGATGACGCTGAAAGGGCTGTCAGCGTCTCCGTTGCCGGTGAACAGTACGCTGATTGTGGCCGGGGCGGAAAAGCTTTCCGTTCGTGATGCGCTGACGGTCACCGACCAGGCGCTTCGCGCACAGTCACAGCTGCTGATGATGGACAGCGGCGGTCGCAGCGGGACCGGCAATGCCCTGCAGACGCTGGAGGCGGCCGGGGTGACCCGCTACCGGGCGGAAACAGAGCGAACCGTGGCCGTCAGCGTGGTCAGTGAGCCGGACAAGCGGCAGCGCTATGCGGCTCTGGCCCGGGATTATGTGGCGATGGTGAGCCAGGGAGAGAACGTGGTGGCCCAGGTCAGCGGCGAGCGCGAGCAGCAGTCACTAACGGCAGAGTTGCGGCAGACGCTGCAGGAGAAAGGGTTGCTCGGAGGAAAAACGGCGTCCGTCGACATGCTGGTTCCGCAGTGGCTGGACAGCAAAAACCGCCGCCAGCTGGATACGTACCGGGAGGGCATGGTGCTCGAACAACGCGCTCCGGACAGCCGTGCGCCTCAGCGCTATACCATTGACCGCGTCAGCGCGGAGACCCGCACACTTATGCTGGTCGGAGAGGATGGTCAGCGCCAGGGGATGAAGCTCAGTCAGGTGGACAGCAGCTGGAGCCTGTACCGGTCACAGAGCGTAGATATTGCTGAAGGGGAGAAACTGACCTGGCTGGCGCGGCAGGGTAAACAGCGTTCTGGTGACACTGTCACCGTTACGGCCGTGCGAAAGAACAGCCTGGTGGTGGAGCATGACGGGCAGACGCGGATTATTCGTACCGATGAACCGCTGAAGGCCGGGTACGGTTACGTCACCTCGCCGGGAAAGCGCGTCAGCGAGCAGGGCACGGTGCTGGCCGCGGTCTCCGGGCGCGATACCGGCGCGACGATGCTCAATACCCTGGCCCGCAGTGGTGAGCGGGTGCAGCTTTATACCCCGCTGGCAAACGATGAGGCTGAACGGCGCCTGTCCCGTTCGCCGTTGTACCGGACCGCGCTGGCGCAGGTGAACCCGCAGAACGGTGAGCTCGCTGCGGCGCTGGACTTCGCAAGGGACAACCTGATGAGCCCTGCTGAAAAAGCGGTGCGCCAGGCCGTCAGCCTGACCCAGGGCAGTGAGGTGGTGTTCAGTCGCCCCGACGTACTGGCGAATGCGCTGCCGCTGCATGCCTCCCTGCGTAAGGACGATGTGGACCGTGAACTGGCCCGCCAGGTGCAGACCGGTGAACTCATCCCGGTACCGGGACCGAAAGGTATCGCGCAGCAACTGTTCGTCACGGCCGCGAGTTATGAGGCGGAGAAGCGCGTCATCCGTCTGGTGGTGGAAGGGCTGGATACGCAGTCACCGTTGTTGCGTCATGCCGACCCGGCACTGTTTGCCGGACTCACCGCCGGGCAGCAGCAGGCCTCCAGCCTGATACTGGAGAGTACCGACCGTTTCACCGGCATACAGGGCTATGCCGGTGTGGGGAAAACCACCCAGCTGAAAACCGTCCTGGCAGCGCTGGAGACCCTGCCGGCAGAGCAGCGCCCGGAGGTCGTCGGCCTGGCACCAACCCACCGGGCGGTGGGTGAGATGGCCGATGTTGGCGTCAAAGCGCAGACGCTGGCGAGCTTCCTGATGGACATGGAGCGCCGTATTCAGGGGGGAGAGAAGCCCGATTTCAGTAAGACCCTGTTCCTGGTGGATGAGAGCTCAATGGTGGGCAACCGGGATATGGCTGATGCGATGGGCCATATTGCCGCAGGTGGTGGTCGTGCGGTGCTGAGCGGTGACCGGGACCAGCTGCTGCCGGTGGATAACGGCGCGCCCTTCACCCTGCTGCAGGAACGCAGCCCGCTGGATACCGCCATCATGCAGGATATTGTGCGTCAGAGTCCGGCGCTGAAACCGGCCATTGAATCCGTCATTGCCCGCCAGGTCCCGGCGGCACTGGATACCATCCGCAGCGTGACGCCGGATACGGTGCCGAGAACGCCAGGCCGATGGTCACCGGTGCAGTCCGTGATGGCCATCCCCCAGACGAAAGAACAGAAGGAAGAGCAGGGTGACCGGGTGATTCAGGCCATTGTCGATGACTTCACCGGTCGTACCGCAGAAGCACGCGACAATACGCTGATTGTCACCCAGACCAACGCCGACAAAAACGCCATCAATACCGCCATTCACGCTCAGTTGCAGGAACGCAGTGAGCTCGGCCGTGAAGTGACCATCACCGTGCTGGACCGGGTGAAAACGCAGACGGACAGGCTGAAGTCGGTGGCGGGTATGGCGGCGCAACACGGCAATATCGCGCTGATTAACGACCGCTATTATACCATCCGTGCCGGGAAGGACAGCCGCCAGAACGGTTATGTCGAGCTGGTTGATGAGACCGGTCAGGCACAGGTACTGTCGGCCTTTGAGAGCAGCCTGCGGGACATCGCGGTGTTTAAGCTCCGTGAAATAGCCGTCTCGGTCGGGGAAAAGGTGAGCTTTTCCCGGTCTGACCGCGAGCGCGAGCGCGGGCGCGAAGCGAACAGCAACTGGACCGTTACCGGCGTGACAAAAGAGGGCGAGCTGCAGCTGACTCAGGGTGATGAAACGCGGGTGCTTAACCCCGGGCAGGATATGGCTGACCGTCATCTGGATTACGGTTATGCCGGAACCACGCACAAAGCACAGGGGGCTGGTGCCCTGTATGTGATTATGCTGGCCGGTGTGGAAGGTGCCCGAGCTGCCCTGGCCTCAATGCGGGATGCGTACGTCGGGCTGTCGCGTGTAAAAGTGCATGTGCAGGTCTATACCGACAATCTGGATAAGTGGCTGAAGAAGGTCTCTCAGCCTGCAGAGCGGCAGACGGCCCACGATGTCTTGCTGGCAGACAGTGACCGTCAGGCGGCGACCGCACAACAGTTATGGGAAAAAGCCACGCCATTATCTGCCAGCGCCCTGGGGCGGGCACTGGCAACGCAGTTGCCTGAGGCAGGTGAGGCCCGCTTTATCCACGGCAGCCGGAAATATCCGGCACCACATGTGGCGCTGCCGGCGCATGATGCCAGCGGCGTACAGCGGGCGGTGTTGCTGCGGGAGGTGCAGCTTCATGGCGATGGCCGGTTACGGGGCCTGAGTGATAACGCCCGGTTACTTGGCAGTGAAGAGGCCACCCTGGTGATATTCCGGCAAAGTGAAACCGGCCTGACCCGCCAGGCCAGAGACCTGGCAGAGGCCCGACAGCTGGGGCTGCAGCATCCCGGCGACGGTATTGTGGTCGTCAGCGGTGAACCACCCACTGATGCCATCATGAAGCGTCTGAGTGGTGGTCTGGTTCTGCCGGACAGTGCCGGCATTTTCCGCCACCCGGACAGCAATCCGGCCGGCACGCCGGACCCCATCAGCCTCAAAACGCCGGAAGAACAGCGGATGGCGAAGGCGCTGGCTGAAGAAGCCCGCCGCCAGCAGCAGCCGGAGGCCGTCCCGCATTTGCCTGGTGACCCGGAACGCCCGGATGCCCTGCAGCAGGCGGAGCGCGCGGAATCCCGTGCACTACTGCGTGAGGCTGAACAGTTCCGGCAGCAGGAGCAGGCCGGGCTGAGTCAGGTCATGCAGCAGGAGCGTCAACAGGCGCGGCAGCGGGAAAGCGTGACCGATCAGCTTCACCGGGTTGAGCGCGAGATAGTGAGAGATAAGGAAATTGGTGAGTGACCGGCATCGGTCGCGCAATATTAATGCCGTCAGCGCCTGGCTCCGTTGAATCGCTTATTCCGCCTGAGCATGAACGTGCGGCTATGGTGCGGCTTGCATGGGTACGGGCAGACAGACTGAAGAAACAGGCGGCAAAGGCCGTCACCTGGACTGAAAATAAGGAATTCTAATATGTTAACAGTAAAGCGCACCGCACTGGCGGTGATGATGATCAGCGCTCTGTTGTCCGGTATGGCAAATGCGGCTGAGAAAGCCACACCTGTCTTTACTCCGGAGCAGGAGGCCCGCATTGGTGAAGTGGCGAAGGACTGGCTGATTGCTCATCCTGACGTGCTGGTTGTGGTCAGCCAGAAACTGCAGGCACAGCAGCAGGAAGAACAGCAACGGTCGATGACCGCTGCGGCCATTCAGAACCAGGCGGCGCTGCTGAACGATAAAGGTACGCCGTCTTATGGTCCCACTGATGCCAAAGTGACGGTCGTCGGGTTCTTTGATTACCAGTGCATCTACTGCGCGCGCCTCGCGCCGGAACTGGAGAAAATCATAAAGGCAAACCCGAAGACGCGCTTTGTGTTTAAGGAATTCCCGATATTTGGGCAGCGCTGGCCTGCGTCGCTGAGTGCGGCAAAAACCGGCCTGCAGGTGTGGCAGCAGAAGGGGGCGGATGCTTACCTGAAGTATCACAACGCCCTTTATGCCACCGGTCATAATGAGGGCAAACTGACTGCCGGTGATATCAGTACGGCGGCGAAAGCCGTGGGCCTCAGTGCGAAGACCGCACCTGATGTGCAGGAGACGCTGGATGGCATTAACACGCTGGCGCAGCAGCTGGGTTTCAGCGGTACGCCCGCCCTGGTGGTAATGCCGGCAACCGGTGCCAGTGCTGACAATGTGACCGTTATTCCCGGGTTCACCAGTGCCGCAGCTTTGCAGGTGGCTATCGATAAAGCCGCAGTCAACGGGGAAAAGTAATCCTCTCCCTGTTTGATCCGTGATTCATAACAGAGACTGACGCCCTCGCCACGCTCAGTTGTCCAACCCCTGAGACGGAAAAAGCACGTTTTCCCGTCCCCGGCGTTTTCGGTTAAACACCTTTCATCCGTATTATTCTGAGGTTTTACAATGCATTATTTTTCACCCCGCCAACTGGCAATGTCCGGTCTTGTGTGCCTGTCGCTGTGTGGTATCCAGCCAGCTCTCGCCGCTCCCTCTGTCCAGGCGGGATTCTCACCGGAGGGCAGCGCACTGCAGCTGGTCCTGAGTACGATCGGTTCTGCCAGAAGCACCATCCGCATGATGGGATATTCGTTCACTTCGCCGGAGGTGGTCAGGGCGCTGGTCGATGCACACCGACGCGGCGTTGATGTAAAAATCGTTCTCGATGAGAAGGGGAACAGGAATAAGGCCAGCCAGGCAGCGATGAATATTGTGGTGAATGCCGGTATTCCTCTACGCACAAACGGTCACTACGCCATCATGCACGATAAAGTTATTATCTTGGATAATCATACGGTTGAGGCAGGAAGCTTTAACTGGAGCAGGGCGGGAGCACGTAAGAATTCGGAGAACGTGCTGGTTGTCCGTGAGATGCCTGAACTGGCGCAGACGTATCTTACGCACTGGCAGTCCCGCTGGAATGTCGGTACGCAGTGGCGGTCATCGTACTGAGCTGAATGTTGCCCGATCGCTAATCAATATCCTCTCTGGTGAGCCGTGCGCCAACACGGTTCACACTTTTGACTGAAGTTAAGTCGCTGATTTCAAAAATCTGTAGTATCCTCTGCGAAACGATCCTTGTTTGATCTTTTGAGGAGGCAGAAATGTCACAGGCTGGAAGCGCAGTAACTTCCTCATCGAAAGAAAAGCGTCAATATAGAAAAGGTTCTCCAGTACCAGCAAGAGAGCGCCAGCAGGCTTCTTTAGCCCGTAGAAGTTCGACGCATAAAGCATTTCATGCGGTAATACATAGTTCCTTAAAAGAACAACTTGCGCTGCTTGCGGATGAAGAAGGTATTACTCAGGCTCAGATGATCGAAAAACTCATCGAGCTTGAAGTAAAACGTAGAGAGTCCGAATTGTGAATATTTACATTCTTGAACGTTTAACGTATGAGTGCTAGATTACCAATCGTTTCAAGGCATTTGGGGCTGGCCACGCCGTAAGGTGGCATGGAACTGGTTCTGACAGGGTATTTACCCGGGGCCGGAAAAGCAAAAACCCCGATAATCTTTATCAACTTGGCGGAAGAGAAGATTAATCGGGGCCCACTAAAACTGTATAGAAGCTGTTGCTCTATACGGGGAGTATATGTGCATGCTCAGAAAAAGACAATACCTTC
>NZ_JRUQ01000069.1 GCF_000773975.1 Erwinia typographi
GGCGGGCACGCAGCTCGCGACCAACCGCCAGTAACTCTTCCTGCGAGCTGTTGCCAGCCCAATAGCTCTCCTGCGCCTTTTTCAGTTCACGACGCAGGCCGACGCGGGGGAATCCAAGCGTGTGGTTTAGAATGGTCATCAGTTCTTTCCTCAGTGTGGCCCGTTGTCGTGGCAATCAGGCTTTTAGACGTCCAGATGTTTACACATCTATAATCCGCAGGTACTGTAGTAATCACAAGCGCAAATTGTTCACTGTCGATGTGAAGGACTCTCATGATCGAACTCAAACACCTGCGGACGCTGCAAGCGCTGCGGACCACCGGATCGCTGGCTGCGGCTGCGGCCCAGCTACATCAAACGCAGTCGGCGTTATCTCATCAGTTCAGCGATCTTGAACAGCGTCTGGGGTTTCGATTGTTCGTGCGTAAAAGCCAGCCGCTGCGCTTTACGCCTCAGGGCGAGATCCTGTTACAGTTGGCCGAGCAGGTGCTGCCGCAGATCCAACAGGCGCTTCAGGCCTGCCACGAGCCTCATCAGACCACGCTGCGCATCGCCATTGAGTGCCACAGCTGTATTCAGTGGCTGACGCCAGCGCTGAATAACTTCCGCCAGAGCTGGCCGCAGGTGGTAATGGATTTCAAATCTGGGGTGACTTTCGATCCCCAGCCGGCGTTACAGCAGGGTGAGCTGGATCTGGTCCTGACGTCTGATATCTTGCCGCGCAGCGGGCTTTTCTATTCACCGATGTTTGATTTTGAAGTCAGGCTGGTGCTGGCTCCGGATCATCCGCTGGCGCAGACCGGGCGCATTTCTCCTGAGGATCTGGCGGATGAAGTGCTGATGATTTATCCGGTACAGCGGCAGCGCCTGGATGTCTGGCGCCATTTTCTCCAGCCCGCCGGGGTCAGCCCTACGCTGAAAAGCGTGGATAATACGCTTCTGCTGATCCAGATGGTTTCTGCCGGAATGGGGATTGCTGCCCTGCCGCATTGGGTGGTGGAAAGCTTTGAACATCAGGGGCTGGTGGTGACAAAAACCCTGGGTGATGGCCTCTGGAGCAGGCTGTATGCCGCCGTGCGCGACGGTGAACAGCGCCAGCCGGTGATCGAAGCGTTTATCCGCTCCGCTCGTCAACATGCCTGCGATCATCTGCCGCTGGTCAGAGATGCTTCCCAACCTGGGGCGACGCTCCCTTACCCGCTGAGCCACTCCTGATTTTCCCGCCAGCCAGGCCTGCTGGCGGGTTTTCCTGTATCAAAGGCCATTTGTCTCTATAATGCGCTCAACAGACTTTGATTCCTGATGAGATTTATATGACCAATAACGACGTGCTGCGCAGCGTGCGCTATATGCTTCAACTCAATGATGCGCAGGTGGCGGCCATTCTGGCGCTGGCAAACACTGAAGTCACCGAAGCGGAAGTCAACAGCTTCCTGAAGAAGGACGATGAGGCCGGTTTTCGTGCCTGCCCTGACGTGATTATGGGCTACTTCCTGAATGGGCTGATTTTCCAACGCCGTGGCAAAAGTGAAGATGCGCCTGAGCCATCCATCGAGCGCAAGATGACCAATAACATCATCATGAAGAAACTGCGCGTTGCGTTCGATCTGAAAACTACCGACATTCTCGAGATCCTGAAACTGGCTGATTTTGCCGTTGGACAGTCTGAAATCGGCGCGATCTTCCGCAAGCCCGGCCATAAGAATTACCGTGAGTGCGGCGATCAGATCCTGCGCAATTTCCTGAAGGGGCTGACCATGAAAGTCCGCCCTGCTGCAAAAAAATCGTAATTTTCACGGGCAGTAATCGCTGCCCTTAATTAATAGCAATTCACACTATAAATAAATATTTTACTATTTACACTCATTATTAAAAAACAAATTTAATATATTATTTGACAGAATCAATTAAAAATAATAACCTCAATTTCGGAGTGTTACTCCAAGAGTAATAGACTAACCATGGAATAAGGTGAATATAATGCGAGAGTTAAAACTTACTGAAGTCAGTGCGGTGAGCGGCGCGGGTAAACTGCAGGATAATATTGCCGCCAGCATTGGGGATTTTTTTACAGGCATTTTTAATAAAGTCAGTACGGTAATTGATTTAGGCTACACAAAGGATGATGCCAACAACCTGGGCACAGACGTTGGTCAGCGCGTTGGTGGCATTATTGAAAGTCATGTTAATAAATTAATCAACTATCTTAGCTCGTGGTCTAAATAAATATGAATGACGAACATTGGGACGTAATGACACGTCTCAATGTTTCGTAGAAACACTATTTTATCTGGCTTTTATAATCCAGTAACGGTGCACCAGCAGGGAAGCGAAAATAACCGCCGCGCCTATGATAAAGCTTGGCCAGTGCGGTTGCTGCTGCCAGATAGCCAGATTAACCAGCAGCCCGGCAGGAACGTGCATATTGTTCATGATCCCCAGCGTACCAGCATCAACCTGAGTGGCGCCGTAGTTCCACATGAAATAACCCAGCCCTGAAGCAACAACGCCCAGCCAGACCAGGATCCCCCACTGAAGTGAAGTAACCGGCAGCTTCTGCGGGTTCCCCCACAGGAACCAGGCGATGGCGGCGATAAGCACCGCGCCAAGGTAGAACCAGGAGAAAGCCGTATGCTGCGGGACGGGTCTGATTTCCTGCAGTCTTTTATACCCCACCATGCCAATGGCAAAGATGATATTGGCTAGCTGCACCAGCAGCAGACCAAACCAGAAATGATCGCTGACCTTATCATAGCGGATGATCGCTGCCCCACCGACGGCCAGCAAGGCGCTCAGCGCATAGCCCCAGCGTACCCCACGTCCTTTCAGCAGATCGTAGATGAGCGTGACGTAAAGCGGCGTCATGACCGTAAACAGCAGAAATTCGGACACGCTGAGGTAAAGATAGGCCTGGAAGCTAATCAGGTACATCACGCCCAGTTGGAGGGCACCCACGGCCATATACATCAGCACCGTAGAGGCCCGGTAGCCGCGCCAGCGCAGAAACGGCAGGAAAACCACGGCAGCCAGCACCAGCCGGATCAGAACGGAAAATACGCTGTCTACCTGCCCGGCCAGATACTCGCCGATCAGACTAAAAGAAAAGGCCCACAGGATTGTGGTGACAATCAGTAACGTCACAATGGATTACTCTGCCGCGAAAAGTGCGCCTAGTGTAGCGAAACGATATGAGTTACAGGAAAGTATTTGGTTTACATGTGGTTGATTAACGACCACACAGCTGTCATAAAAATGTAATATTTGAGTTAACCCTCACAGTCTCTTCGGCGGTTACCCTCTACTCTTTGCGCAAACCGAGAATGACCCACGCCATTGGAGGCACATTAATGTTAAGTATTTTCAAACCTGCACCTCATCAGCCTCGCGTTGCGGACAGCCAGGTAGATCCCCTCTACCGTAAGCTGCGCTGGCAAATATTTCTGGGGATTTTCTTCGGTTACGCCGCCTACTACCTGGTCAGAAAGAATTTTACCCTGGCGATGCCCTACCTGATTGAGCAAGGGTTCTCGCGCGGTGATTTAGGGTTTGCGCTGTCGGGGATCTCCATCGCCTACGGCTTTTCTAAATTCATTATGGGGTCATTCTCAGATCGTTCGAATCCCCGTGTCTTTCTTCCTGCCGGATTGATTCTGGCCGCCGCCGTCATGCTGCTGATGGGATTTGTCCCGTGGGCCACCTCGAGCATCATGGTGATGTTCGTACTGTTATTCCTCTGCGGCTGGTTCCAGGGCATGGGCTGGCCTCCCTGCGGGCGCACGATGGTTCACTGGTGGTCACAGAAAGAGCGAGGCAGCGTGGTGTCGGTATGGAACTGCGCTCATAACGTAGGCGGCGGCATTCCTCCTCTGCTTTTCCTGCTGGGCATGGCCTGGTTTAACGACTGGAAAGCGGCGCTTTATATGCCGGCCATCGGCGCTATTGTGGTGGCGATAATCGCCTTTGCGCTGATGCGTGATACCCCGCAATCCTGCGGCCTGCCGCCCATCGAAGAGTATAAGAATGATTATCCGCCGGACTATGACGAGAAGCATGAAGAGGAACTGTCGGCTAAGCAGATCTTTATGCAATACGTCCTGCCCAACAAATTGCTGTGGTATATCGCGCTGGCGAACGTTTTTGTCTACCTGCTGCGCTACGGCATCCTCGACTGGTCGCCAACCTACCTGAAGGAAGTGAAGCACTTCGCGCTGGATAAGTCTTCCTGGGCCTATTTCCTTTACGAATACGCCGGCATTCCCGGCACGCTGCTGTGCGGCTGGATGTCCGACAAGGTTTTCCGTGGCAATCGTGGGGCGACAGGCGTGTTCTTTATGATACTGGTGACCATAGCGACGGTGATCTACTGGATGAACCCCGCTGGCAACCCCACCGTCGATATGGCCTGTATGATCGTGATTGGCTTTCTGATTTACGGCCCGGTCATGCTGATTGGCCTGCATGCTTTAGAACTGGCGCCGAAAAAAGCGGCGGGAACGGCGGCAGGCTTCACCGGGCTGTTTGGCTATCTCGGCGGTTCAGTAGCGGCCAGCGCTATCGTCGGCTACACCGTGGATTATTTTGGCTGGGATGGCGGCTTCATCATTATGATTGGCGGCTGCGTGCTGGCCGTGCTTCTGTTGATACTCACCATGATGAGTGAAAATAAGCACAAGCGGCTGCTGGCGGAGAAACACCATGCTTAAAATACTGGCAGGAACCCTGATACTTGCATGTTCACTGTGCACGCTAGCGGCTGGAGAAGAGAAGATTGTCATTGCTCACCGTGGGGCAAGCGGCTATCTGCCAGAGCATACTCTGGAGGCAAAAGCGATGGCCTATGCCCAGGGCGCTGATTTTCTTGAGCAGGACCTGGTGATGACCAAAGACGATCGGCTGGTGGTGCTACACGATCACTATCTCGATCGCGTAACGAACGTCGCCGATCGTTACCCCGAAAGGGCGCGTAAGGATGGGCGTTATTACGCGATCGATTTTACCCTCGCCGAGATCAAGGGGCTGAAATTCACCGAAGGCTTTACCGTGAAGAATGGCGCGAAAACCCAGACCTTCCCGGGCCGCTTTCCAATGGGCAAATCCGATTTTCGCATTCATACCTTCGCTGAAGAAATTGAATTTATTCAGGGCCTGAACCACTCCACCGGTAAAAACATCGGCATTTATACTGAAATCAAGGCACCGTGGTTCCACCGCCGGGAAGGAAAGGATATCTCAGCGAAAGTGCTTGATGTACTTAAGCAGTACGGTTACACCAGTAAAAGCGACAATGTTTATTTGCAATGCTTCGACTACAACGAAGTGAAGCGGATCAAAACGGAGCTGGAGCCTCAGCGCGGAATGAACCTGAAAATGGTGCAGCTGATCGCCGAGACCAAATGGGATGAAACCCAGGAGCAGAAAAACGGCAAATGGGTAAACTACAGCTATGACTGGATGTTCAAACCAGAGGCCATGAAAACCCTGTCACAATACGTTGACGGCATCGGTCCGGACTACCATATGCTGGTGGCTGAAGGGTCAACTAAAGAGCACATTCGCCTGACAGATATGGTAAAAGCGGCGCACCAGAACGGTCTGGTAGTTCACCCCTACACGGTTCGCGCGGATCAATTGCCTGACTGGGTTGATAATGTCGATCGGCTCTACCAGGTGTTGTATTACCAGGCCGGAGTCGACGGCTTATTTACCGACTTCCCGGACAAAGCCGTGCACTTCCTGCATCACTGATCCACCTGCGCCCCTGAGTCGTCAGGGGCGCAACCGGCGTAGATCAAATCAGACGTTATACAGCTTGCGCAAATAGTGAGGGACAGCGTTATCTGCATTGCTGCCAATCACTTCCAGCTCGGGCAGCAGGTCTTTCAGGCGCTGGTGAGAATTGCTCATGATGCAACCTTTCCCGGCCATGCTCAGCATCTCTTTATCGTTCATCCCGTCACCAAACGAAATGCAGTCCTTCAGCCCAAAGCCCAGCGACTGGGAAACGGCATCCAGCGCATGACCTTTAGAAACGCCGCCAGCCATCACTTCGAGGCAGGTTGGCAGGGAGAAGCTGACGTTAACCCGATCGCCCCAGCGCGCGACCAGCGCCTCTTCTAGCGGGATCAGCAGTTCAGGTTTGCCGCAGGTAAAGAACACCTTGCTGATGCCGTCCGTTGCCAGCGATCCCGGCTCATAAATCTGGTAATTGAAGTCAGACTCGCGGAAGAAATCCATCTCCTCTGGACGGTGACGGTTGAGGAACCACTCTTCATCACGGTAAACGTTAGTGAAAATGTCCTGATGATCGTGATGCAGGGCGAACAGCTCCTGGGCAATATCCTCATCCAGGTTATGGCTGAACACCAGCTCGCCTGCCGTGTTATGCACGCGGGCACCGTTCGAGGTGATCATAAATGCATCAATCCCCAGGCTGTCACGCATCTGGGCTACGTCAATGTAGTGGCGGCCGGTGGCGAAAATAAAATTCACGCCTTTGCCGGTCAGCAGCTGTAGCGTTTCGCGCGTGAAAGGAGATAAACGGTGGTCCGGTGACAGCAGCGTGCCATCAAGATCGGAAGCAACAATAGGGTACATATAACCTCTGGTTAGTCTGTTATCGGGCAGCCAGGCTGGCCCGAGACGGAATCATCTCTGAGTCGTGCAAAATTTATGGATGTCTGGAAAAAAACGCCACGATGGCTTCCAGCGCTTCGGCACGCATACTGTCTTTTTCAAATAAGATCTCATGACGCGCGCCGTCGATAACCCACGGTTTTCCCCCTTCACAGGGCTGCCCCGCGGCGGTCATGGCTTTGCAGAATAAATTCTGTGCCCGGTTATCCACCACCTTGTCCGCACCGGCCTGCAGCAGCAGCAGCGGTGTGGAAATATCTTTTGCCTTGCCGAGAATACCCTGCCCGGCAAGCACCCCTTCACGTACCCAATGGTAAGTGGGTCCCCCCACCCGCAGGCCCGGATCGTCGGCGTAAAAACGCAGGTTGCGCCGGTAACGCTCGCGGCTGTGGGTCAGCTCGTTGATGCCGAACGGTCGGGCGCGCCACTTGCCGGTGCCCAGCGCATAGCCATCGCGCAGCGCGGGCCGTTTTTCTGCCCACTCAAGAATGCGGTTAGCCATCCATAAGGGCATGGGTAAAAAGATGCCAAACATCGGCGAGGCCAGCACCACGGCATCGAAGGCTTTCGGCTGCCGGACCAGCATTAGCGTAAGGATTGCCCCGCCCATAGAGTGCGCCAGCGCATAGCGATGACGATAGTCACGGCTGGCTATCTCCTTCTGGTAGAGCGCTTCCAGGTCGTCAACGTAGTGTTCGAACGCTTCGACGTGCCCCCGGTGGGAGTCCTGTAGCAGCCTGCCCGAACGGCCCTGCCCGCGATGATCGATGATCACTACGTCGTAGCCGCAGTGGAACAGATCGTAGGCCAACTCCGGGTACTTTACGTAGCTTTCAATGCGACCCGGGCAGAGCAGAATAACCTTATCGTGTTGCGCCGAGATGAAGCGGACGTAGCGGATCGGCACCTGACCCACGCCGATAAACTCCCCTTCTTCCCGGGTCTGCCAGAAACTCAGCAGCGGACCGGTAGCAAAAGCAGCAAACGATTTTTCACGCGTTGGCCAGCCGTTGTTATGACTCGTCATCGGCTTCTGCCCTCTCCCCCTGTAACCGCTCAGAAAGACCTGAGGTCATCCCGTAGCGCAACCGTAAACAATGACGTATTGTGTCATACTTCTGCGCTATCAGGGAGCGTTACCCATGACCATCGAATGGTGGCTGGCCTATCTTTTAACCACCAGCATCTTAAGCCTCTCCCCAGGATCTGGGGCGATCAATACCATGAGCACCGGCATCAGCCACGGTTATCGCGGGGCGGTGGCTTCCATCTCGGGTCTCCAGGTCGGGCTTTCACTGCACATCATGCTGGTCGGTATTGGTCTTGGGGCGCTGTTCTCCCAATCGGTTCTGGCCTTCGAGATTCTGAAATGGGCGGGCGCGGGCTATCTGGTCTGGCTGGGAATTCAACAGTGGCGCTCGGGGGGCGGTATCGACCTGCATGCAGTGGCGAAAGCCATGCCGCGCAGGAAGCTTTTTAAGCGCGCGGTGCTGGTTAATCTGACCAATCCAAAGAGTATTGTCTTCCTGGCCGCGCTGTTTCCCCAGTTCATCCTTCCACACCAGCCGCAGGCCGTTCAGTATCTGGTGCTGGGCGTGACGACGGTGGTAGTCGATATCATCGTAATGATTGGCTACGCCACGTTAGCCACGCGCATTGCGGGCTGGATTAAAGGGCCAAAGCAGATGAAGCTGCTGAACAGAACGTTCGGCGGGATGTTTATCGCCGTAGGCGCTTTGCTGGCCTCGGCAAGGCGGATTGCCTGAGGAAGAAAGAGCAGGCCAGGCAACTCAGCCCGGCCCGTTGAGCCTCAGCGCGACAGGATCAGATGGATGCCGAAACCGGCAAACAGCACGCCAGCAAAGCCATCAATCCATTTTGCCAGGCGCTGGTAGCCCTGGCGAAACACCGGCAGCGCAAAAATACTGGCAACCAGGGTAAACCAGACAAAGGTTTCGCCGATAATCAGCAGAAATAGCCCCCAGCGCTCGCCTGCACCAACATCGTCCCCGACAAACAGGGAGAACACGCTGCCGAAGTAGATAACGGCTTTCGGATTGGACAGGTTAGTCAGAAAGCCTTTCAGGAAGCTGCGGCCCTTCTTCGGTAGCACGACCGGCGCGGCCTCCGGCTGAACCTTTTGCTGGTGCTGCTGGCGAGCGGAGCGCAGCATCTGAACGCCCATCCACAGCAGGTACAGCCCGCCGCAAACCATAATGATCTGGTGCAGCCAGGCCATTTTTTGCAGGATCAGGTTTAGCCCCATCAGCGCCACGCCAGCCCAGACCACAATTCCAAGGGTGATCCCCAGCACGCCGAGCATCGCTTCTTTACGAGAGCGGCTGGCCGCCGTTTGCGAAACAAAAAAGAAGTCCGGGCCAGGGCTCATCAGCGCAATAAAGTGAACCAGCGCGATCGTCATAAACAACATCAGCATTTGTATCGTTCCTTTAGTAAAAAACCCCTGCGAACCACGCTACTCGTCGCCGTCAACGTGTTCTTTAATCATCACCAGAAACGGCTTGCCAAACCGCTCCAGCTTTCTCTGTCCTACGCCATTCACGCTGAGCATTTCCGAGGCGGTAATCGGCATCTGCTCGGCCATCTCGATCAGCGTAGCATCGTTAAACACAACGTAAGGCGGGATATTTTCTTCATCGGCGATCGCTTTACGCAGCTTCCGCAGCTTGGCAAACAGCTTGCGATCGTAATTGCCGCCAAAGGATTTCTGACTGCTGCTGCGCGGCTTCACGCTGACCAGCCTCGGTACCGCCAGCATCAGCGGCGCTTCCCCGCGCAAAACGGGCCGTGCGGCCTCCGTCAGCTGTAGAGCGGAGTGCATCGCAATGTTTTGCGTGACCAGCCCCAGATGGATCAGCTGGCGAAGCACGCTGACCCAGTGCTCATGGCTCTGATCTTTGCCAATACCGTAGATGGGCAATTTGTCGTGCTGCATATCGCGGATTCGCTGATTATTCGCCCCTCTCAGGACTTCGACAACGTAGCCCATCCCAAAGCGTTGCCCGACGCGATAGATCCCGGAGAGCGCTTTCTGCGCTTCCACTACCCCATCGTAACGACGCGGCGGGTCCAGACAGATATCGCAGTTATCGCAAGGCTGCTGACGCCCTTCGCCGAAGTAGTTCAGCAGCACCAGACGGCGGCAGGTTTGCGCTTCGGCAAAGGCACCCATCGCGTTGAGCTTATGCCGTTCAATATCCTGTAACGGGCCTGGCGCCTTTTCATCCAGGCAGCGGCGCAGCCAGGCCATATCCGCCGGATCGTAAAGCATTAGCGCTTCCGCAGGCAGGCCGTCTCGCCCGGCGCGACCGGTTTCCTGATAATAGGACTCGATATTGCGTGGGATATCAAAGTGCACGACAAAGCGGACGTTGGGCTTGTTAATGCCCATGCCAAACGCGACCGTAGCTACCACAATCTGCAGGTCGTCACGCTGAAAGGCTTCCTGAACCTGCGCCCGATGGGCGTTATCCATCCCGGCGTGATAGGCCCCCACGCTCAGCCCACGGCTTTTCAACCGGGCGGCGGTGTCTTCCACCTTCGCCCGACTGTTGCAGTAAATAATGCCGCATTTGCCCCGCTGATCCTGCACGTAGCGAATCAGCTGATCAGTCGGCTTGAATTTTTCCACCAGCGTGTAGCGGATATTCGGCCGGTCAAAGCTGCTGATCTGGATGAGCGGATCGTTCAGCTGCAACAGCCGGGCAATATCATTACGCGTCGTTTCATCGGCCGTTGCCGTCAGCGCCATCACCGGCACATCAGGCAGGCGCTGACGTAGCTGGCCCAGCGCGCCATACTCAGGACGGAAGTCGTGCCCCCACTGGGAGATACAGTGCGCTTCGTCGACGGCCAGCATCGCCGGATTCCAGTGCAGCAGGCTATCGAGGAAGTTATCCATCATCAGACGTTCAGGCGCGATATACAGCAGCCTGACCCGGCCAGTCCGACAGCCCGCCATCACATCCTGCTGCTCTTCACGGGTCTGAGTGGAATTCAGGCAGGCAGCAGAGACACCGTTCGCCAGCAGCTGATCCACCTGGTCTTTCATCAGCGAGATCAGCGGAGAGACCACCAGCGTCAGGCCTTCTCTGACCAGCGCGGGAATTTGATAGCAGAGCGACTTGCCGCCGCCGGTGGGCATCACGACCAGGCAGTCACGCCCTTTCAGCGAAGCCTGAATGATGGATTGCTGTCCTGGGCGAAAGTGCTGATAGCCGAAGGTCTCTTGCAGTACCTGTTCCGCCAGCGCTTCCTGATTGATTACTGCAGCCGTAGACACGTATTCCCCACATCTGATGAGGGGTGAGACGGCCATCGCCGCTCACCCGAAAAACATTAAAACAGGTCGTTCAGCATCACGCCTACACCCACGCGCGTCTGGCGGTGGTTATAGTCAATCAGGGATTCGCCGTAGCCGCTGAACACCTGAGTATAGAAGCGAACGTGCTCGCTGATCGGGTAGCTCCAGCCCATTTCCGCGCCGCCATAACCGCTGTTCCAGTTATAGTTACTCTTCACGCTGAAAATACTGTCGCCCCACTGATAGCCGACCGTCAGGCGATAATACCCCATGTACTTAGTGATATCCGGGTTATCATCATTATTTTCACTTTCTGGAATACGGTACCAGGGTTTTGCTTCCACCATCCAGTTGCCGTTTTGCGCCATCAGACGTGCATAGACGCGGTTCCAGCTACGGGAGGTCGGCTCAGAACGGCCGTTTGACTGGTGATTAAGCCCGGTTTCCACATCGCGCAGCGTCCAGCCTGCAAAGGTGTAGTCTGTCGCCCATCCCAGGAAGATCTGAGGCTGATAGTCCGTTTCACGAAACGGCGAGGAACCGCCACGGTTAGAGAGCTGCCACCAGGATCCCTGAGTATAAGAGGCTGCAAGCACCGAGTTGTCACCCAAAATGCCGCGCCACAGAGGAAAGGCCAGGCTCAGCTGGAATTTCACCTCATCGTGTTTGGCGCTGTCAGCCCAGTTATAGCTCTGGATCGCTTCTTTATTGATGTTGCTGGTATCGGTATACAGAACATAGTTGCTTTCGTAAGGGTAGAGAACGAAAGGGTTGTCATGCTTTTCCAACAGGTTAGCAATGATACTGCCATTGACGGCAGGCTGGTCATGGACCTCGGTCACCGTGGCTTCCTGTGCCATCACTAACCCAGGAAACAGGAAGGCTGCGGCCAGCAATCCTCTCAGCATCGACATAATGTACTCCAGAGAAAAAAACGGGATAATGGGTGAAAGCACGCCATTCTACACAGAAATAGTGGCCGGGATTAGCGCTGATTTAGTAAAGCGATTCGCCAGGAAAATCCTGGAGAATTTCAGCCCTGTCGCAATGTCTGAAAATCGTTAAGCTCTGGATAGTTTATTGTCAGCAGCAGGCTGTACGGTGCGGGAAGTGTACAGCGCCGACCAGGATTTTTTCCTCATTCTGACGCGATATGAAACAAACTAAATCGCTCATCTGCTAAAGTAATTTGCTGTGTTTTCGTAAAGGATTATCCAAAAATGTCTGCTGTCCCTCTCAGTCAGGACGCCGCGCGCCGCCTGATCGGTGAAATTTTTGTGTATGATATGCCGTTTAACCGCGCGCTTGATCTACAGCTTGAGCGTTTGGAAGCGGATTACGCCGAGCTGAGCTTTGCCAATCAGACTCAACTGGTAGGCAATGCCGCTCAAAAAATTTTACATGGCGGTGTAATTGCCTCGGTGCTGGACGTGGCGGCTGGCCTGGTCTGTGTGACCAGCGCGCTGACTCGCCAGCAGAGCATCACGGAAGAAGAGCTTCGGCAGCGGCTGTCCCGCATGGGCACCATCGACCTGCGTGTGGATTATCTTCGTCCCGGACGCGGAGAGCGCTTTATCGCCACCAGCAGCCTGCTGCGGGGAGGCAATAAGGTCTCCGTAGCGCGTGTCGAGCTGCATAATGACGCGGGCGTTTATATCGCCAGCGCCACCGCCACCTATCTGACGGGCTAGTTTATGCGTCGCGACGACGTTGACTTACCCCTCCTGACTTAATCGATCCGTTGGAGCCCACTTACATGGACGCGCAGCAAACACGACAAGGGATTTTTTTTGCCCTCGGCGCCTATTTTATCTGGGGCATCGCCCCGGCCTATTTCAAGCTTATCCAACAGGTTGCGCCAGATGAAATCATGACGCACCGGGTTATCTGGTCATTCTTTTTTATGCTGTTACTGGTGAGCATCAGCCGCAACTGGGGAAAAGTGCGGCAGACGTTACAGCAGCCGAAAAAAGTCCTGCTGCTGGCGGTATCTGCGACGGTGATCTGTGCTAACTGGCTGACATTTATCTGGGCGGTGAATAATCAGCATATGCTCGAGGCCAGCCTGGGCTACTTTATTAATCCGTTGCTTAACGTCCTTGTCGGCATGGTGTTTTTGAAGGAGCGTTTTCGTCGGCTACAGTGGCTGGCGGTGGCGCTGGCGGCCTGTGGTGTGCTGATCCAACTGTGGAAGTTTGGCTCCGTGCCGATCATTGCCCTGAGCCTGGCCATCACCTTCTCTTTTTACGGACTGATACGTAAAAAGATTGGCGTGGATGCGCAAACCGGGATGCTGATCGAAACCAGCTGGCTGCTGCCGGTGGCCGCCATTTATCTGTTTGGCATAGCCGACAGCAGCACCAGTCACCTCAGCCAAAATCCTTTGTCGCTGAACCTGCTGCTGGTTGCCGCCGGAATCGTCACCACCATTCCGCTGATGCTGTTTACGGCAGCCTGTAGCCGCCTGCGGCTCTCCACCGTAGGCTTTTTCCAGTATCTTGGACCGACGCTGATGTTCCTGCTGGCGGTCGTTTTCTATGGTGAGCAGATGACGCCGGATAAAGCCGTTACCTTTAGCTTTATCTGGGTGGCGCTGGCGCTGTTTATTCTTGATGCGGTCTGGATGCTGAAACGCAGCAGACGACCCAGCCTGGCCTGATATTCTGGCATAAAAAAACCCCGTTAATGCGGGGTTCATTTTTTGAGGAGAGAGTTACAGCCAGTTTTTACGTTTAAAGTAGGCGTAAGGCGCCAGCCCGGCCAGGATCATTAGCGCAATAGCGCCCGGGTAGCCAAAGCTCCATTTCAGCTCAGGCATAAACTCAAAGTTCATCCCGTAGCTGGAAGCCACCAGCGTTGGTGGCAGGAACACCACGGAAACCACCGAGAAGATCTTGATGATGCGGTTCTGCTCAATGTTGATAAACCCCATCGCCGCCTGCATCAGGAAGTTAACCTTCTGGAACAGCGATTCGTTATGCGGCAGCAGAGATTCGATATCGCGCAGGATTTCACGCGCCTGCTCCAGCTGGTTGCCCGGCAGGCGCGTTTTGCGCACCAGGAAATTCAGCGCGCGCTGGGTATCCATCAGGCACAGACGTACTTTCCAGCCAATATCTTCCAGCTCCGCCAGCGTCGACAATGCGCCGTCAAACTCATCGCCCTGCTGACCTTCCATGATCACGCGGCTGAGCTTTTCCAGATCGCTGTAAATGTTTTCAATCTCGTCCGCCAGCTGTTCAATCTTGGTTTCGAACAGGTCCAGCAGCAGCTCATAGGCGTTGCCATCAATCAGGATCTGGTTGCGCGCGCGCATACGGTAAAGGCGAAACGCGGGCAGCTCACGCTCGCGCAGGGTATAAAGCCGTCCTTCGCGGATAGTGAAGGCCACCGTGGAGTTACCGGCGTGATCGTCCGCATCTTCATAAAAGAAAAAGGAGTGGATATGCAGACCGTCTTCGTCTTCAAAGAAACGGGCCGAGGCCTCGATATCTTCCAGCTCAGGACGGGTGGCCAGGCTCTGACCCAGCTCGGTCTGGACGCGCTCGCGCTCGGTATCGATCGGCTCAATCAGATCAACCCACACCGAGCTGGTCAGCTCATCGTCCGGTTCTTCCAGCTCAAGGCGGGTTAAGCGGCTGTCAGCCAGTTTAAATGCGCTCAGCATTGCTGTACTCCCAATTCACAGTCACAAAATGGGACGAAGCGCTTGCACACGGGAAACAGAAGTTTCAGTCAGCAACAAAACCTGACTCAAAGCGACGGCATAATGAGGTCGCCAACAACCACGAAGGCTATCGGCAAAGGAGGATAGCCTTAGGAGTTGTACCTGCTTTGCAGGTCAATGAGCCAGTATGTACTGGGTGTGTCCAAGGCGAATGTCCTCTTAGGGTAATGGTGCGCGCATGTTACGCTGTGCTGAAAATGGCGTCAACAGCAACCCCCTGAGAATAAGGACCAGCATGAAACAGATCGCCCGTTCGGACCTCCGCAGCATGAGTGAGCAGGCAGCAAACGCCGTTCGGCTACGCTCGCACCGCACGTTACATGAAGAACTTAGCGACCCGGTACAGCGCCTTGCCATTGCCATGGAGCCGGGAACCTATATCCGTCCTCATCGCCATCCGCAAACGTGGGAATTGCTCACGCCGTTAAAGGGACGCTTTGTGGTACTTCAGTTTGACGAGAGCGGTAAAGTCACGCAGCGAACGCTGCTCGGCGATGAGGTGCTGGTGCAGGAGATGCCCGCTTTCACCTGGCACGCGGTGCTGTCGCTCGATGAAGGCGGTGTGATTTTTGAAGTGAAGCACGGTCCCTATCAGGCCTTAACGGAAGAGGATTGCCAGCAGTGGGCGCCTCCGGAGGGCGGTGAAGGGACGAAAGAAGTGATGGCCTGGTACGCGACGGCTAAACCCGGCGAGCGCTTTCCTGGTTGATGTAGCCGGAGGCCGCACCGGCCTCCGCATGACAAATCACACCGTTTCCAGCTTCACATAAGCGGCCACCAGCCACTTGATGCCCTGGCCCTGAAACGCCACCTGAAGTCGGCTGTGCTCACCGCTGCCTTCGAGATTAACGATAGTGCCTTCGCCAAATTTGGCATGACGAACCCGCTGCCCGAGAGCAAAACCGCTGTCGTTCTGCGCCAGCGGCGTGCCCATCCGCTGATGATTAACCGGGCGGCTGACGCTGGCCCGCAGGCGAACTTCTTCTACGCACTCCACCGGCAGCTCGCCGATAAAGCGGGAAGGACGGTGGCTGACCTCTTTACCATACAGGCGGCGGGTTTCAGCATAGGTAAGCGTCAGCTTCTGCATTGCTCGCGTTACGCCAACGTAGGCCAGACGGCGCTCTTCTTCCAGCCTGCCGCCTTCGTCCAGGGACATCTGGCTGGGGAACATGCCCTCTTCCATCCCGACGATAAAGACCTGAATAAACTCCAGGCCTTTGGCGGCATGCATGGTCATCAGCTGCACCGCGTCCTGCCACTTATCCGCCTGCCCCTCGCCTGCTTCCAGCGCGGCGTGAGACAGGAAAGCCTGTAGCGGCAGCAGATCTTCGTCTTCGTCCTGATAGCTGTACTGGCGAGTGGCGTTTACCAGCTCTTCAAGGTTCTCAATACGGGCCTGACCCTTCTCGCCCTTCTCCTGGTCGTACATCAGCCACAGGCCTGAATCTTTGATCACCCGATCGGTCTGCACATGCAGCGGCAACTCGCTGGTTTCCTGCGCCAGAGCATCCACCAGCTCGGTGAAACGCTGCAATGCGGCAGCGGCACGCCCTGCCAGCGCTTTTTCCTGAAGCAAAACGCGGGTGCTCTGCCATAACGTCAGCTGACGTTCGCGCGCCGTTTGCCGCACCACATCCAGCGTGCGGTCGCCGATACCACGGGTCGGCGTGTTCACCACGCGCTCAAACGCAGCGTCATCGTTGCGGTTGGCTATCATCCGCAGATAAGCCAGCGCGTCCTTGATTTCCTGACGCTCAAAGAAGCGCTGGCCGCCATAAATACGGTAAGGCATGCTGGTTTGCAGCAGCGCCTCTTCCAGCACGCGAGACTGGGCGTTACTGCGGTAAAGTATGGCGCAGTCTTTTAGCGCGCCGCCGCCTTCCATCCACACTTTGATGCGATTGACCACAAAGCGCGCTTCATCCAGCTCGTTGAACGCGCAGTAAATCGAGATCGGTTCGCCGTCGCTGCCGTCCGTCCACAGCTCTTTGCCCAGACGGCCATTGTTATTGGCTATCAGGGTATTGGCCGCTTTCAGTATGTTATTGGTGGAGCGGTAATTCTGCTCAAGGCGAATAGTCTCAGCGCCTTTGAAATCGGTGAGGAAGCGCTGGATATTCTCAACCTGGGCGCCGCGCCAGCCGTAAATAGACTGGTCGTCATCGCCCACGATGATCACCTTGCCGGTATCCCCGGCCAGCATACGAATCCAGGCATACTGAATGTTGTTGGTATCCTGGAACTCGTCCACCAGCACGTTGGTAAAACGCTCGCGATAGTGATTGAGGATATGCGGTTTGTTAAGCCACAGCTCGTGCGCGCGCAGCAGCAGCTCGGCGAAATCGACCAGGCCTGCGCGATCGCACGCTTCCTGATACGCCTGATAGATACGCAGCCAGGTTTGCTCAACCGGGTTGCCGTAGCTCTCGATATTCCCTGGCCTCAGCCCTTCGTCTTTCTTGCCGTTGATGTACCACATCGCCTGACGGGCGGGCCACTGCTTGTCATCCAGATTCATCGCTTTAATCAGGCGCTTCAGCAGCCGCAGCTGATCTTCACTGTCCAGAATTTGAAAGTCCTGCGGCAGATTGGCATCAAGATGGTGCGCCCGCAGCAGGCGATGCGCGAGGCCGTGGAACGTACCGATCCACATGCCGCCCTGGCTGGTGCCGATCAACTGCTCGATGCGGTGACGCATTTCCGCCGCGGCTTTGTTGGTGAAGGTCACCGCCATGATCGAGTAAGGAGAGCAATTTTCAACCGCCATCAGCCAGGCAATGCGATGCACCAGCACGCGGGTTTTACCGCTGCCAGCCCCTGCCAGCACCAGCAAATTGCTGCGCGGCGCGGCAACGGCCTCGCGTTGTTTGTCATTCAAGCTGTCTAGCAGGTCAGAAACGTCCATAGGCACCGTCAGCAAAAGGGGAGCGCCGGGCGCCCCACTGGATATTTAACCAGTCTATTATATCAGCGCAGTCAGCGATGCCAACTGCGAAATTTCAAGAGTGGGAAGCAGGCGGGAGTCGCTGATGTGCATCAGGTTGCCATTATGCAGGTTGATCCAGCAGGCCTGCATACCGCAGCTCACAGAGCCAGCCACGTCGGTGGTCAAATCATCACCCACATGCAGAATGCTTTCCAGCGGCAGGTTGAGCTTCTCTGCCGCCGCGTGATACATATCGTGATAAGGCTTAGCGCGGCCATCCGGTCCGGCGCGCAGGATAAATTTGAAATACTTATCCAGGCCAAACAGGTGCGGCTCGGCGTTGCCGTTGGTGATCGCCACCAGCGGAATACGTTCGGCCAGCGCGGCCAGCGTCCGGTGCGTCTCTTCAGGGATGTCAATCTGACTACGCCAGTGGGCAAAGTTCGTCATCACCGCGCGCGATCCCTTATCGGCCTCCTCTGTGGTCAGGCCGACGTTCAGCATCGCCAGCTCTACCGCACGGCGACGCCATTCACTGACATCATGGTAGATCTCCGGCTCCTGCTCCCGCAGGCTGTCGCGCAGCTGCTGGTAGTGCGCCACGCTGAACTGGCTTAACGCCGGGTGATAAGACTGGAGGAAAGCGTGGGACTCTTCAGTGGTGCGACGAATGACCGGAGAGTTGTCATACAGCGTATCGTCTAAATCAAAGGTCATCGCCGCGACGGGCCGCAGCGGACGGTAAAAGTGCATCAGGATTTTCCTCGTTTGGCACGGGGATGGGCAGCATCGTAAACCGACGCCAGGTGTTGGAAGTCAAGATGGGTATAAATCTGGGTGGTGCTGAGGTTGGCATGGCCCAGCAGCTCCTGTACGGCCCGGAGGTCGCCACTCGATTCGAGCATATGCGTGGCAAAAGAGTGGCGCAGCTTGTGCGGATGAATATGGCTCGAAACGCCCTGCTTTATCCCCCACTCGGCAAAACGCTTCTGTACATTGCGGGCTGACATGCGCTTACCGTACTTAGAGAGAAACACCGCCTGATCTTCCGGCGCGAAAAACTCACGCATTTCCAGCCAGTGCTCCAGCCACTGCACGGCCGTACGCCCCACCGGCAGGCGACGTTCTTTGCTGCCCTTTCCCGTCACCCAGACTTCGCCAGAGGCTAAATCCAGATGTCCGATATCAATCCCCACCAGCTCGGAAAGGCGCAGCCCCGCGCCGTACATCACTTCCAGCATCGCACGGTCGCGCACCGCCAGCGGGTCGTTCAGATCGATATCCAGCAGGCGGCTAACTTCATCCACATCAATATTTTTTGGCAGATGACGAGGAGCGCGCGGCGTCGCCACCCCTTTTGCCGGATTCGCTTTCAACGCGCCCTGGCTGATTTGCCAGTCGAGAAAGCTACGCAGCGCAGAAAGGCGCAGCGCCAGGCTGGCCGGTTTCAGGCCGCCACGACGGCTGCGGGCCGCCAGCGAACGCACCTGGGCTGCATCCAGCTTATCCCAGGCCTCAAGCTTCATCTCGGTCAGTAAAGCGATGCAGGCGGTAAGCTGGCGTTGATAGTTAGTCTGGGTCAGCGGACTGAGCTGACGCTCGACTTTCAGATAGCGCAGGAAGCTCTCTACGGCAGGCTGTAGAGGCGAGTCGCTGCTCATGCGCGTTCGACCCAGCGCGTCAGCAGTTCAGGCAGCATCTGCGACAGGTGCTGCAAAAGCACGGTTCCCATGCCTGACTGGTAGTGCTGGCTGTCACGACTGCTGAAGATCAGCACGCCGAGCTCGCCCTGTTCGCCCATCAGCGACATCGCTACCGAGCCAATCGCTTTAGCCTGAGGCAGCAGCAGCAGCAGTTCAGGGCCGTTGAGGTTCCCGAGATAGTGCTGCTGTTTGCCCAGCCGCTGAATACGAATGGATTCGAACGCGTGGCGGGAAAGCGCCAGCTGGGTGAAGTCCGATGGCGCGCCAACGCGCCATTTTTCACTGAACAGGCGGACGTTGGCCCCGGCCAGCCCCAGATCTCTCGCCCAGCGGTGCAGGCGATTCAGCATATCATGCAGGCTGTCGGCGCTGGCCAGACGCGCCTGCAGGGAAAGCAGACGGTCAAACAGCTGCTGATTGGCGCTGGCCTGCTCCATCAGCAGGGTGATTTCTTCTTCCAACTGGGTGATATGGTTGCGCTGACGCGCCAGCTGCCACTCCACCAGAGAGACTGTTCCGCGAACCGGATGCGGCACCAGCATCTGCTCAACCTGGCGGGCATTGCGGATAAAGAAGTCTGGATTTTGCAGCAGGAACTCGCTGACTGCTCGATCGTCCAGCAGCAGATCGCTGGTCGCCTGTTGTTCCCCGACATTTTTCATAAATGAATAAACCCGTCATAAACGTGAGTGGCTGGGCCGGTCATATACAGCGGATGCCCCGGACCTTTCCAGGCAATGTTTAAGCTGCCGCCAGGCAGATCGACGCGTACTTTTTCCGCCAGCAGCGCCTGCTGGATCCCTACGGCAACCGCCGCACAGGCGCCGCTTCCGCAGGCCTGGGTTTCGCCCGCGCCGCGCTCGTAGACGCGCAGGCGGATGTGTTCGCGGCTGACCACTTCCATAAAACCGACATTAACGCGCTCGGGAAAGCGGTCGTGGCTTTCCAGCACCGGGCCCAGGCTTTCAACCAGCGCGGTTTTTACGCTCTCGACCTGTAACACGCAGTGCGGATTGCCCATCGAAACCACGCCGCACATTATCGTCTGTTCAGCAACCCGCATCAGGTACAGATTCTCGGCCTTGTTGGCGCGGAATGGCACCTGCTGAGGCTCAAAATTGGGTTCGCCCATGTTGACGCACACCAGTTCATCCTGCGTCACGCTGAGCACCATACGGCCAGTCTGCGTACTGACACGAATCTCACTTTTATTAGTCAGACCTTTGAGCCGCACAAAGCGGGCAAAGCAGCGCGCGCCGTTGCCGCACTGAGCCACTTCACTCCCATCGGCATTAAAGATGCGATAGTGGAAGTCGAGATCGGGATCGTACGGAGGTTCCACGATCAGCAGTTGATCGAAGCCGACCCCCAGATGACGATCCGCCAGACGCCGGATCAGCTCTGGAGAAAAATAGACGTTTTGCGTCACGGCATCGACCACCATAAAGTCATTGCCCAGACCGTGCATTTTGGAGAACTGCATTTTTGGCTCCAACGAGTGCGTCATAGTTTACTGAGCCGATTGCGCGTCCGGTTCGGTGGTGCTCGTCCCGCTCTGCGTGTCATTCTGAGCTGGCGTAGTGTCAGAGCCAGTCTCCGTAGTCTTCCCGGAGCGGCTATCAGTAGCCGGCGTGGTTTGCTGCTTTGGCTTCTCCTGCGGCGGGAAATACAGAGGTCCTTTCAGTCCGCAACCGGCCAGGCTGGCCACAGCCAGCACCAGCGCCATCCGGCAAATCATTTTGTTCATGCTTGTTCTGCTCGTTATTGATGCCTGTTGGTTGCCTATCATCGCAGGTGAAGGACTAAAAGCAACAGGAAAAGCTGATCTCATGTCGTAGCCAGCGGCGGAAAGCTCTCCGCTGCCGCATCAATGCATTTGATAGCGTTGGGCGTAGTCACCGCCAGCATCGTTATCCGAAACGGTGGCGCACAGCTGAGCCAGCGTCTGGCTGCGGAAAGGGATAACCTGGAAGCGCCCGTCAACGTTCACAATCTGATAGAACTGCGGCAGATTGAAGTTGATAAAGCTGGAACCGTAGGTGAAGCGGTCATGCGAGGAGGAGTAGAAGCGGCTAACGTCACGCACCAGCTCTTCTTTGCTGCCTTCACAGTGGTGATAAATTTCTACCCGGTTGGTCTCATCCAGAATATAAATATTAAAGCCGCGATCGTCTTTCGTATCTTCAAAGAAGAACTGAATGATCCCTTCGCTGGCATAGCCGTTGACCACGGCTGGCAGGCGCGTCTGATCGGTTTCAACCTTGATCGACAGGCCGTGTAATTTGTTGTTGGAAATCGCTCCGTAAAACTCGACGGCATTCTCCAGCTTCTGCACCGACACGCTCAGCCGCTCAAAGAACAGCCCCCAAGTCTGGCCCGCAACGCGTACTGCTTTAAAGCGCCCCGGCTCCTGACGCGTGCTGGAAAGGCGCAGCTCAATACATTCTGACACCAGTTGCTGGACGCGGGTGCGGATCAGCCCACGCAGATGCTGGCTGTAGCAGAACACCTCAACGGAATCCGGCGGCGCGGCATCCTGATGCATTTTGCCCAGGATGGTTTTTAACCCTTCAATCATCGCCTGCTCGCCGTTGAAATGCAGCGTTCGCACTTCGTTCCACGAATTGCGATACAGCAGGTCGATGCTGCCGATCAGACACTGTTGCTGCTGGCCGAAGCTGAAGACGTCCAGCTTACGGAAGTCAAAATGCACCACCTGATTACGGAAGGCCGCCGTTGGGTCATATTCCAGATTGACGATAATCGCCAGATGGCGAATTTCACACGGGCTGTAGAGCGCTTTTGGCGTTGGCGACGGTACGCGCAGCGGGAAGTGATGCGAAACGTCCGCAACCAGCTCCTGTAGCCTTGCCAGATCGCAGATTTCATTACCTTTAATGTGCAGCCGCGTTTTGCTGGTCAACAGGCCGTTAAACCAGGCCCAGGCCACCAGCTTGTTCAGATAGCGGTTATATTCCAGCGGCTGATGGCTGATGATCGACTGCATATCCGGCGACTGATTATAGAGATACCAGCCGGCGCGGTTCGCGCGGCCATGAGGCACATGGATAAAGGTCAAATGGGATTCGGAGAGATCGGGCGAAATCTGCGGGTTGACCAGCGTGACCTTCCCCGGCAGCGCTTCAAAAGCGGCATACAGTTTGCGGGTCAGAACGCCGATATCCTGCGGACTGGCGCTGACGCTTAAATTGTTGCGACGGGCGAAGCGGATCAGGTTGCGATAACTCTGCATCATCGCATCCAGCAGTTCATTGTGCGCCTCACGCACGCGCTCAATTTTCCAGTCGGCGCGGCTATCTAAAATCGCAATCCGCTCGGCATCCCAACCCCAGTCCGTCACCAGCTGATGAAGAATTTCACGACGCCAGCCGGACTTACCGTTATCTACCGACAGCTTTTCGCAAACTTTCAAATAGAAACATCGGCGTACCAGGTCCAGCCTGGCATGATCGTCAATGCTGGTCAGATAGTGGGTCACCCTTTCCAGCATCATACAGTAGGGATCGAGGCCGTAGCAGACGATTTCGCCGTCGTGCAGGCGCTGCTTGATGTCCATCGCCAACAGCTGGGTACTGGGGTATTCCCAGGAGTAGGCTTCCAGCAGCAGGGTTTTCAGCACCGCTTTATAGGGAGAGTCGATACTTTTATAGAGCTGCCACAGGCTGGCGCCGAAATACTCCTCGGCGGAAAGCGTATCAAGGCCGCCCAGATCCAGCCATTCGTTCGGGGTTAATACACCCTTTTGATACAGCGACATGACGTAGTCGTCGTAATGCTCTTCTTCTTCACCCGGCACCATATTCCACAGAATGCGCTTGCCAGCCAGGCGAACCGCCGTCCGGTAAAACTCATCCAGCAGCAAAATGTGCTGCGTGGAGCCGCAGTCTTCCCCGCCAAGGCTGCCGCTTTCATTGTGGCGGAAGCGGTTTTCATCGATCAGGAAGAAGCTGACCTCGACGCCCATCGAGGCACACCATTTTTGCAGCAGGGTGCATTTTTTTTGCAGGCTCAGGCGCTCTTCGTTATCCAGCCAGGACTGATGGCAGACCCAGATATCAAGGTCAGAAGTAAGGTTTTGCCCGACGGAAGAGGTGCTGCCCATCGAATAGACGCCGGTAATTGGCAGCTCGCCCTGGGGCGGAATAGCGGCAACAGATCCAGATTTCCTTTCTAAATCATTGAGATAGTTCGTTTGGTTTTCATCAGACGTGTAAAAGCTGATGCCATGTGGAACGTTACCCTCAAGGTAACCCGGCATCAGCGGATGATGATAATGTAATAAGGTTGGCAGCAGACTGTAGACCTGTTGGAACGAAGGCCCCATAGCAGCCAGAGCGCGATCTACGCGCAGCTGGTTAATGGCATCCAGTCTCTGTTTCAGTGTCTCTATGTAGAGGTACAAGACGTCTCGCCTGATTATCCCAGTGCTGAAAAAAAACCCTGTTCCCGAAACTCGCCGCTTGATTTAAAAATAGTCGTGCGAATTATTGCTGGAAACGTGATCAATCTAACACCTGGCAGATTGACCGTAAAGAAAGTTGCGCTACACAACAGTTTAGCACGTTTTACGATCGCCCTATTCAAAGATCCCTGAATCCGCCTTCTCCCTGCCGTTTAGCTCAGTGGAAACTGACAGCATTCCCGTATCAATGATAGGATAATCAGTGAACGATCAAAACGGTATGAAGCATGTTAGACAAAATTTTAAGAATTGCTACCAGGCAAAGCCCGCTTGCGCTCTGGCAGGCACATTATGTTCAACAGCGTCTGATGGCTTGCCATCCGGGGCTTCGCGTCGATCTGGTGCCGATGGTGACCAGGGGAGACGTGATCCTGGATACGCCGCTGGCGAAGGTCGGCGGCAAAGGTTTGTTCGTCAAAGAGCTGGAGCTGGCGATGCTCTCCGATCGTGCGGATATTGCCGTTCATTCGATGAAAGACGTGCCGGTGACGTTCCCTGAAGGATTGGGACTGGTCACCATCTGCGAGCGTGACGATCCGCTGGATGCCTTTGTTTCTAATCAATACGACTCGGTTGACGCTCTGCCTCAGGGGGCCGTAGTAGGCACTTCGAGCCTGCGCCGTCAGTGCCAGTTAAGCGCTCGTCGTCCCGATTTGGTGATACGTTCCCTCCGTGGCAACGTCGGCACCCGCCTGAGTAAACTGGATGCCGGAGAGTATGACGCCATTATCCTGGCGGTAGCTGGACTTAAGCGTCTGGGGCTGAGCGACCGCGTTCGCTATGCCATGCCTGCGGAAGAGTCTCTGCCTGCGGTTGGACAGGGGGCGGTCGGCATTGAGTGCCGCCTGGATGATAGCCAGACTATTGCGCTGCTCTCGGCCCTTAATGATGAAGATACGGCCGTGCGCGTGAAGGCTGAACGGGCAATGAACACCCGCCTTGATGGCGGCTGTCAGGTACCGATCGGCAGTTTTGCGCTGCTTCAGGGTGACGAACTGTGGCTACGCGGCCTGGTCGGATCGCCGGACGGCAAAGAGCTGATTCGGGGCGAGCGTCGTGGGCCAAGGACCGATGCCGAAAAAATGGGGATCTCTCTGGCAGAAGAGCTGCTGAATAACGGCGCTCGTGAAATTCTGGCGGAAGTTTATCAGGGGAATCCGCCTGAATGAGTATCCTGGTAACCCGTCCGGCACCGGCTGCCGAAGAGCTGGTCAGTCGTTTACGCCTGCAGGGACGGGTTGCCTGGTCAATGCCGCTGATTGAATTTACGCCGGGTATCGATCTCGACAGCCTGCCCGCCCAACTGGCCACGCTACGCCCCGATGACCTGGTTTTTATCCTGTCCCAACATGCGATTCATTACGCGCAGCCAGCGATGATGCGAGCAAATTCCACCTGGCCCGCCAGCTTGAACTATTATGCTATTGGCCGGACAACGGCGCTCGCGCTTCACGCCGCCAGCGGGCTTGACGTTGTCTGGCCTCACGAGCGTGAAACCAGTGACGTACTGATACGATTACCCGCGCTCCAGCAGATTGCCGGCAAGCGGGCGCTGATCCTCAGAGGCAACGGCGGGCGCGAGCTGCTTGCGGAAACCTTGCAAGCTCGCGGCGCTTCTGTACAGTTTGCTGAGTGCTATCAACGCTGTGCAAAAATCTATCAGGGTTCGGTTGAAGGTCGCCGCTGGCGAGATCGGCAGATTGATACGCTGGTGGTGACCAGCGGTGAAATGCTGCAACAGCTTTATTCGCTATTCCCCGAGATCGATCGTGAGGAATGGCTTCTGCACTGCCGACTGATTGTCGTCAGTGAACGTTTGGCTACCCGCGCCAGGGAACTGGGATGGCGCAACATCACGGTAGCCGATGGTGCCGATAACGACGCGTTGCTGCGCGCGTTACGCTAAACTTAAATATGGGATGTGCCACAATGACGGAACAAAAAGATTCCTCCGCCATGGTTGAAGAAACCACCCCAGCGGTTGAGACCACTACAGCAGAACAAAAACCCCGCCACAAGCCGAGGAATACTGGCACCGCGTTGGGCGTTCTGGCTATAGCGATCGCGCTGGCGACAGGCGTTGGACTTTATATAAATGGTAAACACCAGGCTCAACAGCAGGCCGCGGCTAACCAGACGCTGGCAAATCAACTTTCCGACCTGCAGCAGCAGGCCAACAGCGACAAGCAGACGCTGGTTCAGCAGTTGGAAACGCAAACCCGCGCGTTAGACACCGCGCGCCAGCAGCAAACGGCCATGAGCCAGCAGCTTGACGAGCTGAAAGAAAAAGTCGCTACCATTTCTGGCAACGATGCCCATACCTGGCTGCTGGCTCAGGCAGACTACCTGGTGAAGCTGGCCGGTCGCAAATTATGGAGCGATCAGGATGTCACCACCGCCGCCGCCCTACTGAAAAGCGCCGATCAGAGCCTGGCCGATATGAATGACCCCAGCCTGATCGAAGTCCGCCGCGCCCTTACTCAGGATATCAGCAGCCTGTCGGCCGTCAGCCAGGTGGACTATGACGGTATTATTCTCAAGCTGAATCAGCTTTCCAACGGCGTTGATAACCTGCGCATTGCGGATAACGACAGCGATGGCAACCCGATGGACGAAGACAGCAGCGAGCTCTCCTCTTCGCTGCGCGAGTGGCGGCAGAATCTGGTGAAAAGCTGGCATAATTTTATGGATGATTTCATTACCATCCGCCGCCGTGATACCACCGCGGAACCGCTGCTGGCGCCTAATCAGGATGTTTATCTGCGTGAAAACATCCGTTCACGCCTGCTGATTGCCGCTCAGGCAGTGCCTCGCCATCAGGACCCCATTTACAAACAGTCTATCGACACCGTTTCCAGCTGGGTACGGGCGTGGTTTGATGCCAACGATCCGGCGACCAAAGCGTTCCTCAGTCAGCTTGACGATCTGAGCCAGCAAAGCGTGTCGATGGACGTGCCGGACTCGCTACAGAGCCAGCCGCTGCTTGATAAGCTGATGCAAACGCGCGTGCGCAACCTGCTGGCTCAGCCCAGTGCCGGGCAACAGCAGCAGGGAGAATAAGCATGCTTAAAGTCCTGATTCTGTTCCTTTTGCTGATTGCTGGCGTGGTGCTTGGCCCTCTGCTTGCAGGCCACCAGGGTTACGTCCTGATCCAGACCGATAACTGGAATATTGAAACCAGCGTGACCGGCCTGACGATTATTCTGCTGCTGTCGCTGATCGTGATTCTGGCCGTGGAATGGCTGCTGCGTCGCCTGCTGCGCACCGGCGTCAGAACGCGCGGCTGGTTCACCGGCCGCAAGCGCAGCCGCGCCCGCAAACAGACCAATGCGGCGCTGGTTAAGCTCGCCGAAGGGGATTATCGCCAGGTTGAGAAACTGCTCTCGCGTAATGCCGATCACGCTGAACAACCGGTAGTGAACTATTTGCTGGCCGCGGAAGCTGCCCAGCAGCGCGGTGACGAGATTCGCGCTAACCAGCATCTTGAACGCGCAGCCGAACTGGCTGGTTCTGACCAGCTACCGGTCGAAATCACCCGCGTGCGCATTCAGCTGGCGCGCAATGAAGATCACGCGGCACGGCACGGCGTGGATCGTCTGCTGGAAGTAGCTCCTCGCCATCCTGAAGTGCTGCGGCTGGCAGAACAGGCCTACATCCGCACCAGTGCCTGGAGCGCTTTGCTGGACATCCTGCCTGCCATGGAGAAATCCCAGGTCTCCGATGCCACGCATCGCCTGGCGCTTCAGCAGGAAGCCTGGCTGGGGTTGATGAACCAGGCCATGGCAGACCAGGGCAGCGAGGGATTAAAACGTTGGTGGCAGGACCAGAGCCGCAAAACGCGTCATGAAACGGCTCTTCAGGTCGCCATGGCGGACCATCTGATTGTCTGTGACGATCACGATACGGCACAGGAAATCGTGCTGGATGGCCTGAAGCGTGCCTACGATGAGCGTCTGATCCTACTGATGCCGCGCCTTAAGACCGGCAATCCGGAGCAGCTTGAGAAGGCGCTGCGTCAGCAAATTAAGCAGCATGGCGCTACGCCGCTGCTACACAGTACGCTGGGACAGCTGCTAATGAAGCACGGCGAGTGGGAGCAGGCTGCCGAAGCGTTCAGAGAGGCGCTGAGACAGCGTCCTGATGCGTTTGACTACGCCTGGCTGGCCGATACGTTGGATCGTCAGAACAAACCGGAAGAGGCCGCTCAGATGCGACGTGATGGATTGCTGCTGACCCTGAAGAACGCGCCGTAAATCGGCTTCACCTCATAAAACGAAACCGGGCCTTGCGCCCGGTTTTTTTATTGCCGGCCCCCGGCACCGGCGCACGGTTTGCGCCCAGGTAGCCTGACCATCAGCCAAAAAAAACACCTGCCGGTCCGGCAGGTGTAAAAGATCAGGTCGGTAAGACAATTTGGCTGATACCTGACTCAACGTAATGTCCCTGGACTCCAGTAAGGCCGCAGCGATACTGGCGGGTGGACAACAGGTATCGTAAAGGGCTCTGCATCATTCCCGGGTTTATGAAGCTTACGCAAACATAAGGGGTTGGAATGAGCATCTACCTGTGGAGTATTGCAGGCCGCGTGCCAACTCTTATAAAAAGCAGTAAAAACTCAATAACACATTGATATATATAATTTTGACAAAAAACGCCGTTCACTTCGCCTTTCCGCTGCGTAGCCCTTTAGCGACAAAAGCCGCTGGAGACGTCGCTGATTAACGACAGTGAAAATCAAGTTCAGTAAACACCCGAAATAACAATGCGTTATACGTCTCTGAACGGAGACAAAGCGCAAAAAATGGTGAATCAGCCGGGATAACGCGCAGCATCACATCAGATTGGGGAAGTAACTGCCGTAAAACGCAAAATCAGAGAGGGAAAAGATGGGGAGTAGAATGCAAAAAACCCCGCCTGAGCGGGGTTTTCTAAATTGGTCGGCGAGAGAGGATTCGAACCTCCGACCCACTGGTCCCAAACCAGTTGCGCTACCAAGCTGCGCTACTCGCCGAATACTGCCGGTACTGATTTACTGCTACTGCTCAGATCCTCAGACCTTAAGCAACAAAACCTGCCTCAGCAAGTTTTTGAAATTGGTCGGCGAGAGAGGATTCGAACCTCCGACCCACTGGTCCCAAACCAGTTGCGCTACCAAGCTGCGCTACTCGCCGAACACTGCATCACTCAATTATTGATTTTGTATGGTGCGAAGAGAGGGACTTGAACCCTCACGTCCGTAAGAACACTAACACCTGAAGCTAGCGCGTCTACCAATTCCGCCACCTTCGCATACATGACAAAATCTGGGGTGGCTAATGGGACTCGAACCCACGACAACTGGAATCACAATCCAGGGCTCTACCAACTGAGCTATAGCCACCACATCTACTGCTGTACTCTTTACTAACGCGGTATCTCTACCGCCGCAACTCCTGCGCGCAAATAAATGGTGCGCCCGACAGGATTCGAACCTGAGACCTCTGCCTCCGGAGGGCAGCGCTCTATCCAGCTGAGCTACGGGCGCGTAGCGCCGTTGCGGATGGGCATACTACGTACTTGAGCCGATCCTGTCCAGTGCTTTTTATCACTAAACATCGCGTTTGATTACGCTTTGTGCGTTCTGTCTAAACGACGAACGTTTTCACCCGGATTAACGCAGTAAAGGCTTGCTTTCCCGGCAGCTACCCGCGGCCAAAGCGCAAAATTAGAGATCGCCGCGCAGGTGATAGTGCAGGTATTTCAGCAGCCTGAGCTGGCGGCGCAGGCGCGAGGGCTGCGAAATAAGCCGGTAAAGCCACTCCAGCCCCATTTTCTGCCAGATCCTGGGGGCACGCCTTACGTGCCCAGTAAATACGTCATAGGTTCCCCCTACGCCCATATAGAGGGCCTGAGGCCAGACCGCCTTGCAGTCTCGCATCAGGATCTCCTGGCGGGGAGAGCCCATGGCTACCGTAACAATCTTTGCCCCGCTCGCCGCAATGCGTGCAAACAACGCCTCGCGATCCGCCGGGGCAAAATAGCCATCCTGAGATCCGACGATGTTTACGTTCCACTGGCGGCGAAGCTTCTCTTCCGTTTGTGACAGCACGCTGGGTCTGCCGCCAATCAGGAAAACGGGCGTCCCTTCACGTCCGGCTCGCTCCATCAGCCCTTCCCAAAGATCGGCCCCGGCGATGCGCGCAAGATCTGCCTGCGGATATTTTTTGCGGACAGAGCGCACAATGCTGATGCCGTCGGCGTACTTAAATTCCGCCTCATCTATCAGTTGACGGATCTCCGGCTGGCTCTCTGCGGTCAGCACCTTCTCCGCATTAATAGCCACCAGCGTGCCGGTCCTCAAAGCGCTCCCCTGATAGAGGTAGTCGAGAAAGGCAGCCATATCGCGAAAGCCCAGCAGCGTGAAGCCACGGATCTGGTATTGCGGTGCAGCATCCACAATCATTTCCTTAAGGTAAAGTGCAGCAAATCGAGCCCGCAGACCCGATAAAAATCAGTTATTAACCACCAGCGATTCTTTTCGTGGCCGAATCAACCCTGCGCTGTCAAACAGCCAGAAAAGCAGCTTGGCAACGACCACGGCGGCGGCATAAATCACGCAGAAGAACACTACGCGCGAAACGAACGAATCAACCCCATCACGCGCGAGCACAATCATATTAAACACCGCGCCAAAGCAGAAGCTTTGTAAGATCGCCGCCTTGTAGCGATTGGTCTCCTGCTGGCCTTTCTGATAAAGCCAGTCGAACCATTTGATAATCATCCCTACCGCTACCGCACCCAGCGGAATAAACCAGACGCCGCCCATCACCAGCAGAGAGCCAATCAGCGTGGGTGAGATAGCCAGACCCGAATGATTACCCAGCACATTCCAGGTAAAGTAGTTACCGGTGTTCAGTACCATTGACGGGCGATCGGGCCACAGCCAGCTCGGGATAAACACGTAAAAATCGCGCACGATGGGCGCCAGCCCCTGAAAATCTATTTTGTCGTAGTTTTGTAGCAGCAGCCCCAGATTCTCCCACGGGGAGAAGGTGTCCCTGGTGAGATAGAGGAAGGTATAGAACGCCTCCGATCCGCTGACGTCCAGGTTATAGCGGCGAAGCGCCAGCCAGAACATGCCGACCACGCCGACCACGCCCGCCAGGGCCAGCATCCACAGGGTTATCCAGCCGCGAATAATACCGATAAACAAAAACAGCGCGAAGGCGATGATGATATTGGCCCTCGTGCCGCCGACAATAACGTAGGTCAGCAGGCCGAACGCCACGGTGGCCGCGAGGAAAAAGAGCCAGTTGCGCAAGCCGGGCTTCAGAAAATAGACCACCAGCATGGCGGGGATAAAGAAGTAGAAAAAGCGCTTCAGCGCCACGCCGGAGACGTCAGCAGAGAAAATCTGGCTGTAGCTGTGCAATTTTAACAGCAGAAAACCGTTATGCAGGAAGAACACCAGCACGGTTCCCAGCGCGATCGCCACGAGGATGCCGCAGGTCAGGTGAGCCTCAACCCGGTTAATGCTGAACGTCTGTCTGGCGCTCGCGGTAGATGCGGCGCGCAGACGGGTCTTGTAGCTGACGTAGTAAATGGCATAAAAACCGCTGGCTGAAAGCAGCGCCTGTAGCAGATAGTCAGCAGGTACAACCTCGACATTGAAGCCAAACACCAGCATAGCGGTGAGCGGGAAGCCGAAGTAGAAGGTCAGCAAAAAGAGCAGCGAGAAGAAGACGTTGAAGTTGAATCTTACCCGGCGAAACTCACGCCAGGTCAGCGTCAGGATCAGACCAAGCGACAGCAGCCAGACCGCCAGCAGCCCAGCGAATTGCGTCAGCGTCATGCCGTTTCTCCTTCTGCCTGAGCCAGCGCCGCTCTCCAGCCTTCCAGATACGCAGGCTCAAAAAAGGCAATTGAGGGTTTATCCAGCAGCGTCATTTGCCGCCTCGCTTCGCTCACTATCTGCGGGGTCAGCGCGTCACCAGCAAACAGCACGGGAACCTGCTGCTCGGTCAGATCCTGCCAGAAAGGATTTTTACGGTTGACGACAAACGGCACGTTGGCCTGAATCAACAGGCAAAGCGTTCCGATCCCCTGCTGGCGTTCAAAAATAAAATACCCCAAATCGCATGTAGAGATCAGCTGCAAATAAGCCGAAAATTCGAGCTTTTCGGTGAGGACATGTAACCTGTCAGCGGCAAACAGAGCCTGACCGGCTTTGCGAACGCGTTCGATATAGGCGTCATTATTAGCCGGGTAGCCCAGCGGTAGCACGACGTTAACGTTGCCGCCGAACTGCTGATGGATCTCGTGTAGCGCCTGGATATGGCGATTGCTGGCATCGCCTGAGTTGCCCACCAGCAGCGTCATCCCATCATGCGGTACGGCGGGCGGCAGCTCAGCCTGCGCCATTCTCGTAGGGAAATAGAGCAGAGCAGCAGGAACGGCTGGATGGCTCCGGTGAAAATGGGTAATGTCGCCTCGCGTGGCAAACACCTGCCCCACTCTTTTTTGCGCCAGCCGCCGCAGAATATAGAACAGGCGGAATTTCAGGCCGCCAGCCTGCTCGTAGAGGTCGGCTCCCCAGACGTGCCAGTAAACCTGTGCCGTCTTGATCCTGCCAAACAGGATCGCCAGCCACAGAGCGGGATTAAACTGCCCGTGGAAGAAGAAGCGGGCCTGCCGGTCGGATTGCGCCAGCGCAATCACCGCCCTGGCAATGGCGCGCTTATCATCGAACCAGCGCACCGCCAGGCGGCCGACGTCCTGCGCGACGCTGGGCTCGCCCACCACCCAAAACTGGCGCGGTTCAGCGCGCGGCACGACCTCGGCCACCGCGTCGTTGAAGAAGCGCAGCACGGTCTGATTGTGGTGAGGAATGGCCGAGCCAAGAACGTGAATCAATGTTGTCATACTTGTCTTCGATAAAGATAAAAGGTGCCAGCGCAGAGCGCAAAATAAACCATATAGGTTGCCATATAGGCCTGAGCGGCTCCGGCTGCGCCGTGCAGGGGGATCAGCCAGCGAGCGAACAGCGTCAGCAGGATGAACTGACTGACTTCGGTCAGGGCATAAAAGCGCAGCGAGGCTTTCGCAATCACCAGATAGCCAAAGACGTAGGAGCCGACCTTAAAAACGTCGCCCGTTAGCTGCCAGATAAACAGATCGCGCATAGCGGTGAACTGGCTGGAAAACAGCAGCCAGATCGCCAAATCACGCAGCAGCCAGACCAGCAGGCTGACGACCATGACCGCAGGCAGAACAAAGCCCAGCGAACGAAAGATTTCACGCGAGATCTCTTTTTTATTGCTCAGACGCGACAGCGTTGGCAATAAATAAACGCTAAAGGAAGCGGTAATAAACTGGAGATAGGCGTCCGAAATGCTGGTCACGCCCTGCCAGAGCCCCACCTGCTCCCAGCCGCTATGCTCTGCCAGCAGATTACGCATCATAATCCACGCCACCGGCAGCGTAACCGAGGTCATCAGCGCCATCAGCGTGAACTTACTCAGATTACGGGCGATATCGCTATCCCAACGGGGTTTAAGGAAGCGCATCGGCAGATGTTCACGCCTGGCCAGCAGCACAACGGCGGGGATAACCACCAGCGCTGGCACCATCGCCATTCCGACCAGCGCGCCGCTGTAGCCGCCCAGCCAGTAGCAGACAAACCAGGCCACCACGCCAGTCAGGCTGCCCAGGATCATCGCCAGCGCGTTACCTTTGGCGTCACGGAAACCTTTCACCACCGCCAGCGCCAGATTGGCCCAGGCAATGCCAGCCTGTAGGAATGCGACAATGCGCAGCACATTCTGATAATCAGCGTGACCGAATAATCCGACGCTGATTGGCCCGGCGAACAGGATAAACACTATCGCCAGCAGGGTGGAAAAGCCCAGCACAATAGCCGAGGCGGTACCGGTAACAGCCTGTAGCTGCTTTGGATTCTGCTGATACTCGGCGACATACTTAGTGACGCCGTTAAAAATACCGGCCCCCGCCAGCACGCCGAGCACGGTGATCAGCTGGCGGAAGTTTCCGGCCTGCCCCACGCCCGCAGGGCCAAACGACACCGCCAGCATCTTAACCACCAGCAGCCCGGCCGCGATTTTGACCAACGTGGACGCTGCCGTCCATACCGAAGCTTTAGCCAGCGACATATCAGGAAAAGAAGCTCAGCAGGGAGTTGATCACCGTCTGCTGATTGTTATCAGAGAGGTTGTAAAACAGAGGCAGCCGCAACAGCCGCTCGCTTTCAGACTGCGTATAGCGATCCTCGCCGGAGAATCGGCCGAAGCGCTGGCCCGCAGGCGAGGAGTGCAGCGGAATGTAGTGGAATACCGCCAGGATTTCCGCCTCTTTCAGCCAGTCGATCAGCGCCGTGCGGTCGTCTACGTCACGCAGCTTGATATAGAACATATGCGCATTGTGCTGGCAGGCTGGCGGTATCGACGGCAGGGTAATGCGGCCGCTCGCGGCAACAGGCTGGAGCGCAGCATAGTAGTTCTGCCACAGGCGCAGGCGTTGCTGGTTAATACGGGTGGCCGCCTCCAACTGCGCCCACAGGTACGCCGCTTGCAAATCGGCCATCAGATAGCTGGAGCCGATATCGCGCCAGGTGTACTTATCCACCTGTCCGCGGAAAAACTGGCTGCGGTTGGTGCCCTTTTCCCTGACAATCTCGGCGCGCTCAATCAGCCTGGGATCGTTGATCAGCGTGGCTCCGCCTTCGCCCCCAGCGGTGTAGTTTTTGGTTTCGTGGAAACTGAAGCAGCCGATGTGACCCAGGGTGCCCAACGCTTTTCCTTTCCAGCTGGACATCACGCCCTGCGCCGCGTCTTCAATCACAAACAGGCCGTGCTTATCGGCCAGCGCCATGATGACGTCCATATCGCAGGACACGCCCGCGTAATGTACCGGGACAATAGCTTTGGTCCTGTCGGTAATGGCGGCTTCGATCAGCGTCTCATCGATGTTCAGCGTATCCGGCCGGATATCAACAAAAACAATGGTGGCCCCGCGCAGGACGAAAGCGTTAGCCGTTGAAACAAAGGTGTAGCTCGGCATAATCACTTCATCGCCAGGCTGGATATCGATGAGGATTGCCGCCATCTCCAGCGAAGCGGTACAGGATGGCGTCAGCAACACTTTTTTGCTGCCGAATTTATGCTCCATCCACTGTTGGCAGCGTCGGGTAAAGCCGCCGTCGCCGCACAGCTTGCCGCTGCCCATCGCCGACTGCATGTATTCTAGCTCGGTTCCCACAATCGGTGGGGCGTTAAACGGGATCATAGCGTTACCTGTAAAGCCACCAGGCGGTGCGTTCAATAACGCCGCCGCAGCGGTGATAAAGTCGGAGTGCCGGTAAATTGCCCAACTGCGTGGCAACGTGCAGGCGCGTAAGGCGGCGGGCCCGGCACCAGTCGGCGGCAGCCTCGATCATTCGCTGACCCACGCCCAGCCCCTGCGCTTCCGGCAGCGTCGCCAGCAGCCCAATTCTCGCCCTGCCGTCGGGCAGCTCGCGCAGCGAGATAAACCCCTGCATTTTACCCTGTTCATCGACGGCCAGCAGGCACTGATGGTCAAAGGTGCCGAGCACGGCGTTTTCAATCCACTGCGCATAGAAGCGGCCGCTGTCGCCCGGCTGATACCAGGGCGCACGAAAGCGACTTTGCGCAAACGCGCCGCTGGCGGCGTCTCTCAGCGCCGGGATATGTTCCTTTCTCGCAATGCGAATACCTTCCGGTCGCCCGGTGGAGGGAATACCCAGGACAAACTCGGCCTCCCCTTCTACCAGCCGGAAGCCTTGCTCAGTCAGGGCATCCAGCTCTGCCGTTTGCTGAGAAAGTACCTTCGCCTGCACAATATCGTAACCCGCAAACAGAGAATCACTCAGCGGAACCTCGCCATCGAGTTCGATCAGGCCGCAGCGCCGCTGGAAGAACGCGCTCTCCCAGTCCAGCGGTTTAATACTGACGCGGACGGGCATGGAGAAGATCCACCAGATATTGGCCGTAGCCGGTTTTTGCCAGCGCCTGCGCCGAGCGCCGGACGTCGTCATCGCTCAGCCAGCCGTTGCGCCAGCCAATCTCCTCCAGGCAGGCGACCTTAAATCCCTGGCGTTTCTCTACCGTCTGTACGAAGGTGCTCGCTTCAATCAGGCTGTCGTGCGTTCCGGTATCCAGCCAGGCAAAGCCGCGTCCGAGTAGCTGAACGGAGAGTTTCCCCTGCTCCAGATACATCTGGTTGATGCTGGTGATCTCCAGCTCTCCGCGCCCGGAGGGCCTGACCTTCTTCGCAAATTCCACGACCTGACGATCGTAAAAATAAAGTCCGGTCACTGCCCAGCGCGATTTTGGCGAAGTGGGTTTTTCCTCAATAGACAGCGCATTGAAGTCGTCATCAAACTCCACGACGCCAAAACGTTCGGGGTCCATAACCTGATAGGCAAAGACCGTAGCGCCTTCGGCGCGGGCAGCGACCTGGCGGAGCTTAGGGCTGAATCCCTGACCGAAGTAGATATTATCCCCCAGAACCAGGCAGCAGCCTTCGCCGTTGAGGAAGGATTCGCCAATGATAAACGCCTGAGCCAGACCGTCCGGGCTGGGCTGCTCGGCGTAGCTCAGCTGAATGCCGAACTCGCCGCCATCGCCCAGCAGACGCTGAAAATGCGGCTTATCCTCAGGGGTGGTGATAATTAAAATATCGCGAATCCCCGCCAGCATCAGCACGGAAAGGGGGTAATAAATCATTGGCTTATCGTAAACAGGCAGCAGTTGTTTAGAGATGCCGCGGGTGATCGGATGCAAACGCGTTCCCGATCCGCCAGCTAATACGATACCTTTCATCCGCTCCTCCTCTGACCGCAATAGGTCATAGCGACAGCCCTAAACGTTCGGCCCGATAGCTGCCGTCAAGAATGCTTTGCCACCACGGCTGATTAGCCAGAAACCAGACCACCGTCTTGCGCATACCGGTTTCAAACGTTTCCTGCGGACGCCAGCCAAGCTCGCGCTCAATCTTACTGGCGTCAATCGCGTAGCGGCGATCGTGGCCTGGCCGATCAGCCACAAAAGTAATCAGCTCACGGAAATCAGTGAGGCCGACAGGTTTTTCCGGCGCCAGCTCGTTCAGCAGATCGCAGAGCGTTTCAACCACCTCAAGATTACGGCGCTCGTTGTGCCCACCGATATTATAGGTTTCGCCCGTCTTTCCGGCCGTCACCACCTGATAAAGCGCAGCGGCATGATCGTCGACGTAGAGCCAGTCGCGGATTTGTGCGCCATCGCCATAAACCGGCAACGGTTTACCCGCCAGCGCATTGATGATCATTAGCGGGATCAGCTTCTCCGGAAAGTGATAAGGCCCGTAATTATTGGAACAGTTCGTGACGATGGTCGGCAGACCGTAAGTTCGCTGCCAGGCGCGGACTAAATGGTCGCTGCTGGCTTTGGTGGCCGAATAGGGGCTGCTGGGCGCATACGGCGTGGTTTCCGTAAAGAAGTCATCGTCACTCTCCAGATCGCCGAACACTTCATCGGTCGAGATGTGATGAAAGCGGAACGCCGCCTTTTCTTCCCCAGCAAGTGAGGACCAGTAGTGCCGCGCCGACTCCAGCATCATATAGGTTCCCACAATATTGGTCTCAACAAAGGCAATGGGACCATCAATGGAGCGGTCAACGTGGCTTTCTGCCGCCAGGTGCATGATCAGCTGCGGACGAAATTCGCTCATTACGCGATCCACCGCCTTGCGATCACAGATATCGACTTTACTGAACGAAAAGCGCGGGTTGTCTGCCACCGAAGCCAGCGAAGCCAGGTTGCCCGCATAGCTCAGCTTATCGATCACTCTTACCCGATCGTCAGTCGTGGCGATAATATGCCTTACCACCGCCGAGCCGATAAAACCGGCGCCGCCGGTAATCAGTACCCGCCTCACTGCCAGACTCCCTTGGTATCCACCACCTGATGCGTGCAGATCCCGGCGACGTCCATCGTCCTGAACTGCGCATGATCCACCAGCATGACCAGCACGTCGGCCTGCTGCAAGGCGATCTCCTGACGGGCCAGCGTCGCTTTACCGGCCAGTTTCTCAGGCAGGCGGTGAATGTTAGGCTCAACGACCAGCGTAGTTCCCGGATGCCAGTCGGCAATCATTTCGGCTACGTGCATTGCCGGGCTTTCGCGCAGGTCGTCAATATCCGGCTTAAAAGCGAGACCGAAACAGGCAATAGTCACTTCAGCAGCCCGCTTATTATTGGTGGTCAGACAGTCAGCCAGCGCCTTTTTCACCTGCTCAAGCACCCACAGCGGTTTGCTGTCATTCACCTCCCGCGCGGTGCGGATCAGGCGTGACTGCGCCGGGTTTTGCGCCACGATAAACCAGGGATCGACGGCAATGCAGTGCCCGCCTACGCCCGGCCCAGGCTGGAGAATATTCACGCGCGGATGGCGGTTCGCCAGGCTAATCAGCTGCCAGACATTAATCCCCTGATCGGCACAAATTAGCGACAGCTCGTTAGCAAAGGCAATATTGACATCGCGGAAGCTGTTTTCCGTCAGCTTGCACATCTCCGCAGTACGGGAGTTGGTCACCACGCACTCGCCTTCAAGGAAGATGTTATACAGATCGCAGGCTCGCTGAGAGCAGGCTGGCGTCATGCCGCCAATCACCCGATCGTTTTTGAACAGCTCGACCATGATCTTACCTGGCAATACCCGCTCCGGGCAGTAGGCGATGTGCACATCGGCCGTTTCACCTGCCTGCTGCGGGAAACGAAGGTCTTCTCGTGCGGCGGCCAGCCACGCGGCCATTTGCTCCGTAGCACCGACGGGCGAGGTGGATTCGAGGATCACTAAATCCCCCGTTTTCAACACCGGGGCAATCGACTCCGCCGCGGCTTTAACCCAGGAGAGATCAGGCTGATGGTCGTCTTTGAACGGCGTTGGCACCGCGATCAGAAAAGCATCGGCCTCTTCCGGGGTGGTTGTCGCCCGCAGATAACCCTGCTCTACGGCGGTTTTCACCACGCTGTCGAGTTCTGGCTCAACGATATGGATCTCACCCCGGTTAATAGTGTCAACGGCGTGAGCATTGATATCGATGCCAATCACCTTTTTTTGCTTTGAGGCAAACGCGGCAGCGGTTGGCAGGCCAATGTAGCCCAGCCCGATAACGGAAATGGTATTGAAAGTCATAAGGTAACCCGATTATTTTTTAGCGCCTGCACAATACGTTGGCAGGCCAGGCCGTCCCCATAGGGGTTGTGGGCACGGCTCATGGAGTGATAAGCGCCTTCATCGGTCAGCAGACACGTAGTCTCACTGACAATTTTGTCGACATCCGTGCCCACCAGTTTGACCGTTCCGGCCTCAACGGCCTCTGGCCGTTCGGTAGTATCACGCATCACCAGAACCGGCTTACCCAGCGAGGGAGCCTCTTCCTGAATGCCGCCTGAATCCGTCAGGATCAGCCAGGAACGCACCATCAGCCAGATAAACGGCAGGTACTCCTGAGGTTCAATCAGGAAGATATTGCCGATGCCGCTCAGAATACGATTCACCGGCTCGCTAACGTTAGGGTTGAGGTGCACGGGATAAACAATTTGCGCATCAGGATGCAGACGGGCGATCTCCGCCAGCGCGCTGCAAATGCGCTCAAAGCCGCCGCCGAAGCTCTCGCGTCGATGCCCGGTCACCAGGATCATTTTTTTATCCGCATCGAGGAACGGATAGCGGGAAGCCAAATTCTGGCGCAGGCCCTCGTCGCCCAGCACCCGATCTCTTACCCAGAACAGCGCGTCAATCACCGTATTGCCCGTGATAAACATCCGCTCGCCGCGCAGGTTTTCTTTCAGCAGATTCCGTTGCGCATTCTCGGTTGGCGTAAAGTGCCAGGTCGCCAGATGACCGGTCAGGGTACGGTTCGCCTCTTCCGGCCACGGCGAATAAAGATCGCCCGTGCGCAGACCAGCCTCAACGTGACCAACCGGAATACGGTGGTAAAAGGCCGCCAGGCTGGCGGCAAACGTGGTGGTGGTATCTCCGTGCACCAGCACGACATCCGGCTTGAACTCGGCAAATACCGCCTTCAGCCCTTCCAGAATCCGGCTGGTGATCTCCGTCAACCCCTGGCCCGGACGCATGATGTTCAGATCGTAATCAGGCACGATGTCGAACAGTTGCAGCACCTGATCCAACATCTCACGATGCTGTGCGGTCACGCACAGGCGAGCGTCAATGTCGCTATCCTGCGTCAGCGCACGAACCAGCGGCGCCATTTTTATCGCTTCAGGGCGCGTGCCAAAAACTGTTAATACTTTCACAGTCACTCTCTTTCGTTCGTCTGTCTGATAACGACAGGCCGAGACCGCGCATTAGCGCGGACGGCGTGCCAGCGCAATCCCTGCTCCCATTAAGGCACCTACAGCGCCCCACATAATCATCAAAAACAGGCGACGGGGGCTGTCGCGTTTGACCGGCTCCTCCGGCGTACGCAGATAGCGGTAAGTCTGGAAAGAATTAACCAGCGTTGGTCCCACGTTTAGCGTAGAGAGCATGGCCCTGTTTTGATCATAGTCCAGATCGAAGCTCGGCCCGCTGGCCTGAAGATTCTCCAACCTCGCCTGGAGCAGCGGACGGCCCAGCAAGAACAGTTCGGAGTCCGGCAACTGCTCGGAAGGCGTCTCGGTTTTAGCCTGCTCAAAACCCTGCTGCCGGGCAATTTTCAACGCCTGCTGAACGCTGTTGACCTGCCGATCGTAGATAGCTTTTGCCACGGCTTCCTGCCTTTTTACCTGCGCGCTCATCTGGGTTGTCCGCGCCGCCCAGGCGCCGGTCAGCTCTTCATTGAGATGCGTTGCCGCGCGCTGGCTGGCAAAAGCCACATACTGGCGCAGCAGTTCATTGGCATCTTTCGCCGTCTCGGCCACCAGCCGTACAGAATCATTCAAATTTTTAGCCGCATCAGCGGGCTGAAATTGAATGTTGGCGATCATTTCATCTAACAGAACGGCGTCATCACGAGCACTTCCGCTCTGCCGCTGCTTGTAATAGTCCGACTGTAGCCAGAACTCCCGACGGGTGTCATACGCAGAGAGCTGCATCACAAACTCCTGGTAAGCCTCATCCATCACGGAAGGCGGCGTGACCGTGGACGGAGCGGAGCGGGAATCCAGATTATTCAAAAACTGCTGCTGAGAGTAGAAGCTCCCAAGCATATTGACGGTTGGGCGGTCGGTAACGGCCGTGGTGCTCCATTTAGGTGTCACCAGCAAAGAATAGGCCCAGGCCAGCAGAACAAGCACCAGCGCTACGCCAAAAATCCATTTTTTACCCTGCCATAGCGTGCAGCAAAGTCCGCGAATATCCAGCTCGTTATGGTTAACGTCAGGATGCGTCATACGTCATGTTCCTTGTTATCAGGGTAATCAGTTCATTCTTGCAGAGGTTAAACCGCGCTTTACTGCGCATTGCGTAAGCGTCTTTTAAAGCGTTTTATCATTCTGGCCACGCGCCAGGCCCGCTTGATGCAGTAGCCATAAAGCATAAAGGCGAGCAGGAACAACAGCAGCATTGCCCAATCGGGGACAAAGCTCAGGTATTCACCCAGCACGCCCACCGCCGCAAGCAGCGCCGCAGCCAGCGTAATCAAAAAGCAGGCCTGTTTTGAGGTAAAGCCGGCGCGCATAATCAGATGGTGGATATGCTGACGGTCGGCGGAGAAAGGGCTCATCCCTTTACTCAGGCGGCGGTACATAATAGCAACCATATCCATCAGCGGAATAGCGATAAGCCACAGCGCGGTCACCGGCGTAATCGGGTGAGATTGCCCCTGCGTCGCCCCCAGCAGTATCCAGATAATGGTGAACCCGATGAGCGTACTGCCTGCATCGCCCATAAAGACTTTGTAGCGGCGGCCAAACATCCCCAGATTCAGCAGAATGTAAGGCACAATGGCGACAATCATGATGAAGCACCACATCGCCAGGCTCTGCTGACCATCCAGTAACAGGATGATGCCCATCGCCAGAAAGGTGACGCAGGAAAGGCCGCCCAGCAGCCCATCGATGCCATCAACCATGTTAAAAGCATTGATCGCCGCCCAGACGGCGAACAGGGTCAGCACATAACCGAAGGGGCCGACAATCAGCTCCCAGGGGCCAAAGATATAGCCCAGACTCAGCAGATAGAGCTTGCCCACGCTCATCATCAGCACGGCGATAGCGGCCTGCACCACGGCCCGGATCTTAACGCTGATATCCCAACGGTCGTCCAGCGCGCCGACAAGGACCAGCATTCCGGCGCAGAAAAGGTAAAGCCGGGCGTGGGGAATATAGAAATTGGTGATGGTGAAGCCAAAGCAGATCCCGGCAAAAACAGAGATACCGCCCACCAGAGGAATGACGCCCTGGTGACGTTTGCGGTAGTTGGGCTTATCAACAAGGCCCACCTTTTTAGCTGCTTTACGGGCAAAAAAGAGGAAAACCATCGAAAAGACAAATATTAAAGCAAGCTCAGCACTCATATTGAGTAAATTCACATTGACCAGCTCTCTGCAAAGAATCTCGCAGTGTTATAAGCATTTTATGTGCCATTAACATCCGTTTAATTCTGATTTCTGTTGTGCCTGACCGGCAAAAATCGCCTTAAATTCCCTTTTTGCCCGCCGCACCTTTGATTTAATTCTCCAGTTGCTGAATATCGTATAGCCCATAAACGAAAAACGCCACGTCTGAGCGTGGCGTTCCCCGAGTTTTCTTATTTTTTTACGAGCGTTTCATCATATCGAAGAACTCATCGTTGGTTTTGGTCATCGCCAACTTGTTGATGAGGAACTCCATTGCGTCGATTTCACCCATCGGATGGATGATTTTACGCAGGATCCACATTTTTTGCAGTTCTTCAGAGCTGGTAAGCAGCTCTTCTTTACGCGTGCCTGAACGGTTGTAATCGATAGCCGGGAACACGCGCTTCTCAGCGATTTTACGCGCCAGATGCAGTTCCATGTTGCCGGTACCCTTAAACTCTTCGTAGATCACTTCGTCCATCTTGGAGCCGGTATCTACCAGCGCGGTGGCGATAATGGTCAGGCTTCCGCCCTCTTCCACGTTACGGGCAGCACCGAAGAAACGCTTTGGACGGTGCAGCGCGTTAGCGTCCACACCACCGGTCAGGACTTTACCGGAAGCCGGTACGACGGTGTTGTAGGCGCGAGCCAGACGGGTGATTGAGTCCAGAAGGATGATCACGTCTTTCTTGTGCTCGACCAGGCGCTTGGCCTTTTCGATGACCATTTCAGCAACCTGTACGTGGCGGGACGCCGGTTCATCAAAGGTCGAGGCGATCACTTCGCCTTTCACCAGACGTTGCATCTCGGTCACTTCTTCCGGACGTTCGTCAATCAGCAGCACCATCAGCACGCAGTCCGGGTGGTTGTAAGCAATGCTGGTTGCAATGTTTTGCAGCAGCATCGTCTTACCGGCTTTTGGCGGCGCGACGATCAGGCCACGCTGGCCGCGGCCAATTGGCGAAGCCAGATCCAGTACGCGCGCGGTTAAATCTTCCGTCGAGCCATTGCCTCGTTCCATGCGCAGACGTGAGTTTGCGTGCAGAGGGGTTAAGTTTTCGAACAGGATTTTGCTGCGGGCGTTTTCTGGCTTGTCGTAGTTAACTTCGTTAACTTTCAGCAGGGCGAAATAACGCTCACCTTCTTTCGGCGGGCGGATCTTGCCGGAAATGGTGTCGCCAGTGCGAAGGTTGAAGCGGCGAATTTGGCTTGGGGAAACGTAGATATCATCAGGACCGGCGAGGTAGGAGCTGTCTCCAGAACGGAGGAATCCAAATCCATCCTGCAATATCTCCAGCACGCCGTCGCCGAAAATATCTTCGCCGCTTTTAGCGTGTTGCTTCAGGATAGAGAAAATGATGTCCTGTTTGCGCATACGGGCCTGGTTTTCCAGTCCCATGTTTTCGCCGAGTGTAATCAGGTCAGAAACCGGCGTATTTTTTAATTCGGTAAGATTCATAATGGTGGGTTCTTAAACTCGGGGTAAATCTCGAAAGGTTTGTCGTAAGTGGTATGGCGAAAAATCCATGCCTGTTAATGGCACTCTTGTCAGGATCCGCTCGATGATTACGTGCAGGAAAACGCAAATCTGAGACGAGGAGACGGTAAGGACAAGAAGCCGAAAATTCTGGTGATACTAACCGTCAGATTACTAAACACCCGTAAGGAGAAGATGAATGTAACACTCAACAAGGAGTCTAGCTAAGAATCAAACTACAGGTAAGTACTTAGTGCAGTAAAACCAACTTAGCACGCCGGAAGCCAAACGTCTAGCGGCAAGCTAAAAATATGCCGGACGCCTGACGAAGAACAAAAACTGCGCTCTACGCCAGGCAGCCGGACAGGCGGTTAGCCGAGGTTCGCGTTCAGGAACTCTTTGAGCTGGCCTTTAGAAAGGGCACCGACTTTCGTCGCCGCTACTTCGCCGTTTTTGAACAGCAGCAAAGTAGGAATACCGCGGATACCATACTTAGGCGCAGTGCCTGGGTTATCGTCGATATTCAGTTTTGCGATTGTCAGCTTGCCGTCATACTCTTCCGCGACTTCGTCAAGGATCGGAGCGATCATCTTGCAAGGGCCACACCACTCAGCCCAGAAGTCGACCAGCGTCAAACCTTCTGCTTTTAATACGTCGGATTCGAAGCTGTCATCGGTCAGGTGAACAATTTTATCGCTGCTCATGTCTTACTCCAAAAGTTTATGCCTGGCTGGTTGGCGTAAAATCTGCCAACTTAGGTTGACTTTATTTCACCGGATACGCTTTCGTAAAGCAATAGTAAGCTGATATTCTACCACACTATGAGCAAAACACACTTAACTGAACAGAAGTTTTCCGACTTCGCCCTGCACCCTCAGGTGATTGAAGCCCTTGAAACTAAAGGCTTTCATAACTGCACGCCGATTCAGGCGCTGGCATTGCCTTTCACGCTTTCAGGGCGTGATGTAGCGGGACAGGCGCAAACCGGTACCGGGAAAACGATGGCGTTTCTGACGTCAACGTTCCATCATCTCCTTTCTCACCCTGCGCCAGAAGGCCGCCAGGTCAATCAGCCACGCGCGCTGATTCTGGCGCCAACCCGCGAATTAGCCGTGCAGATCCATGCCGATGCTGAGCCGCTGACGCAGGCGACCGGCCTCAAGATTGGGCTGGCTTACGGCGGTGACGGCTACGATAAGCAGCTGAAAGTGCTGGAAAGCGGCGTCGACATTTTGATCGGCACCACCGGTCGACTGATCGATTACGCTAAGCAGAATCACGTTAACCTCGGTGCAATTCAGGTGGTTGTGCTGGATGAAGCGGATCGCATGTTCGATCTCGGCTTTATTAAAGATATCCGCTGGCTGTTCCGCCGGATGCCTGCGGCAAATCAACGTTTAAATATGCTGTTCTCTGCAACCCTCTCTTTCCGCGTGCGTGAACTGGCGTTCGAAAACATGAACAACGCCGAATATGTTGAAGTGGAACCTGAGCAGAAAACCGGGCACCGCATCAAAGAAGAGCTTTTCTACCCTTCCAACGAAGAAAAAATGCGTCTTCTGCAAACCCTGCTGGAAGAAGAGTGGCCGGATCGCGCCATCATCTTCGCCAACACCAAGCATCGTTGTGAAGATATCTGGGGCCATCTGGCGGCGGACGGTCATCGGGTTGGCCTGCTGACCGGCGATGTGGCGCAGAAAAAACGCCTGCGCATTCTGGATGACTTCACCAAAGGCGATGTCGATATCCTGGTGGCGACCGACGTCGCGGCACGCGGCCTGCATATTCCTGCGGTGACGCATGTATTTAACTACGACCTGCCGGACGATCGTGAAGATTACGTTCACCGCATTGGCCGTACCGGTCGCGCTGGCGCAAATGGCCATTCCATCAGCCTGGCCTGTGAAGAGTACGCGCTGAATCTGCCGGCTATCGAAGAGTATATTGGCCACAGCATTACCGTGAGCCGCTATAACAGCGATGCGCTGATGACTGAGTTACCGCCGCCGAAGCGTTTAACCCGTCATCGCCCAGGTAATGGTCCACGTCGTGGTGGCAACAACAATCGCCGCAGCGGCGCACCACGCAACAATAACCGTAAACGTCCAGGTTAAACGACCTATGCTGAGCGCGTCGTCACTCTATGCTGCTATCGATCTGGGATCGAACAGTTTCCATATGTTGGTGGTGCGCGAGGTGGCTGGCAATATCCAGACCATAGCGCGCATCAAGCGCAAAGTGCGTCTGGCCGCCGGGCTTGATAGCAACAGCCATCTTTCTGACGAAGCGATGGAGCGCGGCTGGCAGTGTCTGCGGCTGTTCTCCGAGCAGCTACAGGATATTCCTGCTGAGCAAATCCGCGTCGTTGCCACCGCAACGCTCAGGCTGGCAGAGAATGCCGAGACCTTTCTGCAAACTGCCCAGCAAATCCTTGGCTGCCCGGTTAACGTCATCAGCGGTGAAGATGAAGCGCGCCTGATTTATCAGGGCGTGGCGCATACTACCGGCGGGTCGGATAAGCGATTAGTTGTGGATATTGGCGGCGGCAGCACGGAGTTGGTAACCGGCAGCGGTTCGCAAACGACCTCCCTTTTCAGCCTGCCGATGGGCTGCGTAACCTGGCTTGAGCGCTATTTTGGCGATCGTCATCTCGGCAAAGAAAACTTTGAGCAGGCCGAGCAGGCCGCTCATGCAATGATCCGCCCAATTGCCGCCCAACTGCGCGAGCAGGGTTGGCAAGTTTGCGTTGGCGCTTCAGGCACCGTGCAGGCGTTGCAGGAAATCATGATGGCTCAGGGCATGGACGAGCGCATTACGCTTGGCAAACTTCAGCAGTTGAAACAGCGCGCCATTCAGTGCGGCAAGCTGGAAGAGCTGGAGATTGAGGGGCTGACGCTGGAGCGGGCGCTGGTGTTCCCCAGCGGCCTGTCAATCCTGATCGCCATCTTCACCGAGCTGAACATCAACAGCATGACGCTGGCCGGCGGCGCGCTGCGCGAAGGCCTGGTGTATGGCATGTTACATCTGCCGATCGATCGCGATATTCGTAGCCGCACGCTGCAAAATATCCAGCGCCGGTTCACCATTGATGCCGATCAGGCCGAGCGCGTTCGCCATCTTGCGGAAAGTTTTGCACGCCAGGTCAACCAAAGCTGGAAACTGGATGAACGATGTCGGGATCTTCTGGACAGTGCCTGCCTGATGCATGAAATCGGTCTTAGCGTTGATTTCAAACAGGCGCCTCATCATGCCGCTTATTTGATCCGCCATCTCGACCTTCCCGGCTTTACCCCCTCCCAGAAAAAACTGCTGGCAACGCTGCTGCAAAATCAGGGTAACAGTATCGATCTGGCCGTACTTAGCCAGCAAAATGCCGTGCCGCCGCGCACGGCGGAAAGGTTATGTCGCCTGCTCCGGCTGGCTATTATCTTCGCCAGCCGCCGCCGCGATGACACATTACCGGCGGTACGCCTGCAAGCTGATGACGACGATCTCAGCCTGACGTTACCGGCAGGCTGGCTGGAGGCGCATCCGCTGAGAGCGGAGCTGCTGGAACAGGAATGCCGCTGGCAAAGCTATGTGCACTGGTCACTGACCGTTTCATAGGTAGAATTCTTTTTTAAAGCGACAGCAATCGCTGCAAATAGTAAAGCCCGGCTTAACCGGGCTTTTGAACTTTATTTTCTGGCGGTTTTAAGTCCGTTTTTTCTGCTTATTACCGCTTTACTCAAAAGCGAATGACTATAAACCAAATGCTTTGCAACGATTGATATACCCGCATTATTGCGGCTACAGCAGAGTCACGCTGCCGTTTGTACCGTAACGATTACGGAAGCTTTCTCCATATTCAGCAGCAATGTCTTTGCCCCAAAGACCACCGATCACAATACCCACAACCGGTCCGATAACGCCACCAAGAACGGCACCCACACCCTGAGCGATAATACCTAATACCGCACTACGGCTGGCGCTTCCACCAACGGTTACGCCCGTGGACAGACCATCAAAAAAACCCCAGACCGCGCCTTCGAACGCCTGAGAAAAACTGCTTACCAGGGCTCCGCCGCTCACATTTTCAACTTCGGCTACGGTTAAATCACGCATGATTAAATTCCTTATCATTTTCCATAATGAATAGCACCAATGGCTATGAAGTTTTACTTTAAAAAAACAATAATAAATCGTCCTGATGCGAAACTTACAGCCAAATTTTACCATGTGAAATAGTAAAATATTTATATTCACAGGGTCATTAGCTAACTGAAGAAAACGAATGTGACTATATTCTACTCCCGCCGTGGGGTTTGAGGGACAATCGTGTAAAAAACCACGACAAGAAGGTAATCCCTTGTATAAAATGAAATTTAATGGCCTTCACTATCCTTTCAGAATATCCTCCGACAGAGTAAACGTATAAGAGTTCCGCCTGTAAAACGGCTAAGGCTGCCAGGTTGCACATGTTAGTGGTAGCCGAACTTCAAGGAGTTTATATGAGCAAATCGCTTGACGTCGCCCTTTCGTTCCGCCGCGCAGAAGAAAACGAAGCGGAATTGGTGAGTGAGATAGTGCGCGCGGCCTATTCCAAATGGATTTCGGTCATTGGCCGTGAACCGACTCCGATGACGGCCGATTTTAAAAAGGCCGTCCGTGAACATGACATTGACCTCGCCATTGTCGCAGGGGAAGTGGTCGGCCTGATCGAAATATGGCTCCAGGTCGATCACCTTTGGATCGAAAATGTTGCGGTTCATCCCCACCGGCAGGGAATCGGAATCGGCCGTACATTGCTGGCACATGTTGAAAGTAAGGCAGTTCAAGCAGAGCTTGGGGAAATTCGCCTGCAGACGAACGAGGCGTTCAAGGCGAACATCGCATTATATGCGGCGCTCGGATATGGAATAGACAGACGTGAACCATTCAAAGGTGGAACGACCGTCTTTATGAGTAAAAAATTGTAGTGGTTACTAAAACTGTCCCCGAACAAAGATTTCTTGGATCATTTTAATGTGCGCTGCTGACCCTGACCTGTCCGCCTGGTTGGGAACTTATTAACCCCAGCGGAGATTACGTTTGGCGTAATAACCTTAAACTGGGGGCAAGAAAATACCTTTCATTACGTGCTGTGGGTACGGACCTGTATAGAAAATAGTCTTAGCTTGGGATATTTTCCGTTTTCCAGGCGGCCCCAGTGACCTGAAGACGGAGTTCCCACAACTGCACGTCAGCGACGCGGAGAAATATTACCGCCTGCTGCTTGAGCGCGCCAGCGTGCCGCTGAAGTAAACGTACTTCCCCTCTGACATCCCTCTCAACCGCGCCCCTGGCGCGCAGCATACTGGCACTTTTCCTGTCATCCGGGTGTCCAGCAGGATGCCCCCTGCGCGCAATCCGGGAAATACTTCATTCTGACGCCTGTTCATCTCTTATTCCTGCACATGACCGGTCGCATCCGGCTCCGTCAGGCCATTTTTTATCACCTTAACTTCCAATGGCCAGCGACATCTTATATCGCCTCACAGATCAGAAAAGGTCTTAAAGTACAGCTACCACACCAGGTAGATCCGAATTTCCGGAAAAAGCAGAAAGAACTGAAGACCTCATATCCCAATGATTTTGACGCCTGATTCAGATATGGGGAAAAAGGAGACTGAATTTCTAATTATGGGGAAGTCCCAAATCGGCGTTGTAAGGCGATTCCATTTCTTCATGGTGTACGACTCTTTTATTGCCAAAACCTCAGTGTAGAAAAAACCCGCTAATTCGGGCTTTTCTAAAACTGGAGCGGAAATTTCGACGGTTCCGATGTAGAACCCCTAAATATGAAACGCAGCTCTTTTACCGGTCGGCAATTCCACATCCAGACTGATGTTTACCACCCAAACGGTGCGCTGACAGGAACAACGCAGTTTGGACGGGTACTTCATGATATCGGAACAGCCTCCCGGAAAACCAGGTCGGTTCAATCATCGTATCAGGTGATATTTAATACAGCACTCTTCATACCAAACTCTCCCTCACTCCCCTGCCCGGATAGCCCACAGCCACTGCTGAAATAACGCCTGCCTGCCCCGCCAGAGATCCTCTGCCTTCCCCACAGACACCGCTTCAAAACTGAGTGTCTCTCCCGGCTTAAACTGCCCCATGCGAGCATGGTCAGCACGGATAACTGTGGCGATTTTAGGGTAGCCGCCGGTAGTCTGGCGGTCGTTCATCGCCACGATAGGCTGACCGTTACCCGGGATCTGAATACTGCCACGGGCAATGGCATCAGAAACGATATTAAACCCCTTCTCATGGGGTATCGCCATGCCGCTGAGCCGGTAACCCATGCGGTCGCACTGATCGGACAATGTCCAACTGCTGGAGGTAAAAGCACGCTTTGCCTCATCGGAGAAATAATCATCCTGCGGCCCCCAGATCATCCGGATCGGACGTCTCTCCTGCTGTGGCAGGATCCGCTGCGTCAGCTGGTTAATCACCGGAGGCTTACGGCTGCTGAGCAGTGGCAGGCTGTCACCTTTGATGAGCTGGCGTCCAGCAAAGCCACCCAGCCCGGCACGCACCAAAGTGGAAACGCTGCCCATCACCGGCTTGGCTCGGAATCCCCCCGCAACGGCCAGATAACCACGCGCCCCGCTCAGGACCCGCGGTATGGATAAAATATCACCCGGCTGCAATTTGAAGCACTGATACCCAACCTGAGGCTTGCCGTTCAGGTTGATCGCCAGATGGCCGGTCAGGGCCACGTAGACAGGAGCATCACCAGCCAGGTGCAGCGTTGGCCCGGTCAGGGTAAGCTCCAGCACGCCGGTATCAGCCGGATTATCCACCAGCGCATTAGCAATGGAGGCGCTGAACTCATCCATCGTTCCGGCAGGCGGAACCCCCTGGTCTTCAAAACCAAAACGTCCCAGATCCTGCAATGTGGTGAACAGGCCGGGAGATAACACCTCAAATCTCAGCATCTTGCCAGCTCCATTTCGGGACATAATCACCCTGCGCAGCCAGTGACTGGTACTCTTCTGAGTTGACCGGATAAAAACTCACCGCGTCCCCACTCTGTAATAACACCGCCGGTTCGCGCTCAGGCGTAAAACTTCTGAAAGGAGTCTTACCAATAAGATGCCAGCCGCTGGGTGCCTCGACTGAACCCACTGCAGTTTGCATCCCGCCGATGCTGATGCTGCCTGCCGGAACTTTCAGCCGTGGCGATTCTCTTCTCGGCGTATGCAAAGTTTCATCAAGGCCGCCCAAATAGGTGAAACCCGGCATAAAGCCGATCATATACACCCGATAAAGGCTTTTAATATGCCGCTCAATCACTTCCTGCGGCGCCAACTGGTGCAGCCCGGCCAGCGTGTCCAGATCAATTCCATATGACCCGCCATAGCAAACTGGGATACGCCAGGCGCGAAACGGCGGTGATTTACGGCGAGGCTGAGTGAGCAATTCCTGCAGATAAACAACAACTGCCTGCTGGCGTATGCGTAAAGAGTCATAATTAACCAGCAGCGAACGATAAGTCGGGACCGCTTTGTTGATCCCCGCCAGCGGCTGCTGATTAATCAGGATTGCCAGGTCAGTCACATGTTTATTGATTTGGGGATCGATATATTCCCCAAAATCGATAAGGACAGCCTGATCGGCAACCGGTACTATTTTCCAGGTAAGACTCTGCGGAATACCTTTCACCCATCAACCTGCCAGAAGTTAAAACGATTATCGGTGAAAATACATTTGGCATACCATTGGTATGGTGTCAACGGGCGCTCCTTGCCCCCAGTACGGCAGTCATAGCCTCTTTTTATGACCCCTTAATCAGTATTTTGTGGAGTGGGAATGAAATTAGATCTGAATTGCGATATGGGTGAAAGTTTTGGTGCCTGGACTATGGGCCGGGATGCTGAAATGCTGGAGATTGTCACCTCTGCCAATATCGCCTGTGGCTTTCATGCTGGCGATCCTGAGGTGATGTTCTCCACGCTGGCTGATGCTGAAAAAAACAAGGTACATGTGGGGGCTCACCCCAGCTTTTATGATATTTATGGCTTTGGCCGTCGCCCCATTCTGGGAGACAGCCCGGCACAAATTGAGCGACAGATTATTTATCAGATTGGTGCTTTGCAGGCGCTGGCCCACACTCAGGGACAGAAATTATCGCATGTGAAAACCCATGGTTCGCTGGGCAATATGGCTGCCGAAAACAGTGAGCTGGCTCTGGCCGTCGCGCAGGCAATTTATAAAGTGGATAAAGACTTAATTATGGTGGTGATGCCGGGGATGGAAACCGAACGTGCAGCATTAAAGCTTGGCCTGCCGCTGGCCCGTGAAATTTATGTTGACCGGGCCTATGCCGATAACGGCAATTTGCTGTCCCGCAAACTTCCCGGCGCGGTTTTACACGATGCTGAGCAAGCCAGTGACCGGATACTGACTATGCTGGATGCGCAGGCCATCATCACTGCCAGCGGCAAAAAAATCCAGGTGGCTATCGATACGGTATGTGTGCATGGCGACACGCCCGGCGCGGTGGAAATGGCACAGCAGCTACGGCAGCGGCTGGAAGCACAGGGCGTTATTTTTGCGCCGATGAGCGAAGTGCTCGCCCGGCGCTGAAGCTCCATTTAACGACGACGACGCTCCCATACCTGGGGATTCACTAATGATACAGGGAGCTGGCCTTCCGTTACGCGAATAATTCCTTCCGCCGTAGCTGTTGCCATATTAATCAGCGCCTGTTTCGTAGACGCAGCAGTATGCGGGGTCACAATCAGATTGGGTGCCGACAGTAGCGGATCGTCGGCTGGTAAGGGTTCATGCTGAAAGACATCCAGAGCCGCACCAGCTATTTGATTATTTTTCAGCGCAGACAGTAACGCAGTTTCATCAATTAAATCTCCCCGGCTGGTATTAATCAGAAAAGCATGTTCAGGCATCAGAGAAAGCGCCTCCGCATTTATCAGATGCCGGGTTGCTGGTGTTGCCGGAATATGCAGTGACACAGCATCACATTTCCTAAGTAAAGCAGGAAGATCTTCAACCTTAGTCAATCCGGCCTGCTCAATTTCATTAGCTGACTTGCTGCTGTGAACCAGCACGGTCATTCCCAGTGCTTTTGCAAGTGCTGCGGTAGTTTTACCTGTTGCGCCAAAACCAACAATACCCAGAGTCGTACCGAATATCTCTCTCAATCCCCCTTCATATTTAAAAGTCTGATATCTGTTTTCCCTGACAGCGCTATCGCTGGCGACCAATTTTTTATTTAAGGCAAATAGTAAGGCTATTGCATGCTCCGCAACAGAGCGCGTATTCTTTTCTGGCGTATTCAGGATCACGATCCCCTTTTGTGTGGCCGAGAGAATATCAATACCGTCTGTGCCAACACCATGCACGGCAATCACTTTAAGGTGCGGTAATTGCTCCATCATTGAGCAGCTGAAAGCCCCACTGCGAAAAATAACTGCTTCGACTTCAGAGCTTAACTCTGCTGAAGGCATCTCAGGCTGAAGTAATGGTACGAATCCATTCGCGGCTAAGATGTTGATTCCTTTCAAATGTATTATCTGTGGTATCCAGCAAAATTTTTGCACGATGAAACCCTCAAATTTGGAATACTTTTGGCATTCTCTTTGCTTTTTACTCATGTGCCAAGAAAAAATTTTTGGCGTTAACTACCTTGAGCGATGACCACAGATGATCAAAGAGCAAACATCAGAGTACGAGTTATTACTCCTTAAAGCCAGCCGTGGCATTGCACTGCAGTTATATCAGGGACAGGAAATTATTATTGAAAATAGTGCTGGAAGTCAGGTTGTGGATACCTGGGCGATTAACAGTGATAACGCCCGGGAATATTCCGCAATGGAGCATACCCGATCGCTGAACAGCAACATTTTTTTTGAACAGGGAATGCATGTATTCAGCAGCTTACGTCGCCCAATGTTTACTTTGAGCATTGATGAAACCCCTGGTCGCCACGATACTTTGCTGTGTCCCTGTTCTGAAGAACTTTATCAGCAGCTTGGCGTGAAGGAATATCATCGCAGCTGCAGTGATAATTTTCATGAAGCACTGAAAGAGGTGGGTATTGATCTGCCTTTTACGCCGGCATCGCTGAATCTTTTTATGAATGTTCCTTTCAAAACCTCCGGAGAACTGGATCGGATGCCTCCGGTATCAAAAGCCGGAGACCGGATAATGCTGACCGCCGAAATGAATATCTGGCTGATCCTCTCAGCCTGTCCGCAGGATATTACTCCAATCAACGGGGCCAGCAGAACACCGCAGGATATCGCTCTGTATATTAAAAAGGGGACCGCTGATAATCATGACTGAAATAAAACCCCTGCTGAGTATCAGAGAGCTGAATAAAAGTTACGGCGATCTGCACGTACTGAAAAATATCGCGCTGGAAGTTATGCCGGGCGAAGTTGTGGCAATCATTGGCGCCAGCGGATCGGGCAAGAGCACTTTTTTACGCTGCCTGAACGTGATGGAAATGCCGCAAAGCTGCTTTATGGACTTCGGGAACTTATCCTTTGATTTTCGCGAGGGTGCCAGAGCGCAACCCGATGCCGGACAGCTGCAGCAGCTGCGCACACAGATTGGCATGGTGTTTCAGAGTTATCACCTGTGGCCACATATGACCGTACTGGAGAACGTCATTGAAGCCCCGATGCGGGTCAAAAAGATGCCGCGCAAGGTGGCGATTACCGAAGCGGACGAGTTACTGACGCGGGTTGGCATGCTGGCTAAACGCGACAGTTACCCGGCAAAACTTTCCGGAGGTCAGCAGCAGCGCGTTGCCATCGCACGGGCGCTGGCGATGAAGCCAAAGTTGATGCTGTTTGACGAGGCAACTTCCGCGTTAGATCCCGAACTGGTGGGTGAAGTGCTGTCGCTGATCGCCACCCTTGCCGACGACGGCATGACCATGCTGCTGGTGACGCATGAAATCGCTTTCGCCCGGGAAGTTTCCAGCAGAGTGCTGTTCTTCGATCAGGGTGTGATCGCTGAAGATGGTCCGCCACAGAAAGTGCTGGCGAAACCAAAAAGCCCGCGACTGCAGCAGTTTTTACGCCGCATCCTGCATGAAGATATCACTGCCAGCCAGGAGAATGACCAATGAATCAGATTTTGCAGGATATCCAGGTTTATGGCATGGGTTTTCTCGAAGCTGCCTTCACCGTGCTGTGCATCACCGTACTGACCATTGTGTTGAGCTGGATCTTCGGGTTGCTGGCCGCGCTTGGCAAACAATCCAGCGTCAAATTTCTGCGCGCTGTTTCCCGCTTTTATATCTGGTTTATTCGCGGCACCCCAGCACTGATCCAGGTGTTCATTGTCTATTTCGGCATTCCGCAGTTTGGCATCCATTTTTCACCTTTTTTCGCCGGAGTGATTGCGCTGGCGCTGAACAGCGGCGCTTACGTCGCCGAAATCATTCGTTCCGGTTTAAACGCCATCCCAAGCAGTCAGATGGAGTCGGCCTCCGCGTTGGGGATGTCCCGCGCTGAGGTCATGAGGCGTATTATTTTACCGCAGGTGTTCCGGATTATTCTGCCGCCGCTGACCAATGAAGCGATTTCAGCGCTGAAAAATACCTCGCTGCTTTCGACTATTACGGTGATCGACATCACGCTGTATGCGCAGACCATCATTTCGGCCACCTTCCGGCCATTTGAGTTCTATATCGCAGCCTCGGTGATCTATCTGCTGCTGACCACCATTCTGACCGAGCTGGCCGCCCACCTTGAGCGCAGCCATCAAAAATACAGCTAATCCGGGAATCACTATGACCTCACCACTTTCAGATTCACTTGTCACCCCTCGTTTCTGCGGCCTGCCGACCTTTATGCGCCTGCCCCTGGTTACCGATTTAACCGGGCTGGATGCTGCCATTGTCGGCATCCCTTCGGACTCCGGCGCGCCCTATCGCAGCGGCGCCCGCTTTGCGCCAAATGCCGTGCGTTCAATGTCGGTGATGCTGCGGCCAATTAATCCCTCGCGTAATAACATTAACGTGTTTGAAACGCTGAAGATTGCAGACGTCGGCGACTCCCCGGTGGTTCCGGGGTATGAAATTGAATCGCTGCAGATGATTGAAGAAACCATTCATCATATTGCCGCTGCCGGTGTGGTGCCCTTTGCCATCGGCGGCGACCATTCCGTGACTCTGGCAGAGTTAAGAGCGCTGGCGAAGATCCACGGCCCGCTGGCGCTGGTGCAGTTTGACTCGCACAGCGACACCTGGGACAAATACTTCGCCGATCAGTGTTACAGCGCCGGAACGCCATTCCGCAGAGCGGTGGAGGAAAATATTGTTGATCCCCATCACTCTATCCAGATTGGCCTGCGTGGATCGCTGTTCCGCACCACCGATATCTCTCAGTCTGTCGATTTGGGATACAAAGTCCTGACCACCGACGAGCTGTTCAGGCAGGGAATCAGTGAGGTTGTACAGCAAATTGCTGAGCGAACCGCAGGACTTCCGACCTTTATTACTTTCGATATGGACTTTGTCGATCCGGCTTTTGCACCGGCCGTTGAGACACCGGAAGCGGGAGGCCCGAGTTCCCGTGAAGCATTGCAGTTATTACGTGAATTAAAAAATATCAATCTGGTTGGCTGCGATGTGACCGAAATCAGCCCGGCTTATGATGGCCCGGGACAGATCACTTCACTTCTTGGTGCAACCGTTATGCTCGAATTGCTGGCCTTACTTGCCAGCTATCGCACTAACACCAGGGTTTAATAACACACTACTTAGCGGGAGTTGCATTCTATGAAATTAAAAGCGGTGATTTTATTGGCAACAATAATTGGCTCCCTGCCATCTCTGGCAGCGAATGCGGCGGAAGAATCATTGGAGTTAATCAAACCAGGTGTTTTACAGGTTGCCACCGAAGGGACAGATCCGCCTTTTAGCATGCGTATGCCGGACGGAAAACTGGACGGTCTTGAGATTCGCGTGATGAAAGAAGTGGCGCACCGTCTGCATTTGCAGTATCAACCGGTGATCACCAAATGGGACTCCATTCTGATTGGCGTGCAGGCAAACCAGTTCGACATGAGCAGCGCGGCAATGGATATTACTCCAGAGCGCCAGAAGGCGATTGTGTTTTCTGACGGCTGGATTGAGTCAGGCGGACGCATCATTATTCCAAAAGATTCGACCATTAAATCCGCGCAGGATTTAAAAGGTAAACGTATTGGCGCTCAGGTGTCATCCACCTATGCCAAACTTGCCGTCGACCATGGTGCCACCTTAAAAAACTATGTTGATGTCACTGCCGCAGTGCAGGATATGGTGAACGGCAATATTGATGGCGTTATTAATGACTCCATCGGCAACGCCTATCTGATCAAAGATATGCACCTGCCGTTTACTCAGACACCAGATTATGTCAGCCAGATTCAGAAAGGGTTTGCCTTCAAAAAAGGCAAGCCACACTTGGTCGCGGCGATTAATAAGGCGCTGGCCGAAATGAAAGCGGACGGTACCTACGTCAAACTGGTCACGCCAATTGTTGGCTTCAATCCGGCACCTAAAGATCCGGTACGGACTTTGCCGCAATAAAGTAGCCAGCGTAGTGCAGGTCAACTGCGCTGTTAACTAACGCGATCAAGGATTCAAAACATGCAGACAGCGGGAGCAATACCAGCCCGCTGTCTGTGAATAATTTGCGGGCGCAGAGGGTGATATGAACGATAAATATAGCTCAGATGAGAACGAGCGTAATTTAAGCCGGAGAGCGTACGACACGATCCTGCAGATGATTATTAATCGGGAATTGCCCATTAACTCGGTATTACAGGAACGCAAGCTTGCCGAACTACTGGATATTTCGCGCACTCCCGTTCGCAATGCGCTGACCAGGTTGGAAAACGAAGGCTTTATTGCGCGCAATGGCGGCAGAACCCCGGTAGTGAAGGAGTTCTCCATTCAGGAACTGGTAGAAACGCTGCACATAAGGCGCACGCTGGAAGGCGAAGCCGCCAGGCTGGCTGCCGGACGGGTTCCTCCAGCCATGCTTGATGAGATCGAAACGCAGATTAACGCCCTGCTGGCTCAGGAGATCCCTGACCCCAACGAAGACTGGGCGGTCGATACCCGTCTGCACGATGCTATCGCTCACTACAGCGGTAACCGGCTGTTAAAAGAGTATATTCAGGCTCTGCGGCTGAAAACCCGCATGTTTAATTTACGTCAAGTGCCGGAACGCTTTGCCATCGGCCACAATGAGCATCTTCAGATCATTGCTGCTCTGCGAGAAAACCAGCCAGCTGAAGCTCAGCGTCTGCTAGTTGTACATATTGATAATGTGCGTGAGAGCATCATCAAACGCTTCAGCTCGTTTTAGTCGGGGTGGTTAGCGGGTCTGGCTTTGCAGCTACCGTGTTAAGCTCCATGAGTGTCGCTGAAAGTTTTCATAAACATCCCTCTAAACGTCAGCAGCCAAGGCCCCGAAATCACGCCCTTTACGTCGCAAGCAAAATTGGCCATGGTGAACTGAAATGGAATACTAAATTTGGCCACCTGAATAGAGGTGATATCATCGCCTCATCGTCAAAACAGGTGACACAATGATCAGAATTAACCGGCGTAATTTCAGCCCAGAGCTCTGAAGGTTACGCACATTGCTGCACGCCGCGCCTGATTGAAGCCTTTCGCGATTTCATCAGCGTTCAGGCTTACAAGATGTGGCGGTCGTGCGAGACCTTCCACAATTTTAAAACCTAATCTACCGTAAAGTCTGGCATTGAAAGCGACCATGTTGTCTGTTGTCAGCGTGGCACCAGTAAGACCGCGCTGCTGCCCGATACAGAGTAGTGTCTGCATAAGTCGTCTGCCGATAACATGGCGTTGCCAGTCCGGACGAACATCAATTTCAGCAATGTGCAGCCATATATCTTCAACTTTGCCTGCGACAAACCCCACAGGAACATCATCATACGGATAGGTGAAGCGGCTCGCATTCGAAATCCCTCCGGCTCGCAATCCATTCCGCCGGGCTGACAATAACTGCAAATTATCGGTAAACCGACCGCCAGCATTGTGTCGCGCAGTTCAGTTGTGCGAGCTGGATCCAGCCGATTGTTAAACAATGCCCTGATTTCATCTGGTTTGCATCAAACTGCTCCACCATATCCTTCAGCCGATAACCATACCGCGTGAGCGTCGGTTCCAGATCATCCAGCTGACGTGACAGCACAAATTCAACCAGCGTGGCGGTAATCGGTTTTTCACCTGTCTGGTATCCTGCTTCTATTGCCAGCGTCAGTAGCACTATCAATATCAGGCTCGTGGTGTACAGCGTACTCTCCCGGGTTACCGATCAGATGCTAAAGGTCCGTCTGTGAGACGATCGGCCCTCAAACCCCGCCGTTAGCTTTTACCGCAACCCTAATCAGCCTGGCTTTTTGGCTTTTTCCAGCATCGCCTTCAGATTCGCCACTCGGCTTTGTCCGGTCTGCATCCGCTGTTCCGCACTGACCACCTTGCGCTCGGTTTCCCAGTTCAGATCGTCCTGCGGCAGCTCCAGCAGAAAGCGGCTTGGCTCAGGGCGGATCGCCTCGCCGTACTGTCGACGCTCGCGACAGAGGGTAAAAGTCAGCTCTTTCTGCGCACGAGTAATCCCCACGTAGGCCAGCCGTCGCTCTTCCTCAACGTTGTTTTCATCAATACTGCTCTGATGCGGTAAAAGCCCCTCTTCCATCCCCACCAGATAGACATAGGGGAACTCAAGGCCTTTTGACGCATGCAGCGTCATCAGCTGTACCTGATCCATGTCTTCCTCGCTTTCCCCGCGCTCCATCATGTCACGCAGCGTAAAACGCGTGACAACCTGAGTCAGCGTCATCGGTTCATCAATGTCGCTGCCTTCCAGCATTTCGGTCATCCACTGAAACAGCGTATTGACGTTTTTCATGCGCATTTCGGCGGCTTTTGGGCTGGCCGAGGTTTCGAACAGCCAGCTTTCATAGTCAATGCCGCGAATCAAATCGCGGACGGCGGCAACCGGCTCGCGTTCGGCAAGCTGAGTCACTTCCTGAAGCCAGTAAGTGAAGCGCTGGAGAGATTCCAGCCCTCGTCCTGAAAGCGTCTGTTCCAGACCCATATCAAAGCTGGCCGTCAGCAAACTTTTGTTGCGCTGCATCGCCCACTCGCCCAGCTTTTGCAGCGTGGCCGGACCGATTTCACGCCTCGGCGTGTTGACGATGCGCATAAAGGCGCTGTCGTCGTCAGGATTGGTCAGCACCCGCAGATAGGCCAGCAAATCTTTTATTTCCGGTCGGGAAAAGAAGGAGGTTCCGCCGGAGATTCGATAAGGAATACGGTTTTGCATCAGCATCTTTTCAAAGACGCGTGACTGATGGTTGCCACGATAGAGGATGGCGTAGTCCTTGTACTGCGTCTTATTAATGAAGTGATGGGCAATCAGCTCGCCGGTGGTGCGCTCGGCCTCATGATCTTCATTGTTGGCGGTGACAACCTTCAGTTCAGTACCGTAGCCCAGCTCCGAAAACAGCCGCTTTTCAAACACATGAGGGTTATTGGCAATCAAAATATTCGCCGCTTTCAGAATGCGCTGCGAAGAACGGTAGTTCTGCTCCAGCTTAATCACCTGTAGCGCCGGAAAATCTTCCTTCAGCAGCACCAGGTTCTGCGGGCGGGCGCCGCGCCAGGAGTAGATCGACTGGTCATCGTCGCCCACCACGGTAAAACGGGCGCGGGCGCCCACCAGCAGCTTAACCAGTTCGTACTGGCTGGTGTTGGTGTCCTGATACTCATCCACCAGCAGATAGCGAATGCGCTGCTGCCAGCGCTCGCGCACCTCAAGATTGCGCTGAAACAGCAGCGTCGGCAGCAGGATCAGATCGTCAAAGTCGAGCACGTTGCAGGATTTCAGATGTCGGTCATACAGGCCGTAGCAGTGGGCAAAAAGCTTATCCCGCTCCGACTGAGCGCCCGCCGCCGCGCGGGAGGGATCCATCAGATCGTTTTTCCAGTTAGAGATCGTGGATATCAGCTGCTGGAGCAGGGACTTGTCATTCTCCAGCCACTCTTCGGTCAGATCCTTCAGCAGCGCCAGCTGATCCTGATCGTCAAACAGCGAGAAGTTGGACTTCATTCCCAGAGCGGCGTATTCCCGCTTGATAATCTCCAGTCCCAGCGTGTGGAAGGTGGAAATCATCAGCCCGCGCGCCTCTTTCCGGCCAAGGGTTTGCGCCACGCGCTCTTTCATCTCGCGCGAGGCCTTGTTGGTGAAGGTCACGGCGGCGATGTGCCGGGCCTGATAGCCGCATTCCCGGATCAGATGGGCAATCTTATTGGTGATAACGCGCGTTTTGCCTGACCCCGCACCGGCCAGCACCAGACAAGGCCCGGTGACAAATTCGACGGCATGTTGTTGGCCAGGATTCAGACGCATAGGAAAGTCGCTCGATGAAATGACAGAGGGAAACAGAAATTCAGCGTGGTAGTATAGCCAGCAGCATCCCTACGACTCAAGGTACGATCATGGCAAAAACCGCAGCAGCACTCCATATCCTTGTTAAGGAAGAGAAACAGGCGCAGGACATTCTGGCTCAGCTGGAACAGGGCGCAGATTTTGAAAAGTTGGCGAAGAAGCACTCTACCTGTCCATCGGGCAAAAAAGGGGGCCATTTAGGCGAGTTCAAGCAGGGCGCAATGGTGCCAGCTTTCGATAAAGTGGTGTTCTCCTGCCCGCTGCTCGTGCCTTATGGTCCGCTGCATACCCAGTTTGGTTACCACATCATTAAGGTGCTGTACCGTAACTGATTGCCAGCAGACAGACGAAAAAAAAGAGCGGAATCCGCTCTTTTCTTGTATCGGGCCAGGTTACCCCAGCCCTTCAGTCAGTACTTAACCGGCTACGGCAATACGTTTCATATCGGTCATGTAGCCACGCAGTTTGCGGCCAACGGACTCGATTGGGTGATTGCGAATCGCTTCGTTGACGTCGCGCAGCTGGGCGTTATCGATGGTGGCTGAAGCCGCCGCCGCTTTGCCCAAATCACCCGCTTGCAAAGTGCCCATAAACTCTTTCAGCAGTGGAACGGCTGCGTAAGAGAACAGGTAGTTACCGTATTCTGCGGTGTCAGAGATAACCACGTTCATTTCATACAGGCGCTTACGTGCGATGGTGTTAGCAATCAGCGGCAGCTCGTGCAGAGACTCATAGTAAGCAGACTCTTCGATAATGCCCGCCGCTACCATCGTTTCAAAGGCCAGCTCAACGCCCGCTTTCACCATGGCGATCATCACTACGCCTTCATCAAAGTAATCCTGCTCGGCAATTTTGCCTTCGAACTGTGCGGCGGTTTCGAACGCCGTTTTACCGGTCTCTTCGCGCCAGCCCAGCAGTTTTTTATCGTCGTTCGCCCAGTCGGCCATCATGCCGGAAGAGAATTCACCGGAGATGATGTCATCCATGTGCTTCTGGAACAGCGGAGTCATAATGGTTTTAAGCTGCTCGGACAGCGCGTAAGCGCGCACTTTAGCCGGGTTAGACAGGCGATCCATCATCAGAGTGATACCGCCCTGTTTCAGCGCTTCGGTCACGGTTTCCCAGCCGAACTGAATCAGTTTCTCGGCGTAGGCCGCATCAGTACCTTCCGCCACCAGCTTGTCGAAGCACAGCAGTGAACCAGCCTGCAACATACCGCACAGGATAGTCTGCTCGCCCATCAGGTCGGATTTCACTTCCGCCACGAAGGAAGATTCCAGCACGCCCGCACGATGACCGCCGGTTGCTGCCGCCCAGGCTTTAGCAATTGCCATGCCTTCGCCTTTTGGATCGTTTTCCGGGTGAACCGCGATCAGCGTAGGAACACCGAAGCCGCGCTTGTACTCTTCACGGACTTCAGTACCCGGACATTTTGGCGCAACCATCACCACGGTAATGTCTTTACGAACCTGCTCGCCCACTTCCACGATGTTGAAACCATGCGAGTAGCCCAGCGCCGCGCCGTCTTTCATCAGTGGCTGCACGGCCTTAACTACGGCGGTGTGCTGCTTGTCTGGCGTCAGGTTAACGACCAGATCGGCCTGCGGGATCAGCTCTTCGTAAGTGCCCACTTTAAAGCCGTTTTCGGTCGCTTTACGCCATGAAGCACGTTTTTCGGCAATCGCTTCAGCGCGCAGGGCGTAGGCAATGTCCAGGCCAGAGTCACGCATGTTCAGGCCCTGGTTCAGGCCCTGAGCGCCACAGCCAACGATGACGACTTTTTTACCTTTCAGGTAGCCTGCTTCATCAGCAAATTCATCACGCAACATGAAGCGACATTTACCTAATTGCGCCAGCTGGTTGCGCAGGTTCAAAGTGTTGAAATAGTTAGCCATGGGAACTCCGTATAGGGTTGTTTGGGTCTTGTCTTTGTCGGTGCGACCGCCCGGCGGCTCACCCTGAATAATCCCTATCATATGACAGGAAATGCATTGCTTAAATTGATATATTAACAACGTGATATTGCAAGAACTGCAACATAACGATGAGGCCTGAAACGCATGGATCTACGTGACCTGAAACTGTTCCTTCACCTGGCGGAGAGCCGCCATTTCGGCCGCAGCGCAAGGGCTATGCACGTCAGTCCTTCCACGCTCTCGCGGCAAATCCAGCGGCTGGAGGAAGACCTGGGGCAGGCGCTGTTTTTGCGTGATAACCGCACGGTGACGCTAACTGACGCCGGAGAGCAGCTTCGCCAGTTTGCCCAGCATACGCTTTTGCAGTATCAGCAGCTTCTTCACGCCATCGGTCAAAATGGCCCGTCGCTGAGCGGCGAGTTACGTCTCTTCTGTTCGGTTACCGCCGCCTACAGCCATTTGCCGCCCATTCTGGACCGCTTTCGGGCAGAACATCCGCTGGTTGAGATTAAGCTAACCACCGGCGATGCTGCCGATGCGGTGGAAAAAGTTCAGAGCGCGGAGGCAGACATTGCGATTGCCGGACGGCCGGAAACGCTACCGGCCAGTATTGGTTTTACGCCGATTGGGCTAATCCCGCTAGTGTTGATCGCACCCGCGCTGCCCTGCCCGGTACGCAGCCAGGCCACACAACCGGAGCCGGACTGGTCGCAAATCCCCTTTATCCTGCCCGATCAGGGACCGGCGAGGCAGCGCATCGACCTGTGGTTCCGTCGCCGCCGAATTCCTAACCCGTTGATTTATGCCACCGTCTCCGGGCATGAGGCGATTGTGTCGATGGTGGCGCTGGGGTGCGGCATTGCGCTGCTGCCGGATGTGGTGCTGGAGAACAGCCCGGAGCCGGTACGTAACCGCATACTTGAGCTGGACAACGTGGAGATGGTGGCGCCGTTCGAGCTGGGCGTTTGCGTACAAAAAAAGCGGCTCAATGAGCCGCTTATTGATGCGTTCTGGTCGCTGATGTAACTAACCCGCCAGGAAGAAGCTGAAGGCCGGGTTGTTGGTTTCATCATGGAAATCGTACCCCAGCGCCTGCAAATGTTCCTCAAACTGCGGTTCGCTGTCGCTCAGCTCAAACCCGGCGAGCACCCGACCGTAATCGGTGCCGTGGCTGCGATAGTGGAACAGCGAGATGTTCCAGTGGGTGCCCAGCGTTTGCAGGAAGCGCAGCAGCGCGCCCGGCGCTTCAGGAAACTCGAAGCTGAACAGACGTTCGCGCAGCGGCTTTGAAGGACGACCGCCAACCATATAGCGAACGTGAAGCTTAGCCATTTCGTCGTCTGAAAGGTCGACAACGTTGTAACCCCCCTCGTCCAGCAGTTGCAGGATCTCGCTGCGCTCTTCCAGACCTCGCGTCAACCGCACGCCTACAAAAATGCAGGCGCTGTCGGCGTTTGCATAGCGGTAGTTAAACTCGGTGACCGACCGGCCGCCCAGCAGCTGGCAAAACTTCAGAAAGCTGCCCTTCTGCTCGGGGATAGTAACCGCTAACAGCGCCTCACGCTGTTCACCCAGCTCGCAGCGCTCCGAAACATAGCGCAGACCGTGGAAGTTAACGTTAGCGCCAGAAAGCACATGCGCCAGCCGCTCACCCTGGATCTGATGCTGCTGAATGTATTTCTTCATGCCGGCCAGCGCCAGTGCGCCAGAAGGTTCCGCTACCGCACGCACATCCTCAAACAGATCTTTCATCGCGGCGCAGATAGCGTCGCTGTCTACGGTGATGATGTCGTCGAGGTATTGCTGGCACAGCCGGAAGGTTTCGCTACCGATGCGCCTGACCGCCACACCCTCGGCGAACATCCCCACGCGCGGCAAATCGACAGGCTGCCCGGCGTCCAGCGCGGCCTTCAGACAGGCAGAATCTTCAGCCTCAACCGCAATCACCTTAATCTGCGGCATCAACTGCTTGATCAATACGGCAACGCCCGCCGCCAGACCACCGCCGCCTACCGGCACAAAGATACGATCGAGATGGGCGTCCTGCTGTAGCAGTTCCATCCCCAGCGTGCCCTGCCCAGCGATGACCATTGGGTGATCGAACGGCGGCACAAAGGTATAGCCCTTCTGTTCCGCCAGCTCGATAGCTTTGGCTTTCGCTTCGTCAAAGTTGGCGCCAAACAGGTAAGCCTCACCGCCAAACGCCCGTACCGCATCCACTTTGATATCGGCAGTGGTGACCGGCATCACAATCAGCGATTTAATCCCTAATCTTGCCGCCGACAGCGCCACGCCCTGAGCATGATTGCCTGCTGAAGCGGTGATCACCCCGCAGGCCTTCTGCTGTTCACTCAAGGTCGCGATCATCGCATAGGCGCCGCGTAGCTTAAAGCTATGCACCGGCTGGCGATCTTCGCGCTTCACCAAAATGGTGTTCCCCAGACGAGAAGAGAGCTTCTCCATCTTCTGCAACGGGGTAACCTGCGCCACCTCGTAAACCGGCGAGCGGAGAACCGCCCGCAAATACTCAGCACCGCAGGGTTCAGCGGGTAGCGGTTGAGACTCGGCCATCTGATTTAACCTCCCAGCTTACTCTTGTCACGTACAGCGCCTTTATCCGCGCTGGTAGCCAGTAAGGCGTAGGCACGCAGGGCGAAGGAAACCTCACGCACACGACCATGAGGCGTATAGGCTTCGTTGCCGCGGGCCTCTTCCTCTTCACGACGGGCGTGCAGTTCGTTATCCGGCACGTCCAGCTTAATGCCGCGGTTCGGGATATCGATATCAATGATATCGCCATCCTTCACCAGCGCGATGGCGCCGCCGTTAGCGGCTTCAGGTGAAGCGTGGCCGATTGAGAGGCCGGAGGTTCCGCCAGAGAAGCGGCCATCGGTGATCAGCGCACAACTTTTGCCCAGTCCCATCGATTTCAGATAAGTGGTTGGGTAAAGCATTTCCTGCATACCTGGTCCGCCTTTCGGGCCTTCGTAGCGGATCACTACCACATCGCCAGCGACCACTTTACCGCCGAGGATCGCTGCCACCGCATCGTCCTGGCTCTCATAGACCTTGGCCGGCCCACGGAAGGTGTGGCTCTCTTTTTCCACACCTGCCGTTTTCACAATGCAGCCATCTTCCGCCAGGTTGCCGTACAGCACGGCCAGACCGCCATCCTGACTGAAGGCGAATTCACGCGAGCGAATACAGCCTTCCTGACGGTCGTCATCCAGCGTGTCCCAGCGGCAGTCTTGCGAAAATGCCTGGGTAGTACGGATACCTGCAGGACCGGCGCGGAACATCTTCTTCACGCCTTCATCTTTGGTTAGCATGATATCGTAGCGTTGCAGCGTTTCCTCCAGGCTCATGCCCAGCACGTTTCGCACGTTTTGATGTAGCAGACCAGCCCGGCTCAGCTCGCCGAGAATGCCCAACACGCCGCCCGCGCGGTGCACGTCTTCCATATGGTATTTCGGGGTACTTGGCGCCACTTTGCACAGATGCGGCACTTTCCGCGACAGGCGGTCAATGTCAGACATGTTGAAGTCGATGTCGCCTTCAAGAGCCGCAGCCAGCAGGTGCAGAACGGTGTTGGTGGAGCCGCCCATGGCGATGTCCAGCGTCATCGCGTTCTCAAAGGCCGCCTTGCTGGCGATATTGCGCGGCAGCGCGCTTTCGTCATCCTGCTGGTAATAGCGTTTGGTCAGTTCCACAATGCGCTTGCCGGCATTCAGGAACAGTTCCTTACGATCGGCATGAGTCGCCAGCAGCGAGCCGTTGCCCGGTTGGGACAGGCCCAGCGCTTCGGTCAGACAGTTCATTGAGTTGGCTGTAAACATCCCGGAGCAGGACCCGCAGGTTGGACAGGCTGAACGTTCAATCTGCTCGCTGTCGGCGTCGCTGACCTTCGGGTTTGCCCCCTGAATCATCGCATCAACCAGGTCCAGCTTGATAATTTTCTCGGAAAGCTTGGTTTTACCGGCTTCCATCGGGCCGCCGGAAACGAAGATCACCGGAATATTCAAACGCAGGGAAGCCATCAGCATTCCGGGCGTGATTTTGTCGCAGTTAGAGATACAGACCATTGCGTCAGCACAGTGGGCGTTCACCATGTACTCGACCGAGTCGGCAATCAGCTCGCGCGAAGGCAAGGAGTAAAGCATACCGCCATGCCCCATCGCGATCCCATCATCCACGGCAATGGTGTTGAACTCTTTTGCCACGCCGCCGGAAGCCTCAATCTGCTCAGCAACCAGTTTCCCCATGTCGCGGAGGTGAACGTGGCCGGGTACGAATTGGGTAAAGGAGTTAACGACCGCGATGATTGGCTTACCAAAATCGTCGTCGGTCATTCCGGTTGCGCGCCACAGGGCACGGGCGCCGGCCATATTGCGGCCGTGTGTAGTGGTAGCGGAACGTAACTTAGGCATGCTCATACTCCAGAATCAGATAGTGCGCGGGCGTCAAACGACGCCCGCTCAGGTATTTTTTTTATTATGGGTTAACCAAATCTAACCAGCCCCATTTGTCTTCGGTTTCGCCGGTGAACAGGCCGAAGAACGCAGACTGAATGCGGGCGGTAACCGGACCACATTTGCCTTCGCCAACCTTGATGCCGTCAACGCTGCGTACCGGGGTGATTTCAGCGGCGGTGCCGGACATGAAGACTTCATCAGCCAGATACAGCGATTCACGCGACAGCACCTGCTCACGGACTTCGATACCCATATCTTTCGCCAGCTTGATGATGGCGTCACGGGTGATACCCGGCAGCGCGGAAGAGGTGAACGGTGGCGTAAACAGAATGCCATCCTTCACTTCGAACAGGTTTTCGCCCGCGCCTTCAGAAATATAACCATTAGTGTCCAGCGCGATGCCTTCCTGGTAGCCGTGGCGGCGAGCTTCGCTGCCTACCAGCAGAGAGGAGAGGTAGTTACCGCCTGCTTTAGCCGCAGTTGGGATGGTGTTTGGCGCCACGCGGTTCCACGAGGAAACCATCGCATCAATACCCTGCTCCAGCGCTTCTGCGCCCAGGTATGCGCCCCAGGGGAAGGCCGCGATGATTACGTCAGTGTTAAAACCTTCTGGCGGGTTCACGCCCAGCCCTACATCGCCAACAAAGACCAGCGGACGGATATAGGCGCTTTTCAGCTTGTTGACGCGCAGCACTTCGCGGCACGCTTCCATCAGCTCATCAACGCTCAGGCTGACCGGAAAACGGTAGATTTTTGCAGAGTCGTGCAGGCGCTGCATATGTTCACGATGGCGGAAGACTACCGGGCCCTTGTGCGAGTCGTAGCAGCGGACGCCTTCAAAGACCGACGTACCGTAGTGCAGTGCGTGGGACATTACGCTGACCTTCGCGTCTTCCCACTTAACCATCTCGCCATTGAACCAGATAAAGTCAGCTTTCTTCGTCATTCTTTTTTCCTTTCGCGCTCAGGCGCGGATCTGTTGTGTTGTCTGTTGTTGGATCTGGACGCACGCGACATCCATCAGCTTGCTTAATTGTGTTGACAGTAAATCGACTGAGCGCTGGCTGGCAACGGTCATTTCAATATTAATATTGTTGGTATTCGCACCGGACGCCATATTCATGGCGCAAACCTGGAAACCACGGTGGCGAACGACGCGCAATATCCGCTCCAGTATTTCGGGTCTGAAACGGGCTTCAATAGACAATTGATGCTGCATCATGAGGTTTTCTCCATCATATTTTCGTTGCTGGCACCGGGCGGTACCAGAGGCCAGACGTTCTCATGCTCGTCAATGGCGACGTGGAGCATGTACGGCCCTTTACTGTGCAGCAAAGCGTCTAATGCGGCGTCGACCTGATCTTTACGGGTAATGCGCTGGCCGGGGATATTAAACGCACTGGCCAGGGTGAGGAAATCGGGGTTGTCTGACAGGTTAGTTTCGCTGTAGCGCTCGGAGAAGAACAGCTCCTGCCACTGGCGAACCATGCCTAAACGCTGGTTATCCAGCAGCACAATCTTCACCGGCAGCTGCTTGCGTTTGAGGGTGCCAAGCTCCTGCACGTTCATCATGAAGGAGCCGTCGCCGGAGACGCAAATCACCGTGTCGTCAGGCCGGGCAACCTGAGCGCCCACGGCGGCAGGCAGGCCAAAGCCCATGGTACCCAGCCCGCTGGAGGTAATGAAGTTCTCCGGGCGGTTGAAGCTCATATGCTGGGCGGCCCACATCTGGTGCTGACCCACGTCGGTAGTGACAATTGCGCTGTCTGGCTTACGCTCCGATAACTGCTTCAGGAACAGCGGGGCGAAGATGGCTTCGCCGGGGTGATCGTAGCGCCAGCCGTTTTCAGCCTTCAGCGTTTGAACGTGCTCACGCCAGGCGCCAATGTCTGCCGGATGATACAAGTCCGGCAGCATTTTGTTTAAGTCTCCGCGCAGCGTTACGTGCGCCTGACGCAGCTTGTTGAGCTCGGCAGGATCGATATCCATATGGATGACGCTGGCGTTTGGCGCGAAGCCGTTCAGTCTTCCCGTTACCCGGTCATCAAAGCGCGCGCCCACGGCAATCAGCAGGTCACACTGCTGTACGGCATAGTTAGCCGCTTTCGTGCCGTGCATACCCAGCATACCAAGATAGCAAGGGTCTTTCGCGTCAGGCGTGCCTAATCCTTTCAGGGTGGCAACAGTAGGGATGCCCGTTTCCTGCGCGAAAGCGCGCAGCGCGTCGACGGCGCCCGCCATGCCCACGCCGCCGCCCACGTACAGAACCGGCCTTTTCGACTGGGCCAGCATGGCGCGGGCCTGCTGTAATTCCTGATGGGGATGCGCGGCTTCGTCTTCGACCGGCAGCAGGTGCGCGATCAACTCGCCGCTGGCGAGCTGGATATCCTTTGGAATATCAATCAGCACGGGGCCAGGACGCCCTGCCTGAGCAATCGCAAAGGCTTCAGCCATCACTTCAGGCAGCTCTTCCAGCGAGTCAACCAGGAAGCTGTGCTTGGTGCAGGAGAGCGACATCCCCAGCACGTCGATCTCCTGAAAAGCATCCGTACCGATAAATGCGGAGGAAACCTGGCCGGTGATCGCCACAATTGGCACAGAATCCATCATGGCATCCGCAAGGCCAGTGATCAGATTCGTCGCCCCAGGGCCAGACGTCGCAATACAGACGCCGACTTTTCCAGTAGAACGGGCATAGCCGATGGCGGCCATGGCTGCCCCCTGCTCATGGCGGCACAGTAGGTGTTCGACGCCTCCGTCATAAAGCGCATCATAGACGGGCATAATCGCCCCACCCGGATAGCCGAAAACTGTTTCGACACCCTGCGCACGCAACGCCTGAACCACCCACTGAGCACCATTCATAGTTATTTCCCCGCCTCTCGCTGGGAACAACAGCATTTTATTCTACTGTTCATCTTTTGTTCCTCTGTCATTGATAGCCTGACAAAAAAAAACCCCCGGACCTTTCGGTGCGGGGGTTCTTTCGAAATCAGGCTTGATTTTTAAGCCTTTCTTCCTCCGAGCGTAGCCCCGCACGGCGTGATAATAATCACGACGACGTTAATGACGACTAGGCTAATGACTCGTAGAAGGGCTTTCATTGGTATTCGATAAATTCACTTGTTCGAAGTAATGCCTACAGAGTTATCACAGTTGACGCTTAAAATTCAACTTTTTTCATCACTTTATTTTACCGCCCCCGGTCGGAAATGCACAAAAGCTATGGTTATTCAGGGAATAAGCGGCTTGCTGAAAAATATTCATTACTCACCAGACGCAATGAATTCCGCGCAAAAAACGGCCCCCGGCGACTGACCTTCTTTCGGCTGCTCGTCAGAAAAAAACGACCTCAGGCATAAATTTTTGCGAACCGTCCCGGCGATTCAGCACAAGACGCTCGTAACCCCTCTCCGCAGGCGAGAGACTCCCCTGAACAAGGAGTGTCTATGTCGCTATCTGTCGCCTATACCCGTGCCGCAATAGGCATTGAGGCCCCGCTGGTCTCGGTGGAGGTTCATATCAGCAATGGTCTGCCAGCGCTTTCTTTGGTCGGCCTTCCTGAAACCACGGTAAAAGAAGCCCGCGATCGGGTTCGGAGCGCCATTATTAACTGTGGGTTCACCTTCCCCGCCAGGCGCATCACCGTCAGTCTTGCGCCTGCGGATCTGCCTAAAGAGGGCGGTCGCTACGACCTGCCCATCGCTATAGCCATTCTGGCGGCCTCAGAGCAGATTCCAGCGGATAAACTGGCGCAATATGAATTCCTGGGGGAGTTAGCCTTAACAGGCGCTCTCCGTGGCGTACAGGGAGCCATTCCTGCCGCACTGGCCGCCAGAGAAGCACAGCGTCAGCTTATTCTTTCCACCGACAATACGGGCGACGTAGGGTTGATTCGTAACGGTAAAAGCCTCCTCAGCGCAAACCTGCTCAACGTTTGCAGTTTTCTGGCTGGTCACAACACGCTTGAGGAGGCCAGGTGTGAGCAGCCTGAAGCTTCGTGGCAGGGAGGCGATCTGAATGAAATCGTCGGGCAACAGCAGGCGAAACGGGCGCTGGAAATTTGCGCGGCGGGTGGGCATAACCTGCTGCTTACCGGGCCTCCGGGGACAGGAAAAACGATGCTGGCTACCCGGTTGGTTGGGCTGATGCCGCCATTAAACGACGAGGAAGCGCTGGAATGCGCGGCGATTGCCAGTCTGATCGGCACCGGCATGATGCATCAGCAGTGGCGTCAGCGCCCTTTCCGCGCACCTCATCACACTTCATCGCGCTATGCGCTGGTTGGAGGTGGCTCGATGCCAAAGCCCGGCGAAATTTCCCTGGCGCATAATGGCGTGCTTTTTTTGGACGAGCTGCCGGAATTTGAGCGCAAAACGCTGGATGCGCTCAGGGAGCCGCTGGAGTCTGGGGAAATCTCTATTTCGCGTGCGCGCGCTAAAGTGACCTACCCCGCGAGATTCCAGCTGATTGCGGCCATGAATCCCAGCCCAACCGGGCATTATCAGGGGATGCACAATCGCAGCACGCCCCAACAAACCCTACGCTATCTCAACAAGCTGTCTGGTCCGTTTCTGGATCGCTTCGATTTGTCGCTTGAGGTGCCGCTGCTTCCTCCCGGCACATTAAGCGGCAAGGGCCTCACCAGTGAAAGCAGCGCTACCGTGCGTCTCAGAGTGCTGGCTGCAAGAGCATACCAGACAGAGCGAGCGGGGATCGTTAATGCGTTGCTAAAACCTAAGGAAATTCAGCGCGATTGCAGGATAAGCCTGGCGGATGCTCAGTGGCTGGAGGAAGTGCTGAATCAGCTTGGCCTATCGGTACGTGCCTGGCAGCGTATTTTGAAGGTGGCGCGAACGATTGCTGATTTAGCAAGGGAACGGATGATCCAACGTGCACATCTGCACGAAGCGCTGAGCTACCGGGGAATCGACAGGTTGCTCATTCATTTGCAAAAAAGCCTGGAATGAAAAAGGAGCCGGAGCTCCTTTTTACTGACTTAATCGTCGCTATCCGTATAATCTTCCACGCCTTCCATTTGCGGCTTGCCGCCTGAAAGGGTGTGGAAACGTTTAGGACGTTTAATGCGGCTCATGTACTTAGACCAGACGCGCTCTGCTTCCGTCTGTGGCTCACGGATACCGCGGCACACTTCGACAAACAGACGCTCTTCTTCGGTCAAAGGCTCACGTTTTGCCAAATCCAGCTCGTTAAAAGCGTAACCATAACGCTCAAGCAGCTGGGCTTCTTTGATGGTGAAATCCCCGTGACGGGAGAACCCGCGTGGGTAATGTTTGTTATCAAAAAAACGATTAGTTGTTGCGAAGCTTTCCGCCATTTTACACGCTCCTAACTCTTTTATGGCCGTGCTATTTATGGCGCGGAGTATTAGATACGCTTGACAGAGTGTAAAACAAAACATTTAAATCATAACGACAAATGTTTTTTAGGAGATGGATGTGGATACGGAATTACTAAAGACCTTTCTTGAAGTGAGCAGAACTCGCCACTTTGGGCGTGCCGCTGAAGCGCTCTATCTCACACAGTCTGCCGTCAGTTTTCGCATCAGGCAGCTTGAAAATCAGTTGGGAGTGAACCTTTTTACCCGCCACCGCAACAACATACGGCTGACCTCGGCTGGCGAGCGCCTGTTGCCCTATGCTGAAAGCCTGATGAGCACATGGAGCATGGCCAAGAAGGAAGTCTCGCATACCCAACAACAGCATGAGCTCTCTATTGGGGCCAGCGCATCCTTGTGGGAAGCCTATCTCACCCCGTGGCTACAGACGCTCTATGAGAACCGTGAAAACCTCCACCTTGAGGCCCGCGTGGCTCAACGCCACCTGCTGGTAAAGCAGCTGCACGAACGTCAGTTGGATCTGCTGATCACTACCGAGGCACCCAAAATGGACGAGCTGACCAGCCAGCAAATTGGTCATATTTCGCTCACTCTGTTTCGCTCGCGAAAATCAGAAAAACGGGAGAAGTACGATTACATTAAGCTGGAATGGGGAGCCGATTTTCACCAGCACGAAAGTTACCTGGCGGGGGCTGACGATATCCCGGTGCTCACCACAACGTCTGCACACTTAACGCGTCAGCTACTGCATACCACCGGCGCCTGCGCCTTTTTACCTGATGTGTGGCACAACGAATTCCCGGACCTGACCGTGATCCCGGATACACCAGTGGCAGTCAGGCCGCTGTATGCGGTGTGGTTACAAAACAGCGATCAGCAGGCGCATATTCGCCAGCTGCTGAAGTTTCCCGTCAATATGGCGTGATATTGGCGTTGAAAGGAGCGAGACAATGGTCAGTTTACTGGCCATTTTTTTGGCTCAAATAAGGCGCAAGAGGGAGAAATCGAGCGAAAAACGCGTGATTCAGAACAAAAAAAATCCTTTGCCGAAGCAAAGGATTGTTTTTATCTGGCAGGGGCGGAGAGACTCGAACTCCCAACACCCGGTTTTGGAGACCGGTGCTCTACCAATTGAACTACGCCCCTAAAAGGGTGGCGGAACGGACGGGGCTCGAACCCGCGACCCCCTGCGTGACAGGCAGGTATTCTAACCAACTGAACTACCGCTCCACCGATTCTGTACTGAACTCAGAATGTTGCTTCTGATATCAGGTGTTTCACCCTGTCCACGTCACTGGAAGGTCACGAACAGTAACGGCCAATTACCTGTTGCTGTTCTAATTTGATGCCTGGCAGTTCC
>NZ_JRUQ01000007.1 GCF_000773975.1 Erwinia typographi
GCTATTTAGGACGGGTCACACACGGCAAAAAGGCGCTGAAAAGCGCCTTTTTTTATGCCCTTGCCGCGTGGTCAGAAGCGGTAACCGGCACCAAAGAAGAAGACGAAAGGATTGATATTGGTATCGATGCTCTGGTGGCCCGCAGGAGAGTCAAAGCCCACTTTGGTTTTAATATTCATGTACCACAGTGAGGCATTCAGCATCCAGTCCGGCGTCAGCTGATAATCCAGACCAACCTGTCCGGCAACCCCCCACGAATTTTTCACGCTCAGATTGCTCAGCCCGGCATCCCGCCCCGTCTGGTTAAAATCGTTATCGTAAAACACGGTGTAGTTCACGCCGACACCGACATAGGGCTGCACCTTGCTGGTATTGTCCATGAAGTACCACTGCGCCATCAGCGTTGGCGGCAGCTGATGCACCGTCGCCAGCGTGCCGGTTGCCGGCAGTCCTACTTTATGCCTGAAGGGCGTAGCCCCCAGCAATTCAATACCGATGTTGTCGGTTGCCATATAGGTGAAGGTCAGGCCCAACTGCGTATTGTTGCTGACGTCGAACTCGCCCAGCCCCAACACGTTGTCAGAGCCGCCGGTAGGACGAACCGTGGCCGTTCCGGCACGCATGAAGAAATCGCCTGCCTGATGGGCAGAAGCCACTACCGGTAACAATGTCGCCACTGCGATAACCAACGCTTTCACTTTCATAACCACTCCTTTGCAAATTAAGGTGCGCGCCACTGCGCAGTCGTCTTTTTGATTGGCGACAGTTTCACTCTAATTTTGCAAAAGATCATCTCAATCAATTCTTTCTAACCCCTTAAAAAATATAGAGTTGATTTGGATCAATTTACTGACCTTTTTTAACGGCGTCAGCGTCAGTAAATCCTCATCGCCTCTTTAACCGAAAGTTATGTAAGTCAGGGTGCCAGGTTGCCCACAGACCATGTACAATCGCCGGATCGTAATTATGGGTTTTTCAAGGAGTGTACATGTCATTCACGGCAGGTTCGTTATACCGTGACACCGGGAATTTTTTCCGCCATCAGCTGCTGACCATCGTTCTGATGTCGCTGCTGACCTCATTTATCACCGTGCTGATTGGCCATGCGTTAACGCCCGGCCCGGATCAGCTCTCGCTTCTGACCGAAGGGGATGCCGGTTCCGGGATGAGCCTGCTGGAGATGGTGCAGAATATGTCGCCCGATCAGCAGCGCGTGCTGCTGCGCGCTTCCGCCGCCGGAACCTTCGCTTCGCTGATAGGCAATACGCTGCTGCTGGGCGGAATGCTGAGCCTGATCCCAATGGTTTCCGCCGGACAGCGGGTGAGCGCCCTGCGCGCCATTGGCGCCTCGGCCCCGACGCTGCCGCGTCTGCTGCTGCTGGTATTCCTGATGACGCTGGTCATCCAGCTCGGCTTTATGGCGCTGGTGGTGCCAGGACTGGCGCTGGCGGTGCTGCTGTCGCTGTCGCCGGTGATCCTGGCGACCGAAAAGGTCGGCATCTTCGGCGCTATGCGCACCAGCATTCGCCTGGTCTGGAGCCAGATGAAGGTCGTCTCGCCAGCCGTTGCCGTGTGGCTGCTGGCGAAGGTGGCGGTTCTGCTGCTGGCCTCGTCGATGACCGTTCTGCCCGCTAACGTAGCGTCAGTGGTGCTCAACGCGTTGAGTAACCTGATCTCGGCAATACTGGTTATTTATCTGTATCGCCTGTATATGCTGTTACGTTAATCGCTGAAGGCGCGCCGCAGATGAGACGCGCCTTCACTGCTTAATTTTTTAGCCTGGTACCCGGAAACCTTCTATGAAGCAGTTACTTGATTTCCTCCCTCTTGTGGTCTTTTTTGTCTTCTACAAGCTGTACGATATTTTCGTTGCCTCCGGCGCGCTGATTGCCGCCACCGCACTGGCGCTGGTTGCCAGTTGGCTGCTGTACCGCAGGCTGGAAAAAATGACCATCATCACCTTCGTGCTGGTAGCCGTGTTCGGCACGCTGACGCTGGTCTTCCATAACGATGAATTCATCAAGTGGAAAGTGACCGTCATCTACACCCTGTTTGCCGCTGCGCTGCTGTTCAGCCAGTTCTGGATGAAGCAGCCGCTGATCCAGAGTATGCTCGGTAAAGAGCTGACGCTGCCTGCCTTCGCGTGGAAAAGGCTGAATATAGCCTGGGCGCTGTTCTTCTTTGCCTGCGGTCTGGCAAATATTTATGTCGCGTTTTGGCTGTCGCAAGAATTTTGGGTTAATTTTAAAGTGTTCGGTCTGACCGGCCTCACCCTGCTCTTTACCGTCATCAGCGGTCTGTATATCTATCGCCTGATGCCACAAGAAGAAAAATAAAATAAATTCAGCGCCCGGCAACTGTCCGGGCTTTGCGCAGTAATTGACTGAGAAGCATAACAATGAGCGATGACGATAACCGAGTCCCGCAGGGCGAAATGGTGCTGCGTACCTTAGCTATGCCTGCTGATACCAATGCGAACGGCGATATCTTTGGCGGCTGGCTGATGTCGCAAATGGATATCGGTGGCGCGATTCTGGCCAAGGAGATTGCCGGTGGCCGCGTAGTGACCGTTCGGGCCGATGGCATGACCTTCCTTAAGCCGGTGGCCGTGGGCGATGTGGTCAGTTGCCATGCCCGCTGTATTCGCACTGGCTCCAGTTCCATTACCATCAACGTTGAGGTCTGGATTAAAAAGGTGGCCTCCGAACCGATTGGCCAGCGCTATTGCACCACCGAAGCCGTCTTTATTTACGTTGCCGTCGACAGCGCAGGAAAATCCCGCGCGCTACCCGAGGGTAAAAACCACTTTCAGTACGACGAGCAGGGATAAACCGACAGAGAGAGTGAAAGGCACCTCAGCTGACAGGGCGTCATGCGGAGCGTTGAGGTGCCGTTTGCTTAGCGTTACTCCAGGCTGGTGCCGCCGTTGATTTTGAAAATGATGTTCATGGTCAAATCTTTGCCTGGCTTATTCGCTTCATATCGCCATTTCTTCATCGCCTGCTTTACCTCACGCTCAAACATATTGCGCGGCTCCGCGGAGAGAATGCGAATATTATCCACCTGTCCCTGGCTGTCGACGTCAAACTGCACCCTCACGCGGCCTTCCATGCGCAACGCAAAGGCACGGGCCGGATAGGCTGGCTTACCTACGCTCAGCGCCTTAGGTCCGCTGGAGATGGAGGTAGACGGCGCCGGAGACGTTTTAGGCGCGGTCGACGGCTTAAGCGCCGTGGCGGTCTTCTCAGTATTCAGCGGCGCAGTCTGGCGCGGCTCGGTGCGCGGCTTGATCTCTTTCTTCGGTTTAACCACTTCCTTTTTCACCGGCTTCGGCTTAGGTTTAGGCACCTCAGGCTTAGGGATCGGAACGGGTTCGGGCTTTGGCGGCTCCGGCTCAGGGACCGGCTCGGGCTCAGGTTCAGGTTCCGCCACCGGCTGCGGCGCAGGCTGAGGTTCCGGCTGCACTTCAGGTGCGACCATTGACACGCTTATCGGCTGAGACGCTTTCGGCACTTCAACAACCTGGTGAAAAGAAGCATAAAGTATCCCCCCAATCACTACGGCATGTAGCCCCAGCGAAAACAGCATCGGCAGCGAAACACGGCTGGGTAAAGAATTTTCTGCAAGCGTCGTCATAATCTTTCTGCTGTAAGAATTGAAGCGTAAGTTTAAATGCAAATAGCAATCAGTTTCAATAAACTCTCTGCTTAAGCACCCCGATTTCGTCAGAAAAATCGTGTTGCGACGATGCGAATCAAGCCTGCGCACGCTTTCGTTTGCAGTTAGCTCAGCGATGACTTAACGTGAGTGCCGATATTATTGTCCTGACAGGAGTTGTAAACGTGCTCTACGTAATCTACGCGGAAGATAATGCTGATTCTCTGGAAAAGCGAACTGCTGTGCGCCCTGCCCACCTTGCGCGTCTGCAACTGCTGCACGATGAAGGCCGCCTGATTCTGGCTGGCCCGATGCCGGCGGTCGACAGCAACGATCCGGGGAAAGCGGGCTTCAGCGGCTCCACCATTGTGGCCGAGTTCAGCTCGCTGGAAGAGGCTCAGTCCTGGGCACAGGACGATCCCTATATTGCGGCGGGCGTCTACAAACAGGTTGCCGTCAAGCCGTTCAAACGCGTGTTCTGACAGCGTTAGCACCGCCTGATGAACAGCCGTTCATCAGGCGCAGTACGTCAGAAGTCGCCAGTCTGAGTAATAAACAGAATAGATCGCCGCTGCTGCTGGCTAAGCTGATGACGGATAGTGTGCATCCGGCCATATCTCCGCGACTGCCCTTCCAGCCAGCGCGCCCGCCGCCGCTGAACCTGACGCAACATACGCCAGCGTCCGACTTCATTTCTACTCCGTCTCATCTTGCCCTCTACGTGGTAAAAAACTCGCGCCGCATTATAGACCTTTCTTTCTGCAGGCCAGGTCCGATGACTTTAAAAAGGAAAAGGTTTCGCCCGTTGTAATCAACACGTAAACTCCCTCTATTCAAGCGTGAACAGGATTTCCACTTAATGACGACGTTTTATACAGTGCTCAGCTGGCTGCTGATCTTCGGTTACTGGCTATTGATTGCCGGGGTAACGCTGCGCATTCTGATGAAGCGCCGTGCCGTGCCCTCCGCTATGGCCTGGCTGCTGATAATTTATATTCTGCCGCTGGTGGGGATCATTGCTTATCTGTCGTTCGGCGAGTTGCATCTGGGAAAGCGCCGTGCCGAACGCGCCCGTACCATGTGGCCCTCCACCGCCAGATGGCTTAGCGACCTCAAATCCTGTCACCATATCTTCGCCGATGAAAACAGCGACGTTGCCCGTTCGCTGTTTCAGCTGTGCGAAAATCGCCAGGGCGTGGCTGGCGTCAAAGGTAACCAGCTACAGCTGCTGACGTCCACCGATGATACGCTGCAAGCGCTGGTGCGCGATATCCAACTGGCCCGTCATAATATCGAGATGGTCTTTTATATCTGGCAGCCGGGCGGCAAGGCGGATGAGGTTGCGGAGGCGCTGATGGCGGCCGCGCGCCGCGGCGTGCATTGCCGTCTGATGCTGGACTCCGCTGGCAGCGTGCAGTTTTTCCGCAGCCCGTGGGCGACCATGATGCGCAACGCCGGTGTGGATGTGGTGGAGTCGTTAAAAGTCAGCCTGATGCGCGTGTTCCTGCGCAGAATGGATCTGCGCCAGCATCGCAAAGTGGTACTGATTGATAACTATGTAGCCTACACGGGCAGCATGAACCTGGTCGATCCCCGCTATTTCAAGCAGGACGCGGGCGTCGGCCAGTGGATAGACCTGATGGCGCGTATGGAAGGCCCGGTGGCCACCACCATGGGGATTATCTACTCCTGCGACTGGGAAATTGAAACCGGCAAGCGGATTTTACCGCCACCTCCCGATGCCAACATCATGCCTTTTGAACAGGAGAGCGGCCATACTATCCAGGTGATCGCCTCCGGTCCCGGCTTCCCGGAGGACCTTATCCATCAGGCGCTGCTGACTGCGGTTTATTCCGCACGCGAGCAGCTGATTATGACCACGCCCTACTTTGTGCCCAGCGAGGACCTGCTGCACGCTATCTGTACCGCCGCCCTGCGCGGCGTAGACGTCAGCATTATCGTGCCGCGTCACAACGATTCACTGCTGGTTGGCTGGGCAAGTCGGGCGTTTTTTGCCGAACTGCTGGCCGCCGGGGTCAAAATTTATCAATTCGAAGATGGCCTGCTGCACACCAAGAGCGTGCTGGTTGACGGGCAGCTCAGCCTGGTGGGCACGGTCAATCTCGATATGCGCAGCCTGTGGCTGAACTTTGAGATTACCCTGGTGATTGATGATGACGGATTCGGCGACGATCTGGCCCACGTTCAGGATGATTATATCGCCCGTTCGCGGCTGGTCGACGCTCAGCGCTGGTCACGGCGCGCCTACTGGCAGCGAATTGCTGAACGACTGTTTTACTTCTTCAGCCCGTTGCTGTAAAACGAGCGGAATTGCACAGCGCCCGCAGGGGCATTATGGGAAATGTTATGGATTTAAATAACCGCCTTACCGAAGATGAGACCCTTGAACAGGCCTACGATATATTCCTCGAACTGGCGGGCGATAATCTTGATCCGGCCGATATCATTCTGTTCAACCTTCAGTTTGAAGAGCGCGGCGGCGCCGAGCTGTTTGACCCTTCTGATGACTGGTCAGAACACGTAGATTATGACCTGAACCCGGACTTCTTTGCTGAGGTAGTGATTGGTCTGGGCGATGCCGACGGCGAGCCAATCAACGATGTTTTTGCCCGCGTGCTGCTGTGTCGCGAAAAGGATCACAAGCTTTGCCATATTCTGTGGCGTGAATAGCGACCTCAGGCTGAAGCAGACAGACAGTAAAAGGCCGGGCATTTGCCCGGCCTTTTCGTTTCCGCTAAAGCGGATCGACCTTCAGGCAGGAGACCGCATGATGAAAGCTCCCCTCCAGCAGCGGACGGGTTTTGGCGCATTCCGGCCCGGCAATCGGACAGCGCGTGCGGAAGACGCAGCCGGAGGGCGGATTGATTGGGGAAGGCAATTCCCCTTCCAGCAGCTGAATCGTCTTGTTTTTTTCCAGATCGGGATCGGGGATCGGCACGGCTGACATCAGCGCGCGGGTATAGGGATGCTGCGGATTCTGATAAACCTCTTTATAGGTTCCCAGCTCCACCGCATGGCCCAGATACATCACCAGCACGCGATCAGAAATATGCTTCACCACCGCCAGGTCATGAGCGATGAAGATCAGCGATAGCCCCATCTCACGCTGCAATTTTTGCAGCAGGTTGACCACCTGAGCCTGAATCGACACGTCAAGCGCCGAAACCGGTTCGTCACAGATAATCAGCTTCGGTTCAAGGATCAGCGCCCTGGCGATGCCGATACGCTGGCACTGCCCGCCGGAGAACTCATGGGGATAGCGGTTGATCAGGTTAGGCAGCAGCCCTACCTTCATCATCATCGCTTTAACCCGCTCCTTCACTTCCTGACGCGCCATTTTCGGCTGGTAGGTGCGCAGCGGCTCGGCGATGATATCGCCAATGGTCATCCTTGGGTTTAGCGAGGCCAGCGGGTCCTGGAAAATCATCTGAATATCGCTGCGCGCCCTGCGCCACTCCTCTTCGCTCTGTCCCAGCAGATTGCGCCCCAGCCAGGCTACGCGGCCTTCCGTTGCCTTCACCAGCCCGATGATAGCGCGGGCCAGCGTCGACTTGCCGCAGCCGGACTCGCCGACCACGCCCAGCGTCTCGCCTTCGTAAAGACGCAGGCTGACGCCATCCACCGCCTTCAGGGTTTTTGACGGCTGCCAGAACCACTGTTTGCCGTCCTTAATGTCAAAATGCACTTTCAGATCGGCAATTTCTAACAGCACTTTCTTTTCCGCTACCGCGCTCATACCAGCTCCTCCGCGGGTTTAAAGCAGGCACGCAGGCGTCCTTCGCCAAAAGGCTCCAGCGGCGGCGCGGTGGCACAAATCGCCATGGAATGCTGGCAGCGCGGCTGGAACGGGCAGCCTGGGGGCAGACGCAGCAGGTTTGGCGGGTTGCCTGCGATGGTGACCAGGGTCTCGCCTTCCTCGGCATCCAGCCGCGGAACGGCATTCAGCAGGCCAATTGAATAAGGATGCGTAGGCCGGTAAAACACGTCGCGCGAGGTGCCGTATTCCATCGTCCGACCGGCATACATCACCAGCACGCGATCGCAGATGCCCGCCACCACGCCCAGATCGTGGGTGATCATAATGATAGCCGTATTGAATTCGCGCTTGAGGTCGTTCAGCAAAGTCATGATCTGCGCCTGTACCGTCACGTCCAGCGCGGTGGTCGGCTCGTCGGCAATCAGCAGTTTAGGACGGCACAGCAGCGCCATAGCGATCATCACGCGCTGGCGCATCCCGCCGGAAAACTCGTGCGGGAACATCTTCATGCGCTTGCGCGCCTCCGGCATTTTAACCGCGTCCAGCATACGCACGGACTCTTCAAAAGCCTGCGCGCTACCCATCCCCTTGTGTAGCTTGAGGACTTCCATCAGCTGCTCACCCACCTTCATGTAGGGATTAAGCGAAGTCATCGGGTCCTGAAAAATCATCGCCATCTGCTCGGCTCGCAGGCGATTCAGCTGCTTTTCGGGCAGGTTAAGGATCTCTTTGCCGTTAAACAGCGCCGAGCCGCCAATGCGCCCGTTGCTGGCCAGCAGGCCCATCAGGGCGAAGGCGGTCTGCGACTTGCCGGAGCCGGACTCGCCAACGATACCGAGGGTTTCCCCGGCGCGCAGGTTGAAGTTCAGATCGTTCACGGCCGTGACGTCGCCGTCAGGCGTGCCGAAGGTCACGCGCAGGTCCTTCACGTCGAGCAGAAGGTCGGTTCCCGCTTTCTTTGCCATTACTGGCTGCATTTCAATTACGCTCATCGGGAAACTCCTTAACGATCTTTCGGGTCGAGGGCATCACGAAGGCCATCGCCGATAAAGTTGAAACAGAACAGCGTCACCACCAGGAATCCTGCCGGGAACAGCAGCAGCCACGGTGAAACTTCCATCGAGTTGGCGCCGTCACTTAGCAACGCGCCCCAACTGCTCAGCGGTTCCTGGGTGCCAAGGCCGAGGAAGCTGAGGAAAGACTCAAACAGGATCATGCTGGGTACCAGCAGCGAGGCGTAAACCACCACCACGCCAAGCACGTTAGGCACAATATGGCGCAGCACAATGCTAATGGTGGAGACCCCGCCGACGTGCGCCGCTTCAATAAACTCTTTGCGTTTCAGGCTCAGGGTTTGCCCTCGCACGATACGCGCCATATCCAGCCAGGAAACCAGACCGATAGCGACGAAAATCAGCAGAATATTACGGCCGAAGAAAGTTACCAGCAGGATCACAAAGAACATAAACGGGAAGGAGTTAAGGATTTCCAGCAGGCGCATCATCACCGAGTCAGTTTTGCCGCCGAGATAGCCCGCAAGGGAGCCGTACAGCGTACCTACCAGCACTGCCACCAGCGCCGAGGCAATTCCCACCATCAGCGAGATGCGGCCGCCAATCGCCACGCGGACCAGCAGGTCGCGACCGGAGGAGTCGGTGCCGAAGTAGTGTTTCGATACCATATCCGGTGCCGCAGACATCATTCCCCAGTCGGTATCGTCATAAGTAAACGAGGAGAGCATCGGGGCTAAAATCACGAACAGTGCAATCAGCAGCAGTACAATCAGGCTGGTCAGTGCCGCACGGTTATGGATAAAGCGGCGTCGGGCGTCCTGCCACAGGCTGCGGCCTTCAACCTCCAGCTTTTCGCTGAACGCTTCGAGCGCTTCGCTCTTTTTTTTACTCAACATCATGGAGCGCTCCGCAATTAATAACGAATTTTGGGATCGATGACGGCATACAGCACGTCGACAATCGCGTTGAACAGAATAGTCAGCACGCCGACCAGGATGGTCAGGCTCAGCACCAGCGAGTAGTCACGGTTCAATGCGCCGTTGACAAACAGCTGGCCGATACCCGGCAGGCCATAAATGGTTTCAATCACCATTGAGCCGGTGATGATGCCGACGAAAGCTGGCCCCAGATAGGAGAGCACCGGCAGCATCGCCGGTTTCAGCGCGTGACGTAGCACAATGCGGCGCATCGGCAGCCCTTTGGCGCGGGCGGTGCGGATAAAGTTAGAGTGGAGGATCTCGATCATGGAACCACGGGTAATACGCGCGATGCTGGCGATATAGGCCAGCGACAGCGCCACCATCGGCAGGATCATATATTTGACCTCCCCGCCGTTCCACCCGCCGCCGGGCAGCCACTTCAGCGCGATGGCGAAGATCAGCACCAGCAGCGGCGCGACCACAAAGCTGGGGATCACCACGCCGGTCATCGCCACCCCCATCACCACAAAGTCCCATTTGCTGTTCTGCTTCAGGGCGGCAATAACGCCTGCGGCGACGCCCAGAACCACCGCCAGGATGAAGGCGGCAAGCCCAAGTTTGGCCGACACCGGGAAGGCATGGCCAACCAGGTAGTTAACCGAATAATCTTTATATTTGAACGACGGTCCAAAATCGCCGTGGGCGAGCTGTACCAGATAGTTGGTGTACTGTTTCCAGATTGGATCGTTCAGATGGTATTTGGCTTCGATATTGGCCATCACTTCAGGCGACAGCGTGCGCTCACCGGTAAAAGGACTCCCTGGTGCTAAACGCATCATAAAGAAGGAGATGGTAATCAAAATAAGTAACGTCGGAATCGCTTCCAGAAAACGACGAAAGATGAACTTTAACATTGCCCGTACCTGCTGGCTTGTGCCTCAGCACTGCTTAAAATACACACGCTGAGGGAAGGTCGCCCTTCCCCCAAATTGTTGCGATTAATGCTTAATGATATACAGATTTTTATCGTACACATTGTCCAGCGGATCTTTACCTGTGTAGCCGCCGACGTAGGTTTTCACCAGACGGGCATTCACATAGTAATAGACGGGAGCAATTACCGAGTCTTTGTCGAGGATCTGCTCGGCTTTCGCGTACAGATCGCTACGTCCTTTTTCATCGGTTGCCTGAGCGGCATCGGCCATCACTTTATCGAAAGCAGGCGATTTATAGTGTGAGGTGTTGTTGCTGCTGCCAGACAGCATGGTGTTCAGGAACGAGGTGGGTTCGTTGTAGTCGGCACACCAGGCGGCGCGGGAGACATCAAAGTTTCCCTGATGACGCGTGTCGAGGAAGGTTTTCCATTCCTGATTGTTCAGCTTGATGTTGACGCCAAGGTTTTTCTTCCAGATCGACGCGGCGGCAATCGCCAGCTTTTTATGCAGATCGGAGGTGTTGTACAGCAGCTCAAAGGTCAGCGGCTTGTCGGCAGTGTAACCAGCCTCCGCCAGCAGTTTTTTCGCTTCCGCATTACGTTTGTCCTGAGACCAGCTGAACCATTCTGGCTTAATCAGATCTGCGCCATCGGTCGCAGGAGGCGTGTAGCTATAGGCTGGCAGCTGGCCCTGTGCCAGAACTTTGTTAACCATGATGTCACGATCCAGACCCAGCTTCAGCGCCGCGCGGACGCGTGGATCGGTAAACGGTGCTTTCTGGTTATTGATTTCATAATAATAAGTACACAGATACGGATCGACATGCAGCTCTTTCGGATTATCGCGCTGCAACTTTTTAAACAGCTCAATCGGCATGTTGTTATAGGTCATGTCGCTGCCGTCGTTACTGAAGTAACGGTTGACGTCGCTGACTTCAGAAGAGATGGGCAGGAAGGTCACTTTATCCAGCCTGGTGTTGGCGTTATCCCAGTAGTCCGGGTTACGCACCAGCACGATACGCTCGTTGATCACATGCGTCTGCAATTTGAACGCGCCGTTACCCACCCAGTTTTCAGGCTGAGTCCATTTTTCGCCAAATTTATCGACCGCTGGTTTGTAAACCGGGGACATCGAAGGGTGGATCAGCAGCTTGAAGAAATAAGGTACGGACTCGCTCAGGGTAACCTGAAGGGTATTGGCGTCGATCGCCTTCACACCCAGGGTGTCGGGGCTTTTTTTCCCGGCGATAATGTCATCGATGTTTTCGAGGTGACCATATTGCAGATAGCTCGCATAAGGCGATGCCGTTTTTGGATCGGCCAGGCGCTGCCAGCTATAAACGAAATCTTGTGCGGTGACCGGCTCGCCGTTGGACCATTTGGCATTTTTACGCAGGTGGAAAGTCCAGATTTTGCCGTCTTTGTTTTCCCAGCTCTCCGCCACGCCAGGGATCGGATGTCCCTGAATGTCGCTAATCACCAGCCCTTCCAACAGATCGCGGTTGACGTTAGACTCCGGCACCCCTTCAATTTTATGCGGGTCCAGCGACTGCACTTCATCGCCATTCCCCTTTACCAGCTCCTGCTTTGCCGCTAATTCGACGCCCGCAGGCACCGTGGCGGCCACGGCCATATTGCCCGCCAGCGCGGACAGAATGCCAAGTGCAATCAGGCTTTTTTTCGTGATGTTGGTCATGAGTTATCTACTCCAGTTTTTATCATTGCTGATGGGATAGAAACCATCAGCTACCCCGTTTCCGGCTTTCTGCCCGACACGTCTGAAGATGACGTTCGGATCGCTGTTTACCCTTTCCTGCTAACATCCTTGCGGCTGGACGGAAAATGTTTCGCCCGGCCTCAATGCTTAACGATATAAAAATATTTTAAATCGGTCAGATCCTGTGGATCCTTGCCGGTAAATCCGCCAACCCACGGTTTCACCAGCCGTGCGCTGACGCGGTAATACACTGGCACAATCGCCGAGTCGCTATCCAGCTGCTGCTCCGCCTGCTGATAGACGGCCGCACGTTCGCTGTCGGCAACCGTTAATGATTTCGCCATCAGCGCATCGAATTTTTCGCTTTTGTAAAAGGCGGTGTTGCTGGATGAGTGACTTAACATGGCGTTGAGGAAGGTTGACGGTTCGTTGTAATCGGAGCACCAGGTGGCGCGCGCCACGTCGAAATTCCCCTGATGGCGGGTATCGAGCATGGTTTTCCACTCCTGATTATCCAGTACCACTTTCGCGCCGAGATTCTTACTCCACATCGACGCGGCGGCAATCGCCTGCTTTTTATTCACGTCAGAGGTGTTGTAGAGCAGGTGGAAACTCAGCGGCCTGTCGCTGCTGTAACCCGCTTCTGCCAGCAGTTTTTTCGCCTGCTCATTTCGCTGCGGCTGGGTCAGGTTCATCCACGCAGGCTGTGTCAGCTGCGCGCCGTCAATAAATGGCGGGGTGAAGCCCCCTGCCGGAATTTGTCCCTGCCCCATGATTTTGTCGGCGATGATGCTGCGATCCAGCGTCAGCTTGACCGCTGTCCGTACGCGGGGATCGTTAAACGGCGGACGCTTATTATTCAGCTCATAGTAGAAAGTACACAGTAGCGGGCTGATGCGCACCTGGCTGCCCAGCGTCTTTTTCAGCGTAGGGAACAGATCTGGTGGCAGTACGCTGCCGGTCATATCGATCTCGCCGCTGCGATAGCGATTGACATCATTTGACGCGGAATCAATCGGCAGAAAGGTCGCGGTATCAATGACCGTTTTGGCATTATTCCAGTAGCGATCGTTGCGTTTAACCACGATTTTTTCGTTGATCACCCAATCGCTCAGGAGATAGGCGCCGTTGCCCACATAATGCCCTGGCTGAGTCCACTGTTCGCCCCACTGCTCGATGGCTTTACGATTCACCGGCTTCAGTGAAGTATGGGCCGTAAGGGCGATAAAATAAGGAACCGGCTCACTGAGCGTGACCTCAAGGTGGCGATCGTCCAGCGCTTTTACCCCCAGCGTATCCGCCGTTTTTTTTCCGGCAAGGATCTCATCAACATTGTTGATATGGGCATATTGCAGGTAGCTGGCGTAAGGCGAAGCCGTTTTCGGATCCACCAGCCGCTGCCAGCTATAAACAAAATCAGCCGCGGTAACTGGCTCGCCGTTGCTCCACTTAGCATCCGCACGCAGAGTGAATGTCCAGACTTTTCCCTGCTGGCTCTGCCAGCTTTCCGCCACGCCGGGCACCACATGCCCAGAGTTATCGGTGGTGGTCAGTCCTTCGAGCAAATTGAGGATCACGTTACTCTCAGGGACGCCCTCAACTTTTTGCGGGTCCAGCGAGGAGACTTCGCTACTGTTATTGATCACTATGCTCTGCAGGGGAGACAGCGTGACGTTGGCTGGTACCGTAGCGGCAGTGGCGTGGGCTGTTACCATGCCAAAACTCACCATAGTGGCCCGATATACGAACTGGCGGGAATGCCAAAAACATTTCATGAAGCGTTCATAACCTGTGTCCATGGGTCTGCGGTCAAATCGGAAAAAGTGGTATTCATTTGCACATCCAATGCCAGTTTTATGCGAATCATCCGAAAACTATCAGAACGCTAATTTTTTCGCCAAAGCAAAATAACAAAAATGTTACCTGATTCTCTTTTATCACAAGTAATTAATATGAGGAAACGTTATTTAACGACAAGAATTAACTGCTATTACTTTGATTTTAAGGGATTTACTGGATAGATAGCTTAGAAAACGCCCACTTCAGCCAGGGTTTTCGCTCACAAATCAGGCTACTTTCTCAGCTTTGTGTTAAATTCAGGTATTACTTCTGCCAAATGATAATTAATAAGCATATTAATTCAGAAAATCGGCACAGAGGATGATGAAGTTAATGTTAAAAAAATCACATTTCATCATTATTTTATGCAGGATGAGTGAGTTGCAGCCGTTTGCAGTAATTACACTAATAAACTGATTATCATATTAAGTTAAATGAATAACCGCACCATTATGGTGCGAATATCCACTCTGAAGCCCTGTTTTAGCGCCTCATTTTGCAGCATAAAAAAATAAAGCGCAGATTATGCGCTTTAGCGGGAGATTTTTAGCGGGGGATTACTCAGCTGACTAAGCCGGGGAATAGCGCTCTGATGCCGGTGACCACAAACTCAATCCCCAGCGCCATCAGCAGCAGGCCCATGATACGGGTGATCACGTTGATCCCGGTTTGGCCAAGAACCCTCACCATCAGCGGCGCGCCACGAAACAGCAGCCAACAGCAGAAGGCAAACAGGGCAATCGCCACGCTAAAGCCCAGCAGATTTTGCCAGCTGTGATAGCGGGTGCTCCAGACTATCGTCGAACTGATAGCCCCTGGCCCCGCCATTAAAGGCAGCGCCAGCGGCACCACGCCAATACTTTCACGGATGGCAGATTCTGATTTCTCCTGCTTGTTCTGCTTATCTTCCCCCAGCTTGCCGCTGATCATCGACATTGCAATGGTCACCACCAGAATGCCCCCGGCAATGCGAAAGGAATCGATGGAGATGCCAAAGATATGCAGAATACCGTCGCCCAGAAACAGCGAGGTCCAGAGAATGATCGCCACCGACAGGTTTGCCGTCAGGTTAGTTTTATTACGGGCGGCGGCTACCTGATAGCTGGTCATGCTGATAAATACCGGGATAATGCCCACCGGATTGACCAGGGCAAACAGCCCAACAAAAAATTTAATATAGCCAGAAAGATCTAAAAGTGCCGGGTTCACGCGATACTCCCTAAGCGGGCCAAGTTACTGGCGGCTAATGTAAAGGAAAACCCTCACGCTGGCTATGGTCAGAGGCTCGAATTTATACCTGGATTTTAGGCCACAAGGTAGCGTAAATCACTGGCATTCCCCCATCAGTCCATTAATGCATTCTACCCTTTCACCTTTTGGCAACACTTCGCTAATACACTCAGCATGGCCTGGCGCAAATCATGCGGCTGAAAGGTGTCAGCTTTGGTTAAAGATGATCCAAATCAAAATTAGCTTACCTCTAAGTGAGTAAGCTTTTCATCACCAAGGGAGTGGTTAGCAATCGTCCCCGGTTGATCCCAATGGCCGAAGGCGAAGACTCTTTCAGTAAACCTGTAGAACTTTTCGGAAAAGATGCCAGGCTAGTCACAGCGATCTCACAACACCTTAACAGCGCGTGGCTATACTCCTAAGTTCTGACTTGTTTACTAATAGAGTTTAACTTCCATCAGGAGATGCATTATGGCCGTTACTAATGTTGCTGAACTTAACGCTCTGGTTGAGCGTGTCAAAAAAGCCCAGCGCGAATATGCCAATTTCACTCAAGAGCAGGTCGACAAGATTTTCCGCGCGGCAGCGCTGGCCGCAGCCGATGCCCGTATTCCCCTTGCTAAAATGGCCGTTGCCGAATCCGGCATGGGGATTGTCGAAGACAAAGTCATCAAAAACCATTTTGCTTCCGAATACATCTACAACGCCTATAAAGACGAAAAAACCTGCGGTATCCTCGGCACCGATGAAACCTTCGGTACTATCACTATCGCCGAACCTATCGGCCTGATCTGCGGTATCGTTCCGACCACTAACCCAACCTCCACCGCTATCTTCAAGGCGCTGATCAGCCTCAAAACCCGCAACGGCATTATCTTCTCTCCGCATCCACGCGCTAAAGACGCCACCAATAAAGCCGCTGACATTGTGCTTCAGGCCGCGATTGCTGCGGGTGCGCCAAAAGATATTATCGGCTGGATTGATGCGCCTTCCGTCGAGCTGTCCAACCAGCTGATGCACCATCCGGAAATTAACCTGATCCTCGCTACCGGTGGCCCAGGCATGGTTAAGGCAGCCTACAGCTCAGGTAAACCAGCCATTGGCGTAGGCGCAGGTAATACGCCGGTAGTGATAGATGAAACCGCCGATATTAAACGTGCCGTCGCCTCCATTCTGATGTCAAAAACCTTCGATAACGGCGTAATTTGTGCTTCTGAACAGTCCGTCATCGTCGTTGATTCTGCCTATGACGCGGTTCGCGAGCGTTTCGTCAGCCACGGCGGTTACATGCTTCAGGGCAAAGATCTGAAGGCAGTGCAGGATATCATCCTGAAAAATGGCGGTCTGAATGCCGCTATCGTCGGGCAGCCAGCGGTGAAAATTGCTGAAATGGCCGGTATTAAAGTGCCAGCCGATACCAAAATCCTGATTGGCGAAGTGAAACTGGTTGATGAGTCCGAACCTTTCGCTCACGAGAAGCTCTCTCCTACCCTCGCCATGTACCGCGCGAAAGATTTCAATGACGCGGTTAGCAAAGCGGAAAAACTGGTCGCGATGGGCGGTATCGGCCACACCTCGTGCCTGTACACTGACCAGGACAACGAGCGTGAACGCGTCAATTACTTCGGCGACAAAATGAAGACCGCGCGTATCCTGATTAACACTCCGGCCTCGCAGGGCGGTATTGGCGACCTGTATAACTTTAAGCTGGCGCCTTCCCTGACGCTAGGCTGTGGTTCCTGGGGTGGTAACTCCATTTCTGAAAACGTCGGACCTAAACATCTGATCAACAAGAAAACCGTGGCTAAGCGAGCAGAGAATATGTTGTGGCATAAACTTCCTAAGTCTATCTACTTCCGTCGTGGTTCGCTGCCGATCGCCCTTGAAGAAGTGGCTACCGATGGAGCGAAACGCGCCTTTATCGTCACTGACCGTTACCTGTTCAACAACGGCTATGCAGACCAGGTTGTCTCCGTGCTGAAATCTCACGGTATTGAAACGGAAGTGTTCTTCGAGGTTGAGGCTGACCCAACGCTGAGCATCGTGCGCAAAGGCGCTGAGCAGATGAACTCCTTCAAGCCGGATGTGGTCGTTGCGCTGGGCGGCGGTTCGCCCATGGATGCGGCCAAAATCATGTGGGTGATGTACGAACATCCTGAGACTCACTTCGAAGAGCTGGCGCTGCGCTTTATGGATATTCGTAAACGTATCTACAAGTTCCCGAAAATGGGCGTGAAAGCAAAAATGATTGCTATCACTACCACTTCAGGAACCGGCTCCGAAGTGACGCCGTTTGCGGTCGTGACCGATGATGCAACCGGTCAGAAATACCCGCTGGCTGACTACGCGCTGACCCCTGATATGGCTATCGTCGACGCCAACCTGGTGATGAACATGCCTAAGTCGCTCTGCGCCTTTGGCGGTTTAGATGCGGTAACGCACTCGCTGGAAGCCTATGTGTCCGTGCTGGCAAATGAGTACTCTGACGGCCAGGCGCTGCAGGCGCTGAAACTTCTGCAGGAAAACCTGCCGACCAGCTACAACGAAGGAGCGAAGAATCCGGTGGCGCGCGAGCGCGTTCACAACGCGGCGACCATTGCCGGTATCGCTTTTGCTAACGCCTTCCTGGGGGTTTGTCACTCTATGGCCCATAAACTGGGTTCAGAGTTCCACATTCCACACGGGCTGGCTAACGCCCTGCTGATTTGTAACGTTATCCGCTATAACGCCAACGACAACCCGACCAAGCAGACCGCCTTCAGCCAGTACGACCGTCCACAGGCCCGCCGTCGTTATGGCGAAGTGGCTGACCACCTGCGCCTCACCGCGCCTGGCGACCGTACCGCGCAGAAGATTGAGAAACTGCTGGCCTGGCTGGAAGAAATGAAAGCAGAACTGGGCATTCCTAAATCCATCCGTGAGGCTGGCGTACAGGAAGCAGACTTCCTGGCGAAAGTCGACAAGCTGGCGGAGGATGCCTTCGACGACCAGTGTACCGGCGCTAACCCGCGCTATCCGCTGATTGCCGAACTGAAACAGATTATGCTCGATACGTTCTACGGCAACGCATATAAGGAAGTCTTCGCTAATATCGCTGAGGCTGTAGAAGCCCAGCCGGTTGCGACAAAGAAAGTCGAAAGAAAAGTGAAAAAGTAAAAGTTGCTTAAAAAAAACCCGCCAGCAGGCGGGTTTTTTATTGCTCAAATTCGTAAGGAAAACTAATCAACCTCTGAAATAACAAGCAGACTGATCTTTTACATTACCCTCAATATTCGCCGGACTTATTTAGCGCCCTGCTTACCGTGTACCGCCTGCAAACTCCCCTGCTCAATTGCCGCTTTGTAATGCTTACGACAGACGGAAACGTAGCGCTCGTTACCACCAATGACAACCTGCTCGCCTTCTTTATAAGGCGCTCCGTCTTGATCGAGTCTTAATACCATTCCCGCTTTTCTACCGCAGTGGCAAACGGTTTTTAATTCCACCAGCTTATCTGACCAGGCTAATAAGTACTGACTACCGGTAAATAATTCGCCACGAAAATCTGTACGCAATCCATAGCAGAGTACAGGTATATCCAGAGTATCAACAACGTCAGATAATGCTTTTACCTGTTCTCTGGTCAAAAACTGACTTTCATCCACCAGCACGCAGTGGATCGGTTCTGACTGGTGCTGAGCGTTAATCTCATCGAAAAGCGCACTGTGGTTATTATACAATTTTGCTGGCGAAGAAAGCCCAATTCTTGAGCTCACCTTGCCGCTGCCAAAGCGGTTGTCTATCTCAGCCGTATAGACCAGCGTTCTCATTCCCCGCTCATGGTAGTTATAAGAGGATTGCAACAATGCGGTGGATTTGCCAGCGTTCATCGCCGAATAGTAAAAATACAGCTGAGCCATCAGCTCTCACTCCCCACAGGAAAATTTTCAAAGAATGGTCCGAATTGTACCACAGGGTTTAGTGCCCTGACGGCCTTTAATTTCCTGCGCGTGATCAGGCCGCGACCGGCAACAGAAGGCGACATAACCCCGGAATGATGTTGAATTCTACCCATATTTTTACAAAAAACTTTTCCCCACTGTTGATTTTGTTGGCATTTAACCAATAAAAAACAAAAATAGCCCTGTTAATATTCGTGCCATTTCTTAAATGGTCATGACGTCAACTGAAAGGAAACAGTGGGGTTTACCAACGGACTCTAATATACAGCGGTCGTTACGCCAGTGGTTAACAGTCCGCCAGGCGGTACAGCCAATGCCACGATTATTTTGCTAAACTTATCTTTTAAGATTAATAACAGCAGGGACAATTCAGCCACTGTCATTATTCTGAGTTTCTTACAAAATTATCTATTGCAGTTCCTATATTCGCGCTCTATTATTATCAGGCAGAACTATTCCCCCACCTTTATAATTTTTGAGATTCATATAATGAGCGAAGCACTTAAAATTTTGAACAACATCCGTACTCTGCGTGCTCAAGCCAGAGAATGTACCCTGGAAACGCTGGAAGAGATGTTGGAGAAGCTGGAAGTGGTTGTTAATGAGCGCCGTGATGAAGAGAGCCACGCTCAGGCTGAAGTCGAAGAACGCACTCGTAAACTGCAGCAGTACCGTGAAATGCTGATTGCCGACGGTATCGATCCTAATGAACTGCTGTCCACGCTGGCTACCGCGAAAGCACCCGGTAAGGCCAAACGCGCAGCCCGCCCTGCTAAATACAAATATACTGATGAAAATGGCGAATCCCGGACCTGGACCGGCCAGGGCCGTACTCCCGCAGTCATCAAAAAAGCAATCGAAGAACAGGGTAAGAAGCTGGAAGACTTTCTGCTGTAATTCATCTGCCCAGTGTTTCACAGGAACCCATCCCCGCGATGGGTTTTTTATTGCCTTTCCTGCTGGCGTACAGGCGAAAAAAAAGGAGCCTTAGCTCCTTTATTCACCCACTGTCGCGCTTACACCTTATAGAAGGCGCGATACCAGCTGACAAAATTAGCAATACCTTCTTCCACCCCAGTCTGAGGCTTAAAGCCCGTCGCGGCATAAAGCGCGCTGGTGTCTGCGCTGGTCTCCAGCACGTCGCCTGGCTGCATTGGCAGCAGATTCTTTTTAGCGGTGATGCCCAGCGCTTTTTCCAGCGCTTCAATATAGGCCATCAGCGTAACGGGATGACTGTTGCCTAAATTGTAGACTCGATAGGGAGCGGAGCTGGTCGCCGGGCTACCCTGTTCAACGGTCCAGCGTTGATCCGGCTGCGGAATAATCTCCTGCAAACGAACGATGGCTTCGACAATATCATCAATATAGGTAAAATCGCGGCGCATCTGGCCCCGGTTATATACGTCGATTTCTTCACCAGCGATCATCGCGCGGGTGAATTTAAATAACGCCATATCCGGCCTTCCCCACGGGCCGTAAACGGTGAAAAACCGCAGGCCAGTGGTTGGGATACTGTACAGGTGGGAATAGGTATGAGACATCAGCTCATTGGCTTTCTTGGTCGCCGCATACAGCGACACCGGATGGTCAACGGAATCATCAGTCGAAAATGGCATTTTCCGGTTCAGGCCATAGACCGAACTGGAGGAAGCATACAATAAGTGCCCAACCTTATTATGGCGGCACCCTTCGAGAATATTGAGATGACCAATCAGATTGGCATCAGCGTACGCTAACGGATTCTCAAGCGAATAGCGCACGCCAGCCTGAGCCCCCAAATGAATCACGCGATCAAAAGCCCAGTCGCGGAACAGTTGGGCAACGCCCTCTCTGTCAGCAAGATCGAGCTTAATAAAGCTGAACAACTCATAAGGTTTAAGGAGATCAAGGCGGGCAAGCTTGAGGTTAACATCGTAATAGTCATTCAGGTTGTCGATACCGACAACCTGGTGACCGGCAGACAGCAGGCGTTCCGCTACATGGAAGCCAATAAATCCTGCCGCGCCGGTTACCAGATATTTCATACTGCCCTCGTTAATTATGCAATGTCGATAGAAGCGCCGCGGCCGATTGCATAATAAACGAAACCGCGCTTACTGATTCTTTCCGGATCATACAGGTTACGACCATCAAAAATCACGGGTTCTTTCAGCGCATTTTTAATGACGTCAAAATCCGGCGCGCGGAAGTTCTGCCATTCGGTACAAATGACCAGGCCATCTGCACCCTGCAGAGCGGCTTCCTTGGTGCCCATCAGCTTCAGATCGCTGCGGTGACCATAGATACGCTGCGCTTCATTCATCGCTTCCGGGTCGAAAGCCTGAACCGAAGCGCCTGCCTGCCACAGTGTTTCCATCAGCACGCGGCTTGACGCTTCGCGCATGTCATCGGTGTTGGGCTTAAACGACAGCCCCCACAGCGCAAAAGTTTTGCCCTGCAAATTATCAACGAAATGACGCTTAATGAAGGTTGGCAGTTTGTTCTTCTGCGAATCATTGACGTCTTCAACGGCCTGAAGCAGGCGTGGCTTGTAGCCAATCTGCTCCGCGGTACGGATCAGAGCCTGAACGTCTTTCGGGAAGCAGGAACCACCGTAGCCGCAGCCAGGATAGATAAATGAATAGCCGATACGGGAGTCAGAACCAATGCCCTGACGTACTTTCTCGACGTCTGCCCCCAGCCGCTCAGCCAGGTTGGAGATTTCATTCATAAAGCTGATTTTAGTCGCCAGCATACAGTTTGCGGCATACTTGGTCAGTTCAGCGCTACGAATATCCATCAGGATCATACGATCGTGGTTACGGTTAAACGGCTCGTAAAGCTCACGCAGCAGTTCAACAACTTCATCATTGTCGGTGCCCACTACGATACGTTCTGGACGCATACAGTCGTTAACGGCGGCACCTTCCTTGAGGAATTCGGGGTTAGACACCACGTCAAACGCGATTTCAGCACCGCGTGCCTTCAGCGTTTCTTCCATTACTGCGCGAACACGATCTGCCGTACCCACTGGAACGGTAGATTTGTCGATCACCACTTTGTGACCGTCCATGTGCTGCGCGATAGTACGGGCAACCGCGGTGACATATTTCAGATCCGCAGAGCCGTCTTCATCGGGAGGCGTTCCCACGGCAATAAACTGCATGATGCCGTGCTTAACACCTTCTTCGGCGTTAGTGGAGAACTTGAGGCGTCCGCTCTCATAGTTCTGCATAACCAGAGGCGTCAGGCCCGGCTCAAAAATTGGAATGATCCCTTTTTTCAGATTCTCGACTTTGCTTGCGTCGACATCGATACAAAGAACGTCATGTCCGACTTCGGCCAGAACCGCAGCCTGAACCAGACCAACATAGCCGATACCAAATACGGTGACTTTCATTGAATTGTCCCGGTTAGAAATGAAACTTACTTTTTAGTGCCAACGGTGCTTTCCAGCCACTCTTTAAAGTCGCTGCCCAGCGTATTATGACGCACGCCGTATTCGACGAAAGCCTGCATATAGCCCAACTTGTTACCGCAGTCGTGGCTTACGCCCTTCAGGTGGTAGGCTTCTACCGTTTCTTTGTCCATCAGCATGGCGATAGAGTCAGTCAGCTGGATTTCATCGCCCGCTCCCGGAGGGGTCTTAGCCAGCAGAGGCCAGATTTCGGCAGACAGCACATAGCGTCCTACCACGGCCAGGTTAGAGGGGGCTTTGTCAGCTTTTGGTTTTTCAACCACGCCTACCATCGGCGCGCTCTGACCTGCTGACAGTTCCGCACCCTGGCAATCCACCACGCCATAGGCGGTAACGTCGGCAACGGGTTCAACCATAATCTGGCTGTGGCCGGTTTCGTCGAAACGACGCATCATGTCGGCCAGGTTCTCTGTCGCCAGGTTGGATTCATATTCATCAATGATTACGTCAGGCAGGATCACCGCGACCGGTTCGTTACCCACTACCGGGTAGGCGCACATCACCGCGTGGCCCAGGCCTTTGGCCAGCCCCTGACGCACCTGCATGATAGTCACATGCGGCGGGCAGATAGACTGAATTTCTTCCAGCAGCTGGCGCTTAACGCGCTTTTCCAGCATCGCTTCCAGCTCAAAACTGGTATCGAAATGGTTTTCAATGGAGTTTTTAGATGAGTGCGTCACCAGCACAATTTCAGTAATACCGGCTGCGATACATTCGTTAACGACATACTGAATTAACGGCTTATCAACCAGCGGCAGCATTTCTTTTGGAATGGCTTTGGTTGCAGGCAACATACGCGTTCCCAAACCTGCTACCGGGATAACCGCTTTTTTTACTTTGGACTTATAGGCAGACATCTAAGTACCTCTCTTTATAGGCCGTTCAAGTTATTACTTGATATGTCGAGTTAAAAAACGAATTGAGTATACCAGTGGAATCATGACGGATTTATCCTGGATGAACCCTTTCAGCATAAATTAAGACTATTACCCAAGTGTAAAGCTTATCTTTGGCCCTGTCTGCCCGACATAAACAGAAATCCTGACGAGTTGCTTACTCTGTGGACAGCATCAGCCGCAGCCTGCCGCCAGCGCCCCAAACCTGGCACTGCCACGCCTTACAACGCTGGCTAATCTGGTTGAGATGGGTAGTGCCTAACGTACCCAGCGGCACGCCATTACTGAGCTGAATTTGATGGGTGTTGACGTTAAGAGTGGCGTTTAAACCAGCGGAAACGAGGATCAGGTTTTTTAATCCCTGATGGTAATATCCGACCAAAAGTGGGAACTGCCCTTTGAGATTGGCCTGGCGCAGCAGTTGGTTAACCTGCTTCAACAATCCGTTCAGCTCCGGTAAGCGCTGCGCCTGGCCGGATAACTGCTCCTGCAACAGGCCGTTGAACAGCGCCCTCAGCAGCAGCGCGGCCAGCACGCCGTTGTCTCCGGCTCGGGTAACGTCCAGACAGTAAAACGCCAGATCCTTTTCTGATAACGCGGCAATGTCCAGCACCAGTCCGGGCTGCTCGGCCATGGTTAACTGACGATAGTTAATGCGACAGTTGGCAATCTCCTGCTGTACCGGCGGTTGCAGCTGCTTGAGCAGTTTAGCGGCAGCATGTGGATCGCGTACCAGCGCGTCCCAGTCCTGGAAAAGTTGCTCGTCCTCCTCAACTTTGGAGGTGAACATGGAGGGGTACAAACACTCATAGACGGCTTCACGCAGCCGCCCGAGATCTTTCAGTGGTTTCAGCAGAACGTCCTGTACCCCCAGCCGCAGAATATGCGCTATATCAGCCATATTCTCCGTGGCGGAAATAACCAGAATAGGAAGCGTGTTACCTTTGCTGCGCAAATGTTCGACCAGCTTTAAACCGTTCATCCTGGGCATTTCCAGGTCGCAGATCATCAGGTCAGGGATGGACTGATTGAGCTTTTCCAGTGCCTGGAGGCCATCATCCGCCAGAATCATCTCCGCTCCCAGAGCAGAAAGATAGTTGTCCAGAAGAGAGCGGAAAACGACTTCGTCTTCAACAATCAGAATCTTTTTTCCGCTTAATGGCTTGTCCATTATCCCCCCCTGTACACTGGATTAGTCAATAGTGGCTCATAAACCCCAATTGCGCCTCTCAGATTTGGCTGAAGTCTCATATTTCACTCATCCGGCAGCGCTTTTTGACGAACCAGCGGGAGTAATTCATCCATCTTTTTTTCAACAGCCAGCTTCCCGGCTTCAATGGCTTCCTCTGCGCGATGAAAATCGAGGGTGGAAATTTGCGGGCAAAACGGCTGGATTAACACGTCCGGCGGATCGCCAGCCATCCGGTTACGCTTCAGCCGGTTTTCCAGCACCTGAATCGACGTGGACATGATCTCCATTGCGCCGGGTGTCTGGTTGATTTTGCGCTGCGCAACTCTTGACAGGCCCTGACGCAGTCGGCCTCCCCAACTGGTGACGGAGGCTTTTACTTCATCTTCAGACTGCGGGGTAACCGACAGCAGATCCTGCTGCATCAGATGGGCATCGTGCTGAAGGTCCACGGCGATCACAATGTCCGCGCCCAGCGCACGGGTTAACGAGACGGGGACGGGGTTTACCACCGCGCCATCCACCAGCCAGTAGCCATTATACGCCACCGGGGCCAGCAGGCCCGGCATACTACAGGAGGCGCGAACCGCCATATGCAGGTCGCCCTCGGTCAGCCACAGCTCCCGCCCGGTGCTCAGGTTGGTCGCCACCGCGCCAAAGCGCAGGGCGCACTCTTCAATATTGTCGTGAGGGACCAGCCTGCGAACGTGATTAAAAACCCGTTCGCCGCGCAGTAGCCCACCGCGCCGCCAGGAGAAATCCATCAGGCGGATAACGTCCCAATAGCTGAAGGAACAGACCCAGGTTTCCAGCAGCGGCATCCGATGGCTGGCATAGGCGGCGCCTACCAGCGCGCCAACGGAGCAGCCGGCAACCACATCGACCTTAATCCCCGCCCGTTCCAGCGCATTAATCACGCCAATATGCGCCCATCCTTTGGCGGCCCCTGATCCCAGGGCCAATCCAATCTTTACCTGTCTCATTCTGCCTCTGGCGTTTGCTTAACTTACAAATGGCATCATGGTGACCGCTCGGTTACCATGACGGCCAAAATCATTCGGCCTTTCACACTCACTGGAGCCTACGTGTCAGAACATTGCCCATGCGGTAGCGGATTGCAGTATAGCCTATGTTGCCAACCCTATCTGAACAGTGAGGCTATTGCGGCCAGTCCCGAAGCCCTGATGCGTTCACGTTATACGGCGTATGTCCGGCAGGATGCCCGCTATCTGATAGCAACCTGGCATCCGTCGTGCGATGCGCAGAGATTCCATGCCAGTCTGATCGAGAGTTTCTCGGCCACCCGCTGGCTAAGTCTACAGATTATTGCGGCAGAAGAACCTGGGGATAAGTCCGAAGGGTTCGTGACGTTTTTTGCTCGTTTCTCTGAAAATCAGCGCGAAAGCTTTATTCATGAACGTTCCCGCTTTGTTCAGGTTGAGCAACGCTGGTACTATATTGACGGAACGTACCCTGAAACAGGGCGAAATGACCGCTGCCCCTGCGGCTCCGGCAAAAAATTCAAGAAATGCTGCGGCCAGTAAGGTCGCTGATCTCATAAGAATTGCTTCGACAGGATTACCACTGCAATGCAAGCGCAAACACTGCAACGAAAAGTTTTACGCACCATCTGCCCGGACGCTAAAGGGCTAATCGCCAAAATCACCAATATTTGCTACAAGCATGAGCTGAATATTGTACAGAATAATGAGTTTGTCGATCACCGTACCGGACGCTTTTTTATGCGCACCGAGCTTGAGGGCATCTTTAACGATACCACTCTTTTGGCGGATCTCGACAGCGCCCTGCCCACCGGATCGGTACGGGAGCTAAACCCGGCAGGTCGTCGCCGCATCGTTATTCTGGTGACGAAGGAAGCCCATTGTCTGGGCGATCTGCTGATGAAGAGCACCTATGGCGGGCTGGACGTGGAGATTGCCGCAGTGATCGGCAACCACGAGACCTTACGCACGCTGGTTGAACGTTTTGATATTCCGTTTGTGCTGGTGAGCCATGAAGGCTTAACGCGCGAAGAACATGACAACAATATGGCCGCGGAGATCGACCGCTATCAGCCGGATTACGTGGTGTTAGCAAAATACATGCGCGTGTTAACGCCAGCTTTCGTACAGCGTTACCCGAACCAGATTATCAATATTCACCACTCATTCCTGCCGGCATTTATTGGCGCGCGCCCTTACCACCAGGCGTATGAACGCGGCGTGAAGATTATCGGGGCGACGGCGCACTACGTTAATGACAACCTTGATGAAGGTCCAATCATCATGCAGGACGTAATCCATGTGGATCATACCTACACGGCAGAGGACATGATGCGTGCCGGTCGGGACGTAGAAAAGAATGCCCTTAGCCGGGCGCTGTATCAGGTTCTGGCGCAGCGCGTATTTGTTTACGGCAACCGTACGATTATTTTGTAAGCGTTAGGCTGCTGTTTTGTCCGACAAAACAGCAGCCTGCATAAAAATAGCGCAAACGGCCATCATTCACTGTATTGCTGCTTTACAGGCTCAGTTAATTTGATATGATGCGCCCCGCTTCGAAGCACACCTGTCAGGCCAGTGTCAGAAGTGATGAGTACTTTATTCCCCAGTGGTGGGGTTCCCGAGTGGCCAAAGGGATCAGACTGTAAATCTGCCGTCATCGACTTCGAAGGTTCGAATCCTTCCCCCCACCACCATCTCATTTGATTACCGCATTCCCGTTCAGAGCACGATTTTTCATATTCCCCACGGGGGAGGATGAGAAGCTTCGACCTCGAAGGTTTGACCCGAAGGGTGAGTCGCAAAGCGACGAAAAATCCTTCCCACTCCGCACTTCCAGCATTCACACCACCATCTCATTTGATTACCGCATTCCCGTTCAGAGCACGATTTTTCATATTCCCCACGGGGGAGGATGAGAAGCTTCGACCTCGAAGGTTTGACCCGCAGGGTGAGTCGCAAAGCGACGAAAAATCCTTCCCACTCCGCACTTCCAGCATTAACACCACCCTCTCATTTGATTACCGCATGCCGGTTCAGAGCACGATTTTTCATATTCCCCCTTCCCCGTTTATTTGCTACCATCCGAACCACTTTTCCTCCGACTTATGGCCCACACCATGAAATTTGTTTCTTTTAATATCAATGGGCTGCGCGCCCGTCCGCACCAGCTCGAAGCGATCGTTGCGCAGCATCAGCCAGACGTTATCGGTCTGCAGGAAACCAAAGTACACGACGATATGTTCCCGTTAGAAGAGGTCGCCAAACTGGGCTATCATGTGTTTTATCACGGACAGAAAGGCCATTATGGCGTCGCCCTGCTAACCAAAGCTGAACCGATTGCGGTACGTCGGGGCTTTGCAAGCGATGACGAAGAGTCACAGCGTCGGCTGATCATGGCGGACATCGCCAGCCCGTTAGGTACGCTGACGGTGATAAACGGCTACTTCCCCCAGGGAGAAAGCCGCGACCATCCCACTAAATTCCCGGCTAAAGAGAAATTCTACCGCGATCTGCAAAGCTATCTTGAGAACGATCAGCAGCCTGCTAATCCGCTGTTAATCATGGGCGACATGAATATCAGTGCTGGCGACCTGGATATCGGCATTGGCGAAGAGAACCGCAAGCGCTGGCTGCGGACCGGCAAGTGTTCGTTCCTGCCGGAAGAGCGCGAATGGATGGATCGCCTGCTGGGCTGGGGATTGGTAGATACCTGGCGGGCGCAGAATGCCGAAGTTAACGATCGCTTCTCCTGGTTTGACTATCGCTCGAAAGGATTTGATGACAATCGCGGCCTGCGCATCGATCTGTTGCTGGCCAGCCAGCCTCTGGCCGAGCGCTGCGTGGCAACCGGCATTGACTACGACATTCGTAGCATGGAGAAACCTTCTGACCACGCGCCGATCTGGGCGCAGTTCAGCTTCTGATTTGTTCGGGCGCTGCCGGTGATTTATTTGATCGTTTGCCAGATCAAATTATTAGTGCCAAACGACTTGCCATCGCGCGCGCACTGCAACAGCACGCCCTCCATCCTGACCACTGAGCCTTCGGTATAACTACGGTTCTCATAGGTACAGCAGCGCTGGCACGGTGGCTGATTGCTGTTCTGCCCCTGGGTCCAGACTTCCGGGGGCAGATCGACCACCACATCGGCATTGGCGTCGCTACTGTTTCCCTGGCCAGACCCGGCATGATGGCCGGTTCCCACGTTCCAGCCTTCTGCCGCGACATACAGCGGGCTGCCGACCAGTAAAGCCCCTGCCAGCATCATTACGCCTGATAATTTCATCACTCAGTTTCCTTCGCTTTTGTCGCCTTGCGGCGCGGCTTTTTCGCTTCCGCCGCCGGGATACCACGGAAAGCCTGCGCAGCAGGCTGCTGGCGGGCCTGATGAATCAGGCTATGCAGCGTCTCCACCAACGGCAGCATAAAGTCCTGGTAACGGCACTGCTTTTCACTGATTTTGGTCAGCGTGGACTCCCAGTGGGCGGTCATATCGGGACGCGCCGCCATTTCTGGCAGCGAGTGGATCAGCGCCCGCCCGGCAGGACTTGAGTGAATGTAGCGCCCTTTCTTAAATAGAAAGGCGCGCTTGAACAACAGTTCAATAATCCCGGCGCGCGTAGCCTCTGTTCCTAAACCATCGGTCGCACGCAGGACTTTCTTTAGATCTTTATCCTGAACAAATCGCGCAATGCCGGTCATTGCGGAGAGCAAGGTGGCATCGGTAAAGGGACGAGGCGGCTGGGTTTGTTTCTCAACCACCTCACCACGCTCGCACAGCAGCTCGTCGCCTTTGGCGACCACCGGCAGCGGCGTGCCGTCATTTTCCTCATCCCGCTCTTTGCTGCCCAGCAGCGCGCGCCAGCCAGCTTCGGCAAGAAAGCGGGCTTTGGCGACAAATTTTCCACCGGCGATATCCAGCTCGATCACGCACTTGCGATAGACCGCATCCGGGCAAAACTGCATCAGATACTGGGTGGCGATAAGACGATAAATAGTGCTTTCGTTTTCGGTCAATCTGACCTGCGCACTGCGCGCGGTGGGCACAATGGCGTGGTGCGCATCGACTTTTTTGTCATCCCAGCAGCGGTTGCGGCGATCGCTGTCGAAATCCGCTGGCGGGGTAAGATCGGGCTGATGGGCATTAATCGCGTTAAGAACGGCGTGCCGACCGGCAAAATGTTCATCGGGCAGGTAACGGCTGTCCGAGCGTGGATAGGTAATCAGCTTGTGGGTTTCATACAGCTTCTGGCAGGTATCCAGCACGGTCTGCGCGCTAAGGCCGAAACGCTTGCCCGCCTCAATTTGCAGACTGGAAAGGGAGAAAGGCAGCGGGGCCGTATCGTTCTCCCTTTTGTCGTTATAGCTGGTCACGTTGGCAGGTGCGCCGTCAATACGCGCCACTACATGTTCCGCCAGCGGACGATGCAGCAGCCGCCCCTCTTCATCCTGATAAGGCTCGCAGGAGTCGCTGGGCTGCCAGAGGGCCACAAATCGCTCCTCATTCGGCGTAACGATATGCGCTTTTACCTCGAAGAAGTCTTTTGCCACAAAGTTTTCAATGTCTTCATCACGACGCACCACCAGCCCCAGCACCGGCGTCTGCACGCGGCCCACCGACAGCAGGCCATCATAACCAGCGTTGCGTCCAAGCAGCGTATAGGCGCGGGTCATATTGATGCCGTAAAGCCAGTCCGCCCTTGCCCTTGCCAGCGCGGAAACGCACAGCGGAACAAACTCTTTGTTTTCACGCAGGCGGCTTACCGCTCTTTCAACCGCGGAAGGGTTGAGATCGTTAATCAGGCAGCGCTGAACGGCAGCGCGCTTTTCCGGCGGCAGCGCCAGATAGTCCAGCACCTCATCCACCAGCAGTTGCCCTTCGCGATCCGGGTCACCCGCATGAACCACTTCAGTAGCCTGCGCAAGCAGCTCTTTAATCACGTTAAGCTGTTTGGCTACGGACGGCCTCGGCTGGAGCTGCCACTTTTCCGGCACGATCGGCAGGTCGGCCAGCGACCAGCGGGCAAAGCGGCTGTTGTAACTGTCCGGCTGCGCCTGTTCCAGCAGGTGACCGATGCACCAGGTGACCATCTGGTCCTGGCCGCAGGCGATAAAACCCTCTCCCCGGCGGTGAGGCTTAGGTAGAACATCCGCAATGGCGCGGGCGAGACTGGGCTTTTCGGCAATAAACAAACGCATCCGACAGTGACTTCCTTCAGGAGAATTTCAATTAACGCTGCGGGCCGCATGACGCTGGCATACAGACCAGAACCGCTGCAAATTTCGCTGAGGAAGTGACGATCGCCGTCCCGTTGGCCAAATCGCAGATCGCCGCATCAGTATGGATGTACTGTGTCAGACGTCTCGCGTTATCACTCATTGGTAACTCCCCTTCTGATTTACCGGCATCATGTTAGCGCTTTAGCCAGACGGGAGTAAGACTCTGGCGGTTTTTTCCCGTCCGTTCGCTCATTATCCCGACAAAATGCACGGCAGGTCACAACCCTGACCGCTGAGAAGGCGTTTGTCACTCAGAAATAACTGACAAAGGGAGCGGTATCAGGAGGAACGACCGTAGTGGAAGATTTTAGCTGAGGCGTGCCGAGGTAGAGGAAACCAACGATACTGTCCTGCTCGCGGCAGTGAAATGCCTCGCGCACCGACCGATCCTCAGTCCACGGACCGGTTCGCCAGATCCCATTAAAGCCCTGAGCGGCCGCCGCCATTTGCATTGCCATTACCGCACAGCCTGCTGACACCAGTTGCTCCCACTGGGGAACCTTGTGATCCGCTTCGCAGTGCGCCACTACCGTTATAATCATTGGCGCGCGGAAAGGTGCCTGCTTAGCCTTTTCAATCGCTTTATCCTCAAGGCCCGCCTGACGAGCGGCACTCTCCAGCAGCGCGCTGAAACGTTCGCGACCCTGGTTTTCAACGACGATAAAACGCCAGGGCTGCAACGTACCGTGATCGGGCGCGCGCATTCCCGCGCGGATAATGTTCTCCAGCGCTTCTCCTGCCGGAGCTGGCTCGCTTAAACGCGATGCCGAGCGACGGTTAACCACTAAATCCAGTGCGTCCATAACTTCCTCCTGATAATGATTTTCATTTAGCTGAAACTAGCACAGGATGATGATTTGTTACAGCATTCCGCTTTTTCCTGCTGACAATTTGCCCCCTGCTATTTAGGATGTCACCATCCCTGGCTGGTTTGGGCCGCTGGGCCCGCCTTGTTCCGGGCTTTTATATCGCGATTATGGAGATAATATGCGCACTTTGTGGCGATTTTTCGCTGGATTTTTCAAATGGACCTGGCGACTGCTGAATTTCGTCCGGGAATTTATTCTCAACCTGTTCTTAATCGTGCTGATCCTGATTTGCGCCGGTATTTATTTCCAGTTCAGCTCCTCCTCTACCCCTGCCGAACCGCAGAAAGGGGCGCTAATTGTCGACCTGACCGGCGTGGTGGTTGATAAGCCTTCGGTCAGCAACAAGCTCAGTAAAATTGGGCGATCGTTGCTGGGCGCCAGTAGCGACCGCCTGAAGGAAAACTCCCTGTTCGACGTGGTGAACGCCATCCGCCAGGCCAAAGGCGATGCCAATATCAGCGGAATGGTGCTGGATCTTCGCGACTTTGCCGGAGCCGATCAGCCCTCATTACAGTATATAGGCAAGGCGCTGCGTGAATTCCGCGACAGCGGCAAGCACATTTACGCTACCGGCGACAGCTACAGCCAGGCGCAGTACTACCTCGCCAGCTTTGCCAACAAGATCTACCTTTCTCCACAGGGCACCGTCGATCTGCACGGCTTCGCCACCAACGGCCTGTACTATAAATCGCTGCTGGATAATCTGAAGGTCAGCTCTCACGTCTTCCGCGTCGGCACCTATAAGTCTGCGGTTGAGCCGTTCCTGCGTGATGATATGTCACCGGATGCGCGGATGGCGGACAGCCGCTGGATTGGCGAGCTGTGGCAGAACTACCTCACCACCGTTGCCGCCAACCGTCAGATTACCCCGGAACAACTCTTCCCTGGCGCTCAGGGGCTGCTGGACGGTCTGCAGAAAACGGGTGGCGACACCGCAATCTATGCCAAAGACAACAAGCTGGTCGACGAACTGGCTTCCCGTTCGCTGGTTGATCAACAGCTGAGTAAAGTTTTCGGCTGGGATCAGCAGGCTAAAGATTATAAAGGCACCAGCATTTATGACTATCAGCTGAAGGACAACGGTTCGTCGGACGGCAATATTGCCGTGGTGATGGCTAACGGCGCCATTATGGACGGCGAAGAAACGCCGGGAAGCGTTGGCGGCGATACCACGGCGATGGAGATTCGTCAGGCGCGGCTCGATCCTAAAATCAAAGCGATTGTGCTACGCGTTAACAGCCCTGGCGGCAGCGTAACCGCTTCGGAAACCATCCGCGAAGAGCTGGCAGCGGCGAAGGAAGCGGGCAAGCCGGTCGTCGTCTCTATGGGCGGCATGGCGGCTTCTGGCGGGTACTGGATCTCCACTCCGGCCAGCTACATTATTGCCAGCCCGAGCACCCTCACCGGCTCAATCGGCATTTTCGGCGTGATTAACACGGTTGAAAATACGCTCGACGCTATTGGCGTTCATACCGACGGCGTCTCCACCTCTCCGCTTGCCGACGTGGCGACCACGAAGGCGCTGCCGCCGGAAGTGCAGCAGATGATGCAGTTGAGCATTGAGAACGGCTATAAAAACTTCCTGGGTCTGGTGGCTAAATCCCGCAATAAAACGCCGGAACAGATTGACCAGATTGCTCAGGGCCACGTCTGGACCGGCAGCGATGCCAAAGCCAACGGCCTGGTGGATGCGATGGGCGATTTCGATGATGCCGTGGCGAAAGCCGCTGAGCTGGCGAAGCTGAAAACCAGCAAGCTGAACTGGTATCAGGACGACCCGAGCTTTGCGGACCTGCTGTTCAGTCAGCTGGACGTCTCTGCGCGCGCGGCGCTGCCGCAAGCGCTGAAAGCCTGGCTGCCAGCGCCGATGTATGACGTGATGGCCACGCTGAAAAATCAGCCGGGGCTGTTCGATACGATGAACGATCCGCAGAACCGCTATGCGATGTGCCTGACCTGCGGCCAGGTAAAATAATACGCCCAGCCCGGCCTCTTCTGGTCGGGCTGCTTTTCCTCCACTTTCCCCTTATACTGCGCCTTTTCGGCCAGCCTGAGTGAAGTCATGCAAAAGAAATCCATCTACGTCGCCTACACTGGCGGTACTATCGGTATGCAGCGTTCCGAGCAGGGATTTATCCCCGTCTCCGGCCATTTGCAGCGACAGCTGGCTAATATGCCAGAGTTCCATCGTGCCGAAATGCCCGATTTTACTATCCACGAATATCAGCCGCTGATTGACTCCTCGGATATGACGCCGCTCGACTGGCAATCGATTGCGGATGATATCCGGCTCAATTACGATCGCTATGATGGTTTCGTGATCCTGCACGGTACGGATACCATGGCCTTCACCGCCTCAGCACTCTCGTTTATGCTGGAAAATCTCGCCAAGCCGGTAATCGTGACAGGGTCACAGATTCCGCTGGAGCAGTTACGTTCCGACGGCCAGCAAAATCTGCTCAACGCGCTATTTGTGGCAGCCAATTACCCGATCAATGAGGTCGCGCTGTTCTTCAACAACACCCTTTTTCGCGGTAACCGCACCACTAAAGCCCATGCGGACGGCTTCAATGCCTTTGCTTCACCAAATCTTGCGCCGCTGCTGGAAGCAGGAATCCACATTCGTCGTCTGAACACGCCTCCTGCGCCAGTGGGTCAGGGGCCGCTGATTGTACACCCCATCACCCCGCAGCCGATCGGTGTGGTAACCCTCTATCCCGGCATTCCGGCGGACGTGGTAAGCAACTTCCTGCTCCAGCCGGTCAAAGCGCTGATTCTTCGCTCTTACGGCGTGGGCAACGCGCCGCAGAACCCGGCGTTCCTGAAAGAACTGAAGGAAGCTTCCGCCAGAGGCATTGTGGTGGTAAACCTGACCCAGTGCATGTCCGGCAAGGTGAATATGGGCGGCTATGCCACCGGCAACGCGCTGGCGCTGGCTGGCGTAGTGAGCGGCTTTGATTTAACGGTGGAAGCGACGCTGACCAAGCTGCACTTCCTGCTCAGCCAGGACCTCGCCAGTGATGAGGTGCGGCGGCTGATGCAGGTCAACCTTCGCGGCGAACTGACTCCAGACGAGAAGGGATAAGCTGTGATGACAACCCGGCAGGCACTGCTTCTGATTGATTTACAGAATGACTTTTGTCGCGGCGGCGCGCTGGCGGTAAGCGAGGGCGATGACACCATCGCCGTTGCCAACCACTACGCAGCCGAATTCAGCCGACGACAGCAGCCGGTAGTGGCAACGCTGGACTGGCATCCGGCCAGCCACGGCAGCTTTGCCTCCAATGCGGCGCAGCAGCCCTGGAGTCTGGGGGAGCTGGCGGGGTTACCACAGGTGTGGTGGCCCGCGCATTGTGTCCAGCACACCCACGGCGCAGAGTTACACCCTGCCCTTGATCAACGCTTCCTCACCGACCGGGTCTGCAAAGGCGAGGACCCTCTGGTAGACAGCTACAGCGGCTTTTACGATAACGGCCACCGCAAGAAAACCAACCTGGACACGCTGCTCAAATCCTACGGGATCACGGCTCTGACCATCATGGGTCTGGCGACGGACTACTGCGTGAAGTTCAGCGTGCTGGATGCGCTATCGCTCGGCTATACCGTAACGGTTATTTCTGCGGGCTGCCGGGGCGTCAATCTGACGGCTGGCGACGCTGAGCGCGCTCTGACGGAGATGGCGGCTAAAGGGGCAGTCATTCTCTGACCTGTCGTCGACCGACCTTCCAGACGCTTCAGGGGCCGTCAGACGGCCCTGGTTAGCGGGAATTATTCCTGGAGGAATAATTTACTGTAACCTGATACGGGTGACGCCGTCATCGCTGATGCCAAACTCTTCTTTGAGCTGCTTCTTGCTCTTCATCACCATTTCTCCCCCCTTGCCCACGCTCATGTGCTGGGGGTTATCGTTGTGGCGCGCCTGCCAGAGCATCACCAGCTGCAGGCTGTTCTCTTTCTGTTCCGCCGTTAACGCCACGCCATCCGCCCATTTCCCGGTTTCTACGGCCGTAACCAGCCGCTGGTAGACTTCCGGAGTCATGGAGGCAATCATTTCATCAAGCTGCATATCCGCTATCCTTTAATGTTATTGCCATCATCGTCAGAGAAACTTAGCGATGCGGAGTTCACACAGTAGCGCTCGCCGGTTGGCTGTGGACCATCAGGGAACACATGCCCAAGGTGCGCATCGCAGTTGCCGCAGCGGATTTCAATGCGTTGCATTCCGTGCGAGTCATCATCGATATAGCGGATAGCGTCGTCGCTGTGAGGCTGATAAAAACTCGGCCAGCCACAGCCTGAATCGTACTTAGATTCGGAGAGGAACAGCGGAGCATGGCAGATGAGGCAGTGATAAACCCCCTCGTCTTTGTTATGCAGCAGCTTGCCGGAAAAAGGCGGTTCGGTCCCGCGCTGCTGGGTGACATAGCGCTGCATCTCGCTGAGGTCGGTCTCTGGGCTGAATTCGTCAGGTGCTTTAGTAGCCATTTTTGCTGGTCTCTGGCAGTGTGATTCTGAAAATATCGGCTAGTATTCTAACAAATACTTAACAACGTCAGGGGATTTTTTCACCTCAGGCGGAATCTGAAAGTCACCCAAAGATGAAAATGTGACTCAGATCACCCTTTAATTGCATCACCCCTTTATATTCGGGCTGAATGACCCAAGATCAAGGTTTAGTGGTAGCGGCGGAAGGCGCTCAGAGGTGAATAATTCCTGTCCGCAGGTTTGATTTGTCGCAACTATTGAAGCGATTCCGCTTGACGCCTGGTAAGGATTTTGTAATTTTACAGCCAACCTTTTATTCACTAACAACAGCTGGTGGAATATATGACTATCAAAGTAGGTATCAACGGTTTTGGCCGTATCGGTCGCATCGTTTTCCGTGCTGCTCAGCAGCGTTCTGACATCGAGATCGTCGGTATCAACGATCTGCTGGACGCAGAGTACATGGCTTACATGCTGAAATATGACTCTACTCACGGTCGTTTCGACGGTACCGTAGAAGTTAAAGACGGCCATCTGGTTGTTAACGGCAAAACCATCCGTGTTACCTCTGAGCGCGATCCGGCTAACCTGAAGTGGAACGAAATCGGCGTTGACGTTGTTGCTGAAGCAACAGGTATCTTCCTGACCGACGAAACTGCGCGTAAGCACATCGAAGCAGGCGCGAAGAAAGTTGTTCTGACCGGTCCGTCTAAAGATGACACCCCAATGTTCGTCATGGGCGTAAACCACAAGTCTTACGCTGGCCAGGAAATCGTGTCTAACGCTTCCTGTACCACTAACTGCCTGGCGCCGCTGGCTAAAGTGATCAACGACAAGTTCGGCATCGTTGAAGCGCTGATGACCACTGTTCACGCTACCACCGCTACTCAGAAAACCGTTGACGGCCCGTCTCACAAAGACTGGCGCGGCGGCCGTGGCGCGTCTCAGAACATCATCCCTTCTTCTACCGGCGCCGCTAAAGCAGTAGGTAAAGTGATTCCTGAGCTGAACGGCAAACTGACCGGTATGGCGTTCCGCGTTCCTACCCCGAACGTTTCCGTGGTTGACCTGACTGCGCGTCTGGCTAAACCTGCTTCATACAAAGAAATTTGTGCAGCAATCAAAGCCGCTGCTGAAGGCGAAATGAAAGGCGTTCTGGGCTACACCGAAGACGAAGTGGTTTCTACCGATTTCAATGGCGAAACCCTGACTTCCATCTTCGATGCGAAGGCCGGCATCGCACTGAGCGATACTTTTGTTAAGCTGGTTTCCTGGTACGATAACGAAACTGGTTACTCCAACAAGGTCCTGGACCTGGTTGCTCACATCGCTAAATAAGCGTGGTGAACGGATACAGAGGGCGACTACGGTCGCCCTTTTTTTTCGCTGAAGGTAAGGATGACAGATGAACGAGAAAATCTTTTCGCTTCCGGTAATTGAACAGATAACCCCGTATATTTCCCAGCGTAAAATCGGCGAGCTGCCGATCATTACGATTGTCCATCCCAAAGTCCGGGCGGCCGTTACGCTACAGGGTGCGCATCTGGTGGCCTGGCAGCCAGCGGGCGAGAAACCGGTGCTCTGGCTGAGTGACAAAACCGCCTGGGCCGCGGGAAAGGCGATCCGCGGCGGGGTGCCGATTTGCTGGCCGTGGTTTGGACCGGCAGGCGAACCGGCGCACGGCTTTGCGCGCAGCCTCCCCTGGAAGCTCTCCGCCCATGATGAGAATGATGACAGCGTCATGCTGACGCTGGTGCTGGAAAGCAACGAACAGACTAAAAAGCTCTGGCCGCATGACTTTACGCTGTTCGCCCGCTTCCGCTTTGCCGATCGTTGTGAGATTGAGCTGGAGGCGCACGGTGATTTTGAGGCGACGGCAGCCCTGCACAGCTATTTCTCGGTGGCCGATATTGCTGGCGTTGAAGTTAGCGGGCTGGGCAACAGCTTTATTGACAAGGTGAATAACGGTAGCGAAGGAACTTCACCGGACGGTAAGCAAACCTACCCAGATCGCGTTGACCGCATCCATACGCAGCCGGAAGACTGTAGCGTGATTAACGACAAGGTCGGTAAGCGGGTTATTGAAGTGTATCATCACTATCAGAGTGACGTTGTCACATGGAATCCGGGACCAGAACTCTCCTGTAGCATGGGTGATATGCCGAATGAAGGGTATAAAACCATGGTCTGCGTTGAAACCGCGCACATTTCAACGCCACTGATTAGCGCAGGCGAATCCCCTTCTCGCCTGGCCGCCACCATCAGATTGCGTAAAAATGCCTGAATGGCGGACTCACGCACGGGGAAAGCGGATGCTTTCCCCGCCGTACCTCAGACAATATCCAGCGGCATTTTTTCCGTTGGTGCAGGAAAGGCCTGATTAATCGCTGACAGCTCTTCACTGGTCAGCATCACCTCAAGCGCAGCGGCATTTTCGGCAACGTGCGCCGCCGAGCTGGCTTTAGGAATGGCGATGACGCCCTCTTTGCGGATGGCCCAGGCCAGCAGCAGCTGGGGCACACTGATGCCCTTTTGTTGTGCAATGCCATTCAGCAGCGGATGCGCCATCAGGTCTCGCCGCAGTCGCCCAGCCTGAGCAAGCGGACAATACGCCATCACCGGAATCTTCCGCTGCTGGCACTCGGGAAGCAGATCGTATTCAATGCCCCGTGAAGCCAGATGGTAAAGCACCTGATTGGTTGCACAGGCCGCGCCGCCCTTTTCAGCAAGCAGCTCGTTTAAATCTTCACTGTCGAAATTAGATACGCCCCAGCGCACAATTTTTCCAGCACGCTGGAGCGATTCCAGCGCGGAGAGGGTCTCCTCAAGCGGCACGTTTCCCCGCCAGTGAAGCAGGTAAAGGTCGAGATAGTCTGTTTTCAACCGGCGCAGGCTTCGTTCGCAGGCCTCCGCCGCCGCCTCCACCCCGGCGTTCCACGGATAGACTTTAGAAACCAGCCAGGCACTCTCCCTGCGCCCTTTTATCGCCTCGCCCACCACCTTTTCAGCACCGCCATCTGCATACATTTCAGCCGTATCGATTAGCGTCAGGCCAAGTTCGAGGCCAGCCTGGAGCGCAGCAACTTCTTGCTTTCGCTGACTGGCATTTTCACCCATATACCAGCTTCCCTGGCCTATTGCAGGTAATGCCGTGCCGTCGGAAAAAATCACTTTTTTTGACATACTGTTCTCCCGCACCATTTTTGATCGCCGTAATTGTGCAAAAGGGCGCAAAGCGCCCTTTTTTAGTGCATGACGGTGAATCAGAAGGTATAGCTGATGCCAGTCCAGACGGTAACCTGAGAATTATTATCCACCATCGGACTGTCTTTCACTTCGCTGCTCAGTCGGGTATAACGCCCTGACAGCGTGGCATTCCAGTTCTGGTTAATGCTGTACGCGGCGGTCAGCTCCAGATAGGGGTTCCAGCTGCCGTCGGCTTCGTAGCTGTTCAGCCCACTGCGGCGCGATTCGCTCTTCGACACGCCATAGTAGTAGTCATTTTGATTGTCACTGCTGTAGAGTGCTCCAATACCCGGCGTCAACGTCACATCGCCGAACTGGAAGCGATACAGATAGCTCAGATCCCAGATAAAGCCGTCGCTGTTGTCCAGCAGGTCGCCAGCCAGCACCGTGCGCACAATCCCCCAGTCCGCGGTGTGACTGTAGCTGAGGCCGCCCATCATCGTCATATGGCGCTTATCCAGCGCTTTGAGGCGTTTGTCTTTGGTGTCGTCAGGGTCGAAGTTCTGTGGTGAGCCAAGCAGGGTCAGCGAAAGCTGGTTTGCCGGGTCTTTCCACAGGTAGTAACCAGCGCTCAGGCTGTGAATATAGAAGCTGTCGCCGTCGTAATTGACAATCGGGAACGGGTAGTAACGCCCTTCGCCACCTTTGTACGGGCTCTGGCTGTAAATCACCGAAGCGCCGAGGGTGAGCGGGTTGGCATGCGCTGGGAGCGCGATCAATCCACAGGGCAAAAGTACGGCAAGCGCGCTAACTTTGAAATAGTTCACAATTAATTCATTCCATAAATATAACAATTAAGTCATTAGTCTATCAGCACATTGCACTTTGGTTAAAAATTTACATACCCTGTAGCACGTAGAATCAATTCAGCCGTAAAGGAGGTAAAGAGCAATTGTGTTGGCTTATTTACAAAATTCAGCCAGCCCGCATCAGATAAGGTCATCGCCGCTACGGTTTCTGACTTTGTTGTTGAAATTGCATTGAAAATCGTTCCAGGTTCAGGAAATATCTTAAATGCCAACTACGCTTAAATGAGACATGCTAAATTTTGGCGGGCAGAGCAACCATAGGTTTTATGTATCCTGATAAAAAAATGTCAGGTTGGCATAAGGGTTGCTGTACCTGGTTATAAGTTCCTTCAGGAGCTAACCACAATTAGGCTCCTGGTACCTGTGCTAAAAAAGAAAGGACGGGCATCGCTATGAATATATTCGATCACTATCGTCAGCGTTATGAAGCTGCCAAGGACGAAGAGTTCACACTGCAGGAATTTCTTGCCGTTTGCCGGCAGGATCGCAGTGCATACGCCAACGCTGCAGAAAGACTATTAATGGCCATCGGTGAGCCAGTAATGGTTGACACTGCTCTGGAGCCACGCCTTTCCCGACTCTTCTCTAACCGTGTCATTGCACGCTACCCCGCTTTCGAGGAGTTCTACGGCATGGAGGAGGCAATTGAACAGATTGTCTCTTACCTGAAACATGCCGCTCAGGGCCTCGAGGAGAAAAAACAGATTCTGTATCTGCTCGGTCCGGTCGGCGGCGGTAAATCCTCGCTGGCAGAGCGGCTGAAGTCGCTGATGCAGCGCGTCCCTATTTACGTACTGAGCGCGGATGGCGAACGCAGCCCGGTGAATGACCATCCGCTGTGCCTGTTCAACCCGCAGGAAGATGCCAATATTCTGGAAAAAGAGTATGGCGTCCCTCGCCGCTACCTCGGCACCATCATGTCCCCGTGGGCGGCTAAACGCCTGCACGATTTCGGTGGCGATATCTCCCGCTTTAAAGTGGTTAAGGTCTGGCCTTCGATTCTGGAACAGCTGGCGATAGCCAAAACCGAGCCGGGTGATGAAAACAACCAGGACATCTCTGCCCTGGTGGGTAAAGTGGATATCCGCAAGCTGGAAAACCACGCCCAGAACGATCCTGATGCTTACGGCTACTCCGGCGCGCTGTGCCGGGCGAACCAGGGGATCATGGAATTCGTCGAGATGTTCAAGGCACCCATTAAAGTGCTGCATCCGCTGCTGACCGCAACTCAGGAAGGGAACTACAACGGCACCGAGGGGATTTCCGCCCTGCCGTTCAACGGCATTATCCTGGCGCACTCCAATGAATCTGAGTGGGTCACCTTCCGCAACAACAAGAACAACGAGGCGTTTCTCGACCGCGTATACATCGTTAAGGTGCCTTACTGCCTGCGCGTGTCGGAAGAGATTAAAATTTACAACAAGCTGCTCGACCATAGTGAGCTGACCCACGCGCCGTGCGCGCCCGGCACGCTGGAGACGCTGGCCCGTTTCTCGATCCTCTCGCGTCTGAAAGAACCGGAAAACTCCAGCACCTACTCAAAAATGCGGGTGTATGATGGTGAAAGCCTTAAGGATACCGATCCAAAGGCCAAATCTTATCAGGAGTACCGTGACTACGCTGGCGTGGACGAGGGGATGAACGGTCTGTCGACCCGTTTTGCCTTTAAAATTCTCTCCCGCGTGTTCAACTTTGACCATGCTGAAGTTGCCGCTAACCCTGTCCATCTGTTCTACGTGCTGGAACAGCAGATTGAGCGCGAGCAGTTCCCGCAGGATCAGGCTGAGAAATACCTGGAACATCTGAAGGGCTATCTGATCCCGAAATACGCTGAGTTTATCGGCAAAGAGATTCAGACGGCTTATCTGGAGTCCTACTCGGAGTATGGTCAGAATATTTTCGACCGTTACGTGACCTACGCCGACTTCTGGATTCAGGATCAGGAATACCGCGACCCCGATACCGGGCAACTGTTCGATCGTGAGTCGCTGAACGCGGAGCTGGAAAAAATCGAGAAGCCTGCCGGGATCAGTAATCCTAAAGACTTCCGTAATGAAATCGTCAACTTTGTGCTGCGTGCCCGTGCGCACAACAGTGGACGCAATCCTAACTGGACCAGCTACGAGAAGCTGCGGACGGTGATTGAGAAGAAAATGTTCTCTAACACTGAAGAGCTGCTGCCGGTCATTTCGTTCAATGCCAAAACGTCCACGGATGAGCAGAAAAAACACGATGATTTCGTTGACCGCATGATGGAGAAAGGTTACACCCGTAAACAGGTTCGCCTGCTGTGCGAATGGTATCTGCGAGTCAGAAAGTCGTCCTGATAGTTGCCTCAGAAGTCCATTTCAAGGGGTCGGGGAAACCCGACCCAGCTTGCAACGTTGTGTGGGGGAGTTATGGCCTATTTTATCGATCGGCGTCTTAACGGCAAAAATAAGAGCGCGGTGAATCGCCAGCGCTTCTTGCGCCGCTACAAGTCGCAAATCAAACAGTCGATTTCCGAGGCCATCAATAAGCGTTCGGTAACTGACGTTGAAAGCGGCGAATCCGTCTCTATTCCCATTGATGACATTAACGAACCGAGTTTCCACCAGGGGCGCGGAGGACAGCGCCATCGCGTGCATCCTGGCAATGACCATTTTGTGCAGAATGACCGGGTTGAGCGCCCTCAGGGCGGCGGCGGCGGTGGCAGCGGTCAGGGTAACGCCAGTCAGGACGGTGAGGGTTCGGACGAATTCGTTTTTAATATCTCCAAAGATGAGTATCTCGACCTGCTGTTTGAAGACCTGGCGCTGCCTAATCTGAAAAAAAATCAGCATCGTCAGCTGAACGAGTATAAAGTGCATCGTGCTGGCTATACCTCTAACGGCGTGCCGGCAAATATCAGCGTGGTTCGTTCACTGCAGAACTCGCTCGCCCGCCGTACGGCGATGACCGCCGGAAAACGGCGGATGCTCAGCGAGCTTGAAGCTTCGCTGGAAGCCATTGAAAAAGCCGAACCCGCCCAGCTGCTTGAAGAGGAGCGGCTGCGCAAAGAGATTGCCGAGCTGCGTGCCCGCATCAAACGCGTGCCGTTTATCGACACCTTCGATTTACGCTACAAAAACTTTGAAAAACGCCCGGAACCTTCCAGCCAGGCCGTGATGTTCTGCCTGATGGATGTCTCTGGCTCAATGGATCAGGCGACCAAGGATATGGCTAAGCGGTTTTATATTTTGCTGTACCTGTTTCTTAGCCGGACCTATAAAAACGTCGACGTGGTCTACATCCGCCACCACACTCAGGCGAAGGAAGTCGATGAGCAGGAATTTTTCTACTCGCAGGAAACCGGGGGCACGATTGTTTCCAGCGCTCTGAAGCTGATGGATGAGGTAGTCAAAGATCGCTACGACCCGGCGCAGTGGAATATCTACGCTGCGCAGGCCTCGGATGGTGATAACTGGGCTGATGACTCACCGCTGTGTCATGAGATCCTCGCCAAGAATATTCTGCCGGTAGTGCGTTACTACAGCTACATTGAGATCACCCGTCGGGCGCATCAGACCCTGTGGCGTGAATATGAACATTTGCAGGCGATGTTCGATAACTTCGCCATTCAGCATATCCGTGAGCCTGAGGATATTTATCCGGTGTTCCGCGAACTGTTCCACAAACAGGCCGAAGAGAACTATTGATAGTGCCGTTCTGCTCCAGAAGCCAGTGACCGCGTTGCTGGCTTCGCTCTCCCTGCCGCTAAAGACCACAAAACGCCCCTTTCGCCCTCTTTTACAATCAATCCGTTAAATAAACCCCGTTTAATGCGCACTGAACGGCATTCGGCAGCCAACATTTTGAGTTATTATCCGTTATTAGCGCAGATTTCAATTCGTACTGCATAAAATACGCCAATATTTTGACAAGCAGGGTGCTCTTACAACACACTGTTAAAGAAAGCCTTTATCACACAGGAGAATGATGCCTTGGAAGCCAGCGCTATTTACAGTTTGTTTATTATCGGTTCCGTGCTGGTCGCCGCAAGCATTTTGCTGAGTTCTTTCTCATCCAGGCTTGGCATTCCGATTTTGGTCATTTTTCTTGCGCTCGGCATGTTGGCTGGCGTTGATGGCATCGGCGGCATCGCTTTTGATAACTATCCTGCTGCCTATCTGATCAGTAACCTGGCGCTGGCCGTAATTCTGCTGGATGGCGGGATGCGCACCCAGGCAAGTTCGTTCAAGGTGGCCCTTGGCCCCGCGCTGTCACTGGCGACAATTGGCGTACTGATCACTGCCGGCCTGACCGGTATGGCGGCCGCGTGGCTGTTTAACCTGAACATGATTGATGGCTTCCTGGTTGGGGCCATCATCGGCTCTACCGATGCGGCAGCGGTCTTTTCACTGCTGGGTGGTAAAGGGCTGAACGAGCGTGTCAGCGCAACGCTTGAGATCGAATCTGGCAGCAATGACCCGATGGCGGTATTTCTGACTATTACCCTGATCGAGATGATCCAACTGGGGGAGACCAGCCTGAGCTGGATGTTTGTGGTGCATCTCATTCAGCAGTTCGGCCTGGGGATCGTGCTGGGATTAGGCGGCGGCTGGGCGTTGCAGCAGCTGATTAACCGGGTTTCGCTGTCCAGCGGCCTCTATCCTTTGCTGGCGGTCAGCGGTGGCATTCTGGTGTTCGCTCTGACTACCCTGCTTGAGGGCAGCGGCATCCTGGCGGTGTATCTCTGCGGTTTCGTCCTGGGGAACCGCCCTATCCGTAACCGCCACGGAATTTTGCAGACCTTTGACGGCATGGCCTGGCTGAGTCAGATCGGCATGTTCCTGGTGCTGGGGTTACTGGTTAACCCGAAGGATCTGTGGAATATTGCGCTGCCCGCCATGCTGCTCTCGGCCTGGCTGATCCTGTTTGCCCGTCCTTTATCGGTGTTTATTGGCCTGCTGCCGTTTCGGGGTTTCAGTACCCGCGAGCGTTTCTTCATCAGTTGGGTTGGCCTGCGTGGGGCGCTGCCGATCATTCTTGCGGTGTTCCCGATGATGGCCGGACTGCCGCACGCTCCGCTGTTCTTCAATATCGCCTTCTTCGTGGTGCTGGTCTCGCTGATGGTTCAGGGCACCTCGCTGGGCTTTGCGGCAAAGAAAGCCCGCGTTATCGTCCCTCCAACGGCTTCACCGATCTCGCGCGTAGGACTAGATATCCATCCTGAAAACCCATGGGAACAGTTTGTCTATCAGATCGGCGAGGACAAGTGGTGCGTGGGTGCAGCCCTGCGGGATCTGAAAATGCCCAGGGAAACCCGGATTGCCGCGCTGTTCCGCGACAATTTACTGCTGCACCCTACCGGTAATACCCGCCTGCACGAAGGCGACGTACTGTGCATTATTGGCCGGGAGAAAGACCTGCCCGAACTAGGGAAGCTGTTCAGCCAGTCACCTGCCGTTTCGCTGGATCAGCGCTTCTTCGGCGACTTTATCCTACAGGCCGATGCGCGGCTGCACGATGTCTCAGAAATCTACGGCATTGACCTTGATGCTGAAACCAACGATCGGCAGACGCTTGGTCATCTGATTGCCAGCATGATCGGCGGCGCGCCGGTAGTGGGCGACCAGGTAGAGTGGAAAAATATGGTCTGGACCGTGGCGGAGAAAGAGGCCAACGAGATTATGAAAATTGGGGTGCGCGTAGCGGATGAGAAGGAACAGGCCCGACAGGGGTAAGACAAGGAATATTCCTGGCTCCGACGGCTAGATCTCCCGGAGATAACGACTACGCTTAAGGTTCGTGTCTGGTCAGAAAGGAGAATATCATGGGTCATGTCGTTAAGATTGGTCGCTATGAGATCGTCGATGCCGAACTGGATGCGCACAATGTGGATACCGTCAGCATTCCCTGTATTACCAATCCTGGCCTGAGCACTCAGCTCGACGGTTGGGATGATGAAACCAGCGTCCCCGCGTGGATCGACGGTAAACCCGTCGATTTAGCCATCGGCCATTATGACAAACAGCAGGATCGTTGGATACTGAAAAAACCCGCCTGAGACGTTTGTCTCTTTCACCGTTGCGGCGCCTTGCGACGGTGAACTCTTCATTAAATTGCCTTCCTGCTGTTATTAATCCGTCATAAAAATACGGGGTTAGCGCTATTTAGCCGCTTCGTTTACTTTTTGTTTTTGCTAATTTTATTTTGTTCACTTTCTCCTCGCTTTTAGGAATTTCCCGTATTAACTAACGCAAATAACTCCTGCATACTCGTTGAACTGCTTCATGATGAAACAGTGTTATATTAATGTTGCAATATATCCTGGTACTGTTTCCTTTGCCTTTTCGCCCTGAATGCAGCGATCCACCAAGAATAATTTATTGATTCTATGGGAATTAGCGTTGATAACGTTACTCCTGAACGCGTGCTTGAACCTCGTCAGGCTACTGATTCTTAATGAAAAGAGAGCAGGCATTATGGCAAGTACTCTGGTACTGAATAACCGTCGCCGCGCTTTTAGCGGCACACGAAAAAACATTATTGCCAAGGTTGCATTAAGTCTTTCAGATTTAATCTCTATTAACCTGGCACTGTTTTTATCTGCGGCAACCGTGAAAGGTATTTGGGGTAATTTAGATATCTTTATTCCCCCTCAGGAAGTGCAGATTCGCTTTACGGCGCAATTTGTCATGTCAATTGTCTGTACCGCCTGGTTCTGGATGCGGCTGCGCCACTACACTTATCGCAAACCTTTCTGGTTTGAATTAAAAGAAATTATCAAAACGTTAGTGATTTTTTCACTATTGGATCTGGCGCTGATTGCCTTTTCAAAGTGGGACTTCTCACGGACGATTTGGAGCTTCACCTGGACCTACGCGTTGATCCTGGTGCCGCTGCTGCGTTCAACCGTCAAGCACGCGATCCTGAAAGCTGGCCAGTGGCAGAAGCAGACCATTATTATCGGCTCAGGTAAGAATGCCCGCGAAGCCTATGCCGCGCTGCAAAGTGAAGAGCTGCTGGGTTATGAAGTGAAGGCGTTTGTTGCCAGCAATGGACATAACGGCGCAGAGAGCCTGCACGGCGTTCCGGTCATTACCTCCAGGGATATCGTCTGGGATACGGTCGATCTGGAAAATACTCAGTTCATCGTGGCAATGGAATATGAACAGCAGGCCATGCGCGATAAGTGGCTGAAGCTGCTGTCGAAGAAGAAGTGCCGCTCGGTCTCAGTGGTGCCTACGCTTCGCGGCGTGCCGCTGTACGGGACGGACATGTCCTTTATCTTCAGCCATGAAGTGATGATTCTACGGGTCAGCAATAACCTGGCTAAACGCTCATCCCGCTTCCTCAAACGGACTTTTGATGTTGTGGTTGCCTCGCTGCTGCTGCTGTTCCTGGCTCCGGCCTTTGCCCTGATCTGCTGGATGGTAGGACGCGACGGCGGCAATAAAATTTATGGTCATGAACGCGTGGGCCAGGACGGCAAGAAATTTAAGTGCCTGAAGTTCCGCTCAATGGTCACCAACTCGCAAGAAGTTCTCGAAGAATTGCTGGCAACCAGCGAGGAAGCCCGTGCCGAGTGGGATAAAGACTTTAAACTGAAGAACGACCCGCGCGTGACCAAAATCGGTGCCCTACTGCGTAAAACCAGTCTGGATGAACTGCCGCAGCTGTGGAACGTGATCAGGGGCGAGATGAGCCTGGTCGGGCCCCGCCCGGTTATTGAAGCAGAGCTTGAGCGTTATGCCGGAGATGTTGATTACTATCTGATGGCCAAACCGGGCATGACCGGCCTCTGGCAGGTCAGCGGTCGTAACGATATCGACTATGATACGCGCGTCTATTTTGATTCCTGGTACGTGAAGAATTGGGCGCTATGGACCGATATTGCCATCCTGTTTAAAACCGCCGGTGTGGTACTGCGCCGCGACGGCGCTTACTAAAACGTGATAAGTGAGAGTTATGCCAGCTAAGGGCATAACTCTCACCATGAAGAAAATTATCTTCTCTCCCCTTTCCTTTTTCCGCCGTTATCTCTACCCTTTGCGACTTGCTTTATAACGGATGCCGTCACGCACGATGCAAAAATTTACCCTTCTTCTTCTCAGCCTGGTACTTCTGGCCCCGCTGGGCATTGACCTTTACCTGCCAACCCTGCCAGAGATTGCGCTGGGTCTGAACACGCCGGTCACCACCATCCAGACCACTATCCCGATTTTTCTGCTGGTGATGGGACTGGGGCAAATTGTCGCTGGCCCGCTGGTCGATAATCTCGGCAGGAAGCCCATCGCGCTCGCCGGGCTGCTGCTGTATCTGCTGGGCAGCGTTCTTGCCGCCTCGGCAACCGGCTGGCCGCAGTTTCTCACCGCGCGTATTGTTCAGGGCTGCGCGGTGTGCTGTACCGCCGTGGTCGCCTTTAGCGGCGTACGCGACCGCCTTGAGGGCGATGAGGCGGCCAGAGCCTATGGTTTCCTCAACGGCGCGCTAAATATCGTCCCCGCTCTGGCCCCGATGCTCGGCGGTTTTCTGGCCGATGCCTTCGGCTGGCGTGCGCCCTTCTGGTTCCTGACGGGGTATGCCCTGGTCATTGGTCTGCTTATCGTCAGATTCCTGCCCGAAACTCGCCCGGCGGGCACGCTGGCAGTGAAGGGAATCCCCCTGCGACAGTATGCGCACATCCTGCGGGAACCGCGTTTCCTGGCCTTTACCTTTGCCAATGCGGGCGCGATGGGGATGGTGCTTACCTATGTCTCGCTGGCGCCACAGGTGCTGATGACCGAAGGCAAGCTGACGGCGCTACAGTTTTCCATCGCGTTTGGCGCTAACGGTTTCTGGATCATGCTGGTAAGCGTGCTGGTCAATAAAATGATCCGCAAACTGGGGCGGCCGATCTGTCTGGCGATTGGCAGCCTGGCGATGGCTCTTGGCGCGGTGACAATGTTGACCGGGATGGTTATTTTCCCCGCAGCCATGCAGAGTAGCTGGCCGCTGTATATGTTGCCGGTGGCGATTTCTGTCGCCGGTCTGGCCTTTACGGTCGGTCCCGCCACCAGCTATGCGCTGGAGCCTTATCAGCAGCAGGCTGGGGTGGCCTCCGCTCTGGCAGGCTTTATTCAGATGGCGGGAGGGTCTTCGGCGGGCCTGCTGGCGATGGCCCTGCCGCTGAATGAGAAGCTGGCGCTGAGTACCATGATGATCGTCGGCGCGGTGCTGGCTGCACTGGCGTGGCTGTGCAGTAAAAAAGTGCGCGGCACGTTGACCGCGCTGAAATCTAGCTGACTTTCACCGTTACCCGCGGCGCCAGAGCACACATCAGCTCATAGCCTACGGTGCCGGACGCCGAGGCGACCTCGTCAATTTTGACATTGTCGCCCCATAGCTCGACCTGGCTGCCGATACCCGCCTGCGGGCAAGGCGTCAGGTCAACGGTAATCATATCCATAGAAACGGCGCCGACCAGTTCACTTCTGACGCCGTCCACCCAGACAGGCGTTCCGGTTGGCGCATGGCGCGGGTAACCATCCGCATAGCCACAGGCGACCACGCCGATGCGCTGTTCCCCAGCCGCGCGATAGCGCGCGCCATAGCCCACCGCGTCACCCGATTTCAGGTTCTGGATGCCGATGATCTCGCTGTTCAGGGTCATGGCGGGCTTCAGCCCGCTGCTGGCAATATCCTGCCATTGCCCACTCGGCGATGCGCCGTACAGAATAATCCCCGGTCGAACCCAGTCGTAATGGGTATGCGGGTGCCAAAGCGTAGCGGCGGAGTTAGCCAGCGAGCGCGGGCAATCCAGCCCTTCGGCAGCCCGCTCAATACGCTTCATCGGCTCGATGATGCCCTCACTACGCTCAGACTCGGCAAAATGCGCCATTAGCGTCATTTCGCCAACGTTTTCGAGCGCGCGCAGTTTGCTCCAGGCCTGCTGAACCTGCTCGGGCTGAAAACCGAGTCGGTTCATGCCGCTGTTCATCTTCAGATAGATATCGAGCGGCGCAGAGAGTTTCGCTTTAGCCAGGGCCTGAATCTGCCAGTTGCTGTGCACGCTGGTCGTCAGGCGGTACTGGTCGAGGATCGCCAGCTCATCGGGGTGAAAGAAACCTTCAAGCAGCAGGATGGGCTGCTTCCAGCCGCGCTCGCGCAGCAGGATGGCCTCTTCAAGGTTCAGCAGCGCGAAGCCGTCGGTGCCAGCCAGACTTTGCCAGACGCGGTCGATACCGTGCCCGTAGGCGTTGGCTTTCACCACTGACCACAGGTGGGAATGAGGTGCAGCCTGGCGGGCAACCGCCAGGTTATGTCGCAACGCATTAGTGTCGATAGTTGCGACAATCGGACGAGACATAACTTCTCCTGGTTCTCAATGCGGGCAAATTAGCGGGCCGTGTGCAGCGTCTGGCCCGACGTTGGGTAAAATCCCGGCAGATAACGCATCACCGACAGATCGTCTGCGGCAATGGCAGGGCTGTTTCCAGAGATGATATCAGAAAGTAGCTGGCCCGATCCGCAGGCCATGGTCCAACCGAGCGTTCCGTGACCCGTGTTGAGATAAAGATTTTTCAGCGGCGTCCGGCCGACAATTGGCGTACCGTCTGGCGTCATCGGACGCAGCCCGGTCCAGAAGGTTGCCTGCGCCGTATAGCCACCTTGCGGGAAGAGATCGCCCACCACCATCTCTAACGTTTCGCGCCGTGCGGGCAGAAGTTTGGTGTTATAGCCGACAATCTCGGCCATTCCGCCCACGCGGATACGATTGTCGAAGCGGGTAATCGCAACCTTGTAGGTTTCATCCAGCACCGTTGAGATCGGGGAAGCCTGTTCGTCTTTGATTGGGAGGGTCAGGGAATAGCCCTTTAAGGGATAGACAGGCACGTCAACCACCCCTTTAAGCAGCCCGGTCGAGTAAGAGCCAAACGCCACCACATAGGCGTCCGCCGTCACCACTTCCGCGCCACATTTCACGCCCGCAATCTGATTCCCCTCCAGCAACAGGGCGTCGACCGACGTATTAAAGCGGAAAGTGACCCCGGCGGCGCTGGCCATTTCAGCGAGGCGCTGAGTGAAAAGTTGACAGTCGCCCGTTTCATCGTTCGGCAGGCGCAGGCCCCCCGTAAGCTTATGCTGAGTGGCGGCCAGTGCCGGCTCGACGCTGGCCAACTGGGCCGCCTCCAGCAGTTTGTAGGGAACCCCCGCCTCTTTCAGCACGGCAATATCTTTGGTCGCGCTTTCAAACTGCTGGGCGGTGCGGAACAGCTGGAGCGTCCCGCCCTGCCGACCTTCATAAGCAATGCCGGTTTGCTGGCGCAGCGCCTTCAGGCAATCACGGCTGTATTCCGCAATGCGCACCATGCGGCCTTTATTTTCCTGATAGTGCCGCATATCGCAGTTGCGCAGCATTTGCCACATCCATTCAAGCTGAAAGCGGCTGCCGTCCGGGCGTACAGACAGCGGAGCATGGCGTTGAAACATCCACTTAACGGCTTTCAGCGGCACGCCCGGCGCCGCCCAGGGCGCCGCGTAGCCCGGCGAAATCTGCCCGGCATTGCCGGCGCTGGTTTCCAGCGCCGCGCCGGGCTGGCGATCGATAACCGTAACCTGATGCCCCGCCTGAGCCAGATACCAGGCGCTCGCTACGCCAACCACACCACTACCCAGAATGACAACACGCATAGCCGCACCACCGCCGTTTAAAAAGAGGAATAAACTGGTTTGTTGCCAACGCCCCGGTCGAAAACACTACAAGGAAACAGGCAACATCGCACTGACATATTTCACATGTTTTTTAGCCGAAAGGGTAATAAAAAGAAGGTGGAGCAGGATATTTGGAATTTAATACTGCCGAACCCCGGTTTTAAGCAGCATATAATTACAAATCAGGCGTTTTCGTCCTTTCTCAGCAGAAAGCCTTCGCTTCAGATCTTTCCCTTATATACAGGATATAATCCTGCCTGATTGGCCATCTGGCGTATTTCACCTGACGTTAAAATGATTTTTCCTTTCCGGCTCTATTTTCTGTCGAAAATTTCCATTGTATTCAACCGAGCGATCGGAGAGAGTGAACTATCATTGAGGTATTGGCTTTAATTCCTGGCTTGCCTTTGCAGTCGCAGCGCATCGGCAGGTCAACATAAAACGGACGTTTTGCCGCTACGTGTTGTAACGTCGAACACCGGTTTTAAAAAAGGGGTGCGCAATGACGACTATCTTTGACGAGGCCATTAAGGACAGCAAACGTCTCAGTGATGGACCGGACTGGACCTTCGACCTGCTTGATGACTATCTGCAAGAGATCGATCGGGTAGCCAAGCTGTACCGGCTTGAAACCTATCCTCATCAGATTGAAGTAATCACCTCAGAACAGATGATGGATGCCTATTCCAGCGTAGGGATGCCCATCAACTACGCGCACTGGTCCTTTGGCAAAAAATTTATCGAAACGGAACAGCGCTACAAGCATGGTCAGCAGGGCCTGGCGTATGAGATCGTCATCAACTCTAATCCCTGCATTGCTTATCTGATGGAAGAAAATACCATTACCATGCAGGCGCTGGTGATGGCGCACGCCTGCTACGGCCACAACTCTTTCTTTCGTAATAACTACCTGTTCCGTAGCTGGACAGACGCCAGCTCGATTGTTGACTACCTGATTTTCGCCCGCAATTACATCACCAAATGCGAAGAGCGTTATGGGCTTGAGGAAGTTGAAAAGCTGCTCGACTCCTGCCACGCGCTGATGAATTACGGCGTTGACCGCTACAAACGCCCGCAAAAAATCTCGCTACAGGAAGAGAAAGCCCGTCAGCAAAGCCGCGAAGAGTACCTGCAAAGCCAGGTGAATATGTTGTGGCGCACGCTGCCCCGTCGTGAGAGGGAGCTTTCCCAGACCGAAGCGTCCCGCTACCCTTCCGAGCCGCAGGAAAACCTGCTCTACTTTATGGAGAAAAACGCGCCGCTGCTGGAGTCCTGGCAACGCGAGATCCTGCGTATCGTTCGCAAGGTGAGCCAGTATTTTTATCCGCAGAAGCAGACCCAGGTGATGAACGAAGGCTGGGCGACGTTCTGGCACTACACCATTCTTAACCACCTGTATGACGAGGGCAAAGTCTCCGAGCGCTTTATGCTTGAGTTTCTGCACAGCCATACCAACGTGGTTTATCAGCCGCCCTACAACAGCCAGTGGTATAACGGAATCAATCCCTATGCGCTCGGCTTTGCGATGTTCCAGGATATTAAAAGGATTTGTGAACAACCAACGGAAGAGGATCGCTACTGGTTCCCGGACATTGCCGGCAGCAACTGGCTGGATACGCTGCACTTCGCCATGCGTGAATTTAAGGACGAAAGTTTTATCAGCCAGTTCCTGTCACCGAAAGTGATGCGCGATTTCCGCCTGTTTACCGTAATGGACGATGACCGCAATAATTTCCTCGAAATTGCCGCCATCCACGACGAGGCAGGCTATCGGGCAATCCGCCAGCAACTGTCGGCGCAGTATAACCTCAGCAATCTGGAACCGAACATCCAGGTCTATGACGTTGATCTGCGCGGCGACCGCTCCCTGACGCTGCGCTACGTGCCGCACAGCCGCGCGCCGTTGGATAAAAGCCGCAGAGAAGTGCTGAAGCATGTGCACCGCCTGTGGGGATTTGACGTCCATCTTGAGCAGCAGAACGAAGACGGCAGCACCGAGCTGCTGGATCGCTGCCCGCCGCGCCCTCCCACACTGTAATTTCGCCATAAAAAAAGCCGGTTCAGAAGGAACCGGCTTTTTCCTGTGCGTCATTTAACGGCGCTGCGGCGGCAAATCCGTCGGCATACTGTTTTGCATCCCGTGCCAGATTTCCCCGCTGCGGCGGCCATAATCGCGCACCGCATCGACAATTTTATCAAACTGTTCGTTCTGACAAATAGTCAGCAGCTGCTGGTAGAAATCACGCGCCAGCTGGCGAGCTTCAGGATTAGAGAAATAGTGCCTGCCCACTCGGGTATAAAGTCCTTTAAGCCCGTTGAGGATCAGCCCATAAATCGGGTTGCCTGAAGCGAAAGCCAGCCCGCGGAAAATGCTGTAATCAAGGTCAGTATAAGACTCGGCCTTATCCTCAACGTTCTGTGCGGTTAGCAGCACTTCTTTCGCCTTATCCGGGTATGTTCGGATCGCGCGCCGGATGAAGATTGAGGAAATATTGGTACGCACGGCCAGCAGATTATCGATCAGCTGCGGGACGCTGTCATGATCGAGCCGTGCCAGCGTTTCGAGAATGCTCAACCCGGAGGTTTCCCAAAAATCATTCACCCTGGTAGGCTTACCGTGCTGGATGGTCAGCCAGCCGTCGCGAGCCAGACGCTGAAGGACTTCACGCAGGGTGGTGCGGGTAACGCCAATTAACTCGGAAAGCTCACGCTCTGCTGGCAAAATCGAACCCGGTGGAAAGCGGTTATTCCAGATGCTTTCAATAATATACTCTTCAGCGAAACCCGCAGGGCTCTGCGCCTTAATGACCATAGCGTTCTGTTTCCGTTGCGTTCATAACTGCAAATATTGGGCTCATCATACCAGATGCCCTGAGGATGACATAGAGCGCCTTCTGGCTAAAACCGTGACCATCACGCAAAAATCCCAAAAAGACCGGGTAATTTCACGATACGTCAGGGAGTTCCATTCATTACCTCTGCCAGAAGGTCACGAAACGGATTTATTTACAGGTGGTTTAACTTAAGTCATTTTCGGCGCTAAATTTTCTGCTGGCAACGCTGGCACAAGGCGCCTTTTAGTTTACACTGCCGTTTGAACGCCCATCACATGGAATGATTATGTTGCGATATCTGAATAGCTGTTCCCGCGGCCGCGGAGCCTGGTTATTAATGGCCTTCACTGCTTTTGCGCTGGAAATGGTCGCACTCTATTTTCAGCACGTTATGATGCTAAAACCCTGCGTAATGTGTATTTATGAACGTTGCGCCCTGTTTGGCATAATGGGCGCAGGGCTGGTGGGCGCAATTGCGCCGAAAACGCCGCTGCGCTGGGTTGCCATCCTGCTATGGATTTACAGTGCCTGGGAAGGTGTTCGTCTCTCGTGGGAGCACACCATGATCCAGCTGCACCCGAACCCGTTCGTCACCTGTGATTTCGCCGCCCGTTTCCCAGACTGGCTGCCGCTGGACAAGTGGCTGCCGTCGGTGTTTGTCGCTAGCGGCGACTGTGCTGAAAGATCCTGGACCCTGCTGACGCTGAGTATGCCGCAATGGCTGGTAGGCATTTTTGCCGCTTATCTGCTGGTGGCGCTGCTGGTGCTGATTGCTCAGCCCTTCAGGCCGAAAAAACGCGATCTGTTCTCACGCTGAACCTCATTTTCGCGCATTGAGCCCGCTGCCAGCGGGCTTTTTTGTGGCGGCCATTCACCGCTGACGGACAAATTATTTGAAGGATGCGGATTACGCTACTAAGCTGAAAATACGCAAAAAAACCAAAGGAATCGATAGTGAAACCGCTCGCATTTATTCTCGCCCTGGCGTGCTCCGCCGCCGTTCTTTCAGCCTGCGCTCCGCGTGACGATTTACACTCTGCTCCTCCGGCACCTCCCGGCGGTCAGCAGCCTGTGGGCGCGCCTGGTGGAGGCGGTCCGGTGGGTCAGCCTCAGGGCTGAGCTGTTTTCTTCCAGCCAACAGCAAAAAAGCCGCCCTGTTCAGAGGCGGCTTTTTTGCTTATCAGCGGTGAGGCCGGTTGATAATGTGGTCTTCCCAGTCCCGCACTTCACTCTCCCGCACGGCAATGTGGCGTACCGAGATGCGCGCGGAATGCATTGCAGCCTTAGAGCCGCTGCGTAAAGGATGCCAGACCGGCAAATTTTTGCCTTCAGCCAGCATACGGTAAGCGCAGCTTGGCGGCAGCCAGGAGAACGTTGGCAGGTTCTCGCGCGTCAGCTTGATGCAGTCCTCTTCATACTCGAAGCGGCGCTCATAGTTGCGACACTGGCAGGTTTTAATGTTTAGCTGGTTGCAGGCGACATTAGTGAAATAAATTTCATCCGTATCGGCATCCTGCAGCTTGTTAAGGCAGCACTGGCCACAGCCGTCACACAAGGATTCCCATTCCTCATCACTCATTTGTTCCAGCGTTTTCCGCTGCCAGAAAGGGGTCTCAGTCATGTTCGGCGTCCCGTTTTAGTAAAAGCCCGCACCTTATATCCAGTTCGGGCTTCAGATGCAAGCCTTACAGCACGCGGGTCGCCACGCCGTGACCGCCCAGCGACACTTCCAGAGTATCGCCAGAGGCCATTGGGCCCACGCCTTCCGGCGTCCCGGTCAGGATGATATCTCCGGCGCGCAGGGTGAAGAACTTGCTCATGTAGGCAATCAGCGGCAGAATTTTATGGATCATATCTTCGGTGCTGCCCTGCTGACGCACCTCGCCATTGACCACCAGCTTCAGCTCAACGTTCTGCGGATCGGCATCGAACTCGCCAGCCGGGATAAAACCGGATATTGGACAGGCGTTATCAAAACCTTTGGCTTTTTCCCACGGCTGCCCGGCCTTTTTACAGCCAGCCTGCACATCGCGCAGCGTCAGATCCAGCGCAACGCCGTAGCCGGCAATCGCTTTAGCCACATGCTCTTCGGTCGCGTGCTTCAGGGTGGAGCCAATCAGCACGGCCAGCTCCACCTCATGGTGCACAGCGCCAAGATCTTTCGGGATCGACAAAGGCTGACGAATATCGCACAGCGCCGTTTCGGGCTTAATAAACAGCACCGGTTCGGACGGCGTGGCGCTGCCCATCTCTTTAATATGTTTGGCATAGTTACTGCCCACGCACACCACTTTGCTTACCGGATAGTCCAACAAAGCGCCCTGCCAGTTATGATGCTGATACATACTGTTCCCCTGCCTGCGTTGATGTGTAAGAGCCCGTGTGGGCCACTCGTTCCGTTATTGTGCTGCTGATGTTTGAGCCGTTTGTTGCTGAGCAATCGCGTCAGCCATCATGCCGATGCTGATGGCGAAATAATAAGACCGATTCCAGTGCATAATGGTGCGAAAATTGTCATAAACCATGAATGCCCGTCCCGGCACGTCGTCAGGCAGGATAATCCAGGCCCGCTGACTGCTGTCCGGCAAGGCGCTGTCGCTGTTGAGACGGACGCCCAGCTTTTGCCATTCGCCGACGGTTTTCGCCTGCGCCTCTTTCAGGCCAGCCAGCTCCGGCGTAAAGTCCACCGGCAGCACCACCTCCCTTCCCCAGCTTTCACCTGGTTTCCAGCCTTCCTGCGCCAGGTAGTTAGCCGTAGAGGCAAATACGTCGTCCACGCTATTCCAGATATCAATGTTGCCGTCGCCGTCGCCATCTTTGCCATAGCGCAGAAAAGAGCTGGGCATAAACTGATTTTGCCCCATCGCGCCGGCCCAGGAACCTTTCATCTCGTCCGGCGCGATCTGCTGCTGTTGCATAATTCGCAATGCCGCAATCAATTCGTTAGTAAAGAACGCTTCGCGGCGGCCTTCAAACGCCAGCGTGGAGAGCGCCGAGATCACCTCTTCTCTGCCCTGAATTTTACCAAAGCTACTCTCCATCGCCCAAAGCGCAATGATATATTGCGACGGCACGCCGGACTGCTGGCTTATCGGCATCAGTTGCCCCTGATAGCGCTGTAAATTGTCACGTCCCTGCTGAATTTTCTTATCGGGCATCACTTTGGCGAGGTAGTCGCTGAGGGTTATTTTCTGCTCCGGCTGGTTACGGTCAGACACAATGGCGCGATCGACAAAATGAACGTCGGCAAAAGCGGCGGTCAACGTTGCCGGATCGATTCCCTGCCGGCTAGCCTGCGCTTTCAGCTGCTCAACATAGGCAGGAAACTGCGCCGGATCGCGCCCGGTGGTGGCCAGAGTGGCTTTGGCCGGCTGCTGAAGAAAACCGCCCTGAGCGGGGGCTGGAGCGGCAGGTTTCGCGGGGACGGGCGCTTCTGGCGCGGGAGCCGCGCTGTTTTTAGCGGCGCAGCCGGCCAGAATCAGGGAGAAAATAATGCTGCCGAGGGAGGTGAGCTTCATGCGGGCATCCTTTTGTTACCTGTGCCGCCACAATTTAAATCTAAAAGACTGGGCCCGTAGCGGCGTTATATTTTGCAGATGATTCCTAATTAGTTCTTCTACTCTTTTGCAAGATGAGTCTTAAGCAGACTTTCAACTGGAGGCGGAACCTGTAAATAATAGCCCTGCTCTTCGAGCATAGCTTTCACTTTCGTCAGGTCAGCGTTAGCCAGCTTCTTACTGCCGTCCAGCGGCAGCAGCATCGCCAGCTGCGGTTTTCCGAAGCCCTGCATCAGTTCGGCGGGAACGCGAGAGAAATCGTCTTTTTTTTCGACATAAAGATAAGTCTGGTCACGTTTGGGGCTTCTGTAGATCACACAAAACATATTTTTTACTCGAATTAACCTGGATGGTGACTTGCCTGAATATAGTAGTAACTATAACATGCTTGCAGAACTTCGGAATATTGTCCCAACTCGATTAAATGTCCTTTTACTGACATAATTTCGCTGGGATATGAAATAACAGGACTGAGCCGGGACAGATGTCGCAAACGCCAATCGAGTTAAAAGGCAGTAGTTTTACTCTGTCTGTTGTGCACCTTCACCACGGCGACCCCGATGTGGTTCGTCAGGCGCTACAGGATAAAGTCAATCAGGCCCCAGCCTTTCTGAAAAATGCCCCGGTAGTGCTCAACGTTGCCTCGCTGAGCAGTGAGGTCAACTGGCGTCTGATGCAACAGGCCATCACCTCGACCGGGCTGCATATCGTTGGCGTTAGCGGCTGCAAAGACGAGGCGTTAAAACGCATCATCAGCCGGGCCGGGCTACCGCTGTTGTCGGAAGGGAAAGAGCAGAAAAAAGCCGTTGAGGTGATCGAACCGGTCAAGCCAGCGGCTGAGCCTCCGGCCTTCAAGACCCGCGTAATCAATACGCCGGTGCGCTCCGGCCAGCAGATTTATGCCAAAAACAGCGATTTGATCGTCACCAGCAGCGTCAGCGCCGGGGCAGAACTTATCGCCGACGGGAACATCCACATTTACGGCATGATGCGTGGTCGCGCGCTGGCTGGCGCCAGTGGCGATCGCGAGTGCCAGATTTTTTGCACCAGCTTGTCAGCTGAATTGGTTTCCATCGCCGGTGAGTACTGGATTATGGACCAAATTCCGGCCGATTTTTTTGGAAAGGCGTCACGCCTCTGCTTAAGAGACGGCGCAATGACTATACAGCCCCTGAACTGAGCCAGGCTCACGAGCCCTTTCTTTTCTTAAGGAAATTATTTTATGGCACGCATTATTGTTGTTACATCGGGTAAAGGAGGCGTGGGCAAGACCACGTCCAGCGCGGCCATCGCTACCGGTTTAGCCCAGAAGGGTAAAAAGACCGTCGTTATCGACTTCGATATCGGTTTGCGTAACCTCGATCTGATTATGGGTTGTGAGCGCCGCGTGGTGTACGATTTCGTGAACGTGATTCAGGGTGATGCCACGCTGAATCAGGCGTTGATTAAAGATAAGCGCACCGAGAACCTGTTTATTCTGCCTGCGTCGCAGACCCGTGACAAAGATGCGCTGACCCGCGAAGGCGTTGAGAAAGTTCTCGACGATCTTGGCAAGATGGACTTTGATTTTATCGTCTGCGATTCGCCTGCGGGCATCGAAACCGGCGCGCTGATGGCGCTCTACTTCGCCGATGAAGCCATCATCACCACTAACCCGGAAGTCTCTTCCGTGCGTGACTCAGACCGTATCCTCGGCATCCTGTCTTCCAAATCCCGCCGGGCGGAAAATGGGCAGGACCCGATTAAAGAGCATCTGCTGCTGACTCGCTACAATCCGGGCCGCGTAAGCCGTGGCGATATGCTGAGCATGGAAGACGTGCTGGAGATTCTGCGTATTCCGCTGGCTGGCGTCATCCCTGAAGATCAGTCGGTGCTGCGCGCCTCTAACCAGGGTGAGCCGGTGATCCTGGACAATGAGTCCGACGCGGGCAAAGCCTATTCCGATACCGTTGACCGTATTCTCGGTGAAGAACGTCCCTTCCGCTTCATTGAAGAAGAGAAGAAGGGTTTTCTGAAACGCCTGTTTGGGGGATAAACCATGGCCTTACTCGATTTCTTTTTATCCCGGAAAAAACCGACAGCCAATATAGCCAAGGAGCGGCTGCAAATTATTGTGGCAGAACGCAGGAGGGGCGACAGTGAGCCCCACTATCTGCCGCAGCTGAAGAAGGATCTTCTGGAGGTGATTTGCAAATACGTGAAAATTGATCCAGAAATGCTGAGCGTTAAGCTGGATCAAAAGGATGATGACATTTCGATTCTGGAGCTCAACGTGACGCTTCCGGAGGCAGAAGAAACGCCTAAATGATCCTCTCCTGCGCCTGTTTTTCCCCTGCTTGCTGAGCAGGGGAAAAACCTTCAGTACGCCTTCAGGATCGCTTCGATGCCGTCGTGAAGCAGTTCACCCCGCCAGCCGTCTATCAGCTCAGGCTTTCTGTCCGCCGGTTTAAGCCGCCAGTGCCAGCTCAGCAGCTGATTGATTTGCCGACGTGAAGCCAGCAATTCCTGGCTGACGCCCTCTTTCTCCGCGACTTCGGCCATCAGCGCCTTCAGCTCTTTAAATACTTTCTTATATTCCGGGTTATCTATCAGGTTAGCCAGCGGCTCCGGCAGCTCGCTCTCTTCCAGCGTCTCTGCCTGGGCGACCATCGCCACCAGCGCTTTACCGTGGAAACGAATCTCCTGTCCGGCCAGACCTAATTGATCCAGCTCGCCCAGTGAACCAGGCATGTAGCGCGCCACCTTCCACAGATTCTCTTCCCGCACCACGAAATTCACCGCCATGTCTTTTTCGCGAGCCAGCTCCAGCCGCCAGGCGGCCAGCAGGCGCAGAGCCGCCAGCTGGCGCGGTTTCAGCTGCCATGCATTGGTGATATCGCGCCAGGCGTCTTCGGGCGCTACCACCCGCTGACGACGCTGGCATAGCAGGCTGCACTCATTCAACGCGGCCGGGAGTTTGCCCGACGCTTGTGCCTCAGCCATCAGCTTGTGGGCAATCGGCAGCAGGTAGAGCACGTCGGCGGCGGCATACTGGCACTGTTTTTCCGTCAGCGGACGGGCGAGCCAGTCAGTGCGGGATTCGCTTTTATCCAGCGCAATGCCGGTGAAGGATTCGACGATAGTGGCAAATCCACAGGAGAGAGGTCGGCCGGTAAACGCCGCCAGAATTTGCGTATCGATCATTGGCAGCGGCAGCACGCCGAATTCGTGCAGAAACACTTCTAAATCTTCACTGCCAGCGTGCAGAAACTTGATCACCTGTTCATCCAGCAGCAGATCGCGGAACGGCGTCCATTCACTGATTGGCAAGGGATCGATGAGCGCAATCTGCTCTCCGTCATACAGCTGGATCAGCCCAAGGCCGGGATAGTAGGTGCGGGTTCTGACGAATTCGGTATCCAGCGCCAGTGCCGGAACCTGACGGGCGCGGTGACAAAGGTCAGCCAGCGCCTCGTTGGTAGTTATCATGGTGTAATTCAAAATGGTCCTCTCGCTGCGGCGTTTCGCGCCTCAGTGTCATCTCAATAAAAACGCCGGCTTGACCGGCGTTTTAGCGTTCTCAGAAAGCATCGGCGGAATCAGCTGGCTTTGGCCGATTTTATCGCCTCATCACGCAGCTCACGGCGAAGAATTTTGCCAACGTTAGTTTTCGGTAACTCTTCGCGAAACTCAACAATTTTAGGAATTTTATAGCCGGTAAGATGCTTTTTACAGTGGGCGATTAGCTCGTCTTTAGTCAGCGAAGCGTCTTTTTTCACCACGCAGATTTTTACCACTTCTCCCACCACCTCACTGGGCACGCCGATCGCCGCCGCTTCGCGCACTTTGGGATGCAGCATCAGCACGTCTTCAATTTCATTAGGATACACGTTAAAGCCCGACACCAGAATCATGTCTTTTTTTCGGTCGACGATGCGGATAAACCCTTCGTGGTCAACGGTAACAATATCACCGCTTCTAAGCCATCCATTTTTCAACACTTCATCCGTCGCGTCAGGCCTTTGCCAGTAGCCCAGCATCACCTGCGGCCCTTTGATGCACAGTTCGCCCGGCTCACCTTCCGGCACGTCGTTGCCTTCGTCATCCACCAGCTTAATGTCGGTAGAGGGAACCGGCAATCCGATGCTGCCGCTGTGGTAGCGAATATCATAAGGGTTGACTGAAACCAGCGGTGAACATTCGGTCAGGCCATACCCTTCCAGCAGATAGTGGCCGGTCAGCTTTTCCCAGCGTTCAGCAACGGCTTTCTGCACCGCCATCCCGCCGCCGGCAGAGAGGCTGAGGCTGGAGAAGTCGAGCTTCTGGAAATCTTTATCGTTGAGCAGCGCGTTAAACAGCGTGTTAACGCCGGTAATGGCGGTAAAACGCACCTTCGACAGCTCTTTGACCAGCCCGGGAATATCTCGAGGGTTGGTGATCAGCAGATTGGCTCCGCCGAGGTCGATAAACAGCAGGCAGTTCACCGTGAGTGCAAAGATATGGTAAAGCGGCAGCGCCGTAACCACAGTTTCCTTGCCATCCTTCAGCAGCGAGCCGTAGGTAGCTTTGGTCTGTTCGAGGTTAGCCTGCATGTTGCGGTGAGTTAGCATCGCCCCTTTCGCCACGCCGGTGGTTCCACCGGTGTACTGAAGGAAGGCCAGGTCATCATTAATGATGTCCGGTCGTACATACTGCATACGGTAGCCCTGATGGAGCGCGCTGCGAAACGAGATTGCATCCGGTAAATGGTATTTCGGCACCATCCGTTTGATGTACTTCACCACAAAATTGACCAGCGTCGCCTTTGCCGGGGCCAGCTGATCGCCCAGCCGGGTGAGAATAACGTGCTTCACCTGGGTTTTGGCTACCACTTTTTCCAGCGTATGGGCGAAGTTAGAGACGATCACAATTGCGCTGGCGCCGCTGTCGTTGAGCTGGTGCTCCAGCTCACGCGGGGTATAAAGAGGATTGACGTTAACCACGATCATTCCCGCCCGCAAAATACCAAACAGCGCGATGGGGTACTGCAACAGATTCGGCATCATCAGCGCCACGCGGTCGCCTTTTTTCAGACCCAGCCCTTGCTGCAGATAGGCGGCGAACGCCCTGCTGCGCTCTTCAAGCTTACGATAGGTCATTGCCTGCCCCATATTCATGAAGGCGGGCTGATCGGCGTAGCGTTTGGCGGCCTGTTCAAAAAGATCTATCAACGAAGAGTAGCGGTCAGCACTGATCTCTGCCGGAACGTCTGCCGGATAGCGGTTTAACCAAACCTTATTCAAGGAAACACCTCGGAAAGTCGTATTCGTTGTCATGGGCTGCAACCGTCGCATGTTTTTAACATTATTTTAACTCAGCGTACCAGTTTGCTCAGTTCTCTGTTTTGAGGTTGCGAAGCCCATCACTAAATTAATTTTGTCCCAACTGGAACAATAAAAAACGACCCGAGGACAAAGAGTCACCGGGTCGTCAATAAGCATAACGTGTCACTATTCAGTCAGGATGGTTTGTACCTGAGCTGGCCCGCTGTTGTAATAGCCAAACGGCGGAGGTCCCCAGTATCCGCCACCGTGTCGACCGCGCGGCGGGCCGTACCAAATCCACGGATCGATAGGTTGGTTAGGCGAGACAATTTGCTGGGTCAGATGCCAGCGCTGGTAGCCGGTCACCTCAACGGTGACAAAATTGTAGGACGCCTGGCCAACCGTACCCTTCTCGGTGCCTTTTATCGGCCCGACAACGGTAACAATTTGGTTATTAAAATCGATCGGGTCCACGAAGCCTTTAATGTCAGCATAAATGCGCCCAATCGACGGCGTGCCTAACCGCGGCCTTGCGGTATCATCAAGGCTCTGCGCGGCGATCTCCAGCCGGGTCATGCCATCTTTATTCACCACTTTGACCACCTTGCCGCCAAAGCGCGACTCCTGACCAACGTACAGCTGCGGGGCGTTCAGCACCCGAACTAAATCCTGCTGTGGCGTAGGGGATGAACCTTTCACCGAATCCGGCACGCTGATACAGCCGGAAAGCAGCGCCGAGGCCAGTAACAGACTACCTAACTGCAACAAAACACGTTTACGCATAAAGTTCTCCAGGATACTGATTACTCAGACTGCTTCCTTGTTAAATAGTTGCTGAGTTACTCGCGACCAGGCAATTTTTTCCAGGCCACCGTGTTTCTGAGGTAGGTAGGTTCAGCCTTCTCTACCGCCACCGCGCGTCCTTCAGCCCAGGCCGTGGCCGCCAGCGGCAGCATATCTTCGGCGCAGGGCAGCTCTACCTCGGTGACCTGCAACTCAGGGCCTGCCGACTCAACCAGCTGCGGCCAGGCTTTCCAGCCGGTTCCAACCGTCGCCCACTCGCCCGTTAACGCCGCCATTCTGGCCTGAGCCGCTTCAGGCGTCAGCACCGCTTCGGTCTCTTCACCCTGCCAGCGCCCCTGCTCGTCGCGCTGATACTCCGCCCAATAAACTTCGCCCATGCGGGCATCAATGGCGGCCAGCACGCGGGTGGCGCCCCGCAAACGCCAGGCGCTCTGCGCCATCGTTTTCAGCGTAGAGACACCGACCAGCGGCAGCCCGGCGCCCAGGGCCAGTCCCTGAGCGATGCCGATACCGATACGCACGCCGGTAAAGCTGCCCGGCCCCTGACCAAATGCCAGCGCGTTCAGCTCGCTCAGCGTGATTTTTTCCTGCTGAAGCAGAGTCTGCACCATCGGCAAAATACGCTGCGTGTGCTCACGGGCACAGAGCTCAAAGTGGGCCGTGACGTTACCGTCGTTCAGCAGCGCAACTGAGCAGGCTTCCGTAGCCGTATCAATCGCTAAAATACGCGTAGACATACACACCTCTGGCGGGAAAAATTTTCGGCGCGCAGCATAGCACACTGCGCCCCGGATTACTGCGCTGACGACGGTTTAAGAAAGTCGACCGCCTGCTGAATATCGCGGGTTCTCGGCGTAGGCGGCAGGCTGTTGAGGAAAACTGCGCCATAGGGGCGCATGACCAGGCGGTTATCGCAGATCACCAGCACGCCCCGATCGTCCACGTCACGAATCAACCGGCCAACGCCCTGTTTCAGGGTAATTACCGCATCCGGCAGCTGCACTTCATCAAAAGGATCGCCGCCGCGCAGCTTGCAATCTTCCATTCGCGCCTTCAGCAACGGGTCATCGGGCGAGGTAAACGGCAGCTTGTCGATGATCACCAGCGAAAGAACATCGCCACGCACGTCGACCCCTTCCCAGAAGCTGCTGGTGGCAACCAGCAAAGCATTCCCGGCGGTAACAAACTGTTTGAGTAACTGGCCCTTGCTGGTCTCGCCTTGCAGCAGCACCGGCAGCGTCAGCATCGCGCGGAACTGTTCTGCCAGGCCACGCATCATCTGATGCGAGGTGCAGAGGAAAAAGCAGCGTCCGTTGTTCGCCTCAATCAGCGGCAGCAGCATTGTTGCCATCTGCTTTGCCCCACCCGGCTGATTTGGCGAAGGCAGGTTGCGCGGCACGCAGAGCAGCGCCTGACGGGCAAAATCAAACGGGCTGTCGAGAATCATCGTCTTCGCGCTGCTGACTCCCAGCCGATCGACGAAATGGGTCATCTTCTCGTTAACGGCCAGCGTCGCAGAGGTAAAGATCCAGCTGGCGGGACGCTCATCCATCACCTCACGGAAGCGTTCTGACACCGACAGCGGCGTCAGCGCCAGCACGAAATGACGGGAGTTGCATTCGTACCAGTAGCTGTAGCCAGGCTGAGTGATATCCTTCAGCCGCTTAAGGCGGCCCCGATACAGCGCCGCTCGCTCAAAGGCCGCATCCAACAGCGCTGAACGCCCCAGCGACATTTTAGCCACGTCGTAGCACAGCTCCAGCGCGTCATCCAGCAGCAGTAGCGCACGCTGAACGTTGGCTAGATTTAGCACCTCGCGCAGATTGCCGCGAAAACCGGGATCGCCCAGCACCAGCCGGAAATCCTGCGCGCTTTGCGCCAGGCGGTCGGCGGACTTTTGCAGTTGCTGAACGTCGCGGACTTCCGTGCGGTAGGCGATAGTGATGTCCTTCGCCAGATCGATCAGCTGCTTGCTGGAGAGCTGCTGCCCGAAATACTGGCTGGCAATATCCGGCACCTGGTGCGCTTCATCGAAGATCATCACGTCAGCCTCCGGGATCAGCTCCGCAAACCCACTCTCTTTCACCACCATATCCGCGAGAAACAGATGATGGTTAACCACCACCACATCGGCATCCATCGCTTTACGCCTGGCTTTGACCACGAAACAGTCTTTGTACTGTGGGCAGTCGCTGCCCAGGCAGTTGTCATTGGTGCTGGTGACCAGCGGCCAGAGGGTGCTGTCTTCCGCCACGCCGCCGCAGGTGCTGATATCACCATCAACGGTTTCGCTGGACCAGCCGCGCAGGTGTACCAGATCGCTCATTGCCTGCACGGCCAGCTCGCCGCCAGCCATCGACTGCTGCTCCAACCGTTCAAGGCAGAGGTAGTTAGAGCGCCCTTTTAGCAGCGCCACCTGACCTTTAAATTTTAGCGCTCTGGCTACGGTGGGAAGATCCCGGCTATAGAGCTGATCCTGTAGCGCTTTGGAACCCGTAGAGACGATCACTTTTTTACCGGAGCGCAGCGCGGGCGCGAGATAGGCATAGGTTTTACCGGTTCCCGTCCCCGCTTCAACCACCAGCTCACGCTTATTCTCAATCGCTTCGCTGACCGCCAGAGCCATCTGGCGCTGCGGTTCTCGCGGTTTAAAACCAGGGATTGCCAGCGCCAGCGCGCCATCTGCTGCAAAATCGTCTGCCACACATCCTCACTGCCGTTTTTAAAAACACTGTAATTATGTCAGTATCCGCGTCCCCACTCCACCCTTTAGGTGACAGCCAGCCCGAAACTGTGCGAGGCTACGACCCACTTTTAGCAGCGATGATGAGAGAAAGCTGATGACTATTGAACGTCTCGATCCGGAACACCGCATGTCGGAAGCGGTTATTCATAACGACACGGTGTATTACACCAGCGTACCGGAAAACCTTGATGAAGATGCTGAGGCACAGACCGCAAATGCCCTGGCAACGATCGACAGAATACTTACGCGCGTAGGATCGGATAAGAGCAAAATTCTGGATGCGACCCTTTTCCTGGTCCATAAGAAAGATTTCCAGGCGATGAATCGTGCCTGGGATGCCTGGGTTTCACCGGGCAACGCGCCGGTTCGCTGTACCGTTCAGGCAAACCTGATGAACCCGAAATATCTGGTGGAAATCAAGATAATCGCTGCGAAGTAAGGCCCTGGCAGGCGCCGCCCGTCAGGGTGTAAATAGCGCCTGTCGTCCCTCCTTCGACGGGAAAACGCAGCGCACGTCATGCGCGCAGCCCGGCACCACGGTGAGTTTGTGCGGCGTGACTGGCTTCAGCACCTCGCGCTCATATTGCTGATAGTTCAGCCCGCGATCCAGCCTGAATTCACCCTGAGCCATAGCCGCGCAGGATTTGTCCAGGATCTTCCAGTAACGGCCTGGACCTTTGCCGCGATCGTCGGCACCTTCGAGATAGTGCACGTCAGCCAAACGATAGCGTTGACGGGCTGCTGCCGCCGTCTCGTTCAGCCAGCCGGGGAGATCCTCAACGCCATATTTCCATCGGCTGGCGTTCGGGCAACCAGTGACCTTCCGCTGATCAAAATAGAGCCAGCTGCCGGGGTCGCCTGCCACGAAACGCAGGGCTACCCCCTCAGGTGGATGCGCAAAGCCAATATAGTGCTGTACAAATTGTCCACCAGCGGAAAATCCGGCCACGGTAACGTTACGTAATGCTGGCCAGCGCTGCTTCAGTGTAAGCAGCAGGTTATCCATCGCGGCAAAAGCCGTGATTCGCTGTTGGCTGTCCGGTTCGCCTCCCAACCACGAACGGCAGCTCCACAGCGCATCGCCAGCTGAGGCTGCCGGTAGCCCTGAGGAGCGGCAGCGGCTGTCACGGCTGGCAGCAACCTGAAAAAGAGGCGCTACAATTGCCGTATTGCTGGCGGCAGGTACCCCCTGCGCGGCTTCAGCGGCGGCCGCTAACGTGTTACCTACATCGCGGGGATGGCCGTGCAGCACAATTAGCGCCGAGACGATCGGCTGATGCTGTCGGGTATTCAGGGAGTAATAGTGGAAATTGCCCGCCTGAGAGGGAAGAGCAAAGCTGTTTTCACTGACGTCAGCAGGCCAGCCCTGCTCAGCCGCACGGCCCTGCTGGCTGAACGGCATCCAGCCGGCCAGCATCAAAGCCAGCGGCGTAAACAGGCCGCGGATTCTCCCGCTCACCCGTTACGCCCCGCTCCATCAGGCAATCTAGTCGTCGTAGTCGTTATCATACTGGTCTTCGTCTGGCTGATGGCCCAACTGCTGGTCCCGATCTTCATCTTCGTCTTCATCATCAAAACGCGCGGCAACCATGCCGCCGGTGTGCGTTTCGCGAATTTCTGCGGCCACCAGTTGAATTGCCTGTCCGCTGCTCATGCCTTCTGACATCAACTGCTGGATACGTTCCACTGCCTGCTGCTGCTGTTCATGCGACAGCGCCGGTAAACCTGTAATCATATGCACTCCTGTCCTCGGGCGCGGATTATTCCACGCGCAACAAACAGATGCCAGCAGAGGAAAAATATGCCAGGCTTATCGCCTGTTATTGACCCTGTCAGCTGAACCATCATGTCACCTGTTTATTATCCTCTTAAGTATACGCCTGAAGCCATTGAGAATCTGTTTGGTTTTGTTGCCCATCAACCCTGGGCGATGCTGCTGCATTCCGGCTTTGCCGATCACAGCGACAACCGCTTTGATATTATGGTGGCCGATCCGCAAACCACGCTGACAACGCAGGGCAGCGTGACCCGCATTCAGCGCGGTGACAGCGTGGAAAGCAGTGGGGAAGATCCGCTTAGCCTGCTGGAAAGGGCACTGAAGCAGAGCGGCTTAGCGGCGCAGGAACATCCAGATTTCCCCTTTCAGGGCGGCGCGCTGGGGCTGTTCGGCTACGATCTGGGTCGCCGCTTTGAGCAACTGCCCTGTCTGGCGAAGCAGGACCTGAAGACGCCGGATATGGCGGTAGGGATCTATGACTGGGCGCTGATCGCCGATCATCAGCGGCAGGCGCTAACCTTAGTGGCGCACGGTGACGGAGAAACGAGGCTGAACTGGTTGAACGCCCTGCGGCCAGCGGGTCAGCCCGTCCCTTTTCAACTGACCAGCCCCTGGCAGTCCAATATGACGCGTACAGAGTACGGTGAAAAGTTCCGCCGCGTTCAGCACTGGCTGCGCAGCGGAGACTGTTATCAAATCAACCTGTCACAGCGCTTTTCCGCCAGCTATCGCGGCGACGAGTGGCTGGCGTTCCAGCGGCTTAATCAGCAAAACCGCGCGCCGTTCAGCGCTTTTCTGCGCCTGCCCGGCAGCGCCATTCTCAGCTTGTCGCCAGAGCGTTTTCTGAAAATAGAGGGGGGCAGGATTGAAGCGCGGCCGATCAAAGGCACGCTCCCCAGGCTGAGCGATGCTGAGGCGGATCGCCTTCAGGCTATCAGACTGGCGAATTCGCCCAAGGATCGTGCTGAAAACGTAATGATTGTCGATCTGCTGCGCAATGATATCGGCCGCGTCGCCCAGCCCGGCAGCGTCGCCGTGCCGCAACTCTTCGCCGTCGAGCCCTTCCCGGCAGTCCATCATCTGGTCAGCACCATCACCGCCCGGCTCTCCTCTTCCTCAAGCGCCTGCGACCTGCTGCGGGCCTGCTTTCCCGGCGGATCTATCACCGGTGCGCCAAAAGTCAGGGCGATGGCGATCATTGATACGCTGGAACCTCACCGGCGAAATGCCTGGTGCGGCAGCATTGGCTATCTCAGCGTCTGCGGCAAAATGGATACCAGCATCACCATCCGCACGCTGACGGCGGAGCAGGGAAATCTCTATTGCACGGCGGGCGGCGGTATTGTGGCGGATAGCGACGAACAGGCCGAATATCAGGAGACGTTCGATAAGGTGCAGCGGATTCTACCCTGCCTGGAGCAGCCGGATGTCTGAGGCGCATATCACGCTGGAAGACTTTATGAGCCGCTTTGTTTTGCTGAGGCCCGATGCGCCCTCCGCTCAGCTTCCGGTTCGTCGGGCCGCCGTGCTGGTGCCCGTCGTCGATCGTCCCCGCCCTACGCTGTTGCTAACCCGCCGCGCCGCCGCGCTACGTAAGCATGCCGGCCAGGTAGCTTTTCCGGGCGGCATGATGGATGCCGACGACGGCTCGCTAATTGCCACGGCCTTGCGGGAAGCGCAGGAAGAAGTCGCCATTTCGCCCGCCAGCGTCAGAGTGGTCGGCGTGCTGCCTCCGGTCACCAGCAGCACCGGCTTTCAGGTCACGCCCGTGGTAGGAATTGTGCCGCCTTCACGAAGCTGGCATGCCAACGAAGGTGAGGTGGAGTCCATTTTTGAGATGCCGCTACAGGAAGCGCTGCGGCTGGGTCGCTACGCTCCGCTGGATATACAGCGACGCGGTGCCAGCCACCGCGTCTGGCTCTCGTGGTATGAGGACTATTTTATCTGGGGCATGACCGCCGGGATTATTCGCCAGTTAAGTCTTCAGCTGGCGAATCAGCCAGCAGGCAAGTAATACGCCGCCCAAATTCCTGTGAACCGCGCCACATTTAGCGTTTCCCACTAACTATTCCGCCATTCTTCGCGTTAAATCACTACACATTCTGCCCGAATCATTTATATTGCACCACATTAGTGCGGCAGGCGATCGCCAAAAGCAGCATCAGCCCCTTTTGCCCTAGCTGATATTGGGCAACTAAGCGCCTGATGTACCGATTGATCGCCGCCAGCCATAACTTTTCTGGATCATCGTGATTAGTTTATTTCATGCGACCATTGGTCTCAGGATAATTACAATTACAGCAGTATTTTTATCAGCCTTGCGGCTCAGTTAAGGAGCATAGTGTGATTAGCGTTTTCGACATGTTTAAAATCGGTATTGGCCCCTCCAGTTCCCACACGGTTGGACCGATGAAAGCCGGTAAACAGTTTGTCGACGATTTGGTCGCTAACGGCTTGCTGGACAGCGTAACGCGCCTTGCCGTAGACGTGTACGGCTCGCTGTCCCTGACCGGTAAAGGTCACCATACCGATATCGCTATCATTATGGGGCTTTCCGGCGCCACGCCAGAGAGCGTGGATATCGACGGCATCCCTGCCTTTATCCGCGACGTGGAAGATCGTCAGCGCCTGCTGATAGCCAACGGTCGTCACGAGGTCGACTTTCCACGCGAGGGCGGCATGGTTTTCCGCAGCGACAATTTATCGCTGCATGAAAATGGGATGCGCATTCATGCCTTCAACGGGGATACCCTTCTCTACAGCAAAACCTATTACTCGATCGGCGGCGGTTTCATCGTCGACGAAGAGCATTTCGGCCAGTCAACGCTGAATAGCGTCACCGTCCCTTACCCGTTCAACTCAGCCAGAGAGATGCTGACGCACTGCCATCAGCAGGGCCTTTCGCTCTCCGGCATGGTAATGAAAAACGAGCTGGCGCTGCATAGCCGTGCCGAGATCGAAAGCTACTTCGGCGACGTCTGGCAAAGTATGCGGGAGTGCATCGACCGCGGGCTAAATACCGAAGGCGTGTTGCCGGGACCGCTACGGGTGCCGCGCCGCGCTTCCGCACTACGCCGCCTGCTGGTTTCATCAGGCAAGCTTTCCAGCGACCCAATGATCGTCATTGACTGGGTCAATATGTTTGCTCTGGCGGTCAATGAAGAGAACGCGGCAGGGGGACGAGTGGTCACCGCCCCCACTAACGGCGCCTGCGGCATTGTCCCGGCGGTGCTGGCCTACTATGATCATTTCATTGAGCCGGTCGGCCCGGACATCTTTCTTCGCTATTTCCTGACGGCTGGCGCGGTCGGCATTCTGTATAAAATGAACGCCTCTATCTCCGGTGCGGAGGTTGGCTGTCAGGGCGAAGTGGGCGTAGCCTGCTCAATGGCGGCGGCGGGCCTGGCCGAGCTGCTGGGTGCCAGCCCGGAACAGGTTTGCGTGGCGGCTGAAATTGGTATGGAGCACAACCTCGGCCTCACCTGCGATCCGGTTGCCGGTCAGGTGCAGGTTCCCTGTATTGAACGTAATGCAATTGGCGCGGTTAAAGCGATCAACTCGGCGCGGATGGCGATGCGGCGCACCAGCGAGGCCAGGGTGTCACTGGATAAGGTGATTGAAACGATGTACGAAACGGGTAAGGACATGAATGCCAAATACCGGGAAACCTCGCGTGGGGGCCTGGCTATCAAGGTTCAGTGTGACTGATACCGGCTTTGTCTTGCGCTCTGATTGCAGACGCTGCCCGTACGGCAGCGTAAACTGTTGCCCGGTTAAATTTTTTTTTACTGCCCCTTCTATCTCCTCTGGCAGGAAACCGCTAGAGTGTGGTTGCAAACAATGCAGGATAAGTGACTGTTTTACTTAATTCTGCTTTTCTCTTCAGCAAGACTAAACTTAATTTTCATTTTGCCGATAACACTTATTCGGTCTCTGTGTATGCGTCTTGATCTAAGGGTGGTTACTGATGCAAATGTCCCAGGAGGTTTTAGGACAGTTTCGCCGCAAGCGGTTGTTAATCGCTGTGGTCGTTTCCGCGTTGGTGCTCATTCTTACGTTAGCCTTCCGCTTTATGGAAGAGAAAGGCCGGATTGAGCAGCAGTCGCGAACCTTTGCCGATAACGCTATTCAGCGGTTCGATCGGCTGTTCTCACCGCTGGACGTGGCGGCCAGCAATACGCTCGGTCTGGTTGGCCTGCCCTGCGAGCAGGTTCGTTTTCCGCTGATTGAAAAGCTGGCTTCACTGCAAACGGTACGATCCATCGTGCTGGTCGACAACGATAGCATGTATTGCTCCAGCATCTTTGGCGCAGGCGACAGGCAGTTCAGCGCCATCTATCCGGAGCTGGCGATCAATAATCAGCGCATGATGCTCAGTACCGATCAATATCTGCTCAAGGGCTCGCCGATTCTGCTGCTGTGGACGCCGCACGATAACGCCAACCGCTCTGGCATCCTGCAAACCATCAATATTGAGATGATGAGTAACTACCTGCTTGAGCCAACGCTACCGTGGGTGGAACGCGCCGTATTCAATGTTGGCGGGAAAAGTCTTGAGTACGGCAATCCGATGATTGAGGAAGCTTTCCCTTCCGATGATGAAGTGAGCTACGAGAAAGCGTCGCTGCGCTATCCGTTTACCATCACCCTGTTTGGCCCTTCACCGTCCCGTCTGGCGCTATCAACGCTGCCGTCTCAACTGCCGCTGGCGCTGCTACTTAGCCTGCTGATGGCCTATATCGTCTGGCTGGCGACGGCAAACCGCATGAGCCTTTCCTGGCAGATCAGCTACGGCATTACCGCCCGCGAGTTTATGGTTTACTGCCAGCCGCTCATTAATTCAAAGACCGGCGATTGTAACGGTATTGAGCTACTGCTGCGCTGGCACAATCCACGTCAGGGCTGGATACCGCCGGACGTTTTTATTCCTCTGGCCGAGCGGCAGAACCTGATTGCTCCCCTGACCCGTTTCGTACTGCGCGAGGTCGTTCGCCAACTGCCGCAGATGCCAGCTTGCCCGTCGTTCCATATTGCGATCAACGTAGCGGCCAGCCACTTCCACAATCGCGAAATCATTGATGATCTACAGCGCCTGTGGTGGCCAGCCAACCCGGTGCCGCAGTTGGTTGTTGAGCTGACCGAGAGAGATTCCCTGCCGGAGGTCGATCAGCGGGTTGTGACGCATCTGCATAAGATTGGCGTCAAGCTGGCGATTGATGACTTCGGCACCGGACACAGCTCGCTTTCGTATCTGAAAACGTTAAGCCCCGACGTGCTGAAAATTGACAAGGTATTTACCGCCTCGATCGGCACGGATGCCATTAACGCAACGGTTACCGATATGGTTATTTCGCTTGCTCAGCGTCTGAATATCGGCCTAGTGGCGGAAGGCGTTGAAACGGCGGAACAGGCGGTTTATCTGCGGGAAAAAGGCGTGGATGTGCTACAGGGTTATTTCTACGCGCGTCCAATGCCGCTGAGCGACTTTCCGAAGTGGCTCAGCGAACATAAATTGACGCTGGCAATCTGATCGGAAAAATCAGGGGGAATCTCTTCCCCCTTCTGACTGTTACGCTTCTTCGTCCTCTTCATGACGCTCACGCGCACGAGTCACCCGGACCAGGTCGACGCGGTAATCCGTCGCTTCGATAATCTGGAAGGTAACCGGAGGCAGTTCAATCACCTCGCCTGCAACCGGCAACTGGCCCTTCTGCGCAATCAGCAGGCCAGCCAGCGAGGCGTGGTCATCGTCTGGGTTCACCAACACCTGGGTATCCAGCAACTGTTGCAGTGAGTGAAGATCCGTTCCGCCTTTGACCAGCCAGCCGTCTCCGTCGGCGATGATGTCAGGCGTTTCGTCTTCGTCAGGGAATTCACCCGCAATAGCTTCCAGCACGTCCAGCGGCGTGATCAGCCCCTGCACCACGCCAAACTCGCTGGTCACCACCACGAAGCTGCCCTTCGCCCGGCGCAGCACGCCAAGCAGGTTAATGGGGTCGAGCGTTTCCGGTACGATAATCGGCGGAGACGCGGCGGCAAAGGTGGCGACGTCAATGCCGTGATCCAGCGCAACCAGCAACTCTTTTGCCCGCACCACGCCAATAATCTCGTCCAGCTCTCCGCGACAGACTGGGAACAGGCTGTGCGGCGTGTCCAGCAGCTGAATACGCACTTCATCCAGCGAGCGCTCGGCGTCAACCCATGAGATTTCACCGCGAGGCGTCATAATACTGCGAACGGAGCGGGACGCCAGCGTCAGCACGCCGTTGATCATGTAGCGCTCTTCATCTTTAAAAGCTTCCTGCGGCAGGATCGCCGCCACTTCGCTGCTTTCGCTGCTGCTGCTCTCCTGGCTGCGACGGCCGCCCATCAGACGAAGAATGGCCTCGGCGGTGCGCTCACGCATCGGCCGTCTCGCCTGATGGCGCATAAAATTGACCCGCGCGATCTGGTTGAACAACTCAATCAGAATGGAGAAGCCAATCGCGGCATACAGATAGCCTTTCGGGATGTGGAAACCAAAACCTTCGGCGACCAGGCTTAAACCAATCATCAGCAGGAAGCTAAGGCACAGCACCACCACGGTAGGATGCGCATTGACAAAATTAGTCAGCGGTTTCGAGGCCAGCAGCATAATGCCCATCGCAATGACCACCGCAGTCATCATAATGGCAAGGTTATTTACCATCCCGACGGCGGTAATCACCGCATCCAGCGAGAAGACGGCATCGAGGATAACAATCTGCACCACTACCGCCCAGAAGCTGGCGTAGCCTCTACTGCCGTCACCCCCATGCTCGCGGTTTTCCAGCCGTTCGTGCAGCTCCATCGTCGCCTTGAACAGCAGGAACAATCCGCCCACCAGCAGGATCAAATCCCGCCCGGAAAAGCTGAAGTCGCCTACACTGAACAGCGGACGGGTTAACGTTACCATCCACGAGATCAGCGAAAGCAGGCCCAGCCGCATAATCAGCGCCAGCGACAGGCCTATTAACCTTGCCTTGTCGCGCTGCTTTGGCGGCAGCTTGTCGGCCAGAATGGCGATAAAGACCAGGTTATCAATACCCAGTACGATTTCGAGCACGACCAGCGTCAGCAGACCGGCCCAGATTGAGGGGTCTAAAAGAAATTCCATTACAGACTCCGAAAAAAGGATCGGCAAAGCACAGCAGGCGTTCGTAAGAACACGATGCGGTCAGTGGCGCAGAGGGGGTAAAGGGTGTCGTCCGGGGACGAAATAAAGCTGGCCGGATGACCAGATGGCAAGGTAAAGCGACGTCGGTGACAGTCCATAGGGAGGGCTGAAGCCGGTACTCCTGTGTTAAAAAAGGATCTCTACTCTAAACAGGCCCCCGGTCTGCGTCAAAATATTTAATTACATTTACAGAATGCGGCCACTTTTCATGCTGCTCTTTTGAGCGATAGCGCTTAAGAGGTGAAACTGGCGTCTAAATAGCTGAGCACGGTCACATAATTTATTTTTTCGCGTACTAAAATAAATCCCGTCTTAAGGTTTGGATCAGAGACAACTCTGGTGCAGCAATTAAGAGTGTTACTGGTTCAGAAAAATAACAGCACGTTCAATCCAGGCTGGGGGAAATCTTCAGCTGGATACTCGTACGGCTCGCCTGCTTTTGTGGGCCGCTGAATATTGGATAAGGAGGGTAGCAAGTGACTATTGCTATTGTGATCGGCACGCACGGCTGGGCCGCAGAGCAGCTGATAAAAACAGCTGAAATGCTCCTTGGGGAACAGCAAAACGTCGGGTGGATTGATTTCGTACCCGGCGAAAATGCGGAAACCCTGATCGAGAAATATCAGGCGCGACTGACCGATTTGGATACCAGTAAAGGCGTACTTTTTCTGGTAGATACCTGGGGAGGCAGCCCGTTTAATGCCGCCAGCCGCATCGTTGTGGACAAGGAAAATTACGAGGTAATAGCCGGGGTCAACATTCCCATGCTGGTGGAAGTCTTTATGGCTCGCGACGATGACCCAGGCTTTGACGAACTGGTGGCCGTGGCCGTCGAGACCGGTCGTGAAGGCGTCAGGGCGTTAAAAGCCAAAGAACCTGAGCCCGCCCCTGCCCCCGTCGCCGCCGCAGCACCGAAAGCCGCACCCGTTCCGCAAAAGGCGATGGGACCCAACGATTACATGAAGATCGCCCTGGCAAGGATCGATGACCGTCTGATTCATGGTCAGGTTGCAACGCGCTGGACGAAAGAGACCAACGTCACGCGTATCATTGTGGTCAGCGATGAAGTGGCGGCCGACAACGTGCGTAAAACGCTGCTGACCCAGGTTGCTCCTCCAGGCGTTACCGCTCACGTCGTCGATATCGCAAAAATGATCCGCGTGTGGAATAACCCACAGTACGCTGGCGAACGCGTGATGCTGCTGTTTACCAACCCAACGGATGTAGAACGACTGGTGGAAGCCGGGGTAAAAATCCCGAGTGTCAATATTGGGGGAATGGCGTTCCGTCAGGGCAAAACCCAGGTCAACAATGCTGTTTCAGTTGATGAAAAAGATATTGCAGCCTTCAGGAAGCTAAATGAACAGGGTATTGAGCTGGAAGTCCGTAAAGTCTCCAGCGATCAACGCCTGAAAATGATGGACCTGATTGCCAAAGTGGCTCAGTAAGCTGCATTTATTATTGCCTGATCGTTCAGGTTTAACTCAGTTCACGAATGTCAGAGGAGAAGTGCAATGGAGATTACCACTCTTCAAATTGTGCTGATATTTATTGTTGCCTGTATTGCAGGTATGGGATCTATTCTCGATGAATTTCAGTTTCACCGTCCGCTGGTGGCTTGTACCTTAATTGGTGCCGTTTTAGGCGATATGAAAACCGGTATTATTATCGGGGGTACGCTGGAAATGATCGCCCTGGGCTGGATGAACATCGGCGCCGCCGTGGCCCCGGATGCCGCCCTTGCCTCTATTATTTCCACCATCCTGGTTATCGCCGGTGGTCAAAGCGTGGGTGCCGGTATAGCGCTGGCCATTCCGCTGGCGGCTGCAGGTCAGGTACTGACGATCATCGTACGTACCATCACCGTTGCATTCCAGCACGCGGCAGATAAGGCAGCCGAAAAAGGCAACCTGTCGGCCATCTCGTGGATCCACGTCTCGGCTCTGGTTTTGCAGGCAATGCGTATTGCTATCCCTGCGGTCATCGTAGCGGTCTCCGTCGGAACCAGCGTAGTGCAGGGAATGCTCGAATCCATCCCTGAAGTGGTGACCAACGGCCTGAACATCGCCGGCGGTATGATCGTGGTGGTAGGTTACGCAATGGTCATCAATATGATGCGTGCGGGCTACCTGATGCCTTTCTTCTACCTCGGTTTCGTTACCGCGGCCTTCACCAACTTTAACCTGGTTGCGCTGGGTGTGATTGGTGTGGTGATGGCGGTGCTGTATATCCAGCTGGCGCCGAAGTATAACCGCGTGGCGGGTGCACAGGCCTCCGGCCCTGCGCACAACGACCTTGATAACGAATTAGATTAGGGAAAGGGTGAGAAAAATGGTTGATACCGCTACTACCACAACATCTGCCGTGCAGAAAAAGCTGACTCCGGGTGACGTGCGCGGCGTATTCCTGCGTTCTAACCTGTTTCAGGGTTCCTGGAACTTTGAACGTATGCAGGCGCTGGGCTTCTGCTACTCAATGGTGCCGGTGATCCGTCGCCTTTATCCAGACAACAACGATGCGCGTAAGCAGGCGATTAAGCGTCACCTGGAGTTCTTTAACACTCACCCTTACGTGGCCTCTCCCGTGCTTGGCGTGACCATGGCAATGGAAGAGCAGCGTGCCAACGGCGCACCTATCGATGATGCTGCGATTAACGGCATCAAGGTGGGGCTGATGGGACCGCTGGCTGGCGTGGGCGACCCGATTTTCTGGGGTACCGTCCGTCCGGTATTTGCCGCGCTGGGCGCTGGGATTGCCATGAGCGGGAGCCTTCTCGGTCCGCTGCTGTTCTTCGTGCTGTTTAACCTGGTGCGTTTACTGGTTCGCTACTATGGCGTGGCGTATGGCTACCGCAAGGGCGTCGATATCGTTAGCGACATGGGCGGCGGCTTCCTGCAAAAACTGACCGAGGGGGCGTCCATTCTCGGCCTCTTTGTCATGGGGGCGCTGGTCAACAAGTGGACGCATGTTAACGTTCCGCTGGTAGTCTCGCGCATTACCGATCAGACAGGAAAGACCACGGTCACCACCGTGCAGTCAATCCTCGATCAGCTAATGCCCGGCTTAATCCCTCTGCTGCTAACCTTTGGCTGTATGTGGCTGCTACGCCGCAAGGTTAACGCACTGTGGATTATCATTGGCTTCTTCGTGATTGGGATCTTCGGCTACTGGATTGGGCTGTTAGGTCTGTAAGCCTGCTGGCCGGAGGCAACTCCGGCCTTATCAAAGACCAGCCGCTATCGCTTATAACTGAACGATAGCGGCTGTTTTTTTCAGGGGAAGTAAAGATGTCACTAACTGATTACGTCATCGTGCTGTTTATCGCGCTATTTCTGGCCTATGCGATCTACGATGAGCTGATAATGACGCGGCTGAAAGGCCCGACCCGGCTGAAGGTGCTGTTGAAGCGCCGTAACAAGCTGGACAGCCTGATCTTCGTTGGGCTGATCGCCATACTGATCTACCAGAACGTCAACAACCAGGGGCCCAGAATCACCACCACGCTGCTGATGGCGCTGGCCTTTCTGTCGGTCTATCTGTTCTGGATCCGCCTGCCTAAGCTGCTGTTCAAGCCCGAAGGCTTTTACTACGCCAATATTTTTATCGACTACCGACGGATCAAAAATATGAATCTGTCCGAAGACGGGATTCTGGTGATCGAGCTGGAAAACCGACGCCTGCTGATCCACGTAAGAAAGCTGGATGACCTGGAAAGCATCTATCAGTTTATGGTGCAGCAGCCGTAACGCCCTGCGTCGCGTTGCGCTGCCAAAGCCGCAGCGTGAAGTCAGTTTCACAATCAAACGCCGTAGTGGTCGCCAGCACGCCCCACACTTCCGGGCGGGCGCGCCAGGCAAACGGCGTCATTTGCAGCAGCGCGGCTGACTCCTCGCTGTTCAGTCGCAATGGGTAGTTCAGCGAGTGCTGTTCGACCAGTTCAAACCCCGCCATCTCTTCCGGCGTCTCATCGTGCAGCTTCACGTCCTGATAGATCAGCGCCTTAAACTGGATCAGATGGCGCGGTCCCGGCGTGACGGTCAGCACATAACCCCGCTCCTTCACCACCCGCGCCAGCTCTTCCGCTTTGCATGGGGCATATATGCGTAGAACGGCGTCAAACTGCCCCGCGGCAAACGGCAGACGATGGCTTGAAGCCACACAAAACTCAACGTTGTGGTAGCGCTTAGCGCCGAACCGCACGGCCACCTTCGAGACGTCCAGCCCGTGAACCGCTGTCTCTCCCCTCGCCTGTAGCCGGTTAGCTACGGCGTGCGTGTAATAGCCCTCGCCACAGCCGATATCCAATACGCCCGAGGCCGTCGCTGGCAGGATGCGCTCAAAGATCTCACAGACTTTTTGCTGAAGCGGCTGATAGTGTCCGGCATCAAGAAACTCGCGGCGGGCCAGCATCATATCGGCGCTGTCTCCCGGTTGCTTTGAGCGCTTGTGCTGGACCGGCAGAAGATTGACGTAGCCCTCTTTAGCCCGGTCGAACTGGTGCCGGTTTGCGCAGCGCCAGACGGCGGCTTCGGGCAGCAGGGGCTGATGGCAAAGGGGGCAAAGGTAAGACATAGCAACTCTCCATAAACGGTTCGGGCGGCAGTTTACCGGAAAGCCTCGTGTAGCGGCAGACCTTATTGCTTTTGCCATAGAAAAAGCCCCGCCATTACTGACGGGGCTTTAACATTCAGATTCTTGCCTGGACTGCTCGCCGCGCGGGCAATAGCAGGCGCAGATCGAAAATTAGATAGCGGTGACGTTCACTGCAGCAGGGCCTTTCTGGCCGTCCTGGATTTCGAACTCAACGTTCTGGCCTTCAGCCAGAGTTTTGAAACCATTACCCTGGATTGCAGAGAAGTGTACGAAGACATCTTTGCTGCCGTCTGCTGGGGTGATGAAACCAAAACCTTTAGACTCGTTGAACCACTTAACCTGACCTTTAATCTTTGCCATTTTGCAAATTCCTTAGAGAGTTTATTCGCCCGAGGGCTTTACTTTACGTACTGAAAAACCAGAGACATTACTGCATGAGGCACGATATAAAGGCTCGGCAAGGAAGCGGTATTCAACGTCAACGTCTTTACTCAAAACTTCTTTACTGAAGATGCCATACATAAACAGAATTGTACCTCGTTTGACCCTAAAGCGTTATCACATATTCGTTAATTAATGGCAAGTCATTTTTAAACGGTGATAGAGATGACGCACAGAATTGAAACATTCGCGGCACATATTGCACATTACATACGGAGGAGTGAAACGGTAGCCGGGAAAGCTAACGTTACCCAACCTTATTCACGCTCAAAACATGAGGCTATCATAGCCTGCCGCCGTGCTTAAGTCTATTGCTTGTGCGGGCATATCGGTCAGTATGACCTGAATTTATTGCACAATTATGGCATAGCTTACGCAAAAAAAATCCTTTAAGCGTTTAACCGGCGGCATTAAGCGCAAAGCATCCTGGGGCTCAAAAAGAAGCGCCTGGTACACTTTTAATTTAAATTGCACCAAAATCAGGAAACTGAAATACCCCCTGCCCCATTTAAAAGCACCGGCATCATCTATTAATTCCCGGACGTACCCTCAGTCCATTTACATTATTTGACTGTGCTCTCATTTTCGCCATATGTTAAATTAATTCTTTTAAGATTAATCCTGGTTGATATTATTCAGCGCCTTTTTCGAGCCTATTCGGCAGGCCTGGAAGCGGCTTTCGTCCAATCCTGCTGCCCGCATTGCTTCTGACAGCACATTCGGCGGTTCGTCCAGTGATTCATCAGCCAGTTCAAACACCCCCCAATGGATCGGAATGCTGTGCGGTTCCCCCAGAGCCAGATGCAGCGAAACGGCCTGCTCCGGGTCCATATGCTGCGCGCGCATGAACCATTTTGGTGCATAGGCGCCCACTGGCAACGCCGCAAGATTAAAAGGGCCCAGCCTGCGTGGGATCTCCAGTAAATTTTCCGTATAGCCGCTGTCGCCGGTAAACCAGAAGCTCAGACCCGGCGCCTTAATTACCCAGCCACACCACAGCGAACGATTACGGTCACGCAGGCTTCTCATGCTCCAGTGACGGGCTGGAACGGCGTGTAATGCCATTCCCCCCACCTCTTTGCTTTCCCACCAGTCCAGCTGCGTGACGCGCTTTGCGCCCAGCTTTCTGAACCACGGCTCAAGACCAAGCGGCACGACAAACTCCACCTGCGGGAAGCGCTGGAGAATTTTTTTAATCGAGGGTCGATCCAGATGGTCGTAGTGGCTGTGCGAAATTAGCACACAGTCAAGCGACGGCAGTTCAGCGATCTCCAGAGCTACAGGCGTTTTGCGCTGTGGGCCAAAGAAGCTAAACGGCGAAGCCCGCTTCGACAGCGCAGGATCGATCAGGGTGTATTTTCCCGCCAGCCTTAGCAGCAGACAGGCATGACCCAGCCACCAGACGGCATCGTCCTCGCCGGCCAGATCGGCCCGCTGCCACCACTCGGCGATAAAATTGTCATAACCCGCGGCGGGAGGAAAAGGTAACCCAGCCGCCTTGCGTTCTTTCCGCCAGCGTTGCAGATCGCCATTCTGGCGAAGCTCCGCTTCGGGATTACGGAAACCTTCAGGCGTATGGTGCGCCTTGCTGGGGTCGTACCAGGGATTTTGCCAGGCCATTGCCAAACATCCTTGAGTGAGAAATTAACGTTCCGGGATCAGGTGGGTGAAATCTTTATTCTCCGGTTCACTGGCGTCAGCTTTTTCTTTGCCTGCTACCGAGTCCGTCAGGCGACGCAATAGCGCATTTTGCCGCTTTTGTTCTTCCAGCAGAGCCTCCAGTAGCTGCACCTGCTGACTGGCCTTTACGCTGGCGCGATTGACAAAGAACCAGGCTATCAAGCCAGCAATCACCAGCGCTACCGTAAATCCCATTGACGCAAAGCCCATCGCGCCATTTGCTATCTCGTTCATAAATGCCTCAAAAGTGCCGACGTTCACTGCAATACTGACTGCTGCAGACCTCACAGGATTCTACCAGGTCGGACGCGAATTGATAGCCAGCTCACATAAATTTAAGAACCTTCGCGCAGGCGAATCTCCCGACGTTGTGTATCCTCAAGGCTAAATGCGTACACCATCACATCTTGCTGCTATGATTAGCGCTGGCAGCGAAGTGGAAACGCCAGGATTGCTGTCTGATAAACGATAAGGGGAATACATGAGATTTTTAGTTCGCATTATTGGGCTACTGGTGATCATCTGGCTTGCGCTGCTGGTGACCGGATATGGGGTGCTGGCAGGAAGCTCGAAAAACGTGGCTGGACTGGGCTTGCAGTGCCAGTACATGACGGCTCGAGGCATGGTGACCGCCCAGTATCTGCATACTGACAGCGGGGTTGTCGGCGTGACCGACTGCCCGCTGCTGAAGAAAAGTACTGAAGTGGTCGACAACTGAGTCAGCCAGGGCCAGAGAAATTCTGGCCCTGGGTCTTAAAACGGGTAGCTATGATAACCCATCTGTTCGGAAATAATTTTCGCCGCATGGTGCAGCAGCGATACATAGTGACTTTTCTCTTCCTCAGAAAAACGAATCGTCGGGAACGAAAGACTTAACCCGGCGATAACCACGCCAAAGCGGTCAAATACCGGCACCGCGATACAGCGCAGCCCTTCTTCCTGCTCCTCATTATCTTCGCCGTACCCCTGAGCCCTGACCTTGTCCAGCACCGGCAATAGCTCTTCCGTGCTGCCGACGGTTCTCGGCGTGCTGCGACAATACGACACTTCGGCCATAATCTCTTTGACCTCCGCAACATCGCGCCAGGCCAGCAATACTTTGCCGATAGCGGTACTGTAAAGCGGATTGCGTCGCCCTATCCGCGAATACATACGCAAATTATAGAGCGAGTCCACTTTGTGAATGTAAACGATGCTGTCCTCTTCCAGCGCGCCAAGGTGAATCGTCTCTTTGGTCTGGCGAGAGATTTCCCGCATTTGAATGTCGGCACTGCGGATCAGGTCAACGTTTTGCAGGGCTTTAGCACCCAGCTCAAACAGCTTTAGCGTCAGCGTGTATTTTTCCGAATCGCCTTCCTGATCGACATAGCCCAGGGTTTTCATCGTCTGCAAAAACCGGTATACGGTGCTTTTTGACATCATCACGCGCTGTGACAGCTCGGTGATACCGTGTTCGCGCTCTTCACCAAGCGCCTGCAGGATGCCAAATACCTTCAGCACCGAAGAGACCGAATCCGGCTGTTTATCCACTTCGCCATTCGCCATGACAGGACCTTTTTATTGTTTTATAAAAAATGGAACAGTATTTCTAGTATACGTATTGCAGGCGCAACGGCGCAACGATCGGCGGAAATTTCGCCCTGACATATCTGCTGATAGTTTTCGCTGCCTAACCACCTGGAATAGTTTGCGAAAAATCATTAGCATAATGATATTCACTCTCCTGACTACTTTGGTCTATGCCACAAACATCTCAATCAGACGGATTACCCGTCCCACAGCGTTACGGCGCCATTCTCGCCATTGCGCTTGGCATTACCGTTGCCGTCCTTGACGGCGCTATCGCCAATGTTGCCCTGCCGACCATCGCCAGAGAGCTGCATGCCAGCCCGGCAGAGTCGATCTGGATAGTGAACGCCTATCAGCTGGCGATTATCGTTTCGCTGCTGTCGCTGTCATTCCTCGGCGATATTCTCGGCTATCGCCGCATCTATCAGGCTGGCCTGGTCCTCTTTGCCTGTACGTCGCTGTTGTGCGCCCTGTCGACCTCGCTGGAAATGCTGACTTTTGCCCGCGTGCTGCAAGGCTTTGGCGGCGCAGCCCTGATGAGCGTCAATACCGCGCTGATCAGGATCATCTACCCGCAGCGCTTTCTCGGTCGCGGCATGGGCATTAACTCGCTGATTGTCGCCGTTTCCACGGCGGCTGGGCCGACCGTCGCCGCGGCGGTACTGTCGGTAGCCTCGTGGAAATGGCTGTTTCTGATTAACGTTCCGGTTTGCCTGGCCGCACTTTATCTGGCTTTGCGCTTCTTACCGGATAATACGCAGAAGACGCAGGAGCAGCGCTTCGACATCCCCAGCGCCATCATGAACGCGCTAACCTTCGGCCTGATGATCTCCGCGCTAAGCGGTTTCTCTCAGGGACAAAGCGGCAAGCTGGTGCTGGCCGAGCTGGTCGCGCTGGTGATTGTTGGTTTCCTGTTTATCCGCCGCCAGCTGAAGATGCCTGTCCCGCTGCTGCCCGTTGACCTGCTACGCATCCCCATTTTCTCTCTCTCGCTGGGCACATCCGTCTGCTCTTTCTGCGCACAGATGCTGGCGATGGTCTCGCTGCCCTTCTTCCTGCAAACGGTGCTGCACCGTGGCGAAGTGGCAACTGGCCTGCTGCTGACGCCGTGGCCGCTGGCAACGATGGTTATGGCCCCGATTGCCGGGCGACTGATTGAACGCTACCACTCCGGGCTGCTGGGCGCGATAGGTCTGGCAATGTTCGCCACCGGCCTCTACTCCCTCGCGCTGCTGCCTGACTCACCTACCGACCTGAATATCATCTGGCGCATGGCGCTTTGCGGCGCGGGTTTTGGCCTGTTCCAGTCGCCGAATAACCATACCATCATCTCTTCAGCCCCACGCCATCGCAGCGGCGGGGCCAGCGGGATGCTCGGTACCTCACGCCTGTTGGGGCAGTCCAGCGGCGCGGCGCTGGTCGCCCTGATGTTCAACCTGTTCGGCGAGCACGGCACCCACGCTTCGCTGCTGCTGGCCGGTAGTTTCTCCACGCTCGCGGCCGTGGTCAGCGCCCTGCGCATTACTCAGCCCAAAGCGGCAGCCTGAACAAACGTCAGGCATAAAAAAACCGGGCGTCTGCCCGGTTTTGCTTTTATCAGCCCAGCGTTATTTCAGATACTGCCCGCTGCGCAGCGCTTCAATGCGCTTATCTAACGGCGGGTGAGACATGAACAGTTCGCTCAGCGACTTTGATTTGCCGTTAATACAGAAAGCCATCATGGTGCTGGCCTCCTGCGGTTCATAGCTGGTTTTCAGACGTTGCAGAGCGGCGATCATTTTCTCGCGCCCAACCAGCCTGGCCGATCCCGCATCCGCATGAAACTCGCGATGACGGGAGAACCACATAGTGATAATGCTCGCCACGATGCCAAATACCAGCTCCAGCACCATCGACACCGCGAAATAGACCAGCGGGTTGCCGTTGTTGCCTTCACCCTCATCCCTGTTGCCAGACAGGAAGCCAGCGGCTATCTGCGCCAGAATGCGCGAGATAAAGATCACAAAGGTGTTCACAACCCCCTGAATCAGGGTCATGGTGACCATGTCACCGTTAGCAATATGGCTGATTTCATGGGCCAGCACCGCTTCAGCTTCGTCACGGCTCATGTTCTGCAACAGACCGGTCGAAACCGCCACCAGCGACGCGTCGCGGCGTGCGCCGGTTGCAAAGGCGTTAATGTCCGGCGCGTGGTAGATGGCCACCTGCGGCGTCTTGATACCCGCCTGCTGGGACTGCTGGATAATGGTCTGCATCAGCCACCGCTCGGTTTCGTTTCGAGGCTGTTCAATCACCTCACCGCCGACGGAGCGCAGCGCCATCCACTTTGACATCAGCAGTGAAACAAACGCACCGCCGAAGCCAAACAGACCCGCCATAATCATCAGGCCCTGTACACTGCTTGACTGGATCCCTGTCAGGCTGAGAATCAGCCCGAAGACCAACATCACTCCCAGGTTGGTCAGCAGGAAAAGCGCAATACGCATCATAAAATTTCTTCATCCTCAGTTAACAAAATTCGCCTGTAGCGGATAACTATCCTATGGGCACAGGAAAACATTTCAAGCACTCTTAACCTTTAAGTGCCTAAAAAGACATAACTTTACATTTTGACGCATCCCCAACTCAGGCGTTGAGTCGCAGGGCCAGGGTCGTAGAGAAAAAAGCGGTAAGGCCGGGAACGGGAGAGGTAAAAGCGGGATAATAAAAGGGCACAGACTGTGCTGTGCCCTCCCCGATTATTTTGCTGCGGCCGCCGGCGTCTGCGCTTTTTCAAGCTGCGCCAGGTCGTTAGCAATATTGACCGTTTCATCCAGATAAGGATCCGGTTCCTTATAGTCTTTCGGCAGGTCGTCCAGCTTAGCCAGCGGCTTTTTGCCTTCCTGCTGCAGACGAGCGTTAATCCGCTCCAGACGCAGCGCATCATCTTCATGATTCTCTTTCTCCCGCTCGGCGAGGTTAAGAGAAATGATATTGCGCTTGTCCTTCTGGGCGTTAAAGCGCGCGATATCTTTGATGATGTACTGGAACTCGCGATCTTTGGCAATGCGGTCCTGGTGTTCTTTAATCAACTGCGGCTCCAGCGGAGCTAAATCGCCCGACCTGGTGTAGCTCGCGGCGTTGACGCTGTCCCAGGGCAGCGCATTATCTTCAAACTTCTCGCCAGTCTCTACCGCTTCCACGCCGGTCGGCATCAGCAGATCTGGCGTCACGCCTTTACGCTGGGTGCTGCCGCCATTGATGCGATAGAATTTCTGAATGGTGTACTGGACAGAGCCCAGCGCAGGCCATTCAGGGCGCAGCATCTGATCGTAAATGCGGTTCAGCGAGCGGTACTGCTGGACGGTGCCTTTACCGAAAGTAGGTTCACCGACGATCAGCGCACGACCATAGTCCTGCATCGCTGCGGCAAAGATTTCAGACGCCGAGGCGCTGAAACGGTCAACCAGCACCACCAGAGGCCCTTTATAATAAACGATGCCGTCGTTGTCGCTGTCTTCACGAACCTTGCCGTTGTTATCCCGCACCTGAACAACCGGGCCGCTGGGAATAAACAGACCGGATAGCGAAACCGCTTCGGTCAGCGCGCCGCCGCCGTTGGTTCGCAGGTCAATCACTACGCTGTCAACGTTCTGCTTTTGCAGTTTCTGCAGCTGCACCTTTACGTCGTCCGTCAGGCCAACGTAGAAACCGGGAATATCCAGCACACCAACTTTCTTGCTGCCAACGTTGTGCACGGACATTTGCACCGCGCGATCTTCCAGGCGGATCTTCTCACGCGTCAGGGAGATAATGCGGGTTTTGGTGCCCTTCCCGGCAGGCAGCACTTCCAGGCGAACTTTACTGCCCTTCGGCCCTTTGATCTGCGCTACCACGTCATCAAGACGCCAGCCGATCACGTCGACCATCGGTTTGCCCGGCTGGCCCACGCCAACGATACGATCGCCAACGGTAATGGATTTACTCTTCGCCGCCGGGCCGCCGGCCACCATTGAGTTAATCACCGTATAGTCATCGTCCATCTGCAACACGGCGCCAATACCTTCCAGAGACAGGCTCATTTCGGTATTAAACTGCTCGGTGTTACGCGGAGAGAGGTAGTTGGTGTGCGGATCGATTTCATGCGCGAACGCGGTCATCGCCAGTTGGAAAACGTCTTCGCTGTTGCTCTGCGCCAGACGGCGAATGGCAAACTGGTAGCGTTTAGTCAGGACTTCCCGGATCTCTTTGTCGTCTTTACCGGTCAGCTTCAGGCTCAGCTCATCATATTTGACCTTGGCGTCCCACAGCTGATTCAGCTCTGCGGTGGTTTTCGGCCAAGGTGACTTGCTGCGGTCGATATCAATCGTATCGTTACCGGTGAAATTCATTGGCTTATTCAGCACCGACAGCGCGTACTGATAGCGCTCAAACCTACGCTGCTGCGCCAGGTTATATAAAGCGTAAAACACATCCAGCTTGCCGGACTTTAATTCATCGCTTAGCGTGGTTTTTTTGCTGGCGTATTGATCGATATCCGAGATCAGCAGCAGATTATGGCTGTAATCCAGCAGATTCAGATAGCGTTCGAATATCTTCACCGAAAAATCCTGGTTCAGATCGAACTGGCGATAGTGCGAGCGGGTAAAACGTGAGGTAACACGTTCACTCACCGTCGCGTGCTGGGCTTCCTGATGCAGCTGAGGAATTTGATCGGCGCGCGTAATGTTGTCGGCGGCAAAAACGTTCCCTGCCAGCAGCAGTCCTGCGATCGCGGTAGTTCTGAAAAAATTGTTCATGCCCTGATTGGCCTCCGTATCAGAACTGCAAGTGTTCTGCGCGTACTATCATTGCCAGGCCGGACGCCAGCTGTACCCGGACGCCATCTTTGGTAATTTCAAGAATGGTGGCATCCATTGCACTTTTGCCTGCGGTGACTTTGATATTCTGACCGACCTGCAGCGCTGCAGTATCGGTAACGGGTTTAGTCGGTGCTGGCTGACGCTCTGCGGACGGTGCGCGCTCCGCGCTTCGCTGCGGTTTGCTGCGAGCCTGACGCGGCTGCTCACCTTCAACAGCAGGTTTACGGGTGGGTTTGCGAGGACGACGCGGCGCGCTCTCTTCGCCGCTGGCTTCGCGTTTTTTCGCCTGCTGCTGCTCGCGCTGCGCCTGAACGCGCGCCTTTGCTTCTTCAAGCTGCTTACGCGCATGTTCAACATGCTGCTCGTCGAGGACGCCGCAGGCATTACCATCCAGATCAACGCGAATAGCACCCGCTTTGATACCGTACAGGTAACGCCAGCTGGAGGTATACAGACGCAGTGCGGAGCGCAGCTGAGTTTTACTCAGGCTCATTTCGCCCTGCACTCGGTCAACTAAATCCTGGAAGATGCCGATCTTAAGTGGTCTTGCTTCGCCTTCGGCGCTAAAGCATTGTGGGAAACGCTCTGCCAGAAAGGCGATGACTTCTTTACTGCTATTCAACTTGGGTTGATTTTCCATGAAATTTCCTGATTACAACGGGTAGCCAACAAGCCGCAGGCATGAACAGGCGTCATTATAATGACCCCATCGGCAATTGCTACGTGATCCAGCGCTTTAGCTGCGTTTCATGTGAATAAATTTTTCCACATCAGACCCGGCAAGCACCTCACACAGCCCGTCAGTGAGGGTTTTAAGCCCCGCTTCGTCTTCACTGTCGAAGCGGTTATATTCCACGCTATCGATATCCAGCACGCCAATTGTCTGGCCGTTCACCACCAGCGGCAGCACAATTTCAGCGTTGCTCGCCGCATCGCAGGCGATATGCCCCGGGAAAGCATGCACGTCATTCACACGCTGCACCTGGCTTTCGGCCACCGCCGTGCCGCAAACGCCGCGACCAACCGGAATGCGCACGCAGGCGATTTTGCCCTGAAATGGTCCCAGCACCAGCGTATCGGCTTCGGTTAACAGATAGAAACCTGCCCAGTTCACGCCGGAAAGACGTTCGTATAACAACGCGCTGCAATTGCCCATCACCGCCAGAAAACTGGTTTCACCCGCGAGAAGCGCGCGCAAATCACGGTTCAGGTCCAAATAAAACTCTGCTTTTGTCATTTTTTAACCATTGTGGAAACGTGCCATGGGGCCCATGATGACCCCTTTCTAAAGAAAGCATTAAATACCAGGACGGACAAGGTGAATCATTCCGTTAGTTAATATACCCTTAGTCTGTCTGAAGTCTTCAGCATGACCCTGACGTGTCATTACCACTTTAATGGCGAAAAACTTAACCCCCGCCCGGCACCTGCGCTGCCTGGGCCTGAGAACATCAGGATTATGAAAATACACGCCATTAGTCATGCTCTGCCTCAGGCACGTTATCAGCGTTGCCCCCAATGCGATACCCTTTTTTCCTTACCAGATGTGAAATCGAACCAGTCTGCGCACTGCCCGCGCTGCAATGCTCTTATTATGAACGGCCGTGACTGGTCGATGACCCGGCTGTGCGCGATGGCCATCACCATGCTGGTGCTGATGCCTTTCGCCTACAGTGAATCGCTGATGACCGTTCGCCTGCTGGGAACCAATATCCGCGCCAGCCTGCTGGAGGGAATTACGCAGATGGCGCAGCAGGGCGACGTCATTACCGCCTCAATGGTGGCCTTTTGCACCATCGGCGCGCCCGCCACGCTGGTCGGCTCGATTGCCTACCTCTATTTCGGCAACAGGCTGGGGATGAACCTGCGGCCGGTGCTGCTGATGCTCGATCGCCTGAAAGAGTGGGTGATGCTGGATATCTATCTGGTGGGTATTGCGGTGGCCTCAATCAAGGTGCAGGACTATGCCGATATTACGCCAGGGCCGGGGCTGATTGCGTTTATCTCGCTGGCGATACTTAGCCTGGTAACGCTGATTCACCTCAACGTAGAGCAGCTGTGGCACCGCTTCTACCCTCAGCCCCAGCCGAATGTTGTCCGCGAGACGCTACGGGTTTGCCTGAGCTGCCATCATACCGGGGTGCCCGACGAACGCGGCCGCTGCCCACGCTGCCACACGCCGTTGTATTTACGCCGTCATTTCAGCCTGCAAAAGTCCTGGGCGGCGCTGATTGCTTCAATAGTGCTGCTGATCCCAGCCAACCTGCTGCCCATTTCTATTATTTACCTCAACGGCGCAAAGCAGCAGGACACTATCCTTTCCGGGATCATGTCGCTGGCTTCCGGCAATATTCCGGTTGCGGTTGTGGTGTTTGTCGCCAGTATTCTGGTGCCATTTACTAAAGTCATCGTGTTGCTGACGCTACTGCTCAGCATTCATTTTAAATGTGAGCAGGGCCTGAAAACCCGCGTCCGTTTACTGAGGGTAGTTACCTGGGTAGGACGCTGGTCTATGCTGGACCTGTTCGTTATCTCGTTAACCATGTCGCTGGTCAATCGCGATCAGCTTCTTGCTTTTACCATGGGACCGGCAGCCTTCTATTTCGGCTCGGCGGTCATACTCACTATCCTTGCCGTTGAGTGGCTGGATAGCCGTTTACTTTGGGATGCACATGCAACAGGAAACGCCGACTACACCGACTAACGCGCGCATCAAAAACCGGCGAAAGATTTCGCCCTTCTGGCTGCTGCCATTTATTGCGCTGCTGATTGCGGGCTGGCTCATCTGGACCAACTACCAGGAGCGCGGCACGACTATCACCATTGATTTCGCGACGGCGGACGGCATCGTGCCGGGCAGAACACCCATTCGCTATCAGGGGGTGGAAGTTGGCCTGGTGCAGGGCATCAGCATGACCGATGATTTGCGTACCATAAAAATCAAAGCCAGCATTAAAAGCGACATGAAGGATGCCCTGCGCGACCAGACGCAGTTCTGGCTGGTGACGCCGAAGGCCTCGCTGGCGGGCGTCTCCGGTCTGGATGCGCTGGTTGGCGGCAACTATATTGGCATGATGCCGGGAACAGGCCAGCCGAAGGAGAATTTTGTCGCGCTGGACACCCAGCCGAAATATCGCGTGAATACCGGCGAAATGCTGATTCATCTGCATACGCCGGACCTGGGGTCACTGAATACCGGCTCGCTGGTCTATTACCGTAAAATTCCGGTGGGCCGCGTCTACGACTACAGCATCAATCCTGGCAACAAGGGCGTAACGGTTGATGTGCTGATCGAACGTCGTTTTACCAACCTGGTGAAAAAGGACAGCCGTTTCTGGAATGTCTCCGGCGTGAAGGCCGATGTCGGGCTGAGCGGAGCCAAAGTGCAGTTGGAGAGCCTCGCTGCGCTGGTAAATGGCGCGATAGCCTTTGACTCACCCGAACAGTCGACGCAGGCAAAATCCGAGGATAATTTCGACCTCTATCCTGACCTGGCCCACAGCCATCGCGGCGTCATTATCACGCTGGATCTGCCAAACGGCAAAAACCTCAAGGCCGACAGCACTCCGCTGATGTATCAGGGGCTGGAAGTCGGCACGCTAACCGGTCTGACGCTACAGGCCAGCGGCAAAGTGACCGGCGAGCTAACCCTCGATCCCTCCGTTACCGGCCTGATGCGCACCGGCACGCGCATAGAGATGCACAGCCCGAAAATCAGTCTCAGTGATACCAGCCTGAGCAGCCTGCTGACCGGCAACACGCTGGAGTTGATCCCGGGTGAAGGCGATCCGCAGGACCACTTTACGGTGCTGGAGAGCAATGCGTCGCTGCTGCAACAGCCCAACGCGCTTGAGCTGAAGCTTACCGCCCCGGAGAGCTACGGCATTGATGCTGGTCAGCCGGTGATGCTGCACGGTATGCAGATTGGTCAGGTTGTCAGCCGCACGCTTGGTGAGCAGGGGGTGAATTTTGCCATCGCTATCGCCCCTGACTATCGTCATCTGGTTCACGGCGACAGTAAATTCATCATCAACAGCCGCCTCGACGTCAAGCTGGGCCTCGACGGTATGGAGGTGCTGGGCGCCAGCGCGCGGGAGTGGGTTGACGGCGGCATTCGGCTCGATCCCGGCAGCAAAGGCGAAGTGAAATCAGGCTATCCGCTGTTTGCCAATGCCGAAAAAGCGGCCGAAGGCATCACCTCTAATCAGTTGCCGACTACCCTCACGCTGACTGCCAAAAGCCTGCCGGATGTGCAGGCCGGTTCAGTGGTGCTCTATCGCAAGTTCCAGGTTGGCGAAATAGTTGACGTTATTCCAAGGGCCGATGAGTTCGATGTCCGCGTGCACGTCAGGCAGGAGTATCGCAAGCTGCTGACCGCAAATAGCGTGTTCTGGGCCGAGGGCGGCGCGCGCGTCCAGCTGAACGGCAGCGGGCTGACGGTTCAGGCTTCCCCGCTCAACCGCGCGCTGAAGGGAGCGATCAGCTTTGATAACCTGACCGGTGCTGGCGCGGGCCTGACCAGCGGAGACAAACGCGTGCTGTATGACTCTGAAACGGCAGCCCGAGCCGTCGGTAGCCAGATAACGCTGCATACCTATGACGCCACCAAGCTTTCCGCCGGGATGCCGATTCGCTATCTGGGCATCACCATCGGCCAGCTGGAAGATCTGGCGCTCAGCCCGGACAGAAACCAGGTCATCGCCAAAGCCGTGCTCTACCCGGAATATGTGCAGGACTTCGCTCGTCTTGGTACGCGCTTCTCGGTCGTCTCGCCGGAGATTTCGGCGGCGGGCGTCAATCATCTGGAAACGCTGCTGACGCCGTACATCAACGTCGACCCTGGCAAGGGACGCGCTCAGCGTAGCTTTGAGATCCAGGAGTCGACCATTACCGACGCTCGCTATCTGAACGGGCTGAACGTGGTGATGGACGCGCCTGAGGGCGGCTCGGTCACCATCGGTACGCCGGTACTGTTCCGTGGTATTGAAGTGGGTACGGTCACCGGTACCTCGCTGGGTGCGATGGCTGACCGCGTGCAGATCACCCTGCGCATCAGCAAGAAATACCAGCACCTGGTGCGCAATAACTCGGTGTTCTGGCTGGCATCCGGCTATAACCTGAAGTTTGGTCTGATCGGCGGCGTAGTGAAAACTGGCACCTTCCAGCAATTTATTCAGGGCGGGATCGCCTTTGCCACGCCGCCAACCATTCCGCTGGCGCCGCAGGCAACTTCCGGCAAGCATTATCTGCTGGAGGACGAAGAGCCGAAAGACTGGCGTAAGTGGGGAACCGCACTCCCCGGTAACTAACCGGAACGGGCAGCCTGGCGCTGCCCGTTTTTTTTCGGCTGGCGGGATGTGGTAAACTCGTCCCACTTTTTTCCAGCGGAATTTTTCAGTGTCCTCTTCCTCACGCGTGTACTTTCCCGAACTCTTCTTAACTCAGATGCGCGAGCTGCTGCCCGCTGCGGCAGACTTTGACCATTTTATCGCTATCAGCCAGCAGCCGCTGCGCCGCAGCCTGCGCATCAATACGCTGAAGATCAGCGTGGCAGACTTTCTGGCGCTGGTTGCGCCTTATCAGTGGGCGCTGACGCCGATTCCGTGGTGCGAAGAAGGTTTCTGGATCTCCCGTGAAGATGCCGACACCCTGCCGCTCGGCAGCACTGCCGAACATCTTGCCGGCCTGTTTTACATTCAGGAAGCCAGCTCGATGCTGCCGGTGAGCGCGCTGTTTGCCGGCGGTACCGATCCGGTGACGGTAATGGACGTTGCCGCCGCCCCCGGCTCCAAAACGACGCAGATAGCGGCCCGCATGGGCAACCAGGGCGCAATCCTTGCCAACGAATATTCTGCCAGCCGGGTAAAGGTGCTTCATGCCAATCTCAGCCGCTGCGGCATCAGCAACACGGCAATGACTCATTTCGACGGCCGGGTGTTCGGTGCGGCGCTGCCGGAAGCCTTTGATGCCATCCTGCTCGATGCGCCCTGCTCCGGCGAAGGGGTAATCCGCAAGGACGTCGACGCGCTGCGCAACTGGAGCGTGGAAAGCACGCAGGAGATCGCCGCGACCCAGCATGATTTGATCGAAAGCGCCTTCCATGCGCTCAGGCCGGGCGGCACGCTCATTTATTCCACCTGCACCCTCAACCGGAGCGAAAACCAGCAGGTCATCAGTTGGTTGCAACAGCGGTATCCGGATGCGGTGGAGATTGAGACGCTCTGCGACCTGTTCCCCGGCGCAGAGCGGGCCATTACCCCGGAAGGTTTCCTGCACGTTTTCCCACAGATTTTCGACAGCGAAGGCTTCTTCGTGGCGCGGTTGCGTAAGCGGCAAAGCCTGTCCCCGCTGCCTGTTCCTGACTATAATTTGGGGAAATTCCCCTTCTTCCCGGTTAAACGTAATGCGCAGCAGGATATCACTGAGGCAGCAGCCAAAGCAGGGCTGGTCTGGAACAGCCAGACTCACAGCCTGTGGGAACGGGATAAAGAGATCTGGCTTTTTCCGCGAGCTATTGAACCGCTGTTAGTCAGGGTGCGCTTTTCGCGCATTGGTTTGAAGCTGGCGGAGACCTTCACTAAAGGCTATCGCTGGCAGCATGAAGCGATTATCGCGCTGGCCAATCCTGCTGCAAAAAACCGCGTTGAGCTGACGCTGGAGGAAGCCGGAGAGTGGTATCGCGGACGAGATATTTACCCAGAACGGGCGCTGCCTGGCGATGAGCTGATTGTCACCTGCCAGCAACAGCCGATTGGCCTTGCGAAGAAAGTGGGCAGCCGGATCAAGAACAGCTACCCGCGTGAGCTGGTCCGTGACGGTAAGCTGTTCTCTTCCTGACGGAGTCATTGCACCTTCACCAGCGTCAGCCGGTTGCCGTAAACCGCGCCGGTATCAATATAGTACTGGTTGTAGGCCACCAGTGGCTCCGTCAGCGGCGTATGGCCGAAATAGAAGGCATCAGCGCCAGTGATAGTTTGCCCCTTCCCTTTTTGCAGCCGCTCAATGCGGCTGCGACTCCAGACAATCTGAGTTTCATCGACCTCAGCTCCCCAGGCATAATGGGCAGCTGGATAATCGGCATGAGCAATAACGATAATGCGATCCTCAAGCTGAAGGTGCAGGATCAGCGGCAGATCGCGACAGCGGTTCAGTGCGTGCTTAGCTTCCATCATCGGCACGCCTTCCAGCTCGTAAAACCAGTCGCCCCCGTTAAACATCCATTGCTTGTGCGATCCGCTTGCCAGCGCGTTCAGCGCCATCTCTTCATGATTGCCCCGCACGCAGCGAAACCACGGCTCATTCAGCAGCGCTAGGCAGGCCTGGCTGTCCGGCCCGCGATCGATTAAATCCCCTACTGAGATCAGCAAATCCTCTTGCGTATCGAAGCCCAGCGCCACCAGTTGCTCATTCAATAGCTGTCTGCAACCATGAAGATCGCCCACAATATAAATGTTTCGCCAGTTTTCACCGCTAAGATATTGATACAGCATGATCCACCCTGAGCTTTTTTTACCAAAAATATTGACAGTCCGTTTAAGGAATACGGTCTAAAGTATAGGCTATTCATAGAACGGGAATTCGTACGCTTATGAACAACCGCAAACAGTTTTATCTCACGCTGGCGTTAATTACGGCAGGAAGCCTGTTAATTATTGAAGTGCTGGCACGGCTGGTGCATTTGATTATTGTAGGCTGACAGCGCCAGACTTTCAGGTCTGGCAACCTGCTGACGCTGCCGCTGAAGGGAGTTATTTCGTTTTTAGCGCGCGCGGATTTTTACTCAGCGAGGCTGTCCAGCTGTACTCTTTTACCTCACTCTCTTTCGCGGCTGATGCCTTACGCGGCTTCTTCGCAATCACAGCCTTAGTGGTCTCTTTTACCACTCGGTCCTTCATTACCATCCGCTTGGCCTCTTTAAGGATCTCCTTTTCCTCTTTCTTGCTGGGCACATGGCTCATCTTCTGCGTCAGGCTTTTCACCTTTGCCGCCACCAGCTCTTTTTCCGCTTCGGTGAACTGGTCGATCGAAATCTCTTTGTCGCTTTTCATCAGGTTGGCTCCAGGCCAGAACGGGGGACGCGAAATTCGCGTATCGTTGGTGCCCACTGAGGGTAGAGCGTTGGCGAAGGATAAACAAGATAAAGGGTAAAAACCTGCGGGTCTGGCTGGATTTCCTGCTCAAGCGGCTATTTCGCACGCTGCCCGCTGGCAATAATCGGTTGCAGGCCACCTTATCAGAAGTTAACAATTTTTCTGTAAGCTTTGCGGGAATCATGACACATTTATGCTGTCACATTCTCAATACCTGCCACGGCCACGCGGCTTTCTCACAACGGAGTCACTGAATGACTGAGCAACGCTCTTTCACAATCGGCAATTTGAAGGTAACCAAAATATGGGAACAGATGTTCAGCCTGCCGCAGGGGAAACTGTTTCCTGGTTCGGATGAAGACAACTCCGCCAGGCCTGATGATTTAGTTGCGATGAGCGTGCATAGCTGGCTGGTTGAAACGCCCAATCGCATCATGCTGATCGACACGGCTACCGGTAACGGCAAGGATCGCCCGTTTAGCCCCCTTTTCCATCGCCTGAACTCGCCCTGGATGGAGAACCTGGCTGCCGCTGGCATCGATCCTGCCGACGTGGACTACGTGCTGCACACGCATTTGCATACCGATCATATCGGCTGGAACACGGTGGCAACCGGCGACGGCTGGATTCCGACCTTTCCCAATGCCGTCTGGGTTTGCCCGCAGGCCGAGGTGGATTTCCTGACCTCTCCGGCTGGCGCGGCGCGAAGGGTCATTTATGATGACAGTATTCAGCCGATTATTGACGCCCGTAGGCTGGTGACGCTGCCAGCCGAACTCACGGAATACCTGCCCGGTATTTTCTTCTACCCAACTCCGGGTCACAGTCCCGGCCATATGAGCATTGTTTTTGTGACAGGGTCACATAAAGTAATTTTCTGTGGCGATTTGATGCACTCCGCCATTCAGGTAGCCCATCCACAGTGGAACTCAATGTTCTGCGGCAACGGTCCATTAGCAGCCGACTCCCGCCGCTGGCTGCTGGATTTCGCCACGGCAGAGAATGCCACGGTCTTTACCAGTCACTTTGACCACTCCTCCGCCGGACGTATTACCAGAGAGAATGATGCTTTTCGCTGGGAGTTTATTTGAGGGGGAATGGCTGCCCGCTATGGCCTGACCTCAACCGGAGAGTATATTGAGCCAGGCCAGGGGCGGTCATCTTCGCCATTCGTGGAATGTCATCAAAGAGCTGTTGTTCACTCCAGCACCATTAATAATGTGAAGGCATCAGCGGCATTCACAGGATGAGTCATTTTTTTGTATTCTTTTAATAATCAGTAAATTACTGTTTTTATACCACAGGTTATATTTGCGATAAAGTTTGAACTGAATCACACTTCCATAAGAATAACTTACGTTATTGAAACCAGACGCCCTTTGCCATCACTAAAACTTATCGTTGCGTGATTGGGAAAAAAGGCCAGCTCACTCCGCAAGGTTAACTGTGACGATGTCGCCTTTCAAACGGTGGGCATGGTCTGTGTTTATCGTCTTTGTGGAGTATGCGTCATGAGTCATTCTATAAATTCCGGGCATCAAAATCATTCCACCGTAACCAATAATGATATTGAGTTAGCCAGTTTTGCCAGAACCAATAATGCCCCCGGGACCAGCGCTGCGGAAACAAATACTGTCCAGAGCCCGGCAGACAGAGCAAGACAGGAGGAAATCGGCAGAATTACTCATTATCTGCAACAGCAGTTTCCTGGAGGAGATGAAGAAGGCGGCATCAGAGGACTGATCGCAAATCGCGCCGGGATACTGCATAACGAGATGCATCTGTCGCTGGATGACGTGAAGGATATGATCAACAAAGCCCACAAGCTGGACAGGATCACCTCTTCTATTGAAGGTGGCATGGGAGCCATTGGCTATGCCGCTTCCTCCGCGTTCCCCAAAGATACGGTCAATAAGCTGATGCTGGCCGCGCTAAGCTCGCATAATCTGCCCGGCGGCGCTTACGCAAGCGCATTTCTGTCTGGTGCATCTGGCGGCGGCGTTGCTGTCGCGATGAAAGCCTTACTGCAAAAACCCATTGAAAATGGCCTGAAGGACACCAAGTGGATGGAGGCAGATCGGGATGCGCTCGAGCCAGCGATGCAGCGAATCATGGACAATCGTAATACCCATGAACATCAGCTAAAACACGCGATGATGGGGGGAATGGGTTTTAATGCGCGTAATGTAGTGACCAATCTCGTCGTCGCGCCAGCGCTTCACAGCGCGGATAAAAGCCTCTCCTATAAGCAAGGGATCGCGCAAAATCTCCCTGCGACACTCGGTGCCGGGGCGCTAAGCGGCGTTATCCAAAATACCCGGTTTGCCAATAAATTACATGGCCCCGAATTTTTGCTTGGACGCACCGACTGGCGAGATCGCTGTCAGGCACTTCTTGATACCTCCGCGACGAAGCAAATGACCAGCGGTACTCTGGCCAGAGGAAAGGCAATGGTTAGCAACCTGCCGACCAAAGAAACCGCAGTAGGTATTTTAAAAAATACCATTTCACCGGTGCAATGGGCTGAAGATGCGGCACTTGCCGCCGGTCTGGGGGCGACTGATGTGGCGATGCTGGCAATGCGTTCCGCTATGGGAAGCGGCCCAGCAAGCTTTGCGGCTCAGCAGGCTATCGGTTTACTTCCCTCTGCACTTTCCTATGCGGCACAGGGCGTCGCCGGCACCGAGATGAACAGGCTGGTGGGTGATAAGTACAATAATTTTATGGATTCTTTATTTGGGACCGGTAAAAGCAAGGACAAAGGCAAAGGACCAGCAGAAGCGGAAGAAGAGGCCGTCATTCAGCCTGAAGACAGAACCAACAGGATGTCGGGCGTGGATACGCATTCTCCGGCTGACATCGAAGCC
>NZ_JRUQ01000070.1 GCF_000773975.1 Erwinia typographi
GCCCGCCACTGGCAGCAGCAGCAACAGGCTGGCGTAGATTTACTGCCTGTCGGCGATTTTGCCTGGTACGATCATGTGCTGACTACTAGTCTGATGCTCGGTAACGTGCCTGCCCGTCACCAAAATAAAGAGGGATCTGTCGACCTGGATACCTTATTCCGCCTGGGCCGTGGCCGCGCACCGACCGGCGAGCCAGCCGCCGCAGCAGAAATGACCAAGTGGTTTAACACCAACTATCACTACATGGTACCTGAGTTCATCAAAGGTCAGCAGTTCCGGCTGAGCTGGACGCAGATTCTGGAGGAGGTCGACGAGGCGCTGGCCCTCGGCCATAAAGTGAAGCCTGTGCTGTTAGGCCCGGTAACCTACCTGTGGCTGGGCAAAGTGAAGGGCGAGCAATTTGACCGCCTGAGCCTGCTGAAAGACATTCTGCCTGTATACCAGCAGGTGCTGGTCGAACTGGCTAAACGTAATATCGAATGGGTGCAGATTGATGAGCCAGCGCTGGTCCTGGAGCTGCCGCAGGTTTGGCTGAACGCGTTCAAGCCAGCCTACGAAGCGTTGCAGGGACAGACCAGGCTGCTGCTCACTACCTACTTTGAAAGCGCCGGCACCCATATCGATACCATCCGTGCGTTGCCGGTTCAGGGTCTGCATGTGGATTTGGTGCACGGCAAGGATGATATCGCCGAGCTGAACGCAAAAATTCCTGCTGACTGGCTCCTCTCCGTTGGCGTCATCAACGGCCGCAACGTCTGGCGCGCCGACCTGAGCAGCTGGTTCGAACGTTTGCAGCCGCTGGTTGCAGAGCGTCGGCAGCTGTGGATTGGCTCTTCCTGTTCGCTGCTGCACAGCCCAATCGACCTGAGTACTGAGACTCGCCTCGATGAGGAAGTAAAAAGCTGGTTCGCCTTTGCCCTGCAAAAATGTGCCGAACTGGCGTTGCTGAGCGCTGCGCTAAACAATAACAACCCGCAGTCGCTGGAAGCGTGGAGCGCGCCAATCCGCGCCCGCAGTAAATCAAGCCGCGTACACAATGTCGCAGTAGGTAAGCGTCTGGCGGAGATCACCGCGAAAGACAGCCAGCGTCACAGCAGCTATGTCGCCCGTGCCGAGGTCCAGCGCAAGCGCTTCCAGCTGCCAGCCTGGCCGACCACCACCATTGGCTCCTTCCCACAAACCACGGAAATTCGCGGCCTGCGCCTGGACTTTAAGCAGGGACGTCTGGACGGCAGTCACTACCGTACCGGCATTGCTGAGCACATTAAGCAGGCCATCGTCGAGCAGGAACGTCTGGGGCTGGACGTGCTGGTACACGGTGAAGCTGAACGTAACGACATGGTTGAATATTTCGGCGAGAATCTGGACGGCTTTGCCTTTACTCAGAATGGCTGGGTCCAGAGCTACGGTTCCCGCTGCGTGAAGCCGCCGGTCATTATCGGCGACGTCAGTCGTCCGCAAGCGATCACCGTTGAGTGGGCGAAATACGCTCAGTCCCTGACTGACAAACCGGTTAAGGGGATGCTGACCGGCCCGGTGACCATTCTTTGCTGGTCGTTCCCTCGCGAGGACGTTAGCCGTGAAACCATTGCTAAGCAGATTGCGCTGGCGCTGCGTGATGAGGTGGAAGATCTGGAGAAAGCGGGTATCGGCATCATCCAGATTGATGAACCGGCCCTGCGTGAAGGCCTGCCGCTTCGCCAGTCTGACTGGGCTGCATATCTTAAGTGGGCTGTGGATGCCTTCCGCCTGAACGCCGCCGTGGCGCAGGATGATACGCAAATCCACACCCATATGTGTTACTGCGAATTCAACGACATCATGGATTCCATCGCCGCGCTGGATGCGGATGTGATCACCATTGAAACCTCGCGTTCAGATATGGAGCTGCTGGAGTCGTTTGAAGAGTTTGAATACCCGAATGAAATCGGTCCGGGTGTTTACGATATTCACTCGCCAAACGTGCCGAGCGTGGAGTGGATGGAAGCGCTGTTGCTGAAGGCGGCGAAACGTATCCCAACGGAACGCCTGTGGGTGAACCCGGACTGTGGTCTGAAGACTCGCGGCTGGCCGGAAACGCGCCAGGCGCTGGCTAACATGGTTAAAGCTGCGCAGAACCTGCGTAAAACCGAAGCCTGATTTCTGTGTTGTGCTGTTGACATTGGGGCGCCTGGCGCCCCTTTTGTTCGTTACTTCACGCCGTACTGCTGGAACCAGGCGAGCATTCGCTGCCAGCCATCTTTGGCTGACTCCTGATGGTAGCTTGCACGGTAGTCTGCATTAAACGCATGACCAGCCTCCGGGTACACCACTATTTCCGATTTAGCATTGGCAGCCCGCAGAGCCTGACGCATTGTCTCCACGCTCTCCTGCGGAATGCTGTCATCTTTTCCGCCATAGAGCCCTAATACCGGCGCATTCAGGTCGACCGCAATATCCACCGGCTGCTTCGGCTGCTTCAGCGTTTTATCGCCTACCAGTTTGCCATACCAGGCCACGGCCGCTTTCAGCTGTGGGTTGTGCGCCGCATACAGCCAGACGATACGTCCACCCCAGCAAAATCCGGTGATCGCCATATTGCGCATATCGCCGCCGTGACGAGAGGCCCAGTTAGCAACATGATCGAGATCGGCCAATACCTGCGTATCGGGAACGGTGCTGACTAACTCTTTAAACAGTGTAGGAATATCATCGTATTCCGAGGGATCGCCCTGGCGGAAATAGAGCTCGGGCGCTACGGCAAGATACCCTTCCGCCGCCAGGCGGCGGCAGATATCACGAATATGTTCATGCACGCCAAAAATTTCCTGAACCACCAGAATTACCGGCAGCGGTCCGCTGGCGTTGCGAGGCTTGGCATGAAACGCGGGCATATTTTCGCCCTGGGTAGGGATCGAGGTTTCACCTGAAAAGATCTGATCGCTCTCTGTGACAATCGTGGTCGGTGCGGTAGGCGATACCGCAGGAGTGAACCCATTATTGCTCAGTTTTTGAGTCATATGTTCTTCGGTCTTCATTGTCCTCTCCATGCTTGCATTAGCGCAATCAGCTAACTATAGCCAGGATTACGTTTGGGTCAGGGGCGGGTCACTACTCATCATTAACACTGGCATTCCCTGGCCTGGAGAGCAAGTTGTGGCAATCCAAAAGAAAAGAGTGGTTAAATGTGATTCCTGTCACTTTTTGTGGTTGATTAATTGCAACTTTCATTTCTATGAGTGATGTGATTCACATAAATTACGGATGCTTTGCATTATTGTGAGCGCCTGATCGTTATACCCCCTTTTCCGTTACAGGAGTTAGACATGGCACACTCAGACGTTTTTCATTTGGGTTTAACAAAAGCGGATTTGCAGGGCGCTACCCTGGCTATCGTCCCGGGCGATCCTGAGCGGGTGAAGAAAATTGCGGCGCTGATGGAAAATCCCGTTCACCTGGCTTCGCACCGTGAGTTCACCAGCTGGCGCGCCGAGCTGGACGGCAAATCGATTATCGTCTGCTCTACCGGTATCGGCGGCCCCTCCACTTCCATTGCGGTGGAAGAACTGGCGCAGCTGGGCGTACGGACGTTCCTGCGCGTAGGCACCACGGGCGCTATTCAGCCCGATATCAACGTGGGCGATGTGCTGGTGACCACAGGCTCGGTACGGCTGGACGGCGCGAGCCTGCATTTTGCGCCGCTGGAGTTCCCAGCCGTTGCTGACTTCACCTGTACTACCGCGCTGGTAGAAGCCGCTAAATCGGCGGGTGCCACCACCCATATCGGCGTGACGGCCTCTTCCGATACCTTTTATCCGGGGCAGGAGCGCTACGACACCTATTCGGGCCGCGTCGTCAGTCGTTTCCAGAACTCGATGAAGGAGTGGCAGCAGATGGGCGTGCTGAACTATGAAATGGAGTCCGCGACCTTATTAACGATGTGCGCAAGCCAGGGGCTGCGTGCGGGCATGGTGGCGGGCGTGATCGTCAACCGCACGCAGCAGGAAATTCCTGATGCGGAAACCATGAAAAAAACCGAAAGCGATGCGGTGCGCATTGTGGTTGAAGCGGCTCGCCGTTTGGTCTGATCCTTCTCAGGCAGAGGGGACGATTCCCCTCTGTTTCCCTTCTCTTGCATACCGATCCTCTCCCCTCCGGGTAGTGGTTTGCCTCGGGCGTTGCCGAATCTATGCGCGAGAAATATGAACGTTACCAGCTGAAGATGACCCGCCTGGGTATCAGCATCGATAAGCACCATTCCCTGAAGAACCGTTGAAGCAGATAAAACGCTGGGTGGCTATGAACAGACGATGCGACAGCTGCGCGCGCAGAGTGGTACCGGCAGCCCCCAGAACGCCTGGAGCCGCTGAAGTAAACGCACTTTTCCTCTGACATTCCTCTCAACCGCGCGCCCGGCGGATATTATGCTGGCACTTTTCCGGTCATCCGGCTCCGTCAGGCTATTTTTTATCACCTTAACGTCGAACAACCAGCAACATCTTTACCGGACATACAGTTAACTTCGAAAGACGGAAATGTGTCACGGGAAAAGGGCATTGACTTCGAAACCGCCTTCTCCTCGCTAAAAGATCACCTTTTCCCGGGCAAAAACGGCCGTTTATATGTTGCCAATTTGTTGTAAAAACTGATTTTCAGTCTGACCTTATTTTCATTAGCAAAGCGCTATTTTGACAAGTTTTAGGTGGTAGACGCTCAACAGAACGGTTTCACGCTTAAGGGGTATTCGTCATATAAATCAATGCATTATAGGCGGTGGAAATGCACCAAATCGGGGGGGGGATCGGTAAACGGCATTTAACGGACATCACTGTACATTAATCGATTTTTCAGGCGACCATTCTCGGCTTACGTGAGTTTTCGCTCTCATTATTTGATATGCTGGTAGCCAGAAATATTCGACCTGCATTATTTATCGGCTTTCAGCGGTATGACTTTATTTCTCATGCGTGGCTGGAAATAGATAATATTGTAATTGCAGATAGTGATAATCTTAAAAAAAGATTAACACCTATTATTAGTGTGATATGATGAAAATAAATAATTTTTTTACTAAACTTAAATCAGGAATAAATGCCTACTCATCAGCTTACGTATTGATATTGGAGGCATTCCCTTCATTTACTATGTCATTCATAGGTGTTTCGCTACTGTTTATATTGACTTCTGTATTGAGTGCGTTTCTCCCGTACCTTTTAAAAAAAACAGCTGAAGCCTATACCTTATCAGATAGCGTTATTCCTGCTTTTTTCTTGATCACGATGACTTATGCGATCTGCTGGACAGTTACAGAAGTATTGAAAAATGTAAAAGGAATATTTTCCGCAGGAATCCTTGCTCGCTCTGATGCTTCTCTCGTTAGCAAAACAATGGAAGTTTTGTTATCTGCTAGTTTCCGAAAACAAAGGGAATTTAATTCTGCGGTCATGACAGCAAACATTGATCGTGGTTCAAAATCTTTCAGCGCACTAACAATTTCAGTTTTCTGGACCCTTATACCTGTATTCATCGAAATATTCGTAAGCATTTTCTTTCTTTATCAGTCACTTGGCTTTATATATTCGTTATTTTTTTATTATCTGTTACAGGTATGGTTTTCCTGGCTTTAAGCATTGCATTACGTAGTCAGCATATTCACGCAGATATAATGAATGCCCAGAACCTCGTTTATGCTTATAACGTTGAACGACTCTCAATGACTTTGGATATTCGTGTTAATAATGCTTATAAAAGAGAGATTGCCACCCGCACAAAGACGCTCGACCATTATGTGAAAATTATCAGGATAACAAATAAGAAAATGGGTCTTTTGTTATCTCTCCAGGCAGCTATAGTGGGGGCATTGCTGGCAGGCTCTGTACTTGTTCTGGTTTTTTATAAGGACTCTTCTCATATTGGAACTGGCGATTTTATCATGATTGTAGGTTATATCAGCATGTTGACCTTCCAGTTACGAACTGTTGCCGGTGCATGTATTGATATACAGCGACAAATCGTTTACCTGAAAAAAATACTGGAGTATACCAGAGAATTTCCGGAGGGTAGCGATGTCAATTTGAATCAATTTAACAGTGAGTATGATTATATTTTTGATGCCCGAAATTTAAGCGCTTTTGTTGATGGCAGAACCCTGTTCAATAATGTCAATTTTAAAGTTAAAGAAGGTGACATGTTTGCACTTTCTGCGCCTTCTGGTTTCGGTAAATCGACCATGCTTGGCTATCTACTCGGCCTCGAATCTCCTTCAGAAGGGGAGGTTTATTTCAAGGGGGTTCGAATCGAACCGGACATGAGTTCATCTCTTTTGGAATATGTGGCTGTTGTTCCTCAAAAAACGGTCCTGGTACAGGGAACCATTCGTGAGAATATCCTTTATGGTACAGATGACATGCCTTCAAAAATAGAAATTATTGATATTCTCATGTCTCTGGAGTTAATAACAGACTGCACAGATGAAACATTGAATAGCTTCCTTGAACGCGATGTTACTCAACAAGGAGGAGGGCTAAGTGGTGGTGAGATACAAAGAATATGCATTGCGCGCGCGCTGGCAAGGAAAACAAAAGTTATTGTTTTGGATGAACCCACTGCCTCCATCGGCGAGGAATTAGCAATGAAGATTATTAGGCACATACGTAAACACTGTCCTACCATAATTATTACCACGCATAATCCTCGTATTCTGTCAATGTCTGATCACTTCTATGAGGGGAAAGTCGCAGAAAGATAGGCTTCCGTTTCCGTTACAGGAGGCTGATGCTCAGTCGAACGAAAACTCACGTTGAGCACTGACATTTTTGCAAAGAGTTTGATGACCACTTTCGAGACCTGTCAGATATAAGAGCCATTTAGTTAAGCTGTTTTGTTACAGGTTGCACCAGCTTATTGACCTGATTGTGTATGTTGCCACTTACCCACTAACCGGTTGCTTTGTGAAATCCTTCTCTGGATGCTGGACGGTGCGGAGTTCTTTTAATCGTGGGGCGTATTCTGCTATGCCTCGCGGTGACCATGCCAGTGGGCGGTTACGGCGCGTCTCCAGAATTCAGCTGAAATCCTCTGCAAGCGGCTAACCGACGCGCTTTTTATCTGGACATTCATACAGTACACCTCTACCTTTTCTCCTGTATGAATGGGAGCAGGAGAAACAGAGTGGATGCAACAATCACTTACGGCGTGTGTTTTGGCCTGGCCGGGTTGCTGATCGGGTGGACAATTGCCTGGTTTCGCGCGCAGCACCTTTCGGCCAGGCAGGATACCGAACGGCAGTTGCTCTTGCAGTCGGCCGAACAGCTGCGCGAGGAGCGCGAAAGGCTGTTGCTACAGGTAGAAAACCATCAGCAGGCGCAAAGGCAGAACGAGCTTGAGCTGCGTCAGCTGCACGGCACGCTTTCTGCCGCCCATGAAAAGTTGCAGCATCTCGATCACTGGCGTACTGAAACCGAGCAGCTTACGCGGGAGCTGCGCAACCAGCTGGAAATTAACAGCGCGCAGGAAGTTGAGCTGCGCGAGGTCGCCATCCGCCTGGAAGAAACGCGCATGGCGGCCGAAGAGAAGCAGCGCCTGTTGGTCAACAGTGAGCAGAGGCTCAACGCGCAGTTCGAAAACCTGGCAAACCGGATTTTCGAAAACAGCGGCCGCCGCGTCGATGAACAGAACAAACAAAGCCTCAACAGTCTGATTTCTCCGCTGCGCGAGCAGCTGGAAGGGTTCCGGCGTCAGGTACAGGAAGGGTTTGGCCAGGAAGCCAGGGAGCGCCATACCCTTTCCCATGAAATTCGTAACCTACAGCAGCTCAATGCGCAAATGGCCCAGGAGGCCATTAACCTGACCAAAGCGCTGAAAGGGGACAATAAAACCCAGGGAAACTGGGGCGAAGTGGTGCTGAGCCGGGTGCTGGAGGCTTCAGGCCTGCGTGAAGGACATGAGTACGAAACGCAGGTTACCGTACAGCTGGAGAACAGCGGCAGGATGCAGCCCGATGTGATTGTCCGTCTGCCTCAGGGCAAGGATGTGGTTATCGATGCCAAGATGGCGCTGGTTGCTTATGAACGCTACTTTAACGGTGACGACGAAGCGCAACGCGAGGCCGCCATCAATGAACATATTGCGGCTATCCGGGGGCACCTGCGCCTGCTGAGCCGAAAAGATTATCAACAATTACCCGGTTTACGCTCCCTTGATTATGTGTTGATGTTTATCCCCATTGAGCCTGCTTTTTTGCTGGCGATTGACCGCCAGCCGGAGCTGATTAACGAAGCCCTGAACCTCAATATTATGCTTGTCAGCCCTACGACGCTGCTGGTGGCGCTGCGGACTATCAATAATCTCTGGCGCTATGAGCACCAGAGCCGCCATGCGCAGCGCATCGCTGACCGGGCAGCGAAACTTTACGACAAGATGCGCCTGTTCGTGGATGATATGTCCGCGGTGGGGCAGGGCCTGGACAAGGCGCAGGACAGCTACCGCCAGGCGATGAAGAAGCTGTCGGAAGGGCGGGGGAACCTGATCGCCCAGACGGAAAGCTTCCGTCATCTAGGGGTGGAGGTGAAGCGGCCGATTAACCCCCGACTCGTGGAGCAGGCACTGCCGGAATTCACAGAAAATCCCGACGATGAAGAAGATCATGAGGATCGCTCCGCCCTCGATCGCGGAGGGGAACGAGTCAACGAATAAGCCGCCAGGCTGCGTGCCTGACCAGCGCGACTCTGATACACTTGACGGATAATTGATTGCAGAGCAGGCAAAACAAATGGCAGATGAATCAAAGGACACCACCCATTTCGGCTTTCGTACCGTAGCGAAAAGCGACAAGGCTGAAATGGTGGCTGATGTTTTCCATTCCGTTGCGGCCAAATATGACCTGATGAACGATTTAATGTCGTTCGGCATCCACCGCATCTGGAAACGTTTTACTATCGATTGCAGTGGGGTGCGTCGCGGGCAGCGCGTACTGGATTTAGCCGGCGGTACTGGCGATCTGACCGCCAAATTCTCCCGTCTGGTGGGCGAGACCGGCGAGGTGGTGCTGGCCGATATCAACAGTTCAATGCTGAAGGTCGGCCGTGAGAAACTGCGCAACAGCGGTATTATTGGCAACGTGAAATACGTGCAGGCCAATGCTGAAGCCCTGCCTTTCCCGGACAACCATTTCGACTGTATTACCATCGCTTTTGGCCTGCGTAACGTTACGGAAAAAGAGAAGGCGCTGGCCTCAATGTTCCGCGTGCTGAAGCCGGGCGGTCGCCTGCTGGTGCTGGAGTTCTCCAAGCCGGTGCTGGCACCGCTGAGCAAGGCCTACGACGCCTATTCTTTCCATATCCTGCCGCGCATCGGCGAGCTGGTGGCGAAGGATTCGGAAAGCTATCGCTACCTCGCTGAGTCCATCCGTATGCACCCCGATCAGGACACGCTGAAACAGATGATGGAAGACGTCGGTTTTGAAAATACGACCTATCACAATCTTACCGGTGGCATTGTTGCGCTGCACCGTGGGTTCAAGTTTTAAACAGGAAAGCGAATGACTTTGACGCCGCTGTTAACCGCGGGGCTGGAAACGGCGCTAAATCAGATCCTCTATCGCGATCGTGGCCTCAAGGCAGCTCGTCAGCGGCTCAACGGTAAAAGTCTGGCCATCGTGCTGGCCGAGCTGCGGCAGCCGCTGACCTTCGTCTTCAGCGAAAAACAGGTAGACGTGCTGGGGGAATGGAACGACACGCCAGACTGTACGATCAGAACACAGCTGGCTACGCTACGTAAACTGCGCGACCGTCAACAGTTGACCAGCCTGATCCGCAGCGGTGAGCTGGAAGTTGAGGGCGATGTGCAGGTGGTACAGCACTTCTCCGCGCTTATCGATCTTGCCGAGCTTGACCCGGCCGAATACCTCGCCCCCTGGACTGGGGACGTAGTAGCGCAGGGCATAGGTCAGTTTGCCCGCCGTGGCTTCCAGCTTCTGCGCGGCGACGTGCAGCGGAAGCAGGATTATCTGGGACAGGCGCTGACCGAAGAGTGGCGGCTGGCTCCCGGCGGCCTGGAAGCGGCCTGGCTTGCTGAAGAGGTAGAGGCGCTCACGCGGGACCTTTCCGCTCTGGAAAATCGCCTGAACGCGCTGGAGGCCAAATGACCTTCGGAGAACTGCGCCGCCTCTATTTGATTATCCGGGTTTTCCTCAACTATGGCCTGGACGAGCTGGTGCCAAAAACCCGCCTGACCCTGCTGTTTCGACTGTGGCGCAACTGCCTGTTCTGGATGCCTAATAAGCACAGGGAGCAGCCGTTGGGAGAGCGTATTCGTCTGGCGATGGAGCAACTGGGGCCGGTGTGGATCAAATTTGGTCAGATGATGTCTACGCGTCGGGATCTCTTCCCGCCGCAGATAGCCGATCAGCTGGCGATGCTGCAGGACCGCGTCGCGCCGTTTGATGGCGTGCTGGCAAAAAAACAGATTGAGCTCTCACTGGGCTGTCCGGTGGAAACCCTGTTTGATGATTTCGATATCAAACCTCTGGCCTCGGCTTCTATCGCCCAGGTGCATACCGCAACGCTGAAGGAGAATGGGCAGAAAGTGGTGATCAAAGTGATCCGCCCTGACATTCTGCCGGTCATTAAAGCGGATATGAAGCTGATCAAGCGTATGGCTCGCTGGGTCCCCCGGCTGCTGCCCGATGGCCGCCGCCTGCGGCCGCAGGAAGTGGTTGCGGACTATGAAAAAACGCTGATCGATGAGCTGAACCTACTGCGTGAAGCGGCGAATGCCATTCAGCTTCGGCGTAATTTCGACAGCAGCAAAATGCTCTATATACCGGAAATTTTCTCCGACTACGGCAGTGAAACCATGCTGGTGATGGAGCGGATTTACGGCATTCCAATTTCAGAGGTGGTGACGCTTGAGCAGCACGGCGTCAATATGAAGCTGTTGGCCGAGCGTGGTGTGCAGGTCTTCTTCACCCAGGTCTTCCGCGACAGCTTTTTCCATGCGGATATGCATCCGGGCAACATTTTTGTCAGCTACGAGCACCCTGAAGATCCGCAGTATATTGGCATCGACTGCGGGATCGTCGGCTCGCTCAACAAAGAAGACAAGCGCTATCTGGCGGAAAATTTCATCGCCTTTTTCAACCGTGATTACCGCAAGGTTGCCGAGCTGCACGTCGATTCAGGCTGGGTGCCGCCGGATACCAATGTTGAAGATTTCGAGTTTGCTATTCGTACCGTCTGCGAACCGATTTTTGAAAAGCCGCTGGCTGAGATCTCATTTGGCCATGTATTGCTGAACTTGTTTAACACCGCAAGACGTTTCAATATGGAGGTTCAGCCACAGCTGGTTCTCCTGCAGAAAACATTGCTGTATGTTGAAGGGGTTGGGCGGCAGCTCTATCCGCAGTTGGATCTGTGGAAAACCGCCAAGCCATTCCTTGAAGACTGGATTAAAGATCAAATCGGCATTCCGGCTATCGTCCGGGCTTTAAAAGAGAAAGCGCCGTTCTGGGCGGAGAAATTGCCAGAGCTGCCAGAGTTGTTCTATGACAGCCTCCGACAGCACAAACATCTGCAGCACAGCGTCGATAAGCTAACCAACGACCTGAAGGGGGAGCGCGTTCGCCAGAACAAGTCGCGCTATCTGTTTGGCGTAGGGGCTACGCTGCTGCTAAGTGGCACCGCTATCCTGCTGACCAGGCCGGATTGGGTGCTGATTTCTGCCGGGATGATTGCCGCTGGAGTGGTTAGCTGGCTGGTTGGCTGGCAGAAAACCGGCTGATTGTCATGAAAAGTAAATAGGGCGATATCCTGCGCTGACGTGGGTTTGCTCATCGTCAGCTCAGTACAAGCTGTTATATACTGCGAGACTGTCATCACAACTTATTATCAGAGGCAAAATCATGGGCGGTATCAGTATTTGGCAATTAATCATTATTGCCGTCATTGTTGTTCTTCTTTTTGGTACAAACAAACTGCGTAATCTGGGGTCCGATCTGGGGTCATCTATCAAGGGCTTTAAAAAAGCGATGGGTGATGAGAAAGATAAAGATGACGCCAATGATGCTGACTTCAATGCCAAACTGGCGGAGAAAGAAGAGCATACGGAAGCTAAGAAAGAAGACGTCAAGAACGACAAGGTATAAACCGTGTTCGACATAGGCTTTAGTGAACTGATTTTGGTGTTCGTTATCGGGCTGGTTGTGCTGGGCCCACAGCGTTTACCTGTGGCGGTCAGAACCGTCGTTGGCTGGATTCGTGCCCTGCGTTCGCTGGCGACCAGCGTGCAGAATGAACTGGCCCAGGAACTTAAGCTGCAGGAACTCCAGGACAGCCTGAAAAAGGTTGAAGAGGCCAGTAAGAATAGCCTTTCTCCTGAACTGAAGGCGTCAATGGAGGAGCTGAAACAGTCGGCGGAGTCGATGAAGCGCTCCTATCTGGGCGACAACGAAAAAGCTGACGACGAGGCTCACACCATTCATAACCCCGTGGTGAAGAACCCTGCTGATTCTCACGAAGGCGTGACGCCAGCGGAAGCCGATCATCAGGCAACCTCGCCAGCGCAGGCTCCGGCATCCTCAGCTCAGCCAGACGCTCCGGCAGCTAATGCCACGGCTGAAGCGACAGACGCGCCTCAGCCCAGGGTCTATGTCTCTGAAGCGACGACTGCCCCCGTTCAGACGCCGACAGCGAATCCTGAAACGAAACCGGCTGTTCACCAGAGCGACGAACCTGCCGTTCTCTCCAGTCGGGCTCCCGTTTCCACCACCTCACCGAGCGATGAGCGATAAACATGGCTGTTGAAGATACCCAACCGCTTATCAGTCATTTGATTGAACTCCGTAAGCGCTTACTGAACTGTATTATCGCCGTCGTCGGCATTTTTCTCTGCCTGGCCTGGTTCTCCAACGACATTTACCAGTTAGTTTCGGCCCCGCTGATCAAACAGATGCCGGCGGGGGCGAGTATGATTGCCACCGACGTTGCTTCGCCGTTTTTTACCCCGGTAAAGCTGACGATGATCGTCTCGGTATTCCTTGCTGTGCCGGTGATCCTTTATCAAATCTGGGCCTTCGTCGCGCCAGCGCTCTATCGTCATGAGCGCAAGCTGGTGATGCCTCTGCTGTTTTCCAGTTCATTCCTATTTTATGTCGGGATGGCTTTCGCCTACTTTGTAGTCTTTCCGCTGGCCTTCGGCTTCTTTGCCAAGACGGCGCCGCAGGGTGTTCTGATCGCCACTGACATTAACAACTATCTCGATTTTGTCATGGCCCTGTTTATGGCTTTTGGCGTCTCTTTTGAAGTGCCGATTGCTATTGTCCTGCTCTGCTGGACCGGCGTAACAAGCCCGGAAGATCTGAAGAAAAAGCGTCCGTACGTTTTGGTAGGGGCCTTCGTGGTAGGGATGTTGTTAACCCCGCCAGACGTCTTCTCTCAGACCCTCCTGGCTATCCCGATGTACTGCCTGTTTGAAGTCGGGGTGTTCTTCGCCCGTTTTTATGTCGGCAAGCGTCGACGGGACATGGACCCGGAGGAAGACGGGGCAGAGTAATATTATTCAGGTCCAGCGATCGTTCAGATGAAGTCAATTAACCGCCCGAAAGGGCGGTTACCGTTTGGAAAATCCTATGTTTGATATTGGCGTCAACCTGACCAGCACGCAGTTCGCGAAAGATCGCGACCAGGTCGTTAAACGTGCGAGAGATGCTGGCATCACCGGCCTGCTGATTACCGGCACCAATGCGCTGGAGAGTCAGCAGGCCCAGAGTCTGGCGACGCGCCGTCCGGGCTACTGCTGGTCTACTGCCGGTGTGCATCCCCATCATGCCAGCGAATGGTCTGGCGAAACCGCAGCAACCCTGAAACGCCTGGCAGAGAGCAATGAGGTTGTGGCTATAGGCGAATGCGGTCTGGACTTTAACCGCAATATCTCTTCCCCGGAACAGCAGGAGTATGCTTTCAATGCGCAGCTTGCGCTGGCCGCCGAGCTGGGGATGCCGGTATTTCTGCACTGCCGTGATGCTCATCAGCGCTTTCTCTCCGTTCTCTCTCCGTGGCTGCCCGAATTACCCGGTGCGGTCGTTCACTGTTTCACCGGCACGCGTGAAGAGCTGGAATCCTGTCTTGCGGCGGGACTTTACATTGGTATTACCGGCTGGGTGTGCGATGAGCGTCGTGGCGTTGAGCTGCGCGCGCTGATGCCGCTGATCCCGGCCGACCGCCTGCTGCTGGAGACGGATGCCCCCTACCTGCTGCCGCGCGATATGCGCCCAAGGCCGCCTTCAAGGCGTAACGAACCCTGCTTTTTGCCGCATATTGCGCAGGTAGTGGCTGAGCTACGGGGGGAGGAGCCAGAGCTGCTGGCTCGTCAGTGCGACCGCAACGCTCGCCAGCTGTTTCGCTTGCCGGAGTGATCCCGGCAGGGGTTAAAGCTTGTGGAACTGCTTATTGTCGAGGCTGCGCATAATCTGTTTGTTGAGCAGGTTAAGCAGCAGCATTGAGCGGGCTTCCCCGTCGGGCTCGGTGAAAATGGCTTTCAGCCCTTCAAAGGCGCCGCAGGTGATTAACACCCGGTCACCCGGCTGCGGCAGCTCGGGATCGACCATTTGAATCGGCGTGTCTGTTTGCAGGGCAGCGATGACGTCATAGGGAACGCTGGCTGGCAGGTTGCCAAAGCGGACAAAATGGCTGACGCCGCGCGTAGCGCTGATGGTGGTGGTGTGAATCGCTTCCGGATCGAATTCGACAAAAAGATAATTAGGGAAGAGCGGTTCGTCCACCTGGGTGCGTTTTCCCCGAACCAATTTCTCTAGTGCAATCATTGGGCTGAGACAATGCACCGCCTGGCGCTCAAGATGTTCTTTCGCGCGAAGCAGTTGGCCACGTTTGCAATAAAGTAAATACCAGGATTCCATAACGTCACTTTTTGATTACAGGGCCGCTAAGAATACCAAACTCGTCGCCAGAGTTATAGCGGGAACCAGTATAGATGCGGCCTTGAAGAGAAAATGTGTTACACAGTGCCGTAGCTACGAAAAACTAAGCAGAGTGTAACGTTCCTCCCTATAATGGCCGATTCACTGACCTTATTAATGAGAAGTCATGAAATACCACGACTTACGCGACTTCCTGGCGCTGCTGGAACAGCGCGGGGAATTAAAACGCATTCAGCAAGAGATCGATCCCGATCTTGAGATGACTGAAATTGCCGACCGCACTCTGCGAGCCGGCGGCCCCGCTCTGCTGTTCGAAAATCCGAAAGGGTACAACATGCCAGTGCTTTGCAACCTGTTCGGCACGCCGGACAGAGTGGCAATGGGCATGGGACAGAAAGATGTCTCGGCGCTGCGCGATGTAGGCCGCCTGCTGGCATTCCTGAAAGAGCCTGAGCCTCCGCGCGGTTTCCGCGACTTCTTCGATAAAATGCCGCAGTGGAAGCAAGTGCTGAACATGCCGACCAAACGCCTGCGGGATGCCCCCTGTCAGCAGGAAATTTGGCAGGGCGACAACGTCGATCTGTACAAAATTCCGGTGATGAAGTGCTGGCCTGAAGACGCGGCTCCCTTAATTACCTGGGGGCTCACCGTCACCAGAGGCCCGCATAAAGAGCGGCAGAATCTGGGCATTTATCGCCAGCAGGTGATCGGCAAAAACAAGTTGATTATGCGCTGGCTTTCCCATCGCGGCGGCGCGCTGGATTTCCAGGAGTGGAGCCAGCAGCATCCCGGCGAAAGATTCCCGGTTTCTGTGGCTCTGGGGGCCGATCCGGCCACCATTCTTGGCGCGGTCACCCCCGTACCTGACTCTCTTTCTGAATACGCTTTCGCTGGCCTGCTGCGCGGGACCAAAACAGAAGTGGTGAAATGCATCTCAAACGAGCTGGAAGTTCCCGCGAGCGCTGAGATCGTTCTCGAAGGGTACATCGAGGCTGGTGAAATGGCACCGGAAGGACCTTACGGCGATCATACCGGTTACTATAATGAAGTGGACAGCTTCCCGGTCTTCACCGTAACGCATATTACGCAGCGACGTGACGCGATCTATCACTCGACCTATACTGGCCGTCCACCGGACGAACCCGCCGTTTTAGGCGTGGCGCTAAACGAAGTCTTCGTGCCTATTTTGCAGAAGCAGTTCCCGGAAATTGTCGATTTCTATCTGCCGCCCGAGGGATGTTCCTATCGCCTGGCGGTTGTGACGATGAAAAAGCAGTATGCGGGGCACGCCAAGCGCGTAATGATGGGCGTCTGGTCGTTCCTGCGCCAGTTTATGTATACGAAGTTTGTTATCGTCTGCGATGACGACGTGAACGCCAGAGACTGGAACGATGTCATCTGGGCGATTACCACGCGGATGGACCCGGCGCGAGATACGGTGTTAGTCGAGAACACGCCGATTGATTATCTGGACTTTGCGTCGCCGGTGTCCGGCTTAGGCTCAAAAATGGGTCTGGATGCCACCAACAAATGGCCCGGCGAGACAACGCGAGAGTGGGGACGTCCAATCCGCAAAGATCCAGCGGTAACGGCTCGTATTGATGCAATATGGGATGAGTTAGACATCTTCAGTGGAACACCGACGCGCAACAGTGCGCCCGGTAAATAAATGTTCGACCCGACAGAGGGAACGCATGACAACGTTAAGCTGTAAAGTGACCTCAGTAGAGGCGATTACCGATACGGTGTATCGGGTGCGGATGGTACCGGAAGCCGATTTCAGCTTCCGCGCTGGTCAGTATTTGATGGTGGTGATGGACGAGCGCGATAAACGCCCGTTCTCGCTTGCCTCCACGCCGATGGAGAGAGACATCATCGAGCTGCATATCGGCGCCTCTGATTTGAACCTGTACGCGATGGCGGTAATGGAACGCATTCAGCAGCAGCGTAAAATCACCGTAGATATCCCCCATGGTGATGCCTGGCTGCGCGAAGAGAGCGATCGCCCGCTGGTGCTGATTGCTGGCGGCACGGGCTTCTCGTATGCCCGATCAATCCTGCTGACCGCACTTTCGCAGCAGCCGGATCGCGACATCGCCCTGTACTGGGGCGGACGAGAGCTGAAGCATCTCTACGATCTGGAAGAGCTGGAGGCGCTGGCCGTGAAGCATCCCCACCTCAAAATCATCCCGGTGGTCGAACAGCCGGAAGCAGGATGGACAGGACGTAACGGCACGGTGTTAACCGCCGTAATGAATGACTACGGCTCGCTTGCCGACCATGATATCTATATCGCCGGTCGTTTTGAGATGGCTAAAATTGCTCGTGAGCGGTTCTGTGCCGAGCGTGGAGCGAAAGAAGAGCAGATGTTTGGCGATGCGTTTGCCTTCATCTGAGGATTTCGGGGGCAGGGCGGTCTGCCCCTGAAACGAAAAAGCCCGCCCCTGACAGGCGGGAACAACAGCAGTAAAACTTCCAGATCAACGTATCAGGCTCGTTCGAAGACGGTCGCAATCCCCTGGCCCAGGCCAATGCACATGGTCGCCAGGCCAAACTGAACGTCTCGTCTTTCCATCAAATTCAGTAAAGTGGTGCTGATCCTGGCGCCTGAACAGCCTAACGGATGCCCTAAGGCGATAGCGCCGCCGTTCAGGTTTACCTTCTCATCCATTACGTCCATCAGGCCCAGGTCCTTAATGCAGGGCAGCGTCTGCGCGGCAAAAGCTTCATTCAGCTCAAATACGCCGATATCCGTGACGGTCAGGCCCGCTCGCTTTAACGCCAGCTGCGAAGCCGGTACCGGACCGTAACCCATAATCGAAGGATCGCAGCCCACCACCGCCATTGAACGGACGTAAGCACGAGGTTTCAGCCCAAGTTCAGCCGCACGGGATTCACTCATCAGCAGCATTGCCGCTGCACCGTCGGAGAGAGCCGAAGAGCTGCCTGCCGTTACCGTGCCGTTCACCGGATCGAAGGCTGGTCGCAAGGCTGCCAGTCCGGTCGCCGTGGTCTCTGGGCGGATGACCTCATCGAAATCGTAGCGCTTTAAAATGCCATCGGCATCATGTCCGCTGGTGGGAATGATTTCACTGGCAAAATGACCCGCCTGCGTCGCGGCCCATGCGCGCTGATGAGAACGGGCGGCAAACTCATCCTGCCGCTCGCGGCTGATTTGGTGCATCCGCGCCAGCATCTCTGCCGTCAGGCCCATCATCCCTGCCGCTTTGGCGACGGTTTTGCTCAGGCCTGGATGAAAGTCCACGCCGTGGCTCATCGGCACATGCCCCATATGCTCCACGCCGCCAATCAGGCAGGCGTGGGCATCGCCAACCATGATGGCGCGGCTGGCATCATGCAGCGCCTGCATTGATGATCCACAAAGCCGGTTTACGGTGGTGGCCGGAACCCGGTGAGGAATTTCAGCCAGCAGCGCGGCATTGCGGGCAATGTTAAAACCCTGTTCAAGGGTTTGCTGCACGCAGCCCCAGTAAATATCGTCCAGTGAGGCCGCCTCCAGCGAAGGGTTACGGCTTAGCAGGCTGCGCATCAGATGTGCCGACAAATCTTCGGCGCGAACGTGGCGATAAGCACCGCCTTTCGAGCGGCCCATCGGCGTGCGGACTGCATCAACAATTACGACTTTTTCCATTTTTCTATCCTCACGCCGTTTTCAAAGCGGCATCGCTAATGGCTGCCGCCGCTGGATACCAGAAATCGTTTTTCTGCGCTTTCTCAATCAGGCCTGCGGGAGGCTGATAGAGTGAACATAAGCCGCTAAACGGTTCAGCCTGGCTGACGAAGCGGGCGTTGCCAAGCGTGTCGAGATAGCGGAACGCGCCGCCGTGGAAAGGAGGGAAACCAAGGCCGTAAACCAGCGCCATATCCGCCTCGGCCGGAGAAGCAATAATCCCCTCCTCAAGGCAGCGAACCACCTCGTTAATCATCGGGATCATCATGCGGGAAACGATCTCATCATCGCTAAACACGCGCTTCGGCTGGCAGACACTTTGCAGCAGCTCATCAACAGCCGCATCGGCCACTTTTTTCTGCTTGCCTTTGCTGTCCTTCTCCCAGCGATAGAAGCCAAGCTGGTTTTTCTGCCCAAACCGTTTAGCGTCGAAGAGCACGTCAACGGCATCACGATAATCTTTCTTCATCCGGGATGGAAAGCCGTCGGCCATCACCATCTGGGCATGGTGCGCGGTATCAATCCCCACCACATCCAGCAGCCAGGCCGGGCCCATCGGCCAGCCGAACCGTTTTTCCATCACCTTATCAATCTGGCGGAAGTCGGCGCCGTCCCTCAGCAGCAGGCTGAAGCCGGAAAAATAAGGGAACAGCACGCGGTTCACGAAAAAGCCGGGGCAGTCGTTAACCACGATCGGCGTTTTCCCCATTTTGCTGGCCCAGGCCACTACCGTGGCCAGCGTGGCGTCAGAGGTTTTTTCACCGCGAATCACTTCAACCAGCGGCATCCGATGAACCGGGTTGAAGAAGTGCATCCCACAGAAGTTTTCCGGGCGCTTCAGCGCATTTGCCAGCTGGCTGATGGGGATTGTCGAGGTGTTTGAGGCCAGTATCGCGCCGCTGTGCAGATGAGCTTCGGTCTCTGCCAGCACCGCCGCTTTTACTTTCGGATTTTCCACTACCGCTTCAACCACGATATCTACCCGTTCAAAACCGGCGTAGTCCAGCGTGGGGTGAATGGTACTAATCACGCCAGCCAGCTGCATTCCGTCGATTTTCCCGCGCTCAAGCTGTTTATTCAGCAGCTTGGCCGCCTCCTTCATTCCCAGCTCAAGCGAGGCCGGATTGATGTCCTTCACTATCGCCGGGACGCCTTTCGACGCTGACTGGTAGGCGATGCCGCCGCCCATAATCCCGGCTCCCAGTACGGCAGCCTGTTTTGGCGTTTCAATATCACGCGTCAGCTTTTTGGCTTTGGCCTTAACCGACTGATCGTTCAGGAAAATGCCAACCAGCGCGCGGGCTTCATCAGAGCGGGCCAGCGGAACGAAAGCCTGAGTTTCCAGCTTCAGCGCGGCGTCCCGGCTCAGACCGGCAGCAGCTTCAATCGTTTTTACCGCGGTCATCGGCGCAGGATAGTGCTTGCCAGCGGTCTGTAGCACCATGCTTTTGGCGATGCTAAAACTCATGGTGGCTTCAATTTTACTGAGCTTCAGCGGCTCCAGCTTCGGCTGGCGACGTGCGCGCCAGTCATGCTGACCAGCAATGGCATCGCGTAACAGGGTGAGAGCGGCCTGCTGCAATTTTTCCGCCGGGACAATGGCATCAATCAGACCAATGGCCAGCGCTTTTTTTGCATCGACATCTTTTCCTGCCGCTATAATTTCCAGCGCGCTATCCGCACCCAGCAGGCGCGGCAGGCGCACGGAGCCGCCGAAGCCAGGCATGATCCCAAGCCTGGTTTCCGGCAGGCCGATGCGGGCGTCCGGGGTGGCAATACGAAAATCGGTGGCGAGAATGCATTCACAGCCGCCGCCCAGCGCAAAGCCCTGAATCGCTGACAGCGTGGGAACGGCTAAATCTTCCAGTCGGCTGAAAATGTCGTTCGCAAATCCTAACCACTGTTCCAGCTTTTCCGCCGGTGCGGCAAACAGAGACAGAAACTCGGTGATATCGGCCCCGACAATAAACGCCGGTTTGCGTGAGCTGAGCAGCAGCGCCTTCAGATCGGGCTGTTTCTCGAGGATCGAAATGGCTTCGCCCAGGCTGGCAACCGTCTGCGTGTCGAGCTTGTTTACCGAGCCGGGCGCATCAAAGGCCAGCTCGGCGATGCCATTGTCCAGCCAGTCCAGGGTTAGCGTGTCGCCTTTGTAGAGCATGTTGATCTCCTGAAACCGCAATAAGGGGATCTGGTCATACCAGATGATGGTGAGTGTGGAAGGGATGTTAATTATTTGCAAACGAGAGTTTGCTGATTTGCTAACAAGATCACAGCTGCGCCAAAACGGCATCGCGCAGTTGGCTGTGATAAGATGCGCTCAATTTTACGATGATGGAGATGGAGTTATGGAATCGCTGGTCACCCTTTATCAGGGCCATCTGAAAACATTACAGGCGCGTGCTCAGCAGGCGTTAGCCCGCGCTAAGCTGGATGCAATGCTGATCCATTCTGGAGAGCTTTTAACGGTTTTCCTCGACGATCATACCTATCCCTTTAAAGTGAACCCGCAATTCAAGGCCTGGGTGCCGGTTACCTCCGTACCTAACTGCTGGCTGTGGGTTGATGGGGTGAATAAGCCCAAACTGTGGTTCTACTCGCCGGTGGATTACTGGCACAACGTTGAGCCGCTTCCGCAGAGTTTCTGGACCGATGAAATCGAGATCGTCGCACTGAAAAGTGCCGATGACATCGCTCAGCTCCTGCCAGCCCAACGGGAAAATGTCGCCTATATCGGCCCAACGCCTGCGCGCGCTGGTCAGTTAGGGATCAAGGCCGAGCTGATTAACCCCAGGGCGACTATCGATTTTCTGCATTATCATCGTTCGATTAAGACCGATTATGAGCTGTACTGTATGCGCGAGGCGCAAAAAACGGCGGTGATCGGTCATCGTGCGGCCAAAGAGGCTTTCCTCTCCGGCCTGAGCGAGTTTGATATCAATGGCGCCTATCTCAGCGCAACGGGGCACCGCGATATCGATGTGCCTTACGGCAACATTATTGCGCTCAACGAACATGCGGCGGTTTTGCACTACACCCAGTTGGATCAGCTGCCGCCAGAACATGCGCGCAGCTTCCTGATTGATGCCGGGACGGAATACAACGGCTACGCCGCCGATCTGACGCGCACTTATGCCGCTCAAAGCGACAGCGAGTATGCTCAGCTGATTCGGGATATGAATGAGGAAGAGCTGGCGCTGATTGGCACCCTAAAAGCAGGCGTGCGCTACACCGAGTATCATCAGCAAATGCACCAGCGCATCGCGAAACTGCTGCTCAAGCATCAGTTGGTGAAAGGGTTGAGTGAAGAAGCGCTGGTGGCGGAAAATCTGACCGGACCGTTTATGCCTCATGGCGTAGGGCACCCGCTGGGACTTCAGGTTCATGATGTTGCGGGCTTTATGCAGGACGACAGCGGGACGCATCTGGCCGCGCCGGAACAATATCCTTACTTGCGCTGCACCCGCATCCTTGAGCCGCGCATGGTGCTGACCATTGAGCCGGGCATTTACTTTATTGAGTCTCTGCTTGCGCCGTGGCGCGAAGGGAAATTCAGCCAGCACTTCAACTGGGATCGCATTGAAGCGCTCAAGCCTTACGGCGGTATCCGCATTGAAGATAATGTGATCATTCGTGAGCAGGGTGTGGAGAATATGACGCGCGACCTGAAGCTGGACTGATGGAGGCCTATGACATCCCCGCTGAGCCGTTCAGCTTTAGCGAGGAGATCAAAAAGAGCCGCTTTATCACGCTGCTGGCCCATACTGAAGGCGTGGAGGCGGCGAGGGCTTTTGTTCAGAGGATTAAGGGAGAGCACCCTTCCGCCCGGCATCACTGCTGGGCGTGGGTTGCCGGTGCGCCTGATGATTCACAGCAGTTAGGTTTTTCAGATGACGGAGAGCCTTCCGGTACGGCAGGAAAGCCAATGCTGGCCCAACTGATGGGGAATCACATCGGGGAAATTACCGCCGTGGTAGTCCGCTACTATGGGGGGATTCAGTTGGGAACCGGTGGATTGGTCAAGGCCTACGGCGGCGGCGTTCAGCAGGCGCTGAAGCTGCTGCCCCGGCGGCAAAAAGTGCCGATGCAGACCTTCACTCTCTCCTGTGAGTATGCCCAACTGGCTGAAATTGAAAGAATGACTGGCCGTTTTCACGGGCTGCTTTTACAGACAGAATTTTTAGCATACGTCTCGCTGACGCTGGCCCTTCCTTTTGCTCAGGTGGCAGGGTTCTCGAAAAATTTGGCAGACTTTAGCAGAGGGGCGCTGACGCTTACTCCGCTCGACTAACCTCACCATTGTCAGGAAAGGAAAGGCTACATGCATTATCGTGCCATTACCCGTATCGTTGGGCTGCTGGTCATTTTGTTCTCGGGGACGATGATCGTGCCGGGACTGGTGGCGCTGATCTACCGTGACGGTGCCGGGCGGGCATTTACCCAGACTTTTTTTATGGCGCTGTTGATTGGTTCGCTGCTGTGGTGGCCCAACCGTAAGCAAAAAAGAGAGCTGAAGCCTAAAGAAGGCTTTCTCATCGTCGTGCTGTTCTGGACGGTGTTGGGCAGCGTGGGGGCAATGCCCTTTATTTTTGCCGAGAATCCCAATCTTTCGGTGACGGATGCGTTCTTTGAGTCCTTCTCAGGCCTGACAACCACAGGAGCGACCACGCTGGTGGGGTTGGACTCGCTGCCTAAAGCTATCCTGTTTTACCGGCAGATGCTGCAATGGCTGGGAGGGATGGGGATCATTGTGCTGGCGGTGGCGATCCTGCCGATTTTGGGCGTAGGCGGTATGCAGCTCTATCGTGCCGAAATGCCCGGCCCACTGAAGGACAATAAAATGCGGCCGCGAATTGCTGAGACGGCAAAAACGCTGTGGCTGATCTATGTCCTGCTGACGGTGGTCTGCGCGCTGGCGCTGTGGCTGGCCGGAATGCCGCTGTTCGATGCTATCGGACACAGCTTTTCGACCATCGCCATCGGTGGCTTTTCCACCCATGATGCGAGTATCGGCTACTTCAACAGCCCGACTATCAATACTATTATCGCTATTTTCCTGCTGATCTCCGGCTGTAACTACGGACTGCATTTCTCTCTCCTCAGCGGCCGCAATCTTCGCGTTTACTGGCGAGACCCGGAATTCCGGATGTTTATCGGCGTTCAGCTTACGCTGGTGGTTATCTGCACCCTGGTGCTGTGGTTCCATGATGTTTATAGCACTGGCATGCAAACGCTGAATCAGGCTTTCTTCCAGGTGGTGTCGATGGCAACGACTGCCGGCTTCACCACTGACAGCATTGCGCGCTGGCCACTTTTCCTGCCCGTTCTGTTGCTGTGCTCTGCTTTTATCGGTGGCTGTGCCGGATCGACCGGCGGCGGCCTGAAGGTGATTCGTATTCTGCTGCTGTTTAAGCAGGGAAACCGTGAGCTGAAGCGTCTGGTCCACCCGAATGCGGTTTACACCATCAAACTGGGACATCGCGCGCTGCCGGAACGCATTCTTGAAGCCGTTTGGGGATTCTTCTCCGCCTATGCGCTGGTTTTCCTGCTGAGTATGCTGGCGATTATCGCCACCGGCGTGGACGATTTTTCCGCCTTTGCCGCCGTCGCGGCAACGCTCAACAACCTGGGACCGGGTTTAGGGGTTGTGGCCGATAATTTCACCACCATGAACGACACGGCGAAATGGATTTTGATCCTGACGATGCTTTTTGGTCGCCTTGAAGTTTTTACGCTGCTAGTCCTGTTCACGCCGACCTTCTGGCGTGAGTAACCGAAGTGAGTATTGATTATGAAAGCATTGATTCTGTTCTCCAGTCGCGAGGGCCAGACCCGCGAAATTGCCGCCTATATTGCTAACCAGTTAAAAGAGCGGCAGGAGTGTGATGTACTGAATATTCAGCACTCCTCTTCCGTCGACTGGTCTAAGTACGATCGCGTGCTGATCGGCGCCTCTATTCATTACGGGCGCTTCCATCCGGCGGTCACTAAGTTTGTCGCACGGAACCTGGCCCAGATGAAAGAGAGGGCCAGCGGGTTCTTCTCCGTCAATCTCACCGCGCGTAAGCCTGAAAAGCGGACGCCACAAACCAACGCCTATACCCGCAAGTTCCTGCTGCAATCTCCCTGGGAACCTGACTGCTGTGCGGTGTTTGCCGGCGCGCTGCGCTATCCTCGCTACGGTTTCTTCGATCGTTTCATGATTCGTTTGATTATGCAGATGACGGGCGGGGAGACGGATACCCGTAAAGAAGTGGAGTACACCGATTGGGATCAGGTCGGCCGGTTTGCCCATGAATTTGCTGGATTACCAGGCAAAATGAAGTAAAAAACGGCGCTTTGATGAAAAATGACGCTGTCATTCATTTTTCTGCAATTAACGCTTGTCAGCCCGTGAGAACTCCCTATAATGCGCCTCCACTGACACGGAACAACGGCTTACCGGCCGCCGGGTTGAGAGGTTCAGCAGGCTGAACCGCCGGGGAAATCTTCTTAAAAAGAAGTTGACTCTGAAGGGGGAAAGCGTAATATACGCCACCTCGCAGTAAGGCCTCAGGCCCTTACCGCACCGCTCTTTAACAATTTATCAG
>NZ_JRUQ01000071.1 GCF_000773975.1 Erwinia typographi
ACGCCAGAAGCGTTCTGGTGGCGTCTGAGAGACGTAAATCAAAATTCAGCTTGTTAGCGGATAAAGAATTAGCGGGAACGAAAGATTTTGTGCTGAGGCAAGGCGTCAAGTGCAGTGAAGGAAGGAGCATACTTCAGTATGTGACTGAGTTTACAAGCGCAGGCAACGCAGCATCAGTACGAAAGATTCGTTTCATGCACAGGAATTTGCCTGGCGGCTTTAGCGCGGTGGTCCCACCTGACCCCATGCCGAACTCAGAAGTGAAACGCCGTAGCGCCGATGGTAGTGTGGGGTCTCCCCATGCGAGAGTAGGGAACTGCCAGGCATCAAACAAGTAAAAAGGCCACCCGGAAGGGTGGCCTTTTTGCGTTCAGGTCATTCCGAATCCCCGGAAAGCAGTAACGGGTTATCCGGGGCAGTTCGCTACTCTCAGAGAGCAGGACAGACAAACCGGGAGGTGCAGTCTGAACGTTGCAGAGCAACGGCCCGGAGGGTGAACGTGAGTTCATCAACTGCCAGGCATCAAACAAGTAAAAAGGCCACCCGGAAGGGTGGCCTTTTTGCGTTTAAAGCCTCCTGAATCCACAGGAGGCTCAGCGCAGCAAAGCCTGACTTTGCTGAAGCAGGAAAATTGCCCGATCGCGCTGACGGTAAAACTGCGTGGTTGCCATCAGAAAGGCGTGAGGTGATGTTGTGGCCTGCTGATACCCGCGTAAAATCTGTAGGCCGGGATAGGCACCGCCATGGTAACTCCGGTCGTAGTGGAAATCATCGGTCGAGCTGTAGCGAACCCTATGCCACAAGCCGACTGCGACCTTAATCGATTGTTCCCTCTCTTCAGTCCATACTCCTTCCAGAGCCCTAATTTGCTGCTCTATAGCGACCAGCGTCTCTCTCAGGGAAGTCAAATCGAAACGGGGGTCAAGAGACAGCTTTAAGTTGTCCAGCTCTTCCTGCATCTGGATAAGGCAAGCTATGGGATCAACAGGCAGCGCTGTCTCAGTCAGCAGTTCGCTCAGCCAGTGGAGATGGATCTGGCAATCTCGCCATAGCAAAGCGCTGTCCACTTTGTCCCGGGTATCGGCTTCAGTGTGCCACCACCACCCTCCGCCGCTGCCTGGTGACTGACTGGTTCGGGTTTCGGGTTCTTCCCTGAAAGCAAAATGTAGCGGGATGCCGCAGTTCCAGAATGACTGATCGCCGCCTTTACCTAACGGCGCGATCCGCCGGGCATCCTTTCCCGTTATCTTGCGAATTGCCCGGTTCAGAAAGAGAAGATTTTCTGCCCCGCTGGCATTGACCACGACTTCGCTCGCGCCCAGGCAGCCGGGAGAATCGACATTAATATGCGCCACACATTGCTGCTGTAAGATCCTCCTGTAGCGATCGGCGAACCAGGTCGACCCGCCATAGCGAGCGTTCGAGTGTCCGGGCCACCAGGCGATACGCAACCCACGTTTCAACTGGGGTTGCAGGCGATGGAAATGGGCGGCAGCCGCCAGGCATAAAGCGTTGCCCGTTGCGTTATCGGTCATTCCCTCGTGCCAGGAGTCATAGTGGCAGGAGAGCAGAACAAATTCGTCGATCTCGCCGGGAATATCAACAACTGGCAGGCTACAGTCGGCTACATGCTCGTTTAGCTCGGTACGCAATACGGCCATAATGGGGTCGCTATGCTGGCGAAGGATTTCCAGTAATAGCTGGCCCTGTTGGTGGTTAACCGAGATTACCGGGATAGTGGGATAAAGCGGCTGGTCGTCAGGGACTGGCGTCCCCCAAATCGGGCCTACGGTTTCCTCATGTAGCGCTTGTTCAGCGGAGCCCCAGATATGAACCAGCCCCAGCGCGCCAGCGCGATTGAGCCGCTGGACATAGTCCTCGAACCCCTGATCGGCGATGACGATTTTTCCCCGAACCGAAGTTTCCCACGCGGAAACCTCAAGGTCGGGGATAGCTTGCAGGCAACGAACGTCATAAAACAATGGGCCTTCTACGCCCTCAGGGCGAGATGCGGAAAAGGATCGCGTTTTTGCCTGGCCCTGCCATGCGGGCACATCAGGCAAAACCAGCGATCCCATCAGAGGATCGCTCAGCCAAAGCGGGCAGCGGTGGCGCACTGGCGAAAGGCCCATGACGTGGAGTTGCTCAATGAGAATATCGACCGCGCGCTCCGCTTCTTCGCTACCAGACAGACGATGAAGGGGTTCAAAGCTATCCAGCAGATTCTCCATCAGCGGTACAAGGACGTCATCCTGCGCCTCATTTTGCCGCATTCGCCGTCTCCGTGCGGGTAACTTTCATCTCAATGTCGCCGAAGTAGTGCTGTTTAATCTTCTGCCAGGTGCCGTCAGCCATGATTTTCGCCAGCCCTTCATTCAGCATCTTTTGCGTCTTTTCATCGCCTTTGCGCACGCCATAGGCAGAGCCAATACTGAAGATTACATCATCGCGAACTTCCGGACCGGTCAGGGCAAACTCTTTCCCTTCTGGCTTCTGCAGGAAACCAAAGGTGACGGCAACTGCCGGGCTCAGCGCGCCGTCAAGACGCCCGGCGGCCAGGTCCTGATAAATGACGTCCTGATCGGGATAGGTTTTGATCTCCACCCCCTTAGGGGCCCAATACTTATTCGCGTACATTTCCTGAATCGAACCTTGCTGCACGGCGATATTTTTGCCCTGAAGCGATTCTGCGGTGGGCTGTAAGTGAGTGTCTTTACGGGCCACCAGCTGTGAGGGAACGTGATAAATAAAGTGGCTGAAATCGATCGATTTCTTACGCTTCTCGGTGGCGCCCAGCGGAGAAATAAAATCTACTTTTTTGGCCATCAGCGAGGGGATCTCGGCGTCAAAGCTGCTGACGACATACTCGCATTTAACCGCAACGGCTTTGCAGACGGCATTGGTTATGTCGATTTCAAAGCCGGTGGGTTTGCCGTTGACATCGCGATACTGGAAAGGAGGATAGGTCAGGTCGGCGGCAACGCGCAGCGTCTCACCTGAAGCCAGCGCTGATGAGCAGCAGAGGGCTAGCGCCGTCAGCGTCAGAACGGGGGTCATTTTGATCATTGTTTCTCTCCTGCCAGGACCGTTTGTGAGTGCCATTGAATAAATTCGTTTTTCACCGCAGCCAACTGAGCGTCGTCATGGCATAAATCATAAGCGGTCATTGCCAGCGCCTTTGCGGCCGTCAGCATGGCGCTCAGGCCCTCTTCAGACCCCGCCGCCGCAGCGAACTCGGGCGTATGGGGAGTCACGTCGCCGATACGCAGATAAGGATGAATGGCCGCCGTAACCTGGCTGACGTTGCCGATATCTGAGGAGCCAACGCCGCCGCTGGTTGGCGGGTCGTAGCTGTCCACGCCAAGCTGCGTAAGGTTGTCGGTAAAACAGGCGGCCAGCGCCAGATTGTTGTTGCGCTCGGCGTAAATCAAACCTTCGTCAATCTCCACTCTTGCGCCGGTCATTTCGGCTGCGCCTTGCACGACGGCATAAACTTTCCGGCGGACTTCACTTAGTCCGGCTACCGTAGCGGCGCGCAGGATAAATTTGGCTTCAGCATAGGCAGGAACAATGTTCGCGGCGCTGCCACCGTGGGTTATGACGCCATGCACGCGTACGTCATCGGTAAAGAACTGACGAAGCGCGTTGATGCCGTTGAAGGTATGAAGCACCGCATCCAGCGCGCTGATTCCCTGCTGTGGGGCAGAGGCCGCATGTGCCGCTTTGCCATAGAATTTAAACGTGGAGTCATGGCAGGCGAGGGCGCCCCGCAGCACCATATTCTTCTCTCGCGGGTGAAACATCATCACCGCGTCGACACCTTCAAATACACCTTTCTCCACCATGATGATTTTACCGCCGCCATCCTCTTCGGCCGGCGTACCAATCACCTCTATACAGCCAGTAAACTCAACGTCTGCCGCTTTCAACGCCAGCGCTGCCGCAACTGAAGCGGTGCCGATCAGGTTATGACCACAGGCATGTCCCAGCTCCGGCAGCGCATCATATTCCGCCAGCAATGCGATGGTTGGACCGCCCTGTCCTCGTCTCCAGCTGGCGCGAAACGCTGTTTCCAGGCCGCCAGTGCCGGTTTCTATGGCGAAACCTGCCGCCCGCAGCGGCTCGATCAGTTCCGCCGCCGAGCGGTGCTCTTCGAAGCTCAGTTCAGGATGCTGGTGCAGGCTCAACGCCAGATCGCGCATCGCCGGACCGATCCGATCTGTCGCATAAATAATTTTATCTTTCTGCGCGCTGATGGTGCGTTCAGACATAATGGCCCCCCAAAAAGGTGCAGTTAATTTCCGTAAAACCAGTGTCTTAAACAGGTATAGGCTTTTTTATACGCAATTCCCAATTGAGCTTTTTTATGGCTTGCAAAGGTCAGCCAAAAAATATTTTATGGATAAGGCTGACAAGGTAAAACGAGGGTGAGATGAACGAGAAAGACTGGCTGATTATTCGTACCGTCTGGCAGTACAAAAATATCACTCGCGCTGCAGAGGAGCTGTTCACCTCCCAGCCTGCATTGAGCTACCGACTACGGCAGATTGAGCGCAAGCTGGCGATCCAACTGTTTGAAGAAGGGGGGCGTGGTCTGAACTTTACCGCCCAGGGCCGCTATCTGGCGCAGCATGCAGAAACGGTTCTCGATGAACTTCAGCTGTTGCGCACCACCCTGCAAAGCCTGAACGGTCCACAGCAAGGCGAATTGCGGATCGGGGTTTCCAGCAACTTTGCTGCCTACCGTCTGCCGGACCTGCTGGCCGAATTCTGCCAGCGGCATGGGGGAATTAATGTCAGCTTAGTTAGCGGGTTAAGCGAGGAAATGTACCTTAAGCTTCAGCGCGGTGATGTCCATCTTGCGCTGGTGAAAGACGACTATGGTTGGAAAGAGGGAAAGCGGCTGATTGATGAGGATGATTATTATCTGATTAGCAGTCAGCCGATCGATCTGGCGCTGCTGCCACACTTGCCGCAGATTAAAATCAGCCACGGCGGGCATATTACTAAACTTATTGAGCGCTGGTGGAATGCTAACTATTCGCTGGCTCCCCGCGTGGCGATGAGCGTGGATAAGCTGGAAGTCTGCCTCGCGATGGTGGAGCGCGGCCTGGGCTATGCCATTGTCTCCAGCTATCAGCCGCTGGCTCCGTCGCTCTTTCGCACACCAATCGCGGTAGGAGGGGAAGCGGTAAAAAGCCGGACCTGGCTTCTGTATCGCCATGCCAGCACGGACGCCGCCGTGACGCTCCCATTTATCGAGATGTTCAGCGACCAGAGATGAAACATTTTCAACTACCTGATGAAACCTCGACATTTGCCGGTCATCACGTTATCTTTGGCTGTCTGGATGTCTAAACGTTTAAATGGTTAATTGAGGAAGCAAGGTTATGCCAATCAGGGTGCCCGATGAATTACCAGCCGTGAGTTTTCTGCGCAACGAGAATGTCTTTGTGATGACCTCCTCGCGTGCCAGTACTCAGGAAATCCGTCCGTTGAAGGTGCTGGTGCTGAATCTGATGCCAAAAAAGATTGAGACAGAGAACCAATTTCTGCGCCTGCTTTCCAACTCGCCGCTGCAAATTGATATTCAGCTTCTGCGCATCGACAGCCGCGAAACCCGCAACACGCCGATGGAGCATTTGAATAACTTTTACTGTAATTTCGAAGATATTCAGCATGATAACTACGATGGGCTGATCGTTACCGGTGCACCTTTAGGGCTGGTAGATTTTAATGACGTTGCCTGGTGGCCGCAGATCCAGCGGGTGCTGCACTGGGCAAAAGAGCACGTCACCTCAACGCTGTTTGTCTGTTGGGCCGTGCAGGCTGCGCTAAATATTCTGTATGGCATTCCCAAGCAGACGCGTGAAACCAAGCTTTCTGGCGTGTACGATCACCAGATCCTGCATCCTCATGCACTGTTAACCCGGGGATTTGACGATACCTTCCTGGCACCGCACTCGCGCTACGCGGATTTCCCTACTCAGCTTCTGCGTGATTACACCGATCTGGAAATTTTTGCTGAATCGGATCAAACCGGAGCCTATCTGTTTGCCAGCAAGGATAAGCGACTGGCCTTTGTGACCGGGCATCCAGAGTATGATGCTCTGACCCTTTCCGGTGAATATCATCGCGACTATCAGGCCGGGCTGAATCCGGCTATTCCGTTTAATTATTTTCCGCAGAATAACCCGGAACTGCCGCCGCGCGCCAGCTGGCGTAGCCATGGTAACCTGCTGTTTTCTAACTGGTTGAACTATTACGTTTATCAGATCACGCCGTTCGATTTGCGCCATATGAATCCCAGCCTGGACTAAGCTGTCCGGGATAAAAAAAGGGCCGTTCTCTGCAAGAGAATGGCCCTTTTTTATGGTCACAATCCTTATCTCATTGAAGCAAAATCTCATTGATCTTCCTGTATTTACAGAGACTTTTCTGTTTCTCAAATCCAATAATGAAACTCACTTCCCTTCATGTTTTACCTTTAATCATTTTATTATCAATATGTTAAAGTGAAATTAATAATAAAATGGAAATTGTTTTTGATTTTATTATTTGAATGTTTATATTTTGATCCTGCGGGTTAAAAAGCACCCAATGTCACAAAGGTCCTCCTGAGGACGCAACCAGGCTGGGAGTGAAAGCAATGACACAACAGGTAATCAGCACGGAATTGGCGTTCCAAAGCCCTCTGGGTCCGGAAGAAAGACAGATCCTGACCGATGCGGCGACAGAATTCCTCGGCGAACTGGTGGCGCGCTTTACGCCACGGCGCAATGAACTGCTGGAGGTAAGACAGCAGCAACAGCAGCGATTTGATGCCGGCGAGCTTCCGGGTTTTATTTCGGAAACCAATTCCATTAAAAATAGCGACTGGAAAATTCGCGGTATCCCCGCGGACTTGCAGAATCGCCGGGTTGAAATTACCGGGCCGGTTGAGCGCAAGATGGTGATCAACGCGCTGAACGCCAACGTCAACGTCTTCATGGCAGATTTCGAGGACTCACTGGCTCCGAGCTGGAACAAAGTGATCGAAGGTCAGATCAACCTGCGCGATGCGGTTAACGGCACCATCAGCTACAGCAATGAGGCGGGAAAAATTTATCAGCTGAAGCCCGATCCTGCGGTGCTGGTTTGTCGGGTTCGCGGGCTGCATTTGCCGGAAAAGCATGTCACCTGGCGCGGCGCGGCCATTCCCGGCAGCCTGTTTGATTTTGCGCTTTATTTCTTCCACAACGTGGACGCCCTGCTGGCCAAAGGCAGCGGCCCCTATTTTTACCTGCCGAAAACCCAGAGCTGGCAGGAGGCGGCCTGGTGGAGCGAGGTGTTCAGCTATGCCGAGGATCGTTTCGATCTGCCTCGCGGCACGATCAAAGCGACGCTGCTGATCGAAACGCTGCCAGCTGTATTCCAGATGGATGAGATCCTTTTTAGCCTGCGCGATCACATTGTCGGGCTGAACTGCGGCCGTTGGGACTACATCTTCAGCTATATCAAAACCCTGAAGGATCACCCCGATCGTGTGCTGCCCGATCGCCAGTCGGTGACCATGGAAAAAGGCTTCCTTGACGCCTATTCGCGGCTGCTGATCGGGACCTGTCACCGCCGTGGGGCCTTCGCGATGGGCGGCATGGCCGCGTTCATTCCCAGCAAAGATCAGGAGCGCAACCAGTGGGTGCTCAACCGCGTCAAGGCGGACAAAGAGCGGGAGGCGACAAACGGGCACGATGGCACCTGGATTGCGCATCCAGGCCTCGCCGACACGGTCATGGCCGTGTTTAATCAGGCGCTGGGCGATAAGCCTAATCAGCTGGACGTGCTGCGCGAGGAAGACTTGCCCATCACCGCAGAACAGCTACTGGAGCCCTGTGCGGGTGAGCGCACCGAAGCCGGGATGCGTGCCAACATCCGCGTGGCGGTGCAGTACATCGAAGCGTGGATTTCTGGAAACGGCTGCGTGCCGGTCTACGGGCTGATGGAGGATGCGGCGACGGCTGAGATCTCCCGTACCTCTATCTGGCAGTGGATACGCCACGGCAAAACGCTGGACACCGGCGAGCAGGTGACCGAAGCCCTGTTCCGCCGGATGCTGGCGGAGGAGATGCTGGTGATCCAGCAGGAGCTCGGCGACCAGCGCTATTCTCAGGGGCGATTCAGCGAAGCCGCTGCGCTGATGGAGCGCATCACCACCGAACCCGACCTGGTGGAGTTCCTGACTCTGCCTGGCTACAGCTTACTTCACTGACTGACAGGGGATTTTGCTATGACATCTCGTACTCAACAAATCGAACACATTCAGCAGACCTGGCGCGACGCACGCTGGAAAGGGATCGTCCGTCCTTACTCGGCAGAAGAGGTGGTTAAGCTACGTGGCTCGGTAAATCCGGCCTGTACGTTGGCGCAGCTTGGCGCGGAAAAACTCTGGCATTTGCTGAACGGCGGGGCGAAAAAAGGCTACATCAACAGCCTGGGCGCGCTGACCGGAGGCCAGGCTTTACAGCAGGCGAAGGCTGGGATTGAGGCCATATACCTCTCCGGCTGGCAGGTAGCGGCGGATGCCAATCTGGCTGGCAGCATGTATCCCGATCAGTCACTCTACCCGGCCAACTCCGTACCCTCGGTCGTTGAGCGCATCAACAACACATTCCAGCGTGCGGATCAGATTCAGTGGGCCAGCCAGATTGAACCGGGCGATCCGCGCCACGTTGATTATTACCTGCCGATTATTGCCGATGCGGAGGCGGGTTTTGGCGGCGTACTCAACGCTTTTGAGCTGATGAAGGCGATGATCCAGGCGGGAGCGGGCGGCGTGCATTTTGAAGATCAGCTGGCCTCGGTGAAGAAATGCGGGCACATGGGCGGCAAGGTGCTGGTGCCGACTCAGGAAGCGATTCAGAAGCTGGTTGCCGCCAGGCTGGCTGCCGATGTGATGGCGGTGCCGACCGTGCTGATCGCCCGTACTGATGCGGATGCGGCTGATTTGATCACCTCAGACTGCGATGAGTATGACCGCGAGTTTATTACCGGCGAACGTACGCCTGAGGGCTTTTTCCGAACTCATGCCGGCATTGAGCAGGCCATCAGTCGCGGGCTGGCCTATGCGCCATATGCCGATGTGCTGTGGTGTGAAACCTCCACGCCCGACCTGGCGCTGGCGAAGCGCTTTGCCGACTCGATCCACGCCCGCTTCCCGGGCAAGCTGCTGGCCTATAACTGCTCGCCATCCTTCAACTGGAAAAAAAATCTCGACGACGGCACTATCGCCCACTTCCAGCAGTCGCTGAGCGAGATGGGTTACCGCTTCCAGTTCATCACCCTGGCGGGGATCCACAGCATGTGGTTCAACATGTTCGATCTGGCCCAGGCGTATGCGCAGGGAGAAGGGATGCGTCACTACGTGGAAAAAGTTCAGCAGCCTGAGTTTGCTGCCCGTGACCAGGGCTACACCTTCTCGTCACACCAGCAGGAGGTGGGCACCGGCTACTTCGACAGCGTAACCAATATCATTCAGGGGGGCGTATCCTCGGTGACGGCGCTGACGGGGTCGACGGAAGAGCAGCAGTTCTGACCGGTATTCAGGGGGCGGTATGGCGCAACAGGAAACGCTGATAGCGCAGACAATCCTTCAGGGGTTTGATGCGCAGTATGGTCGCTTTCTGGAGGTGACCGCCGGGGCCCAGCAACGCTTTGAGCAGGCCGACTGGCCTGCTGTTCAGGCGGCGATGAAAGCCCGCATTCATCTGTACGATCGACATGTCGGTCTGGTGGTTGAGCAGCTGCGCTGTATCACCGGCGATCGGGTGCAAAATGGGGACTTCCTGTTAAGGGTAAAAGCCATTTATACTGCGCTGCTACCTGATTATCCCCGCTTTGAAATTGCTGAAAGTTTTTTTAATTCAGTCTATTGCCGCCTGTTCGGTCATCAGCTGCTGACGCCCGAACGGCTGTTTATCTTCAGCTCGCAGCCGGAAAGGCGCTTTCGCACCATCCCGCGTCCGCTGGCGAAAACGTTCCCCGTGGTGAGCGACTGGCAAAACGTCCTGAGCAGAGTGCTGAACGATCTGCCGCTGCGCCTTCCCTGGCAGGATATTCAGCGGGATATCGGCTTTGTGGTTGCCCATTTGCAGGAGAACTTCGACCGCCGCGAGCTGGCGGAGGGAGCGTTGGAAGTTGCCAACGAGTTGTTCTATCGCAACAAGGCCGCGTGGCTGGTGGCCAAGCTCCATCTGAGCTCCGGCGTTTACGCTTTTCTTCTGCCGATCCATCGCAGCGAGCAGGGCGAACTGTTTGTTGATACCTGCCTGACGAGAAAGCGGGAGGCCAGCATCGTTTTTGGCTTCGCCCGCGCTTATTTTATGGTTTATGCGCCGCTGCCCGCCGCGCTGGTGGAGTGGCTGCGCGAAATTCTGCCCGGAAAAACCACGGCGGAGCTATACATGGCTATCGGTTGCCAGAAGCACGGTAAAACCGAATGCTATCGTGAATATTTGCACTACATGGCCGCCACATCAGAACAGTTTGTCATTGCGCCCGGCGTGCGGGGGCTGGTGATGCTGGTTTTCACTCTGCCGGGCTACGACCGGGTGTTTAAGGTGATTAAGGATCGGTTTGCGCCGCAAAAAGAGGTCACCCCTGCGCGCGTGAAGGAGTGCTACCAACTGGTAAAGGAGCATGACCGCGTTGGGCGCATGGCCGATACCCAGGAATTTGAAAACTTTGCGCTGGATAAATCGCGTATTAGCGAGGAACTGATGCAGGTGCTACGGCAGGAGATCCCGGAAAAGCTGGAAGAGCAGGGCGATAAGCTGGTGATTGGCCACCTGTATCTTGAACGCCGGATGACGCCGCTCAACCTGTGGCTTGAACAGGCCAACGCTCAGCAGCGGCGAGAGGCGATTGAAGAGTATGGCAACGCGGTGAAACAGCTGGCAGCCGCCAATATTTTCCCCGGCGATATGCTCTTTAAGAACTTTGGCGTCACCCGACACGGGCGAGTGGTGTTTTATGATTACGATGAGATTGGCTACATGACCGAGATGAATTTTCGCGAAATCCCTGCGCCGCGTTATCCGGAAGACGAGCTAAGCCATGAGCCCTGGTACAGCGTCGCGCCGGAAGATATCTTCCCGGAAGAGTTCCGTCACTACCTTTGCGCCGATCCGGCCATCGCGGCGCTCTTCGACGAGATGCATGTTGAGCTGTTTACCGCCAGCTTCTGGCGCAGCGTGCAGCAGCGTGTTCGTGAAGGTCATATTGAGGATGTCTTCGCCTATCGTCGCCGTCAGCGTTTCTGCCAGCGCTTTCCGCAGTAAAGTTACAACCGTAATACAGACCACAATTAAACAGAAGGTGAACATCTTCTGTGCCCTCTTTGGCCTCCTTTCTCCATTGCTTTTCAGCAGGTAAAAGGCCACCTTTACATTGTGCGATGTAAGAGCGGCCTCACTATGATTAACGTCAAGTGGGGCTTTTCTCTTTCTGTCCTGGCAGCCCAGGACAAAAAGATCCTGAGCACCCGCCGCGCAGTGTAGCGCACAACGTTCTTCTCAATGGTTCTGCTTTACTAAACTTCATAGTGGATCTGATTTTCCTGCAACAGTCATGAAATCCTGATGCAAAACTCCGGGGTGCCTCAGCGTGCGCCGCCATATTCACGCGTCACTTCTTTGGCCGCTTTGATCACCAGCGCGCCCAGTTCGGTCACCCGATCGTCAGTCACCCGCGAAACTGGACCGGAAATAGAAATGGCGGCAAACGGTTCATGATGCTCATCATAAATACAGGCCGCCACGCAGCGCAGACCCAGAGCGTGCTCTTCATCATCAAAAGCGAAGCCTGCTTTACGCACCAGCGCGAGGTTCTCTTTAAGACTGTGTGGCGACATCAGGGTGCGGGGGGTGTAATGATGCAACCCCTGGCGATGCAGCAGCTCGCTTACCTGCGCATCATTCAAATTGGCAAGAAATGCCTTACCCGCGCCGGAGGCGTGCATCGGCAGCTTGCCGCCGATTGGCGCGGACATGCGCATCAGTTGGGTACACTGCACCTGATCGATAATGACGGCCTGGCGATCGCTGAGGTCCAGCACCGCCAGATTGACCGTTTCGCCAGAGTCCTCCATCAGCTTGCGCAGCACAGGATGCACCAGCGCCAGCAGATTGCGGCTTTGCAAAAAGCTGCTGCCGACGACAAAAGCGTGGGCGCCGATGGTCCACAGCCCCAAATCGCCAACCTGGCGAACAAAACCCTGCTGCTGCATCGTGGTCAGCAGGCGGTGGGTGGTGGAGTTAGGCAGGCCAGCCTGCTGCGCCAGCTCGGTCAGCGCCACGCTACCGTGCGAGTCGGCGATAAATTCCAGCAGCTTCAGCCCACGGGTGAGTGACTGAACCTGTCCGGCAGGTTGGACGGATTGAGCGGCAGCCGCGCGAGGTTTCTTGCCGCGTTTTGCCACAGCGGGAAGCGCCATTTCTGACTCCTTAATTTTCACCATGTGGAAATCATTTTCGTTTTATTGATTAATAATGCAACGTTAGCCTCACTGGTCGGAGGTGTACGGCGCTGTGGGTGAAAATGTCTCAAGCCAGGTGACTTTTACCCACGTAAAAGTTGTGCCAGTATGGTCCGCTGGCATTTTTGCCGCTGGGTTGAAGTTGAAGGGGCTAGAGTGAGCAACAGAATTGAAGCGCTGCGGGAGCAGTTAACGAAACGCATCATGCTGCTGGATGGCGGCATGGGCACGATGATCCAGAGTTATCGGCTGGGAGAGCATGATTTTCGCGGCGAACGTTTTGCCGACTGGCAAAGCGATCTGAAGGGCAATAACGACCTGCTGGTGCTGACCCGCCCGCAGGTGATTAACGAAATCCATCATGCCTATCTTGCCGCAGGCGCCGATATCCTCGAAACCAACACCTTCAACTCCACCCCTATCGCGATGGCTGATTACCATATGGAATCGCTGTCGGCAGAGATTAACTACGAGGCCGCCAGGCTGGCGCGTGCCGCCGCAGATGAATGGACGATCCGGACGCCAGAGCGGCCGCGCTACGTGGCGGGCGTACTTGGCCCCACCAACCGGACCTGCTCCATTTCGCCAGACGTTAACGATCCGGCCTTCCGTAACATCACCTTTAACCAATTGGTGGAAGCCTACCGTGAATCCACGCGCGCGCTGGTGGCAGGTGGGGCCGATATCATCATGATCGAAACCGTTTTCGACACCCTCAACGCAAAAGCCGCCGTTTTCGCCGTACAAAGCGAGTTCGAAGCGCTGGGCGTTGAGCTGCCGCTGATGATTTCCGGCACCATCACCGATGCCTCCGGCCGTACGCTTTCCGGACAGACGACGGAAGCTTTTTACAACTCGCTGCGCCACGCTCAGCCGCTTTCATTCGGCCTTAACTGCGCGCTGGGCCCGGATGAGCTGCGTCAGTATGTCGCCGAGCTTTCCCGCATCGCGGAAGGTTATGTCACCGCGCACCCCAACGCCGGGTTACCTAATGCCTTTGGTGAATACGATTTAGACGCCGCGATCATGGCGGAACAGATTGGCGAATGGGCGCGATCCGGCTTCCTCAATATTGTCGGCGGCTGCTGCGGCACCACGCCGGAGCACATTGCTGCCATGGCTAAAGCGATTGAAGGCGTTGCGCCTCGTCCTCTGCCCGTGCTGCCCGTAGCCTGCCGCCTTTCGGGCCTGGAGCCGCTGACCATCAGCGCCGACTCGCTGTTTGTTAACGTCGGTGAACGGACCAACGTTACCGGATCGGCCAAATTTAAGCGGCTGATCAAAGAAGAGAAATATAACGAAGCGCTGGACGTGGCGCTTCAGCAGGTGCAGAGCGGCGCGCAGATCATTGATATCAACATGGATGAGGGAATGCTGGATGCGGAGGCGGCAATGGTGCGCTTCCTCAACCTGATTGCCGGTGAGCCGGATATCGCGCGCGTGCCGATCATGATCGACTCCTCAAAATGGGAGGTGATTGAAAAAGGCCTGCAGTGCATTCAGGGCAAGGGCATCGTTAACTCGATCTCAATGAAAGAGGGCGTTGAAGCCTTTATTCATCACGCGAAGCTGGTGCGCCGTTACGGTGCCGCGATGGTGGTGATGGCCTTTGATGAAGTGGGCCAGGCCGATACCCGCGAGCGCAAAATTGAAATCTGCCGTCGCGCCTACAAAATTCTCACCGAAGAGGTGGGTTTCCCGCCGGAAGACATCATATTCGACCCCAATATTTTTGCCGTCGCCACCGGGATTGAAGAGCACAACAACTACGCGATGGACTTTATCGGCGCCTGCGAAGACATCAAGCGCGATCTGCCGCACGCGATGATCTCGGGCGGTGTTTCCAACGTCTCCTTCTCATTTCGTGGCAACGAGCCGGTACGCGAGGCTATCCACGCGGTATTCCTGTATTACGCCATTCGCAACGGGATGGATATGGGGATTGTGAACGCTGGCCAGCTGGCGATTTACGACGACCTGGAGGAGGATCTGCGTCAGGCTGTAGAGGATGTGGTGCTTAACCGTCGTGATGACGGGACGGAACGTCTGCTGGATCTGGCTGAAAAATACCGTGGCGCAAAATCCGACGAGGGCAGCATCAAACCCCAGGCCGAATGGCGCAGTTGGGATGTGGAAAAACGGCTGGAATACTCGCTGGTTAAGGGAATTACCGAATTTATTGAAGAGGACACGGAAGCCGCGCGGCAGAATGTCAGCCGCCCGATTGAGGTGATTGAAGGCCCGCTGATGGCGGGCATGAACGTAGTCGGCGATCTGTTTGGCGAAGGCAAAATGTTTCTGCCGCAGGTGGTTAAGTCAGCTCGCGTGATGAAGCAGGCGGTGGCTTACCTCGAACCCTACATCGAGGCCAGCAAAGAGCAAGGCAGCAGCAACGGTAAGATCGTGCTGGCAACGGTGAAAGGCGACGTGCATGACATTGGTAAAAACATCGTTGGCGTGGTCTTACAGTGTAACAACTATGAAATCATTGACCTTGGCGTGATGGTTCCCAGCGACAAAATCCTCAAAACGGCCAGAGAGCACAATGCGGACATTATCGGCCTGTCGGGGCTGATCACCCCCTCTCTGGACGAGATGGTTAACGTGGCGAAAGAGATGGAGCGCCAGGGCTTTACTTTGCCGCTGCTTATTGGCGGAGCGACCACTTCTAAAGCTCATACTGCCGTCAAGATTGAACAAAACTACAGCGGTCCAACCGTTTATGTACAAAACGCTTCGCGAACCGTCGGTGTGGTTTCTGCGCTGCTCTCCGCCACGCAGTATGAGGGTTTTGTCGCCCGTATCCGGAAAGAGTACGACACGGTACGTATTCAGCACGCGCGCAAAAAACCGCGCACGCCGCCGGTCAGTCTGGAAGTAGCCAGAGACAATCGGCTGGCGTTTGACTGGGAAAACTACACGCCACCGGTAGCTCACAGGCTGGGTGTGAGCGAAGTGAGTGCTAACATCGAAATCTTGCGCAACTACATCGACTGGACGCCGTTCTTTATGACCTGGTCGCTGGCAGGCAAATATCCCCGCATCATGGAAGATGAAGTGGTTGGGGAAGAGGCGAAGCGGCTGTTTGCCGATGCTAACGCAATGTTGGATGAGCTGAGCGCCAACAAATCGTTGAATCCACGCGGCGTAGTGGGGATTTTCCCAGCCAACCGGGTAGGTGACGATATAGAAATTTACGCTGACGAGTCCCGCACTCATGTTTTGAAAGTGAGTCATCACTTACGTCAACAGACAGAGAAGACGGACTTTCCCAACTATTGCCTCGCCGATTTTGTCGCGCCAAAGTCCAGCGGCAAGGCCGATTATCTCGGCGCGTTTGCGGTGACCGGTGGCCTTGAAGAGGATGCGCTGGCGGAGGCCTGGGACGCCCGGCATGATGACTACAACAAAATTATGGTAAAGGCGCTGGCAGACCGTCTTGCCGAAGCCTTTGCTGAATACCTGCATGAGCGCGTGCGAAAAGTGATCTGGGGCTTTGCCGCAACGGAGAACTTGAGTAATGAAGAGCTGATACGTGAAAACTATCAGGGTATTCGTCCGGCTCCGGGCTATCCAGCCTGTCCGGAACACACCGAAAAAGAGACGATCTGGAAGCTGCTGGACGTGGAAACCCACACCGGCATGAAGCTGACGGAATCCTTCGCCATGTGGCCTGGCGCCGCGGTATCTGGCTGGTTCTTCAGCCATCCCGACAGCAAATACTTTGCCGTGGCCCAGCTTCAGCGTGACCAGATTGAAGATTACGCACGCCGCAAAGGGATGGCGGTCAGCGAGGTTGAACGCTGGCTGGCCCCTAATCTCGGCTACGACGCGGACTAACCTTACTTGAACCGGGGGAGCCAGTTATGCGCTGGCTTGCCCCTCTTCTCTGACCTGAACGTCGATATACAACGCATCATAGCGCCAGTACTCATAGTCGCAGTCGATAATGCGGTCGTGCCGATCGCGGTTGATTCGCGTGATAAACAGCGACGGGCTTCCGGCGGCCACTTTAAGTGCGGGCGCGGCGAATTTCGGCAGCGGCATGGGCAGCATCGTGAACCCGACGCGACCATAGCTGATGCCGTACTCCTCCTGATAGAGCGTGGTCAGCGACCGGGTCAGGTCAAAGCTTAGCAGCTCAGGGAAATACTGCGGATTGAGATAGTGCTCCACGTAGAGCACCGCACGACCATCAATGCGGCGCAGCCGCCGGATGCGATAAACCTCCGCGCCTTCCGTCATTGCGAGCCGCTGCGCCAGTCTGGCGCTGGCGCTGACCCTTTGCGCATCCAGCACTTCGGTTGCGGCAGTGCGGCCCTGCTGCTCGGCCATCGCGTGGAAGTGGCTGCGCAACAGCGGGTCATAGGCCAGGCGGGGCGGCGCGATAAACCAGCCGCGACGCAGTTCCCGATAGATAACCCCCTGTGACTCCAACTGACCAAGCGCCTCGCGCAGCGTAATGCGAGTGGTGGAAAACTGTTCGCTAAGATCGCGTTCAGAAGGCAGACGTCCACCGACCGCAAAATCACCGCTGGCGATGCGGTTGGACAGCGTCTGGCAAATGACATCTACGGTTAATGCTTTCATCACATCAAAGCCTCAATTTGGTGCGAAGCTGCACGGAATTCGATCGACAGGGACGCATAAACGCCAATCCGATGCTATCAGATATGTTGGACTAGTCCACAGCCCACAAGGCTCTGACATAAAACTGTCATATCGCCAGGCTAGATTGGCTCGGATCTTGCTGGACTAGTCCAGAAGGCCCCTCAACTTATCATCTGGAGCAGCAGTTATGAAATCTTTGTTCGCATCTGTGTTAGCCAGTGCCATCTTCCTTGCCCTCCCGGCCGCTCACGCTGCCGATAACTCTGTTGCCGAGCTGGAAAAAGCGGCGAAAGCAGAAGGCCAGATCAACAGCGTCGGGATGCCGGACAGCTGGGCGAACTGGAAAGGGACCTGGGAAGATATCAGCAGCAAATACGGTATCAAGCACAGCGATACCGACATGTCCTCTGCGCAGGAACTGGCAAAATTTGCCGCTGAAAAGAGCAATGCGACGGCCGATATTGGGGACGTCGGCGCTGCGTTTGGCCCGGTAGCCATCCAGAAAGGGCTGGCGCAGCCTTACAAACCAACCACCTGGGATCAGGTTCCTGCCTGGGCGAAAGACAAAGACGGTAACTGGGCGCTGGCCTACACCGGCACCATCGCTTTTATCGTCAACAAAGATCAGGTGAAAGACATCCCGCACAGCTGGGCTGACCTGAAAAAGGGCAAATACGTTGTCACCATCGGTGACGTTGGCGTCGCGGCGCAGGCGGCTAACGGCGTGCTGGCGGCGGCTTATGCCATGGGCGGCAGCGAGAAGAACCTGAAGCCAGCGCTGAGCTTCTTCAGCGACCTGGCGAAAGAAGGGCGTCTGGGCGTGACCGATCCGGTGATTGCCAACATTGAGAAAGGCGAAATTCAGGTTGCCGTGGTCTGGGACTTCAATGGGCTGAACTATCGCGATCAGATTGATAAGAGCAAGTTCGAAGTGGTTATCCCTGCCGATGGCTCTATCACCTCCGGCTACACCACCATCATCAACAAATACGCTAAGCACCCGAACGCGGCGAAACTGGCGCGTGAATATATCTTCTCGGATGCAGGCCAGATCAATCTGGCGCGCGGCTATGCCCGTCCTATCCGCGCAGAGCATCTGACGCTGCCTGACGACGTGAAGGCTAAGCTGCTGCCTAACGCTGAATATAAAAATGCGCATCCGATTGCCGATCCTGAAGCCTGGGACAAAGCGTCTAAAATGCTGCCTCGCCTGTGGCAGGAAAATGTCATCGTCAACATGAAGCAATAAGGATTTGGGATGAAAACGATTCTGGTGGTGCTGGACGGTCTGAGCTTTGAAGTGGCGCAACATGCTATGGGGTATCTGCACGCCGAGTGCGCGCAGGGGAACGGACGGCTCTACCAGATGACCTGCGAGCTTCCTTCGCTTTCCCGTCCTTTGTACGAATGCATCCTTACCGGCGTGACGCCGGTAAAGAGCGGAATTATCCACAATGGCGTCAATCGTCTGAGCAAAGAACGCAGTATATTCCACTATGCGCGCGATGCCGGGCTGACGACGGCGGCGGCGGCCTATCACTGGGTCAGCGAGCTGTACAATCGCTCTCCGTGGCAGCCCGCTCGCGATCGCCACACGGAAGACCCCGCGCTGCCCATTCAGTACGGCCATTTTTATTATGACGACGGCTACCCGGACTCGCATCTGTTCGAGGATGCGGAGAGCCTGCGCCTGCGCTTTAATCCTGACTTCCTGCTGATCCATCCGATGAACATCGACGATGCCGGACACAAATTTGGCCTCTCCACGCCGCAGTACCGCAACCGCGCGCGGATGGCCGATGGCTATCTGTCGCACTGGATGCCGGGCTGGCTGGCCGAGGGTTATCAGGTGGTGGTGACCGCCGATCACGGGATGAACGACGATCGCAGCCACGGCGGCGTACTGCCGGAGGAAACGCAGGTGCCGCTGTTCGTCTTTGGCAGCGCCTTCTCACTGCAAAACGATGCGGCGCCGCTGCAAACCGAACTGTGCGGCACGCTGTGCGACATCCTTGGCGTCGATCACGACAAGCCAGTCTGCCCAGAACTGTTGAGCGTTCAGGAGACCGCATGATGAAAGGCAAAGGAATAGCGCTACTCTGTCTGCTGCCCTTTGCGCTGTTCTACATCGCTTTTCAGATCGCGCCGCTAGTCTGGATCGCGATTAACAGCTTCTACAGCGAGATGAACGAAGCGTGGGGATGGGGAAATTACAGCGATATTTTCACCTCAACGTTTTATCAGCAGGCGATCGCTTTCTCGCTGGACATCTCTTTCTGGTCAAGCGTGTATGGTCTGATCATTTCGCTGGTCGGCGGCTATTCGCTGCATCAGTTGGGCAGCGGAAAACTGCACCGTTTCTTTATGTCATTTACCAATATGACCAGCAACTTCGCCGGGGTTCCGCTGGCCTTTGCCTTTGTAATCCTGCTGGGGCTGAACGGCTGCCTGACGCTGCTGATGCGTAAATATGGCCTGATGGAAGGGTTCAAGCTCTACTCTACCGACGGGCTGATCGTGGTTTACACCTGGTTCCAGATCCCGCTCGGACTGCTGCTGCTCTATCCGGCGTTTGACGGCTTGAAGAAAGACTGGGAAGAGTCCGCCGCGCTGCTGGGCGCGAGCCGCTTGCGCTACTGGCTGCACATTGGACTGCCGATCCTGACGCCTGCGCTGCTGGGGACCTTTGTTATCCTGCTGGCGAACGCGCTGGGTGCCTATGCCACTATCTACGCGCTGACCACCGGGAATTTCAACGTTATCCCGGTGCGCATTGCGGCACTGGTGTCGGGCGATATCTCACTCGATCCCAACATGGGCAGCGCGCTGGCGATGGTGCTGGTGGTGCTGATGTCGGTGATCACCGTGGTTCATCAGTGGCTGGTTCGCCGCAGCTACCAGAACGCGCGCTAACGGAGGCCCTATGTCGCGAATGGAATATGTCTATCACCGGGTTATTGTCTGGCTGGTGTTTCTGACTCTGGCGCTGCCGCTGGTGGCTACGTTGCTGTATGCGCTGGCGACCAGCTGGGGGGCGACCATCCTGCCCGATGGATTCACCTTCAAGTGGATGACCCAGCTCTGGAGCGATCCGCGCTTCCTGGTGGCGCTGGGGCACTCGCTGCTGATTTGCTTCGGCGCGCTAATTTTCTCGCTGGTGCTGGTTTTGCCGACAATGTTTGTGATCGCTTACTACTTTCCTAAGCTCGACGCGGTGATGAACATTCTGATCCTGATGCCGTTTGCCGTGCCGCCGGTGGTGTCGTCGGTTGGATTGCTACAACTCTATTCCGAACCGCCGCTGATGCTGACCGGTACGCCATGGATCCTGATCGGCTGCTACTTCACCATCGCGCTGCCGTTTATCTACCGGGCGATTGCCAACAACATGCAGGCAATCAATATTCGCGAGCTGATCGATGCGGCTCACCTGCTGGGGGCCAGCACCTGGCAGGCTGCGCTGCTGGTGGTGTTGCCGAACCTGCGTAAAGGCGCGCTGATTGCCGTGCTGCTCTCCTTCTCATTTTTAATTGGTGAGTTTGTGTTTGCTAACATCCTGGTTGGCACCAGCTATGAAACGCTACAGGTTTATTTGTATAACGTGCGCAATGCCAGCGGTCACTTCAGCAGCGCGCTGGTGATCTCCTATTTCTTTGTCGTCCTGCTGGTCACCTGGCTGGCTAACGCCCTGAACCGCGAGAGAAACTGAAGATGTCTTATTTAAGCGTTAACCAACTGAATAAAAGCTACGGTCCAACCAGCATTTTTCAGGACATCGATTTCACCGCCAGCGAGGGTGAATTTGTCACGCTGCTGGGTCCCAGCGGCTGTGGTAAATCAACGCTGCTGCGCTGTCTGGCGGGTCTGACCCCGGTCGACAGTGGGCAAGTCCTGTTGCAGGGACAGGATATCGTTCCGCTGACGCCGCAGAAACGCTCAATAGGCATGGTGTTCCAGAGCTACGCGTTGTTTCCCAATATGACCGTGGAGCGCAACGTCGCCTTTGGCCTGAAAATGCAGAAGCTGGCGGCCGCAGATATCCAGCGGCGGGTGGGCGAAGTGCTTGAGCTGGTGGAGCTGAATGATTATGCGAAGCGCTATCCGCATCAGCTCTCCGGCGGGCAATGCCAGCGCGTGGCGCTGGCCCGATCGTTGGTAACCCGGCCGCGGCTGCTGCTGCTTGATGAGCCGCTGTCCGCGCTGGACGCGCGGATTCGCCGCCATCTGCGCGACCAGATTCGCCGCATTCAGAAAGAGCTCAACCTGACTACGCTATTCGTCACCCACGATCAGGAAGAGGCGCTGACGCTTTCCGACCGCATTGTGCTGATGAACAAAGGCAAAATTGTGCAAAATGGCAATGCCGAGTCGCTCTATACCCAGCCGGTGGATTTATTTGCCGCAGGCTTTATCGGTAACTACAACCTGCTGAGCGCGGAACAGGCCTCGCGCCTGACGGGCGAGACGTACAGTAGCCAGGTTGCGCTGCGGCCTGAATCCGTCGCCTTCTGCGCCGCCGATCGCGGTATTCCTGCACACATCCTCAGCCACAGCCTGCTGGGTAACGTCATTCGTTATCGGGTAAAAGCGCGTGATGTAGAGCTGTGGGTGGATGTGCTTAACCGTTCAGTCGATGACCTGCACCCGGAAGGCCATCAGGTTGGCCTGCTGCTGGACAAGCTGACGATCAGGGAAGTGGCGTAGTGGAATATATATCACGCTGATTAGAAAGATTTTTTCACCAAATCGACTAAACTCAGTACGATAGGCAGGACGGCCGCGCCCGTCCTGGACGTATTCAGTTTGAGAAGTTGTGAGGTCGATATCTGTGTTAACCCTGCTTAATTTGCTTTCCGCCATTGCGCTGCTGGTCTGGGGAACGCACATCGTGCGGACCGGCATTATGCGTGTCTACGGCGCGGATTTGCGCCGCGTGCTCAGCCGCAGCGTGTCGAAAAAACCGATGGCGTTTGTCGCCGGAATTGGCGTCACTGCGCTGGTGCAGAGCAGCAATGCCACCACGCTGCTGGTCACTTCATTTGTCGCTCAGGAACTGGTGGGGCTGACGCCCGCGCTGGTGATTATCCTGGGAGCGGATGTCGGTACGGCGCTGATGGCGCGAATTCTGACCTTCGACCTCTCGTGGCTTTCCCCGCTGTTTATCTTCTTTGGCGTGGTGTTCTTTCTTGGGCGTAAGCAGACGCGAGCCGGGCAGCTGGGCCGGGCCAGTATCGGGCTGGGGCTGATTCTGCTGGCGTTACAGCTGGTGGTGGCGGCGGCAACGCCAATTACTCAGGCTGCAGGCGTGAAAGTGCTGTTCTCCTCGCTGACTGGCGACGTGATGCTTGATGCGCTGATCGGCGCCGTGTTTGCCATTATCAGCTACTCAAGCCTGGCGGCGGTGCTGATTACCGCCACGCTGACGGCGACCGGGGTGATCTCCTTTAAAGTGGCGCTCTGTCTGGTGATTGGCGCCAACCTCGGCAGCGGGCTGCTGGCTATGCTGAACAACAGCGCCTCCAACGCTGCGGGTAAGCGGGTCGCGCTGGGCAGCCTGCTGTTCAAATTTATCGGTTCGCTAATAGTGCTGCCGTTTATCGATCTGCTGGCCGGATGGCTGCATAAGCTGCCGGTCAGCGACGAAGAGCTGGTGATCTTCTTCCATGTGTTTTACAACCTGATCCGCTGCCTGATAATGGTGCCGTTTGCCGATGCGATGGCCAGGCTTTGTACGAAGCTAATCCGTGATGAACCCGAAACGCAGCTGCGCCTGAAGCCGCGCCATCTGGATGCCAGCGCGCTGGATACCCCTGCACTGGCGCTGGCGAACGCCTCAAGAGAAACGCTGCGTATGGGGGATGTGCTGGAGCAGATGCTCGCTACCTTCAGTAAAGTCGTTCACGGTGAGCTGCGTGAGGAGCGCGAAATTCGCAAGCTGGATGATGATGTCGATGTCCTCTACACGGCCATCAAGCTCTATCTGGCACAGATGCCGAAAGAGGATTTACCGGAGGAGGATTCGCGCCGCTGGGCTGAGATCATTGAAATGGCGCTAAATCTGGAAATGGCGGGCGATATTCTGGAAAGGATGAGCGGCGACGTGGCCGATAAATCGCTGGCCGCACGCCGGGCTTTCTCTGAAGAAGGAATGGAAGAGCTGAACACGCTGATTGAGCAGCTTTCCGCTAATCTGCGGCTTGGGCTGTCGGTCTTCTTGTCGCAGGATGTCACCAGCGCCAGGCGCCTGCGCCGCTCTAAGCACCGCTTTCGCATCACCAACCGCCGCTATTCCCATAAGCATGTAGATCGTCTGCATCAGCATAACGTGCAGAGTATCGAAACCAGCTCGCTGCATCTGGGTCTGCTGGGCGATATGAAACGTCTGAACTCTTTGTTCTGCGCCGTGGCGTATAGCGTACTGGAACAGCCGGATGATGACCGTGAGGATGAGTAAGCTGCCTTCCCCCGCCGGGCAGGCGGGGGAGACACGGACTATTTCTTGTTAATTGGCTTACCGGACCAGTAACCCGCGAGCAGCGAACCTGAGAGGTTATGCCAGACCGAGAACAGTGCGCCCGGCAGCGCGGCCAGCGGTGAGAAGTACAGCTTGCCTAAGGTGGCTGCAAGACCCGAGTTTTGCATGCCCACCTCCAGCGCCAGCGTGCGGCAGGTGGACTCATCAAAGCCGAACAGCTTCCCGCCCCAGTAACCGCCCAGCAGGCCGATGGCGTTATGCAGGATCACCGCCGCGATGACCACCAGACCTACCGAGCCGATAAAGCCCTGACTTCCGGCAACCACTGCGCTGATGATCAGCAGAATGCAGACCATTGAGAAGGCCGGCAGATAAGGCTCGACGCGTTTGACCACGCTGTTCATCGAGTGGTGGATAATCAGGCCAATACCGATCGGCACGACCACAATTTTGACGATGCTTACCAGCATCCCCACCACATCAACCTGAATATGCGTATCCACATACAGCCTGGTCAGCAGCGGCGTGGCAAAGACGCCCACCAGAGCGGAAACGGACGAGATGGTCACCGACAGCGCAACGTCTCCCTTAGCCAGGTAGATCATCACGTTAGACGCCGTACCGCTGGCGACGCTGCCGACCAGGATCATCCCGGCAGAGAGGTCAGGGGGCATATGGAACAGCTTCGCCAGGCCCCAGGCGGCCAGCGGCATCACCAGATAGTGCAGAAACGTCCCGGCAATAACCGGCGCCGGACGCGTTAGCACGCGCTTGAAATCATTGATATTGAGCGTGACGCCCATCCCAAACATGATCAGCATCAGCAGCCAGGTCACCCACGGACCAATGCCAATAAAAGTGGTGGGGGAATAATAGGCGGCAACAGAGAGTAAGACTGCCCATAGTGGAAACAGTCGGGTAACGGTGGCGAACATAGCCAGACTTCCTTTTTTCGATGTTGTGTTGTTTTTGCAGGTTTTGCCATAAGACCGGCCACTTTACCGGAACGAGGAAAAAGTGACCGCCGAATCATAGCATTAAATCCCCGCCTGAAAAGAGGCAGATAAGCGGGAAGGGGAAATTGGTCGGGCATAAAAAAACCGGGCCTGGCCCGGCTTTATCCCGCAGATAACCTCTATTCAAACAGATTGCGGTGCAGGGTCTGAACCACCTGCTCCGCATCGTTGCCCGGCACCAGGAAGCACAGGTTATAGCTGCTCGCTCCGTAGCAGATCAGGCGCAGATTGAACGGATCCAGCACGCCAAACACCTCTTTGCCTACGCCGCAGGCCTGAGACAGCTTGTTGCCAATGATTGCCACCAGCGCCAGGTTCTCTTCAACCTCAACGCGGCACAGCGAAGAGAGCTCGGTCAGCAGCGCCTGGGTTAACAGGCTGTCGCCGGTAGAGGTCGAGCCGGTGGTATCCAGCGTCAGCGCCACGCTCACTTCAGAGGTGGTGATCAGGTCTACCGAAATGTTGTAGCGTGCCAGAATGTTGAACACTTCGGCGAGGAACCCGCGTGAGTGCAGCATGTTGAGGCTGTGCAGCGTCAGCAGCGTCTGCTTGCGGCGCAGGGCCAGCGCGCGGAACAGCGGGAGCTTCTTCGACTCATTGCAGACGAGCGTGCCGCCAGCGGAAGGATCTTTGCTGGAGCCGACGAAAACCGGAATATCGCTACGTACGGCAGGCATCAGCGTTGCCGGGTGGAGAACTTTCGCGCCGAAGGTCGCCATTTCGGCCGCTTCTTCAAAGGTGATCTCATCAATACGCTTCGCTGCTGGCACCACGCGCGGATCGGTGGTGTAAATCCCCGGCACGTCCGTCCAGATATCGATGCGGCTGGCCTGTAAAGCTTCACCCAGCAGGGCGGCGGTATAGTCGCTGCCGCCGCGGCCCAGGGTGGTGGTGCGGCCTTTGGCCTCGCTGCCAATAAAGCCCTGGGTGACGATCAGCGCATCGGCCAGCTTAGGGGCCAGCTGCGTCTGGGTCAGCTCGGCCAGCAGGGTGATATCGGGTTCGGCGCGGCCGAAGCGATCGTCGGTGCGCATCACTTTACGCACGTCAAACCATTGCGATTCCACCTGACGCTGGCGCAGAACCTCGACAAACAGCAGGGTTGAAAGCAGCTCGCCGTGGCTGACCAGTTCGTCGGTCAATGCGCTGGAGGTCGCCAGTGCGGCAGCTTCAGAAAGCATGGTGATATTCTCCAGCACGCGATCCACTTCGTCACGGATCACGTCAGGCTGGGAAAGCTGGTCAACGATGGCGTACTGGATACGGCGGATTTCATCGAGCTGATAGGCCCGCTGCTCCGGTTCCTGCCCTTCGGACAGGGAAACCAGCAGGTTAGTTACGCCCGCAGAAGCCGAAAGCACCACCAGGCGGGTCTTCGGATCGGCAAGCACCACATCGGCGCTGCGGTTCATGGCAGCAAAATCGGCAACGCTGGTGCCGCCAAATTTGGCCACGATCAGGGATTGGGACATGTCTTGACATACCTCGTGTCAGGTTAGATTCTTTCAGCCTTGGCACAAGGAAAGAGCAGAAACGGGGTAGACGTAGAAAAGGCATTACTACGAGTCACCCAGAAGCGCCCCACCTTGTATACCCGCTTACCGGACGCTGCGCCTGAGCTGGCGGCAACACCCGATAATAAGAGTATGGAACGTCCGACTGCCGAACGGTCCTGGTGACAACCCAGAGGATTCAGCCCCTGCGGTCGATACGCTTCGCTCCGCGCGAAGTGTACCTCGGCGTCGCTCCCCCTGATGTGTTTTCTGCGGATTCGGTTCCTCCAACACACTGCCTGGGCGACGCGCCTCTTCTGGCTTGCACACCGAGATGTGCAACTAGGCGACTACAAATATAGATTTATAGCGCCGCTGTCAATCTCTGCCGTCTGAGGAATGTTCATTTTGCACCAGCGCAATCAGCGTATAGGGCAGTGCTGGCGTCTCTTCACCCCGTACAGGGTGAAGCGTGCCAGCTTCGTTCTGCACAAACAACGGGATCGCGCCCTTATTTTTTTCCTGATACGCCAGCCAGCCGAAATTCTCGTTCAGCCGCGTGGCTTTAATCGTGGCCCCTTTTGCCAACAGGCTGCTGAGAAGGGCGTAGGTTTGCTGCTGGCCAAACAGCACTTCATGACGACGGAAACGAGGACTTTCACTGTCCCTTTTGGCGCGCAGCGCGGCGCCGGACCGAATCGCAGCAACGTGGCTCTCGCCAAACAGATGGCTGAAGTGGTAGACCGCCAGCGCATTCTGATGGCGGTTGGGCGAAAGGGCCAGAACCTGAGACGTTTCGCTCAGATCGAGGTAGTTCTCCGCATGTTCCGACCAGGCATTGCCATAATAAGCTGGGATCCCTTCCATGCGGGCCAGCCGGTAATATTCCCAACTGCTGTCGGTGACCAGCACCGGAATATCCAGTTTTTGCAGCGAGGTCGCGAGGGTGCGCGCCACGCTATTTGCGCCGATAATCAGCACGCCGCGAGGTTCGCGCTGCTGTACTTTAAGCAGTCGGGCCAGCAGCGAACTGGTCAGGCTTTGCAGTACAACGGTGCCGATAATAATGGCGAACACCACGGTCACCAATTTATCCGCTCCGGCAAAACCCGTCTTCTCCAGCGTCAGCGCAAACAGCGAGCTGACCGCGGCGGCCACAATCCCGCGTGGGGAAATCCAGCTCAGCATCAGCCGGGCCCGCACCGACAGCGACGAGCCCCAGGTTGAGGCGGCGATACAAAGCGGACGGGCGACGAATTGCACGATTAACAGCACGGCGACCAGCGGCCAGCCCATCGCCAGCAGCGCCTTCACGTCCAGCCGCGCGGCGAGAATGATAAACAACCCGGAAATCAGCAGCGCCGACAGCTCTTCTTTAAAGGCGACGATTTCGGTGAGATCGACATCGCGCATATTCGCCAGCCAGATCCCCATGACGGTTACCGTCAGCAGGCCAGACTCGTCGGCCAGCGCATTGGACAGGCCAAACGCCGTCAGCATCACCGCCAGTACCGCGAAATTTTGCAGGTAGCCCGGTAGCCAGACCCGTTTCAGCGCCACGCCCAGCAGCCAGCCAAAAAGCGCACCGGCAATCAAACCTACGGTCGCCGTCTGGCCTAAAGTCCAGAACAGGTGCGTTAACGATTCAGCTTTCTGACGCAGCACAATGAACTCAAAGACCAGAAGGGTGAAGATAGCACCGACCGGATCGATAATAATGCCTTCCCAGCGTAAAATCTGATTGATGGCTTTCTGTGGACGCACCACGCGCATTAGCGGCGCTATCACCGTGGGGCCGGTTACGACGGTAACCGAGCCAACCAGCGCGGCAAGTTCCGGCGGGAAATCCAGCAGGGCCCAGCAGGCGACGCTAATCACCAGAAAGGTGAGCAACATCCCGACGGTGACCAGGTTACGGACCACCTTGCCGAGACCGCGAATTTCATCGAAGCGCAGCGTTAACGCACCTTCGAACAAAATAATGGCGACAGAAAGTGAGACAAAGGGGAACAGCAGCGCGCCAAACAGCGCATCGGGTTGCAAAATGTGGCATAGCGGCCCCAGGACAATGCCGAAAACGAGCAGCGGCAAAATAGCCGGCAGGCGCAGCAACCAGGCCAGCCACTGGGCGGCCAGCGAACTTAATCCAATGATTACCAACAGCAGTGGGGCGGAGAGCGCCATAAAATTTTTCCTTTCGACAGCAAGAATAGTCATACTGAAACGCTGAGCGGGTAAGCTGACCGCCGCCTGAATTATAAATAGCCCCGGACAAAAATGCGGGAAATCCTGCTAAATGATAGCTGAAACCTGTTACAGGAAGAGGGAAGCCAAAGCGGCGCTTCCGGTAACATGGCGTCCGGTCTGATTTACGGTTCTTAAATAAAAAGAGTGTGTTGTTATGAAAAATATCAATCCGACACAAACCGCTGCCTGGCAAGCGCTGCAGCAGCATTTTGAAGAGATGAAAGACGTTCAAATCGCCGATCTGTTTGCTAAAGATAGCAACCGTTTCGCGAGCTTCTCTGCCACCTTCGACGATCTGATGCTGGTGGACTTCTCGAAAAACCGCATTACCAGCGAAACCCTCGCAAAGCTGCAGGATCTGGCGAAAGAGACCGATCTGCAGAGTGCCATCAAGTCGATGTTCTCCGGCGAAAAAATCAACCGTACTGAAGATCGTGCCGTGCTGCACGTTGCCCTGCGCAACCGTAGCAATACGCCGATTGTGGTCGACGGTAAAGATGTGATGCCCGAAGTGAATGCAGTGCTGGAGAAGATGAAATCGTTCTCCGAACGCATCATCAGCGGTGACTGGAAAGGTTACACCGGCAAACCGATTACCGACGTGGTCAACATCGGTATCGGCGGTTCAGATTTGGGCCCGTTCATGTTGACCGAGGCGCTGCGCCCGTACAAAAACCATCTGAACATGCACTTCGTTTCAAACGTGGACGCAACGCATATCGCGGAAACCGTGAAGGAACTTGATCCTGAAACCACGCTGTTCCTGGTGGCGTCTAAAACCTTCACCACTCAGGAAACCATGACCAACGCCCACAGCGCGCGCGACTGGTTCCTGAAATCGGCTGGTGATGAACAGCATGTGGCGAAGCACTTTGCTGCGCTTTCTACCAACGGCAAGGCGGTCGGCGAATTCGGCATTGATACCAACAATATGTTCGAATTCTGGGACTGGGTGGGCGGCCGCTACTCGCTGTGGTCGGCGATTGGCCTGTCGATCATTCTGTCGATAGGGTTCGACAACTTTGAGAAGCTGCTGAGTGGCGCTCATGCCATGGACAAGCACTTCTCCACCACGCCAGCCGAGCAGAACCTGCCGGTGCTGCTGGGGCTGATCGGGATCTGGTATAACAACTTCTTTGGTGCTGAAACCGAAGCGATCCTGCCTTACGACCAGTATATGCACCGTTTTGCTGCCTACTTCCAGCAGGGCAACATGGAGTCGAACGGCAAAAACGTTGACCGTAACGGCGTCCCTGTCAGTTACGAAACTGGCCCAATCATCTGGGGTGAGCCTGGCACTAATGGTCAGCATGCGTTTTACCAGCTGATCCACCAGGGCACTAAGCTGGTTCCCTGCGACTTTATCGCGCCAGCGGTGAGTCATAACAAGCTGGGCGATCACCACGCCAAGCTGCTGTCGAACTTCTTTGCCCAGACGGAAGCATTGGCGTTTGGTAAATCACGCGATGTGGTAGAGAAAGAGTTTGCCGACGCGGGCAAAGACGCGAAGTCTGTTGAGCACATCGTGCCGTTCAAGGTGTTTGAAGGCAACCGTCCAACCAACTCCATCCTGCTGCGCGATATTACGCCGTTCAGCCTTGGGGCGTTGATTGCGCTGTATGAGCACAAAATCTTTACTCAGGGCGCAATCCTCAATATCTTCACCTTCGATCAGTGGGGCGTTGAGCTGGGCAAACAGCTGGCTAACCGCATTCTGCCTGAGCTTTCCGGCAGCGAGCAGGTCAGCAGTCACGACAGCTCTACCAACGGGCTGATTAACCGTTATAAAAACTGGCGCGGCTAAGCGGTCATCGCTTTGTTAGCCTGTGGGCTGGTGCGAATGCGCCAGCCTTTTATTTTTATAGTACTCGGCAATATCCTTCAGGACCGCCTCTATCTACTTTTGGTCCTGGTTGACAGCCTCATTTTTTCTCCCAGCCGCGATAAGAGGAGCGATTCGCGTAAAAACAGCCGTGAACTGGCGCATCATTCTTCTCATTTATAGATAGAGCGACGATCTTGCTGCTGAGGAAATTCTTAAAATTGCCACCATCCCCGCTATTCTTGCCAAGATAAATCTGAAATCGTCGCGCCGCGATTTCGACATAATTCGTAACTTCTTATTAGTAACTTACTGAAAATAAAATATTTTCATAATAACTGCTGCCGTTTTTTAGTTCATAAAGCAATTCCACCTTGCTCCAGACTATTGTCAGGTAATGGTACTAATAAACAGTTGTAAATCAGTTATTAATTCCAATATATTGAATTAATTAGTCAAATATTGCATTGCAGGGTGAAAACGTGCTTATTTTAGGCAGGCAACAGCGTTGATAGCCCCTACGGGGCTGCCCTCAATTCTGGCCATTTATTGCCTTATACTGAACCGGCCTGAAACCCTTCAGGTGAGGTATCCATTCATTTAATGAAGGGAAATGTTATGAAAAAAGTCTTATGCGCTGCTGCAGCCATAGTGTACTTAGCAAGTGCTTCAGCCGCGTTCGCCGCGACTGAAGCTGGCGCTCCGGCCGGTGATACAGCAGAGAGCTTTGCTGCTGGAAACTCCAATGCCGTGGGCGTAGGTGCGATTGGCGCACTGGTTGGTATTGCTCTCGCAGCATCCAGTGGCGGCGACGGTTCTAATACCGGCACCACGACCACCACGACCACTAGCACCACGCGCTAAGTGCGGTAAATTAATCATAACCACACGTTAGTGTGGTTATTTTTTGACATTGTCAGACTTTGCTCAGGGACACACAGGTGCGCTACCTACCACTGCTGCTTTTATGCCTGCTTCTCCAGGCCTGTACACAAACACAAAAAGGGCTAGGTGAGACGGTAAAACTCGCCCTGCTTGGGCCGGACGATGTTCAGGTCTCTGATGAACAAGTAGAAAGTCTGCCATATGCCAGCATGTACCTGCGCGTGAATCACGGGCAGCGTATCTTTGTGGTGCTGGGCTTTGATGAAAATGGCCAGCAAAAATGGATCACCCAGGACCGCTCGATGGTGGTCACTCAGCATGGCCGCGTGGTGAAAACGCTCGGGCTGAGTGACAACCTCAACGAGGTGACCAATCTGCAGCAGGACCCGCTGGCAAACGCGCTTGAGCTGACCGAGGGCGCCAGCTGGACACGCATCCTGAGCTGGAGCGAAGCGGGTAAATTACGCAGCGCCACGGCCACCTCACGCTTCAGCCGCCTGAAGGATACGGTGCTGACGCTGCCCGGTCAAAACGTTGCCTGTCGGGTCTGGCAGGAAGAGGTTGAGCTGCCTGCCGAGGGTAAATCCTGGGCAAATACCTTCTGGATTGACACCACTAGCGGACAGGTTCGCCAGTCACAGCAAACGCTGGGGGGCGACTATTTCCCCCTTGAAACCACTATCCTGAAGCCTGCGAAATCATGAAAAAAATCACTCTCCTCCTCGCAGGAATTTCAGCCTGCCTCTCGCTCAGCGCGTATGCCGACAGCCAGGTAACCGTCTATTCCCCCGGCCAGTCCCAGACTGCGGTCGTCAGCCATGCGCAAAACCTCGCCCAGTTGGTCGGCAGTCCGGCGCTGAAGGACCAAACCTGGTGGCCGGGAACGGTTATTGCTGAGAAGCTGGCCACGGCTGCCGCGATTCAGCAGCAGCAGCAGGTGCTGGCGCGCCTGAAGGCCTGGAGCAATGCGCTACATGCCGACGGCGATAGTAGCCAGGCGGCGGCGGTCGATAATGTCTGGCAGCAGGTGGCGGCCATCAAGGTGACGGGACGTCAGTTTACCAACCTCGATCCTGACTGGGTACGGATCCGCCCTGAGGCAAACCGCCGACTGGAAGGGGATTACAGCGTGTACACGCTACAAAAACCGACCACGATAACGCTGGCTGGCGCCCTTGGCGGCAGCGGTAAAACCTCGTGGCAGCCAGGTCGCAGCGTGGTGGATTACCTCCAGAATCACGATCATTTGTCAGGCGCAGAGCATAATTTCGCGGTGCTGATTGCCGCAAACGGCGACGTGAGTGAAGTGCCGGTGGCCTACTGGAACCGCCGCCACGTTGAACCTGAAGCGGGCAGCATCATTTACCTTGGCTTTTCCTCATGGGCGCTGCCTGGCGACGCTGAAGACCTCAACCAGCAGATTGTTTCTGTTTTGACGCACCGGATCCCTGACTGATGAAAAAAACATATCTTCTCAGCCTGTTAGCCATTTCTGTTGCCTGCGCCTGCCAGGTTCAGGCGGCGACTTATCCCGATCCGGTTGGGCCTTCACAGTCTGATTTTGGCGGCGTAGGCCTGCTCCAGGTTCCGACGGCCCGCATGGCTAAAGACGGTGAGTTCAGCCTGAATTATCGCTATAACGATCAGTACCGTTTTTACTCTTCCTCGGTTCAGCTGTTCCCTTGGCTGGAAGCGACCATTCGCTATACCGACGTGAAAACCCGCCGCTACAGCGCGGTTGATAGCTTCAGTGGTAACCAAAGCTATAAGGACAAAGCTTTCGATCTGAAAGCTCGTCTGTGGCAGGAGGGCTACTGGCTGCCTGAAGTCTCCGTCGGCGCCCGTGACCTCGGCGGTACTGGCCTGTTCGACAGTGAATATCTGGTGGGCACCAAAGCCTGGGGACCCTTTGATTTCACGCTGGGCCTCGGTTTTGGCTACCTGGGCAACAGCGGGACGGTGAAGAACCCGTTCTGCCAGGCCGACAGTAGCTATTGCCAACGCTCCCGTGGAAACGGCACGGCCGGCTCGGTCAACGGTAAGGACTTATTTAAAGGTCCGGCGGCATTCTTTGGCGGCATAGAGTACCAGACCCCCTGGCAGCCTCTGCGTCTGAAGGCCGAATATGAAGGAAATGACTATCAGGACGACTTTGCCGGACGCCTTGAGCAGAAAAGCAAAGTTAACGTCGGAGCCATCTACCGTATTACCGACTGGGCCGATGTCAACGTGAGCTATGAGCGCGGCAACACCCTCATGGCAGGCTTCACGCTGCGCACCAATTTTAACGATCTGCACAGCGCTTCGGTTGATGCTGCCAAACCGGCTTATAAGCCGCAGCCGCAGGGTGAATTCTTCGACCAGACCACCGTTGCCAACCAGTTGACGGATTTGAAATACAATGCTGGTCTGGACGCGCCCAATATCCAGCGGAAAGGCAATACTCTTTACGCCACCGGGGAGCAATCTAAATACCGCAATACCCAGGAAGGCGTCGATCGCGCTAACCTGATCCTGATAAATCATCTGCCGGCGAATGTCGACACGCTGGAGGTGACCGAAACCCGCAACCGTATGCCGCAGGTGACCACCGAAACCAGCGTCGACAGCCTGCGTCAGCAGCTTGAAGGCTATCCGTTGGGTAAAGAGAAGCCGCTGGATCAGAAGCGGGTTGAACCGCAGGATCCGGGGCGTACCGAGCAGGGATACTACATCGATGCTAACGACTTAGATTACAGCCTTTCGCCGGTACTGAACCAGTCTGTCGGTGGTCCGGAAAGTTTCTACCTGTATCAGGTTGGCGTGATGGCGAATGCGAATTACTGGCTGACGAAGCACCTGATCATCGACGGTAGTCTGTTCGGCAACCTGGCGAATAACTACGACAAGTTCAATTATACTGGGGGGCCAACCGACTCCTCTCTGCCTCGCGTACGTACCCATATCCGCGATTATGTTGAAAACGACGTCTATGTGAATAACCTGCAGGCCAACTACATGCACGAGCTTGGCAATGGTTTCTATGGCCAGGTGTACGGCGGTTATCTGGAAACCATGTATGGCGGTGTGGGAGGCGAGGTGTTGTACCGTCCGCTGGACGCTGACTGGGCGATTGGCGTTGATGCCAACTACGTCAAGCAGCGTGACTGGGACAATATGATGCAGTTCACCAACTACGACGCGAAGGTTGGTAACCTGACGGCCTACTGGCGTCCATCGTTCTTCAATAACCAGGTACTGGTGAAGGCAAGCGTGGGACAGTATCTGGCTGAGGATAAAGGTGCAACGCTGGATGTTTCCCGCCAGTTTGACAGCGGCGTGATTGTTGGGGCTTATGCCACCAAAACCAACGTGTCGTCCGAAGAGTACGGCGAAGGGGACTTCACCAAGGGCTTCTATATCTCGGTTCCAATGGATCTGTTTACCGCCTCGCCAACGCGTGGCCGTGCGCAGGTCAACTGGACGCCGCTGACTCGCGATGGCGGGCAGATGCTGGGACGTAAATATCAGCTGTATGATATGACGACCGACCGGGACATCGATTTCCGTTAATCACCGGTGTCATGCAAAACTTGTGAACTGGCTCACACTAAAGCATATTGTGCGTATCAGGATTATCCTGACGGATAACAGTGACTTTAGAGGGTTTTGCATGATTACCGCCGCGCGTATTGCCTGGATTTTACAGATGCTGCTGAATATCGGACTGATTTTTTTAGCCGGTATTCTGGCCATCTTTTTAGGTAAAGAGACTTTTCATCTGGCCAACGTATTGCTGAACACCGGTGAGCAGACTTCTTCCTACCTGCTGATCGAGGGGATCGTCATTTATTTCCTCTATTTCGAATTTATTGCCTTAATTGTCAAATACTTCCAGTCTGGCTATCATTTCCCGCTGCGCTATTTTGTCTACATCGGCATCACGGCGATCATCCGCCTGATTATTGTGGACCATAAAAACCCGCTGGACACGCTGGCCTACTCCATTGCCATCCTGATTCTGGTTATTACCCTCTGGCTGGCTAACAGCAACCGGCTGAAGCGCGAATAATCCGCTGGCGCGTCCTTTGCGGCGCGCCAACTCCTGCTGAAATTCGCACTATTTCCTCCCTCAGCCGATGTTCTCCCTCTGCCTCTGCGTTACACTATGGCACCCCTGTTATTGCCCGGAGAAGCCAAATGGCTGATAACGCGCTGTCGCAACTGCGCTCCCTTGAATGGCTACCTGCCTCTTCGCCCTTACTTTCCGTCGCATTGCTGGACTGGCTGATGGAAGAAGACTCAATGACCCAGCGTTTTGAGCGCCACTGCCAACAGGTGACGGTGAAAGTGGTGCGGGAAGGTTTTGCTGGTGCAGAGGAAGTAGGCGATGAAGTCTCATTTCTGCCTGAGGAGCCTCGCTACTGGCTGCGTGAGATTTTGCTCTGCGGCGACGGCGAACCCTGGCTTGCCGGGCGCACTATTGTGCCTGAATCCACTCTGATGGGGCCTGAGCAGATGCTGCAACAGCTGGGAACGCGCCCGCTGGGGCGCTATCTGTTTGCTTCTTCAACACTGACGCGCGATTTTATCGAGCCAGGTCAGTTTGAAAACTTGTGGGGGCGCCGGTCCCGTCTGCGCCTCTCTGGCAAACCGTTATTACTGACAGAACTGTTTTTACCTCCGGCACCGCTTTATCAGTCGCTGTCGGTTTGAGGGAGAGAGTGACGTGGAGAGAAGCCTGCCGATGAGTAAATTTCAGGCCTACAGCCGGCTGATGCGAATCGATAAGCCGATTGGTTCGCTGCTGCTGTTGTGGCCGACATTCTGGGCGCTGTGGCTGTCTGGAATGCAGATCCCGCCGCTCAACGTACTGGTGGTTTTCGTGCTCGGCGTCTTTTTCATGCGTGCCGCTGGCTGTGTGGTGAATGATTTTGCCGATCGTAAAATTGACGGCCACGTTAAGCGCACGCAGTCGCGTCCGTTACCCAGCGGCGCCGTCACCTCAAAAGAGGCCAGGCTACTGTTTACCGGGCTGGTACTGATCTCGTTCTGCCTGGTGTTAACTATGAACGCGATGACCATCTGGCTGTCGTTTGGCGGTCTGGCGCTGGCCTGGGTCTATCCGTTTATGAAGCGCTACACCCATCTGCCGCAGGTGGTGCTGGGCGCGGCGTTTGGCTGGGCAATCCCGATGGGCTGGGCGGCGGTGAGTGAAAGCGTGCCGCTGGTCTGCTGGCTGCTGTTCGCGGCCAACATCTGCTGGACGGTGGCCTATGACACGCTGTATGCGATGGTCGATCGGGATGATGACCTGAAAATTGGCGTTAAATCGACGGCGATTCTGTTTGGACGTTTCGATAAGTTGATAGTCGGTCTGCTACAGCTGGCAACGCTGGCGCTGATGGCGCTGACTGGCTGGTTACTGCAGCTGGGCGGGGCGTTTTACTGGTCGCTGCTGCTGGGGGGCGCGCTTTTTGTTCATCAGCAAAAGCTGATTTCAACCCGCGATCGCGATCTCTGTTTCCAGGCCTTTCTGAACAACAACTATGTCGGGCTGGTGCTGTTTATCGGTATTGCCCTTAGCACCTCGCCATTATCTGACTGGCTCTGAGCCTCAGGCACAAAAAAGGGTCGATGATGACGCATCGACCCTTTTGGGGGTTGTACGCCCGAACCCCAACCAGAGTTCTAAGCCACTTTTTGTGATGTCTCTGAAGGGGCTGAGTAACACGACCCGCTTACGTGGAGATATAACCCTTGTCGTGGCCACTTCGACGGTGCACTGGAAAGAAAACGTATGTTAGTGAGGTGACTGTCTGATATATAAATATAATGGATATGGGAGAATGCCATCAAAATCGTGTCTTTTTAATCGAAAAATGGCATTTAATAAGGGCTCCATTTCCCAAATGGAGCCCCACACTACCACTCGCCATATGGATAGGTTTTCCCTTTGATGAACTCGGGTGTCTTTCCGTAATAAATATATCCGTTAGGATGCTTCGTTACTCCCTTACATATCAGCATTTCATCCCCCATCAGGGTAAGTTGCCTGGCGGGATGCTGAAGTACAACGGGATTACGGTTATCTTTCAGCCATACTCTGACTTTTCCTTGTGGGGCCAGACCAATTATCATTTTGTTTCGGTAATATGTATTCCCGGGACGATAGCTATCAGGATAGGCGACAAGCATCTGTTTCCAGGTCTCCCGGCTGAACCAGAGCTCCGTCTCATATGCCTTCTTGTCGATAACCGAGTCCCAGCACACAGTCATCCTGACCGGTAGTGCCTTACCAATATTAAAATTGGCTGGAAAACCACCCACCCGCTCGCTCCACGCCCCCACGCTGCCTTGGCTGGATTCGGTTGGATCAAGTCGCCGGAAGATGCTTTCCCGGATATCTCCGTCCTCCAGATATACCATCGTCACCAGCGCGGGCAGGTTTATGGGATAGAAAAAATTGAATTCCCAGTGATCGTAAGGCAGCTTCTGGCCCCACTGTTCCACGCCGTCCCCTAACAGCGTCTTCACGCCTGCCTGGCGGCCATGACAACCGGTAAGCAGCATGCCCCCCAGCGCTACCACTATTAGTTGTAATCGCTTCATCCCTGCCTCCTCAGAAAAGTCCGTCCAGCGCGTCCGCGTTCGCCCGCGCCCTGTCTTCCCACTGCTGCTGGTCGTCCATCCGCCACACCGTCCGCACCCATCCCTTGCCCGGTGCCATAGGCCACACGAAAGAACGCTCATCCATCGGCGCATAGTTGCTTCGCAGAAAAACTTCCGCCGTTGACGGACTCACCCACAGGCTAAGGTCGGAGTCGATATTACAGTTTGCCGAACAGTGCAGGTAACGGCCGATGGTGTGCATCTCCTCAGCCGTAAAGCCCGCAGACTCCGCGCCGCACCGGACTGCGCGCCCCTGCGCTATTGCTTTGTCACACAGAGGAACCAGTTCAACTGGAAGGGAGGTGTCCGGGTTTTGCGGGTCGATATCACTGAATATCACATCGGCGTCCTGTGCCGCATCCAGCATCACCCGCATACACACCTTTTCCCAGTCGTTCGGCACCGCCTTCCGCGTCATGAATACCGCTGCACCGACTTTCTTCTCAAAAAGGAATGCTCGCGCCTTATTACGGTTAATCAGCGGCCACGAAATCATCTTCGTCTCCACCTCACCGTGCGGCATCAGATACTTCAGCGCCGGAAGCGAATACAGCGCCTGACGCATTTTCTCTGCCCGACGGTACACCGCCGTCTGCATCTCGTCCGCGCTGTCGCGTGTCACCTCAAAGTCCGGCATCGTCAGCAGGGAAATCTCATCCTCCCCAGATTTGTAGCCCCCGCCAATGTCCGAGTGCGCACCCGGCAGCGCCAGCTCCGGCCACATCCCCGCAATACTGTTCAGGCTGAAGTTATACCGGCACTCGTGCATCGCGCTTATCTGAAACACCTTCTGCGCCACTGAAGGTCGCAGTTCAAGGTTCACACCGGGGTTGCTTCGCCCGTTAAGTCCGTAGAAGTTCAGCAGGCTGCCGATGGCCGCCACCGTGTCAAACAGCCCCAGAAAGCGCACCTCTCCGGCAGGCTTTCCGTGGTGCCCCACCATGTCCAGCCCGTTGTCTATCGCCGCCGCTATCGCTGCGTCCTGGTTCATCACCCGGTTGGCAAAGTGGCGCGCCGCCGCCGCACCGCGGCTGAACCCGAACACGTCAAACTGCACCTTCGCGATCGCCACCTCTGTGCTGTTGACGTCGATGAAGTCCTTAAGCGCCGTGCTGATTTTACCCAGCGCCTCATCGGTCTTTGTCACCACTCCCTCAAACTGCCTGATAAGGCTGCTGCCCAGCGCCTTACCCAGCACCGAGTCATTTTCCCCGTCCGCCGTCCCGATGCCGCACACGTAGGCTTTTACCTGTGCCTCTGTCTCGCCGTTTTTAAGTTCATTATGCTGTTGGTAAAGATCGAAAAGCCGGGAAATATTGGTGGGACCGCCCTGCCAGCTGGCGTTACCCAGCCCCGCCCTGGCGTGCTTTTCATACTTCGCACACGCCCTGGCCCGCTCCTCGCCGACCAGCCCGGCACAGTGGGCATACGCCAGCCGCAGATCGTCTGAATTCGCCCGATTGTTGCCCGTACCGTCAAAGAACACCCCCACCGTCAGCGTGATCCCTCTGACCGGCACCCGCCGGCACCGGACGACTTTTTCGGTACAGTGAATGCTGGTCCGGTGGGTGTTGTCCCCGACAATCTCATAACGGTAATAACCAGTATCATCCGGTACTGCTTTCTCGTCAGTTGCCACAGGAAAAATCCTTTTCAATATTACGAGGTCAAGTCCTTTAATTATCCGGCTTCATCCCGACAGAATATGAGCCAGATGAGTGCGCGGGGAAAAGCAGGGAATACCATGACTCCTGTATCTGGCATTCGGCAGTTCCGGCACAAAACCTTTTCTTTTAGCGCCAGTCTTTAGTCGTGCGGGACAGCGCTTTCAATGGTCATTCTCACTTCCTGAGCTATCAGGTCGGCCAGCATTTGATAGACCCTTTGGGTCTGCTCAACCTGCGCATCTCCGGTGTCGCTGATATAGCCTTCATCACGCAGCGTCAGCACCAGAGAGGAGAACACCGCCTTGTCGAAGAACTCCGGCGCGTTAATGCCGTGCAGGACCGACAGGCGCTGGGCCATGGTGCGGCTCTCTTTCTCCAGCGTTCCGCGGTTAATTGCAGGGTTCGCGCTGAGAATGGAGAAGGTGATGGCATAGCGCTGTAGCGTTTCACGCACGCCCGCAGCCAGCAGTTGCAGCGTATGGAAACGCGCCGGACTCAGGCGTAACGTCTGATCGTCGGCCGACAGCAGCCCCTGGCGCGCCATTTCACTGACCAGCGAATCCAGCACCGTCGGCAGCGCCTCTTTATCCCAGTGCAGGAACAGCTCGCTTTTCAGCATCGGATAAATGATACCAATCTGGCTCAGCAGCTCGGTACGGCTCAGCTCGCGGTGTTGAATCAGCATCACCGCTATCAGCGACGGCATCACCAGCATGTGATGGACGTTGTTGCGGTAGTAGGTCATCAGTACCGCCTGCTCACGCGGCAGTACGATAATCTCACCGATATTATCCTGTTCAATCTCGAACTTATTCATGCTCAGCGCGTGGTCAAGTAGCGCCTCCGGCGTCATATCCGGGACGGTGGAGTCTGGCGAATAAGGGACGTTGCGCAGCAGCTGGACGTAACACGCCAACTGCTCGGTCAGCTGTTCCCGGGTCAGCGAGCGCTGGCGGGAGGCCAGCAGGGCGGTAACGCACAGGTTCATGGCGTTAGCCGCACCGGCGTTGTTGATCCTGACCATCACGCGCTGGGCGATATCGTTCACCGCAGGCGTCAGCCACGCCGGGCGCTGCGCCTCGATAGGATCGATCGCGTCACGCCATTCAGGCACGCGCTTGTTGAGGTAGGCAATCAGCGGCAGCGGTTCGCCAAAGTTCACGTAGCCCTGACCGAGGTTACGAAGCTTGCGCAGCCCGCGCACCATCTGCATAAAGCCTTCTTTCTCTTTCGTCGCCCCGCGCAGCTCTTTTGCATAGGTGCCGACTTCCATCACATGCTCATAGCCGATATAGATCGGCACCAGCGTGATCGGACGATTGCCGCCGCGCAGCATCGCCTGAATGGTCATCGATAGCGTGCCGGTTTTCGGGTCCAGCAGGCGACCGGTACGGGAACGGCCTCCCTCCACGAAATACTCTACCGAGTAGCCGCGGGTGAACAGTTCGCCGAGATACTCACGGAATACCGTGGAGTAGAGCTTGTTGCCTTTGAAGGTGCGGCGGATGAAGAAGGCGCCCAGGCGGCGGAAAATTGGGCCGGCGGGCCAGAAGTTGAGATTGATCCCTGCGGCAATATGCGGCGGCACCAGGCCCTGATGATACAGTACGTAAGAGAGCAGAAGATAATCCATGTGGCTGCGGTGGCAGGGCACATAAACGATTTCATGGCCGTCCTGCGCCAGCTGCCGCACGCGTTCGCCGCCGTTGACGTTGATGCCCTGATACAGCTTGCTCCACGTCCAGCCCATGATGCGGTCCGTCAGGCGAATCGCTTCATAAGAGAAGTCCGCCGCAACCTCTTCCATCAGCTCGACGGCATTCTGCTGCGCCTTCTCGTGAGAGATTTTTTTGCTGCGCGCTTCGTCTTCAACCGCTTTGGCAATGGCTTTTGATTGCAGCAGCTTATTGAACAGATCTTGCCGCACGGGCAGACGCGGACCGATCGCCGCCAGGCGCTGGCGGGCAAAGTGCATTCTGGCCACTCTGGCCAGCTTCTGAGCAATGATCTTATCCGTCCCGTGCTCCGTTGCCATACGGCGCAGCGAGACGATCGGCGAGAAGCGCACAAAGCTGTCGCGTCCCAGCCAGAGCACGGCAAAGAATTTCTGGATGCCGTTCAGCACGCGCAGGTGAGGTTGCTCATCACCCTGGACTTCGCGGCCCGGAGCACGGCCAAACATCACCGAGACCGGCACCATCTGCACGTCCAGCAGTGGGTTGCTGCGGTGCAGGTCCAGATAGTCGTGGAACAGCTTGACCGATTCCACGTTGGGAACGAAATAAGGGAAAACGCGCGGGCCATCATGGATAAACACATGACGTGGTAGCATGGTGCCGTCGATTTCCAGCGGATCTAACGGATCGGGGAGATCCAGCTTGCGACACTGCTCGCGCAGCGCCAGCAGATCGGCCTTTGAATCATAAGGCAGCACATACATAATAGGGCGCGACGTATCCAGCGCCAGCTCTGAAACCGGCTCGGCGGGAATCGCCTTACTTTTTACCAGTAACTTAACTGGTAAATTCAATAGGTTATAATATAAGTTACGCCAACCTGACATAGATAACATGAAGCCTCTTGTTAGCACAGCGCCGCAAGCATACCAGAAAGCGCCAGTGAGATCTGTGGTGTTGCAAAATGTGCGCCACCCAGTCATTGACGTTAAACATCTCAAAGGGTTCCCTCATTATGGCAAATAACGTCACTGGATTGACTCGGATAGTTAAAGCGGCTGGCTACTCGTGGAAAGGCATTCGCGCCGCCTGGCAAAACGAAGCGGCGTTTCGCCAGGAAGCGGTGGCCGCCGTTGTGGCGGCGATCGTGGCCTGCTGGCTGGATGTGGATGCCGTTACCCGCGTGTTGCTGATTGGGTCCGTGGTATTGGTGATCATCGTTGAAATCCTTAACAGCGCCCTGGAGGCGGTGGTCGATCGTATCGGCAGCGAGCTGCACCCTTTATCCGGCCGCGCTAAGGATATGGGCTCTGCCGCCGTGCTGCTGACGATTTTACTGGCCGTTCTGGTTTGGGCAATGCTGTTAATTCCCTGATTGCGGCCCGCTTTGCAGATTCTGACAAACTGCTGTTTTTCCGCATCTTTAGGTTTTCAATGCGCAAATACCTGTATATACTCACAGTCGACTGTATAAACAACCAGGGGGCGGGATGAAAGCACTAACGGCAAGGCAGCAGCAGGTTTATGACCTGATACGCGACCATATTAACCAAACTGGTATGCCGCCGACGCGGGCAGAAATCGCTTCGCAGCTCGGTTTCCGTTCCCCGAATGCGGCCGAAGAACACCTTAAGGCGCTGGCGCGTAAGGGCGTGATTGAGATTGTCTCCGGCGCGTCTCGCGGCATCCGTCTGATGATGGAAGAAGAAGAAGGGCTGCCGCTGATCGGCCGGGTTGCCGCCGGTGAACCGCTGCTCGCGGAACAGCACATCGAAGGGCACTATCAGGTGGACCCCAATCTGTTCAAGCCGGGCGCCGATTTTCTGCTGCGCGTCAGCGGGATGTCGATGAAAGATATCGGGATTATGGATGGCGACCTGCTTGCCGTGCATAAAACCCAGGACGTGCGTAATGGCCAGGTTGTTGTGGCGCGCATTGATGATGAAGTGACGGTAAAGCGCCTGAAAAAACAGGGCAATATCGTCCAGCTGCTGCCGGAGAATAGCGAGTTTCAGCCGATTGTCGTCGATCTTCGCCAGCAAACGCTGTCGATTGAAGGCCTGGCCGTCGGGGTGATTCGCAACGGCAACTGGCTGTAAAAGCCTTTCCCGCGCGCTGCTGCGGCAGCGCGACCTCTTGGCCGTAGCGCTGGTTTTCCCTCGCTACAACACTGCGTTTTTGCCCGTCGTACAGTGGATGACCATGCGATTCTTTTCTCCCTCAGATAAGCATCTCTGGCGGCTGGCGCTGCCAATGATCCTCTCGAACGTCACCGTCCCCTTACTGGGACTGGTGGATACGGCGGTTATTGGTCATCTCGACAGTCCTGACTACCTCGGCGGCGTTGCGGTAGGCACCACCGCAACCACTTTTCTCTTTATGCTGCTGCTGTTTCTACGCATGAGCACCACCGGGCTGACCGCGCAAGCCTTAGGCGCTGGCAACAAGCCCGCGCTTGCTCGCGCCCTTATGCAGCCGCTGCTGATTGCGCTGGCGGCCGGGCTGCTATTTATTCTGCTGAAATCGCCGCTCAACCATCTGGCGCTTTCCATCGTCGGCGGCGATGCGAACGTCCTGCATCAGGCCGCGCTGTTTATGAATATTCGCTGGCTGAGCGCGCCCGCCACGCTGGCTAACCTGGTGTTGCTGGGCTGGCTTTTGGGCGTGCAGTACGCGCGCGCGCCGGTAATCCTGCTGGTGGTGGGCAACCTGGTGAATATCGTACTGGACCTGTGGTTTGTCATCGGCCTGGGATGGGGTGTTCAGGGGGCGGCTGCGGCTACCGCAATTGCGGAATACGCTTCGCTGGTGATTGGTCTGCTAATGGTCTGGCGGGTGATGAAGCTGCGCGGCATTTCACTCTCGCTGTTGAAAACGGCCTGGCGGGGCAACATCGGGCGGCTACTGCGGCTTAATCGCGACATCATGCTACGTTCCCTGCTGCTCCAGCTGTGCTTTGTTTCGCTGACTATTTTCGGCGCCAGGCTGGGAAGCGAGGTGGTGGCCGTGAACGCGGTGCTGCTGATGTTCCTGACCTTTACCGCCTACGCGCTGGATGGCTTTGCTTACGCCGTAGAAGCCTGTTCCGGGGAGGCTTATGGCGCAAAGGATGCGGGCAGGCTGCTGTCGATCTGGCGCGCTGCCTGCCGTCAGGCAGGGCTGGTAGCGCTGCTCTTCTCGCTGATTTATGGACTGGCCGGCACGCATATTGTCGCCTTACTCACTTCGCTGCCAGCGTTACAGCAGCAGGCCGACAGCTATCTGTTCTGGCAAATTGTGCTGCCCGTTTGTGGCGTCTGGTGCTATCTGCTGGACGGCATGTTTATTGGCGCGACGCGCGCCAGCGAAATGCGCAACGGGATGCTGGTCGCGGCGCTGGGGTATGGCGTGACGCTGTTTACTGTTCCTGAGTTGGGTAATCACGGTCTGTGGCTGGCAGTGACGGTATTTCTGCTGCTGCGTGGCCTTACCCTTTGGCTTATCTGGCGACGGCACTGGCGCAATCATAGCTGGTTTTCCAGCTGACATATTTGGTTACCTTCCTCTCACGCCTCGTTATCCCCTGATCTCACTGTGTTTTTCAGCGATCCCCTCTCCCTTTCGCCGCTCTGTTCGCAGAAAATTTTGCTCTGGCTGGATAAAGCGCCGTCTTATACTACAATTATCTATACGTAAAGTAGTTAAGCAGCGTTTTGTATTGCTTATATGCGTATATAGTAGATGAAATATCTAAAGCTGTTTAAACCTAAGGTTGAGGAGTGACAAAATGAATAAAGATGAAGCCGGCGGTAACTGGAAGCAGTTGAAGGGTAAAGTGAAAGAAAAATGGGGCAAGCTGACGGATGACGACATGACCGTCGTGGAAGGTAAACGCGATCAGCTTGTAGGGAAAATTCAGGAACGCTATGGCTATGCAAAAGATCAGGCTGAGAAAGAAGTCTCCGACTGGGAAAGCCATAACAACGACCCTGTACACGATTCTG
>NZ_JRUQ01000072.1 GCF_000773975.1 Erwinia typographi
GGTTAGTGGAGGTCCGCTGCCGCCGCCGGAATGAACAGGGCAGTAACAACGCACGCGATAATATGTACTGGCAGGCGCTGCGGGGACGCCTGAAGACCAGGCCCTCATCTTACGCTGGCGTAACACTTATGGGGGTGACCGTTGAGACCGGCGGTAAGCTGGCCGCGCAGTCAGATCGTCGGGTAAATGTCGTCGCAACCCGCCAGTATGACACCGGGACCGCAAGGACTATTTCCGGGGCGTTACTCCATGTGGGTAATTCTTTGGGGCTGGATATGGACGAAGCCGCCATTGCGGAACTTGAAAGTGCCCACTGGACACCTGAAGGAGACTACTTCGATTATTCAGCAGATTCATCCTCTTCAAACTCCATGTCGGCACTCGATATGCTTCAGAAAATCACGAACGCCGGGAAAAGCTATTTCCTGTTAAGTGATGGTCTGGCATCCGTGGGGCGGGAAGGAGTGAAAACATGGACCGGAATTATCAGCCCGCAGGAAACGACAGATTATCTGGAAACAGCTTTTGCGGCGCCGTCAGACGATGATTACGATGGCGTGGATGTTACCTACATCAACGGGAGCACCTGGGCGGAGGAAACAGTCCAGTGCCGTCTGCCGGGGAATCCCACGCCGTCGAAGATCGAAGATTATACGCTGGACGGGGTTCATGATCAGGATAAGGCCTATCAGACAGGCATGCGGCGCCTGATGAAATATCAGCAGCAACGGCTGACGTTTACGGCAATCACGGAGCTGGATGCGCTCTGCTATAACGTTGGCGATCGCGTGATTCTGACTGACGATATACCCGGAAACAAAACTGTTTCATGTCTGATCATGGCAATGAGTACTGCTGGTGGAGTGACGACATTCACCGTCAGTGAGGCGCCCGACTGGTCGTTTGCTAACCCCCGCGCGGTGCTGAGATACCAGGATGGCACAGCATCACCTCTGCTGACGGCAACTCAGGCTGGAGACTTTCAGTTATCCGTTCCCTGGCAAAGTGCATTTGATGACATTGTGCTGGGTGATGCAGCTATAGAGCCACCGCGGCTGATTTTCTGTGACTCTTCGCGGGTGGGGTACGATGCATTAATTTCTGAAATAGAACCGCAGTCAGACGGGACATGCCAGGTAACGGCTAACGAGTACCGGGACAGTTTTTACGATTACGATAATGCCGTTTATCCCGGCGATACCGACAACACCTCTTCCACCTGAAAAATTCAGACCCGCTCCGGCGGGTTTTCTCTTTTATGAGGCCCGTATGACCACCTACAATACCAGGAACCCGCTGGGGTCGTCTGCTGCAAAAGATTTGTATGATAACGCTCAAAACCTGGATCACTTCGTCAACGATCTGGACAGCACTGAATGGGCTGACCGGTTTGGCGTGATGCGCCGTACCTGGCATGGAATGGAAACCGAGTTTGAAGACCAGATGGCGGATCAGGAGTCCCGGTTCGTTAACCAGCTGGATTCACAGGAGGACCGTTTTTACACCGTCATCAGCCAGTCCGGCTATGACGTTATTGGTGATTATGAATCCGGCATTCTGACGATCACCGAGTATAACCAGCTTGTCCGTTACAACAATGAACTGTGGAAGCTGACAGCGGCGACCAGCCTTCCCTATACCACTCAGGGAACAACCAGTGAAACCTGGGATTCTCTGGACGGCCAGCATTTTGTTAATGTTGCGGATGCGGCTCTGCGCCAGGAGCTGACTGATTCCGACGGCTACAAGCTCGTTGGCCAGTGCAATGACTATGCCGCCCTGCGGGAAATAGTACCTGAGAAGGCCGGTCAGAGGATGCTGTTGCGGGAATACACCTTCGGCACTGGTTACGGTGGCGGGGAGTTTGTTTCTGTCTCTGGTAGCGGATCAGACGACGGCGGCGCTAACTGTGTCGTCAATGATTCGTGGTACTGGAAACGAACGGACGATCCCGATCAGCTTGACGTAACGCATTTTGGCGCGGTACCTGGCACGTCAGATTCTCATGACGCCGTACTGAGAATGTACAACTGGGCACAAAGTAACTACCCATCTGTAGGCGTCCAGTTTCCGCCAGGGGCGTTTCTGGTATCCCCAATTGATGACTCAGCCACTTCCCGCAGCTACGTACGGTTTGTGGGGGCAGGGCGACAGGCCCGGTTTGGCTATTTCAGCACAACGACCATTACCTCAGATAAAAGCACCTCTCCGGTCCTGAAGGTGAAGTCGCGGCGTGTTGAGGTGGGCGGGATAATCTTCAACGGCCAGAATACAACCACGGCGCAAAGCAATACTCAGGGCTTTTTCCAGAACATTATGACGCAGGGGCAATATACCCATATTTATAACATGGTTATGAATTATTCTGGCGGCGTCGGATTTGCTGTGGTTGATACCATTGATACTTTATTTGCCGATATCTATTCAAATTACTGTTGGGACTCAGTGATTAAGGCGACATATTCCAGCGAAAACAGCTGGGACCACAGTACCGCAATAAAACTTACCGAGCACAACCATCAGTATTATCAGGGTACAAATGCATTGCTGGATTTACAACGATGCACACAGTCACTGATGAATAACGTATGGATTGAGCATGCCTATAACGGCGCGCCAATGAATATTAATAACGGTCAGTGGCAATGGGACGCAGTCAGCATTGAAGACTGTCATGTCGCCATCAACGCGCAGGATTCCCGGCTAACAAGAAACTCTGACAACTTCCAGGGGCAAAGCTCCATTGATACCACAGACTCTGGAAGCCCGTGGTTATCTGTATGGGAGGCAGGGCAAATCCAGATCCAGCCTCATGGTATGAGGATACAGGGCCAGATGTCTGTTGACCTGTTGACCAGCCGGCAGTTGATAAATAACGAAGGTGGCAGCAGCACCTGGTATAAGCTTGGACGCGCTTACATTGGTCTGACGAATCAGGAAGTTTCTGTTGAGGTGCTTGGGGTGCGGGGCTTCACATCTCTGGAAACCTCTTTGCTGACCATTGATGGCGGCAGAGACGCGCATGGTAAGGCGACGCTCCGCATCCAGCGAATTTCCTCCGGTTCGTTTAAAACGACGATGGATTTTGAAGGGTCATCCTGTGCGCTGACATTCCAGTGCGTTGTCTCGGCATCGTACGTCACTGTTTATGTGCAAATTGCGGAATATACGCGAAATGCTTCTGTGTTCGTTAAAACGAATGGGCCTGACAGGTTTTCAAGCGGAACTTCAGCTAAATGGTGGCCTGATGTTGCCTCGCAGACTGCGGCGCCGGGAGGGACCACGCCACAGGCCCGCGTTTCTGTCCATAACCGGCTGGCTGGCGTTGGCGCTAACGAGGACGGGAATGTGGTCGTGAAGACCAACGCAACGGCTGTAACAGCTCTGGATGGTTACTCGGTGGCGGGGATGATGAGCATCGTTGTTAACGGCACGCGACGCTGGATACCTTACTACAACTCCAACTCATAAGGCGTTATATGGCAGACTACAAAAGCACCCTGTCGACCGACAGCGTGACGATGACGGATGATAACGTTGTTGAGCAGATTGCCTCGTTCCGTACCGGATCGAGGTTTTTTGCCAACAGCATGAATGACGGGTACATCGCCTATTTCCAGAAGGGCGACGATATGCCGGATGGTATTGATACTGATGCAATAACCACCGAGGCCGGTACAGACATCAATTCAGAGGTAACAACGACAGACCAGGCGTTGCTGTTCTGTAAATGGCTGTCACTGTTTATTGATGCGCTGCCGGACGATGAGTCGATCCGTTTCGGGCCATTTTTCAGGATGTGCGATTTCAGGGATTACTACGCAACAGCCACTGCAACAGAAGCTTCGAGCTGATCACCAGCCCGGTTCGCCGGGCTCCTTCCAAACTAAATTTTCCCATCTCTCAACCGCATAGAATTTTCCTTCGCCCCGCACCTTGATCGATCATGTTAATCAATACTACTGTATGCATAACCAGTAATGTTGAGTATTAAAAATGGCACGTATTGACGATATTCATAACGCGTTTAACGACAGCATCAAAGTTGAACCATCCGGCCGCCGGACTGTGGCCACGACTGACTTTGTGCGCGAGCTTCACCGACATAACCATGACTTTAGCCTGCGCGAGGCAAACATCTGGATAGAGCACTACCAGTGTTGCTTCAGGGATATCACTCCGCATGAGGGGGAGGCCCGGATCTTCTATTTGATGAACATGGGCTATGTGAGGTAATAGTTATGGGATTTCCTTCACCTGCTCAGGATTACATTGAAGACCGCATATCGCTTGACAGGCTTTGCATACTCCGGCCCAGCGCAACCTACTTCATGAAAGCCGGTATCGCCGCACCACAATTTGGCATTATGAAAGACGCGCTGCTGGTGGTCGATCGTGCGAGAACGCCGGTAGATGGATCACTGGTTGTGGCTGGCATTGAAGGGGAGAACCGACTTTGTATGCTGAAATTGCACCCGCTTCCGTGCCTGATGAATCTGGAAACAATGCGACCATTACTCCGACTGGACACAGATTACATGGACGTCGAAGCAACGGTGATATTCGGCGTTGTCACGTTCTCTGTTAACGATACGAGCTGTTTCGAGTTCGACGAAAGGCCATGCATATAAAAAATAGGTAAGGCGTTAAGTGACGGAATTAAAAAAAGAACTAAGAATATAATTTTTCAGTGGCAAGGCCGGGTAGTTCCCGGCCTAGGTGTCACTCATCCTTAACTAACCACATATCGGCTTCTTCGAACATCGATTCAATCACCGCATTGAGCTTCGCCTTGTCATTTTTGGAGCGATTTTAATTTTTCCTCCCACTCTTCGATAATCGCTCTCTTTTCACGTAAATAGTCATATCTATCATAGTGTTTGGTTGAAACACCTGGTTTCTTATGGTTCTGCAACCTGTCGCGCATTTCTGAGCTTATCCCCATGTCTCCAGCCAGCGTTTTAAATGTTCTTCGAACATCTCGCGGCGTGAATTTTTCGAATCCTGTTCTGTCACAAAACTTTCTGATTTGCTTGCTGTACTCAGCAGAGAGTAGATGCCCCTCTTTAGTTTTTGCTGGAAAGAGGAAGTCAGAGTCTGGACAACGGGATTCCCGCGAGTTCAAGATTTGAGTGGCGCTATCGCTAAGAGGGATCACATGGAAATCGCCATTTTTGGAAATGTGAGGTGGTACAGTCAGGATCCGGGCTTTTTTATCCCAATTATTCCGGGTATTAGTCATTATCTCCCATGGTCGTTGCCCGGCAGTATGGATGCAGAGCAGCAGTAATTCAGCGAAATCCCAGTTAATCTGCAACGCTGACGGGGATACAGATAGCAACTGAAGCAAATCTGAAAGCTCGGCCCATGAGAGGAAACGATCGAGAGCTTTATCTGCTCCTCGTTGGGCGGGAATAACGCTTACAGGATTACGATCCAGTCCGTAAATTGTTTTCTGGCTAATCTTGGCTGGGTCATTGTCAGCAAATAGCCCAAAGTTAAACACTGCATGAAGGTTTGCTCTAACCTTATTTGCGCCGGCGTTAGCCCCCCGTTCAATAAATTCAGCCAAAACGCGCTTAATCTGCTCTGGGGTAACGTCTTTTGCTGCCTGCTGTCCTTGAATATGATCGCTGGCCAGGACCTGTTTTAAGCGGCCATCTGTTTTATCATAAGAACGTTTTCCGCGTCTCTTCTGGTCAGTGATGTAGTCATCAAAAAGTTGTTTAAGCGTGGCATGCTCAACCACAGTTACGGTAAGTTGCTCTAAGTTGCTGGCCGCAGTGAGGGCTTTAGCGGTAGCATCAGCCAGGGAAAGAGCGGGATAATCCCCTAACGATAAAAAACGCCTTGATCCGTCTTTATGATATTTATAGACAAAAACTTTCCGGCCGGAAGGGTGGATTTTTAAACCTAGCCTACCTGTACCTCTGGTGGCAGATGCTTGCCAGACGTAGTACGATTGGTCTCTGGGTTTGATACCCTTTATCTTACTGTCAGTGAGAAGTACTCCAGCCATATAGGTGCCCTTGGGTGTCTTAACGGGTGTCTTAGGGATGAAATACTATGGTATGAGGTGAACCCAAACAACATATAAAAAACATTATAATTCATAAAGTTGAAATTAAGTGTAATGTTCGGGAATCAAACGAAACACCAAGTTTTCGCCCTTCTAAGCCGTAGGTCACAGGTTCGAATCCTGTAGGGCGTACCATTAGTATTCAATGAGTTACCCTCCTCCTCCTGTTTTCAAAATTTCCTTGTGGGCAGATTTGGGACAGAGGCGCTAAAAATCGCATCAATGTGACGCGCATGCTCGGTTAAATGGTTAGGTGCCAGATGAGCATAACGCTGTACCATCCCGCTTATTCCTCTTCTCTGTAACCTTAATCATCGCGATCCACTTCCAGTCATGCTCAACAGGGCCTTCATCAATGCCAGTTGCTTTGGTTGAGGTTGTTACCGATTCAGGTTTGTAGATCCCCATATCGATTCCTTAATCGACAGCAAGTTGGGATTACGTAGCCAGGTGAAATAATGGCAACAACTCAAAAGCAAGAACACATTAACTAAATTATCAGAGTATGTTAATAATGGTCTTAACTTACACATATTGGAATGGACAACTGTGATTGCATTGATAAATCAACACCGGTGGAAAGTATATCTTGTATGGATCACCGGTGGATTCATCGTCTGGTGTTACCTGGGCTATTTAGCCTGGCAGGACGATCTGGATGCGCCAGGTGCCATATATATTTACTTCGGATTGGTAATCTGGTTTTTTGTACATGTAATTCCTGTGTTTTTTTTGGCTATTGCTCTTATATTTTGGCGATGGAAAACAAGGGGAAAGAAGTAGAGGAAAAATGACTGTAAAATTGCCTTGGCATGTCACAAGCCATGAAATCTGAAATCAGTTATTTCTGCGCGCTGCAATCCGGTTTTCCATGCTGAATTGTCATCAACGCGCATCGTTCTAATTCATTAATTTAAATACATTGCTTTCCCGAATTTTGTATCTACGCATGTGACGGTTTCTTTCCCACAAGAAGAAAGCATGGATACTGCACTCTTGCCAATAAGATAGAGAGAACCGGCCTCAAGATTTTTATTTTTTAGCAGGTTGTTGATTTCAATCTGTTGCTCCGCAACTTTCTTGCCATCGAATCTTGTTAGGTAACCATAGTTTACCGGGAGGTTCTTCTTAACACCCCAATACAGTATTTCATTGTTTTTTCCTGCGAAGTCTGCTGGTGGTATCATTTCAATTTTACTGATTTTAGTGTATTCGATGTTTTCAGGAATGTCAGAATAATTTTTGGAGCTGGTTATGTTATTGATATGTTTGATATCAAGGTAATGCCTGTATCCACTCACATCAACAAATTGGATTAAAAGTGCAACAGCTAAAACAGGTATGGATTTAAATTTTGATACTTTATAGATAACGTAGAAAATTAAACTAAATAAAGCATAATAAACTATCCAGAAAAATCGACCATTAGCTCTGAAGACATCAAGTACTTTATGGACGATTCGTGGTATCCTTATATCAATAATTGTGTAACCAAGTATTGATACTGTATTTGATACACTGAAAACATAAATTAGTAATACAACGATTAAAACAAAAGCCTTGTACTTATCAATGGACGTATTGAATAACTCTCGATTAGAAAAGTATGCATAACATGCTATGAATGCTGAAATAATCGCCCCGAATCCGAAGTAATTAAATCCCTCTAAGTTTGTTAGTTGGTTGTTGTTAGGCTTTATCAAGTGAGACATGTAATCCTGACCAGGATTGAACATCGCCAGAAGATCCATCCTGAAAACGCCATAACCCCCAATACCCAGGCCGTTGCTCACTACGAAATAACCCGAAAACCACATGAAGAAAACAAGAAAAGCCAGAGCCACTAAAAGTTTAACTATCTGGCGAGCTAATTTATCTCCGGCATGCAGGCAGTAAGCCAGATAGCAGATATACACCGGGAATACCATAGCGAGAAGGTAAGCATGGACGAGTACTGATACGCACAATAGAGTAATCCATTTCGCATTGCTTGCTTGTGATATTAATAAATATAGCGATGCAACGAGGAGAAAGTGTGAGCACAAGGACAGATGGTTTTGAGTCCGGAATAACATTATTGGTGCAAATGAAAGGAGGGCACCGAACAATAATGAATAGGTTTTGTTATCTGTGAGTCTTAGCATGAGGCGGAAAGAAAAGTAAGACTGTAATGTGAAGCATATAAAAAGCCACAATCCAGCATACTGAAAATTAATATCAGTAAGCTTTGCAAATGGCTTCAATAACATTGCCACAAGCGGTATGGAGTCGGTATAAACAATGGAACTGCTTACTTCTGAGCCATAGTTATAGTTCATCCCAAAGGGCAATTGCAACAGAGGGGTTTCTTTAAATGTTAACCATCCCAGGAGATGCTGAGCAGGGTCTCCGGAAAGCATCCATCCGAGACTAAGAGGATTCAAGACTTCGGGCCCGACGAAGTACATAAATGATGCAGCGCCAATAAGCAATGATAATAGCTTCATTGCTTTATCGGTTTTTAAAATCTGAAAAGTCATTGTATTTCCTTGATTAATATTATTATTAATTTTTTTATTCTAACTCATAAGCAAATATTGTGAAAGTGAATGGTCACCTATCTGTTTGATGAGTGCGGGAGAGTACTTGAGATGAGCTATAGCATGCAGAGACAGCATCAAACACGCATTTGTCGAGGGCATCAGGATAGAACCAGTGGCAGGCACAGGGTTACTACGCCCGGCTTTGTGCGGGTGACTGGTCAGAAAACACCCCCCCTTAATTAACATCAAAAGAAAAAATGACCCTGTACACGATTCTG
>NZ_JRUQ01000073.1 GCF_000773975.1 Erwinia typographi
GCCAGAACGTACGTACGCCCCAGCCCAGGTTATCGGTAAGCCAGTCATCCGGTTTCCGTATTTCACCCTGAACAAACAGCATTGAGCGCTGGTTATCATACAGCGTAAGCAGTAAATCCCCACTGCTGTGGCTCCAGTTCCCGTGCCGGTCAACATTAAGCTGAATGCGCGCGGAACCGTACTGTCTCAGCCACGCCTGCAGTGCACCGGATGCTTCACCGGCCGCCAGAGAGGCCGCCGCATCAGGCGTGTTGCCGGCAGTCAGCAGCCCGGCCCCTTCCATCATTGCGGAGGAATAAGGCAGGTCTGCACTGTCGTCGTCCTGGCGGTCTGAAGAAAACGGAGAACGTGAAAGGGACGCAGATACCTGCGGATCAGGGACCGCGGGCGTGAGGGTTGCAGCCGACAGCCGGGAAACCGGCGACATTATCAGCAGAAGCTGGAGCACAATCAGACACCGCGCGGCGGCACGGAACAAGGTGATGTTATTCATGGTAACCCCGGAACAAGGAAAATATACCAGCCGGTAAACGGCCGGTAAACGGCCGGTACAGGGCCCCCGTTCACGGCGGAGAAAATAATGTTTAACCAGATACAGCAATAATAACGCCGCGCGACAAAATCGACAAAATCGATCAATTAAACCCAATTGATTGCCACCAACTATTAACAAGAGGTAAAACAATCGACTTAAACAATTAAAACTACTGGCGAAAGAAAAGGAAAAAAGAAGGTTTTCAGTAATAAAGAAATCTATTCAGCAGGATAAGAAGCAAAATGAAGAAGACGTCAAATGATACTGAATCTCATCGCCGCCCTGAGTTGTAATAAAAAATTTACCACCCTTGTTTAATTGATGTTTTATTCAGGCATTAATAAAAAGGGGACCAGTCTATTTAGAAGGAGCTCTATTCATGGAAAATACTGCCGACTGGCGAACCGAATCCCGCACTGTCGATTCTAATGACTTTAAACTTCGCATAGTTGAACTCGCATCTCAGCCTGATGCCAATGTTGCAAAGATCGCCCGCGAAAACAGTGTTGCTCACAACCTTATTTTTAAGTGGCTGCGCATGTGGCAAACCGAGGGCGGGTATCACGTCGCCTGCCTGCGACCTCAACCCACCGTCAGAGCTGTCACTGCTACTTGTTGATATCGTATCTGAACCGGCAACATCAGAGATCAGTTCCGGGCAGTGTCCGCTGAACGCTTCCTCCTGCAGCGTGGAGTTCCGCCACGATAAAATAAGCCTCGAAAATCCCTCGCCGGAGTTGCTGACCGTGCTGCTCCACGAGCTGACCGGGGGAAACCAATGATATCCCTCCCGTCGGGCACCCGTATCTGGCTAGTTGCTGGCGTAACCGATATGCGTAAGTCTTTTAATGGCCTAAATAGCTGCGCCGAAT
>NZ_JRUQ01000074.1 GCF_000773975.1 Erwinia typographi
AGCCCAGGTTACCGGTAAGCCGGTCATCCGGTTTCCGTATTCCCCCCTGAACAAACAGCACAGAGCGCTGGTTATCATACAGCGGAAGCAGTAAATCCCCGCTGCTGTGGCTCCAGTTGCCGTGCCGGTCAACATTAAGCTGAATGCGCGCGGTACCGTACTGTCCCAGCCACGCCTGCAGTGCACCGGAGGCTTCACCGGCCGCCAGAGAGGCCGCCGCATCAGGCGTGTTGCCGGCAGTCAGCAGCCCGGCCCCTTCCGTCATTGCGGAGGAATAAGGCAGGTAAGCGCTGTCATCCGCCGGGTGGTCTGAAGAAAACGGAGAACGTGAGAGAGACGCAGATACCTGCGGGTCAGGGACCGCGGGCGTGAGGGTTGCTGCCGACAGCCGGGAAACCGGCGACACTATCAGCAGAAGCTGGAGCACAATCTGACACCGCGCGGCGGCACGGAACAAGGTGATGTTATTCATGATAACCCCGAAACAAGGAAAATATACCCGCCAGTAAACGCGAAATAAGCACACCCGTTCACGGCGGAGAAAATAATGTTTAACCAGATACAGCAATAATAACGCCGCGCGATAAAATCGACAAAACCGAATAAATCGACCAGGGCTATTAACACAAGCAAAAACAATCCCCTTAAACTATCAATACTGCTGGCAACAAAATAAGAAAAAACCTTTTTTTTCAGTAAAAAAGCGATTTATCTAGCAGGAGAAAGTAGAGAAATGAAAAAGATGTCATATGGTACTAAACCCCATGCTGCAACAAATATTTAACCACACCGGTTTAATAAGCATTGATAATCCTGCCCCCCGTATGAGGCAACTGCTGGGATAATGCGGTAGCAGAATCGTTCTTCAGTTCGCTGAAAAAAGAACGGTTAATGCCTTCAATAGTTGGTTTCTGTGATATTCTTCCGTTATTAGAGGTTCCTGCATGGCTACCGTGACTGTTCATTGTCCCCCGCTGCCATTCCGGTGAAGTTTATCGACATGGCCTCAGCCCGACTAAGCGCGAGCGTTTCCGGTGTCGGTCCTGTCGCCACGTATTCCAACTCACCTATAGCTACGAAGCACGGAAGCCGGGAATCAAAGAGCAGATCGTTGATATGGTCTTCAACGGTGCTGGCGTTCGTGATACCGCCAGCACTGAGCCTGTACATAGATTTG
>NZ_JRUQ01000075.1 GCF_000773975.1 Erwinia typographi
CCCGGGCTGTCGTACTCCGCCGTGTAGGTGTGCTGATATAATCCGCTTTGAATAATTTCCGGCGCGTCTTCAAAATCCTGACGCAAATCGTCTTTCGACAGGTCAAGCAGCTCAATTTTGACGTTCTGACGGAAGTCGGTTTTATCCACCAGCGATTTAGCCCCGCGCCACAGCGACTCAACCCGCTGAAATTCTTTATGATGCATGACGGCATCCAGCTGGCGGCCGATCCTGTAGTCCAGCTCAGCGATGTGATGGTCAATCAGCGTTTTGTCCAGCTTTTCAACCTGTGTCCCCGCTTTACTCAGGCACTCCAGCAGCACCTGCATACCGGCGGTCAGGCGCTGATCGGCGGTGGCATCCGACATCGCCTGCTGATCCTGCCAGATATCCAGCGCGCCCAGCTCAGAGACCGGGCTCAGGTTGATTTTTTCAAACAGGGAGGCATACACGCTGCCGGTTCCCGACTGCTCCAGCACCACACTTTCGCCTTCAGCGGCGCGTTCATTTTTTACAGACATCAGCATTCTCTCTCGTTAATCCATTAAACATCGCTGCCGTTAAGCCTGTTGCGGCGCCAGAGCAGACAGCTCGCGGCGCAGTTCAGCGCTGAGCGTTGGGTCAAGCAGGATTTTCTCCAGCTCTTTACGGAAGGTCTGGTTATCCAGAAGGTTCGCTTTCAGATCGCGAAGGAGGTTACGCATGGCAAGCATGGCTTTCAGCTGCGGTATCTGACGGGCCACCTGCTCTGGCTCAAAATCTTTCATCTCGCCAAAGGAGAGGCTGATGTTTTCTTCGCTGCCGTCACCGGCCAGGGTGTTTTCTACAGAGAGATTTACGCCAGGAGAGAAGTCGGCCAGCACGCGGTCGAAGTTGTGTTTATTGACGTTGACCTTTTCACGCTCCGCCACCGGGCGGTGCTCAGAGCCGTTGCTGTAATCCCCGACGACAACCAGTTTGAGGGGCAACTCGACTTTTTTCTGCGCGCCGCCGGTATGGACACTTAACTGGATGTTAACGCGGGCTTTGGGGATCTCGGACTGATAGGAGTTAGACATGGCTGTCCCTGTTCTATGGAGTGATAGAAACGGTCAGTACCAGCATGAAATTAATAAGAACGGCTTACCCTGCCAGAAAAAATCCTTACTTACGTCCTGCGACGAAAAGCAAAGCCGGGGTCAAAAGCGAGCGCATTCCATTCACTGGCGAGCATGACACGGCATTTTCAGGCAGTTATTCGAAAGAGAAAATTTCGGATAAACACCCGGAGAGAGAGTGTAAAAACGTTATAAAGGTATTGGGAAATTAAATTATGTAACCAAATAATACAAAATAAAAATTTAACAAAATAAGAACATCCTTCTGATTTATAATGATTTTACCTCAACACCCCGGCAAGCTGCATGGAATAAGGGCAGGCTATAATTGGTCGATTTGACTTAAGGCCTGTCACCGAGCCGGGAACCCGTTATTTTAGCCAGAATGCCTCATTTCCCCTTTTTATGAAAAATGAGACATCGGTGGGTCTTACCCTCCGCCTTCAGAATAAAACATTAATCATTTTCATGAAAAAAGTTCCAGAGCAGAGTACCTACGCTGAAACCGGCTGGCTGTCCCCGCCTCTTTTCCCAAAGAAAAGCAAGGATTGGTGCCGAGGGTGCGTTCAGACAGCCATGACGCCCCCATCAACAAATAACTCTACCCCTGCAACGAAGCTGCTTTCCTCTGAAGCCAGAAACAGCACGTTTTTAGCCACCTCCTCCGCCAGACCAATACGCCCAAGCGGGGTCATCTGGTGTAATGCTTCTTCTGCGCCGGGATTATGCTGAAGATAGCTCTCCATCGCCGGTGTCCGAATCATGCCAGGCGCAACCACGTTAACGCGAATCCCCTTACTTTTCAGATCCGTGGTCCAGGTGCGGGCAAATGAGCGAATCGCGGCTTTGGTGGCGCTGTACATCGACAAATTCGCAAAACCTTTGCTGCCCGCAGCCGAACCGGTAAGGATCACGCTGCCGCCGGCGGTCATCAGAGGTAAGGCCTTCTGCACGGTAAAAGCCATGCCTTTAACATTGATGTTGAATAACCGGTCAATATGCTCTTCGTCGAGCGTGTCAATCGATGCGGACTCGGAGACGCCTGCGTTAGCAAAAACCACATCTACCCTGCCGTGATCCTGCCTGATGCGCTCATAGAGTCGATTCAGGTCAGCCTGGCTGGCGACATCGCCCTGAATGCCAACGGCACCGTGACCGATTTGGTTTACCGCCTCTTCCAGTTGTTGCGGCCGCCGTCCCGTCACGTAGACATGGGCGCCTTCTGCGGCAAAGGCTTTGGCCGTTGCCAGACCGATACCCTCACTGCCGCCCGTAATCACTACAACTTTACCTTCGAATCGCTTCGTCATCTTCTCAGTTCCCGCGCTGTTGTTAAGTGGAGGATTGCTCCACTTATAATGTGGAGGTACTCTCCGTTTTACAAGTAATAATGAGAAAAAAGCATTGAGTGATAAAACTTCGCTGCGCGCTGACGCACAAAAAAATCGTGAACGCATTCTGCTGGCGGCGGAAGCCGTGTTTAAAGAAAAGGGAGCGAGTGCTTCACTTGAGGACGTTGCCAGGCACGCGGGCGTGGGGATTGGCACGCTCTACCGGCGCTTTCCCACGCGCGAAGTGCTTTTAGCGGCAACCTACAACGCACGATTTTTATCCTTCGCTGAGGAGAGTCGCGCAAGGGATAACCAGCTTGATGCTGGCAGCGCGGTGCGGGCTTATCTGGAAGAGATAGTCACGCACACTATGGTTTACCGCGGACTGGCGGCCTCACTGGGCACAGTACTTCAGAGCGGCACTCCCGGCTGCCACGCCACCACTGATGAAGGCAGGCGCTTACTTCAGCGGGCGCAGCAGGCCGGCGTTCTGCGTGATGACGTTAGCTTTGAGGATTTGGTCTACGTTGCCACGGCAATTTGTCTCACCGTTGAACAGGATGACTCACCCAAAACGCGCATTGTCCATCTGGTGGATTTGTTCCTCAATGGCATCGGGGAACGTTCGGACAGTCATCAGTGAGTCTATTTCTGAAATAATCAGCTTTCGACCAATCCCCCCCAGGCAAGCCAATTTCTCCCTCATCCCCTCTCTTTTACTGGCCATAAATGAGCTGGCCACCAACGTTTTTCGCCTTCAGCAAGCGCTCAGATCTCTAAACTTCAACCCTGATCACAAAACAACCCGAACAAAAAACGATCAACATCACATTAAAAAATTATTAACATATCTACCATTGGTATTACCACTACAGACCTCTGGTAAATTGCATGGATATCAGGCGTGAAAAAACGGAAAGCGGCAGCGGCTATGACCGGGTTGTTAAATTCTTGCGGGAACAGTTGTTAAGCGGGGAACTAAAGGCTGGCGACAGCTTGTTACCCGAGCGTGAGCTATCCGCCCGGCTGGGAGTCAGTCGCCCGGTACTGCGGGAAGCGCTGCGAGCGCTCGCCATGATCGGTGCCGTTGAGATCCGTCATGGCATTGGCACGGTGGTGACAAAACCCGACGTTTCAATATTGGGTGAGTTCTTCACATTTGTTCTGGCACACCAGCCAAATGTTGTTGATGACGTCATGCAGGCGCGTATTGCTATTGAGCGTCAGGCAGTCCGTCTCGCCTGTCGCAGGGCAACACAAAGTGATTACGATCGACTGGCCGCCTGCCTCAGCGAAATCATTGATACCATTCATACCCCGGAATCAGGGGGCCTGGCAGATTTTCGTTTCCATGAAACTATCGTTAATGCGTCAGGCTCTCCGACGCTGATTAATATCTATCAGTCCATCAGTGTCCTTATGCACCGTTCCCATCTCGACAGGCGCGAGCAAATCATTCAGGTAGAAGGCATTGAAGAATTTCTTATTGACCACCACCGCGCCATTTTTGCTGCCATCGTTGAACGCGATGAAGAGCGGGCCGATGAATTACTGAGCCTCCATTTTGAGATAGGCGCCGATTTTCGTCGTCGCGCCACTATCCGTATGGCGGGCTATCCCCCCTTAGCGAACTAAAACACTTTTATAAGGAACCGCAGATGCAAATCGTCATTGGCAGCGATCACGCAGGATTTCACCTAAAGCAGGAGCTGGCGCAGTGGCTTCAACAATCCGGTTATCAGGTCGAGGATGTTGGCAGTCATAACCCTGAACCTGTCGACTTCCCCGATATTGCTTACACCCTGTGCAGCAAAGTGCGTGAGAACCGCGCCCTTCGCGGAATTTTAGTTTGCGGTACCGGCGTTGGCGCCGTCATCGCCTGCAATAAAGTGAACGGCATCCGCGCGGCCGTTTGTCATGACGTGCATTCGGCGCATCAGGCCGTTGAGCATGATGACGTCAACGTGATGTGTATGGGCGCACAGATCGTCGGTCCCTGGCTGGCACGCGATCTTACAGAGGCATTCCTCAAGGCCGAATTCGTTCAGGAGGCGGATTTCATCCGCCGCGTCGAGAAGCTGTCTCAGCTTGAACAACGTAATTAATCAGCAACAAGGAGAACAGGATGACTACCACGACTTCCGGCATTGTTGGCTTTCTTGGCTTAGGCGTAATGGGCCGCGAGATGGCGCGCAATCTTGCCCAGGCAGGTTTCAGGGTTCGCGCCTTTGATATTGTCAGCGGAGCTGGCGAAGCGTTGCGTCAGTTCGGCGTGGAGATTGTCTCCGACATCCCCGCGGCGGTAAGCGATGCAGACATTGTTATTTCTATGCTGCCGGATACGCCACAGGTTGAGGAGATCGTCTACGGGCCTGGAGGGTTACTCTCCCATCCTCCGCGAGGAAGACTGTTTGTAGATATGAGTACCATCGCGCCTGAAGCTACGCGCAAGATGAGTCGGGATCTGTCAGCCGCAGGCGTCACCATGCTCGATGCACCCGTTTCAGGCGGCCCGGTCGGTGCGAAAAAGGGTTCGCTGACCATTATGGTCGGCGGGGAAGCCCAGGGGTTTGAACAGGCAACGCCTTATCTCAGCGCTATGGGCAGCACGCTAAACCATGTCGGCGCATCCGGCGCCGGGCAGACCGTGAAGCTGTGCAATCAGCTGATCTGCGGCATCAATATTCAGGCAATCTGCGAAGCGCTGGCGCTGGCTCGCGCCTGGGATATCGATCTGCCGCAAATGCGCGAAGTACTGCTTGGCGGTTCAGCGGCTTCCTGGATGCTCGATAAACTTGGCTCCGCGATGATCGAAGGGGATGTCTCAGCTGGTTTTCGCATTGACCTGATGATGAAAGATCTCCGGCTGGTGCTGGAAGCCGCGCAGAAACATCCCGTCCCCCTTCCCGCTACGGCTCTGGTTGCCACGCAATACCAAAATGCGCAGGCCTATGGCGAAGGTTCGAATGGTAACCAGGCACTTTTCAAGGTTTATGACCGAATAACCGGCCAGCAGACCGCATTGACCAAATAACCGGGGTAAAGGTCATGATGCTCGATTTCACAGCAATATTTTCACAATGGCAGCTACTGCTGAACGGTGCATTATTAACCGCCAAACTGGCCATGGTAACCACGGTGACCGGTTTTCTCATCGGCACGCTGTGTGCGGTTGCCCGCCGCTCCCGGTCAGGCATATTGGCAAACATCGCGGCGGTCTATGTTGAATCGATCCGTAATACGCCGTTTCTGGTGCAGATCTTTCTGGTCTATTTCGGCTTCTCAAGCCTGGGTTTTTCCTTTACCGCATTCACCGTCTCGGTGATTGCGCTGACGATCAACGTCGGGGCCTATACTGCCGAAATCATGCGCGCAGGCTTTGAGTCGGTTCACAAAGGGCAATGGGAAGCGGCAGAAACGCTGGGGTTAGCCAAATGGCAGCAGTACTGGCACGTCGCGCTAAGACCTGCGATCGAGCGTGTTTATCCCTCACTGACCAGCCAGTTCATTCTGCTAATGCTGGCCTCTTCAGTGACATCGCAAATCTCCGCTGAGGAACTGACAGCAACCGCTAACTTTATTCAATCAGAAACTTATCGTCCCTTTGAAACCTTCTTCATTGTGGCTGGCATCTACATTGCGCTGTCACTGCTAATGCGACTGGTTTTCTGGTTATTTGGGCTGGCCCTTTTTCCCCGCCGTCGCAAACTTGGCACCATGATTTAGGGAAGCATGACGATGAATATTCCGCTCAATTTCGCCCATATCCAGTTTTTACTCGAAGGCACGTTATGGTCGGTGATCCTGTCGCTGATGGCTTTCGGCGGCGGCGGCCTGGCAGGCTTTCTCCTCGCCCTTGGACGCATAGCGCCATCCCCGGCGCTACGTCTGATTATCAGCAGCTGGGTGCAGTTAATTCAGGGTACGCCGCTGCTGATCATCATGTTTATGGTCTATTTCGGCTTGCCGCAGCTAGGCCTGTCAATCTCCCCGCTGCTGGCTGCCGGCTTATCTCTCACCATTTATGCCAGCGCATACCTCGGTGAAATCTGGCGGGGCTGTATTCAGTCCGTTCCCCGCGCGCAGTGGGAAGCCGCTGAGTGTCTGGCACTCTCTCGTACGCAACGCATGTTCAAAGTGATACTGCCGCAGGCCATCAAGCTGGCTACCCCACCCACCGTGGGATTTTCGGTTCAGATTATCAAAAATACCTCGCTGGCATCGGTGGTGGGATTTGTTGAACTGGCGCGCGCGGGGCAGCTAATTAATAACTCAATCTTTCAACCTTTTATTATCTATCTCATCGTTGCGGCGATCTATTTCTGTCTCTGTTTTCCGGTATCGGCGCTAAGCCGAAGACTTGAGCGGGGCGCGACCGAAAAAAAGACCCGTCGTCTGCAAACGGTCACGCCGCGAATCAACTAAGTGCTGAAGGTAATCATCATGCCCATCATTACGTTAAGTAACGTGCAAAAAAGCTTCGATCATAATCACGTACTGAAGGATGTTTCTTTTTCAGTCAATCAGGGACAGGTCGTCGCTCTGATCGGTGCCAGCGGCTCAGGCAAAAGCACGGCGCTACGCTGCATCGACCGGCTGGAAACCATCAACAGCGGCAGCATTGAGGTGTGTGGACACAAAGTTGAAGACCCGCACGTTGACCTGCGCAAGCTGCGTCAGGACGTTGGTATCGTCTTTCAGAGCTATAACCTGTTCCCCCATCTGACCATTGAGCAAAACATCACTTTGGGCCCGGTCTCTGTGCGAAAAATGGCGAAAGCAGAAGCCAGAAGACTTGCCCTGTCGGTGCTTGAACAGGTTGGGCTGGCTGATAAGGCCGACAGTTACCCGGAGCAGCTCTCAGGTGGACAGCAGCAGCGTGCCGCCATCGCTCGTTCGCTGGCGATGAAGCCTAAAGTGATGCTATTCGATGAGGTCACGTCTGCGCTTGACCCCAAACTCACCGGTGAGGTACTGCGCGTTATTGAACGCCTGGCCGGCAGCGGCATGACCATGATTATGGTGACCCACGAAATGAATTTTGCCCGCAGGGTTGCCGACAAAGTTATTTTTATGCATCAGGGAACAGTACATGAAAGCGGCACGGTAGCCATTCTGAAAACGCCAGCGACTCCGGCTCTCCAGGAGTTCGTCTCAAACGATCTGTGAATCACCCTGCATCCAGAATTATCCCTATCAGGAGAATAATAATGAACCCTACAAAAAAAATTATCTTTATCGCCACATTGCTGTCTGCCATTGTCATCCAGCCAGCTTCAGCAAACGCCCTCCAGGATATTCAGCAGCGCGGGGAGCTGCGCGTCGCCACCGATATGTCCCTGCCGCCTTCAGGTATGCTGGATGCCTCAATGAAGCCCGTAGGCTCCGACGTTGAGACCGCCGAGCTGTTAGCTAAAGATTGGGGGCTAAAACTCAAATTTATCGAAACCACCGGCCCGACACGCATCCCAAACTTACAAACGGGTAAGGCCGACATTGTCATATCAACCCTTTCCGTCACGCCGCAACGGGCGCAGGTTATTGACTTTACCAGAGCGTATGCAGGATTACGGTCGGTGATCGCCGCTCCCGCTGCAACCAAAATTAGCGACTGGACCGATCTGAAAGGACACGCCATCACCGTGACCCGAGGTACAACCCAGGATTCCATGTTAAGCAAAGACGCCATGACGAAAGGGATTACCGTTCAGCGTTACGATGACGATGCGACGCTGGTTACGGCAGCCGTTAGCGGTCAGGCCTGGGCCGTTGCAACCTCAGCCACCCTCGTCAATCAGATCAAAAAGCAAAATCCTAAGCTGGCATTTGAACCTAAAATGACGCTGACCGTGTTTGATTTAGCGATTGGATTGAAAAAAGGCGAGCCTGAACTGAAGCAAAAACTCAACCAGTGGATTGAAACCAATTTAAAAAATGGCAAGCTAAATGCTATTTACCAAAAATATCATGGCGAGCCCATTCCAGCAGAAATTATCAACAGAAAATAGTGAGTAAAAGAAAAGGAGAATGCGTAAAGCATTCTCCCGCTCATCATCCAGAGCCTCAGGATAATCAGGTAAAAGAGAAATTTTGTTATCAGTCATTCAGAATCAACTTTCCGCTAATGCCCTTCATCTATATCAATCAGCACCTTAATAAAGTGAAATTTTCGCTGATACAGCTGCGGGAAAATGCCAGGCGCCTCTTCAAGTTTGATCCTGTGGGTGATCAGCAAAGAGGGATTTACTAATCCTTTGCGCATGTAATCTAATGAGGTTGCCCATTCACGGCCCGGAAAAGGCGCGGATAATGAGTTCCACGATCCGCGTACCGTCAGCTCATTGCGGATGATTTTCTCAAAACTGCTCCGGTCAAAGGGGACATCGCCATAGGGTATGCCTAAAAGCAATACGGTGCCGCCCTTACTGGCCAGATTCATACAGCTGGCGATCCCGGCGGCATTGCCCGAGGATTCAATCACCAGATCGACACCTTTGCCGTGAGTTACCGTCGAGAATTTTTGCTCAAAATCCGCAGCCGTTGCGTTAAAAATATCATCAGCCCCCGCTTTAAGCGCAACATCAAGCTTTTGCTGTTCCGTATCGCAGACGTAAACCTTCCCGGCACCGTAGATCCGCGCCCATTGTACGGCAAGCTGCCCTATCGTCCCGCAGCCGACCACCACCACGCTGCTGCCAGCTTTGATACTCACCCGATCAAGAGCATGAACCACTACGGCGGAAGGCTCGACAAAGCTGGCGGCATCAAAATCAAGATCGTCGGGAATGCGCACGACATTCGCCGCAGGCACGCTAATATATTCAGCGAAAGCGCCTTTCCTGTGCCCGCCAAGGACTTTCAGGTCGGTACATTTAGCGTAATTGGCCCGATGGCAGTGCTCACAGTTAAAACAGGGAAAACACGGGCAGGCCACCACCCGATCGCCAGCTTTAACGGATGAGACGCTTTTTCCCGTTTCAGCAACAACTCCGGCGAATTCGTGCCCCCATATCAGGCCTGGATTATAGGAACCAATTTTACCGAAGCGGGAAATATCAGAACCACATATGCCTGCCGTTTTAACCTGAATAATGACGTCATCCTCCCGCTCAATATTAATCATCGGGACATCTTCAAACCTTACATCCTGTTTGCCATAAAGTTGCAGCGCTTTCATTGTTAACTCCTGACGCAGAATAAGAATAACGCCAACCGAGTTGCGAATTAAACACCCGCCCTGACGGGCGGGCTTAGTTCACTGAATTATCAGTCAGCGGATTTAAGCTGGGATGATAATGTTGACCAGATATCCATTGAGGTCCGCTCCCAGGTCAGAGGCGTTACCGAAATATAGCCCTCGGCCACGGCAGACACCTCGCTATGCTCCGGTAGATCCGTATTACCGTGTTCAACTCGCAGCCAGAAATAATTTTCCCCATGGGGATCGGTAGTCGGCGTGACCGTAATACCATTTACCTTGCCAATTCCCTGTCGGGCGATCTTTATTCCTTTAACCGGCCCTGCCGCCAGATTGGGGAAATTGACGTTGAGACAGCACTCAGCGGGTAAGCCTGCGTTAAAAAGCGTTTGCAGGACCGGCAAACCGTGTTGTTCTGCCGTGCGCCAGTCCGGCTTATCTTCAGGTCGTCTGTCCTGGCTGAGTGCGATTGACGGTATGCCCAACAGGACGCCGGTAATTGCGGCCCCCACCGTCCCGGAAAGGACCGTTTCAAAACCGATATTTGAGCCATTATTTATCCCCGACAGCAGAACGTCCGGCGGCGAATGCTTCATCAAATGCCTGACGGCGACCGCAACGCAATCAGCAGGCGTACCGTGAACGGCAAACTTTCTCGTACCGCGAGCTTCAACGCGAACCGGCTCACGCAGGCTGACCGAGTTGGAAACGCCGCTCTTGTCGGTTGCTGGCGCCACCACCCAGACCTCGTCTGCGAAATGCTCCGCGACGCGCTCCAGGATTTGGATACCCGGCGCCTCTATGCCGTCATCGTTGGCCAGTAGAATTCTGCGAAATAGCTTTTCTGACATCATCATTCTCCCTGTTTTGGACGTAAAGTGTCCTGAGATATTACCCCATTTTAAAACGGTGGTCGGGATTAAGGATTATTCTTTTTCGCCAAACCCACTGGCGAATAATCCTTTGATTTCAGTCATAGCATCCTGCTCGTCAGCACCTTCACAGATAATTTCCACTTCAGAATGGCCTTTGACACCGGCCCCCAGTACGCTCATTAATCCTTTTAAAACAACTTCTTTGCCATTATTAACCAGCGTGACTGAGGAAGCGTATTTTTTTACGGTTTTAATCAACGTCGCCGCCGGACGCGCATGAAGCCCCGTGCTGTTAACAACACGTATATTTTCTCTAATCATGTTTAACTTCCCGATTTTGCAGGTAAATTTATTACTACTATCAGGACACGCAGTTCATCATCTGAATTTTACTGAATACGTCGGCTTCCACCGCCGCTTTTGCGCTGGTCATCACGCGTGCCAGGTTTGCTTCGTTATTATTTTCAGTCCAGGCTTTACCCACCGAAGTAATAAAAGCCTTACGCAGGTCGCTGGCAATATTCACCTTCACTACGTTATATTTCACAAAGCTGCGGATAATCGCTTCATCAATACCTGATCCCCCGTGAATAACCAGCGGCACCGGGCAGATCGAGGCAATCTGCTGCAACAGCGGAATGTCGATTCGCGGAATATCTTCCAGACCGTGCACGTTGCCGACCGAAACGGCGAGCATACTGCAACCGGTTTCCTGTACAAAACGAAGGACCTGCTCAGGGTTGGTTTTGCAGTCCGCTTCGCTGACGTGGTCGTCCTCTTTACCCAGAATTGCGCCCAGCTCAGCTTCGACCGGCACGCCAAATGACTTACAGAAATCAACGGCCGCCTTAGTAAAAGCAATATTCTCCTCGTACGGCAGTTCAGCGCCATCGATCATCACCGAGGTGAAGCCCGCGCGAACCGCCCGCTTCACGTCATCCAGTTCTTTACCGTGGTCAAGGTGCAGGCTGACCGGCACATCCATGGTAGCCGCACGTTTTTTTACGATTTCATAAATGTAATCGTAGCCTGACAGTTTGGCGTTAGTCGGCGCGATCTGAATAAAATTAGGCAAACCTGAACGCTCAATAGCGTCCAGAATTGACATGGTGGTTTCCAGGTTAGTGGTATTGAACGCGCCGGCCAGCACGCGTTTTTCCTGAATGCAGTTCAGCAGAATATTCCCGTTTACTAATGGCATAACATTTACCTCTCTCGTCGTTGAAGAACCGTACCTAAATAATATTTGTCGGATTTCAGCCAGACATTGCCGAATTCAATCGGCATGTCCTGCTGGAAGAAGACCAGCTGTTCCAGATGGAGCACCGGCGCGTCTTCATTAACTTCCAGGTAGTGCCCCCGCTCCGCTCCAATAATTTTGGCGGCGTAGCGGCTTTCAGAAAAACTGATCTTTTTACCTGACAGTCTTTCTATAGTTGGAAACAGGTTATTGTTGTTGAAATCGATATCCGCAATGCCCGGGCAGTGCGCAATGTTGATGCGATTCTCAATCAACATCACTTTCTCGCCTTCGACGCTACGTACACGCTCCAGGTACAGAATCGGCGCGCCCACTTCAATGCCCAACTTTGAGGCCACCAGCCTTGAGGCCTCGTCCAGCCGGGAAGTGATAACCTGGGTTTCGAAGCGCAGGTGCTGACTTTCCAGTGACTCGGCAAACGACAGCAGCCCTTCGCCCAGCGAGTAAGAGATATTTTCGCTTTTGACGAAGGTCCCCTTACCCTGCACCTGAATCAGCAGCCCTTCATTGACCAGCAGGGTGACGGCTTTTTTTACCGTGCCGCGGCTGACGCCGAGCATCTCCATGATTTTATTTTCAGACGGCACGCGATCGCCGGTAGTCAGGTCTCCCTTATAGATGTTTTCACGTATCCACTCTGAGACCTGAAGATAAAGCGGTACTTCAGAGTCTTTCAAAACGGTATTCATGCGATGTTCCCTCTTTAGTTAAGATCGTCTATGTACGACTATGCACAAGTATCGCCCGAACATAACCTGATTTCCCGGTATTCACAAACGATCTGCTTCACAAAATCCACGCTGTCAGTCCACTGGAACACAGCGGAGGATCAGGGAATATCGTCAAAAATAAGCGCGTCCCCACTGCGGCTAGTCGTCCATCTGCATGATGACCTTAAGCACATCGTGCTGCGGGTTGGCGGCGAATTCTATCGCCTCGCCCAGCGAGGACAGCGGCCAGCGATGGGTGATCATCTCATCAATGTTGATACGGTTACGGCTGATGATCTCCACCGCCTCCGGCATCTCATAGGAAGAGAGCGAGTAGGTACCGACAATCGAGATCTCATCGCGGAAGAAGCGTGCTGCATCAATGCTGACCATGTTGTTCTGGTCAAACGGAGAGAAGACCACCACTCGTCCTCCGCGTCGCAGCAGATTGACGGCCTGCGGCAGAAGTGAAGACACCCCTGCGGCGATGACCACCAAGTCAACGCCCAGACCGTCAGTAATCTCGCCAATCCGCGCCTCAAGATTTTCCTGCGCCGGATTGATGGCGTGATTGATCCCCAGACGAAGGGCAAGATCCAGCTTGAAGGGCGACAGGTCGGATACGATGACGTTGGACGCCCCCATCATCGCAGAGAGCTGCGCGCTAAGCAGGCCAATGGTGCCAGAGCCCATCACCAGCACGCTGCATCCGGGGGTAATCGCCGCCTGCTTCAGCCCGTGCAGACAACATCCGATGGGTTCAACCATGGCCGCTTTTTCCCACGACACCCCCTGCGGAATTTTGTGCGTCAGATGCTTAACGTGCAGCTCCGGCAGGCGGATGTACTCGGCAAAGCCGCCGGGCTCAATATTGGTGGGCTTAAATTGCTCACAGAGGGTGAAATGGCCGCGATCGCAGTAGTGGCAACTGAAGCACGGAACGTGGATCGCGGTGACCACCCGATCGCCGGGACGGAAGCGGGTCACCCGCTTGCCGACTTTTACCACCTCAGCCGCGATTTCATGGCTCAGCACAACCGGCCCGGTCACGGTCTGATGCTGGGCTTTGTGAATGTCGGTCCCGCACAAACCGCAGCTCTTCATTTTTACCAGGATATCGCCGTCCTCTATCTCAGGCACGGCGACGTCTTCATAGCGGATATCGTTTTTACCGTAATAAACGCTGGCTTTCATGATTCAGGTCCTGTTCATCTGATTTTCAATATGGATTTTGGTCTCGTAGAGCTGCTTGTAGATCTGCTGATAGACAATATCGAAGCGCTCTGCGGATTTTGCGTCTGGCTGATAGCGTTCCAGTGACTCCGCAGGCAGGCTGACGTCACCCGGCTCGAAGCCCGCTCCACGCGCCCCCAGTAAGGCTGCGCCGCGGCTGACCGCTTCCGGTATCTTACAGGCCACGATTTCCCGGTTGAGAATGGTGGCCTTGAGCTGTAGCCAATAGGGGTTTTGACAGGCCGCGCCAATCACCATTAGCGATGGCCAGCGGCTGCCCGTCAGGGACTCATACGTTTCCAGCAGATGCCGGAGTTCATAGCAAAGGCCATGAAAAACAGCTTTTAAAAAGGCTTCCGGATCGGTCCGGTCTTCCACGCCGTACATCAGCCCTTTGGCATAGATGGTTCTTTTCGGTGGGCCACTGCCGCGCAGATGGGGAATAAGGAAGCTGTCCGTCGGCGTTTCCGCCGCGCCTTTATTCATCAGCCAGCGTGTCATGCTGGTAAAGTCCGCAGGCTTGAGGTTGAAAAGATGGGAGAACCATTCAATGGCATAGCCGGCCGACGGCAGCGAGGCGTAAAGCGTGTAAGCCTCGCGCAATACGTGGTGGCCGTTAGAAACGCGCGACTGGTAGTACCGTTCCGTCGCCGCTGGCTTGCTGAGCACCACAAGCAGCCCTTCAGTGGTGCCCGTCGAATTGAGGATTTGCTGTTCCTCCGTAATGCCTACCGCGACGGAGCCAACCATGTGATCGTGACCGGAAATGGAGATTTTCGCGCTACGGGAGATACCGGTAGCCTCGCTTAACTCAGCAAGCAGTTCGCCCGTTGGCGTACCAGCGGCAACCAGCGGGCTGAACAGGCCGATCGGGATGTCCACAGCAGAACAAATTTCTGCCGACCAGCAATCCTGAGTGATATCAAAAGCCAGTGTACGGGAGGCAAGTGAATACTCTGCGCGTTTGACGCCGCTCAGCCGAAAAGCCACGTATTCCGCCATGCAAAGCCAGCTGGCTGGCGTCTGATGTTCACAGTGCTCGATCAGCCATAAAATTTTATTCAGGCTGTAGTTACTGTGGGCAGGTATCCCGGTGATTTCATAGAGACGGCTTTCGCCGATGCGGCTGACGATATGCTCCAGCTGCGGCTGGGTACGCGTATCGTACCAGGTCATAACCGGCCCCATTACCCGATCGTCTGCGTCGAGCAGCACCCCGGCCTCACCTACACTGGCGACTGAAATAGTGACGATATTTTCGGGGTCGCTAACGGCTGTCGCGACGCGGCTCAGACCATCAACAATGCCCAGCCACAGCCCGCTAATATCAAAATCGCTACCATATTCGCTACTTTTCTTTGGCGTAATGAAACTGTGTTTTTTTATTAACTGTAGCTCTGCGAGGCGATATAAGCAGACCTTACAGTTTGTTGTTCCAACATCAATGCCAATTGCGTACATATCTCTCCCCTCAATAAGGGAATAACCTCAGTCATTAAGAAAGAAGGGAAATACCGCTCTGCCTTCCCCTTTTAAAATTACTCAGTTACTCATTTAGACATTGCAGCCTGCTCAGCAGCGTTTTCAGCCTGTTCTTCCCGCTTCATCTGCTTAGTCGTCATGCGATACAGCAGCAGACAGGTAATGAAGATGACCGGAATAAGGGCCAGCGCTATCAGGTTTCCTTCAAAGATTTTCACCATCCAGAAGCGGTAGGGGTTCCCGCCGTCCAGCAGGCTGGAGATTTCACTGTCCGTATTGATCGGGAAGTGAATACTTTTGGCAACCGCCGTCAGGATAGGCGCCGCAGCAGAAGCGACATACAGATTCACACTCAGCAGCGGAATTCCCAGGATGAACGCGCGAGCAATGTTGCCGCGGCACGCCAGTACCACCATGGAAATCGGCACCCAGATATTGGCTAAATCCCCTAACGGCAGCAGACGGTTACCCGGCAGAATCACGGCCAGCAGCACGCCAACCGGAATCAGCAGCAGCGCGGTGGAGAGCACAGACGGGTGCCCCACGGCCACCGCGATATCGAGGCCAATGTAGAGGTCATCACGATCCGGATATTTCTTGCGCAGGAACTTTTTCACTGCCTCAGACAGCGGCAGCAGGCCTTCCATCAGCAGCTTAACCATGCGCGGCATAATCAGCATGACGGCACCCAGGCTCATCGACAGGGTTAACACGCCTTTGAAATCGTAGCGGGCCAGAAGACCAATTCCCGCCCCCAGAATCACCCCCAGCATCATCGGCTCGCCGAAGATCCCAAAGCGTTTCTGAATGGTATCTGCATCGGCATTTAACTTATTGATGCCCGGAATTTTATCCAGGATCAGGTTACCGAGCAGGCCAAACGGGAAGAAGATTGCCGATGACAGCGTGGGCAGTGAAATCCCCGGCAGATTGAAATATTTCTGAATCATTGGCGCACACCAGTCAGCCAGCAGCAGCGTAATGACTGAGGTAATGCCAGCGATCAGCAGCCCGAACAGGAAGCTTCCGGTGACGTTGTAGACCATCGCGCCAACCATAGAGAAATGCCAGAAGTTCCAGACGTCAATGTTGACAGTACGTGTCCACTTGAGCGTCAGCATCAGCACATTAATACCAATGGTGAGCGGCACCACGAACGGCGCAACCTGAGATGCCCAGGCAATCGCCGCCAGCGGCGTCCACCCCAGATCCACGACCGGCAGGTTGATCCCGGTGTGTTTGACCATGTCTTTGGCGGCGGGGCCCAGGTTGTCCAACAGCAGTCCGAAGACCAGGAAGATCCCGATGAAGCCCATACCAATGGTCAGCGCCGAGCGCAGCGCTTTGCTAAATCCTGCGCCAAGGCACAGGCCCATGATAAAGATGATAATTGGCAGCATAATGGTGGGGCCAAGCCCCAGCAAATATTGAATCCCGCCATAGAGAGTTGCGAGCATCAGCCTGTCCTCTGTTATTTTTTCAGAATTGAGACGATTTTTTCGAGGAGATCTTCTTCACCGAAACCGGTCAGCAGCGGCAAACCATTCAGCACTGGCGTCTGTAGCGTAGTTTTTACGGCTGAGGTGACAATGATCAGGTCGGCCATGCCGTCCTGAGAGGCAATCGTGCCGATGTTGGACTGCATCGGCTCAACGGTGATGCCCTGCTCTTTGCAATAGTTAACGACCTTCTCGGTGGCTACGGCAGAGGTGGCAATACCGCTGGTACAGGCGAAGATAATTTTCTTATTCATATCAGACTCCGTTATTGGTAATCGGGATGGCAAAACGTTTGGGTACGATTTCAGTCGAGATTTTTGGCCAGAATCTGCATGACTTCCTGGGGGGAAGTGGAACTGAGCAGCGCGTTCATCTCGTCCGTCTTTTGAAACAAAGAGATCAGCTTCATCAGAAATTCGAGGTGGGCGTCTTTCTCTTTCAACAGCAGGAAGAAAATGACGTTCACATTCATGGTCAGGTCGGGATCTTCTGCCTGGTTGAACTCAATGCCCTGCGGGCATGTGACCACCACCAGCCGTTCTTCACGGACATGTTCAACATCCACATGAGGAATAGCGACGCCCAGCGTTTCCAGCTGCATCGCCGTCGGGTGATTCTGCTCACGTAAGGCCAAAGCCTCAGGGTAGCTCTGCTCAACAATCCCTTTTGCCAGCAGCCGAGCGCTGATTTTGCTGAACAGCGCATGGCGGTCCTGTGGCGCCTCGTGCAGATAGATGAGCTCGCTATCCAGTGATGTGTTCAATGGCATCTTGTCCCCCTGTCCTTCCAGTTAAACGAATGGCCCAATCTGTTGCGGTTAATGTCATGCATGGTTGTCTATGTACAACTATGTTCAACCTGAGTGAACCCTACTCCTGTCCTGTACCGGTGAGCAATGTGCTGTCGCTGGATCTGTGCTTTTGCTCACACAAAATATTTAAATCCCGTAAAAGCGCCTGCCGAGCCAGACCTGTAACCACATGAATTAAAGTGTAATTCTGGTTGAAAGCGGAGAGTGGAGCGCGGTGTTTTGCCTGGCGGGAAAGCGAGAAAACAAATAATGACCGGAGGAATTAAAGGCGGGAAATCGAGTATGTTTTGCGTCAATCCCCCCTCTCTGGAAATATCTCTTCAGGTCAGGACCTGAAGATTCTCATCCAACTGGAACTCCCTTGAGGGAAGCCCTACTATATCCCCACTGCTTTTCCCACCTCAGGTAACTTTATGGACAATTATTACTTAGATCATCTGCCGGGATGCGGCTTCGATCACCGTGACGCCCTTTCAGGCGCAGCGATTGACGATGTACCGATGCTGAGGAGGTGCCGGTGACCAGCCCGCAGTTTCTTACTTCTCGCCTCAAGCGCCCAATGAAGCTCAGTACCTCCGTCAGCCTGATGGTTAGCTCGGTGATTATCGCCGTGCTGCTGGCGGTGCATTTTTTCTATTTCCTGCAGGTAAGCCAGGTTACCAGCGACGGCGTGCGGGATAAGGCGCTGGCGGTCGCCCGCACGCTGGCTGACTCAGCGGACATTCAGCGCGGCCTGCTTTTACCGCCGGACAGCAATCTGATTCAGCCGCTGGCCTCGGCAGTCCAGCATAGCAACAACCTGCTGTTTGTGGTGGTCACCAACATGGACGGCATTCGCTTCTCTCACCCCAATAAAGAACTGATTAATCAGCACTTCATCGGCGATGATTTGCAGCCAGCGCTGCGGGGAAAAGAGAATGTCTCAATCAATCAAGGCAAACTGGCGCAGGCGCTGCGAGTTTTTACACCCGTTTATGATGCTCAGCAGCGGCAGATTGGCGTAGTAGTGATTGGTATTTCGCTCAGCGCCGTGACGGAGCAGATCAATCAGAGCCGCTGGAACATTCTCTGGAGCGCGCTGTTCGGCATTCTGATCGGCGCTATCGGCACCTTTCTGCTGGTGAAGGCTTCCAGACGCATCCTGTTTGGCCTTGAGCCATACGAAGTGTCGGCGCTGTTTGAGCAGCGTCACGCGATGCTGTACGCGATTAAAGAAGGCGTCATTGCGGTGGATAACGCCGCACAGGTGAAGCTGATCAACCATGCCGCCCGCAAGCTGTTCCGCGAAACCGGGATGCCAAAGGCGTCGGAAAGTGAGATCGTTAAAAGCATTGAAGCGACCGGTCCGCTGATCGCCAACCTTCGCGCCGTGTTGCAAAGTGGGAAACCGCAGAGGGATGAAGAGGTGCTTTTGCGCGGCAGAGTTCTGCTCTGCAACACCATGCCGGTGCTTAAAGGAGAGGTGATGATCGGCGCCATCTGCACCTTCAGAGACAAAACCGAGGTGACCCAGCTGACGCAGCGCCTGAGCGGCATGGTCAACTACGTGGATGCTCTGCGCCAGCACTCGCATGAGTTTATGAATAAGCTGCATGTGATCCTCGGGCTGCTGCATATGAAAAGTTACGCGCAGCTTGAGGACTATATCCTGAAGACGGCCAACAATTATCAGACCGAAATCGGCTCGCTGGTGCGAAAAATAAAGTCGCCGGTGATCGCCGGTTTCTTATTAAGCAAGATGAACCGCGCGTCTGACCACGGTCATCCCCTGCTGCTGAGCGAGGACAGCTTCCTGCCCGACGGCGGCAGCGAGCAGCAGACCTCGGTGCTGATCACCGTGCTGGGCAACCTGATTGAAAACGCCTTCGACGCGCTGTCCCAACAGGCCGAGGGCGAGGTCAGCGTGCTGCTGCACTACCAAAACGGCTGGCTGAGCTGCGAAGTAAGCGACGACGGGCCGGGTATCCCTGCCGGTAACCTGGAAACCATCTTTGAGAACGGGTTTTCCACCAAGGGTGAGCAGCGCGGCGTCGGTTTATTCCTCTGCAAGCAGCAAATCCAGAGCCTTGGCGGCGAAATTACTGTAGAGTCCGATGCTGGGGTTTATACCCAATTTTTAGTCCAACTGCCCTGGGATGGAGGAAACTGAATCACATGCTAAATGTGTTAGTTGTTGATGACGATGCGATGGTCGCTGAGTTGAACCGCTGCTACATTGGTCAGATCCCAGGGTTTTCGTGCTGCGGCGTGGCCTCAACGCTGAAACAGGCCAGAGAGGCTGTGCTGCACGGCGAACAGACTGTGGATCTGATCCTGCTGGATATTTATATGCAGCAGGAGAACGGGCTGGATTTACTGCCGGAACTGCGCGCCGCGAAGCGCAATGTTGATGTGATCGTGATCTCCTCCGCCGCCGATGCGCAAACTATTCAGCAATCGCTGCATTATGGCGTGGTGGACTATCTGATTAAGCCGTTCCAGTTCTCCCGATTTGAGGAAGCGCTGACCGGCTGGCAGCACAAAAAATCGCTGAAGGATCAGCATCCCTGGTATCAGCAGGCCGACGTTGACGCGCTGCTGCACGGCAACCCGCCGGACGTAGCGGAATCGCACCGCCTGCCGAAAGGGTTAACGCCGCAAACCCTGCGTACGCTTTGCCTGTGGATTGACGCACACCATGACAGCGAATTCTCCACCGACGATCTGGCCGCCGCGGTGGCTATCTCCCGCGTGTCGTGTCGTAAGTATCTGATCTGGCTTGCCCAGCGAAAAATCCTGTCAACTAACCTGCATTATGGCCTCACCGGCCGGCCGGTTTATCGCTACCGTTTGCAGGCCGAACATGCCGATCTGCTCAGGCAATTTTGCCAGTAGCTCACGCCTGGTGAAAATCTTCGTCCAGCAGCGTAAAGGTAAACTGTCGCGCTGAAGAACTGATAACCTGGCCGTCCCTGGTAACAAAAATGGCTTCGATCTCCGGTCTGGCGGCGAGATACGCGAGGCCTTTTTCCACCCCCATGCCATATAACAGCGTGGTGTAGATATCCCCCTCAATGGAATCTGCGGAGATCACCGTCACGCTGAGCAGTTCGTTATCGAGAGGATAGCCGCTGCGGGGGTCAAGGATATGGTGATAGCGCTTGCCTGCCAGCTCGAAGTAGCGCTCATAGACCCCCGAAGTGACCACCGATTTCCCCCTGACGTTAATCACGCCAATCAGCTCGTCAGGCCCGGCAAACGGCTTTTTCAGACCGATCCCCCAGCTTCCGCTCTCGCTATCCGCAGCCCCTCCCAGCGTCTGGACGTTACCGCCGAGATTAATCAGCGCGTCCTCAACCCCCTCCTGACGCAAAAAGTCGCGCACCAGATCGGCGATATAGCCTTTCGCGATGGCGCCAAGATCGATTTCCATCCCGCTTTTTTGCAGAAACACCGAGCGGTCACGGTCATTGAGGATCACATGATGGGGATTGGTCAGCGCCAGCAGCGCCTGAATCTCCGCTAGCGGAGGAACGCTGTTGCCCTGGAACCCGATTTTCCAGCGTTTGACCAGCGGGCCAATGGTAAAGTTGAACAGGCTGCCCGGCAGCACGCTGGCCGCTCTGGCCCGCGCGATTAGCTCGAACACCGGCTGGCTGACCACTACCGGGCTTTCGCCCGCAGCATGATTGATGGACATCACTTCGGAGTGCGGCCGGTTGACCGTCAGCAGGATCTCCTGCTGTTTAATCAGTCGGAAAACGCGGGCGGCGAGGGTTTGGTTGTGGTCAAACAGTTTGAGGAGGATCGGAGAACCCAGCAGAACGGCGGAGTAGGCATAGACGCGATCGTCAGGCGACATGATAGATTCCTTCTTGCGGGCCGGTAGCGCGTCCCTCACCTTGTAGCCCGTGGGCCGGACGCGTCCGGCCCACATTATACCGCTTAACGGCGTGCGAGCGCTGCCGCGTTACGGCCTGCCAGTATACCGAAGATAATGATATCTGCCACGGCGTTACCGCCGATGCGGTTAGCGCCGTGAATGCCGCCAACCACTTCCCCGGCGGCCCAGGCGCCGTGAATAACCTGTTTCTGGGCATCCAGCACCGCGGTATCCGTGTTGATCGTCACGCCGCCCATAGTATGGTGAACGCCCGGCGCGATGCGGATAGCGTAGAACGGTCCCTGGTTCAGCGGATGGCGCAGCGCGGTTTTACGGCCAAAATCTTCGTCATCCTGCTTCTCAACAAAGACATTGTAGCGTTCCAGCGTGGCAAGCAGCGCATGAAGATCCATGTTCAGCTTCACCGCCAGCTCCTGCGGTGACGGCGCGCTGACCACAAAACCTTTGGCGATATACTCATCGGCGGCTTTGTTGTTCAGGCGAACCTGCTCGTCGAAGATGACCCAGGCACTTTTCTCCGGCAGCGCGATAATCTCCGCCGACACTTTGTCGCGGGTCTCCATCTCGTTGTAGAAGCGTTTACCGGCCTGGCTGACCAGAATCGCCCCGCCGCCACGAATGGCTTCCGAGATCAGATAAGAGGTGGTCTGCTCAACGGTTGGGTGGATCTGGATTTCGCCCATATCCACGGTATCCGCGCCAATTTTTTGCAGCATGGCGATGCCGCTACCGGTGGCGCCCTTATGGTTGGTGGTTACGAAGCCATCCAGCTCAGGACGGTATTTCACCACCATTTCACGGTTCGCGCTGAAACCGCCGGTGGCGACAATCACGCTTTTGGCATTCAGAATGCGGCTGTCGTTATATTCGTCAACCACCTTCACGCCGGTAACCGCGCCGTTTTCAAACAGAATGTCCGCGACCGACGTTTCCAGCAGTACTTCGATATCGCGTTTGTTGATGTTCTTCACCAGGCCGCTAATCAGGAAGCCCCCCACCGCTGAACGGTCTGCCGGACGGTGAGTACGGTCAATGCTCATCCCGCCGGTGATGGTGATGTCATTCAGTTCAATGTCTTTCGCCGCCAGCCATTCGATGGCTTCCGGCGCCAGCTCGACAAACTCTTTCAGCAGCACCGGATTGTTTTTAAACTTGCCGCCTTTCAGGGTTTCTTCGTAGAACAGCTCTTTACTGTCTTCGATGCCTTTCAGCTTCTGGAAACGGGTTTCAGCCGCGTTCATGCCAACCGAGGCCTTAATGGTGTTGCCGCCGATAGTCGGCATCTTCTCGATAATCACCACGCGGGCGCCGTCATCGTGGGCCTGAATCGCGGCGGCCAGCCCTGCGCCGCCGCTGCCGATCACCACGACATCGTAGTTTTGCGGCGCGGCAGGATTACCGCCTTCCTCAATAACGTGCTCTTTGCTGGAGGTTGCCAGCGCGCGGGAAACCGCCTTTTTCAGCGCCTCGCTCTGCGTGGTAGCGCCGGTGATGGCATCAACATGCGGACTGTTGGCTACCAGTATGCGGGTACGCAGGCTTTCAAAGGTGGTGGTAAAATCGACGTCCAGCGAATCATCCGGTATCAGCATGATATCGGTGATACGGTCGGTATCCAGGGTGACGTTGATTTTCAGCTTCAGCGCTTCGGCCTCCACTTTTTCCTGATAAACCCCGGCTTTGTATTTACGGCCGGTGGCGCTCATGTCGCGGATCATCGCGTCAACCAGCGAGAAGCGCCACAGCGGTTCGGGAATGTTCAGCGCTTCGCGTTTGTTGCTGTCAATAAACAGCTCAAGCTGTTCATTATTGGTAATGCGGTCTGCCCAATCCGGGTAAGCAATGCAGGCTTTCCCGATCGCCACCAGATCGAAACCGTGCTCCAGCGCGCTTTCAGCATCCGCTTTATTCACCACGCCGCCCACGCCAATCACCGGCACTTTGGCAAGCTCAGGAGAACGCATAGCGATAAATTTAGTGATTAACGGCGTTGGGTCTTCGCGGTCAACAATCGAAGGACGCAGTAGCTGACCAACGGAGAAGTGAACATAGTCCAGTCCCCGCGCGGCGAGCTTCTCCAGCAGATACATCGTATCGTCAAAGCGGATGCCGGGGACTTCAAGCTCTTCCGGCGAAAAGCGGTAGCCGATAATAAAGGAAGAGTCGGCGAACCGCTCCGCCATTTTATGGGTGATATCGAGCACTTCCAGCGGGAAGCGGGCGCGGTTGTCGCGGCTGCCGCCCCACTTATCGTCACGCTGGTTGGAATTCGGCGAGTAGAACTGCTGAATCAGGTAGGTGTTTGCGCCGTGGATTTCGACGCCATCGAAACCGGCCTTAATCGCACGGTTTACCGCGTCACCGAATTTGGTGATCATCACCTCCACTTCTTCCGCCGTCAGCGCCTGCGGCGTGGTAGCGCCTTCACGCGGCGCGGCAATGGCGCTTGGCGCAACCGGCGTACGGCCGCCGATCAGCTCCGGCTCCACCATTCTGCCGCCGTGGTAAATCTGTAAAATGGCCTTTGAGCCTTTGGATTTGATGGCGTTAGCGATTTTGCTCAGGCCAGAAATTTTGTTGTCGCTGTCGATAGCGATCGCGCCGGGAAACGCCGGGCCTTTAGGATCGATAAAGCAGCATTCTACGATCACGGTACCAATGCTGCCGGCACGGTCACGGTAGTATTCCACCAGCTCGCTGGTGACGGTGCCGTCGTAAAAGCCGGTACAGGTGGTCATCGGCGCCATCAGCAGTCGGTTTTTCAGGACGGCCCCGTTCGGGAGAGTGAGAGGATTCAGGATCGGGGTGAGTTTGTGCATTGTGAGCAACTCCAAAATTTAAAAGCCTTGAATTCTGTCGCGGACTCACCAATCTCCCTATATTAAGTGGTCCGATGTCATTTGATTAATATAACAATTTCTTTGTTTTCATAATCGCTAATTTTAGTTATTAAACTTTTAAATCAACCAGAGTCGCCTAATTAACGGCAATCAACATCTTACCAGCAGTAATTGTTAACCAAGAGTTGACAAAAATCAACTTTCGATTAACATAGCATGAAAATCACATCAAAATCAATGAAGTGAAAGAGTGATGGCGTTTTGCGAAAATCGATTCTACAGTCTTATGAGCAAACAGGATGACAAATGAAAACCAGTCCCACTTATAAATTTATCTTTCTTATAAAATAAATAGAAACGAAATTAAAAATTGATCCAGATCAAAATCAATTATTTATATAGCTCGCATGATATTCATACTTATTAAATATTACGTTTAAAAGTACTCTGGAAGAAAAGACCACCTATTTAAGACGTCATGGTTAAATAGCTAAAAAAATAATTAAGTAACTAAAAAAAGCAATGCTAGTCTTACCGGGACGTTAAATCGCATTCTTCATAACTTGCAGACAAATACTATGAAACCAACATCCACCATGAATGACCCCGTCAAGGCTGTTCCTGCCCCAGCGGGACAAAAAAAACGCATGATAATGCTGTTCCTGCCGGTGCTGGTGGCGGTGCTACTGCTGCTGGTTCCGGTCCCCGCAGGGCTGGAACCCTACGCCTGGCACTTCTTTGCCATCTTCGTCGGAGTCATCGTCGGGTTGATCTTTGAACCGCTGCCCGGCGCGGTCATTGGCCTGACCGGGGTGGTGGTTATCGCCCTGTTCAGCCAGTGGCTGCTGTTCAGCCCGGCAGAGCTGGCCGATCCTAAATTTAAGATCCCAGGCGCGGCCTTTAAGTGGGCGGTCAGTGGATTCGGCAACTCTACCGTCTGGCTGATCTTCGGTGCCTTTATGTTCGCCGCCGGCTATGACAAAACCCAGTTTGGTCGTCGACTGGCCCTGATCCTGGTGAAGTATCTGGGTCGCCGCAGCCTGACGCTGGGTTATGCCATTACCTTCGCCGACCTGCTGCTGGCGCCGTTTACGCCGTCGAACACCGCGCGCAGCGGCGGGACTATCTATCCCATTATTGCCAACCTGCCGCCGCTGTACGGCTCTAAGCCAAACGATCCGAGCGCGCGTAAAATCGGTTCCTACCTGATGTGGGTAGCGATCACCGCGGCCTGTATCACCAGTTCGATGTTCCTTTCCGCGCTGGCGCCTAACCTGCTGGCGCTGGCGCTGGTTAAAAGCATCATCGGCTATGAAATCTCCTGGGGTAACTGGTTCCTGGCCTTCCTGCCGCTGGGGGTAATCCTGATCCTGCTGATGCCTTTACTGGCCTACTGGTTCTATCCGCCGGAAGTGAAGGTTAACGATGAAGTTCCGCGTTGGGCAACCAGCGAGCTGGAGAAACTGGGCAGGCTGTCCCGTAATGAGATCCTGCTGCTGGTGTTTGTTTGTAGCGCCCTGCTGATGTGGATTTTCGCCACGGACTGGATTGAGCCAGCCATGGCGGCGCTGCTGGTCGTGGTGCTGATGCTGTGGACCGGCGTGCTGAACTGGAACGACATTACCAGCAACAAACCGGCCTGGAACACCTTCGCCTGGTTCGCCACCCTGGTGGCGCTGGCGGATGGCCTGGCGCGCGTCGGCTTTATTGCCTGGTTAGGGAAAGAAGGCAGCCACCTGCTGCAAGGCTATGACCCACAAATTTCTGCGGTCGTGCTGCTGGTCGCCTTCTTCCTGCTGCACTATCTGTTTGCCAGTACCACTGCGCATACCACCGCGCTGCTTCCGGCGACGCTGACCATCGCCGCATCAATTCCAGGCATCAACATGCCCGTGTTCTGTCTGATGATGGTGACTTCACTGGGCGTGATGGGGATTATCACCCCTTACGGCACCGGCCCAAGCCCGATTTACTACGGGAGCGGCTACCTGCCAACTAAAGACTACTGGCGTCTGGGCACCATCTTCGGCGCTATCTTCCTCGGCGGCATGATGCTGATTGCCTACCCATGGATGGTAATGATGTTCTGATGTTCAGCGGCGTCATGCCGCCGGACATGTAGATGTTGATAAATTGTTATATTATCCATCCCCTTGCCAGTCAGAGCCGGCTGGCAAGGATGACCACCTGAAATTATCCGTCGCCAATGATTTTGCCTGTTGATTCAGCGGCAACACGTCATTAAGTGAGAAAACAATGTCGAACAAACCTTTCTATTATCAGAACCCCTTCCCGCTCGCCCCGGACGAGACCGAATACTATCTGCTGACTGAGGACTACGTTTCCGTCGCGGAATTCGACGGGCAGGAAGTGCTGAAGGTGGACCCGCAGGCGCTGACCGTCATGGCGCAGCAGGCCTTCCACGACGCCTCCTTTATGCTACGCCCGGCCCACCAGCAGCAGGTTGCCGCCGTGCTGGCCGACCCGGAAGCCAGCAAGAACGACCGCTACGTCGCGCTCCAGTTTCTGAGGAACTCTGAGATTGCCGCTAAGGGCGTGCTGCCAACCTGTCAGGACACCGGCACGGCAATCATCAGCGGTAAAAAAGGCCAGCGCGTCTGGACCGGCGGCGGCGATGAGGCGGCCCTGTCCCAGGGCGTCTACAACACCTACATTCAGGATAACCTGCGCTACTCTCAGACCGTGGCGCTGGATATGTATAAAGAGGTGAATACCGGCACCAACCTGCCCGCGCAGATCGACCTCTACAGCGTTGATGGCGACGAGTATAAATTCCTCTGCATCGCCAAGGGCGGCGGTTCAGCGAACAAAACCTATCTCTATCAGGAAACCAAGGCGCTGCTGAGTCCGGCTAAGCTGAAGGATTATCTGATCGGCAAAATGCTGACGCTTGGCACCGCCGCCTGCCCGCCGTACCATATTGCGTTTGTGATTGGCGGTACCTCGGCAGAAAGCACCCTGAAGACCGTTAAGCTGGCTTCCACCCATTACTATGACGGGCTGCCGACCGAAGGCAACGAGCACGGCCAGGCCTTCCGCGACGTGCAGCTGGAACAGGAGCTGCTGGCCGAGGCGCAGCAGCTTGGGCTGGGCGCGCAGTTTGGCGGCAAATACTTCGCGCACGATATTCGCGTCATCCGCCTGCCGCGTCACGGCGCGTCCTGCCCCGTTGGCATGGGCGTTTCCTGCTCCGCAGACCGCAACATTAAGGCGAAGATCAACCGCAGAGGGATCTGGATTGAAAAGCTTGAGGACAATCCGGGCAAATATATCCCTGCCGAGCTGCGTGAACAGGGCGAAGGCGAAGTGCTGCATATCGACCTTAACCGTCCAATGAAAGCCATCCTCGAGCAGCTTTCCCAGCACCCGGTTTCCACGCGCCTGTCGCTGAGCGGCACCATTATCGTCGCGCGCGATATCGCCCATGCCAAACTGAAAGAGCGTCTGGATAATGGCGAGGGCCTGCCGCAGTACGTCAAGGACCATCCGATTTATTATGCAGGCCCGGCCAAAACGCCGGAAGGTTATGCCTCTGGCTCCTTAGGCCCAACTACCGCAGGCCGTATGGATTCCTACGTTGACCAGTTGCAGGAAGCTGGCGGCAGCCTGATTATGCTGGCGAAGGGCAACCGCAGCCAGCAGGTGACGGATGCCTGCCATAAGCACGGCGGCTTCTACCTGGGCAGCATCGGCGGCCCGGCAGCGGTGCTGGCGCAGCAGAGCATCAAAAGTCTGGAGTGCGTGGAGTATCCAGAACTGGGTATGGAAGCGATCTGGAAAATCGAGGTGGAAAACTTCCCGGCGTTCATCCTGGTCGATGACAAAGGCAACGATTTCTTCCAGCAAATTCAGCAGGAACAGTGCACACGGTGCGCGAAATAATAGCCTGACCGGTGCCCCGTGATGGTCTACGGGGCGCCTTCACCCACAACCCTCCCCGTTACCTGCGACAAGTCATTTCCTGTTCTGCTCAACTACGCCTGAAGGACCATGCTGGTGCAGCCGCACCGTCTTATAGCGCCCTTTTTTCTGCCTGCGATCGCTGAACTCTCAACCCACTGTTAATTAACTGATTAATTTACCGTCAGCCTGGCACACTCTTTGCAAAATTTAATTACTCGATTAATTAATCGGGTCCTTGCCGGGTAACGGGCACGGTCAGACCACGTTATTTCACAGGAGAAAAGTTATGACGGTTGACGACGCGATCGCGCTTTTCGATCAGCAACGAGAGAAGATTTGGTTCGAACAGCCCGCTGAAATCACGGCGCTGGGCCGTGGCGAAGTGCCACGCGGCACCGGCTCGCGGGGACAGTATCTCAGCACCATTATTTTTGCCGAAGGCGAAGCGCGCACGCTGGCCGACGAAATGCTGTGGGGAGTGATCCGCGTGGCGGAAGATAACCCAACGGGCGCGGACCTGAAGACGCTACAGATGATCATCAAAGAAATTATCGGCTACAAGGCCGACTTCTTCGACTTCGTCAGCCTGCCGGATGCGGCAAGGCTGCTGCATACCTACGTACAGGTGGCCAGCGAGTGTCAGAGCCTGGACGAACTGGTACGCCTGTCCCACGCGGCCCTCTCCTGGGCCAACCGCCTGCATATGTGGGTCGACTTTATTCTTCCCTGGGGGCTGGGTGACGGCTTCCGCCGCGTCAAAGCCTGATACGCCTGGAGAAACCATGAAATTACAGATGAGTGTGGCGGGCGAGAAAGTCTGCGTGATTGAAGTGTGGGATGACAAAGTGCCTAACCTGTGCAGCGCGCTGCGCGAGAAGCTGCCGATGAAAAGCGTTTTGCAGCACGGCAAGCTGATTGGCGATATGGTGTTTTTCACCATGCCGATCGTCGCCCCGTGGGAAAACAAATACAAAACGGAAGAGGTAGGAAAACTTCGCCGCGAGCAGTATGGCAAAGTCACCGGCGCGGTCTGCTATTACAGCCCGCGTCAGCAGTTCTGCGTGGTGTACGGTGATGATACCGCCGAAGAACCGCTGCCGATTTCCTATATCGGTGAAGTGGTGGAAGGCGCGCTGGAACTCCGCGTTACCGGCCTGGAAACCTGGTTCGATCAGGGACGGGTGGTCGAGCTGAGCATTATCGGTTAGGCAGGCGGGCCGGTGCGCAACCGGCCCACTCCTCAGGCCAGCAGGTCGCGCATCGCCTGCTCAATCTGCGCGGACTCCTGCGCAAATCGCCCCGGCGCTCCGGCGCAGTGGCCGCAAGGCGAAACGATCGGCTGGAACTCCCCTCCGCTGACCAGTCCGCATTCCAGCCTGCTCTCCTCCAGAGTAAAATAACTGTCCGTGTCGCAGGGCATCACCCTCGTTCTGGCCGTTATGGCCTTTAATGCCGCCGTCCAGTCGCCTCGGTAGTCAGCCAGCAGCCCGATGTCAGCCTGTTGCCAGGCGTAGAGCATTGCCAGCAAATCGTTAGCATCGCAGCCCTGATGATCTTCTTCCCACGCTTGCAGCAGCGCCTGCTGGCTGGCGAATCCCAGCTGCTGGTAGCGCTGCTCGCGGAAAAACTGCGCGGAGTACGCCCATCCGGCATAGACCCGCCCAAATGCCGCCAGCCCCTTCAGCGGCGGCGAACTGTAGTTGCCCCCCTGCCAGGCTTCATCCGCCTGAAGCGCCGCTTTTACGCCGTCGAGGAAAAGGTGGTTAAGCGGCCAGCAGCGCGCCGAACCGCACACCGCGAGCACATTACGCACCAGACTGGGCCAGGCCGCCGCCCAGTGCCAGGCCTGCATCGCCCCCATCGACCAGCCGCTGGCCAGCGCAATCTGCCTGATACCCAGGTGATTAATCAGCAGCTGGTACTGCGCATGAATATTGTCGATCAGCGTCACTTGCGGAAACTGGCTGCCGGGCTGTAGCCGCGAATTGCTGGGTGAGGTAGAAACGCCGTTGCCAAACATATTCACCAGCACAATGTACCAGCGGGCAGGATCCAGCGCTCTGCCCTCGCCGATTAACGGGTGATAGCTCCTGTCGCTGCCGGTGTAGTAGCTGAACAACACCACGGCGTTATCCCGCGCCGCGTTCAGCTGACCAAAAGCCTGCCAGCCAATCTGCGCCTCGCGCAGCACGCCGCCCTGCGCCAGCGCCAGATCGCCCAACTGATGAAATTCACGCTTGCTCATGCCCACGCCCTCAGTGACTATGATATGATTAATTAATCAGTTAACTTAATTGAAAATGTTTTCACGCAGGCAGCATAAGGGTGTTCAGATGAAGGAAGCGGAACGTTCCACCAGCGAGACCGGCAGTAAAAAAGCGAAGAAATCCCAGAGTGAAGTGGCCGACCTGCTGCAATCCTCCGCCTTTGAACTGTTTGCCCACCAAAACTACTCCTCGGTCAGAATCAAAGATATTGCTACCGCGACCGGCATGAATTCCGCGCTGATCTATTACTATTTCGGCTCAAAGGAAGATCTGTTTATCAAGGTGATCGAAACCGCGGTCGAGAACGCTTTTCGCAAGTTTGACAGCGTCATCGGCAGTGAAAACGGGCCGAAAGACATTCTGTTTTTATGGATTGAGATCCATATTACCCAGTTCCACCTGCTGCAAAAGCTGGCAAAAATCAGCCTCGACTACTCAAGCACCAATGGCCGCATCCCCTCGATCGATAAAGCGATTAAAAAGTTTTACGAGAAGGAGTCGGTGATCCTGAAAAACACCCTTAAAGAGGGCATTGCCGCCGGACACTTCCGCGAGGTCAACCCGGCGGAGATGGCGATGCTGATCTCTACCTTCCTTGACGGCGTGCTGTTTCGCAACGTGATGTTCCCGACCTTTAAATACCGGCACGCCATCCAGGTGATGCGGGAATTTGTCTTCGATCAGCTGGAGCCGCGCTAACCGTCAGGGCGACCTCGTACGCCCTGACGCGGGTTTGCATCAGAAAATCGTGCTGTAACGGTCGATCTCCCACTGGCTGACGTGCAGGTGATAGCTGTTCCATTCCTGTAGCTTGTACTTCACAAACTCATCCTTCAGCGCTTTGCCGAGCGTCGCTTCAACAAAGGGATCGCTGTCAAAGGCTTCCACCGCCTCCAGCAGGTTTTGCGGCAGAAAATCAATCCCGCGCGCTTTACGCTCCGCCTCGCTGATGGCGTAAAGGTTGTCTTCGTTAGGCTGACGGGGATCGATTTTTTCGCGGATGCCCTCCAGCCCCGCGGCCAGCGCCAGCGTGGCGGCCAGATAAGGATTCACCGCGCCGTCGGCGTTACGCGATTCGCAGCGGCCGCCGCCAGCCGGTACGCGGACGGCGTTGGTGCGGTTATTGGAACCCCAGGAGTTAAATACCGGCGCCCAGCTGAAGTAGCTCATCGCCCCCTGACGGACCAGCCGCTTGTAGCTGTTGACGGTTGGCGCAAAGGCGGCGCACAGCGCGCGGCCGTGTTTCAGCAGCCCGCCGATAAAGTGATAGCCAGTTTCGCTAAGCCCGAGTCCCCAGGGATCGTCGTTGCTGCCTGCCTGATGCTTAAACAGGTTATCGCCGGTTTTCAGGTCATACAGCGACATATTAAAATGTGCGCCGGTGCCGGTTTTGTCCGGGAACGGTTTTGGCATTGTCGTCGCTACCAGGCCCAGCTCTTTGGCGTAGTGTTTAGCCATAAAGCGGAAGAAGATGAAGCGGTCGCAGGAGGTCAGCGCATCGGCGTAGTTAAAATCGAACTCGAACTGGGAGTTGCCGTCCTCGTGGTCCAGCGAGTAGAGGTCCCAGCCCAGCTCGTTGATGGTAGTGGAGACTTTATCCAGCCAGGCGAACTGATCGACAAAGCCCTGTAGGTCATAGCAGGGTTTGGTCAGCTTATTGTCCTTCTCCGGCACCGACAGCGAGCCGTCCTCGTCACGCTTCAGCAGGTAGATCTCGCACTCGATCCCCAGGTTGAAGCCGTAGCCCATTTTATTCGCCTGGCTGAGCACATTTTGCAGCGCCACGCGGGTGTTCAGCTCGTAGGGTTTGCCCTGGAAATGGTTGTCTGCCGGCATCCAGGCGATTTTGGGCTCCCAGGGCAGCTGGATAATATGATCAAGGTCGGGGACTGAGGTCAGCTCGTCCTCATTGGGTAACTGGCCCAGCCCGTCCAGCGCATAGCCGGTATAGCGCTCAGAACCTGCGGCCATTTGCGGCAGGTGCTCTATCGGCACCACTTTCCCCTTGGGCACCCCGTGAATATCCACATAGGCGCCGATGCAATACTCCACGCCCTTTTGTTTCAGGCTCTGCTTAATTTCCGCAATCTGTCCGGCTGTTTTCATCATTATCCTGCCTCAGCTATGTTCTACGATCGGGTGCGGGACATACGGCGCTTCAAGCTGGCCGATCTCCTCCGCGGTAAGGGTGAGCTCGCTGGCGGCCACCGCCTCTTCAAGATGGAGAAATTTCGTCGCGCCTATCACCGGGGCAGCCACCGCTTTGCGGGTATAGAGCCACGCCAGCGCGATTTGCGCCTGGGAAACCCCGCGTGAGGCCGCCACCGTCGTCACCGCCTGGATCACCCGGCGGTCGGCCTCTTCAGTGGCTTTGTAGAGAAATTCGGCGTAGGAATCTTTCCCACCGCGCTCGCTGCTCTGCTGCGCCTCCACCGGGCGGGTCAGCCTGCCGCGCGCCAGCGGGCTCCACGGCGTGACCCCAACGCCTTCGCTGGCGCACAGCTCAAGCATTTCGCGCTCTTCCTCGCGGTACAGCAGGTTGAGGTGGTTCTGCATAACGATAAATCGCGCCCAGCCTTGATACTTCTGTAGCTGGAGCGCTTTGCTGAACTGCCAGGCGTACATGGAGGACGCGCCGAGATAGCGCACCTTGCCCGCTTTGACCAGGTCGTGCAGCGCTTCCAGCGTCTCCTCCAGCGGCGTCTCGTAGTCCCAGCGGTGGATCTCATACAGATCGATATAGTCAGTGCCCAGGCGGCGCAGGCTGTGATCGCACTCGGCAAAGATCGTCTTGCGCGACAGGCCTTTGCTGTTGGCTCCCTGGCGCATCGGGTTATAGAGTTTGCTGGTGATCACCACTTCATCACGATTAGCAAAATCCTTCAGCGCCCTGCCCAGCACCTCTTCGCTGGCGCCTTTGGCGTAAATGTTCGCCGTATCGAAGAAGTTAATCCCCAACTCCAGCGCTTTTTTAATAAATGTCCGGCTCTGCTGTTCGTCAAACGTCCAGCTGTAGCCGCTGGCGGCAGGCGGAGCGTAGGTTACGCAGCCCAGGCTCAGGGCGGAGACTTCCAGCCCGGAGTGGCCCAGCTTCAGGGTTCTCATCGCGATTCCTCAACATTCAGTTTGCGTTTCAGGTAGTTGGCAAGGTGCCAGATCGAGGTTTCCAGATGGCTGAGCCGTCCGGGGCGGGCCAGCTGTGAACGGCTGCCCCGCTGCTGGAGCTCGTTGATCTCCAGATCTTCGGCGACGATGGTCATCACCCCCGCACGCATCCGCTCGACGGTGGCGCTGAAGTCCGCTCTTGACGCGGCCTGTTTCGAAACCAGCACCACGCGGTGCCATACCGACATCGTGTTGCTGAGCGGCAGAATAACGTTGATCGTCACGCGGTCAGGGTTCAGCGACATCAGGCAGGTGGGGTACAGCAGCAGCAGGTCGCTACGGCGCAGGTCATCGCCCTCCAGCCCGCTGAACGACTCCAGCCCTTCGGTCATGATTTCGCTCATTTCGCCATTTTTGCGCAGCGGCTGATGGCAGACAGTCCAGCCCGGCGTGTCTTCACCAATCCAGGTGAGGCGTCCGGGGAAGCTGTCTTCCAGCGTGGTGCGATGCACGCCCGCGTGGTGATAGCATTCGATAAAGGTCTCCACCGCCATTTTCCAGTTGAACGGGCAGTCATAGTCCAGGGTGAACGCGCACTGGAGGTCGGTAAGATGATATTTTTCGAGCACCGGCACCAGCGGAGCAAGCCGCTCGCTGAGCGGGGCAATCGTGGCGGAGAAGGTAACGAAGATCATCCCGGCAACGATTTCATGGCGGATCTGCGGCAGCTGGCAGTCGTGGCGATCGAAGCCTTCCGCCTGCTGCATGGAGGGCGCGCCGCTCAGCTTGCCTTCGGTGTTGTAGCTCCAGTTATGAAAGGGACAAACGAATACCCGCGCGTTGCCGCTGCCGCTGGCGATGGGCACCCAGCGATGCAGGCAGACGTTAGACATCACCCGGATGCCCTGAGCGTTGCGCACCACCAGCAGCGGCTCGCCGACCACGTCCAGCGTAAAATAGTCGTTTTCAACCGGCAGTTGCGCAACGTGACCGACAAACAGCCAGTCCTCGCGTAGCACTTTCTGTTGTTCAATGCGGAAGAACGCCTCGCTGTTATAGGCTTCGGCCGGTAAGGTTTCGGCCCTGGCGGCGTTCTCACTCTGCTGCCCAAGGATCTGGCGGGTAATGGCTTCGCCGTCGTCATAGCGGTAGGCGATTTTCTGTTCAGTCTGCATGAAATTATCCTTAGCGGCCTGGCGCCGCGGGATGAAGGTCAACGGTGATTTTGCCTAACTCGGCTTCCAGCAGCGGGATCACCCGCTCGCCAAACAGCTCAAGTGAACGGCGCGCCCTGGCTATCGGCATATCACCAAACTGGAAAAAACAGTTGTAATGGCTGGGACGAATGTCGCGCACTTCGCTGAGAATGCGCTCGGCCACCGTCCCGGCATCGCCAAACATCAGGTTGTCGCAAACCTGATCCAGCCAGGGTTCGCCTGCGAAAGGAGGCGCTTCGATAAACGCGTCGCCGGTCACCTTGGTGTTGCCCTGTAAAGCCACAATCATCCGGGCGACGAACATCGCCCGTTCGGCGGCTTCCCGCGCTTCACTCCGGCTGTCGGTGACGTGAATATATTGCTGGACCGCTACCGGCATGTTGCCGTCCAGCCCGGCCTCCTGCCAGCCTGCACGGGCATCCCGCACCCTCTGCCGCAGCTTGTGGCTGCCACGGTAGCCCGCAGTCATAAACGGCGTAGCCTGCCAGGGCTGAAAAGCTTTCAGTACTGTCGGATTGGTGGAGGTGATGTAGACCGGCGGCAGCGGCTGCTGCAGCGTATCCAGCAAAAAGTCGGTGTTCAGCGGCGCGCCATGACGATCGGTACTGACCGTTTTTCCGCTAGTCAGGGCGTCGCTGACCAGCTGCCAGTGCGCCAGCAGCCGATCGCTACGGGTTTCCACGTCCAGCCCGTAGCGATCAAATTCCCAGGCCTGATAGCCGCTGCCCACGCCCAACACCAGCCGCCCCTCGGTCAGTCGATCCACCAGCGCGATCTCCTGAGCGATGCGCATCGGCTGGTATAGCGGCAGCACGATCACCGCCGTACCCAGCTTGATCCGTCGCGTGTAGCCCGCCATATGCGCGGCCATCAGCAGCGGCGACACGCTGATCGAGTAGTTGGTAAAGTGGTGCTCAGCAAACCACGCGGTCTCAAAGCCGATGGCTTCCGCCAGCTGAATCATCTCTCGCGTATCCTGAATAACCCCCTGCAAACCTCGGGCGTTATCCTTAAAAGACATCAAGTTAAATAAACCCAGTCTCATCATCTTCCCCGGACAAGTAGAAGCACGGTGAGCTATCTCACCCGACCTTTGCTGTAATGTTTTTCTATGCGGGTCTGCACAGCGCTGAGCAGCGTTGTTGCGACCAGATACCAGATGCAAGCCACAATCAATAAAGGAATGTTTTCGTAGGTTCTTGAATAAATGGCCTGCGCGGAATAGAGCAGGTCCGACAGCGAAATCACGCTAACCAGCGAGGTGGTCTTCAACATGCCGATGATCTGATTGCCGGTCGGCGGAATGATAAACGGCACCGCCTGCGGCAGCGTGACCCGCTTCAGGTACTGGGACTTTTTCATCCCCAGCGCGCGGGCGGCTTCCTGCTGTCCGTCATCCACCGAGGAGATCCCCGCGCGGATAATCTCCGCCATATAGGCCGACTCATTCAGCCCGAGACCGAGGATCGCCGCCGTCCAGGGGGTGATCAGATCGTTCATGCTGCCCTGCCACAGCGTAAACACGCCGGGGATACCCACAGTGACCGTGGGATAAAGCACGGCCAGGTTGTACCAGAAGATCAGCTGCACCAGCACCGGCGTACCGCGAAAAAACCAGATCCAGCCGCCGCTAAACCCCACCAGCAGCGGATTGGAAGAGAGGCGCATCACCGCAATCACCACGCCCAGCACAATCGCCAGCAGCATAATGACCAGCGTCAGCCAGCTGGTCGTCGCTAACCCGCTGAGAATGGTTGGCGAAAACAGGTATTTACCTACCGTTGCCCAGCCGAAGTTCTGATTGGTGACCATTGATTCACCGACCAGCCCAATCAGCGCGGCGATCGCCAGCATCGATATCCAGCGGCCGTAATAGCGGGACGGCATCACCTTTAGCTGGTCATGCGGCCAGGGATTTTCTTTGCTGGCCCGTAATCTGCTGGCGTTAAGCGCCTGGTGGTTATCTGTCATCACAATTCTCTTTTCGTTACGCATGGGAACAACCGTACAGAAAGTCGAATTAATTAATCGATTAATTAACACTACAGGCGATCGGTTAGATCCGTCAACACAATTCCCTGCCGGTCGATTATAAAATTCGCGTGAGGAAATCCCGCGTGCGCGGATGAGAAGGCGCGCTGAACATCGCCTGTGGCGCCCCGCTTTCAACGATGGCCCCGTTATCCATAAACGCCACCTTCGAGGCGACGTCCCTGGCAAAAGACATCTCGTGAGTCACGATCACCATCGTCATTCCTTCCCTGGCCAGCACGCGCATCACGTCCAGCACTTCGCCAACGAGCTCCGGGTCCAGCGCCGAAGTCGGCTCGTCAAACAGCATCAGCGTCGGCTTCATGGCCAGCGCTCTGGCAATCGCCACCCGCTGCTGCTGGCCCCCCGACAGGGACGAGGGATAAGCATGGTAACGGTGGCTGAGTCCTACGCGATCCAGCAGCGCTTTCGCCTCCATTTTTGCCTGCGCCCTGGGGATCTTTTTCACCGTTACCGGCGCCTCCATCACGTTCTCCAGCGCGGTCATATGGCCAAACAGGTTAAAACGCTGAAAGACCATGCCGATCTGCCTGCGCTTCAGCGCTATCTCCGCCTCTTTGAGTTCATAAAGACGATCGCCCTCGCGTCGGTATCCCACCATCTCGCCATCGACGTACAGCGCGCCGCCGTCGATTTTCTCCAGGTGGTTGATACAGCGTAAAAAAGTCGATTTCCCCGAGCCGGAAGGCCCGATCAGGCACACCACGTCGCCTTTACCAATCGTCAGATCCACACCTTTAAGGATCTCCACGCCGCTGAACGATTTTCTGACCTGGTGAGCTTCCACTACCCCAACTTCAGCCGTCATCCTCTTCCCCTTTCAGATTAATGCGTCATATACCAGGTACTGGCTCCGCCGCCGTCGACCAGCAGCATCTGGCCGGTGATATAGCTGGCCGCATCCGAGGCCAGAAAGCAGACGGTCTGGGCAATTTCTTCCGGTGTTCCGGCCCTTTTTAGCGGCAGACGCGCCACCTCTTCGGCCAGCTCCGGCTCCTGCTGCTGCCAGCCCGAATCTGCCGGACGAATAGGGCCGGGACTGACGCCGCAGACTCTAATCCCCAGCGGCGCCCACTCCAGCGCCATCTGCTGAGTCAGATTCACTACCGCCGCTTTCGACGGGCCATAGGCTCCCGCCCCCGGATAGCAACGATGAGCCGACGCGCCAGCGATGGTGATGATGACGCTACCGTGCTGCATTCGCCGCGCCACCTCCGTGCAGACGACGAAAGTCCCATCGAGATTGGCGCTGACAACCTGCCGCCACCGTTCATCGCTGAGGGCAAGCAGCGGTGCCTGAGCCGTACTGCCCGCATTGTTGACCAGGAGCTGAAAACTGCCCAGCTCCTCTCCGATAGCCTCAAGCGCCGCTACCACTTCCGACCGCACCGTCATGTCCGCCTTGCGGTAACAGGCTCTGACGCCCAGAGCCCGCAGAGAAGCCACCGCGTTTTCCGCCGCTGCGCTATCCGAGCGAATAATCAATGCAATATTGACGCCATTCCTCGCCAGCGCCTGGGCGATAGCCAGGCCAACGCCTTTCGAACCGCCGGTCACCAGCGCCGTTTTTCCCGTTAATCCCTGCATGATAATGCCTCCGGTAAAAAGGTTTCCGGCACGCCCTCGGCCAGCGTGCGCCCGCAGAGATAGCCCCACGTCAGGTTTGGCCCTAACGTGGTGCCCGCCCCCACCGCGCGGGTGCCGATTGGGTTTGCCATTGCCACCCCAGCGCAGAACAGCCCCTGAATCGTCCCGCCGTCTTTATGCTGCACGCGGCCATAGCGATCGGTACGCGGGCCGCCCTTGGTAGCCAGGAACGTGCGGTTAAACGGGATGGCGATATAAGGTGCCCGCTTAATCGGCAGCAGGCCGCCGCGCAGCCGCGTATCGCTTTTGCCGTGAGCCTGAGCGCGATGACGCTGAAAATCACCGTCCTCGCCGCGCAGGCAGAAGTCGTTAAAGCGGGTGACGCTGGCCTGCAGCGCTGCTGGCGGCAGCGCCGTTTGCGCCGCCAGCGCGGTCAGCGTCGGCGCCCTGCGCAGCCAGCCAGGCGTACGCCAGGCGTAATAGCGCAGCAGCGGCGAGCGGCTGAGCAGGCTGGCATCGGCAATCAGCCAGGCGGGCAGCTGTTTCGGGCTGCCGTCCGCTTCACGTTCGTCCAGCGCTTCGCCCAGGTTAAAGGTGAATTCGTTTACGAAGCGCTGCCCCTGCCGGTTAACCAGAATCGCGTTTGGCTCATACTGAAAAAAGACCGACAGGCCATAGCGCTCACCCAGATAGCGGCCCGGAATGCCGCCGCCTATCGTCGCCTGATCCATATGCGCCAGCTCAGCCCCAACCGCTTCCGCCATCCGGTGGCCGTCGCCGCTGTTGGTCGTCGGGCTGGCGATAAAATCCATCGCGCCGGGAAAATGCCGCTGACGACGCTGGGCATCCCATTCAAACCCGCCACAGGCCAGCACCACGCCACGGCTGGTAAGGATGCGCAGCAGCCTGCCCCGCTGGTTGATTAGCGCGCCGCTAACCTGCCGATCGCTGCTGGTCAGCAGCGTTTCCACCCTGGCCTGCGTTTCCACCTGACAACCGAGCCTCAGGCAGCCTTCCAGCAGGCCCGCTATCAGCGCCGCCCCCTTGGTTCGGGTACGCGTGACCGCCCGCCAGACCAGCTTAGGGGCCATGCGCAGACTTTCACGCAGCGGATGATGCCAGATGTCCAGCCCTATGGTTTCGTGATAGGTATAGAGCTGCGGCAGCGGCGAAGGCCGGATTTTCCAGCCCTTCTGCCGAATAACCGAAGACCTCAGCGGCAGAGGCGCCACCATTCGTCCCTGGCTTTTTGCTCCGGGCACGTCAGGTAACGGATCGGCTTCAGAGGTCAGAGCAAATTTCAGCGGCGTGTGCCGTTCGATAAATTGCAGCATTTCGCCTGCGCCTTCGGCAAACGCCTGCCAGAGCGCCGCCTCGGTCTGCGACCAGCCGTCAGGCGCGCTGGCGCTCAGGTAGCGCAGAGCCTCTTCCGGCGAATCGGCCAGCCCGGCGGCGCTGGCATGATGATTAGCCGGAACCCAGGTGGCGCCGCCGGACATCGCCGTGGTGCCGCCCAGCCAGGCTGATTTCTCAGCCACCAGCACCGATAGCCCAGCCGACGCCGCCCGCAGGGCAGCGCTGAGCGCCGCGCCGCCAGATCCCACCACCAGCACGTCGCAGTGGCGGGTTTCATCAGCGATAAGCGGCGACATTACAGCGGATTAGTGCTGGTGAGGTTGATCCCCGGCTTCTCAAGCTTCATCGGGCCAAGGTCCCACTTCTCCATCACTTTGTCGTAGGTGCCGTTGGCCACCAGCACGTTCAGCGCCTTCAGCAGCACCTCAGCCAGCTGTTTATTTTCATGCGCCACCACGATCCCCAGGTAATATTTCGGCATCAGAGGCATTGAAACAGTGCGAATCGGCTTCGGCGCTTTCTTCTTAATATCATCCACCGAGGCGGCGTCGTTCAGCACAAAGTCAACGCGCCCGGAGTACAGCCCCAGCAGCACCGCATCGGCGGAAGGCAAGGTCACGCTTTGAATGGCAGGCTTGCCGTTTTTAGTACAGTTGGGCGAATAGATCTCATTGATGGCATGCTCAAAGTCGGTGCCGGTCTGGACTCCCACCTTCAGGCCGCACAGCGTCAGAGGGTCGGGCTTGATAGTTGTTTCGCTGGCGAGGGTATAGACCTCGCTGGTGGCATAGGCGTAGTTCACGAACGTGACCTGCTTTTCACGCTCCAGGCTGTCGGAGATGCACTCCATCGCCACATCGTAGCGGCCGCTTTTAACGCCGGGGATCAGCCCGGCAAAATCGATCGATACGGGCTTAACGCTGACGCCCAACACCTCGCCCAGCGCATTCCACAGGTCCGGCTCAAAACCGACCATCGTTTTGTTGTCTTCGGCAAAAGATTCGCAGGGTGGATAATGCGCGTCAGTCACCAGGTTAAGGGTTTTACTGCTGCGGATTTTCTCAGGGAGCTGCGCATGCAGCGCCGCGTCCATCGCCAGCGGCTTTTCTGCCGCCGGGGCGTAAAGTGAAAACGCGCCAAGGGAGCAGGCGGTGATGGCGCTTAACAACAGTGTTTTCATGCTCATGCTTTTAACTCCAGATAGAAAGGCGAATCGCCTGATGGCCCTGATGATCAAAAAAGCAATAAGTGAATCAGAACGTTGCCCCTGGTCCCGGCTGACGTTTCCAGCAAAAGATTTGCAAGCCTTGTGCCATTTTTTAAATAACTAATTAATTAACAGCCGAACAAGGCTTTGCCTGCAAAGTGAGTGAAGTGACGATAAAAACCGTGCTCAAATTATCACCACAAAGGTGCAAGGGAGATCATTTTCTGGTGCAGAGCGGAAGGGATAAAACGACCTGAAAAACCCTGACCAGCTCACATTTTCCGGGTTACTGGCGCCTGACGCGGTAAAAATCGTCTAAAGTTTGTATCGGGGTCAATAACTTACAGACAATGATCGTCTGAAGATGGAGAACGACGAATGCAGAGAGTCGAGAAGCGTCAATGGAAAGCTGTTCTGGTGCTGCCGCTGTTGGTCGCGGCGCTGACACAAACGGGCTATGCGGCGCAGGGAGAAGGTGAACAGCGCCTGCTGAACCCGGCGCCCCAGCCGCCTGATGTGGTGCTGGGCCCCTTATTCCACGCGGTTCAGGCGGCAAAACTTTTCCCCGACCAAAAAACGTTCGCGGATGCCGTCCCCAACAGCAATCCCACGTCGATTCTGGCCGACTGGCAGATGCAGAAAAAGCAGCGGAATTTTGATTTACGCCACTTTGTGGACGCCAATTTTACCCTTTCCGCCGACGGGGAGAAATACGTACCGCCCGCCGGACAAAGCCTGCGCGAACACATTAACGGTCTGTGGCCTGTGCTGACGCGTTCTGCTCAGCAGGCCAGCCAGTGGGATTCGCTGCTGCCGCTGCCCAAACCTTACGTCGTGCCCGGCGGTCGTTTCCGCGAGGTTTATTACTGGGACAGCTATTTCACCATGCTGGGCCTTGCCGAGAGCGGGCACTGGGACAAAGTGCAGGATATGGTGGAAAACTTCGCTCACGAGCTGGATGCCTGGGGCCATATCCCTAACGGCAACCGCAGCTATTATCTCAGCCGCTCGCAGCCGCCATTCTTCAGCATGATGGTCGATTTGCTGGCGCAGCATCAGGGCGACAGCGCCTACAGTCACTATCTGCCGCAGTTGCAAAAAGAGTATGACTACTGGATGGCGGATGCCGACAGCGTGAAGCCCGGAGAGGCCAGCAAGCGTGTGGTAAAACTGAAAGACGGCACCGTGCTGAACCGCTACTGGGATGCCCGCGACGTGCCGCGCACCGAATCCTATATGGATGATATTGCCACCGCCCAGAAGGCCAGCGGTCGCGATAAGCCCGAACTGTACCGCGACCTGCGGGCCGGTGCCGCTTCCGGCTGGGACTTCAGCTCGCGCTGGTTCGATAAGCCTGACGATCTCTCCACCATTCATACCACGCGGATTATCCCGGTCGATCTGAACGCGCTGATGTTCCACCTGGAGAAAACCCTCGCCCGCGCCAGTAAAGTGGTGAATAACGACCAGGCGGCGCAGCGTTTCGATCGGCTGGCGGAGAAGCGCCAGACCGCTATAAATCGTTACCTCTGGGATGATAAGCAGGGCTGGTACGCCGACTATGACTGGCAAAAAAACGCGGTTCGCCCGCAGCTAACGGCGGCGACGCTGTTCCCTCTTTATTTACAGGCGGCAACCGGAGAGAAAGCCACCCGCACGGCCGCGGCGGTTAAATCCCGCCTGCTGAAAGAGGGCGGTCTGGCAACCACCAACGTTAGCAACGGCCAGCAGTGGGACGCGCCAAACGGCTGGGCTCCCTTACAGTGGGCGGCCGTTCAGGGGTTGAATAACTATGGTCAACAGCCTCTGGCTAAGGATATCGGTATGCGCTTCCTGCAAAACGTGCAGGCTACCTATGATAAGGAGCATAAGCTGGTTGAGAAGTACGTGGTGGAAGGTAAAGGACTGGGCGGCGGCGGAGGCGGCGAGTACCCGCTGCAGGACGGCTTCGGCTGGACCAACGGCGTTACGCTGAAATTAATGGACCTCTACTGCCCGAAAAACAGCACCTGTAATAACGTCAGCGATTTGACCAAAAGCCAGTAATCGCCGGGAATGGCGGCACAGTTGCCTGACGCGGCTTTGACTGAAAGGATTAGCCGTTCTGATAGCTGGCGCCGTCATGGGCGTGATTGCCGGACCGGGTCCGGCAATGCTGGCAGAGGCTCACCTCCCCTGCCTCCTGCCATAACGAGATAATTCCCTTATCTTTACGGGTGAACAGATAAGCAAATTCAATGCTTGAAACCTACCTGCGGAAAGATAATAATTCTCATTGAGATTATCATAAATCTTTACATTATCGTAAGGCGCGTCTTTCACCTGTAACAGCGCCTACGGATTTCACTTCGCATTTTGTAAGGGAATTGACAATGAGAATGGCTTTTACTTTAAAGCGTTCTGCCTTGCTTTGCTCCATTGCTCTGGCTACACCCGCTTTCACTTTCGCAGCAGATACCCTGGTTGTCACCGCGCAACCCGCCGAGACCGCGTCCACACCAACAGAGGGTTACACAGCAAAAACCACTAAAGGCGCAACCAAAACCGATCGCCCGCTGATCACTACCGCCCAGTCCGTTTCCGTCGTCACCCACCAGCAGATAGAAGACCAGGGCGCGATGGATGTTAACCAGGCGCTGAACTATACCGCCGGGGCATTTACCAACTTCGCCGGCGCAGCGACCCGTTACGATACCGTTTCCCTGCGCGGCTTCCACGGCGGCGATGTGGACAACGTCTTCCTCGACGGTCTGCGTCTGATGAGCGATCCCGGCAGCTACAACGTGTTGCAGGTAGACCCGTGGTTCCTTGAGCGTATCGACGTCATCAAGGGTCCTTCCTCTGCCCTGTACGGTCAGACGGTGCCGGGCGGCCTGGTAATGGAAACGTCTAAACGTCCTCAGTTTACTCAGGAAGGCCATTTCCGCGCCTCTACGGGCACCAACTCCACCAACAGCGCCGCCTTTGATTACACTAATGCGATCAACGATCAGTGGGCGTTTCGCCTGACGGGGATCACCCGCAACAGCGATACCCAGTACGATCACACCCGTGAAGAGAAATATGCGATCTCCCCTTCCGTGCTGTGGCAGCCGGATGAGGACACCTCGCTGCTGCTGCGCGCCTATTTGCAGAAAGATCCCTCCGGCGGCTACCACAGCGCCGTGCCGGGCGACGGCAGCATTACCGAACACAATGGCCGTAAGCTGAGCAACGGTTTCTACGACGGCGACAGCTCGCTGGATCAGTTCAAGCGTAACGAGCAGATCTACAGCTATGAGTTCTCGCACCGCTTCAATGACACCTGGGCCTTCCGCTCGAACGCCAGCTATTCCCACTCTAACGTCGATCTGGATCAGGTTTATCAGATTGGCTGGGACAGCGTTAACCCTGACCTGCTGAACCGCTACTATTCCGGCTCGCGCTCTTCGCTGGATGCCTTTGCGATTGATAACCAGCTGGAAGCGGATTTCGCTACTGGCGAAGTGGATCACAGAGTGGTACTGGGCGGCGAATACCACCAGTATAAGAACGACCTGAGCGATGCCGCCGGGCTGGCCAACCAGCTGAACGCGCTGACCGGTCAGGCCGTGGGCGCGCCGCTGAGCTATACCTTTACCAACTCGCAGCGCCGTTACTACCAGACCGGCGTCTATCTCCAGGATGAAATGACCTGGCAGAAATGGCACCTGGATCTGTCCGGCCGCTATGACCGCATCGTTTCAGAGACCAATGATTACTCGACCGACACGAAAAACCGTCGTCAGGACGATCACGTCAGCGGACGCGCCGCGCTGCTGTATGCCTTCGACAACGGCATCTCGCCTTATGCCAGCTACAGCCAGGCTATCACCCCGCAGTCGCTGTCTGGACAGGACGGCAACCTGCTGAAACCCACCACCTCAGAACAGTATGAGGCCGGGGTGAAATACCAGCCAAACGGCACTTCCGATCTCTACTCGGTGGCCGTTTACGATCTGACGCAGAAAGATGTCGGTAACCGCGTAGTCGTCGGCTCCTACTATGAGCCTGCCGGTAAGGTTCATTCACAGGGTATTGAGCTCGAAGCTCATAACCAAATCACCCCGCGTCTGAGCACCATCGCCAACTACACGCTGAACCATGTTCGTTTCAAGGATTCGGTGGATGGCAACGATGGGCATACGCCTTACGTCACGCCAAACTCAATGGCGTCGGCCTGGGCGAAATACCAGCTTGACTGGGGGATCAGCGTGGGTGCGGGCGTTCGCTATATCGGCAAACAGTGGGCAGACAATGAGAACACCACTCGCCTGCCGTCCGCCACGCTGTTCGATGCATCGGTTCGTGCCGATCTGGGCAACTGGAACAGCAGCCTGAAAGGCGCATTTGTGCAGGTTAACGCCAATAACCTGACCGACCGCGAATACGTGTCTGCCTGTTACGGTACCGGCTACTGCTACTGGGGTGCCGAGCGCACCGTGGTCGCCACCGTCGGCTACGATTTCTAATCCGCTACAAGCAGAAAACGTGACTAGTCCTGATATAG
>NZ_JRUQ01000076.1 GCF_000773975.1 Erwinia typographi
ATTAGGCGCAGCTATTTAGTCTGACGGCATAATAAAATGCTGCCCGGCGGCAGAGGTATGCCGGGCAGAAACTCAAACGCTAGCGCCTGGCTTATTGCAGGTGTTAGCGTTTCTTTATTGCGATGCGTCTCTGAGAAAAGGCGCGATCGGGGATTTTTGATTTCTCATGGATTAACAACACTAAAGGAATAGACATGGAGTTCTCCTCCTCTGATGCTGATGAGGCGCACGATCCGCTTTTTTGGGCGATTAAATGGCTTGCCCATCACCACGCAAAAAATTGCAGCCGTGCGGTGCTTTATGCCGGCCAGCCACGCGAAGCAAGACTTTCTCCACAGTTGGCCGTAAGAATGCTGGAGCAGATTCAACTGAAAGCCGGATGGGCAAAGCGTGAAGTAGACTCACTGCATGTCAGCCTGCTGCCTACCATTATTACCTGTCTGGACGGGAATGCCTGGGTGATTACCGCCCGGAAGGGAAAGGGTGAACAGGCCGTTTATACCGTGTTTTCCCCTGAAAATCAGGGGCATCCACAGCAGGTCACCGCGACAGAGATGTCTGCGGTTCACTCAGGCTATGTCCTGCTAAGTTCAGTACCGCCGAAGAGGCAGCCGCCCGTTGCGCTGCTGGATCTTCCCCCCGCAGGGAAAGAAGGTCACTGGCTTTTCACTACGCTCTGGCGCTATCGCCACTATTATCTCAGCGCGGCACTCGCCACGCTGCTGGCCAATATTCTTACCCTGGCCTCCACTTTTTTTACCATGAACGTCTATGACCGGGTTGTGCCAACTCAGGCTTACGTGACGCTCTGGTCTCTCGCCATTGGCGTAGTCGTCGCCATCGTGATGGAGTTTTTTACCCGCTTGATCCGCGCAAGGCTGCTGGACACCGCCGGTAAAAAAGCCGATCTCTTACTCGGCAGCCGATTGTTTCAGCAACTGCTGGCCATCCGCCTTGAGAACAGGCCCCAGTCTTCCGGCTCTTTTGCTAACCAGCTACGGGAGTTTGAATCAGTCCGCGATTTTATGACTTCGGCCACCCTGACTACGCTGGCGGATTTGCCGTTCTGCCTGCTATTTGTTGGCGTTATTTACCTGATTGGCGGGCCGCTGGCATGGGTTCTGCTGTGCGCTATCCTGGTGGTCATTATTGCCAGCTTCTGCATCCAGTGGCCGCTGGCAAAAAGTATGCAGGAAAATCTGCGTGAAATTTCGCTGAAGCAGGGCGTGTTGATCGAAACCATCGAAGGACTGGAAACCCTCAAAGCGGTGCGGGGCGAGGGCAGTATGCAAATGCGCTGGGAAGAGTACAGCGCGCTGGCCGCCGCGTCCTCTATCAAGGCGAAGGCCTGGTCTTCGGCTATCGTCACTTTTGTTTCATTTGTTCAACAAATGACTACGGTGGCGATGGTCACCTGGGGCGTCTATTTGATCCATGCGGGCGAACTGACGATGGGATCAATGATTGGTACGGTTATTCTGGCCGGACGCTCACTCTCGCCGCTGGCGTCGGTGGTCGGACTGGCGGTGCGCTTTCAGCAGGCGAGAGCGGCGTTAGGTTCGCTGAACCGCCTGATGGAGATGCCCGTCGAACGGAATCCTGAGGTGAATTACATTGCGCTGCCCGAGACGAAAGGCGATTTGACCCTTGAGGCGGTCGGTTTTTCTTATCCGGCAAGCGGAATGATCATGATGCCTCAGGTTTTAAAGTCAATCGCGCTCACTATCCGGGCCGGAGAGCGGGTGGCTATTCTGGGCAATATAGGGAGTGGCAAATCGACGCTGCTCAAGATTATGGCGATGCTCTATCAGCCAACGGCTGGCAAAGTCACCCTGAATAACCTCGATGCCAGCCAGATTGATCCGGCAGACTGGCGCAGTTTAGCGGGATACGTGGGGCAGGAGAGCCGTTTATTCAGTGGAACCCTGCGCGACAACATTACGCTGGGCGATCCGGGTGTGACTACCGAAGACTTTCTTCACGTAGCTCGGGTGACCGGCGTGGAGCGCATTGCCGCACGTCATCCCAGTGGCTATGCCATGCCGGTAGGCGAAAGGGGCCAGGGATTATCAGGTGGACAAAAACAGCTGGTCTCACTGGCGCGAAGCCTGCTGCTGAAGCCTCAAATTTTGCTGATGGACGAGCCGACCAGCGCCATGGACACGCAAACGGAAAAAATGTTTGTTGAGCATCTGCAAAAATCTCTTACTCACGAAACGCTGGTTCTGGTCACTCACCGCCATTCCTTGCTGGGCCTGGTTGACAGGCTGATCGTACTGGACAACGGGAAAGTGGTCGCCAACGGGCCAAAAGATGAGGTTATCGCCTCGCTGCAGGCAGGGAACAAACGCTAATTTGCCACTTTCAGGATGAAAGCACGTTATGGAACGGAATACTAAACAGGCCGCCGACATCGCCTTAAGCGAGGACGGCAGCCTCGGGCAGAAAGAAAATACTCAGGGCGAGGTTAAAGCGGCAGATCTTCCCTATATACGCGACCTGCAGCAGGCTTTGCTTAACCAGAAAAGCCATTACAGCCTGGTGGTGCTCTGGCTGATGATTATTTTTATCATCCTGCTGCTGGTTTGGGCCAACTTTGCGCGGGTCGAAGAAATTGTGCGTGGCGAGGGGAGCATCATCCCAGCGCAGCGCGGTCAGGTAATACAGAGCCTTGAAGGCGGTACGCTGCAAGCGCTGCTGGTTCGGGAAGGCGATGTCGTGGAGCAGGGCGCGGTGCTGCTCAGACTGGACCCGCTCCGTGCGGATGCGTGGTATCGGGAAGGGCGCTCTAAAATTCTGGGGCTGGAGGGCACCATCGCCCGACTGCGGGCGGAGACGTACGATTTGCCGCTGTCATTCCCTGAGGAGGTTCGCGGCGTAGACTCTATCGTCAATAATGAAACCCAGGTCTGGCAGGCGCGAAAACAGGCGCTGGCGGAGAGTATCCTCTCGCTGCAAAAGAGCCTGAAACTGGTAGAGCATGAAATTAATTTGTCAGAGCCGCTGATGAAGAAAGGGTTGATGTCCGAAGTTGAGCTGCTGAGAATGAAACGCCAGAAGCACGATTTCAATCTGCAAATAATGGAGCGCAAGAGCCGGTTCCGTGCGGAAGCGAATGCCGATCTTAACCGACTGGAAAGTGAACTGTGGCAAACCAGGGAAAATGTGATTGCCCGCGAGGATGCGGTTCGTCGCACCACGTTAACCGCTCCAGTAAAAGGGACGGTTAACAACATTCGGGTGACCACCACCGGCGGCATTATTCAGGCCGGGGCAGAAATAATGACCCTGACTCCGCTGGACGACAGCCTGCTGATAGAGGCAAAAATCAGCCCGCAGGACGTTGCATTCCTTCGCCCCGGACAGCCGGTTACGGTGAAGATCAGCGCCTATGATTACGCAATTTATGGCGGGCTTGAGGGCCGGCTCGAGCAGATCAGTGCCGACACCTTAAAAGATGAAGATAAATTACGTCAGGGACGCCCGGACGCGACCTACTACCGGGTATACGTTCGGACTGTTAATACCTCACTTAAGGTGAAAGAAAAAGAGTTCCCCATTCTACCCGGCATGATAGCCAGCATTGAAATTAAAACGGGCGAAAAATCGATTCTCGACTATTTGCTTAAACCCGTACTGAAAGCCAGGGAAGCCTTTCGGGAAAGATAAGGATATACAGATGCGCATTTTTAAGCCTTACCTTAAGGTCCCCCTTTTTTGCGGCGGATTGTTCTGTTCAGTAGCTGCCTGTGCCGCTTTGCCCGGCAGCGATGCGGCGCACTGTTCCACTGCCAGCGATAGCAAAGCCTGGTTAAAAAACACTATTAGTGACGCGCTGGTCTACAGCTCGGAGTTGAAAGGCGCCGCCGCCGGGGTTTCCAGCGCCCAGTTTTCCATGGAGGCTGAAAAAGGCCAGCGCTGGCCTCAGCTAAGAGCAGGATTGGGCACGCCGATACGGAATTTTGGCCACGGCATTGAGAACAAGAATCAGTCTTCTCCTTCTGATACCAGCGCGTCGCTTAATATGGTTACCACGCTCTATGACTTCGGCAAAATTGCCAGCAGCATTGAACGCGCCGGGAAGAGTCTTGAAGTGGCGCAGGAGAGTGAGAACGCACAGCGTAATCAGGTGGCTGCCGTCACGCTGACCTCGCTTATGGAGCTACAGGAGTACCAGCAGGAGGTAGAGATTGCCCGTCGCTGGGAAATACGCATGGCGCAGCTGGTTGCCATGATGGGCGAAATTACCTTACACGATCGGGGGCGTAAGAGTGAGCTGGTGCAGGCGCAGGCGAAGCTGCTGCAAGCTCAAACCGAAGTTCAGCGCATGGAGAGCCGTATTCGTACTGTCCAGCTTAAGCTGTCCCGCCTTACCGGTCGTGACATCACGCTTCCGGCCTGTTTGCGCTGGGAGGAAAACAGTATCAGTAAAGCGGCGGCTTTTTCCGGGCTGGAAGATCATGTTCTGCTTCGGCTGGCAAAAGCCGAAATTGCCAGCGAAGTGGCGTCTGAAAGTGCGGCAAAGGCCGCCCGCTATCCGACTCTTAACTGGGTTGTCTCAAAAAATACCGCTAAAAACAGCATTGGCCAGGAAAATGCCTGGTACACCGGGGTGGAAGTTTCCTGGAACCTGTTTACCGGCGGCTCCGCCAGCGCCATGCAGAAAGCGGCCGCCGGACGTATTACCGTTAGTCAGATGAAATATGAGACCCAGCTGCGCGAACTTGTTTATCAATTGAATGAATATCTTTTTGACCGCGACGCGTTGCTGAGTCGGGCACAGGAGTATGCAAAGCTGGCGATCACCTCTGACAGCGTGCGTAAGATGTTTTACGAGCAGTGGTCTTCGTTGGGTAAGCGGTCGCTGCTGGATTTACTGACCGCGGAAAATGACTATTTTAATCATCAGATTTCGGCCACTTCGACGCTTTTTAGCGCCTACCGGGCCAATGCTGGCGTACTTGTCACCTCTTCCCTGCTGCTGGAATGGCTTAACGGCACGTCCTGAAAAGTAAAGTTATCATTTTCATAACTTTACCCGCCAGGCCCCCTAAAGTGGGTTTACTCGTGCTTAACTAGTGGAGCCAGCTCTTTAGCCATCAGTCCGGCAATAAAGGGCTGGGCATTGGGATTCGGGTGGATCCCATCCTGCTGCATCCACTCCGGCTTGAGATAGACCTGCTCCATGAAAAAGGGCACCAGTGGAATGGAGAATTCTTTTGCCAGCTTCGGATAAATATCACTGAAGGACTTGGTATAACGGCGACCATAGTTGGCCGGAATACGAATTTGCATCAGTAAAGGCTGCGCGTTGGCCGCTTTCACCTGAGTAATAATTTTACTGAGATCCTGCTCAATATTTTTCGGCGGAAATCCCCGTAAACCGTCATTGCCTCCCAGCTCGATCAGCACCCAACGAGGTTGATGCTGTTTCAGCAGCGAGGGCAGGCGCGCAAGTCCCTGCGTTGCCGTATCGCCGCTTATGCTACCGTTAATGATAGCGGGCGTTTTCTGCCATTTATCATTGAGTAACGCAGGCCATGCCGCCGTAGCGGACATTCGGTAACCCGCGCTGAGGCTGTCGCCCAGCACCAGCAGGGTCTCTGCCGCCGCCGCCAGGTGCGTCATCATCACCAGTAACAACAGGAAAGGGTAATGCCAGCGGAAAACATTGTTGAAGTTCATCGTCTTAGTAAGTCCGTCGGTCAGGGTGAGCATCAGCTTTCCATCCTTACCGGAGTTGAGCTGGTTGTCAAACCTGCTGAAACTATTGCGTTGATTGGTGAGTCCGGCTCCGGCAAATCCACGCTGCTGGGCATTCTGGCCGGGCTGGATGACGGCTCTGAGGGAGAGGTGTTTCTCCTCGGCTCGCCGCTTCATCAGATGGATGAGGAGCAGCGTGCCGAACTGCGGGCGAAAAGCGTAGGGTTTGTTTTTCAATCCTTCATGCTGGTGCCTACCCTCAATGCGTTAGAAAACGTGCAGCTTCCGGCTCTGCTGCGCGGCGAGAGCGACCGTCAGAGCCGTGAACAGGCGCAGGCACTGCTGACCCAGCTAGGGCTGGCCGGGCGACTGAGCCATTTGCCTTCGCAGTTGTCGGGCGGAGAGCAGCAGCGCGTGGCGCTGGCAAGAGCGTTTAACGGCAGGCCCGCGCTGCTGTTCGCCGATGAGCCTACGGGCAATCTGGATCGCAAAACGGGCGATCGTATTGCCGATCTGCTGTTCTCCATGAACCGCGATCTCGCTACCACGCTGATTCTTGTTACCCATGATGAGCAACTGGCGGCCCGCTGCGATCGTCGTCTGCGGGTGCGCGACGGCAAGCTGTGGGAGGAAGCATGATCTGGCGCTGGTTCTGGCGTGAATGGAAATCCCCCTCGCTACTGATTGTCTGGCTGGCACTGACGCTGGCCGTCGCCTGCGTGCTGGCGCTGGGATCGCTCAGTGACCGGATGGAGAAGGGGCTGACCCAGCAAAGCCGCGATTTTATGGCGGGCGACCGGACGCTGCAAAGCGCTGGCGAAGTGCCACAGGCGTGGCTGGATGAGGCGAAAAAAGAAGGCTTGCAGATTGGTCGCCAGCTGACGTTTATGACCATGACGTTTGCGCAAGACACGCCGCAGCTGGCCTCGGTGAAGGCTGTCGACGATCTGTATCCAATGTTTGGCACGCTGGCAACGGAACCGGCAGGATTAAAACCTGCTGCTGGCACCGTACTGGCTGCCCCCCGGCTATTGGCGCTGCTGAATCTTAAAGCTGGCGCGGAGCTGGAGGTTGGCGACACCACCTTGCGTATTTCCGGTGAGGTGATTCAGGAGCCTGATGCGGGCTTTAACCCCTTTCAGACCGCGCCCCGGCTGCTAATGAATCTGGCCGACGTGGGGAAAACCGGCGCGATCCAGCCCGGCAGCCGCGTAACGTGGCGTTATAAATTCGCCGGAACGCCGGAACAGCTCAGCCGCTATGACCGCTTTATTGCCACCCATATCAAAGCCGATCAGCGCTGGATCAGCGTGGAAAACTCGCAGGATGCACTGGGCAAATCGATGGTGCGTGCTCAGCAGTTCCTGCTGCTCTCGGCACTGCTGACGCTGATGCTCGCCATTGCGGCAGTGGCGGTAGCGATGAGCCACTACTGCCGAAGCCGCTACGATCTGGTTGCCGTGCTGAAAACGCTTGGGGCCAACCGTGCCGCCTTAAGAAAGCTGATTATCGGCCAGTGGCTGGCGGTGCTGCTGCTGGCGGCAGTCTGTGGCGGAGCCATTGGCATGGGCTTCGAGGTGCTGCTGCTGCGGATGCTGAAGCCCGTCTTGCCGGGCGAGCTGCCTGCGGCCAGCGCCTGGCCGTGGCTGTGGGCGGTTGGCTCGCTGTTTGTTATCTCGCTGCTGGTCGGGCTACGGCCTTATCGTCTGCTGCTCGCTACGCAACCGCTGCGCGTGCTGCGCCGTGATGTGGTTGCCGGCGTCTGGCCGCTGAAGTTTTATTTACCGGCGATGGCGCTGGTGGTGGTTGCACTGCTGGCGTTACTGGTTGGCGGCAGCAAACTGCTTTGGGCGCTGGTTGGCGGCATTGTTCTGCTGTCTGCACTGCTGGGCGCCATTGGCTGGGGAGGCCTGATAGCGCTTCGCCGCCTCAATGTACGTCATCTCGCCTTCAGGCTGGCGATCAACCGCCTGCTGCGCCAGCCGTGGACCACGCTCAGCCAGCTGGCGGCTTTCTCGCTGTCGTTTATGCTACTGGCGCTGCTGCTGGTGATGCGCGGCGACCTGCTTGACCGTTGGCAGCAGCAGCTTCCTCCCGGCAGCCCGAACTACTTCCTGCTCAATATGACTCAGGATCAGGTGCCGCAGGTGAAAACCTTCCTTGAGAAGAATCACGTAGCGCCGCAAACCTTCTTTCCTGTTGCCAGGGTCAGGCTGACGGAAATTAACCAGAAGCCAGCCGATCCGGCTCTGGATAGCGCGTTGAACCGTGAGCTCAACCTGACCTGGCAAGCACAGCTGCCGGACCATAACCCGCTGACGGCGGGGAACTGGCCGCCGAAAAAGGGCGAGGTCTCGATGGAGGAGGAGCTGGCCGGAAGGCTGGCCGTGAAGCTGGGCGATACGCTGACCTTTACCGGCGATACCCAGACATTTTCGGCAAAAATTACCAGCCTGCGCAAGGTGGACTGGGAGAGTCTGAAGCCAAACTTCTTCTTTATCTTTCCACCCGGCGCGCTGGACGATCAGCCGCAAACCTGGCTGACCAGCTTTCGCCTTGAGGGAAATAACCCGCTGCTGACTCAGCTGAACAGAACGTTTCCGACGCTCAGCCTGCTGGATATCGGCAGCATTTTGCGCCAGATAGCTCAGGTGCTGGCGCAGGTCAGCCAGGCGCTGGAGATCATGGTCGTGCTGGTTACCGCCTGCGGCGTGCTGCTGCTGCTGGCTCAGATTCAGGTGGGAATGCGTCAGCGCAGCCAGGAACTGGTGGTTTACCGCACGCTGGGCGCCAGCAGAAAACTGCTGCGCGGCACCCTGTGGTGTGAGTTTGCGCTGCTGGGTGTCGTCTCAGGCGTTGCTGCCACCATTGGTGCGGAAGCGGCACTGTGGGGGTTACAGCGCAAAGTCTTCGACTTCCCGTGGGAGCCTGATTTCCTGCTGTGGCTTGCGCTGCCGCTGACCGGCGCGCTGCTGCTCTCGGTCTGTGGCGGCTGGCTTGGCGTCCGCCTGCTCAAAGGTAAAGCCCTGTTCCGGGGATTTAACGCCACATAATAATACCGGCTGGCATTGCGCCAGCCCGCGTCATTTATCATTCCTTTCTTTTTTGCCCAATGCACAGCCGGGAAGGGATAGTGCTTTGTGGCGGGTTAATGATAAGGGTATTATTAGCGCAATGTTTAGCTATGGATGGAGTGTTTATGCTGCACTTGCTCGATGTGAATTATAGTTTTCTGTCTGAATTGAAATCGAAAGAGCTTTTTACCCTGCGCAAGAAAGTGTTTAAGGATCGGCTTAACTGGTTGGTAAACGCCGAGAATAATATGGAGTCGGACGAGTACGATAACCCGCGAACCACCTATATTTTTGGCGTTTATCAAGAGTCATGCATTTGCAGCCTGCGATTTATTGAAATCAAATATCCCAACATGATCACCGGGACATTTAAGTCCTGGTTTAAAAATATTGATCTCCCGCAAGGAAATTTCGTCGAAGCCAGCCGGTTATTTATTGATAAAGATCGCGTGCAGGCGCTGGAGCTTCGTCAACAGCCGGTCAGCGCGCTGCTGTTTCTTTCGATGATCAATTATGCCAGGCATTATGGCTATGAAGGAATTTATGCCATTGTCAGTCATCCGATGTACCTGATCTTTCGCAAATCAGGCTGGAAGATTGAGGTGGTGGAACAGGGGACGTCGGAAAAAGATCAGAATATCTATCTGATCTTTATGCCGGTAGATCGGGTGAACCAGCAAACGCTGATGGCGCTGGTCAGGGCAAAAGTTCCGGTAACGGGATGCGAGCTGGAGAGCTGGCCGCTCTCATTCCCCGTCAGGAAGCACCGGGCGGATCAGGTTTAGCTCGATCCCCAGCCGGATGGCGTGCCTGGCATTGGTCACGCCAAGCTTCTTCACGGCGTTACCCATATGATATTTTACCGTGGTGAGTTTGATTCCCAGGATCAGGGCAATTTCCTGATAGGATTTCCCCACGCTGGCCCAATAAATGATCTCGTTTTCACGGTTGGAGAAAATTTCGCGGGTGTTCATCTCTTCAAAATCGGCGCTTCTCACCTGATCCTGATAGAGCTGCGTCAGCTTTTCGTGGGTGGTAATCAACAGCATTTGCAGCTTGTCTTTATTAATCTGAATCTGCTCTTCGATATTATCATCGCAGTGTTTATCCAGCATGATAGACAGTACAACAAGATTATTGTTGTGGTCGTGCAGCACGAAGGTATAGCCGTTGATGATGTCGTGATTTCGCGCCATATCAAATAATTTAGGCACCTTGACGCCTTTATTCAGCATCAGGTTTTCATCCCATGAGAAGGGGGTCAGTCGGTAGAGCGCGGTAATCAATACCGGGTCGATAAACTGGAAGTTGTTCTCAATATAGACCTTAAACCACTCCTGCCGGTTAGAGATAATAGAGAAATCCGCCGGATTTCTTTTGCTCATAATGGCATAGGCATATTTAATGTTGTTGAACTGGGCCAGTTTCCTTTCCAGGTACTCCTTCACTGACGTATTAATAGCTTGATTATCAAAAAATAATTTGGCCATGTCATTATCTCCCTGGGTAATTAGCGCTTCCTTCATCGATGCGCGACTTTATCATATCTTGATTCGTTCGCCTAACCCCCCGATCGCACGGTTGGCAGGAAAATGCAGCAGTTGGCCAGACTCTGAAAAACACAGGGAAGCAAAGGGAGGAGAAGGGATGGAGGTCAAGAGTAAGGGTGAACCAGCACGCACTTAGCAGACTAAGAGGTAAATAATTTTTACCTTTCTTTACTCTGTTCGATGAAAACTGGTTCCCTTGGTGTTGGCAATCAAAAAATAATTAACTAATAACTAAGCAATATTTATGTTCTTGTCAGCCAGTAAGATACGTTTTTTGATCGTAGAATGATAGCCATACTTAAGTACAGTTAAGCACTGTCTTTTTTCAGGTGCCGAGTTTAGCCACCGCCCAGGCGATGCCGCTGGCGTACTCTTCCGGCAGTTGTGGAACCAGCGCATTCAGCGCGGCCTGTAGCGCAGGCTGGCTGACATCCGACAGGTTCAGGTGACCAACTTTACGCCCTGGCCGCACTTCTTTTTCATACCAGTGCAGATGTACCAGCGGCTGATTAAGCCAGGCCTGGTTGACGGCGGTGCCGATCAGGTTAACCATCACCGAAGGCGTGCTGACCACCGGCCTGGGGAGCGGCAGATCGAGGATTGCCCGCAGATGCAGCTCGAACTGGCTGATGGACGCGCCGTTCTGGGTCCAGTGTCCGCTATTGTGCACGCGCGGAGCCAGCTCATTAATCAGCAGACCTTCCGGTACTACGAAACACTCCATCGCCATCACGCCGACGTACTTCAGTTCGTGCATGATGGCTGACAGCATCGCTTCAGCCTGCTGCTGTTGGGCGGCGTCAGGAGTGGGGAAAGCCACGCTGGTGCGGAGAATGCCGTCCTGATGCAGGTTATGGGTCAGGGGATAAAAGACGGTGCTGCCATCGTGAGCACGAGCGCCGACCAGCGAGACCTCGCCAGAAAAGTTGATGCCCTGCTCGACAATGCATTCGCCGTAGCAGTCAGCGGGTAACGCTGAGGTTTCGTTGGCGCGCAGGCGCCACTGCCCGCGGCCGTCATAGCCACCGGTGCGCCGCTTAACGATTGCCAGCTCGCCGAGCGTAGCAAATACCTGCGGCCATTCTGCCGTCTCTGCCAGCAGTTGCCACGGCGCGGTCGCCAGGCCCAGCTGGTCCAGTAGCTGCTTCTGCGTCAGGCGATCGGCCAGGCGTGGAAAGATATCGCGGTTGACGAAAGCGGTGTGGTTCGCCAGCTCACGCGTCAGTGCGGTTTCCGGCCAGCGCTCGATTTCTGCGGTGATCACGCTTTGCTGAATCGGCAGCGCTTCCGGCTCCGCATCCAGGCCTACCGGATAAACGGCGATGCCCAGCGGCTCACCCGCCTGACGCAGCATCCGGCCCAGCTGACCATTTCCTAATACGCAGACCGGCTTCATGCTTCCTCCCGTGGGTCCGGGTTGTTCAGTACTTCATTGGTCTGAGCCTGACGCCATTCCGCGAGACGGGCAGACAGCCCAGCATCGTGAATAGCGAGGATCTGCGCCGCCAGCAGCGCAGCATTGGCCGCGCCGGCTTTACCAATCGCCAGGGTGCCTACTGGAATGCCGCGTGGCATCTGCACAATAGAGTACAGGCTGTCTACGCCGCTCAATGCCGCGCTCTGCACCGGTACGCCAAGTACCGGCACTAACGTTTTCGCCGCCAGCATCCCCGGAAGATGGGCTGCCCCGCCTGCGCCTGCAATGATCACCTGAATGCCGCTATCCGCCGCCTGCTCGGCAAAGCTGAACAGCTTGTCCGGGGTACGGTGCGCCGAAACCACTTCGCACCGGAAGGGCACTGCCAGGCTGGTGAGAATGTCCGCGGCAAATTGCATGGTTGCCCAGTCACTTTTGGAACCCATAACAATAGCAATGCGGGCCGGTGCGGCGTTGGATGACATGCGGGTCTGACTCCTGTGATTGTACAAACGTCATCTGACTGCCCAGGCGGTCAGATGGGAAGGGCAAAGAGAATAGCATGACTCCGCAGCAAGGAAAACGTTTGCCCAGGCATCAGCAGGGCATTTGCGGCATTTTTTCCAGTTTCAGAAAGGGAAATAAATAAGCGATGTTTCGCTGTCGCTGACCCGGATCATCGACCCTTCGTGATGCCAGGCACCGAGCACCAGCCGTTCACCCGGCAGCCCATTCACCTCAAGCTGATGAATGGCCGGGCGATGGGTATGGCCATGGATCAGATACTGCACCTGATGACGCGTCATCGCGGCGGTGACCGCCTGCGCATTCACGTCCATAATAGCGACGTCTTTGCTGCTGTTGGCGTGCTTGCTGCCCGCGCGCATCCTGAGCGCAATCCGCTGGCGGAGAAACAACGGCAGGGCAAGGAACAGCTTTTGCAGCCAGGGTTGATGCACCTTATGCCGGAAGCGCTGATAGCCCCGATCGTCAGTACAAAGCGTGTCGCCATGCATGATCAGGATCCGCTTGCCGTACAGCTCAGGCACCTGCTCTTCCGGCAGCAGCGTCATGCCGCTGGCCGCAGCGAAACGCTTACCGAGCAGGAAGTCGCGGTTACCGTGGATGAAATAGCAGGGGATGCCCTGTTGCTGAAGCTGCCGCAGGGCCGCAGCAATTTCTGCATGCAGCGGATTCGGATCGTCATCACCAATCCAGGCTTCGAAAAGATCGCCAAGGATATAGAGCGCCTCGGCCTGAAGCGCATCACGGCGTAAAAAAGCAAGAAAACCGGCAGTTATTGCCGGTTCATCTTCACACAGATGGATATCTGCGATAAATAGCGCGTGAGGCATTATTCGCTGACGGTGACTTTCTGGATCAGAACGTCGTCTTTAGGTACGTCCTGGTGCATGCCGCTGCGGCCGGTGGCAACCGCTTTGATTTTCTCAACCACGTCCATACCTTCAACCACTTCGGCGAACACGCAGTAGCCCCAGCCCTGTAGGCTTTCGTCACGGAAGTTGAGGAAGTCGTTGTCCGCAACGTTAATGAAGAACTGGGCGGTAGCGGAGTGAGGTGCCTGGGTACGGGCCATTGCCAGCGTGCCCCTGGTGTTTTTCAGGCCGTTGTTCGCTTCGTTACGGATTTCGTCTTTGGTATCTTTCTGCTGCATACCGGGCTTAAAACCGCCGCCCTGGATCATAAAGCCGTTAATAACACGGTGGAAAATAGTGTTGTCGTAAAAACCTTCACGGCAATAATCCAGGAAGTTTGCAACGGTAGCTGGCGCTTTGTCATCGAAGGTTTTGATAACGATATCGCCATGATTTGTCTGGAAAGTGACCATGTTCTCATCCTGTAAAGGTTGGAAGGGTGAAAGAGTAAGGCGGTGCTGGCGGCCCTGGGACGCCAGCACGCTATTAACAGACGGCTTTTATATCACAAAATGTGATGACGAGTCAGCACCGCTGCATAAACGCCGGCGGGCATAACCTTGCTTTGCGTGGCACTTCCGTTAACAATACGTCAGAATAGGCTTTTCACTGGTTTTAACCCGCACACGTCAAAACGGAATGCTTCCATGCTAAAGATTTTTAATACCCTGAGTCGCCAAAAAGAGGAATTTAAACCTATTAATGCTGGTCAGATCGGCATGTACGTGTGTGGCATCACCGTTTACGACCTGTGTCATATTGGTCATGGCAGAACTTTCGTCGCCTTTGACGTGGTGGCGCGCTATCTGCGTTATCTCGGCTATTCGCTGAAATATGTGCGGAATATCACCGACATTGACGACAAGATCATCAAACGTGCGAATGAAAATGGCGAAACGGTAGAGCAACTGACTAACCGCATGATTGCGGAAATGCACAAAGATTTCGCCGCGCTGAACATCCTGCCGCCGGATCTGGAGCCGCGCGCTACTCGCCATATCAGCGAGATCCTCGAAATCGTCAGCAAGCTGATCGATCGCGATCATGCTTACGTCGCCAGCAACGGCGACGTGATGTTTTCTGTGCCAAGCGATCCCAGCTACGGCCAGCTGTCCCGCCAGGATTTGGAGCAGTTGCAGGCCGGGGCGCGCGTGGAGGTTGAGGCTGACGTCAAGCGCAACTCCATGGACTTCGTGCTGTGGAAAATGTCGAAACCTGACGAGCCGAGCTGGCCGTCTCCGTGGGGCGCGGGCCGTCCGGGCTGGCATATCGAGTGTTCAGCCATGAACTGCAAACAGCTGGGTGAGCACTTTGATATTCACGGCGGCGGTTCCGATCTGATGTTCCCGCATCATGAGAACGAAATTGCCCAGTCTTCCTGCGCGCACGATGGCCCGTACGTGAACTACTGGATGCATTCCGGCATGGTGATGATTGACCGCGAGAAGATGTCCAAGTCGCTGAACAACTTCTTCACCGTGCGCGACGTGCTGGCGCATTTCGATGCGGAAACGGTGCGCTATTTCCTGATGTCGGGTCACTATCGTAGCCAGTTGAACTATGGCGAAGATAACCTTAAGCAGGCTCGCTCGGCGCTGGAGCGTCTTTACACCGCGCTGCGCAACACCGATAGCCATGCCGAACCCGCTGGCGGCGAAGCGTTTGAAACCCGCTTCCGTGAGGCAATGGATGACGATTTCAACACGCCGGAAGCGTACTCGGCGCTGTTTGATATGGCGCGCGAAGTGAACCGTCTGAAGGCTGAAGACATGACGGCCGCCAACGGCCTCGCCGCGAAGCTGCGTGCGCTGGCAGGCGTGCTGGGGCTGCTTGAGCAGGACCCTGAAGTCTTCCTGCAAAACGGCGCTCAGAGCAACGATAATGAGGTGGCGGAAATCGAAGCGCTGATCAGGCTGCGACTGGACGCCCGTAAAGAGAAAAACTGGGCGCAGGCAGATATGGCGCGCGACAAACTGGTGGCGATGGGCATCGTGCTGGAAGATGGCCCGCAGGGAACCAGCTGGCGTCGCGGGTGATCTCCGCGTGAGTTAAGGTATTACCGACAGGGGCGCAAGCCCCTGTTTGCATTGGTGCAGGAGAAGATGATGACCATTCAGCGGCTTTCTCTGGCAGGCTTTCGCTCAATCCGCGATGTGGAACTTGAGCTGTCACCGCTTAACGTGATCAGCGGGCCAAACGGCTGCGGCAAATCCAATCTGTACAAAGCGGTGCGCCTGCTGCATGAAGCGGTAAGCGGGCGGCTGTCTGCTGCGCTGGCCGAAGAGGGGGGTATTCAGAAAACGATGTGGGCAGGTGAGCCGAAGCGAGGGGAGACTCGTCGCAACGGCAAGCGAATGGTGCTTGGCGTCGAGATGGATGACTACGATTACCAGCTGGAGATCGGTTTTCCTGAACCGCTGATCAGCCTGTTCAATCTCGACCCCCTGGTCAAAACGGAGAACGTCTGGCTCAGCGGCCAGCGCCGCCGTCCCTCTTCTTTACTGCTTGAACGTAAAAATCAGGCGGCTTTCCTGAATAATATTCAGGGCGATCGGATCGCTTATCCCTCTTCACTGCATGAAGAAGAGTCCGTTTTTTCCCAGCTCTCCGACCCCCATCTTTATCCTGAAGTCTCCCAGGTGCGCGAGAACCTGCGCAAATGGCGCTTCTATCACGAGTTTGCCGTCTGGCCCGGTTCGCCGATCCGTGCGCCGCAGGTTGGCATACGCGCGCCAGTTCTGGCTCACGACGGTCACAATCTGGCGGCCGCGTTTGAAACCCTGCGCGAGCGTGGGCACACGGAACTGCTTTACTCGGTGCTGGCGGAAGCCTTTCCCGGCAGTGAGTTCTTTGTTGAAGAGCAGGGCGGTCGTTTTCAAATGATGATGCAGCGCGAAGGCATTCTGCGTCCTCTTGAGGCAGCCGAGCTTTCCGACGGCACGCTGCGTTTTCTCTGCCTGGTCGTCGCGCTGCTCAGCCCAAGGCCGCCCACGTTTATGGCGATCAACGAGCCGGAAAACAGCCTGCATCCCGATTTACTGCCTGCGCTGGCGCTGCTGATTGCCGAGGCCAGCCGCTACAGCCAAATTTGGGTAACCAGCCATTCGCCTCGTCTGGCGGAGCAGATTGGCAGACACTGTGAGCTCAGCCATTACCAGCTGGCGCAAAAAAACGGGGAGACGGTGGTGGTGTAAAAGCCCCACCCGAACGGGCAGGGCAAAGCGGGATATTACTCGACGACGGTGATGCTGTTACCGTCAAACACCACGGTTTGGCCGGTTACGATCTTGCAGCGCTTGCGGGTCTCCACTGCGCCATCGACGGTGACCTGACCTTCCGCAATCAGCGTTTTGGCTCTTGCGCCGCTTTCTACCAGACCTTCCAGCTTCAGCAGATCGCACAGGTCCACATGCGGGTGTTTACCTAAAGAAAAAGTGGCCATTATTCCGCTGCTCCATCATGAAATTCTTCGCACGCGTACAGGGTATTCTGAATCAGCGTCGCTACGGTCATCGGGCCGACGCCGCCCGGTACTGGGGTGATATAGGAGGCGCGCTCAGAGGCGTCGGCAAAATTCACATCTCCGACTACCTTTCCGCTTTCCAGCCGGTTGATCCCAACGTCAATAACCACTGCGCCTGGCTTAATCCAGTCGCCAGGAATAAAGCCGGGCTTGCCAACGGCCACCACCAGCAGGTCCGCATGTTCCACATGGAAGCGCAGATCTTTGGTGAAGCGATGCGTAACGGTGGTGGTGCAGCCTGCCAGCAGCAGCTCCATGCTCATCGGACGGCCTACAATGTTCGAGGCGCCGACCACTACGGCATTCATCCCGAAGGTATCGATGCCATAGCGCTCAAGCAGGGTCACGATGCCACGCGGCGTACAGGGGCGCAGCTTGGGCGCACGCTGGCAAAGACGGCCGACGTTATAAGGGTGGAAGCCATCGACGTCTTTAGCTGGAGAGATGCTTTCAAGTACCTTCACATTATCGATACCTGCCGGTAACGGCAGTTGCACAAGAATTCCGTCGATTTCGCTGTCGTGGTTCAGCCTGTCGATCAGCTCAAGTAGATCGGCTTCGCTGGTGGAGGCGGGCAGATCGTAAGAGCGTGAGATAAAGCCCACTTCTTCACAGGCGCGACGCTTGCTGCCGACATAAATTTGCGAGGCCGGGTTCTCACCGACCAGAACGACCGCCAGGCCAGGGGCACGCTTTCCAGCCGCCAGGCGCTGCTGTACTTTTTCAGCAACCTCTTGCCGCACCTGCTGCGCAATCGTTTTACCGTCAATAATCTTTGCTACCATCAGAGAGGGGATCCATCTGTGTTGAGTTGAAACGGGGATTGGCGCCTATTTTGTCAGAAGCGGGCGCTGCTGTCAGGCACAGTTTCGGTTGTTACTGTTCAATAGTGCAGCAACAGAGCGCGTCCGCCTGATAAATCGTTGACTCAGCAGGTGCGCTCCGTATAATTCGCCTCAGTTCACTATGCGCCCTTAGCTCAGTTGGATAGAGCACCGGCCTTCTAAGCCGTAGGTCACAGGTTCGAATCCTGTAGGGCGTACCAATATAATCAATAAGTTACCCGCATTTCTGCGGGTGTCCTTAAAAAGATAGGTGCTCTAACGGGTGCTGTTAGGCTTTCTGCTCAGAAACCCATTTCTCGTAAACACTCTCCGGCCAGCCAAGAAATGATCCGCTTCTACTACGCTGTGGCGCGGGGAATTCTTTTTTCTTAGCCCACATCCTCCATAGTGTCGGATGGCTTTTTCCTGTTAACTGGCACATCTCTTTCAAGCCAATAAATCGAGTAGCCATTAACATTCCCCCTTGGGTTCGTTGACAATGATTTTGGTATCGTTACTACTCATCGCTCACCGTCCCGCTTTCGCGTAAGCAGTCGGTTACCTTCCAGTAGCCTTTTCTGCGCATGTAGTCCGGCACTGACTTCACTAAGCTATGGTCAGGTTTGGCATTTTTCAGCGCGTGGACTAATCGCCTAATCTGCATCACTAAATCGTCCGGCGCAGCAGTTGGTTCACTCCCGCTGTTGAGGCGCTGCAACTTACGCAGACTATCCTCAACATCTTCAGCCCATGGTTGCCATTCATCCGGCATGCCACCTTTAGCGCCTGCGATATGGTTGGCTAAGCAGTAGATTTCCTCTCTGATAGCGTCATCCGGCACAGCAACCGGGGCGGCTGGCACTGGCTGGCTAAAGAGCGGGCGCACTTCACATCCTTCCTTAACCGCTGCATCTCTCCCGGATTCGCTAATGCCTAACCAATCACCATTCACTGACATAAATTGCCAGTAAACTGGCCTCTGCTCCCGAAGCGCCGCCAGCTCTTTTTCTGCGGCCTGCCGCGCCCTGAATTGCGCACGTCGACTTGCCTTAACGTTGTGAATAGCCAGGTCTTTCATGTAAAGCTGGTGCTCAGCATTAGCCAGGCGCTGGCGTAACTCGTCGTTCTCCAGCTCAGCAATCCGCGCCGCCTGGGCGTCGATGTGGGCCAGCAGGTCAGGCAGTGCGTTAACAGCGCTTGCAATCAGTTTCATGTTATCCGATGAAACATTTACGCATGTATGGCCATCAACCGCTTTAAACGCATGAATGACATCGCCATCTTTACCTTCAGCGCTCGTTAATCTGGTGTGACTGTTGCTTGTCCACCACTTCCACGGCAATGGGAGGGCGAATTTAATCAGCCCGCGTAGATTGTTTAATTGTTCAGTGGTAATTGTCATGCTGGCTCCTCAAACTTCTAACGGTAATTGCAGGGAGATACGGTCTCTTTTTTCGCAATAATTCAGCGTTCCAGGGCTGTTATGTGATTCGATACGTTCAACAAGAACGGCGGCCCGTGTTTCCTTTGACGCGGGCGCATAAGCGCCAGACCACGCTTTATCGATTCCGATGTTCCTCGCAACGTTGGTGCTGTCTGCACTGGCCAGCGGCAGTTGTGTGAATATCAGTGGGTTGAGCATCCGCAGGCCGTGGAATTTTGTCACTGGCTGTCCGTGTCCGTCTGTAACGTGGCGAATTAGGTCCTTCATCCTGGTGACTGCCAGATTTGGCCGTTTAACGTCATATTCTCCGCAGCTGCCAATCGCTACCCGTGGGTATTCATGGCAGAGACGAATGAACCGATCGTCGCTTTCATTCATGTGCCAGACAGGAACACCGTAGAAATCACCGTGCGGCCACTCATCCAGTAGCGCCTCGTTCTCCGCCTCACCGCCGTCTATAACGTCCGGGATAATTGCGAAATCAAACCCAGGGTGATTTTTCCAGCGCGCCACGAAATCGTAATAATCGCGCCAGTCGATTTTGTTGCGGCCAGCTGCCTTCCACGCAGTGAACGCACCGTTATCCAGCGCGAATGACTGGCAGACCTCAGAGGCGAGATTAATTTGCGCGGGATGGGCAAACGAGATGAACGCATGCCTGCCGCGCCATGCACGCAGAGCACATGTATCAGGCGTTATTGGCCCGCCGTGGTAGTGGATCATCTGCACCTCGATTTCCCCGGACTGGTAAACAGCCACGGCTGCTGTGACAGCGGTAGAGTTTTGTCGTATGGGCGCTGGTTCATGAGGAACCCCCGGCACTTTCGAAATGAGTGATAGCGGCGGAATAAATTTCCTTGACGGTGTCCCAGGGGATGATGTGCCGCTCAACCCAAGAGCCACGATCATTACATTCATCGCAACCTGCGCCGTCACACTGAAAGCAGCACATTTCATATTCAACTTTGAACTCACCCATCAGCGCAGCCTTAGCACCGTTCTCAGCAGTCAGGCGGGCAGGTACAGAAACGAGGCGCTCATGCATGGCCGTTCTCCATACCGATCAGGGCAGGGCTATTGCTATCCCCTTCAACCCCATGGAATACCTTCGCATGCATCCCTTCTTTGTAACCGAGATACGCAGCGTGTGAAGACTCGCCTGAGCCTTTTGATTTACGGCTTTTTGCCTCGCTAACACCCTCATCACGCAACTTTGCAGCGTAAGCATTCATCTTTGAAGTCTGGTCATCACTGATCACAAGCGCCTTCACGGCGTGATAAGCCCCAGATGCCCACCCTTCACAAAACTGGTCAGCTAGTGCTGCCTTATTTTTTGGGGAAAAACGGCCGCAATGCCTGTCCTGAAAGTCTTTTCTGGACTGCTTGATTTGGCGTGTTAAAACATCAAAGATGTACGCGGCAGCAATATCCCTGCCATCGAGGCCGTAGAACTTAACGACCCGTTTACGCTTAAAACTTGGAGTTAATCGCCAGCTCACTAGGCATTTAACTGCAAAAGCTTTTTCGATGGTCATAATAAGAAAGCCCATATAGCGAGGCAGTCTTTCAGCATCGCTTGGAGATATTTTGCTTTGGCTGGTATTAATCTCCGAAAACACCACCTCTGATTCGCTCAGCCCGTGCTCTTTCATGAACGCTTGTGCTTTGGACAGAGCGTTAGCCGCTTCTGCTGGGCTGCTGGTACTTTCAGCCAATCGCATTAGCTTCTGGATTTTTGACAGATATTTCTTTTTTGCAGACGCGTCCATCATTCTCCTCCCTGCTCACCGTTGCGGAGGGCGGCATCAGTGGCCGGTACAGAAACATAATCCGGTAGCAACTGGCGCATGATCCCGCATTCTACCGCCAGGGCGTTCACCTGCTGCTGGAGCTGGCGAATGGTTTCCTTATCGCTGGTGGCCATAGCTGCGCGATTATCGATCTCAGCATTCAGTAATTCTGCGCTGGTGGTTGGGATTATCTTCTGCCAGATAGCGAAAACGTACTTTGCCTGGTGAATAGCATCGGCCAGAGCGTTATGACGCTCGCCCTCAAATGGAATATCGCGTTTGGGATCAAAACCTATCTGGCGTCCAAGCTCGACCATCGTTCTGACATCGCGGTCCCGAATGAACAACCAGAAAGCAGGCTGACCGATACGCTGGTAAGCGGCGCGCAGGATTACGTTGTCGAATGCGGCACCATTACCCCAGACCTGGCAAGCTCCAGCTTTATTTCTCTTCACGAATTGTGTCAGCTATTCAAGAGCTTTAAGGATGCCAATCTGGTTGGTGCGTAGAGCTTCCCGCGCCTCATTCGACTGACGCATCCACCATTCGATAGTGTCAGGGTCAGGAACTGCACCCAGCGCCATTTCACTGGAAAGCGACACGGTAGCTGAGAACTCGGCGCCAGTTTTGCCGGTGGATGGTTCGAAGAAAACAGCGCCGATCGCCACGATAGGAGCGTTCGGTTTATTGCCCATGGTTTCCAAGTCGATCATTAAATTGTTCATACCGCGATTCCCCGCAGGTCATTAAAGCGTTGGAGGAACTGCACGCGCGCTTGCATCGGATGAAGTGGGAAGATCACGAACGATGCAGGGTCAATGCCGTCCAGAATCGGCCATGGTGTTCCGTCATCCAGACCGAATTCCCGGCGCTCAGTCGCCAGCATGATCAGATCGGCACGTTTGACCGGTGCGGACATAACTGGTGGAAGGTTGAATTTATCGGCGATGGCATGCTCGACGTTGCCTAAAACAGCCTGGTAGTCTGGCAGCAGCGCTTTTAGTGGCGAGTTGATGTCGCTGCAGTAGGCTTCAGCCGCATCATGCATCAAAGCTTCCAGTGCAAATTCTGGCGGAACCAGTTGACTAACCAGTACGGAATGCTGGGCGACGCTGTAGAAATTTGGCAGGTGGCCAGTAAACCTACAGATATTTGACAGAGCGACAGCGATATCTTCAATACAAATGCTGTTCTGGTCAATTTGCACAAAATTAAAATGCTTGCCGGTTACTGTGGTGATCCACGACATATTGTTCTCCACTTAATAAGCGCGCCACTGCACTGGCGCAGGATGTTGGTTGCACGAATCCCTTGCCATTGCTGGCAATAATTAACGAAATTACGCTTCACTAATTGCCCCGACTGGCAGGGCAATTAAGGCTGTGCAATTACGCTTTAAAGTTACCGATAAAGGTTAAAACTGGTTCATCGTCAAATTTTTCAATCAGCAGGTCGCGGAACTCGTTAGCGATCGCTTCTTCCTGGGCTTCGAGCTGAACAATCCGCAGAACAAATCGCGGTTCGTCTCCGGTGATCAGACTGTTGCGCAGACTGAAACGGCGTTCAGTAAGCCCTTCATACGGCACACATTTAAACTCAAATGCTACCGGCATAACGTCCTTACTGGTCGCCTCAACGCTTTGCATGAGGGATTTTCTACCGCTGAAATCGCCGTCTTCATGATCCTGCTGAGTAGCCTGCTGGATAGTGATGCGACGAACGGCCTGAGCGGCTTTGGAAATGTCTATGATCTTGCCGTCTGCATCAAAAGCGGTCAGATATTCGGACCAGTCTTCCAGCCACTCTGCGATTTGCTTTTGGCTGAGCCTGTTACCGTCAATGGCCAGCACTGCGCGGAACGGGGCGGTCTTTTTAAGCTTGATGGTTGATACGTTGTCGGCATGCCCCGGATTCTCCAGGGTACCGATATTAAAGATCGAACGTGCGAGCATGTTATCTGCGTCGATAAAACAGCGTGCCGGCTCGTCACCGCTGGCGTAGCCAACAGAATAGCGGACAAAATCATCAATACTGGTTGTTTCCATCGCACCACGGAAACGGAAACGCTCCAGTGAAAATACCTCCAGACTTTCAACATGGGTATTTTCCGGGATCAGAGCGGTAGGGCAAGGCAGCTTCTGAATATCAGCAAGGTGATAGCCTGACATAATCAAATCCCTGACTTGCTTGAAAGTACCGCTATCTAACTGAGACATATAAATTCCTTAATTAATAATTGGATTAGGTTGGTAACAGTGAATTAATCGGACGCGGTTCACTGAGCCGCTTTAAGCTTTCCGTCCGTTTCGCCTTTAATCCCGAACAGCTGCCCCTGGTCTTCCTGGAGGATCGTGAGTTTACCGCCGCGGTTAACCCACATTGGGGTTTCGGTGGTGTCTTCTTCAGATGCCTTACCGCGTGGGGTGGGGGTGATGTACTGCAATCTGTGTTTGATTTTGACGCGCTTCTCTTCGACAGAATTACCCATGCGTTCAAAATCGAAAGTCAGGACGACTTTGCCTTTAGTCCCATTATTCAAAACACCCAGGGCGGTAGTATTCAGCGCGGCAGCGATTTTGTTTTCGAACACGCCGGCATCCAGTTCGCCCAGGAATTCAGGTACTACGGTCATGCGATCATTGCTCATGGCAATATCCTCTGAAAGGCGGCGCTTGCCGCGGTATTTGCTTCACAAATAATTAATGCGCCGGCAGGATTTGAACCTGCACCGGGAGGATCTGCCCGGCCATAACCATATGCGGACGCAAGGGGGAGGGCACTGCCTGGACAGCTAATGAGGCGCTATACCTGCCACACGAACTCAGTGCCCTTTCCGTTGCGATTAAAAAGGGCGGGTACCGGTAGAACATTATCTTCGCTCTCCCCTGGTGTTGGTTGGTTGAAGACCCGGTAACCGCCAAGACTACACTCACACAGCAATATCAGGCCTGGTAGCTTCTCCACCTCAGACGGCAGTGGTTTGGAGCAGGGGTTTTCGGGCGGGGTACCGATGACTAGTCGGTAACCCTACGGTGTTTCATAGCTGGTGCCCGTGGGTTGTACGGGACCGTGTTCACCAGGTGAGCGCGCTGGCTTAGTAGTCACACCAAACCGCAACCCCTCCCGAAAACCCTTGTTGCGAATCATCCGGTCATTCATATGCCACCGGCGGCTACTTCGTGGGCGTCCTGCCTGTTCGCTGTTGATGGAATAGACTATGACTTGGGGAATAGGTAAAGTCAATATATGGCGTTAAATATTATTACATGGGGAATAATGTCAGGTCTTGCAGAAAGACAAAAAATCTATTTTATTGTAGATGAATATTAAACTACTATACATCCATACAGTGTAATTGCTCGAGATTGGTGTTTGGTATTGAAAGCACGAAAAAATGGGGTGGGGGATTATGGGGCTTTTGCACACAAGAACAGAGGGTGGACACTATCAGACCACCTCCATAGACGACTCAGAAGTTGTATATTATCGTAGCCTGCCAATCAAGATCTGCTCGGCGACTCCCTCAATGCAGGATTCGTCAGATATTTCGAATGGAGGAATTCTTGAATCGTCAACACCTAAGAACCCCAGCCCCGCCCCGCCTTCTAAAAAGCGATAGGCCGATATAGATCCTCGGATATTGGTCACAACTAGTTCATTGTTTCCTGGCTTTAATGATGGATTTACCAGAACAAGAGCGCCTTCTGGAGCTTTCTCTATCCCTGTGTTTTTCTTCATTAAATAAATGCGATAGCTGTTAGGGACGCTTTCATGCCATGAAACAACATCCCCAGTATCACCCTTCTCATCCCATACGGGTACCAAACGTGATGCGTCAATCTTTTGTATAGGAACATCACTTCCTTCCATTGAGCCTGCGCCATTTATCAACCAGTCAGCACTGATACCTAATGCGGCCGCCAACTTTCCAGAATACTTCGATGTCTCGTTCTTACCTGTAAGAATTTTCGAAATGATCGATTGATTCACGCCCGCTAGTTTCGCGAGGTCGCTTTGTGAGGTATGCCCTGATTGGTGCATAGCCAACTTAAGTCTTTCAGATAATGTTTTCATGATATGGAAGCTATTACCTAAGTAATTACCAGTCAAATTCTCCATGTAATTGACTTTGTCTATTACATGGGTGATATTTGTGTTTCTTTAAGTCATAGGGGACGGCAATGAACATCGTCATTCAAAAAGCTATCACCATCGTCGGATCTCAAAAGGAGCTGGCACGAAAGGTGGGAGTAAACCAATCAGCAGTAAGCAAATGGCTCTGCGGTGGTGGAATTCGCTCGCAGTACATTCCGGCTCTGGTTGACGCCACCGATGGGAAGGTGACCACCGAAGAGATCCTTGGTTCGTTAGTATCTGTTGATACGCAAAACCCTAACGAATGCGCAGCTTAATTGAAACTACCAAAGGACATACAACGTGGTAGAGCAAAGCTTAAAAGAAGTCGTGAAAGCGATGTGCAAGACATGCCCTGGCGGTCGAGAGGCCATGGCTGGCGCACTGGGTATGACAATGACTCAGTTCAACAACAACCTGTATGAGAAGAACGGTTGTCGTTTCTTTGAGGTAGTGGAACTGGAAGCGATGGAGGACATTTCGGGAACGTCTGCGCTGGCTGATTATTTTGCTAAACGCCGCGGTGCGCTGCTGGTGGACGTGCCAAACCTTGAGGATCTTGACCGCGTTGACTTGTTCAGCAGGGCGATGCGTACAGCTGCTGCCCGGGGGCAGGTTGATCAGATTATCGAACAGGCGCTGGAAGATGGAGTGATTGAGCAACATGAAGCGGATGAAATCTACGAGCATCACCGGCGCCACCTTGCCGCCAGAGAAGAAGAGATCCGCGCCATTGTTACGTTATTTGGCCGCAAAAAAAAGTGACGCCCGCGAGTGTGCAGCTCCGGGCGCCTTGGCGTGTCAATTCAGTGGAGAACTTTTACGCATGAACAGTTTAAACCGATACAGACCAGCTAAGCAATTCAGGTGCCTGCCGCTGGTGGGTAACTCTCCGTTCCGGTATGTGGAGATCGTACGTTGCCAGGACGGAAGCCACAACTACCAGCCTGAGGTTGGAGTGGTAGGCGCATTCTCAGCCATGAACAACGATGGCCGGGAAGAGTGGAGGGCTCTGACTTCTTGCCAGACCGCTTTATTGCGGCAGGGAGGCTGTGATTGAACAGGAAAAAATTGAACCATGGGTCGCAAATTACCGGGAGCGTTATCACGGCATCCTGGTTGAAACCATCGGCATTGATACCGTCAATCAGCGGATCATCTTCCGCAGGCAGGGCTATGAATACGAATGCGTCTGCCCGCGTCGGGACTGGAAAAAGAAATATGAGAGGGTTGTATGAGTAGCAAACTGCACGGCCTGGTATGGGAAGGTTGCGGGCCGTCTGGAATGACCCTCTCCCGCATAGCGGTGCTTGCCAGACTCGCTGATTACAGCAACGACGAGGGCTACAGCTGGCCTGCTGTCGACACTATCAGAGAGCAGGTGGGCGCCAAAAGCAAAACTACCGTCAGGGCTGCGATCAGGGAGCTTGAGCAGGCGGGCTGGCTTCAGGTTATTGAGCGTAAGTTAGGTGGTCGCAATGCGTCGAATGGGTATCAGATCGATGTTGAGAAGCTGGAGCTGTTTGCAGAAGCCGCAAGGAAGAAAAAAAGGAAGGCGTCAAATTCTGACCCCTCAAAAATTGACCCACCAAATATTAACCCCTCAAATTCTGACGCCTCAAATATTGATGGGTCAAATAACGGCACATCAGGGGGTCAAAATTTGGTAGGGGAGGGGTCAACCATTGACCCCGATCCGTTAATAGATCCAATAACAGATCCGTCAGATAAAAAGACTTCTTGTCAGCCTGCTGCGCAGACCGACCCTGAAGTGGTTCTGACTGATTTTGCAAAGCAGGTTCTCGCACACCTGAACCAGGCGACCGGCTCCCGGTACCAGGTCAGCAAATCGTCGCTGGAGAACATCCGGGCCAGATTAGCCGAAGGGTTTACCACTGACGAGCTGATCCTGACCACGGATTACCTGAATGCCAAATGGGCCAACGATTTGGAAATGGCCGGTTACCTGCGACCTACCACGATTTTCCAGCCGTCGAAATTCCAGGGATATCTGACTGGCGCTCAGCGCTGGCTGGCTCATGGCCGTCCGGCATGTGTCGATGGGAAGTGGGTCAAAGATAATGGCGAGACCGTGGGGCGGGCGCCAGCGGATCACACCGAGCGTGACGCAGCATGGCGACGTTTCATCGGTAGCGCCAAACCCGTCAGAAATCCCAGTCAGCTTGAGGAAACTGTGAGGGCTGAGGCCAGTAAGGCAGGTGTGCGGTCGATGAACGCCAGTTTCGCTGTCAGCCGCTGGAACAGCATCTGGAAGGACTGCTGTGAGCGCTTGTCTGGAGGGAAAGCAGCATGAATATTCGTGAAATGGCTATCGAGTATATCCGTCAAAACCCTGGGTGCACCTCAGCGCAGATCGCCAGCGGTGCAGACATCCCTCGCCGCCTGATCCAGCCGCTGATGACCGAACTGCAAACACAGGAAGTCGTTATTCGCTATGCCCGCCAGGGACACCCGTTTTTCTACCGGCTACCGCTTGAGTCCGATCGCATTCTCCTGGGTGCTCAGTACGAAGCGCACAGGGCCAAAGCGGTTGAACTGGAATCGCGAGGTTACTGGCGCCGGGCTGCCCGCGAATGGTTGCTGGCAATGGATTCAACGAGAAACGAAGAGGCCCGCGACAAGGCAACTGACCGCCGTGAGTACTGCATACGCCTTGGATGCGTTGGCATTTCGTCAGAGGTATCTACTATCAACTCGGTTTCGGTGCCAGCCATCGATCTGTGGAGGGACTGATGCAACAGAAATTCAAGGATCACTTTACCCGGAATGAAATTTTCTATCACGGCATCCGCACGGCTGTAGTGCTGATAGCGCTGCTGGTACTCACTCTGGCGATGGAGGTCGTGAGCCAATGAGATACGGATCAGTATGCAGTGGCATTGAAGCCGCGAGTGTTGCGTGGGAGCCCCTTGGCTGGAAAGCCGCCTGGTTCTCTGAGATTGAAACGTTTCCCAGCGCCGTTCTGGCTGAACGCTGGCCTGAGGTGAAAAACCTCGGCGACATGACCGCTATTTCAGCCGCGGTTAGCCGTGGTGAAGTTGAAGCGCCGGATGTGCTGGTGGGCGGAACCCCATGCCAGTCATATTCAATAGGCGGTCTTCGCAAGGGGCTCCTGGACCCGAGAGGGCAATTAACACTTTCATATGTGGAATTAGCTGATGTCATCGACAATAAGCGCTGTGAACGCGGAGAATCGCCTGCAATCTTCGTCTGGGAAAATGTCACAGGGGTATTCTCCTCGAAAGATAACGCGTTCGGGTGCTTTCTTGCTGGACTGGCTGGAGAATCTGAAGAGTTCGAACCTGGTCCACGACCTGCAATCGGAGTCAGTGAAAAGTTCTGGCGCTGGAATAAGGAAGCCTGTAAGCACATTCCAGTCTGGTCAAAGCGTGGTGCTGTTATTGGAAGACAGCGCAGAGTGGCCTGGCGAACCTTTGATGCACAATACTTCGGAGTGGCCCAGCGACGCCCACGCATTCTCCTTGTTGCAAGTGCTCGAACAGACATCGATCCCGCAGAAATACTTTTTGAGTCCGATCGCGTGTGCCGGACTAATCCCCCGACAAAGCAGACGCCCGTGCCTGTTTGTCTCACAGCAAGAGGGGCAGGCTCTCTCGATGACAGAGAAACTTACATTGTTACGGAAGACGGCCGAGTCAGGCATCTGATGCCAGTGGAGAATGAACGGCAGATGGGATTCCCTGATAACCATACTTTGATCGCCTGGCGCGGCAAAGATGTAAGCGAATGCCCAGACGGGCCGCGCTATCGTGCGATCGGCAACAGCATGGCTGTACCGGTTATGCGCTGGATCGGGGAGCGTATTGCAGCTGCTCTACCGGCAGAGAAGCCAGCGCCGCGCAACTGGAAACGACCATTTTTGAAATGGGCTGGTGGGAAGTATTCGCTGCTGCATGAACTGGACAGCCTGATCCCTGAAGGTAAGCGGTTAATAGAGCCGTTCGTCGGCGGCGGCTCGGTGTTCCTCAATTCAGATAAGCACGCCGACTTTTTGCTGGCTGATGTTAACGCTGATCTGATCAACCTTTACCAGATGCTGGCTGTGGTGCCTGAGGCAGTTGTCAGCGCCGCCAGGCTTATGTTTGGACGCCTGAATTCCCCAGAAGGCTACGAGGCCATTAAGGCGGAATTTAATGCCCACCTTATCGGTGCAACAGAGCGTGCAGCGTCATTCCTCTATCTCAATCGCCACTGTTTTAACGGACTGATGCGTTACAACCAGAACCACCAGTTCAATGTTGGGTATGGGAAATACCGCGCGCCTTACTTCCCGGAAGATGAGATCAATGCGTTTTCAGACATGGCTCATAACTGTGTGTTCATGAATGCCGGATTTCGTCGCACCCTGGCGCTGGCCGGTGCTGGCGATGTTGTTTACTGCGATCCGCCTTATGATCCGCTACCCGGCACCAGCGGTTTCACCGCTTACGTTGCTGGTGGCTTTACATGGGAAGACCAGATCGCGCTGGCGGAGTCCTGCGTTGCGGCACATCAGCGCGGCGCCCGCATAGTAATCAGCAATTCGACTGCACCGCGTATCACAGACCTCTATGAGCAGCACGGCTTTAAAATTCATCACGTCAGTGGCCGCCGCTCAGTCTCATGCAAGGGCAGTACGCGGGCAGCAGCCAGGGATTTAGTCGCGGTTCTTTAGTCAGTGCAGGGTAACGGGACAGGAATTTATCAAAGTGGCCGAAACGGGTGCAGCCGCCGGCCAGTGAAAAGTGGAGAACGTATGCAGCAGTTTATGAATGTCGTTCAGGTATGTCCGCAACACCATGCGCCAGCGGCGTCAATGTCATCGCGAGAGATCGCAAAACTGGTCCAGAGCAAACACGGCGACGTTAAACGCTCAGCCGAACGTCTGGCGGCTGGTGGAATTTTAAGCGCGCCGTTGGCGCACACCCCCTACCAGCACGAGCAGAACGGGCAGTGGTATGAGGAGTACTGGTTTAAAAAACGGGACTGCCTGGTACTGGTTGCCCGCCTTTCACCTGAGTTTACCGCCGCTGTGGTGGATCGCTGGCAGGAGCTTGAGCAGGGGAGTGTTGTGCCTCAGTCGCTGCCTGAAGCATTGCGGTTAGCCGCAGATCTGGCCGAGCAGAAAGTTAAGCTCGAAAACCAGCTTCTGATCGCGGCGCCGAAGGTTGAATTCGTCGATCAGTATGTGGAGGCCAGAGGGTCTATGACGTTCCGCCAGGTGGCAAAGTTGCTGAATGCCAGAGAGGCTGAATTTCGTCTCTTCCTGCTGGACCGTCACATCATGTACCGGCTGAACAATATGCTTACGCCACATCACCGTCACACTGAGGCTGGTCGTTTCGAAATCAAGACCGGTACCGCTAACGCCAACAGCTACGCATTCACCCAGGCCCGCTTTACTCCTAAGGGGGTTAAGTGGGTGGCGGGGATTTGGGCTGAGCATCTGCAACAGAGTGGTACAGCATGAGAGCATTATTAACACCGGATGTCGCCCCCCGAGCGGGGATCGTCGTGTTCAAACCCGGCCGTGAACTCCTACCTATGTTCAGCGGCGGCCGCCGTGTACTGATTAGCAGCGAACCTGAATTTATGCGAGTGCTGCCCTCCGGGCTGGTATCTGACGCAGATCAACCGCTGGCAGACGATCCGGCCCTGGCTCCTTTCTTTTCGTCTCAGCAGGTTATAGCGGCAGCAGGTGGGCGAGACAACCTGGCTCACTGGGTTCAGGAACTTGCACATTGCCAGTGGAGCGGGGGAGACGGTTATAACAGCCAGTACCATACCGTGCTGAGAACGGAGGAAAGCGCTGTTTGCCTTTGCGAGCATCACGACAATCAACTCCGGGAAACAACGTTATCGCGCCTTGATGAGCTGGGGCGGGTAAATGCCGCACAGTGGGTTATTAATTCCGCACGCATTGATCTGGCCTTACCTGAAGGTCACCAACTTACCCTTCCTGAGCTGTGCTGGTGGGCGACACTGCGGAATGTCATTCAACAGATGCCGGATGCCCCGGCGCGGCGGGTTTTGAAACTGCCTGCAGCAGTGGTCGAAACCGGAACGTTAAAAGAGGCTGCAATTCACCCGATGCGCGTGGCGACGGAGATCATTCAGGAAGCGGCAAAGCAGGTGCTGGAGCTCAGGATAGACCCGGAGACGCCGGAAACTTTCCTGTTGAGGCCAAAGCGGCGCCGCTGGATCAACGAGAAATACACCCGTTGGGTTAAGTCACAGCCCTGTCTTTGTTGCGGCAAACCAGCTGACGATCCTCACCACCTGATCGGCTATGGGCAGGGGGGAACGGGAACCAAAGCACATGACTTATTCGTGATACCGCTGTGCAGAGCTCATCACGATGCACTTCATGCTGATATGCGAGCGTTTGAAGCAAAATATGGCACCCAACCTGAACTGCTGCTGCGTATGCTCGACAGAGCCCTGGCATTAGGCGTCATTGCAACAGGCAAGAATAATCGTGGAGACTAAGATGCGTAATATTAAATACATTCTGGAATGCTGGGGTGGATGGGCAGCGTCTGAGGGCGCAGGTGTCGACTACTCACCCATAGCAGCAGGATTCAAAGGATTGCTACCAGCTGAGTCTAATCTACGTCCGTCATGCACTGATAATGACGGGGTTATTATCGATAGCTGCATTGCAAAGTTGAAGAAGTACAAGCCGGAAGAGTACGAGTTGGTGGTTGCACATTACCGATATAACATATCCCTCAGGACGATCGCCCGTCGCCGTAAATGTGCTGATGGAACGATTAGAAAAGAGATGCAAACAGCTGAAGGGTTTCTAAGCGGGGTTCTTTGCATGTTAGATGTAAAATTAGAAATGGGTTGAAAAATGGGCCTTATGGCCCATTAGAAAGGCCACAAATTTTTTAGGTATTGAAGTGCGTATGGTGTTAGTTGGAAATAAAATTTAAAAGTTAACACTAAACCAATAAAAACGGCTAGCCCTATGACTATAAACGCAAAATATTGTATCATGATTCTTGTTGTTAAATGTGAAAATGTGGATTCAATGTCAGAGTATATTGATTTGTAAGTGGTTTGCGCTTGGTTTTTTTTGTATTTTATTTCTTCTTTTATAGCTTTTAATGTTTGCCATTGATTAAATAATGCCAAGCTAATGAGAGCGACAAAGATTATTGCTCCAAGCAAAATAGATGTGTTTATCAATGATTGCACGCTCCAGTCAATTGATTCCTTCATCTGCGTTGCAACTATTACAGTAGCCAATGGCAGACCTAACACCTGATTTTGAATGTCAGAAAATGTTTTATGAATTTTACCCATTTCTTCGACTTTAGCTGCTCTCAGTTGATCAATTATTTTCTCATAGGAAAAACCAGAGGAAAATAAATTATATCCTTTTTTAAAGCTATTAATAATGTTTTCAATGTCCGATAATATTTTTGAAAAAGCACTTTCTTTTGATTGAGAGTCAGCAGCAAATTTAACTGCATTGGCAAGTATGCTTAACTTCTGATCTCTATGGGTATCATCTGTAAAAGATGAAATAAATGTATCGACTGTGGTAATATTTATTTTTTTCAGGTCATTAATGTCGTAATTTATTATTATTTTAAATACTTCCTTATCAAAGTATACTAACTCATAATTACTCTCATCAAGAAGTGCAGCACTCTGTTTTAGTAGGGATAATAGTCTCAAAACACAACGGTATGACTGAATTGCTGAAGGGGTGATTGTATCTTTACAATAGTATTTTTCATCAAGTATAAAATACTCATTTGGTTCTCTTATTCTATTTTTGTTATTTTCAAGAAAATCTGAGACTGTAGGGTAAACTCTACCAAGCCTAGTGATTGGATGTGTTATCGATATTAAAACTGTATTTCCCGATGCAATGGTTCCTTGTTCTAGGGTTATTCCGAATCTGTCTTTGGCTGTCAATAATTCTTTAAGATTATTGCATTCCGACTCATCAGAAAGATAAAGACTACCCTCCATAGAGGAGGGTTTTAGAACCACTTTTTTATAGACTGCAACTAATTCTATAAATTTTTTACTCGTCATCATCATCTTCGCCACATTCTGCTAAGAGTTCTTCCCTGAGTATATCAGGGATTTCTCGCAAAATTAACCGATCATTCTCTTTATCATACTCTACCGAGCCATCTGACAGAGCAGCCCTATCAAATTTCAATGCCCAATGTTTTGATTTTCCCTTGAAGCTAACTAAGTCTCTGATTACATTCCCATCGGGAACAAAACCTTCAGATAATTGGAGTTCATCATCAGCAAGTAAGGCGAGAAGATCTCCTGGTGCTGCTGGCCATAGCTCATTTGCAAAGGCTGAAGGCTCAAAGGGGGTACCGCTTTTGTTTAGTTCTTTTAACTGTGAGTGAGCTCTGTTGAGAAAATCTTCTTTAGCCTCACTTTCTAGACCCTGACTGCTTGCAAATTCTCTCAAGGCATCTCTGAGCTTTTCGGTTTCTATCTTCGCGATGAGTATGTCATTACAACCTAGGAATTTTTTGAAGTAAGTTGCAACATTATTTTGTCCTTTCAAAAAACTAATATATCTTTCTTTTCCTGAAGCCCATCCGGTTAAGTCAATTCTGCCTGCCACACGAAGTTTGGCAATATCAAGATATTCACTGTTAATGACATCAAAATTTTGTACTGTTGTTCCAGTAGTCGATGTTACGATGGCAACCAACAAATACTCTACATTTTCAATTTGAAAATGTGAAATAACTACGTATCCACCGGTTGAGAGTTTTTCGTCATTAGCACGACTTGCTAGGTGTCTGATCATTCTTATGCTTGTCGCATAGAAATCTTCCCTTCTATCGACGAAGTAATCTTCAGCTATGTTTCCCATCGGGTAACTATCCCGGTCATCCTCGAACTTACCATACCCCTTTCCTGCACGACCTTTATACTTTTCATTCAGATCTTCAATGAGTTTCCTTGTAGCATCCTGTATGGGTTTTTCATCAGGAGACTCACTGACCGTGGGGGGTTGATGCTGTTCTTTGTCCATTACATGGATAATTTGATGATGAATAGTGATTGGATTGTGTGCAGCCATTGAAGAAATCCTTCATAATTTATTGTAAAATAATGAATTTATTTTTTACAGCAAAGTCTTATTGACTAAGTTGTGATTACATTAACTCATTTTGGGAAAAAACAACATTACTGCGTACGCATAAACGTTGCTAACGTGATAAGAATGGTCACAACGACAACAACTTATCATCACGATAAACCTCGCTTCGGCGGGGTTTTGTTGTTTTGGGGGGGGGCATTATGTGAAAGCAGAGCGGTGAGACCGTAGAGGCTTAGGCCGCTAGCGTCAGTGTAATGATCTGACCCCGAGTCGCGAGATGGCGAGCAGGAGTGACACTCCGTTGTGAGGGTTAATAAAGGAATCAGTCCCGGTAGAGTAGCGTAAAAGCTAGTTACGCACCGGTTACAACTGAGGGGGAGCAGAGAAGAACCCGAAAATGATCCCAAGGGCATGGGCGCCGCTGCCGCGAGAGGGCAGCACTATTCCAACGTTTCTGGCATTGCCGGGAATATCTTAGCTGTGAAATGGGCGGCTGGTGGATGTTAGTAGCATCTTCCCAGCCATTCGCCCGTTGTAGAAGTCACGGGCGAACCAAGGCCCACCGCTTTAGTGCACAAAGCGATCTGAGCCTATCAAATAAGGCCCTGACGATCCATGAAAAATACTGTGAATTTAAACAGTATAAATCTGGTGAATGCTGATTCACTGCAATTTATCAAAACCTTGCCTGATAACTCCATTGACCTGATCGCAACTGACCCGCCGTATTACCGGGTAAAAAATTGTGCCTGGGATCGTCAGTGGGAAAGCGTCAGTGATTACCTGGCATGGCTGGACGAGTATCTGGCCGAATTCTGGCGTGTGCTGAAGCCCGCCGGCAGTCTTTACCTGTTCTGTGGTTCCCGCCTGGCATCTGATACAGAATTACTGGTCAGGCAGCGCATGAACGTGCTTAACCATATCATCTGGGCTAAACCCAGCGGTCCGTGGAAACGGCAGAACAAAGAGAGCCTGCGGCAGTACTTTCCAGCGACTGAGCGGATCATCTTTGCAGAGCATTACGGGGCAGAGGGTTTTGCCAAGGGGCAGGCTGGTTACGCCAGCAAGTGCGCTGAACTGAAAGGCCAGGTACTGGCGCCGTTAATTGAGTATTTCGCAAATGCCCGCGAGCAGCTCGGTATTTCAGCGAAAGAGATTAATGCGGCAACGGGATCACAGATGTGCAGCCACTGGTTCTCACGCTCTCAGTGGCAGCTACCGAACCGGGAGCAGTATGAACGGCTGCAGGAGCTTTTTTCCGAAAAGGCCGCTGCGGCAAGAGTCAGCTCACCTCTGAGAACATCCCACACCGGGTTGGTTGAAGAATTCGATGCACTTGATCGTGACTATCGTGAATTGCGTATGCAATACGATGATCTCCGCCAGCAGTATGAGCATCTCCGGCGACCGTTCAGTGTGTCGGTTGAGGTACCTTATACCGATGTTTGGCAATTCCCACCGGTGGCAAGCTATCCCGGTAAGCATCCGTGTGAAAAGCCAGCAGCTTTGATGGAACACATCATTATTGCCAGCAGTCGCCCGGGCGATGTTGTTGCCGACTTCTTTATGGGGTCTGGTGCGACGCTTAAGGCTGCTGTTAAGCATGGGCGTAGTGCCATTGGTGTTGAGTTGGAAGAAGAAAGGTTTATTCAGACCCAGGAAGAAATTAATCGGCTCACTTAGTGGGCCATTTTTATGCCCCTCAATCGTTGAGAGGATACTACAGCAATGAGGTGGCGAAATGTCCGAACCAGTTTCAGGAACTGTTGCAGCCGGTAGCGCGTTAACTGGCGCCAGTCTCTTTGGGCTCCTGACCGGTACAGATTACGGTGTTGTTTTCGGTGCTTTTGCCGGAGCCGTTTTTTACGTTGCAACGGCAGCAGATTTAACGCTGATCCGGCGTTCGGCTTATTTCGTCGTTTCTTATTTCGCTGGTATTTACGGTGCAGGGCTGGTGGGTTCAATGCTCGCCAGCATCACGCACTACAGCGATAAACCACTTGATGCGCTTGGCGCAGTGATCCTGTCAGCACTGGCGATAAAGACGCTGACGTTTTTCAGTGAACAGGACCCTCTGTCGCTTTTCCTGCGCTGGAGAGGGGGAACTCATGGTGATAAGTGATCCTCTGGTACTGACAAATGTCATTACGTGCAGCGCGATCGTGTTGCGGTTGATGTCGTTCCGTAAGCCTGGCGGGCAGCATAACCCGTGGGCCTCATGGCTGGCATACCTGATTATCCTTGCGTATGCGTCAGTGCCTTTCCGCTACTTCTTCGATTTCTATGTCCACGCCCATTGGGCGTCGGTCACGATCAACCTGATAATCTGCGCTGCCGTGTTCAGAGCCAGAGGTAATGTGGCGCGGCTGTTTCATTCTCTGAGGCCACAATGAACCAATCACAATTTCAGAGGGCGGCTGGTATCAGCGCCGGATTAGCTGCGCGCTGGTTCCCGCATATGGACGCAGCAATGCAGGAATTCGGCATTAACTTTCCTTCCGCTCAGGCGATGTTTATTGCTCAGGTCGCTCATGAGTCCAACGGCTTTACCGCCTCACGGGAGAGTTTCAATTACAGCGTCAATGCGCTGATAGCGACTTTCGTTCCGAAGAGGCTGACTCGAGACCAGGCGCTGATGCTGGGCCGCAAGCCGGGTGAAAATTCACTCCCCATTGAACGCCAGCGGGCGATAGCGAATCTGGTCTACCAGAAGCGGTACGGTAACAACAGCCCGGGTGATGGCTGGAAATATCGCGGTGGTGGCCTGATTCAGACCACTTTCCTGGATAACTACCGCACCACTGGCAATGCCATCAAGGTTGATCTGGTGAGTAATCCTGAGCTACTGGAAGAAGATCAGAACGCAGCCCGTTCCGCTGCATGGTTTTTCGTGTCCAAAGGATGCATGAACTGGCTCAGCAGCATTGAGAACGTGACGAAGCTGATCAACGGCGGTGATAACGGACTGGATGACCGGAAGGCCCGCTATGCGCTGGCTAAGTCGGTGCTGGTATGACAGCCGCTCTGCTGTTTACCTGGTTCAAAGACCACTGGAGGTCAGTGGCTGTAGTGACGCTGCTGCTGATTCTGGTCGGCATGGCTAAGCTGGCAGGCCATTACCACAACAAAGCACTGGCAGCCGAGAGCGCGACAAAGCAGGCCGTGGCTGAAAAGAACCAGGCTGAGGCCATCACTGGCAACGTCATCACTGCTGTAAACCTCTTTAACGATATCGCAGGAGCAACTCTCAATGATCAGCAAGCGAACTCACTGGACTCACAGGCAGCCCAGGCTGACATCAGCACTGCTCTTGCGGATGATGCTTGTGCTGCTGTTGTTGTGCCTGCTGGCGCAAATAACAGGGTGCTCGACCGTTACAACGCAGTACGTAAAAGTGCCAGTAACACCGATACCAGCCAGTCTGCTAATGCTGTGCCAGCCATCACCGCCACCAGGTGAGCCATTAACGTACGGAGCATCCGTCCGGTGGAATGAGTTGCTGCTGACCGACATAGAGAAGTGCAACGATCAGTTGCGTGGCATCCGAAAGATAGAGGCTTCACGCAATGCGAAAATTCCTTAACTGGCTGAAAGGCCTGATTATCTACTTAAAAGAGAAGACGCAAATGACAGATCAAACTCAAGAAGTACAGGCAGAAGACGTACCAGCGGCTGACGCTGCGGCTGTAGTTGAACCTGAGGTAGCAGCCGATCCTGCCGAAGAAGTTAAATCAGGAGTTGCCGATTTTGAATCAGCCCTGGCATTCGTAGAAAGCGGTGTAGCCAAGTTGGGCGAAGCAGCCAAAGACGAACTGATCGCAATTGCGAAAAAATACCTGTGATGCATTCCAGAGCCTTCTTTCGAGAAGGCTCAATAATGCGTAACTAATTTGCCGTGCGCCCGATGGCGCAATACCCACTTATTAGCAGGATTCTTTGAATGGGCGTTTTCATTGATGGCGTTGAATATGCTCCGGCAAGTAAAAGCATGGCCAAAATTGGAGTCGCGATAACTACCCATAATCGCAACGACATGCTGATCAGAGCTCTCGAACACCACGTTCGTTTTTTACCAGCGGGCGCTGTGCTGGTGGTTGTAGATGACGGTTCACGCACACCGGTATCCGCTTCTGGTGGGGTGAAGGTTATTCGCCACAACGAAGCGCTGGGCATTGCGACTGCCAAAAACGCCTCTCTGAGCGCCCTCATGGATGCAGGTTGTGAGCATATTTTTCTGTTTGATGACGACTGCTGGCCTGTAGTCGATAAATGGTGGCAGCCATATATTGAGAGCCCTGAGCCGCACCTGGCGCACTCGTGGAATCTTGTCGAGATATGGAGCGACAGTCAGCATACGGCAAGCCACGCGTCGGGTGGAACCGTGCTCTATTATGAGCGCCGGGTGATAGATGATGTCGGCGGTATGCGGACCATTTTTGGAAAATATGGTTGTGAGCACGTTAATCTCTCTGACCGCATCCACAACCGTGGCTGGACAACCTGGCGCTATGCTGACGTAACTGGCTCGGAAAAGCTTTTCTACGAATGCGATCGCCACGAGAAGAATACGCACAAGACGGTTGCCGCCGCTGCTGATTTGCAGCACAACGCGTCAAAGGGCCGTGATTTGTGGATGACCATGCTCGATGATGACCAGTTTGTTGAATACCGTCAGGCTGAAAACGTCGTCATCACGACACTGCTTACCGGTATGGAAGATACGCAGCGCAACGGCAATATGAGGCCTGATGTCTCTCTTATCTCCGCACTGGCCACCTCGGTACGTCACGGGCGCCTCATTGTTATGCATGATCGTCTGGTCAACCCGCAGATGAAGACCGGTAACGGTATTGAGGTCGAATTCATACAGGTTGAAAACAAAATCAACCCATACTTCGGGCGCTGGCTGCACGTTTACCAGTTGCTGCGGGATAAGCCGAATATTGGCAAGGTCTGGGTGGTCGATGGGACCGACGTGCAACAGTTGCGCGATCCTTTTGATATCGCCCCCGGCTGGCTTTACATCGGGCAGGAGCAGGCGGCGGTCAACAATGAATGGCTAAAGCGCAATCACCCGGATACCAGGGTACAAGATTTCATCCGTGATAACCCTGAGCTGACATTGCTTAACCCCGGCACTGTTGGTGGAGACAGGGCCACAGTGCAGCGCTTTGCGCATCTGATGGTGCGCTACTGGTTCGACGACCACATTGATTTCATCCATAAATGGGAAACCGGACGGGCTGGCGTTGGTGATATGGGAGCCACGCAGCTTATTGGGTATTCAAGTTTCGCTGACAGGCTCATCTATGGCCCGTCTGTTAACACGCACTTCAAGAGTGAAAAGGCCGATGAATATGCGCGATGGAAACACAAATGATGTGGCCTTCTGCGTGGTCGGCCATCACACCCGCAGTTATGCCGCAGTTCAACTTGCCCGAGCGCTGGATGCACACATGCTGATTGATGATGAAAGCAGGGGAGCGAACTGGAATCACCGACGTGCGATTGAATGGGCTGCACAGCAGCAATGTCGTGTGGTGATCATTGAGGATGATGCGCAGCCGGTAGCTGGCTTTCGGGTGCTGGCAGCTGAATGGCTTGAGCGATTCCCTGATGACTTCATCAGCTTCTATCTCGGTACGGGCAGGCCACCGCAGTATCAGTCTGACATAGCGCAACGACTTATAGAGGCTGACCGCCACCGATGGGACTGCATATCCCTGCCGCGGCTGATCCATGGGGTGTGCTACAGCCCGCCACAATCCGCACTGGTTGACATCCTGGCGAAGTGGAACACAGACAAGGCCGCAGACTATGCGGTCGGAGATGCGTATGGTGCCAGCGTCATCTACCCCTGCTACTCACTGGTCGACCATGCCGACACCAGTACGATTGAGAGGCATCCAGATAATGCGGCACGGGTTGAGCGGCGTAAGGCGTGGCGGCTACGCAAATGAGAATGGATATCAATTCCATCTGTCGAGATGAGAAAATGATAATGATTATCATTTGCGGGTCCCTTTTGAGGTGGACCCTACCACGGGGCGGCTCACTCGCGGAAAACGGCTAGTTTTGCATTTTCCATGTGGACACCACCAAGTGAGTTAACTTAATGATTTATAACAAATAAGTGGTTGGCGAGGTGTCCACAGGCACCTGAGCAAGGGACATCTGACCAGTCTCTAACATTATGTTAAGAAACATAAAAGAGGAAATTCAGCTGGTGTGTTGAGGTGAGCAATGTCAGACATCAGCAAAATAGGTGATGCTTACAACTGGAGTGTTGCGAAAATTGCTGAAGCGTTTGGCATGGACCGCAAAACTGTCAGGAAGAGACTTATAGACGCGAACATCACGGCGGCAGACACAGTAAGAGGTAACCCGGTGTATGCGCTAAAAGATGTCGGCCCTGCGTTGTTCGTCTCTGAAGAATTTAACGAACCTGAGTCCCTGCATGATCCTTCCCGGATGGACCCCAAATCCCGTAAAGACTGGTTTCAGTCTGAAAATGAGCGGGTGAAGCTGGAGTCCACCCTTAAGCAACTCGTTCCCGCTGATGAGGTCCATCGTGAGATGGCGTCTATGGCGAAATCCGTCCTTCAGGTGCTGGATACCTGGCCCGATCGTCTGGAACGAGACCGGGGATGGTTACCGGAACAGATAGCGGAAGCGCAGGATATCATTGATGAAATGCGCGATGTGCTGGCCGGTGAGGTTAACAGTGTGGGTGAGGAAGAGGATTCAGACCAATGAGTTATGCGTCTGCCAGCGCCATCCGGCGTGATGTGTCAGAGCTCCTGAAAGCCCCCCGGCGTATGCCAGTAGCTGAAGCCGTTTCCCGGTATATGCGTGTACCGCTGGGGGGCGGTAGTTCGCTGCCCTGGGATGCCACACTTACACCCTATATTACAGAGCCAATGAACTGCCTTGCATCACGTAACTATGATGCAGTTGTGTTTGTCGGACCTGCGCGAACCGGCAAAACCCTCGGGCTGATAGATGGCTGGATCATTTATTCTGTAGTTTGTGACCCGGCTGATTTTCTGCTGATACAGATGACAGAGGAAAAGGCGCGCGAGCACTCCAAAAAACGACTGGATCGCGCGTTTCGCTGTAGCCCGGAAGTTGCCAGACGCCTCAGTCCGCGCGCCAGCGATAATAACGTTCATGACCGGACCTTTCGGGCCGGGAACTACCTGAAAATTGGCTGGCCGTCCATTAACATCATGTCATCATCGGATTACCGGTTTGTTGCTCTCACGGACTATGACCGTTGGCCGGATGACATAGACGGGGAGGGTGATGGTTTTTCGCTGGCCTCCAAACGTACAACAACCTTCATGTCATCGGGTATGACGCTGGTTGAGAGCAGCCCGGGGCGGGAAATATCTGACACTAAATGGCGGCGCCAGTCACCGCATGAAGCGCCGCCGGCAACCGGGATTTCATCGTTGTATAACCGCGGGGATCGCCGCCGCCTGTACTGGCCATGTCCTCACTGTGGCGAATATTTTCAGCCCTCAATGGAAGTAATGACTGGCTACCGTGACCAGTCCGACCCGGTAAAAGCCAGTGAGGCTGCGCATATTAGCTGCCCGCATTGCAACGGTATGATCACTGCTGACAAAAAGCGTGAATTAAATAAAGCGCATGTCTGGTTACGTGAAGGTGAAAAAATAGACGCCGCTGGCAACCGGACAGGCGAGGCCCGGCGGTCACGTATTGCATCGTTCTGGATGGAAGGTCCCGCTGCAGCCTATCAGACCTGGGCGCAACTGACCTACAAGTTACTGACTGCCGAACTTGAGTATGAGATGACCGGTAGTGAGGAAACGCTGAAGGCGGTCATCAATACCGACTGGGGATTAACTTATCTGCCCCGTTCCGCAACGGACACCCGCAAAGCTGAAACTCTGATGGCCCGCGCTGAGGCGGTAAACCGTCGCACTGTACCGGACGGTGTGCATTTTCTGGTCGCGACGGTAGACGTCCAGGGTGGGAAAAACAAACGTTTTGTTGTTCAGGTGACCGGATATGGTGCGCACGGCGAGCGCTGGATTGTAGACCGTTACAATATCCGCTACTCACTGCGCAGTGGACCGGACGGAGAGAGTCTACCCATTTCCCCCGATGCATATCTGGAGGACTGGTCTCTGCTGCGAACAGATGTGCTGGATAAACGTTGGGCGATGTCATCAGATCCTTCTGTCACACTGCCGGTGTTGGCGATGGCCGTCGATTCTGGTGGTGAGGATGGTGTTACCGGCAACGCGTACGAATTCTGGCGTCAGTGCCGCAGGGACGGCGTTCACAAACGTGTCTATCTCTTCAAGGGGGACAGTACCAGCCGCAGTAAGCTGGTGACAAAAACCTTCCCTGACAATACTGATCGGCCCAGTCGCCGTGCTGAAGCCAGGGGTGATGTTCCGCTATATCTTTTGCAGACCAACCTTCTCAAAGATCGGATCAGCAATGCGTTGCAGCGGGACATGCCCGGCCCAAATTATGTGCATTTTCCTGACTGGCTGGGTGAGTGGTTCTACGACGAACTGACTTACGAAGAACGCGGCACAGATGGCAAGTGGCAGAAACCTGGCAAGGGGGCTAACGAAGCGTTTGACCTTATGGTGTATGCCCATGCCGTAGTCATTTTGCGCGGATACGATCGAATCAACTGGGATGCGCCACCAGAGTGGGCGCGTGCACCAGACCGATCAGCTTCTGTCCCTAAAATCCGGCAATCTCAGCCGGTGTCCCGGCAAACCGAACCTGAATCAAAACCAGCGGAAACCCGCCAGGCTTCATCGCCTTCTGCGTGGGCGCCCGCATCTAACGGAGGCTGGCTGTGAATCAGGCCGATATTGAACGTGTTTTGCAAAAGTATATTGAGGCGGAAATAGCCGTGCTCGACGGTAAATCCGTGGAAATTAACGGCCAGTCGATGACGATGGAGAATCTGGACAAAATTATTGCGGGTCGGGAAAAGTGGGAGCGCCGGTTGCAGCAATTTACCGACGCCCGCCTCCGTCGGCCACAGTATAGCCTGGCGAGGTTTCGGCGATGACATTACTGGATAACGCTATCGGCCTGCTTTCTCCTGGCTGGAAAGCTGCCCGACTGAGGTCCCGGCTGCAAATCCGGGCTTACGAAGCGGCAATGCCGACACGCACACACAGGGCAAAGCGCGAGAACCGCAACGCCAATCAGCTGACCCAGTCAGGTGGCCGCTCCATTCGCGAACAGGCCCGGTGGCTGGACAATAACCATGATCTGGTCATCGGCCTGCTCGACAAGCTGGAAGAAAGGATTGTTGGTTCACGGGGCATCGTCGTGGACCCACAGCCGATGTTAAAAACCGGCCTGCTGGCCGATGATCTTTCCAGGCAAATCCGTACCGCCTGGGCTGAATGGTCGGTTAACCCCGATGTGACAGGCCAGTTTACCCGTCCGGTGCTTGAGCGCCTGATGGCGCGTACCTGGCTGCGTGATGGTGAAGTGTTTGCACAGCTTGTACAGGGTAATGCGAGCGGTCTGGAGGCTTCAAACGGCATCCCGTTCTGGATAGAGGCGCTGGAGCCTGATTTCGTGCCACTTGAACTCAGCGATCAGGGCAATAACCTGGTTCAGGGCGTTTTCCTCAACGACTGGGGATGCCCGTTGAAATATGCCGTCTGTAAAAACCTCATCACAACCGGGATAGCGCTTGGCGATGTGAAGCAGGTCAATGCCGATAATATGCTTCACCTCAAATTTATGCGTCGTCTTCATCAGGTCCGGGGGAACAGCCTGCTTTCCGGCATCCTGATCCGTCTGAGTGCCATGAAGGAGTACGAAGATTCAGAGCTGACCGCAGCGCGCATCGCTGCGGCGCTGGGTATGTACATCCGCAAAGGTGACGGGATGTCGTATGACGAAGCGAACGGGAAAGACACCCGTGAACTGGATATTCAGCCAGGTATGCTGTTTGACAAGCTCCTTCCTGGTGAAGATATCGGCATGATCAAGTCTGACCGTCCCAATTCCAACCTGGAGTCTTTCCGTAACGGCCAGCTCCGGGCCGTGGCCGCCGGAAGTCGCAGCAGTTTTTCAAGCATTTCCCGTAATTACGATGGCAGCTACAGCTCGCAACGTCAGGAGCTGGTGGAGTCATTCGAAGGTTACAGCATCCTCCAGGATGCATTTGTCGCGGCCGTCACGCGCCCGATGTATCGCAGTTGGCTGAATATGGCAATCATTTCCGGCGTTATTAAGGTGCCTGCTGATGTTGCCCGTGAAACGCTGATGAATGCGGTCTACAGCGGTCCGGTAATGCCGTGGATTGACCCGCAGAAAGAGGCAAACGCCTGGCGAACCATGATCCGCGGTGGTTCCGCAACCGAGAGTGACTGGGTGCGCGCACGCGGAGCGAATCCGGGCGAAATTAAGCGCCGCCGTAAGGCGGAGGTGGATGAAAACAAAGAGCTGGGGCTGGTCTTTGATACCGATCCGGCAAATGACAAAGGGGCGACCAGTGGTCAGCAAGAAAAAGAGTAATACGCGCTGTTCTCCGCGCGGATCATCCGGCGATCGCAGCTGGTTTCGCATGAAAGCCAGCGGCGATCGTCAGGCGGATATCTATATCTACGATGAGATTGGTTACTGGGGCGTTACTGCGCGGCAGTTTGCCGGGAGCCTGAAGTCGCTTGGCGACCTCGATCATATCAATCTTCACATTCATTCACCAGGCGGCGATGTGTTTGACGGCATCGCAATCTACAACCTGCTGAACGGTCATTCAGCCAGTAAAACCGTTTATATCGATGGTCTTGCTGCGTCAATGGCTTCCGTGATCGCAATGGTCGGTAATCCGGTCATCATGCCGGAAAATGCCATGATGATGATCCACAAGCCATGGGGCGTCACCGGTGGTGATGCCAACGATATGCGTGATTACGCCGACCTGCTGGATAAGGTAGAAACGGTGCTCATTCCTTCCTATGCCAAAAAGACCGGAAAAACCACAGATGAACTGGCTGACATGCTGGGGGAAGAGACCTGGATGACGGCGCAGGAATGCATTGAGCACGGCTTTGCCGATCAGTTAACCCCCGCAGTGCAGGCGATGGCCCGCATAAATTCAAAACGAATCGAGGAATTCAACGCTATGCCACGTAACCTTAAACATATGATCACTCCGCCGAAAGCCTCAGCGGCACCGGCTCCTCAACCAGCACCACAACCCGCGCCTGCCGTACCACAACCGGCTCCGGCAGCAATTGCGGATGAAAATGCTATCCGTGCACAGGTTATTGCCGAGCAACGCGCTCGCGTGACCGGTATCCGTGATCTGTTTGCCGGTTTTGGCGGTCGCCATCAGGCACTTCAGGCTGAATGTATCGAAGATATCGAATGCGATGTTAACCGGGCGAAGGATAAGCTGCTGGCCGCACTGGGTCAGGAGTCCACGCCGACAAATCGCCCTGCGGCAGCGAATCACATTCATGCAGGTAACGGCAATATTACCGGTGACGGTATTCGCCAGGCGCTGATGGCGCGTGCAGGTTATGAAAACCGCGATAACAGCAACCCCTACAACGCTATGTCGATGCGTGAGTATGCGCGCATGTCCCTGACCGAGCGGGGAATCGGGGTGGCATCGTATAATCCGATGCAGATGGTGGGACTGGCGCTGACTCACAGTACCTCAGATTTCGGTAATATCCTGCTGGATGTAGCCAACAAGTCTATTCTTCAGGGCTGGGAAGAGGCGGATGAGACCTTTGAACAGTGGACTAAAAAAGGCCAACTTTCCGACTTCAAAACGGCGCATCGTGTTGGTCTTGGCGGCTTCCCGTCACTCCGTAAAGTGCGGGAAGGGGCGGAATATAAGTACGTCACCACCTCCGATCGGGGCGAGCCGATTGCCCTGGCAACCTACGGCGAAATCTTCTCCATTACCCGACAGGCAATCATTAACGATGACCTGAATCAGCTGACGGACGTGCCGCTGAAAATGGGGCGCGCTGCAAAAGCGACAATCGGCGATCTGGTGTACACCATTCTGACCAGCAACCCGAAAATGTCAGACGGGAAAGCTCTGTTCAGTTCTGACCACCGCAACATGGCTTCCAGCGGCATTGATGTGAGCGGACTGGATGCGGCACGTCAGCTGATGCGTACGCAGAAAGAAGGAACAACCGGACGCACGCTGAACATTCGCCCCGCTTTTCTGCTGGTGCCAACCGCACTGGAAACCATGGCAAGCCAGACCGTGAAATCTGCAAGCGTGAAGGGGGCGGACGTCAACGCCGGTATCATCAACCCGATCCAGAACTTCGCTACCATTATCGCCGAACCACGCCTGGACGATAAAAGTGCAGTTCAGTGGTATCTGGCGGCGGCGCAGGGTATGGACACCATCGAAGTGGCCTACCTGGATGGTGTGGAAGCGCCTTATATCGATCAGCAGGAGGGGTTCAACACTGACGGTATTGCCACCAAGGTGCGCATTGATGCTGGTGTTTCCCCACTTGACTGGCGTGGTCTGGTCAGGTCAACCGGTGAGCAGGGTTCCTGATTATCCTCCAGCAGTTAACCGCCCGTAAGGGCTTTTTTTATATCTGAAATCCGGCCAGATGGCCGGATGGAGACCAGAAGATGGCTAAGAACTTTGTTCAGAATGGCAATACCATCCCCGTTACCAATGCGGGCTCAGAAGTGATCACCAGCGGTGATGCCGTAGTGGTCGGTAATATTGTGGCGATTGCCATCACCGATATTGCCGTGGAGGGCACCGGAGACGGCTTTACTGATGGCGTTTTCCAGTTGCCAAAGATCAGTGCGGATGTCCTGTCACAAGGGGCAGCGGTATTTATCAGTGACGGCACCGCACAGGCCAGCGCTGAAGGTGGCATTTATGCCGGTATTGCCTGGGAAGATGCGCCAGCTGGCACCACGGTGGTTAATGTGAAAATCAACGTGGGTGCGGTACCAGCAGCAACGGAAGCTACCGAAAGTGGCAGCTAACCCCTTTGACCGGCTGGCCGTACGTATGGATTCCGTGACTGCCAGCCGGTTAGGGCGTGAAGTCACCATTAACGGTACAGAAATGATCGCGGTTGAAAGTCATTTTTTGCCTGAAATGGGCGCGCTCGGAGGGGATGGCCTTTCTCTGGTTGTGTTTGATGCGGATTACCGTGCCCGGACCGGCGACGTGGTCACATTTAATGGCGATGAATACAGCGTGACTCGTCACGCTAAGTTCAACGGTAAGTCGCAAATATGGCTGGAATGATCAATGAGCATAAAGGGACTGGAACAGGCGATCGCAAACCTGAACAGCATCAGCAAGACCGCCGTTCCGCGCGCGTCCTCGCAGGCCGTTAACCGTATTGCTGTCCGGGCAATCGGGCGGAGCAGCACGGTGGTATCGCGTGAAACCCGCGTACAGAGAAAGCTGGTCATGCAGCGTTCGAAGCTGAAAAAAGCGTCTGTGAAAAACCCCGTCGCCACCCTGCGCGTTAACCGTGGCGATCTTCCTGCTATCAAGCTGGGCGCGGCCCGGGTGCAGCTATCCCGGCGGGCCGGACGCGTGCGCGGTGAAAACAGTGTGCTGAAGATTGGCCGCTATTCCTTCCCACATGCATTTATCCAGAGGCTGGCTAACGGGCGATGGCATGTTTTGCAGCGTACCGGCAAAGCCCGCTATCCGGTTGAAGTGGTCAAAATCCCGATGTCTGTGCCACTGACAACAGCTTTCAGAGATCAGCTTCCGAAGCTGATGGAAAGTGACATGCCCAGGGAAATGGCCTCCGCCCTTAAAAATCAGCTCAGGATCATCATTAAGCGATGAATAAACACACCCTTATCCGGCAGGCCGTCATCAATTCTCTCAAAGAGGTCATCACCGACCCCTCTGTGCGCTGGTATGACGGTCGTCCGGCAATACTCAATGCGGAAGAACTGCCCGCCCTGGCTGTTTATCTCACGGATGCACAGCCTACGGGTGGCATGCTGGATGAAGATGAATGGCGTGCTGTGCTGCATGTGGAAGTTTTTCTGAAGGCTGTCAGCCCTGACTCTGCACTGGATACTTGGATGGAGAACAACATCTATCCGGCGTTTTCAGCTATGCCTGCGCTGTCGGCGCTGGTCGAAATGATTGTTGCGGATGGTTACGACTACCAGCGCGACGATGAAATGGCAACGTGGGGATCTGCTGATCTCCGCCACACACTGACTTATTACCTGTGAGGACATTATGGCTGCTACTGATCCGTCCGTACCCGTTAAAGGTGCACGCACCACACTCTGGATGTATACCGGAACCGGTGATGCATACGCCAGCCCGACATCCGATGATGACTGGACCCGTCTGGCGCAAATTAAAGACCTAACGCCTGCAGAGCTGACTGCTGATTCTTATGATGATTCTTTCCTTGATGATGATAACGCTGACTGGGCGTCCACCACGCAAGGGCAAAAGTCAGCGGGGGAAGCCAGTTTTACCCTGGCATGGAAACCCGGCGAGACAGGTCAGCAGACGTTGATTACGTGGTTTGAGGAAGGGAGTGACAAGCCTTACAAAATTAAATACCCCAACGGCGTGGTGGATGTTTTTACCGGCTGGGTGAGTAGCCTGGGTAAAGCTGTGGCGGCAAATGAGGTGATCACCCGTACGGTAAAAATTGCGAACAAAGGCAAGCCGCTGCTGGCTGAAGTTCAGCTGTCTGAATCCGGCTCTTAAGGAGAAATCATGTTTCTGAAAACGGAAGAATTCAGCTTCAGTGATGAAAATCTGACGCTTTATGAGTTGTCGGCACTTCAGCGCATCGAATATCTGAACTACCTGGCTGAGATAGAAAAAAAATCCTCTCAGTCTGACAGTGACCCCAGCATCCGGCATGCGGAGCTGGTGGCCATGGGTATCCGGGCCAGCGCCATGCTGGTGGCTATGTCGGTCTGGCACGCAGAAAGGAAAGGGCCTTCAGTACAGGAACTTTATGACGAAATCCTCGCCACCTGGCCGGTTACCGCTCTCGGAGAGGCTGATCGCAAGATTAAAGCCCTTTCAGGGATGATGCCGCCGGAACAGGACGAACAACCACAGACCGAAAACGTGGCTGGCGCTGAGGCCGTTACTGCGGAAAAGTCTTAGCCGGGGAACTGAGGTTCGTGATGCGGTTAGCCAGGGAGTTCAGCCGCCCGGACTGGCGGGTAATGCTGTCCGGCATGACGTCCACTGAGCTTCAGGAATGGTCACTGTTTTATCGTGACCATTATTTTAACGATCATCTTCTGGATGCGCATTTCGCAAATCTCAGTCACCTGGTGATTTCCCTGATGTGCAAAAACGATATGACGCCTGCCAGTTTCAGTTTGCTGCACCCTGATAAAAAAGATATTGAACCGAGCGATGATCAACTGATGTTGCTCGCTGAAGGTATTACCGGAGGAATACGTTATGGTGCAGGCAGTCGGTGATCTGGTCGTCAGCCTTGATGCAGACGCCGCGAAATTCAACGAACAGCTGACTTTCGCGCGCAAACAACTTAACGGGCTGGGGAAGGATGAAACCACAGCCGGTAATCTGGGTGAGCAGGCATTCCTCCGTCAGGAACTGGCGGCAAAACGGGCCGGGATTTCCGTTGGTCAGTATAAGCAGGCAATGCGTACACTGCCCGCACAGTTCACCGATATTGCCACTCAGTTGGCGGGTGGGCAAAGTCCCTGGTTGATCCTGTTACAACAGGGCGGGCAGATTAAGGATTCCTTTGGTGGGCTGCGCCCGACGTTCAGCGCATTACTGGGTGCCATCAACCCGGCCATGGCTGGGGTCGTGGGGCTTACCGTGGCGGCAGGTGCGCTGGCCTACTCTTTTGCAACAGGTCAGGCTGTAACCAGTGAGTTCAATAAAGCGCTGGTAATGACGGGATTCCGCTCAGGACAGACAGCAAATAATTTGTTGTTTGTTTCTGAGGCAGCGGAAAAAGGGGGCAGCTCTTTCAGCGGTGCTACTGCCGCGATTACCGCATTGGCTCAGGCAGGCGCCAACCTTGGGAATGACTATCAGGGCGTGGCTGAGTCAATCGCAACGCTTTCAGATGCAACAGGCACCAAAGTTGCCGAGCTGGCAGTGGTTTTTGGCAAAATTACTGCCGATCCCACCAGTGGTCTTACTGCGATGGCGCAGCAGTACGGACAGGTCACAGCCCGGCAGCTGGATTACGTTAAATCCCTGCAGGACGCCGGAAAGTATACGGATGCCTTGAGTTACGCCAATGGCGTGGCGGCGCAGGGGTTCAGGACGATGGCTGGTGATATCCAGAACAACATGGGGACGCTGGAAACTGCGGCTGACAAAGTTGGCGATGCTTTTAAGTCCATGTGGAATGCGTTACTGGATATTGGACGGGCAAAATCGCTCCAGTCTCAGTTGGCTGACGCCACCGACAAGCTCTATGAACTTGATCAGGCTCTGAGGACTACCAGCGCACAGGGCCAGCAGCGTGTTGGACTTGAAAATGCCCGTGATCTGGCCCGTCAACAGGTCTCCTCCCTTACTGATCAACTGCATACTGAACAGCAGAAAACGGAAGAAAAGCAGAAGCAGGCAACGCTTGAGCAAAGTTCGTTGCTAAATCAGCAACACTTTCAATCTGTCTCTGCTGCCGGTCTGACTAAAGAGCAGCAGAGAACGGCTGAATATAAGCGACTGAATCAGTATATAGCGGAACGAAAAAAGCTGAATCAGTCGCTGAGCGATGAAGAAATCGCGCAGATCAAAAAAGGGATTGAGGAAAAATATAAGGACCCTAAAACCCCTAAACAAAAAGGGTACAGCGTTTCATCCGGGGACAAGGCGGCTGATTCTGTTAATGCTGAAACGCTTGCACTGCAAACTCAGTTGAAGGTGCTGCAGGAGCATGCGGGTATTAATGACACCATCAGCCAGCAGCGTAAAGCCCTGTGGGAAACCGAGGCTAAATTTAATGTTCTTGAGGACGCCGCCAAAAATCGCACCCTGAGCAAAGATGAGCAGTCACTGCTTGCCAGTAAAGATAAGGTCATCGCCCAGGCTGAAGTTAACGCGAAGCTGGGTGATCAAATTGTCGCGCAGCAGGCCCTGGCAAAACTTCAGGAAGATTTGCGCGGTAAGGAAGAGAAAACGCTTAATCTGACGAAGCAGCGGCTCGATTTACTGGACCGTCTGAAGGCCGATGGCGGAATATCCCCGGCAGATTACGATAAAACTTCACGCGACGTTGCGAAAAAGTCGATCACCGATATGCCCAGGGATATCCAGCGGTCTGTGAGGAAATCCAGCGAAGCAGGTGGCGCATTATCCGGTTCTTTTGCCGGGGATGCCAACCAGCTGTCGCAACTGGATCAGCAATCAGCGGAGCTGGAAAAATGGTATCAGAGCAACCTCGCTTCACTGGCTCAATACCGTCAGCAGCGTGCTGACCTCAACGCGCAGTGGGATACACAAGAGCAGGCATTGCAGAAGAAGCACGCACAGGCCGAGAAAAGCATTGAGGATCAGAAAAATAAAATCATCTCTGAGGCTATCCAGTCCAGCCTGGATTCCGTTGTCGATATAACCAGAACGGCCTTCGGTGAAAAATCAGCTATCTATAAAGCTGCCTTTATCGCCGATAAAGCGTACGCAATTGCTCAGTCGATGGTGGCCATTCAGACGGGCATTGCTCAGGCCGCCGCGAATCCTTTTCCCTATAATCTGGTGGCTATGGCTTCTGTAGCAGCAGCGACAGCAAGTATCGTTTCTAATATTCAGTCGGTAGCCCTGACCGGTATGGCGCACGACGGTATTGATACGGTGCCAGAAACTGGAACCTGGCTTCTGAAAAAAGGTGAAAGGGTCGTGACAGCCCAGACATCTGCGAAACTGGATTCGACGCTTCAGAACCTGCGTGATCAGCAACAGGAATCGGCCAGTGCAAATGCTTTCCATTATGCACCCACCATCCAGGTTAATGGTGATCCTGATCAGCGAACCCTGCAGATGATGCAGGACGCGGTTGAGCAGGGGGGGAAAAACACTTATCAACTGATAACTGAACACATTGCTACCGGTAGAGGGAAAGTTTCTAAAGCATTATCGGCAGGGTGGAGCACTGGAAGAAGAAAAAGTTAGGCTATATCCACGACTACTATCATGAACGCCTCAGTTTGCGCCTTAATGGCCTTAGCCCAATTGAATTCAGATTACTTCAACAAGTAGCAACTTGATCGCAGAGGAAAAGATGTGTGAGCTGATTGTAACTTGAAAGTGTGTTTTTATTGATTTCCATCAATTAAACATCATTCAATATTTCGTAATAACAGGTGAGCAGAAGATAATTTCCCACTTCTTATGATGAGGGAGTTTGTTGAATGTCTATACCAGTATATCTGTGGATTTTCGAAGAAGAAGGGAAGTTATTAAAAGGTTCTGTCGATGTATCGGGCCGTGAAGGAAGTATCGAACTAACCGGAATGCAGCATGATTTGTTTATCCCAACGGACGATGCAACAGGTGCAGCGATAGGCACGCGACGACATGAAGCGTATACATTTGAAAAGTTGACAGATTGCTCATCACCGCTGTTGTATAAGGCACTCACAACAGGGAAAACGCTGGCTAAAGCGGTGTTTAAGTTCTACCGCATCAACTACAACGGCCAAGAAGAAGAATATTTCGTTACGACGCTAGAAAATGTGAAGGTGTGCCATGTTGTAACTGTAATGTACGACACCAAAGATCCGGACTTTGTAAAGCACGGACACATAGAGCATGTCGGGCTGTGTTATGAAAAAATAGACTGGCATTATACAGATGGAAATATTAAACACACCGATAGCTGGAACGATCGGAAAACAGCATAAGGAGAATATCGTGGCAAAATGGCTTTACAAGCAAAGTACGGGCGAGTTATATCTCGATGGGAAATTAATCGAAACAGGTTATTCCGGTATACTAACAAATAAAAATAATCCTGATCGTGAACAGGTTCGCGGAATGGGGCCTATCCCTCGTGGCATGTGGAAAATCGGCAGTACTGGAACGAGCAAAGGTCCACTAACAATTACGCTGAATCACATCAGCGGTAGCTCTTATGCTCGTGATATGCGTACATTCAGGATGCACGGTGATAAGCGTCACGGTATCAAAGGTTTTGCTTCCGAAGGTTGCATTATCATGGGGCCATCAACACGTTTACTGGTCAGCAAAGATCGCGGTGCAATCCTTGAGGTGGTACGGTGATTCGGCCTTATGGATTAACGCTGGTCATTTTGCCGTTCGCTGGCCACGCTGTTGAAGCAACAAGTAACGAATGCGCCGCGCGAGGCCATTATGCGGAAGAGATGCTTTTATCTGTAGTGACTAAAGATGGGGTTAAGGGAATCGAGCATGGTAAAACGACGGTTGAAGTATTGAATCTTTCTCCTGTTTCCGATGCGTTAGCACGTCAGTTCGCGCAGCTTGACGCAAAAAACGGCAATGGTCTTTCGGTCAAAGATTACTACGGCATTTACCATGATAACGGCGCAATGAACCTGACGGCGAAGTACACCTATACCAACGTGAAAGGCGCTAGCAATGTTTATATTGTTTCCAGCCTGTTAAATAACGATGAGTGCTCTGTCCGATTTAATGGATATTTGACATTGTCCCGTGAGTTTTAAACGGTAATTTGTCATCTCTGGCAAGGGTGTCAGGTCAACGAGTTGCCGAGTTTCGTTAAATTTCCTGGCCAATATGCTTTAGGTTTGCTTGGGAAACCTCAATAACCCCCGCATCTATCACTGCGGGGGCAGTTCAATCTATATGGGCTTTTTTTGGAGGGATAAATGTCTGATATTTACTATCCCCATGATTATCTCCCCCTGCCTCTTCAGTCAGATCTGTCATTTAAACCAGTCAGTCCATTTCTTCGAACTGATTTAACATCAGGTCGGGCAAGACAGAGGCGATTGTATACTTCTGTCCCAACGCAGGTGGCGGTAAAGTGGTTTTTTAAAAAACCGGGAATGGCTCAGTATTTTGAAGCTTGGTTCAGAGATCGACTGACTGATGGTGAATCATGGTTTTATATGAAAGTAAAAACACCTCTCGGTGTTGAACTTTATAAATGCCGGTTCACTGATATTTATGATGGTCCAATGCTGTTGGCGGGTAAATTCTGGCAATACACAGCCACGCTTGAACTGTGGCAACGTCCTTTGATTCCCGAAGAATGGACTGATTTCCCTGACTATGTGGTTAACGGCGATATTGTTGATCTGGCAATAAACAGGGAGTGGCCTAAATCATGACGGTGCTTAACCGGCTTTACGCCTCATCAGGTAATGAGATTATAATCGAAACATTGCAGATCAATATCGGCGATGACATCCATTATCTCTGCAAAGGGTACGAGGATATTACCGCAATGACTGAAGCCGGCGATACTGTGACGTTTACTGCATGCGCCATTGATATTGCTCTGCCCGCCAGAAACAGCGACGGTACTCAGGATTTGCAGTTTGCCATCAGCAATATTGATGGTGAGGTGTCGACCGCTATCAGGAATGCGCTGGACAAACTCAGCAGCGCTACTCTTAAGTACCGCAACTACATTTCCACTGACCTGACAGCACCGGCGTCGACGCCGTATACGCTGGCGGTTAAATCTGGCTCATGGACTGCATTACAGGTGCAGATAAAGGCGGGCTATATGAATATTCTCGATACCGCGTGGCCGCGCTACCGTTACACCCTGCCATATTACCCCGGACTCAGATATATCAGCTAAGGAGTCTCCCGTGTTCAACCCGGATAAATACCGTTCAGTCACCTGGCTGAAGGGCGGACGCGCATACCCGGAGCTCGACTGTTTCGGCATCGTTAACGAAATACGCCGCGACCTTGAACTTCTGGAATGGCCGGATTTTTCCGGCGTGACAAAAGATGGCAACGGACTGGATCGGGAAGCCAGGAAACTGATGCTTTCACTTGAACGCTGTGATCCAGGGGCCGGGGCAGGTGTTGCCTGTTATTCCGGCTCAGCAGTTACGCATGTGGGTATTGTGGTGGAAATTAACGGCCTGTTGCATGTTGCTGAATGCAATCCGGGAACTAATGTGACGTTCCTGCCGCTTTCCCGTTTCAGGCGACGATTCGTTAAAGTGGAGTTCTGGCGGTGACAATAAGAATCTATCCATCCCGCCTGCCGGGTGAGCCACTGGAGGTTCATCAGCATGGCGAGACAACCCTTCAGGGCTGGCTGTCAAAAAATGTGAGGGAATTTCACCCTGACCGGACTCATCCCATCAGTATTGATGTTGACGGCAAAAATATACCGCCTTCAGCCTGGTTCGACTGCCATATTTCGCCTGTCAGTGACGTGCGTATCTATCCTGTCCCTTACGGCACAGGGCTTGAGATTGCGGCCTGGGTCGCCGTTTCTGTCGCAGTGGCCGCCGCCGCCTATTCTGTTTTCATGCTGTCGAGTCTGGACGCTGGCTCTTACACATCCTCCACTGGTAAAAGCCTTGATCTTAATCCGGCAGAGGCCAACACCGCTAAACTTGGTGATGCGATACGTGAGGTGTTCGGCCGCACGCGCCTGTACCCGGATTACGTGGTATCGCCGGTTACCCGGTTTGATGCCACTGATCCAACGATTATGCGTGTCAGTATGCTGATCTCTATTGGGATGGGGAAATTTGCGTTTACCGATGGTGATATCAGGGTTGGCGATACGCCTGTGTCGTCGCTGCCCGGTTTCAGTTATACCGTGTATCAGCCAGGAGCCAGTGTTTCCGGTGATGAGCGCAGCGAAAACTGGTTTTCGTCAACTGAAGTCGGCGGAACTTCGTCAGGATCAGGGCTGGATATGGCGCAGACCGCGCCGGAAGCGGATGACATCATTGCTGACAGCATGACGGTGTCCGGGGCCAGTGTGTCCTTTACCGGGCTTGATACTGACGATGACGATGATACCGACGAAGATGACGAAGCATTGCCGGATTCATGGGTGGAAGGGGCGACAGTTGAGATCATTGCTCCGACGACATTTAACGTCAGCTCATCGTCAGGTTACAGCGTGCTGGCGAGTGACTTTCTTTCTGAAATCAATCCCTATGTCGGCATGCCGGTGACCATGACTTACGGCAGCATTGACTATCAGTTATATATCGCTACCTGGACGCCATCTCAGGCAGCCGTTCCCGGTACAGGTGGCAGTGCCGCGTCCGTGCAGGCCAGCGCAGCACCGTCAACTTATGATTTCTCGACCTCAACCGCCACGTTTGATGTGACCTGGCAGGGCACAACTTACTCCGTCTCCCTGATCGCTGACTATGTGACGATGTCCGGCCTGGTGGCAGCCATTACTGAGGCGCTGGAAGGTTCCGGTCTGGCCGCACAGGATATCAGTGGCACGGTGAGGATAACGGAACCTTTCAGCCCCTATGCTGGCGGCAGTATCACCACGACCTCTCTCCCTGCTTCCGTTTTCGGAACCTCTCCGGCGAACACTACTGGCACGGCATCATCAGGTGGCAGTGCCGCGGTTACCGCCAGCGTTACGCTGGCTTATAACAGTGCAGCTGGCGCGGCATTCACTGGCGTTCCTGGCGGGCAGCAGCGCCTGTCGGTATCCCATCGCGGTTATGAGTACCGGATTGTTACCGTTGATGGTGCAACGGCGACAGTTCAGCGCCTGATTGGCGGGGCGGTCGATTCCACCTGGCCTGGCTTTTCAGCCAGAACAATGATTGATTATTCGGCCAGCGGGATAAATGACAATGATACCTGGCTCGGGCCGTTTCTCGCCTGCCCGGAGAATGAGACCTGTGACATGTTTGAGGTCAATTTCTCTTTCCCGAGCGGCATCTGTGGATTTAACGGGAAAGGTAAAAAGCAGACACGCCATGTTGAATGGGAAATCCAGTATCGCGTCTACAGCTCGGGCTCCAGCTGGACCAGCCTTACCGGCATCTATGCGCTGAAAAATATTAACGGGCTTGGATTCACCGAGCGGGTCACGCTGACCAGCGCCGGGTTAGTGGAGGTCCGCTGCCGCCGCCGGAATGAACAGGGCAGTAACAACGCACGCGATAATATGTACTGGCAGGCGCTGCGGGGACGCCTGAAGACCAGGCCCTCATCTTACGCTGGCGTAACACTTATGGGGGTGACCGTTGAGACCGGCGGTAAGCT
>NZ_JRUQ01000077.1 GCF_000773975.1 Erwinia typographi
CTGATAAATTGTTAAAGAGCAGTGCGGCAAGGGCCTGAGGCCTTACTGCGAGGTGGCGTATATTACGCTTTCCCCCTTCAGAGTCAACTTCTTTTTAAGAAGATTTCCCCGGCGGTTCAGCCTGCTGAACCTCTCAACCCGGCGGCCGGTAAGCCGTTGTTCCGTGTCGATGGAGGCGCATTATAGGGAGTTCTCACGGGCTGACAAGCCCTAAATTGCGAAAAATAACGCGTTCGCTGTATTCCACAGCAAAAGGGCAGCTTATACGCAGTTATGCACAAACTTATCCACATTCTCTGCCGTCCGATAAATTAGGCAAGCGCCGCGCAAACGTTTTCGCTACAATGCCCCGCAAAATATTTGCCTCTGTTAAGGGCGTTACCTGAGGCCAGATCCATTCTCTTTCTCTGTTACGCAATAAGAGCAGGAAAATGGCTAAGCTTGAGGTAACGATCTTATCTATGCAAACCAAAGCCAAGGGATAAACCTCATGCAACAACCTCGTCCTGTACGCCGTGCGCTGCTTAGCGTTTCTGACAAAGCCGGCATCCTCGAATTCGCTCAGGCGCTATCAAGCCGCGGCGTGGAACTGCTCTCCACCGGCGGCACTGCGCGCCTGCTGGCAGACGCGGGCCTCACCGTCACCGAAGTGTCTGACTACACCGGTTTCCCGGAAATGATGGATGGACGCGTCAAAACCCTGCACCCGAAAGTACATGGCGGCATTTTAGGACGTCGTGGCAAGGATGATGCCATTATGCAGCAGCACGGCATCTCCCCTATCGACATGGTGGTCGTTAACCTTTACCCGTTTGCCCAGACCGTTGCCCGTGAAGGCTGCTCGCTGGAAGATGCGGTTGAGAATATTGATATCGGCGGCCCAACCATGGTGCGCTCAGCGGCGAAGAACCACAAAGACGTGGCTATCGTGGTAAAAAGCAGCGACTACCAGGCGATCATTGCCGAGCTGGATGCCAACGAGAATGCCCTGACGCTGGATACCCGCTTCGATCTGGCGATCAAAGCCTTCGAACATACCGCCGCGTACGACAGCATGATTGCCAACTACTTCGGCAGCCTGGTACCTGCTTACCATGGCAATACCACCGAACCTGCTGGCCGCTTCCCAAGGACGCTGAACCTGAACTTTATTAAGAAGCAGGATATGCGCTACGGCGAGAACAGCCATCAGGACGCCGCCTTCTACATAGAAGAGAACGTTACCGAAGCCTCGGTAGCCACCGCGCAGCAGGTTCAGGGTAAAGCGCTTTCCTATAACAACATCGCTGATACTGATGCGGCGCTGGAATGCGTGAAAGAGTTTACCGAAGTCGCCTGCGTGATCGTCAAACATGCCAACCCTTGCGGCGTTGCCATTGGCGGTTCAATTCTTGAAGCCTACGAGCGGGCTTATAAAACGGACCCCACCTCCGCGTTCGGCGGCATCATTGCCTTTAACCGTGAGCTGGACGAAGCCACGGCTCAGGCGATCGTCAGCCGCCAGTTTGTGGAAGTGATTATCGCGCCGTCAGCAAGCAACGCCGCACTGAAAATTACCGGGACCAAACAGAACGTTCGCGTGCTGACCTGTGGTCAGTGGCAGGCGCGTCAATCCGGACTGGATTTCAAGCGCGTTAACGGCGGCCTGCTGGTCCAGGACCGCGATCTGGGCATGGTGAATGAGAGCCAGCTGCGCGTAGTCAGCAAGCGCCAGCCTACCGCGCAGGAGCTGCGTGACGCGCTATTCTGCTGGAAGGTAGCGAAGTTCGTTAAATCCAACGCCATCGTCTATTCACGCGATAGCATGACCATTGGCATCGGCGCTGGCCAGATGAGCCGCGTGTACTCGGCGAAAATTGCCGGTATTAAAGCCGGTGATGAGGGGCTGGAAGTGAAAGGGTCCGCGATGGCCTCTGACGCCTTCTTCCCATTCCGCGACGGGATTGATGCCGCTGCCGCCGTCGGCGTGAGCTGCGTGATCCAACCGGGTGGCTCTATTCGTGATGAAGAGGTGATTGCCGCTGCCGATGAACACGGCATTGCGATGATCTTCACCGATATGCGCCATTTCCGCCATTAATTACGGAGCAGACTGAATAATGAAAATTTTAGTGATTGGTAACGGCGGACGTGAACACGCGCTGGCCTGGAAAGCGTCGCTGTCGCCGCTGGCAGAAACCGTTTTTGTTGCGCCGGGCAACGCAGGCACCGCGCTTGAGCCTGCTCTACAGAACGTCGCCATCAGCGCGACCGATATTCCTGCGCTGCTGAGCTTTGCGCAGAATGAAAAAATCGATTTGACCATTGTCGGACCGGAAGCGCCGTTAGTTATTGGCGTAGTAGATGCTTTCCGCGACGCAGGTCTGAAGATCTTTGGCCCGACTAAGGCTGCCGCGCAGCTTGAAGGCTCCAAAGCCTTCACCAAGGATTTCCTGGCTCGCCATAAGATCCCTAGCGCTGAGTATCAGAACTTCACGGAAGTCGAGCCTGCGCTGGCCTATACCCGCAGCAAGGGTGCGCCGATTGTCATTAAGGCCGATGGCCTGGCTGCCGGTAAAGGCGTAATCGTTGCGATGACGCTACAGGAAGCGGAAGACGCTATTCAGGACATGCTGGCTGGCAACGCCTTTGGCGATGCAGGACACCGCATCGTAGTGGAAGAGTTCCTGGACGGCGAAGAGGCCAGCTTTATCGTGATGGTAGACGGCGAGAACGTGCTGCCGATGGCGACCAGTCAGGATCATAAACGCGCTGGCGATGCTGACACCGGCCCGAACACTGGTGGCATGGGAGCATACTCTCCGGCACCGGTCGTGACCGATGAGATCCACCAACGCGTGATGGATGAGGTCATTTGGCCCACCGTGCGCGGTATGGCAGCGGAGGGTAACGTCTATACCGGTTTCCTCTACGCCGGTCTGATGATTGACAAGAGCGGCCAGCCGAAGGTAATCGAATTTAACTGCCGCTTTGGCGACCCGGAAACTCAGCCGATCATGATGCGTATGCAGTCGGATCTGGTGGAACTTTGCCTGGCTGCGGTGGATGGCAAGCTGAATACCAAAGATTCCGTCTGGGATCCTCGCCCTTCTCTTGGCGTAGTGCTGGCAGCAGGCGGCTACCCTGGCGATTACCGCACCGGCGACCGGATTTACGGTTTGCCGCTGGAAGAGACGCCGGATGGCAAAGTTTTCCATGCTGGAACGACCATGCAGGACGATCTGGTGGTCACCAACGGCGGCCGTGTACTTTGCGTCACCGCGCTGGGTGAAGACGTAGCGGCCGCGCAAAAACAAGCCTACGAGTTGGCGAAGTCTATTTCCTGGGAAGGCTGCTTCTGCCGTATGGATATCGGCTACCGCGCGATTGGCCGTCAATAAGCGCTAAGAGCGCAAGGCGCCTCGAAGGCGAGAAGCTGAAGAAACAGAAAGGATGGAGCCTGCTCCGTCCTTTTTTATTGCCAGAAAACGCTGCACGCGAGCCTCGACCCGTCCTCTTCACAGGGGAGATGCCCGACAGCCACACGTTTCTGTTTATAAATCATCCGATTTGGGCTCCGTCAGGCACTGATCGTCAGTTGAAACCAGGATCAGCTGCGTGCCCGCAGGTGCCTCCAGCCAGGAAATGCTGACCGGTTTGCCAGACTGGCGCTGATGCTGGGTAATGTAATCGGTGAAGAAGCGGTCAAAGATGGGTTTTTCCTCCCCCCCCTGACAAAGCGTTACCGTACCGGATGGCAACCAGTGCCCCTGTTTAAGCCATACGCGCCCTTTCAGCAGGTCGTCACTGATTTTCAACATGCGCCCGGCATCAAACTGATACAGCGCCACAGCGTCAGGCGTGAGGGCCTCACGTCGCCCTTCCAGTCGACGCTGCATAAAGCTGAGGCTGCCATCCTGATCGAATCGCAGCGTCACCTCTTCCGGCTGTTCGCCTTTGCTGTGCCGCTCAATGGAAACCAGCTTATCCTCCTGCCACTCATAGTCCGTCGTTTCGCTGGTCGTACCGGTGAACGGGGTATAGACCGTAACGAGATGGCTGGAGTGATGAAGATTGTCCTTGCGCCAAATCCTCACCGTGCCGCGATCGGCCAGATAGCCGCTGGCGGTAAAGTCAGGCACGTCGGGGCGCGAGCTGCATCCTGCCAGAATCAGCAGCATCAGGGCAAAGACAGAAAGAGTCAGCGTGTGTCGTATCATGGTGTGAGTATCACACATAGCGAGTGGGTTTGCCGCAGCCAGAGTGGCCAAAGCGAAGAATTTAAGAAACGGAGAGCCTTAACAAAAGGGGCTTATCGCCCCCCTGTTTAAAACCTTCACTGTCACACGCTTACTTAACAGCGTCTTTCAGTGCCTTGCCAGAAACAAATGCCGGTACGTTAGCAGCGGCAATTTTGATTTCTTTGCCAGTCTGCGGGTTACGGCCAGTACGCTCAGCACGGTGGTTAACTTTAAAAGTACCAAAACCAACCAGTTGTACAGCATCACCTTCTTTCAGAGACTCAGTAATCGCAGCCAGGGTGGATTCCAGAGCAGCTTTAGCCTGGGTCTTAGACAGGTCCGCTTTGTCCGCAATTACATCAATCAGTTGAGTCTTGTTCATAAGTTATCCTTACAGTGTATTTATCGCTTGCTAAGCATCAAGTGCGAGGGAAAAACCAGATTCTGGCACTCTCCAGCATACACGCACCGATAGCCACATTTTTCAGCCCCCCAAATGTAGACCAGACAGGGGGCGAATGTGAAGCCTTAAGGCGTTACAAATCAGGTCTGAAGTCACGTTTTATCGTCTTATTGCTGAAAATTTATACCGATATTACTAATTCCTGCTTCGCGGAGGTCGGATCGCAGTCCTTTGATGAGGTCAAGATCCCTTTCCTCGCAAGCACTGAGCAGGCGAAAAATTTCCCACTGAATATCCCATTCTTCTTCAACCGCAGGATTCTCTTTTAGCTCTTCATCCGTCATTTCACGTTCGGCCTGGGTCATTTCCAGCATCGCCACGCTGGTAATCGACGCTTCGCTGACGGCAATAGCGTGCGCCAGCGTTTCGCCACTCAGGCGAGAATGCAGCAGTTCGCTCAGGGCCACACAGGCATCAATCGCCGGATAAACGCCGTACAGATCGTAATCCTCAGCAACCGGAATCGCTTCTTCAAACTTTTCCAACTGGGAATCGAAATTCACTTTGGCATCTTTCACCACCAGCGTTTCCCAGACCAAATCCAGAATACGGCGGTAAATCTGACCGTCACCAAAGCCAGTCTGCTGGCAAAACGCCCAATAGTTGGGATACATGCGTTCACACAGGCAGGCCATAAAAGTAACGTGCTGCCAGCTTTCCAGTTTCTCAAGCCGCAGGTGGATCGGATTACGTAACATGATGGGATCTCTTAAACATAAGTGCGCGACATGCAGTGTAACTGAAAAGGGGCCGCCTCACACCGTTAACCCCGCTGTTGCCAGCGCAGGAAGGCAGGCCGCTGCGATGCGACCGCATCAGCCCAGCGCGTAGGCTCAGGCAGACGATAGCCCTTCAGGCAACTTTCCACCAGGCCGAGCGCGGTTGCATGGCTGATACGATGGCCTGACGAGATAAAAAGAGGGTTGCACCGCGATTTGCTGCGCAATACCCATCCTATCTGCTCGCCTTTATCCCACAGCGGCTGACGGGCGCCGGGCTCATCCGCCAGCGGCTCGAAAGTGCCGCACAGGCGACTTTTAGCCACGCCCAGGGTAGGCACATCCACCAGCAGGCCGAAATGGCTGGCGACACCCAGGCGGCGCGGGTGCGCGATCCCCTGTCCATCGACCATCAGCAGGTCAGGACGCTGCTCAAGCTGCTGCCAGGCCGCCATTAGCGCAGGGTATTCGCGAAAGGAAAGGTAGCCGGGGATATATGGCATCGTGGTGGCGATGCGCGCCACACGATGCTCGATTAGCCGGAGCGAGGGATACTCCAGAATGACCAGCGCGGCGCGGGTGACCTCGCCCCCCTGCTCAAACCCCACATCGGCGCCGCCAATATAGCGGGGAGGCATAACCTCAAAATCATCTTCACGCACCACTTCAGCGGCGCGTGCAAGCTGCTCCTGCTTTAGTGCCTGAATATCCATGCTAGCCCTGATGATAAGGTCGTGACAGCTGGTGAACGGCCTCGACAAAGACGCCAGCGTGTTCCGGCGGCACGTCCTGATGGATGCCATGTCCCAGATTGAAAACGTGACCGGTACCGTTACCGAAGCCGGCAAGAATGGTTGCCACCTCCTGCTCAATGCGGGCTGGCTGGGCGTAGAGCATGGAAGGGTCCATATTCCCCTGCAACGCGACCTTATCGCCCACCCGACGGCGCGCATCGGCAATATCGGTGGTCCAGTCCAGACCCAACGCGTCACAGCCGGTAGCGGCCATCGCTTCGAGCCACTGCCCGCCACCTTTGGTAAACAGAGTGACCGGCACCCGGCGACCGTCGTTTTCACGCAGCAGGCCGTCAACGATTTTGTGCATGTAGTGAAGGGAGAACTCAAGGTAATCCCGCCCCGTCAGCACGCCGCCCCAGGTGTCAAAAATCATCACCGACTGAGCGCCAGCGCGAATTTGCGCATTCAGGTAAAGGGTTACGCTGTCAGCCAGTTTGTCCAGCATCAGGTGCAGGGTCGCTGGCTCGGCATACATCATCTTTTTCAATTTGGTGAAGGCTTTGCTGCTGCCGCCTTCCACCATATAGGTTGCCAGCGTCCACGGACTGCCGGAGAAGCCGATCAGCGGCACCTCGCCGTTCAGGTTCTTGCGGATGGTGCGTACCGCATTCATCACGTAGCCCAACTCCTGCTCAGGGTCGGGAACCGGCAGCTTTTCAACGTCGGCGCGGCAGGTGACGGGGGAGGAGAAACGCGGGCCCTCGCCAGTTTCGAAATAGAGGCCAAGCCCCATCGCGTCAGGAATGGTCAGGATATCCGAGAACAGGATCGCCGCGTCCAGCGCATAGCGCCGCAGCGGTTGCAGCGTGACTTCACAGGCCAGTTCGGCATTTTTGCAAAGCGACATAAAATCGCCGGCTACGGCGCGAGTCGCTTTGTACTCCGGTAAATAACGCCCGGCCTGACGCATCATCCACACCGGCGTGACATCCACAGGCTGGCGCAGCAGGGCGCGCAAATAACGATCGTTTTTCAGTTCACTCATCTTCAAAGACTCTCTAAGCACACAAGCATCTGCGTAGTGTAACATTCATTGGAATTGACGGTTCCTCAGTATCACAAAATTTAGGTTATCGGTGCATCGGAGAGGAGGAAGTGACAGGCATACACTAACCGGACGAAAGATATTAAACCCGGTCAGTGTGATGTAATTTAACGTAATGCACTTATTTTACGCCTTTTCGGCTCGCGCTTTGTCAGTAATTTCTTCAGAACTTATCGAAATCACTTCAGCTATTTCCTGCGTTCTTTTGCGTTTCAGCTGTTCTTGCTCCGCAACGTCTTTCTTTTCTTCAATTACGTGAGATTGTCCAATAAACACCCCACCTTTCTCGATAGAAAATTCTTCGGCGTAAATATCGCCTTCTACCCGGCCACGGGAGAGAATGGTGACGGATTTAGCATAACAGGAACCCTTTACCACCCCATTAACCGTCAGTTTCAGCGAGGATATTTTCCCGTTAACCTTTCCTTCTTTACCGATCTGTACTGTTTTCTTACTGACGATTTCACCTTCAATGTATCCGTTAATGGTGATAGTGGATTCATTGATAATCTGCCCGATCAGACTGCTACCGGCGGAGAGGAGAGTCTCTTTATCTGTGTTCTGGTCATTTGCCTGCTCTGGTACAGCCCGGTTCTCGGTTTGTCGCACCACGCTTGAGACGTCATTGACAGCCTGAAATTTTTCTTTTTTGTTGAAATTAAACATGCCAGCGTTCATCCTGTTAACGAAGGTAGATAAAATGATAACTAAATAGATACAGGTTATGCTCCTCAGGCAGAAAATAAGATATTCGGCATGAGGGAAAGCGTAAGAAGTCAGGAGATAAATCCAGCCCAGCCAAACTCCCCATAAATATCGTTCTTTTTGGTGGTATCGCATTATCTTCCTTGAGCTACTACCTCTTTCACTTAAAAATTCATCTCTTGCAAAAAAGTCATAACAACCTTAATACAATTTACATTACCCCTCTAAGCACAATAATTTATTTCCAGCCATATTTAAACAGGATTAGAGGATGAGGGTCAGTATCCCCCAACGTTATTTAAGAAAATCATCAGAAATTTAAAAAAGAAAAGCAGGGAAGCCGAGGTAATTTCATTAACGCTTTCCCCGACCTTTCCCTGCAAGATTACCGTCAGAACCGAGGTTGGCCGCAGTCACCCTCATAACCTCAGTGACCAGCTACCCGGCTTCTGCGCGGCAGAGTGCTACGGTGTCCTCAATCAAACGGCGGGCAACGGTGCCAGCAGGAGGGAGCAGCGGCAGGGCGTCATAGCGGTACCAACCCGCATCCAGCAGTTCTTTCGGGTCGATCTGGATCTCGCCGCTGTCATAGTCTGCCATAAAGGCCATCATCAGCGACTGGGGGAACGGCCAGGGCTGCGAAGAGACGTAGCGCAGGTTTTTGACTTTAAGCCCGCTCTCCTCCATCACTTCCCGAGCCACCGTTTGCTCCAACGTTTCTCCGACCTCAACAAATCCGGCCAGCACGGTATAAATGCCGTTACGGTGCTTAGTGTGCTGCGCCAGCAGGATCTCTTCATCACGGCGGATCGCCACGATAATGCAGGGGGCAATCTGCGGATAATAGCGCTGGCGGCAGTGGCGACACAGGCAGGCCCATTCCGTTTTGCTGTGATGCATTTCATGTCCACAGTAGCCGCACCATTTGTGCGAACGGAAGAACTCTGCCAGTTGAATACCTCTTCCCGCCAGTTGAAACAGGCCGACGTCCTGGTCGAGGATCTGCCGTAACGATCCCATCTGCTCGCTACGGTTGTCACAAATCAGAAAAACAGGATCGCCCTGCCACTCACCAATTTGTGATCCTTTCGATCCTGTCAGATCAAATTCCTTCGCGCTGCCGAACGGTAATTGACCTTTTGGTAACCAAAGTTTATGTTCATGGCTGACAACCCACCAGCCAACGTCTACGCTTGAAATCTCACGTTGCATAAATTTGCTCATCCTCAGCTAATACAGACTTTCTGAATTCGGGCCAGGCAGTAAAAATAACACTCACGGAGTCACTCATGCTTAACCAGTTAGATGTCCTGACCGCTCGTGTTGGCGGATGTAGCGACCTCGTAGACTTCTGTCTTCGCGCCCGCAGGCAACTGCTAATTACCTATTACCATCTGGTTGGCATCAAGCCTAACAAGGAATCGCTGACTACGCTTGACGAAAACGCGCTGGACAGCTTCTGCCAGGGACTGGTGGATTACCTCTCTACCGGCCATTTCACCATTTATGAACGCTTTATCGAAGAAATGGAAGGCACTGAGCAGTTGGCAAAAGCCGCGCTGATCTATCCTTCTCTTCAGGCCAACACCGAAATGATCATGCAGGTCTACGACACCCACCTCGAAAGAGCACTCGATCACGACAACTATCTTGAATTCCAGAATGCGTTGTCGTCCGTGGGTGAAGCTCTGGAAGCCCGTTTCACGCTGGAAGATGAGTTTATCCAGCTGGCGCTGGAGAAAAACGCCGATACCCCTCGCGCGGCCAATGAGGGGGCACTGGCTCGCCCGGCATAAGCGTTAGCAGATTGTAAAACCCTTGTGGTTTTAAAAAAGCCCCTTTATGCTCAAGGGGAACATGTGGTGAGGCAACAGGCTAACCACCCCGTTTTGCAGGCCGTCTACGTCCAGCAAAATTCTTCTTGTCGGAGTGCCCTTAGGGGCTGAGACCGTTTATTCGGGATCCGCGGAACCTGATCAGGTTAGTACCTGCGAAGGGAACAAGAGTAAACATTTAGTGACGGTGTGGATCCGTATTTTTTCACACCCGGCGCTTACTCCTCCGAACTCCAGACAAGCAAATTCCCTATTTATTCAGGAACGAGCTATGTCTACCAGTCAAAAAAAACCAACCCGCCGCGAGCAGCGTGCCGAAGCTCAGCAGTTTATCGACTCTTTGCAGGGAACCGCGTTCCCTAATTCCAGACGCATCTGGCTGCACGGCTCCCGCGAGGATATTCGCGTGCCGATGCGCGAAATCCAGCTCAGTCCGACCATGACCGGCGGCAGCAAAGAACACCCACAGTTTGAAGACAATGAACCAGTGCCGGTGTATGACACCGCCGGGCCTTATGGCGACCCTGACGCCAAAATTGATGTGCACAGCGGGCTGAACCGGCTGCGCGAAGGCTGGATTGCCGAACGTGGCGACACGCAGCACATCGAGCGGCTCAGCTCTGCTTACAGCCAGCAGCGGCTGGCCGATGAAGGGCTGGATCATCTGCGCTTCGATCGCCTTCCACGCCCGCGTAAAGCGCTCGCCGGTCGCTGCGTAACCCAGTTGCACTATGCCCGTCTTGGGGTTATTACGCCGGAGATGGAGTTTATCGCCCTGCGCGAGAATATGGGGCGCGAACGAATCCGTGGCGAGGTGCTGCTCCAGCAGCATCCCGGAAACGGCTTCGGCGCCAGTCTGCCTGAGAACATTACGCCAGAGTTTGTACGTCAGGAAGTGGCTGCCGGACGCGCCATTATCCCCGCTAATATTAACCACCCTGAATCCGAACCGATGATCGTTGGCCGTAACTTTCTGGTGAAGATCAATGCCAATATCGGCAACTCGGCCGTCAGCTCGTCGATTGAAGAGGAAGTAGAAAAGCTGGTGTGGTCGGCACGCTGGGGGGCCGATACGGTGATGGATCTCTCCACCGGGCGAAATATTCATGAGACCCGCGAGTGGATCCTGCGTAACAGCCCGGTTCCCATTGGCACGGTGCCCATCTATCAGGCGTTGGAAAAAGTGAATGGCGTGGCGGAAGATCTGAACTGGGAAATCTTCCGCGATACGCTGCTGGAACAGGCTGAACAGGGCGTGGACTATTTCACCATCCACGCCGGGGTGCTGCTGCGCTATGTGCCGATGACGGCAAAGCGCCTGACCGGCATCGTCTCGCGCGGAGGCTCCATCATGGCGAAGTGGTGCCTGTCGCACCATAAAGAGAGCTTCCTCTATCAGCACTTTCGCGAAATCTGCGAGCTGTGCGCCGCCTATGATGTTTCTCTTTCGCTGGGCGACGGCCTTCGCCCTGGCTCAATTCAGGATGCTAACGACGAGGCGCAGTTTGCCGAACTGCGCACCCTCGGCGAGCTGACTAAAATCGCCTGGGAGTACGATGTGCAGGTGATGATTGAAGGTCCGGGCCACGTCCCGATGCAGATGATCCGTCGCAATATGACCGAACAGCTTGAACACTGCCATGAAGCCCCGTTCTATACGCTTGGTCCACTGACCACGGATATTGCGCCGGGCTACGACCATTTTACCTCAGGCATCGGAGCCGCAATGATCGGCTGGTTTGGCTGCGCCATGCTCTGCTACGTCACGCCGAAAGAGCACCTTGGCTTGCCCAACAAAGAAGACGTCAAGCAGGGCCTCATCACTTATAAGATTGCCGCTCACGCTGCCGATCTGGCAAAAGGGCATCCCGGCGCGCAGATTCGGGATAACGCGATGTCAAAAGCGCGTTTTGAATTCCGCTGGGAAGATCAGTTCAATCTGGCGCTCGATCCGCACACCGCCAGGGCTTATCACGATGAGACGCTGCCGCAGGAATCCGGCAAGGTCGCCCATTTCTGCTCGATGTGCGGTCCCAAATTCTGCTCAATGAAAATTACCCAGGAAGTGCGGGAGTACGCCGCCAGGCAGGAGGCAGAAGCGCAGCCGATTGAGGTAGGGATGGCAGAAATGTCAGCAGCCTTCCGCACCCGAGGGGGAGAGCTTTATCATCCGGCAGACTCGCTGACGCAGGAGGAAAAAGTATGAGCCGTTCACCTTTTCCCAGCGTTCCCGCCAGGCTTGGCCTCTACCCGGTGGTGGAAACGGTGGCATGGATTGAGCGCCTGCTGGAGGCTGGCGTGCGCACTCTTCAGCTGCGCATCAAGGATCTTGCCGAAGATGCGGTAGAACAGGATATCGCCGCCGCGGTGGCGTTGGGCAAACGCTACCAGGCGCGCCTGTTTATTAACGACTACTGGCGCTTAGCCATCAGGTATCAGGCCTATGGCGTGCACCTGGGGCAGGAAGATCTGGACGTAGCCGATCTGGACGCCATCCACCGGGCCGGACTGCGGCTGGGTCTCTCAACCCATGATGATGCCGAGCTGGATCGCGCGCTGGCTGAACAGCCTTCCTACATTGCGCTGGGGCACATCTTCCCTACTCAAACGAAAGCCATGCCCTCTTTACCTCAGGGGCTGGAGGAGCTGCAACGCCATGTCCATCGGCTCAAAGGCATTTCTACGGTGGCGATTGGCGGCATCAGCCTGGCGCGCGCCCCGCAGGTGCTGGCAACGGGCGTAGGCAGTATTGCCGTGGTCAGTGCGATTACTCAGGCCGAAGACTGGCGGGAAGCTACCGCCAGGCTGCTTGAGCTGGCAGGGACAGGAGACGAACCCCATGCTCAGTGACAGCGATTTTATGCGCTATAGCCGTCAGCTGCTGCTGGAAGAGTTCGGCCTGGATGCCCAGCAGAAACTTCAGGCCGCCAGCGTGCTGGTTGTCGGCCTGGGCGGCCTGGGATCGCCCGCCGCACTTTACCTGGCCGCGGCGGGCGTTGGCAAGCTGGTGCTGGCCGATGACGACAGCGTGCACATCAGCAATCTTCAGCGCCAGATCCTATACCGCACCGGTGAAACCGGGCTGTCCAAGGTCTCGCAGGCCCAAAAGCACCTTCAGGCGCTCAACCCACAGGTGGAATTCATCGCCCTGGATCGCCGGATGACGACCGCCACGCTCCAGGAGACGGTGCAGTCGGTCGATTTGGTGCTGGACTGTAGCGATAACATGATCACCAGGCACGCGATTAATGCTGCCTGCGTGCGTCACGCTACGCCGCTTGTCAGCGCCAGCGCCGTCGGTTTTGGCGGGCAGCTACTGGTGCTGACGCCCCCCTTCACCCACGGCTGCTATCGTTGTCTGTGGCCGGATGAAAGCGAACCTCAGCGCAACTGCCGAACTGCTGGCGTGCTGGGGCCTGTAGTTGGCGTGATGGGCACGTTGCAGGCGCTGGAAGCCTTAAAAATGCTGGCGGGTCAGCTTTCCAGCCTCGATGGCAAGCTCAGGCTTTTTGACGGCCGCCAGCAGACCTGGCGGACGCTTACGCTGGAGCGCAGTCAGGCATGCCCGGTATGCGGGGGTAACCATGCAAATAGTGGTGAATGATGACCCGCTGACGCTGACAGGCTCGCCAACGCTGTCCGATCTGCTGGAGCAGCTTTCCTGCCACCAGCCCGGCACCGCGCTGGCCGTTAATCAGCACATTATTCCCCGTGACCGCTGGTCCTCTCATACTTTACAGGAAGGCGATGAGCTGGTGATTTTCCAGGCCATCGCCGGAGGCTGATATGCTACAGATAGCTGATAAAACGTTTTCTTCCCGTCTGTTTACCGGTACAGGGAAATTTTCCAGCCCGGGGATAATGCTTGATGCCCTGAAAGCGTCGGGCAGCCAGCTGGTTACGCTGGCGATGAAGCGGGTGGATTTACGCGGCGGAGACGACGGTATTCTGCGCCCTCTCCAGGCGCTGGGCGTGCAGCTGCTGCCCAACACCTCCGGCGCCAAAACCGCTGAGGAGGCGATTTTCGCTGCGCGACTGGCGCGGGAGGCGTTAGGAACCCGCTGGCTGAAACTGGAGATCCATCCCGACGTCCGTTACCTGCTTCCCGATGCGATTGAAACGCTGAAAGCAGCCGAGGCGTTGGTACGTGAAGGGTTTATTGTGCTGCCTTATTGTCACGCCGATCCGGTGCTTTGCAAACGCCTCGAAGAGGTAGGCTGCGCCGCAGTGATGCCGCTAGGCGCGCCGATTGGCAGCAATCAGGGGCTTAAAACTCGCGATTTACTGGCGATCATTATCGAACAGGCTGGCGTACCGGTGGTGATTGACGCAGGCATTGGCGCGCCAAGCCATGCCAGCGAAGCGCTGGAGTTAGGAGCCGATGCCGTGCTGGTCAATACGGCCATGGCCTCTGCCCAGCATCCGGTAAACATGGCCAGAGCGTTTAAATTAGCCGTTGAGGCAGGTGCGCTGGCATATCGCAGCGGATTAGGCCGCCGCCATCAGCTGGCTGAGGCCACCAGCCCGTTAACCCAGTTTCTACAGGCGGGTGAGGCATGAAAAAAAGCTTTGTTTCACAGTGGCAACGGCTGGAGTGGGATGATATCCGTATGCGCATCCACGGCAAAACGGCTGCGGATGTTGAAAAGGCTCTCAGCGCGGCTAAAGTTGGGCGGGAAGAACTGATGGCCCTGCTCTCACCCGCCGCGCAGGCTTACCTTGAACCACTGGCGCAAAAGGCTCAGCAGTTGACGCGCCAGCGATTTGGTCACGCGGTGAATCTGTTTGTCCCGCTCTATTTATCGAATCTGTGCGCCAACGACTGCACGTACTGCGGCTTCTCGATGAGTAACCGCATCAGGCGGAAAACGCTGGATGCCGGAGAAATAGCGCGCGAATGCGAAGCCATCCGCGCAATGGGCTTCGATAACCTGTTGCTGGTCACGGGAGAGCATCAGGCGAAAGTTGGCATGGCGTATTTTCGCGAGCATCTTCCCGCCATTCGCCAGCAGTTCAGCTCGCTAATGATGGAAGTACAGCCGATGAGCGAAGCGGAATACAGCGAGCTGCGGACGCTGGGGCTGGATGGTGTGCTGGTCTATCAGGAAACCTATCATCCTGCGGTCTACGGTCAGCACCATCTGAAGGGAAATAAACAGGACTTTTTCTTCCGTCTGGAAACGCCGGACAGGCTGGGACGGGCGGGTGTCGATAAGATCGGTTTGGGAACGCTGATTGGCCTGTCTGACAGCTGGCGAACCGATTGCTATATGATGGCGGAGCACCTGCTCTGGCTGCAAAAAACCTGGTGGCAGAGCCGCTATTCGGTGGCTTTTCCCCGGCTACGCCCCTGTGCTGGCGGCATTCAGCCCGCCTCGATTATGAGTGAGGCTCAGTTGGTGCAGGTCATTTGCGCATTCAGGCTGTTTGCGCCTGAAGTCGAGCAGTCACTTTCCACGCGGGAGTCTCCGCAGTTCCGGGATAACGTGGTGCCGCTGGCGATCAACACGGTCAGCGCTTTTTCTAAAACGCAGCCCGGCGGCTACGCCGAAGGGAAAACCGAGCTGGAACAGTTTTCCCCACACGATAACCGCCGCCCTCAGCAGGTAGCCGAAGCCTTAATCCGCTCTGGCTTGCAGCCGGTGTGGAAAGACTGGGATCGTTATCTGGGCCGATAGCCGCTGGCTAAAATGATTCACCGAAGATCCCGCGACTCTTTGGCGGAGCGGTTAATATCCGCGAGGTCGCCCGCCGTTTTTTACTCCTGTCTGAAACGGGTAAAAAAGTCGCTGGAGCGGTCACGCAAGGTTCAAGTCTTTCACTGGCATCGCTTATTCAGCCAGCTATAGTACCAGCGTTAACCAGACAATACGGTTAACCAGGGTCAGACTCACTCTCTCTCACTGACCCTGCCTTCCTGCTCATGGGAAGGTCCGGCATGGACAGACAGACCACAGCGTTCCATCGCCCGCTCCACTGCCGCCCCCAGGATCTCCAACGCTTTCCCCGTTCTCTCGGTGAAGGGCTGGGCGTAGCTGAGGCGCAGGCAGTTGCGGTATTTACCTGAGGCAGAGAAGAGCGATCCGACGGCTATTTGCAGTTTTGCCTCCTGAAGCGCCTTATTGAGTTTCACGGCGTCAAACGCCTCTGGCAGTTCGATCCACATCAAAAAACCGCCCTGAGGCCGGGTGACGCAAATGCCACAGGGGAAGAAGTGCCGGACCCAATGGGTAAAAATCTCCAGATTTCGCTGGTAGTATTGACGCATCCGGCGCAGGTGGGCCGGGTAATGCCCCTGGCGCACAAACTCGGCGGCGGCCATCTGGGTTTGCGTGGCCGTCGATCCGGTGACGATATATTTCATATGCAGCACGCGATCTAAATAGCGACCGGGCACGACCCATCCCACCCGCAGCCCTGGCGCTACCGTTTTAGAAAACGAACTGCACAGCAGTACGCGGCCGTCATCGTCGAAAGACTTGATGGTTACCGGCCGGGGATACTCATAAGCCAGCTCGCCGTAAACATCGTCCTCAACGATGGCGACATCAAACCGTTGCGCCAGCGCCAGCAGCGCGCGCTTACGAGATTCAGGCATGATAAATCCCAGTGGGTTGTTGCAGTTTGGCACCACTACCACGGCCTTTATGGGCCACTGCTCAAGCGCCAGTTCCAGCGCCTCAAGGCTGATGCCGGTTCCCGAGTCGGTGGGGATCTCAATAGCCTTGATGCCAAAGCCGCGCAGGGATTGCATCGTGCCGTGAAAGGTCGGAGATTCCACCGCCACAATATCGCCCGGCTGGCAGATCGCGCGGATCGAGACCGACAGCGCCTCATGGCATCCGGTGGTGATCACAATGTCATCCGGCGTCAGGTGGCACCCGCCATCTATTGCCAGGCGGGCAATCTGTTCACGCAGCTCCGGAACGCCATAAATATTGTCGTAGTTGAGCATCCGTACATCCTGCTGTTGCCCCAGGCGGCTCATGATTTTCCACAGCGGCTTCAACGTTGGCTGATTTAAGTCGGGCATCCCGCTGCCGAGCTGAAGAATATCTTTCTCCTGCCGGGCGTTAAGTAGCTCAAGCACGGCATCCCACTGCGTGATTTCCACCGGACGCTGCGCCGGTCGGGTGAGCGCAGGTACTGGCGGCTCAGCCTTGCGCGGCGTAACGAAATAGCCAGAGCGAGGCTGCGGCGCGATCAGCTGCCTTTCTTCAAGCAGATGGTAAGCCTGCTGCACAGTACTGATGCTCACGCCGTGCTCCGTGCTGAGGATCCTGACCGAAGGCAGACGTTCCCCGCTTTGGTAAAGCCCCTGCTCAATACGTTCGGCCAGTAACCCGGCCAGGCGTTGATATCGCGTCATCGTATCCTCCCCTCTCTTCATTTCCAGCAGAAACCAGTACAGATTACGTTGAATTTCACCATTCAGAGCTACTATCTCGCAATCTGTATGTTAAATAAAGTTGATTTTTGCATCTGTATTGTAATGTGCATTGTGCGCAAAATAGCCTCATACCCCACTGAGGAGAGCATCATGGAATTCAACGAAAACCGGGCAGCGCGGCCATTCGCTGCATCACCGTTTTACCTGATGTTTAAACTGCCTTACCGACTGTGGAAAGCCTGGCGACTCCGTTCGCAAACCCGCAAAATTCTGCAAGGGCTGAGCTCAACGCAGCTGAAAGACATAGGGCTGACCTGTGAGGATGTCAGACGTTACAGATGATGTGGTGTTGGGCGTGGAAGTGACACTGCCCGCTTTTTGGGTGGCCGGAGCAATCCAGCCACCCTTTTTTTGTCGCCGTAAATGACAGGCATAAAAAAACCGCTCCGAAGAGCGGTTTTTAGCGTCAGCAGGTCAGAGACGATTAATCGTCTTTGCCGCCCAGACCAGCGTTCAGCAGTTCTGCCAGGCTGGCAGACGCTTCGTCCGCCGTCACCTGTGGAACAACTGGCGCTTCGCCTGCGGCTCTGCGGCGCATACGATCCTGGTGATAAGCGTAACCGGTACCGGCTGGGATCAGACGGCCCACGATGACGTTCTCTTTCAGGCCGCGCAGTTCGTCGCGTTTGCCCGCAACGGCTGCTTCGGTCAGTACGCGCGTTGTTTCCTGGAACGAAGCGGCAGAGATGAACGACTCGGTCGCCAGCGATGCTTTGGTGATACCCAGCAGATCGCGCACGTAGGTCGCTGCGATTTTGCCGTTGGCTTCCAGCTCACGATTCGAAATTTTAATACGTGAGAATTCAACCTGCTCACCGTCCAGGAATTCGGAGCTACCTGAACTTGCAATGGTTGCTTTACGCAACATCTGACGAACGATGACTTCGATGTGCTTATCGTTAATCTTAACGCCCTGCAGACGGTAAACTTCCTGCACTTCGTTAGTGATGTAACGGGTCACCGCATGAACGCCACGCAGACGCAGAATGTCATGTGGAGACTCAGGGCCATCGGAAACCACGTCACCACGCTCAACACGCTCACCTTCGAACACGTTCAGCTGACGCCATTTCGGAATCATCTCTTCGTAATGATCGCTGCCATCAATCGGGGTGATCACCAGACGACGTTTCCCTTTGGTTTCTTTACCGAAGGAAATGATGCCGCTGATTTCAGCCAGAATGGCCGGCTCTTTCGGACGACGGGCTTCGAACAGGTCAGCAACGCGTGGCAGACCACCGGTGATGTCCTTGGTACCGCCAGATTCCTGCGGCACACGCGCCAGGGTATCACCAGAACTGATCTTGATACCGTCTTCCAGCTGGACGATTGCTTTACCAGGCAGGAAGTACTGAGCAGGCATATCGGAGCCTGGGATCATCACATCGTTGCCGTTGGCATCAACAATTTTCAGCGCTGGACGCAGATCTTTACCGCCGGAAGTACGTTCAGCACTGTCCAGGATCACCAGAGAGGAAAGACCGGTAAGGTCATCCGTCTGACGGGTAATGGTCTGGCCGTCGATCATATCAGTGAAGCGAATGAAGCCGCTCACTTCGGTAATGACCGGCATGGTATGCGGGTCCCAGTTTGCTACGGTTTCGCCCGCTGCAACCTGCTCGCCGTCGCCTTTCGCCATGGTTGAACCGTAAGGAACTTTATAGCTCTCTTTGGTACGACCAAATTCGTCGATCATTTTCAGTTCAACGTTACGCGAGGTGATCACCAGCTTGCCAGCGGAGTTGGTTACCGACTTGGCATTGATCAGCTTCAGCGTCCCTTTGTTTTTCACCTGGATGCTGGATTCGGCAGCCGCACGAGATGCCGCACCACCGATGTGGAACGTACGCATCGTCAGCTGAGTACCCGGCTCACCGATGGACTGTGCTGCAATAACGCCGATGGCCTCACCTTTGTTGATGATGTGACCACGCGCCAGATCGCGTCCATAACAGTGGGCGCACACGCCGAAGTCGGTTTCACAACCTACAACGGAGCGAACTTTCAGGCTGTCAACGGAATGCTCTTCCAACAGATCACACTGCTGTTCGTGCAGCAGGGTGTTGCGCGGCAGCAGAATGTCGGCAGTGCCCGGCTTCAGCACGTCTTCTGCGGTCACACGACCCAGAACGCGCTCGCGCAGCGGCTCTTTAACATCGCCACCCTCGATAACCGGGGTCATCATGATACCTTCGTGGGTACCACAGTCGTCCTCGGTCACCACCAGATCCTGCGCCACGTCGACCAGACGACGAGTCAGGTAACCGGAGTTCGCGGTTTTCAGAGCGGTATCCGCAAGGCCTTTACGCGCGCCGTGAGTCGAGATGAAGTACTGGAGTACGTTCAGACCTTCACGGAAGTTCGCGGTAATTGGCGTCTCGATGATTGATCCATCTGGCTTAGCCATCAGACCACGCATACCGGCCAGCTGACGAATCTGTGCAGCCGAACCACGAGCACCGGAGTCAGCCATCATAAAGATGCTGTTGAAGGAAACCTGACGCTCTTCTTCACCGTCGCGGTTGATAACCACTTCGGTAGAAAGGTTTTCCATCATCGCTTTAGCAACGCGTTCGTTGGCCGCAGCCCAGATATCGATCACTTTGTTGTAGCGTTCGCCAGCGGTAACCAGACCAGACTGGAACTGCTCCTGAATCTCAGCCACTTCCGCTTCTGCTTCGGTGATGATTTCCACTTTCTTAGCCGGGATAACCATATCGTCGATACCTACAGACGCACCAGAGCGCGCTGCGTAGGCAAAACCGGTGTACATGGTCTGGTCTGCAAAGATAACGGTTGGCTTCAAGCCCAGGATGCGGTAACAGGTGTTCAGCATCCTGGAGATAGCTTTCTTGCCCAGCGCCTGGTTGACGATAGAGTACGGCAGACCTTTAGGCACGATCATCCACAGGATGGCGCGACCAATGGTGGTGTCGATGAGGCTGGTTTTAGCAACCCACTCATCCTGCTCGTTCTTCTCGTGCTCGGTGATACGCACTTTCACGCGAGCGTGCAGAGAGGCCAGACCGGCGCGGTAAATACGCTCCGCTTCTTTAGGGCCAGTCAGCACCATGCCTTCGCCTTTGGCGTTAACACAGTCGCGGGTCATGTAATACAGACCCAGTACAACGTCCTGAGAAGGAACGATGATTGGCTCACCGTTAGCAGGCGACAGGATGTTGTTGGTAGACATCATCAGCGCACGCGCTTCCAGCTGGGCTTCCAGCGTCAGCGGGACGTGAACAGCCATCTGGTCACCATCGAAGTCGGCGTTATAGGCCGCACAGACCAGCGGGTGCAGCTGGATAGCTTTACCTTCGATCAGCACTGGCTCAAACGCCTGGATGCCCAGACGGTGCAGCGTTGGCGCGCGGTTCAGCAGTACCGGGTGTTCGCGGATCACTTCGTCCAGGATATCCCAAACGACAGCTTCTTCACGCTCAACCATTTTCTTGGCAGCTTTGATGGTGGTAGCAAGACCACGCAGTTCCAGCTTGCCGTAGATGAACGGTTTGAACAGCTCCAGCGCCATTTTTTTCGGCAGACCACACTGGTGCAGACGCAGGTATGGACCCACGGTGATAACGGAACGACCGGAGTAGTCGACGCGTTTACCCAGCAAGTTCTGACGGAAACGACCCTGCTTACCTTTGATCATATCGGCCAAAGATTTCAGAGGACGCTTGTTCGAGCCGGTGATGGCACGACCGCGACGGCCGTTATCCAGCAGCGCATCGACCGCTTCCTGCAGCATACGCTTTTCGTTACGTACGATGATATCTGGCGCAGCCAGATCCAGCAGGCGCTTCAGACGGTTGTTACGGTTGATCACGCGACGGTACAGATCGTTCAGATCCGACGTAGCGAAACGACCGCCGTCCAGCGGCACCAGCGGACGCAGATCCGGTGGCAGTACAGGCAGCACGGTCAGGATCATCCACTCAGGCTTGTTGCCTGACTGAACGAACGCTTCCAGCAGCTTGATACGCTTGGTCAGTTTTTTGCGCTTGGTTTCAGAGTTAGTTTCGTTCAGCTCTTCACGCAGCTGCTCGCACTCCTGCTCCAAATCCATGTTTTTCAACAGGGCCTGGATAGCTTCCGCACCCATTTTCGCGTCGAACTCGTCACCAAATTCTTCCAGCGCGTCCAGATACTGCTCTTCGGTCAGGATCTGACGACGCTCAAGGTTGGTCATGCCGCCTTCAACAACGACATAAGATTCGAAATACAGCACGCGCTCAATGTCACGCAGCGGCATATCCAGCAGCAAACCGATGCGGGATGGCAGCGATTTCAGGAACCAGATGTGCGCAGTAGGCGAAGCCAGCTCAATGTGGCCCATGCGCTCACGGCGAACTTTAGTCTGCGTGACTTCAACGCCACACTTCTCACAGATCACGCCGCGGTGCTTCAGACGCTTGTACTTACCGCACAAGCACTCATAGTCCTTCACTGGCCCGAAGATTCGCGCACAGAAAAGCCCGTCACGTTCTGGTTTGAACGTACGGTAGTTAATGGTTTCTGGCTTTTTAACTTCACCAAAAGACCAGGAACGGATCATGTCTGGCGAAGCCAGAGCAATTTTGATCGCATCAAACTCTTCGGTCTTAGTTTGCGCTTTCAGAAACTTAAGTAAGTCTTTCACGGATTAGCTCCCGTCGGAGTGAGACTTCTCAGCACGCCCAGACGGGCGTGCTGTAACCAGTACAAATTCGAGTGCTTACTCGTCTTCCAGCTCGATGTTAATACCCAGCGAGCGGATCTCTTTCAACAGTACGTTGAAGGATTCCGGCATGCCCGGTTCCATCTGATGGTTGCCGTCAACGATGTTTTTATACATCTTGGTACGGCCGTTCACGTCATCAGACTTCACGGTCAGCATTTCCTGCAGGGTATAGGCGGCGCCGTAGGCTTCCAGCGCCCACACTTCCATCTCACCGAAGCGCTGTCCACCGAACTGCGCCTTACCACCCAGCGGTTGCTGAGTAACGAGGCTGTAAGAGCCGGTAGAACGTGCATGCATCTTGTCATCCACTAAGTGGTTGAGTTTCAGCATGTACATGTAGCCAACGGTAACCTGACGCTCGAACTGCTCGCCGGTACGGCCATCAAACAGCGTGATCTGACCGGAAGAAGGCAGGCCGCCGAGCTGCAGCAGCTCTTTGATTTCGCTTTCTTTCGCGCCGTCAAACACTGGCGTGGCGATTGGCATCCCTTTCTTCAGGTTTTCAGCCAGGCGCAGCACTTCGTCATCGGAGAAGGTGTTCAGGTCGACTTTCTGACGCACATCGGTGCCCAGATCGTACGCGCGCTGAATAAACTCACGCAGTTTGGACACTTCTTCCTGCTTCTTAAGCATAGCGTTGATCTTCTCGCCAATGCCCTTCGCAGCCATACCCAGGTGGGTTTCAAGAATCTGTCCAATGTTCATACGTGAAGGTACGCCCAGCGGGTTCAGTACGATATCGACCGGCGTACCGTTCTCATCGTATGGCATATCTTCGATCGGGTTGATCTTGGAGATAACACCTTTGTTCCCGTGACGACCTGCCATTTTGTCACCAGGCTGAATCTGACGCTTAACGGCCAGATACACTTTCACGATTTTCAGCACGCCAGGCGCCAGGTCATCGCCCTGAGTGATTTTGCGGCGCTTCGCTTCGAGTTTTTTCTCAAACTCGTGCTTCAGCTCGTCGTACTGCTCTGCCAGCTGTTCCAGCTGGTTTTGCTTGTCTTCGTCGGTCAGACCGAGTTCCAACCAGCGCTCGCGCGGCAGCTTCTCCAGTTTTTCCGCTTCAACGCCACCGGCAATCAGCAGGTAGTTGATGCGGCTGAACAGGCCTGCTTCGAGGATTTGCAGTTCTTCAGACAGGTCCTTCTTCGCCTGCTTCAGCTGCATCTCTTCGATTTCCAGCGCGCGCTTGTCTTTTTCCACGCCATCGCGGGTGAAGACCTGCACGTCAATAACCGTACCGGACACGCCGTTTGGTACGCGCAGAGAAGAGTCTTTAACGTCAGACGCTTTCTCACCGAAGATCGCACGCAGCAGCTTCTCTTCTGGCGTCAGCTGGGTTTCACCCTTCGGCGTAACCTTACCAACCAGAATGTCACCGCCGGTCACTTCCGCACCGATATACACGATACCGGACTCATCCAGCTTAGAGAGCGCCGCTTCACCCACGTTAGGGATGTCAGCAGTGATCTCTTCCGGCCCCAGCTTGGTGTCACGAGACACGCACGCCAGTTCCTGAATGTGGATGGTGGTGAAGCGATCTTCCTGTACCACGCGCTCGGAGACTAAGATGGAGTCTTCGAAGTTGTAGCCGTTCCACGGCATGAACGCGACGCGCATGTTCTGACCCAGCGCCAGTTCGCCGAGATCCGTTGAAGGACCGTCAGCCAGCACGTCACCACGTTCAATTGGTTCACCCAGGTTCACGCAAGGCATCTGGTTGATGCAGGTGTTCTGGTTAGAACGGGTGTATTTGGTCAGGTTGTAAATGTCGATACCGGCTTCGCCCGGGTACATTTCGTCTTCGTTAACTTTGATAACGATACGGGATGCATCCACGTACTGAACGGTACCACCACGTTTCGCTACGGCAGTTACGCCGGAGTCTACCGCTACCGCGCGCTCCATACCGGTGCCAACCAGCGGCTTATCAGCGCGCAGAGTTGGGACCGCCTGACGTTGCATGTTTGCACCCATCAATGCGCGGTTGGCGTCATCGTGCTCCAGGAACGGGATCAGTGACGCACCGACAGAAACCACCTGCTGGGTGGAAACGTCCATGTAGTCAACCTGATCGCGGCTGAACAGGCTCGATTCGCCTTTGCTACGGCAGGTCACCAGATCGTCTACGAAGTGACCTTCGTCATCGAGGTTGGTGTTCGCCTGAGCGATAACGTAGTTACCCTCTTCGATTGCAGAGAGGTAATGAATTTCGTCGGTCACCACGCCTTCGCGAACGCGACGGTATGGGGTTTCCAGGAAACCGTACTCGTTAGTCTGTGCGTACACTGACAGGGAGTTAATCAGACCGATGTTTGGACCTTCAGGCGTTTCGATTGGGCACACGCGACCGTAATGCGTCGGGTGAACGTCTCGAACTTCAAAGCCTGCACGCTCACGCGTCAGACCGCCCGGGCCCAGAGCAGAGATACGACGCTTGTGCGTAATCTCAGACAGCGGGTTGTTCTGGTCCATAAACTGTGACAGCTGACTGGAACCAAAGAACTCTTTCACGGCTGCTGAAATCGGCTTGGCGTTGATCATATCCTGTGGCATCAGGGTATCCAGATCGCCCAGAGACAGACGCTCTTTCACCGCGCGCTCAACGCGCACCAGACCTACGCGGAACTGGTTTTCCGCCATTTCGCCAACGGAACGGATGCGACGGTTGCCGAGGTGATCGATATCATCCACTTCGCCAATGCCGTTACGGATTCCGATCAGCTTACGCATCACTTCGATGATGTCGTCTTTGCTCAGGATACCGGAACCTTCGATCTCGTCACGCAGCAGAGAACGGTTGAACTTCATACGGCCAACCGCGGAAAGATCGTAGCGGTCTTCGGAGAAGAACAGGTTTTCGAACAGGTTTTCAGCCGCTTCGCGCGTTGGTGGCTCACCAGGGCGCATCATGCGGTAGATCTCAACCAGGGCGCTCAGGCGATCGCTGGTTGGGTCGACGCGGACGGTTTCGGAGATATACGCACCGTGATCCAGGTCGTTGGTGAACAGCGTTTCGATGCGCTTGTGGCCGGACTGGCTAAGTTTCGCCAGCAGGTCCATCGACAGTTCCATGTTCGCCGCAACGATCAGCTCACCGGTGCTTTCGTCAATGTAGTCTTTACCTACTACCTTGCCGGCAATGTATTCAACGGGAACTTCAATGTGTTCAACGCCATCTTTTTCAAGCTGACGGATATGACGTGCAGTGATGCGACGGCCTTTCTCAACGTATACCGTTCCGTTGGATTCGATATCGAAAGAGGCAGTCTCACCGCGCAGGCGCTCTGGAATAAGCTCCATTTGCAGCTTGTTGTCGCGGATTTCATACACGACTTTTTCAAAGAACAGGTCAAGGATCTGTTCAGTGGTGTAGTTCAGCGCACGCAGAATGATGGTCGCAGGCAGCTTGCGGCGACGGTCAATACGAACGAACAGGTTGTCTTTCGGATCGAACTCAAAGTCCAACCATGAACCGCGGTAAGGAATAATGCGTGCGTTATAAAGCACTTTACCCGATGAGTGGGTTTTACCCTTGTCGCTGTCGAAGAAAACGCCAGGACTACGATGCAGCTGAGAAACGATAACGCGTTCTGTACCGTTGATGACAAAGGTACCGTTATCGGTCATGAGTGGAATTTCACCCATGTAAACTTCTTGCTCTTTGATGTCCTTAACGGTGCCTTCCGGCGCTTCGCGCTCGTAGATCACCAGGCGCAATTTTACGCGCAGAGGAGCAGAGAAAGTGACGCCACGAATCTGACACTCTTTAACATCAAATACGGGTTCGCCTAAACGGTAGCTGACGTACTGCAGCTCAGAGTTACCGCTATAGCTTTGGATAGGAAATACGGAACGGAATGCCGCTTCCAGACCATGTTGACCTTCCGGATCCTGCTCGATGAACTTCTGGAACGAGTCAAGCTGGATAGAAAGGAGATAAGGGATGTCCAGCACCTGGGGGCGCTTTCCAAAATCCTTACGAATACGTTTTTTCTCGGTATAGGAGTAAACCATAGGGTTCCTCAGCTCGCTGAAAAGTAGAACCTCGCTGTCCGTCCAGGGGGACAGTTCATGCAACACTATTTTGTGGCGCGGAAAGAAGACTCCCCTTCCGTAATACCTCTTTCTATCACTCTTAAATCATTTCGTTGCCAGGGCTATGCGGAGGAACCTCAGCAGTGGAGGCAATATATTAAGTCGTCGATAGAGAAAGATATTAAGCAAATCAATGACTAAACAGTGTGAAACGTCATTGACGCTTTAGAGCGCAAAAAGGCTGGTGACCAAAAAGTCACCAGCCGTCAGCCTAAAAGGATTAGGCTGCAACCTGAAAGGTTGGCTTATTTAACTTCAACTTCTGCGCCAGCTTCTTCCAGTGCTTTCTTCAGTGCTTCTGCGTCGTCTTTGCTGATGCCTTCTTTCAGGGCAGCAGGTGCAGACTCAACCAGGTCTTTAGCTTCTTTCAGGCCCAGACCAGTTGCGCCGCGTACTGCTTTGATAACGGCAACTTTGTTAGCGCCGATAGCTTTCAGTACCACGTCGAACTCAGTTTTTTCTTCAGCAGCTTCAGCTGGACCAGCAGCTACAGCTACAGCGGCAGCAGCAGAAACGCCGAATTTTTCTTCCATAGCGGAAACCAGCTCAACAACGTCCATGACAGACATAGCCGCTACTGCTTCCAGAATTTGATCTTTAGTGATAGACATAACAATTGTTCCTGTGAATCAGAAATAGTTTGTGCTTTAAAGTGCAACGGTCAAAAAAGTGCGATTAAGCAGCTTCTTTGGCGTCGCGGACGGCTGCCAGAGTGCGGACCAGTTTGCCTGCAGCGGCTTCTTTCATGGTCGACATCAGACGTGCCAGCGCTTCTTCATAAGTCGGCAGAGTTGCCAGACGGTCAAGATTGGCCGCACTGATCAGCTCACCTTCAAAGGCCGCAGCTTTGACCTCAAATTTTGCATTCGCTTTCGCGAACTCTTTGAACAGACGAGCAGCAGCGCCCGGGTGTTCCATAGAGTATGCAATCAGGGTCGGACCAACAAACGTGTCTTTCAGGATCTCAAACTGAGTTCCTTCAACTACGCGGCGCAGCAGGGTGTTACGAACAACACGCATGTAAACGCCAGCTTCACGACCTGCTTTACGCAGTTCAGTCATTTTGTCTACGGTCACGCCGCGAGAATCCGCAACTACCGCAGACAGCGCGCCTTTGGCTACTTCGCTGACTTCAGCAACAATCGCTTGTTTGTCTTGAAGATTTAATGCCATTAGCTTTTGCTCCTGGATTTTGGCCGGAGATGAATTTCTCCGGAACTCACTTCACCTGACCCCAGTTGCCTGAGGCAGGCGCTTAACACGGTGAGCAGAATCCAGCAAAGACTATAAAAATATTCTTCAGGTTCTGTCACCGTCTACGCAGGAAATTAAGCGTGACCTTGCGGTCTCACACCTGCGGTCTTGGACGGAGGCCTGGATAAGGCCAGGCTCCAACCGAAAATTCTTTCGCTTCTACGTCATTCGAACTGATGCCGTGCTGGCTGCGTTCGCGCACACCGGCCGCATAGCGAGCTATGCTGCTGGCGCTTCACTCGCCCTGTCTCAGTTCAAATGCCTTGAATACGGGTTCTGTATAATTACAGAACAACGGGCGTAAGATTCTAGAGGAAACTTTCGCCCGCGTAAAGCAGATTAGTTAGCAGCAGCGTTCAGGCCAGCCTGATCAACCGCAACACCTGCACCCATAGTGGTGGAGATGCTAACTTTCTTGATGAAAACGCCTTTCGCCTGAGATGGTTTTGCTTTTTTCAGCGCAACCAGCAGGGATTCCAGGTTTTCTTTCAGTTTATCTGCGTCGAAATCAACCTTACCGATAGTGGTATGGATGATGCCGTTTTTGTCGTTACGGTAACGAACCTGACCCGCTTTAGCGTTCTTAACCGCTTCAGCAACGTTAGGGGTTACGGTACCTACTTTAGGGTTTGGCATCAGACCGCGTGGGCCCAGAACCTGGCCCAGCTGGCCAACAACGCGCATTGCATCTGGAGATGCGATAACTACGTCGAAGTTCATTTCGCCTTTTTTGATCTGGTCAGCCAGATCTTCCATACCTACCAGCTCAGCGCCTGCAGCTTTAGCCGCTTCGGCGTTTGCGCCCTGGGTAAATACGGCAACGCGAACGGAACGGCCAGTACCGTGTGGCAGTACAGTTGCACCGCGAACGTTCTGGTCAGATTTACGAGCATCGATGCCCAGGTTTACCGCTACGTCAACGCTTTCAACAAACTTGGCAGTCGCCAGTTCTTTCAGCAGAGCAACAGCTTCGTTGATGTCATACTGTTTTGTTGAATCAACTTTGTCGCGGATCGCGCTCATGCGCTTGGTCAGCTTAGCCATTTCTTAGTCCTCTACTACCAGGCCCATGGAACGAGCAGTACCTTCAATTGAGCGAGCCATCGCTTCAATATCAGCACCAGTCATGTCCGCAGCTTTGGTTTCTGCGATTTCACGTACCTGAGCACGCGTTACTTTACCAACTTTGTCTTTGTTCGGCTTGCCGGAACCAGACTTGATACCAGCCGCTTTCTTCAGCAGGATTGGTGCTGGAGGCGTTTTGGTAACGAAGGTGAAAGAACGGTCAGAGTAAACGGTAATCACTACTGGAGTAGGCAGGCCTTTTTCCAGGGATTCTGTTTTGGCGTTAAACGCTTTACAGAATTCCATGATGTTAACACCCTGCTGGCCCAGAGCCGGACCGACCGGTGGACTTGGGTTTGCCATACCGGCTGCAACCTGCAACTTGACGTAGGCTTGTACTTTCTTAGCCATGATAATTCCTCTATTGGGTTCAGACGCTCCGTAAAGAGCTCCCCGTGATTAATATTCACACGCTGAACACAGCGCATAAAAACAAAAGGCGCGAAATTGTATTGCAATTTCGCGCCCCTCGCAACTGATATTCTCGTACGGAGATCTTTTTCTATGCAGCAGCCATGTTACCCTGCTCTGACCTCACGGACGGTAACAATCAGCCTTTCTCAACCTGGCCAAAGTCCAGCTCAACCGGCGTAGCACGCCCAAAGATTGACACCGACACTTTCAGGCGGCTTTTTTCATAATCCACTTCTTCAACCACGCCGTTAAAGTCAGCAAACGGACCATCGCTAACGCGAACCAGTTCACCTGGCTCAAACAGGGTTTTCGGACGTGGCTTATCACCCGCAGACTGCAGGCGGTTCATGATCGCGTCGACTTCTTTGTCGCTAATAGGTGCCGGACGATCGGAAGTACCACCAATGAATCCCATAACGCGCGGTACGCTGCGCACCAGATGCCAGCTTGCGTCATTCATGACCATTTGGACCAGAACATAGCCAGGGAAGAACTTGCGCTCGCTTTTACGGCGCTGACCGCCACGGATCTCAACCACTTCTTCGGTTGGCACCATGACGTCGCCAAACAGCTCTTCCATGTTATGTAACTTGATATGCTCGCGCAGCGATTGGGCTACACGGCCTTCAAAACCGGAAAACGCCTGAACGACGTACCAGCGCTTTTTTGGAGCTTCAGACATCTCAGAACCTCAGGCCAGTGATAAACGATACCAGACGGACCAGAATACCATCCAGTCCCCACAAAATCAGTGACATCACGGCAGTTACCGCGGCAACGATTAACGTGGTATGCAACGTTTCCTGACGAGTCGGCCAAATGACCTTGCGAACTTCGGTGCGCGCTTCACGGGCAAACGCCAGTGTCGCCTTACCTTTCGTCGTCAGCAGCGCGATGCCACCTGCTGCTGCGATCAGGATAACGACGGCCAGCGCGCGCAGCGGCAGCGTGACTTCACGGTAGTAGTAGTTGCCTACGATAGCCGCGATCAGCAGCAGCACAACAACTAACCACTTTACCGTTTCCAGGCTTCGCCCGCTCCCTTGAGCTTCGGTATTAGCACTCATAAACCAACCTGCCACAATAAATCAGAAACTGTTTTGCCCCGGAAAACGAGGCAACCAAACCGAATGAGGCTGTCAGGCGAAACTCGGCATATAACGCCGTGCTACAGAGCCTGCCTCAGCAATGATTATGGTTGAAAATCACTGATGAGCCAGGTTCTATGTTACAGCGTGCAAAAAGGGCATCAAATGATGCCCTTTTCCTGTGCGTTGCGTCAAATATTATCCGCGATTAAGCGATAACTTTAGCAACAACGCCCGCACCAACAGTACGGCCGCCTTCACGGATAGCGAAACGCAGACCGTCATCCATCGCGATTGGGTGGATCAGGGTAACAATCATCTGAATGTTGTCACCTGGCATTACCATTTCAACGCCTTCCGGCAGTTCGATGGTTCCGGTCACGTCAGTAGTACGGAAGTAGAACTGTGGACGGTAGCCTTTGAAGAACGGAGTATGACGGCCGCCTTCGTCTTTGGACAGAATATAAACTTCTGACTCAAATTTAGTGTGTGGCTTGATCGAGCCTGGCTTAGCCAGAACCTGACCACGCTGGATGTCTTCACGTTTGATGCCACGCAGAAGAACACCACAGTTTTCGCCCGCACGACCTTCGTCCAGCAGCTTACGGAACATTTCAACGCCGGTACAGGTTGACTTAGCGGTATCTTTAATACCAACGATCTCAACTTCTTCACCGACTTTGATCACGCCGCGCTCTACACGACCGGTAACAACGGTACCACGGCCAGAGATAGAGAAAACGTCTTCGATTGGCAGCAGGAACGGCTTGTCAATGGCGCGCTCTGGCTCTGGGATGTAGTTATCCAGGTGACCGGCCAGCTCGATGATTTTCTCTTCCCACTCGGCTTCGCCCTGCAGCGCTTTCAGCGCAGAACCACGAACGATTGGCAGGTCATCACCAGGGAAGTCGTAGGCAGACAGAAGTTCACGCACTTCCATCTCAACCAGCTCCAGCAGCTCTTCGTCATCAACCATGTCACATTTGTTCATGAACACGATGATGAAAGGAACGCCAACCTGGCGACCCAGCAGGATGTGCTCACGGGTCTGCGGCATTGGGCCGTCAGTGGCGGCAACAACCAGGATTGC
>NZ_JRUQ01000078.1 GCF_000773975.1 Erwinia typographi
GAATCGTGTACAGGGTCTATCCCGGGCGTGACCGGTCGCCGCCCCAGGCTGACGGATGCGTCACCATATAAAGATAAACCGCATTCTCGCGGCCGGGCGTCAGGCGCCAGCGGTTGTCCGCTGCCTGCAGCCATCCCCGGGCCGCCAGGACTTTCAGGGCCTCAGCCATCTCGTCGGGCTTCATGCGGCGGTGGGCAGCCGGGCTGATTTCCAGCTGATTCAGGCCGTCCAGCAGGGCGGTTCTGGACAGGTCATCCTGCAGGGCCAGCAGGCAGAGAATGGCGGTGAGGTGAAGCGGTAGCTGCGTGAGGCTTCCGGCCTCCGGGGATATGCCGGTGCCGCCTGCGGGATAAGATTTGCTGTTTTTGTGTCCGGCCACCGAGGCTGCCTCCTGTTAACGGGACGGAGGCGAGCCGGGCCTGTCCCTGCTGCAGCCTGCCGGCAGACGTCGCCCGGGGCTGCGTTTCCCTGTTTCCTTTTACCGGCCTGCCCTGCCGGACAGGGAGATTAATGGTGAATTTGCGCCAGGTCATCGTCGGACAGTCCGGTCATTTGCATTACCGAGCGGCGATCGATGCCGTTCTGCAGCATGGTACGGGCAACCTGAAGTTTGCCTTCAAGCATTCCTTCCTGCCGTCCTTCCTGACGCCCTTTGGCTTCGCCGAGCTGGATACCTTCCAGCCGGCCTTTTTGTTCCAGTTTTTGTGCAATAGTCATAAGAACCTCCTCGTGCTGTGGTGCACGGCGTGCCAGCTCGCGGATAAAGGATTCCGGCGTGGCGGTGTCACCAACCTGCAGCATGTAATTCATCAGTGATACCAGCTGCTCATCAGTAGTGTATCCGGCCAGCAACAGGGTGACCAGCTGTTCCGTCAGTTCTGCCAGATCACGTTGCCGGACGTGTTTTTGCAACAGCTCCAGAATGGCAATGCGGCGGTGCTGCATGATTTCGTCATCCGGAATGACGGTAATATCGACCAGTGGAAAATCGCCGGTATAAAGTTGACCGGCCAGTGCAGGATCGCCAAACTCATCCAGCCAGCGCATGGAATATGGATAAGGCGTGACCTGACCATGGTAAAAGAGCAGCGGAACAACCAGAGGGAGCCGGTCGTTACCCCCGTCAAGGTGTCTTTGCATGGCTGCAATGGCATAGCGCATCAGGCGAAATGCCATGTGCCTGTCGGGCGAGCTCTGGTGCTCAATCAGGCAATAAACGTACCCGTCGCCCTCCCCCGTTTTAAGTGAATACAGGACATCTGAATAATAGGCGCGGAGATCCTCCTCAACAAAGTTTCCGGACTCCAGCCTTAACGTGGCCAGATCACAGCTTTGCAGCAGGGTCGCCGGCAGGTGCTGCTGCAGGAAGTCACGGGCAGTTTCCGTGTGGGTCAGAAACTGTTTGAACAGGGCGTCGTGGGGCGTAGTCGTTGTTTTCATGATGCTATCGTAGCACGCCCGGAGGCTTCATCAACATCACTGTTACGGGGCTTAACCCTCTCCCCGGGCAGGATGACACCGGGATGTTGCTGTCGCCAGGCTTTCAGTATCCGGTAGACGCTGGCCTTGCCTATGCCCAGCTGGCCGGCAACTGCTTCGCGGGTTATCCCGGCCATGGTGAGCTCAATGACCTGCTGCGTTTTTGCCTGGGCGGTGGGTTTTCTTCCTTTATATGCGCCTCTGGCTTTCGCCCGGATAATCCCCTCACGCTGCCGTTCCTGACGCAGGCGGGTTTCGAATTCGGCGAAGACGCCCAGCATATCCAGAAAAGCCTTGCCAGAAGCGGAGGACGTATCAATGGCCTGCTCAGTGGCCCTGAGTCTGATATTTTGCCCTTCAAGCTCGTGTACCAGGTTTTGCAGGTCCCGAAGGCTTCGTGACAGGCGGTCAATACGGGTGATCACCAGCGTATCTCCCTCCCGTAAGTAATCCAGACATTCATCGAGCGCCTGACGCCCTTCCTTTTTTGTGCCGGTTATTTTTTCAGCGAAAATTTTACGACAGCCAGTGGCAGTCAAAACCGCGATCTGGTGCGCCAGATCCTGATCGGTCGTCGATACACGAGCGTAACCCACGAGAGCCATGTGTTTAAATCTCAATAGCAATTAAAAGATGAGAGTGTTAACTATCAAATTATCTGAATGAAGTCCAGTGATACCATGTTTGCATCTGCTTGTGCTGCTATCATAAGGGTATACCCTAAAGGTATTTTATGGTGTTACATCCTTTCGATTTTGTAACAGAATGGATTCGAATGTACAATTTTTTTATGTCAGACGTGTTTTTGTTGTACGTTGTTGGTTATTGTGTACAATTGATTGCGATTTAGGTGCCTGTTGACTGTTGAGGCAAGGAGTCCCTATATGAGGAATAATGATGAAACGAGATTACGGTGGTGTTGGCACAATAGCATTGAGAGCAAATGCTTTACTCCAAGTTATGAGCCGGGATATTGAGGAACAGCGGAAAGAGTTTAATCTGACCGATTATCATCAAACTTATACTCGCAATGCTGTTGCGAAGCTACCGAAGCTGAGCCGTCGTATCGTTGAGCAATCAATGAAAGAAATGGATGAACGTGGGTATGAATTCAATAAGAAGCAGATAGGGAATGTTGAGCAGTATGCATTAACGATTCAAAACGTTATTGATATTTATAACCACCGCAAGATCCCAAAATACCGAGACATACATAAAGACCCCTACGTCATTTTTGTCGTTAATCTCAAGGGGGGCGTATCAAAGACTGTGAGCACTGTAACTTTGGCGCATGCGCTGCGGGTACATCAGGATTTGCTACGTCACGATTTGCGTATCTTAGTTATTGACTTGGATCCCCAGGCATCCAGCACTATGTTCCTTGACCATACTCACAGCATTGGTTCTGTGCTTGAAACGGCAGCTCAGGCCATGTTGAATGACTTGGATTCGGATGCATTGCGTAAGAGCGTCATCCGCCGAACTATAATTCCCGGCGTGGACGTTATCCCTGCTTCTATCGACGATGGTTTTGTTGCTAGCCAGTGGGATGAATTGGTGAAAGAACACCTTCCGGGGATTAAGCCCTCAGAAGTCCTGCGTAAGAAAATTATTGAGCGCGTAGCTAATTATTACGATTTCATTTTCATCGATACTGGCCCGCATCTTGATCCGTTTCTGCTGAATGGTTTGGCTGCCAGCGACTTGCTTCTGACCCCTACCCCACCTGCACAGGTAGATTTCCACTCAACTTTGAAGTATCTCACTCGCCTACCTGAAATGCTGGAGCAGTTGGAAGAGGAAGGCGTAGAGCCGCGCCTGAGCGCCAGCATTGGCTTTATGTCCAAAATGACTGGAAAACGCGACCATGAAACGTCACACAGTCTCGCCAGAGAGGTTTATGCCAGCAATATTTTGGATTCATCACTTCCTCGCTTGGATGGCTTTGAGCGCTGCGGCGAATCATTCGACACCATTATTAGTGCCAACCCTATGTCGTACCCTGGTAGTGCCGAGGCCTTGAAGAAGGCGCGTACCGAGGCCGAACGTTTCACTAAAGCTGTTTTTGATCGGATTGAGTTCATAAGAGGTACCTCCGTATGAAGAAAATAGTTGCACGTGGGCGCGTTCTGGGTAACAGCACCTCCGAGTTTGCTCGTATGCTTGAAGGTAATGATGGCTCTAAAATCTTTACTCTTAAATCAGGCGGACAGGCTAAATTCGTTTATACAGTTCTACTGAGCGGCGAGATTGAATCTCGTACCTTCGTGGATCCAAGCGTTAATGGTCGCGACCAGTCCATGCTGACGCCAGATTCAGTAAGTGATATCTTACGCACCATCAAATTGCAGCAGTTCTTCCCGGCGATAGGTCGGGAGATTAACGGACGCATCGAGATTCTGGATGGTACGCGTCGACGCGCTGCTTGTATCTTTAGCCAAGCGAAGTTCGATATTCTGGTCACGAAAGATGAAATCAGTCTGGCGGACGCACGGCAGCTTGCCACTGACATACAGACTGCACGAGAACATAGCTTGCGTGAACTTGGTAAGCGTTTTGAAGTAATGTATGGCAACGGCATGACTAAAGATGAGATAGCGAAAGCGGAAAACATCTCCCCAGCTAAAGTAACACGGGCATTCCAAGCAGCTTCAGTTCCAGATGAAATGATCTCCGTATTCCCCGTTATCAATGATATATCCCTGGCTGATTATCAGCTGCTTCTACAGATTGCAGAAGATGCGAAAAGCAAAGGTGTTGCTGTTAGGGAATTAATGGAACAGGTGCGGTTGCAGATTGCAGAGAGCGAGACCGCTGGTACGGATAAGCGAAAAATCCTTGCGATAATTAGGGATAAAAGTAAAAATTTAAAACCCACACCGGTTAAGCAAGTTGAGACTGTAAAGCTTCGTGAGTTCTCCGATCGTCGACAGTATGCAAAGAAAAAGACTGATCAAAAGAAGAGATTGGTTGTATACGAGTTTTCCCGTATTTCTCCAGCAGTTCAGTCAGCGATTGATGATGCGATAAAGAAAATCATGAATGAAATACCTGATGTGGAATAAGTTGCTAATTAAGGAGCGCATAATATCGGCTCCTTTTTCCTTAAGGTGTCCCGCGAAAAACTTCCTGTAATGGTATGAAATTAGGCTGATTTTTAGGTTTCTTTCATACTGAAAGTCCCACAATTTCAGCCAGTGAAATACTGATTTTCTTAGGTAGATATTGGTTCAAATTTTAGCTGTCGCCAATTTTGCCCACTTCGTTGTATATGCGGGGCTAAGCATCCTCCTCTTCATTTGCCATTCCTGGTTGATTCCCTACCCCGAAAACACAAAGTGTGCCCAACCCTGAATTGCTCATCTTGTCCAGCACACCCATCAGTTGTCGCTATATCGCGCTGACAACTCTGTCTGGTGTCAGCAAACTATCCACAGAGTAATCCCATCATACTGTGGAAAGACCTGAACAGGGCTTAAACCCGATATTGATGTCGCTGCGCTCCTCATTCATGCCGCTGCGCGGAACCGTCTACTGCCCGGTGCCAGTGTGCCTCGCCCTGTGGTCACGGGACGGGCGTGTTTACCGCTCCTGTCCGTCGTCGTTGCGATTTTACGCCAGCCACTCGCCTTTCTGATGAACGCCCTTCAAGCCGCTTTCGCGGCATATCCTCACCGCCATAACTACCTGGCGGCTGCGGTATTCCACGGTCGGCCTGACCCGTTACAGGGCGCGGCGTACAGGCCCCGGGCAGCAGGGAACGGGCGTCGGGGAGACGCCCTCCTGGATGCCCCCTGTAACCGTGAGGAGTACTGCCATGTCCCGTTTTATCCTGGGTAACTGCGTCCAGATTATGTCCGGCTTCCCGGAGAATGTTGTCGATCTCATCGTCACCGATCCCCCTTATCTTGTCGGTTTTCGCGACCGCTCCGGCCGCACCATCGCCGGCGATCGCACGGATGAATGGCTCCAGCCCGCCTGCCATGAGATGTACCGCGTGCTGAAAAAAGACGCGCTGATGGTGAGCTTCTACGGCTGGAACCGCGTCGATCGCTTTATGGCGGCCTGGAAAAATGCCGGGTTCAGCGTTGTCGGCCACCTGGTGTTTACCAAAACCTACACATCGAAGGCCGCTTATGTAGGCTACCGCCATGAATGCGCCTATATTCTGGCAAAAGGGCGCCCGGCTCTGCCACAAAACCCGCTGCCGGACGTGCTGGGCTGGAAATATTCCGGCAACCGCCACCATCCGACCGAGAAACCCGTTACCAGCCTGCAACCGCTGATTGAGTCCTTCACGCATCCCGGCGCCATCATTCTTGACCCGTTTGCGGGTTCCGGCTCCACCTGTGTGGCGGCGCTTCAGGCAGGCCGCCGCTATATCGGGATCGAGCTGATGCCGCAGTATCACCTGGCCGGGCAGAAACGGCTGGCCACCGTACTTCGCTCAATGCAGCAACCGGCCGCCAATGACGATTATCCGGAGGCCGCGTGATGAACTATGCCGGATTTGAAGCGCTTCGCGCCGACGTGGCGGCGCTGGCAAACAGCATGTGCGACCTGCGTACCGAGCTGAACCGTCTTGAGTCGCAGTACCGCTACGACGCCGATCCGCTCACTGAGCGCCTTGCACGGCAGACGCTCTGCCGGATCAACGCCCTGTATCTGGCAGCATACCGCGAGGTCCTGGACCTGGACGCGGCTTTCAGAGACTGACTTACCCCGGGCGGCTGGTCCGCCCGTCATAAACCGGAGTTAAAAATGATGTACTGAACCCGTAAAGAGCTTAATCAGCTGATGAAACGTGCCTTTGGCCGCGATGAAAAACTTGCCCTGCTGGTCTGGACCCGGGAGGACGTGACGGCGGTTGAAACCATGACGGAACATGAGGCTGACGCGATTTTATGCGCCATCGGCAATATCGGGCTGGGCGATCACATCGATGAAGGGGTGTCAGGTGCAACGGTACGGAAGATGCTGGCCGGATTGCGGGCAGAAACCCGGATGGTATCGGTGCCCTCTGACCTGCTGGCCCGTATTACCGAAACCACACGCCGGGCGCTGTCCGCTGATGATGCTCAGGCGTGGGAGCTGGCCCGTCACAGTTTCCCGTCCGTGAACGACGCGCTGGGTGATGTGGCCTGGCTGGAAAAGCAGCTTGCGGCATAGGATCAGCCCGCCGCCCGGCGGGCTTTTACACCATGCCAATAAGGAGGTCGCGTGGGCGCTCCGCATCATCGGCTCAGCCTCCACGGTGTTCCGGTTTCGCGGAGAGTAACGTCCCGTGCGGCCTGCGGCTAACGCCGTGCCTCTACTTTAGCCGGGCCGCTGCGAATGCAAGGGAAGCGTAAACGCCGTCACCTTCACCCGGTCGCAGTTTATTTCAAAGGCATTCTCCGCCGTCTTCCCGTTGTTTTCCGGCTCAGTTTTCGCCGTCACACCGTTCAGCCAGCTCCCGCTTTTTTACTGCGCTGCGGCTTCGGTGACGCCCCTGCATTCTCCGCTTTTCGCCCGGCTGTCGTGTCGGCACGGCGTAAGCCGGAACTCAGACGACATCGACCACGGAGGATTTTCTGTGAGCACTATGACCACCACACCTGCTGTCTACGTTGGCACATACCATAAATATAACTGCGGCAGCATCTACGGAAAATGGTTTGACCTGACGGAATTCGACGGCAGGGCGGATTTTTACGCGGCCTGTCAGGTGCTGCATGCTGATGAATGGGATGCGGAATTTATGTTTCAGGACCATGAAGGTATTCCGTCGCCGTTCGTCTCTGAATGTTCCATTGACTGGGATTTTATCGCCGCTTACAAACGCGCCGAAGAAGAGGGCAGGGAAGCCGCTTTTATCGCCTGGGCGGAGTATACCGGCGAGTGTGACTATGACATGTTTGATGATGCGTACTGCGGCGAGGCGGAAAGCGAAGAAGACTATGCTCAGGAGATGGTTGAGGATAACGGCCTGCTCAATGAGGTGCCGGAGACGCTGCGCTGCTACTTCGATTTTGAAGATTATGCGCGTGACCTGTTCAGCTGCGGCTATGTGTTCCATGACGGCTATGTCTTCAGCAACTGATTAATCCCCGGCAGGCGGTTCAGCCGCCTGTCAGCCCGCGCACAAACCCCGGCAGGCTCTGCCTGCCGGCGGAGAATGCCGCGCCTCCGGCGCCGCACTGCTCCGCCCGTATCTGCTGCAGTACCTGGTTCTGAATCACGGAGTGCCACAGTCTGCTGATGATATTTCTGCCCTGTCGATAATTTTGGCGTTGGTGGCCACACCCGATGGTGTGTTGTCTGAGATCGCTGTGCTGTCGGTCTTTCTTCCCGTCGTGTCGGTCAGTGGGCGACTTCCCTGGCGGGAACCGGCGCTGTCGTAAACGGAGCCGGCAAACCGTCTCCGCCCTGTCGGGCTTCCATCGCACTGTCGCAGGTTTAACATCACGCTTGCGGCATCCGTCTACGGATGCGCCGCTCTCACCAGCCCGGCGGTAATGCTGCCGGGCCTCTTCGGGGCAACGCCGTTTCGCGCCCGCGCGTTCCGTCGTTGCGGCGGGTTCCTGCTCATTCCCTGCCTGGTTTTTTCACCCTTTTGAGTCCTTTCGCCGGGGCTGAGACAGGCACAGTCGCTGTCAGCTGTCCAGGGTAAATGGCACGCGGTAAACCGCGCCCCGGACATCTGCCATCGCCCGCGCTGGTTTACGCCCCTGCGGCGAACGGCTCTCAAACGGGTGAAGGTAACAACCAGCGGGGCGTTCAGCAGGTCCCCGCAAACGTCAAAACTGCGGCCCCGGCAACTCAACGGGTGAGGGTTTTTTAAAAGCAAAGCAGGTTCAGAAGGAGGAACAACATGAGCGAGGCGCTGGCAGTTTTACCCGACGACACCTTTACCCGCGAACAGGCTGAGGCTGTTGCAGCACAGTACACCAACGTGGCGATAGAGGACGATCAGGGGGCGCATTTTCGCCTGGTTGTCCGTAAGGACGGTGAAATGGTCTGGCGCACATGGAACTTTGAGCCGGGCGGCACGTACTGGCTCAACCGTTATATCGCGGACTATGGTATCCGCAAGTCGCAGTAAGAAAGATGTGCCCTGCCGGAGTCGGACTCTCCGCAGGGCCGGACAATCATCAACAGACACTCGAGGTATTAACTATGTCAGTAACCGATGTTAAAGCAAAAGCTCCCCAAAAAGCGAGCAGCAAAAAAATCACGAAGGCGCAGGAAAAAGCCCTGAAAACCGCCCTTGAGGCTGCCGCCATTGAGTATGTTCCGCTGTCTGCACTCGTAAAATCCCCGCTGAACGTGCGCACCATCCCGTATTCCGTGGACAGCGTTCGCGGTCTGGCTGACTCCATTGAGGCGCTCGGACTGCTGCAGAACCTGATTGTCCACACCCTCGCGGACGGACAATCCGGCGTGGCCGCAGGTGGCCGCCGACTGACCGCCCTGAATCTGCTGGCGCAGGAAGACCGTCTTGCGGCCGATCATACCGTCATGGTGAAACGCGTCTCAGACGACATTGCAGCCCTTGCCTCCATCGCTGAGAACGAGCAGCGCGCCGCCATGCATCCCACCGAGCAGATCGCAGGTTTCCGTACGCTGGCAGAGCAGGGCAAAACCCCCTCTCAGATTGGCGACGCCCTCGGTTTCGGTTCCCGCCACGTACAACGCATGCTGAAGCTGGCAAACCTCGCTCCATCACTGATGGAGAAGCTCGCGCAGGACGAACTGACGGTTGAGCAGTGTCAGGCGCTCTGTCTCGAGGACGATCCTGCCCGTCAGGTTGAGGTATTCGAAAGCGTGAAAGCCAGCTGGTCGAACGCGCCCGCACACCTGATTAAACGCGCCATTACCGAAACCGAGATGCGCACCGACAACACCAGATTCCGGTTTATCGGGCGCGAAGCGTACGAGGCGGCAGGGGGGTATGTCCGTGAAGATCTGTTCAGCCATGACGAGGGCGATGGCACGGCAGACAGCGTGCTGGTTGAGCGTCTGGTACAGGAGAAGCTGGAGCGTATCGCCCTGGATATTCAGCAGCGAGAGGGCTGGGCATGGAGTCGCGGACGCGCAGCCCGCATCTGGTACCACGGCGAAGACGGTAAGGAGTTCGTGCAGCCTGTTGAACCCGATACGGTGTACACCCCTGAGCAGCAGCAGCGTCTTGATGCGCTGCGGGAGCAGTACGACACATATGACAGCGTTTGCGACGAGTCAGATGCGATCGAAGCGGACATCCTCGCCATTCAGGAGGCGGCAGAAGCCAGCGCGTGGACTGACGACATGAAGTCAGGCGCGGGAGTGATGGTCAGCCTGTACGAAGGGCAGGTGTATGTGCAGCGCGGTGTGCGCCTGAAAGCGGATATGCCGGAAGAAACCGAATCCGGCAGCGTAACGGTGCCGTTCACCTCGCGCCAGCCCGACGCCGCAGAGGGGATCAGCGTTCCGCTGCTCACGAAAATGACCTCTGAGCGTACGCTGGCAGTACAGGCGGCGCTGATGCAGCAGCCCGAAAAGGCAGTGGCGCTGATGGTCTGGCGCATGTGTACCTGCGTATTTTCAGGCTGTCTGACCACGACGCACCCGTTCCGTATCAGCCTCACCGTGTCTCACGGCAGCCTGACGGAGAACGCCCCGTCCGGTAAGGATGGCGCGGCGTTTGACATCCTGATGACCGAACGGGCAAGGCTGAAAGCCCTGCTGCCGGAAGGGTGGGAGAAGGACTTCACCACCTTCTTTGCCCTTGACGGCGGGGTGTTGATGTCGCTGATGGCCTTTTGCACGGCCTGTTCCGTTGACGGGGTACAGACCCGCGATATGGGGCACACCTCCCGCAGTACCCTCGATACGGTCGAGGCGGCAATCGGGTTCCACCTGCGCGACTGGTGGCAGCCGACGAAGGACAACTACTTCGGCAGCCTGAAACATCCTCAGATTGTCGCCGCCCTGAAAGAGGCGGGTCTGACGGGCGCGGCGGGTGACGCGGAGAAGATGAAGAAGGGCGATGCAGCAGCGCATGCGGAGCACTTTATGCAGCACACCCGCTGGGTTCCGGCCTGGCTGAAAGGGCCTGAGCCAGCGGGTAAGGCCGATGCTGACGACGCTGTTTCAGATACCGACAGCACTGACAACGACACCACCAACACGGCACACGCCGCCTGATAACGGAGCGCCGCCCTGAGTGAGTGGGGCGGCGATAAGGATATGACCATGCGCACTGTTTTTACACCCGATGTACTGAATACCCTGTCCCCTGACGAGATGGAGGACTGGCGCGACAGCGGCGAAGACTACCGCCGCGAACTGACCCACGCCGTTATGCGTGACCTGTCCTGCCCTGAAAACTGGGACATGAACGGCGAGTACCGCAGCGAGTTCGGCGGGTTCTTTCCCGTGCAGATACGCTTTACGCCCCCGCACGGCAATTACCATATTGCGGTGTGCAGTCCCGGCGCCATCAGTCCGGCGTGGATGGTGGTGTTCGTTCCCGCCAGCGGTCGCCCGTTCTCCGTCATTCGTACCCTGAGCGGCTACCAGCCGGAGCTTGTCAGCCACACCGTCAGCCTGACGGCGCGTCTCGATGCGGACGGATACAGTCAGGCCAGCATCATCAGCATTCTGGCAGCGGAGGGCGCGGCATGATCCCCTCACATCTCTCCCTCGTTCCCTTCAGCCCTGAGGGACGCGCCGCGATGGAGGCCATCGCTGAGGTTGAGCGCCGGCGGTCGCGCGGCGCGGTGTCCACTACGTACCCGTATGCCAGCGCCTTTTTCCGGCGGCTCACGGGCAGCACGCGCATCACTGTCAGGGAAATCCATCATTTTGCGCCGGTGCTGACGGCGCGGGAGCTGCGGGGCAGCAGGGACAGCTGGCTCAGTGCCATCGATGCCCTGATTGAAAGTCGCGGGACGTGTTGCTGGCTGCCGCTTCCTGTCGGTGCGGGTCAGCGCCTCTTTCCTGAGTTGGCCTTTCAGCAGACCGGGCGGGTTCGCTGTCAGGACGCCCTGCGGGATGAAAAATACACCCGCCAGCGCCACAAACAACAGTGCCAGCGTGAGCGGGCGTACCAGGCGCTGGCGGGGCAGGCGGAGATTGAGCTGGCATTCCATACGCCGGAAACTGTCAGCAGCTGGAGCGCGCGCTGGTCGGGGACTGAACTGCGCCAGTACGATCTGGAGGAGATGTTCTGGCGCTGGAGCGAGCGTTTCCCGTCACTGGAGCCAATGGAACGCTGGACGATGGAGAGCCAGCCTTTCTGGACGGTGATGGCTGAAACGGATGCGCTGGCAAGGGAAAGTCCGGAATCGGTCCGGCAACTGGAGCGCTGGATGGTACCCAACAAGCTGACAGCGCGGGGCCGGACATGAAGTGGCGTTACTCGCTGCGCTGGAAGCGTCCCGGTCCCTGTCCCGGTGAACCTGAACTGGCGTCAGAAGTGGTGGAGGCAGGAAAGCCCGCCCCTGAGTCCGTGATGTCAAGGTGGGTGGCGGGAGCCGGATATGCGGTCTGCGTGGATTTTCTGTGCGAACGGCCCGTCATACGCTGGAGCGACGAGCGAAAGGCGGCCACGCGTCGGCGGAATCTGGCGAGTCGTGTTAACAGGATCGCGCCGCTGTTTGCTGATGAGCTGATTGAGCGGGAACTGACGGCACGGCCTGACTATTTTCGGGGGAAGTCGCCCCGATGAGTCTGATATCTTGATGTCTTGCCCTCCGCTGTCAGCATGGTGATGGTGATGGTGATGGTGATGGTGATGGTCTGGTTAATTAACTGGCTGGCATCACCGATACGGCAATACACGGGCGTCGTCCCTGACGGGACACGGCTGTCTCTGCCCTCCGGGCGTCCATCCTGACGCAACGTCAACCCCTGCGCTTGCTGCGTCCGTAAACGGACGCGCCGCTTCACCCTGTCGGCGGTAAAACTGCCGACAGTCCTCTGACGCCACGCCGTTCCGCCGTGTCGGGTGTGTTCATCCTCTTCCCATACCTCTGGCGAGCCCTCTCCCGTTAAGTCCCCGGGCGCAGGGCTTGTCGTAGCACCGTCGTGTCGTCATCCGAAGGGTGAAATGAACTCCGCCAAAACTTTTTGCGAAGGACCGCAAAAACTTTTGTCTCCGCCCTTCTCCTGCCGCCCCGCCGTTGCTCCTTTGCCCTTTGCCGCCAGGGAACTCACCGAGAGATGGATTAACCACCAGACAAGAGGAAAAGCAGGATGAACACACAGAACGTCAACGTCAAAACCGCCACCAAAGAATCTTCCGAAAGATGGGGTTCAGACCCAAAAGCGCGTCTGGCCTGCGTTATCGCAGAGCAAAAGTCATATCTGATCGAGCTTTGCGGCGTGTGGAATCTCCAGTTGAGCCAGAAAAATGAGGCTGAGGAAATCCTGCGTCTTCTCTCCCTGATGAGCGACAACGTTCACAAGGAAGGCGTGCTGTGCTGGGAACGTTCAAATCCGCTGGTGTCGTTTCATGTCGTGCAGCCGTGGTTGCAGGCTAAAGATCATGCCATCCGCTTATACGGCGTTATCGAGCGTGAGGCGTGGGACATCGCGCGTAAAGACCTTTGCAACAACATTCATTTTGCTCAGGCCATGTTGCGCCTGGAAGCCTGTTAATCAGCATCACCCACGGCGGCAGGGCATGTCGCCATCAACCAAAAAGGAGAACTCCATGCAATTACACCTGACCGAATCCTCCGCCATGCTGGGGATGCAGGCCACCGCTGAGGCAGAGCATGCGTACTGGCTGAGTCGTGAGAAGGAGGCGGTGAAAGCGCCCGCTGAAATCGACGTTCACGCCTTTCATGACGCGCTGGGGCTGATGTACCCGATGAACTGGCGCAGCAGTGAGAGCGGCGAGTGTGAAACCTTCATGCTGGCGGAAATGGTCTGCGGCAACGTGACTGAAATCTACGCGCGGATCGGTATCTGTTATTACCGCATGCGTGACTACAGCAACCTTGACCACGCGGAGATCCTGGCCCGCGTTAAGGAGGAAATGCAGCGCCAGAATTGAGAAAAGCAGGCTTTCGCCTGCCTTAACACGCCGGATTTATTCGCCTGGGAACGATGAATCCGGCCTTCACCAAAAGGAACAAACCAATGCAATTCAGTGAAGTTTCGATTGTTACACCGACCGCCCTGTATGTCCAGATGCCTGAGGCGGAAAACGCATCCGTAAAAAAACAGGTGCGTATTAAACGCAGTGATATCGACCGTGACGAAATCAGCGCCGAAATGCTGGCGCTGGGCCGTCATATAGCGCACTGCCGGAAGAAGGGGCGCGCCGTTCGTATTCCTGCCATGAGAGTGAGCGAGTGGGGGCAGGTGTTACGCACGCTCGAACTGAAGCGGGCATTTAACTGATAACTGAGCCGCTCCTTACGGGGCGGCATTTAAGGAGGAACTATGTCTCAACTCAGTTTTGCCAGCTTTTTTGACCAGGCGAAAGAGGCCGCACCAGTAACACCCGCTAAACCCGTATTGCCTGCCGTGAACGCGCCGACGATACCGCAACGGATGATGACTACTGACGAAGCCCGCCGCCAGTTTGTCAGCGTGTTTATGGACACCGCCCGAAATTTGCGCCGCTGGGAGGTGTTCAGCGACTTCATCACGCTGGCCGCAAGCGAGCTGGATATGGCGCGGATAAGAACGCCGGAGAACATTGAGCATAGCCGTGAAATCTGTTCGAAGTACAGCGAGAGCGATATCAGCAATCTGCATACGCTTTTCTGCCTGATGGTCTGTGCGCTGGAGGCGAAATTTCACGACTTTCTCGGCGCGATCTTCATGGAGCTTGGGCTGGGCGACGACCGGAACGGGCAGTATTTCACGCCGTATCACGTCCAGTCACTGCTGGCGAGGCTGCTGATGCCGGACGTCGACGAAACGATACGCCGTGAGGGATTCGTGACCGTCAGCGATCCGGCAAGCGGTGCGGCGGGTATGATTGTGGCGTATGCGGAATATCTGCTGGAGGCGGGCTATAACCCGTCTGAGCATATGTTCGGTAGCTGCATCGATATCGATCCTGTTGCGGCCGATATGGCGTTTATTCAGCTTTCCCTGCTGGGTATTCCTGCCGAGGTGGTGACGGGCAATACGCTCACAATGCAGCTTAACAGGGTTCGCTATACGCCCGTGTACTATATCAACAACTTTGAAAAACGCCTGGAAGATCAGCGCCGGGTGAGTGCCATGCGCGAATTTTTGCGAGGGCTGAATAAAGCCGCATAGCCAGCCTGAAGGGCAGGGGATTATCCTGCCTTTCGTGGCATCAAAGGTCGCGCGCCTGCGGCGCAGAATAAGCAGGCTACGCTGACGCGCTGCCTGCATTATTCCGGCGCGTGGTTATCTGATTTCACGGTTGTTTTGCTGTTGGCTTAATATTCATCATTCTCCTGCTGACAATGCTTTTTATTATTCTGCCACTGATATGGATATTATCGTTTCTTTTCCGGGCGTCGTCCCTGAAGGGACTCGGCTGTCGTGAACAGAGCCAGCAAGCTGTCTCTGCCCTTCGGGCGTCCATCCTGACGCAAATCAAAATTCACGCTTGCTGCATCCTGAAAAGATGCGCCGCTTTCACCGTGGCGGTAATAAATTACCGCCACTCTGATGGCCGTAACGGAAATTCGTCTTGCGACGATTTTCCGTTACGGGATGTGTGCATTCTCCTGGTGTGTTTATCGCCTGATTTCATCAATTCGCGGAGGGCTGCTTTTAGCATCAGCCAGAAAGGAAATAAAGGGGTATATAAACGCTGCGCGCCCCTTTATTTCCTCCCTGTCAGCTGCTCATTGCCCTTCGCCGCTCAGTGATGAAGTCGAACGATGTAATAACCCAATGAGGAGAAAACCCGAATGCACACAGTAAACGTCAAAGCCGCCACTCGTGAATCAGCCGAACAATTTAAAGTCGATGAACGCCAGCGCTATTGTGTTACAGATGGCGGTGAACGACTTGATTTTATTCCTGCGCTCTTTTTTACGCCTTCTGCTGATAATATGATTGCCAGCTGGTTACGTCAGCATTCAGATTATGATGGTGGTTTCTGGAGTTACTGGATTATTCCGCAGGGCACCGGCGGAAACGTGGCTCCGAACTGTGTCAGATTCACCACGACGCAAACCGGATATATCGCACCGGAAGGTGAACAGCACTATAACATGGTTATTCCTGGTAATTACTTTGAAGCAGATGTCAGTGCCGATGCTGCCGGAATTATTGCTACACTGATGATCATGAACTGGTTGTCCTGGCAGGTTGCAGATATGGGTCCTGAATATTCGAAAGTTTGTAAGCACCTCGTCGCACGTCAGGATGCACTGAAAGACTACATCAGTATCATAAAACACCCTGAAGCTTATTTAATTTACCGGGCTATTGATTGACGGGTTAAAGACAAGATGGAAAAAAGACCTCAATACGAGGTCTTTTTTATTGTTTTGAGAGAGTCTGCCCTGAGTCTTTATTCTTCTTTATCGCCCGGTATGTTGCCTCAATTTTTCTGGCATAGACATATCTTCTCTGCGCCTGTTCTTCTGTTTTCCGGAAACCTGCATTATACGCCCCCACGGCCTGCCAGTTGACTCCCCACTTTTTGAATGCAATTGCAAGATAGTAAGCCCCGGTGTAGATATTCATGCATGGGTCGGAAATAAGGTGCTCAGGTTTTATTCCATAACGAGCCAGTTCGTTAAAGTGCTGGGAGTCCACCTGCATAAGTCCGGAGCCAAATCCCGAAACAGGATTGTGACCTTTAACGTCTGTGCGGAAGTTCGATTCATTCCAGGAAATTGCTCTTAGAAGATCAGGGGCTATGCGATAGTCTCTACCTGCCATATCAAAACAATCAGCATTAACATTCTGAGCAGCTGACAGGATTAATACAGCCAGAAAGAGTTTTTTCACTATTAGTTCCCTGTGACGTGATTTTGATGCCCTGATGATCGCATTTTTACCTGATCTCAGGCAAGCCAAATATGGCCAAGAATTACTCTATGGATGCCTGTACTAATATGCTTCCCCGGTAGTTTCTTTCTCACACCCTACGCAAAATTTCATTTTGCAGGAATTTTACTATAAATCATAATCTTATGTAGTTATGTTTTGTGCATTATGACATTTACCATTAAATGCAGCCCATGTATGTGGGCTATGTGTGGGTTGTTGATGGGCTGATTGTGTGTGTTATGTGTGATATTCATTAAATTCAATTTGTTAGATCGATTCAGTCTTTTTGTGGGCTGATTGTGGGTGATAATTTAACATTATGAATTTTCATTGATTATTATCAATAACACAGACTGGTTATTCTATTGTGTGGGCTAAAAGTGGGCTGTATTATTTCCACTCATCACCCACAAATGTGGGTTCAGGCGAGTGCTAAGGAGTAATGCGACATGCCACGACAACATATTTACCTTTCACAAAAAGCAATTGATGAAATAAGAAGAATTGTCGATGAAAGGCAGGCAGAGGGGGCGTCATCTTCAGAGGCCAATATCTCCAGCGTTACGTCGGAATTGATTGATATTGGCTTGCGTGTTGTGATGATGCGGGATAAAGAGAAAGATAACTCTAAAAACTCTGAATATCTCTATAGGAAGGCGGTTCTGGAGGAGTCAGTTAAAGCAAGGATGGTTTCTCAGGAAATGCTCAGAATAATCTTCAATCTTGAGGATGTTAAGAGTGATTCTCGTTATAACTACTCCGGGCTGATTGAGGATCTGAAGCAGAGAATCGAGAAAAGAGTAAATAACGTTCTTGGAGATGACGATGCTTAAATGGTTTCAGGTGTAGTCGCGTAGGTCGTATCATTCATGTTTCACCAGATCTGTTGCTTTAGTTGTGCATGGAATATTAAATTTAGATCAGATGGAGAAAATAATATTCTTCCATTTATTTGTTTTTAACGTATAAACCTGGATTTATTGATCAGATGTGGTATATTAATCAAACCGTTTCGGCGGGGAACTATTAAAATTTAATTCGCTTATGTGGGGAGTTAACGGCTCCCCACATAAGCTAACCACAAACCAACTTACAGAGAGTATGGTCATGGCTACGCACGATCCTATGGATCTGGACATCAGATCTCAAGCCTTTTTCCGCGATTTTTATCTTTTTTACAAGCAATCCTGCGATGCATGGTACATAAAAGATGCAGACCATCGTTTTATGGATGCCAGCATTACATTCCTGTCACGATTTCTATCTCCAAAGCTGTCATCAGCTATTGGGCTGGCCGACAGAGATATCTCGGTTGCTTCTGACCGAGATATCAACCTTATGCATGATTTCGAGTCATATGCCATGATGCATGAAAAGAATATTATTCTTTTCTCTTATGGGTATTTTTGTGACAAAGATAAAGTTAAATCTTTTATCATTAATATTAAGCCATTTGCTTCCGCCAGGGGCGATATGGTCATGGTACTAATATCTGAACTTTCTCAAGTAAATCATAAGCTGGATTGGTTATCTGCCGTTACAGGAATTGGTACGAACCCTTGTTGTGATTTTCTTTTACCCACGTATAAAAACCATGATCCTCGTTCATTGTTAACAGCCGGTGAGTGGGAAGTGGCCTGGTTGCTTATATGTGGGTGTTCAATTCGTAAGATTGCCAGATATTTAAATGTCAGTGTTAAAACAATTCAGGTGAAAACTAGAAGTGTTTATATGAGTCTCAGAGTTTTTGATAAAAATGGATTGCTTAAAACTGCTGACGCTTACAATTGGATAAATCTGATTCCTGAATCTTATGTGGGTGCCTGCTCATTGATTAAAATTCTTTGATGGTGTTATGTTCTTTATATGGGGAGGTTATACTCCCCTCTAAATTTACCCCAATGAATATTCTTTCAAATCTTGTAAAATAGAGTATGTGATGTTACGGGGGATTGTGTAAAGCCAAAATACTCATAGAATGCTCTGGCCCTGTCATCAATAGCATGAACCATAATAGCCTTAATACCTACCTGATCAGCAAGATTAGAAACCCGCATCACAGCATCATTAAGCAACCATTTTCCGAAGCGATGTCCCTGGGCACTCACGTCAATTGCCAGGCGACCAAGGAGGATAACGGGTACCGGGTCTGGCATATTCTGGCGTAAACTGCGTCCCAGGTTTACGTGACTTATTGAGCCCGTTGCAATTGAGTAGTAACCCACCACACGAAAAGTATCCTCCAGGCAGATAACAAATGTGCGTGATGCATTGAGGTGTTGATTTTTTAACGCACGACGTAAAAGCCAGTTACTTAACACTTCATTTCCGCAATCGAATGGCTGAAGGATATGTTCGTCAGTAAGTAAGGTCGGTGCTGTAACGTTTATTTCCATTCCGCTTTAACATCCATCAGACGTTGGCGACCTTCAACATTTTTAACCGGTGATTCCAGCTGCTCAATAAATGCCTGATACCGTTCATCGTCAAGAACGAACACGCGTTGATCCAGGATGATGTTTTGGGCCTCATGTACTGCTTTTTCAATAATAAAGTCAGTACGGTTTTTGTTAACCAGGCTGGCGGCATAGTCAATGACTGCCCGTTCCTCATCAGTTGCACGGACGTTGATTTGTTTGTCCCGGGTTGGTTTACGTGTGGAAATTTGCATAAATTCACCTCAATGGTATCAAATTGATATACGTTAGTAATATCTTATATGGTAGCAAATTGCTATACAAATTTGTAGGGGGGGGGAACGGTAGTTTGAAACGCTGGCGCTGAAACCAGAACTCTATTTGATAAATATCATATTATTACACTTATTTTGCGGCTGTTTTTTAATCAAAATCATTCAATTGTTATGATAATCAATATGTAGCGTGTCAATATGGTTATTTATACACTCCACAGCTGTGGAATTGGATATCCCTTTCATTTCCTTTAAAAAGACCCCTGACATTTTCAAACACCAGGGGAATTCCATGAACCAGGAAGTCACTGCAGAAGTCGGGTCTATTCGCCCTAAATCTATTGGTGTGCCGCTTACCTGTGCCGACAGTGAGAAACTGTCTCAGGCCGCTAAAAAGGGCAAGCGCTCCCGCCAGCTGGAAGCGGTGCTTCGCCTGCATGACCACCTTAAGCTGTTCTCCAGAATTCCGGGCGACTGGATGGTTGCTCAGGAAGGCGACGGGAGAAACAAAAAAATCACTGTGATCCTCACTGCTGAAGCCAGCGCAAGACTGACCAAAGTGGCTGACAAAGCAGATCGCTCCCGCGTGGAGGAAGCCGCGCTTCGTCTGCACGATCATCTCCGGCGCGTTCCCGAAATTAACGGTGATTACTATGAAATCACGACGCTGTGACTTTCTTCCTCTTTCTTCTGGGCGGTTTAGGGTCATGAAGTGCATTGATCAGCGTTCTGATTGCCTCCCTGAGTGGTTCGGGGAAGTGGCGAACATCAATAAAGCCTTTGTTGTCCGTCAGGTCCTCGCGCTGCAGAACAACGTCTCCGGGGTAGATGCCCAGACTTTGGCAGATGATGTCCCTCTCTCTTATCGTCATGTCGGTCCGGCCCGTCAGTATGTTTCGCAGCCGGCCCATGCTCAGATTTGTGAGAGCGGAAATTTTTCCGACAGTCAGCTTCCGGCTGAATATTTCGTCCCTGATCACCTGCACCGGAGGATAAATATCATATTTCATCTGGTCTGACCTCATGGATGAGAATCGCCTCAGGAGACTGTGGAGGGGGAAAATACCCCCAATAATCGCCTGAGGAGAACGTAGACCATTTTGTTGATTCAGATCAATTTACATTACCCAAAAGGAGTAGGAGACTCGCGCTGAAAAAGTAGTTTCAGGCAGTGATTGTTGTTTATGTTCCGTTTAAGTCTGGCTGACTCTCTGCAATAAGCAGGGCTGCGGTAGCAGAAAATTTTATTTATCTCTTCACTGATTTTTTCTTTAACCCGAAAAAATCGGCGGGCTTCCCTTTGCCCAAAATCCGTCGGGTGCATTTATCCCCACGACAGGTGTGACACCCTGGGGCGGTAGCGTGCCTGAATGACTGTGGGTTCTCTTTTCGTTTCTGAAGATATTTCCCCACTGCATCTGCATTGCGGGTGTACTGGTCAAGTTAAA
>NZ_JRUQ01000079.1 GCF_000773975.1 Erwinia typographi
GAATCGTGTACAGGGTCAGTTGGTGCCAACGCCTGGTTCAAACTGGTTGGCACTTTTGCTCCACTGCTTACAGTAACCACTGTTCGGGAAAGGCAAACATTCGTAAACCGTCCAGTTACGCGGGTGCATGACGCGGGTACCAGCTTTGTAGCTTGACATATTTGCCGGAAAAACACTCAGATCGTCAACCACTACAGGAGTTGTATTCTCTGCCGTATCTTGTTCAAGCTTAAAGTTAATGCTGTCTGGTTGTAGAATATCGCCATTGGCATTCGTAGCAATAACCTTGAGGATATAATCACCTGGATCAATGCCCTCAAGCTGGATACTCAGCGCCCTGTTTGTGTTGTTCACCTCAGTTTTGAGATATCCCCTGGCCAGTCCGGACTTATCGTAAACTTTTGCTTCAATATTCAGACGACCAGAGACATCAGCGTTAAATTTCACCTCTGATTTACCAGCCATGATTTTTCCAGCGCTGAAATGGGTTAAGGCAATACGTTCCTGAATTGCTGGAGTCTGGGATTCTTTGTAAGAGAGGGCGAAATTTTTCAGCGCAGTCAGATCGCTTCGGATAAATAAGTAGTTATGTCCGAACACCGGTTCAACTGTTTTCGTTGTGCTGTTCATCACGCCAGCCTGGAACAGACCTTGAGATTGCTGGTTGATAACTTCCGCCAGGGCTTTTGACCAGCGATTTTTGTCCGTCAGATCTTTATTACTGATGTAAAGCTGATAATTAAGGCCTTTAATTACGCCATTTTTATCGAAGAAGCTAATTGAAACCGTATCACCGACCTTAAGATCTTTACCGTAAATAACGCCATCGACCTGTTTCCATTCATTCTCAACCGGCGCCTGGTTTTGATCGTTATCCTTACCGCCAAAGTCTACGTCAATAACCTGGTAGAAGCTGTTGGCCGTATCGGCAATACGCCAGACGCCATAAATAACCTGATAGCCAGTACGCTCAGGAACATTACACTCCTGGGTAGTAATATGCTCAGGCACTTTATTATTACCCTGCACGGTACAGAAAGGCGTCAGTTCAAAAGCGCCTCTGGTCAGAGGCTTGTTCGCATCCCAGTCCTGCTTAGTAATGTAATAGGTCCAGCTGGTCGTTTTATGCGGAGCGGTATGGTTCCAGGTAAATTTCTGCTTACCCGCTTTAATCGGGGTTTTCGCCCAGGCATCCATCGACTGGCGATTCAGCTGAGAAAAGGTAGGAATACTTGCGCTGGCCAGTTCACCATCAAGCGGCAGTTTGGTGGAGGGAAAACCGGAACCCTGCTCAACGCTTTGTGGCTCCCAGGTCACATTGCCACAGTCAAGGTTTTGTCCCAGTTTACATTGATAAGCGCGGCTGGCGGGCTCCTGAATATAACCGTGCGCCCAGGCACCGGTAACCGTAAGCGCGGAGACCGCTAATGCCAGAATCTTCAACTTCATAATTTACATTCCCTTTAGTATGAAAAACATCAAACCGGATACGTTCCGGAAAACAGAATGCTCGACGATTTCATCAGGGGATTTCAAATAATACCCTCTTAAGTGCAAAAAAAAGAGGTTTACCTAAGGGAGAGGGATTTACTGGTGAGAGACTTGCTGGAAATCTTTAATTTTACTTGCTTAATTGAGCAATGAATGACGGCAAAGCGGGGTAATTGCTTCGCCGTCACGGCGGTCAGGTCGGATTATTACTGTTATCATCACCTGTTAACAATTTATCGAGTTCGTCACCGCCAACGTGACGGAAATCCTGCCCCTTCACGAAGTAGAAGATAATTTCACAAATATTCTGGCAGCGGTCACCGATACGTTCGATAGCGCGGGCGCAGAACAGTGCGGTTAACACGCTTGGAATAGTGCGTGGATCTTCCATCATATAAGTCATCAGCTGACGCACGATGCCTTCGTATTCCTGGTCGACTTTTTTATCTTCCCGGTAGATTTCAATCGCCGCCGACAGATCCATTCGCGCAAAAGCATCCAGCACGTCGTGCAGCATCTGGATGGTATGGTGTCCCAAAGACTCCAGGCTTACCAGCAGCGGCTGATGGCTCTGACCAAATTTTTCCAGCGCCGTGCGGCTGATTTTTTCGGCCACGTCGCCAATGCGTTCCAGTTCTGAGATGGTTTTGATGATCGCCATCACCAGACGCAGATCGCTGGCGGTGGGCTGACGTTTGGCGATGATGCGCACGCAGGCTTCATCAATCGACACTTCCATCATGTTGACCTTCTGGTCACCGTCGATCACCTGCTTCGCCAGCTCGCCGTCCTGGTTGTGCATCGCGGTGATGGCATCCATCAACTGCTGCTCAACCAGCCCGCCCATAGTCATGACCTGGGTACGGATATGCTCCAGCTCGGCGTTAAACTGCCCGGAGATATGTTTATTCAGATTCAGGTTATCCATCGTATTCTCCAGTCAACTCAACCGTAGCGGCCGGTAATGTAGTCTTCAGTTTGCTTCTGGTGCGGCTTGGTGAACAGCGTGTCAGTATCGCTAAATTCTATCAGTTCGCCCAGATACATAAATGCCGTGTGATCGGAGCAGCGTGCAGCCTGCTGCATGTTGTGCGTCACGATAACTACGGTGTAATCCTGCTTCAGTTCGGTGATCAACTCTTCAATGCGACCGGTAGAAATAGGGTCCAGCGCCGAGCAAGGCTCGTCCAGCAGCAGAACTTCCGGGCGGATGGCAATGCCACGAGCGATGCACAGGCGCTGCTGCTGCCCACCAGAAAGACTGTAACCGCTCTGGTGCAGCTTATCTTTGGTTTCCGTCCACAGCGCGGCTTTGGTCAACGCCCACTGCACGCGTTCGTCCATATCCGCACGAGAAAGCTTTTCGAACAGGCGCACGCCAAAGGCAATGTTGTCATAGATCGACATCGGGAAAGGCGTGGGTTTCTGGAAAACCATCCCCACGCGAGCACGCAGCAGAGCAATGTCCTGGTTAGCGGTCAGAATATTTTCGCCATCCAGCAGGATCTCGCCTTCCGCGCGCTGCTCAGGATAAAGCGAGAACATTTTATTAAAGGTACGCAGCAGCGTGGACTTGCCGCAGCCTGACGGGCCGATAAACGCGGTCACCTGATTTTTCGCGATATCCAGGTTGATGTTTTTCAGCGCGTGAAATTTCCCATAATAGAAGTTCAAATCACGAACCTGAATCATCTTGCTTGTAGTGTTGTCAACCATTCTTTATCTCGCTAATTGCGCCGCCGCAGCCGCGCTTATCAATTAATGTTTGCTTCTGGCGAAAACTACGCGCGCCAGAATATTCAGCAATAGCACGCAGACAGTAATCAGCAGCACGCCCGCCCAGGCCAGACTCTGCCATTCGGAGAACGGACTCATGGCGAATTTAAAGATGGTCACCGGCAGGTTAGCCAACGGCTGCATCATGTCGGTGCTCCAGAACTGGTTGGAGAGCGACGTGAACAGCAGCGGGGCCGTTTCTCCGGCGATGCGGGCAATCGCCAGCAGTACGCCGGTCAGAATCCCCGACACGGAAGCTTTCAGCGTGATAGCAGAGATCATCTTCCACTTCGGCGTACCCAGCGCATAGGCCGCCTCACGCAGGCTGTCCGGCACCAGTTTCAGCATGTTTTCCGTGGTGCGGATAACAATTGGAATTTGCAGCAGCGCCAGCGCAATCACGCCGGCCCAGCCAGAGAAGTGCTGCATCTGAGCCACCACGAGAGTGTAAACAAACAGCCCAACCACAATCGACGGCGCGGACAGCAGGATATCGTTAATAAAGCGAATCACCTCGGCCAGCCAGGATTTGCGGCCATACTCCGCCAGATAAATCCCCGCCATAATCCCCAGCGGTGTACCGAACACGGTCGCCCAGAGGATCAGCAGGCCGCTGCCCGCAATGGCGTTCGCCAGACCGCCACCAGCCGTATTGGGCGGCGGCGTATTCTCGGTGAACAGCGACAGCGTCATGCCGTCCAGACCGCGCGTGACGGTAGCAAAGAGGATCCACACCAGCCAGAACAGGCCAAAGGCCATCGTCATCAGCGACAGAGCCAGCGCAATGCGGTTTTTCATCCGACGCCACGCCTGCATTTTGCGGCGCGACGCTTCCAGTTCAGCGCGAGCCTGCATTTCCATGGTGGTCATGAGCGCGCTCCTTCACTTTTCGCCAGGCGTAATATCATCAGTTTTGAGCAGGCCAGGACAATAAAGGTAATCACAAACAGGATCAGCCCCAGCTCCATCAGGGCGGCGGTATGCACACCTGATTCCGCTTCAGCAAATTCGTTGGCCAGCGCCGAGGTGATACTGTTGCCCGGCATAAACAGAGAGGCGCTGTCGAGCTGGTAGGTGTTACCGATGATAAAGGTCACCGCCATGGTTTCACCAAGCGCACGGCCGAGTCCCAGCATGACGCCGCCAATCACGCCGTTTTTGGTGAACGGCAGTACAACCCGCCAGATCACTTCCCACGTAGTGCAGCCAATGCCGTAAGCCGATTCTTTCATCATTACCGGCGTTTGTTCGAACACATCGCGCATCACCGAGGCGATGTAAGGGATAATCATGATGGCAAGGATAATACCGGCGGCCAGAATACCAATACCAAATGCCGGACCGGAGAACAGCGCGCCGACAATGGGAACATTCGCCATCAGGTCGCCCAGCGGGGTCTGGAACCAGGTTGCAAACAGCGGGGCAAAGATAAACAGGCCCCACATGCCGTAGACAATGCTGGGGATCGCCGCCAGCAGCTCAATCGCCGTACCCAGCGGGCGGCGCAGCCAGCCAGGCGCCAGTTCAGTCAGGAACAGGGCAATGCCGAAGCTAACGGGCACGGCAATGATCAGGGCAATAACAGAGGTCACGATAGTCCCATAAATCGGAACCAGCGCACCAAATTGTTCGTTGGGGGCATCCCAGGTTTTGGTCCACAGGAACGAGAAACCAAACTTCTGCATGCTGGGCCAGGATGAAAAAATCAGCGAAACAATAATGCCGCCGAGCAGAAATAGCACAATCAGCGCGGCCAGTTTTACCAGCGCACTGAAGATGATGTCACCCTGCTTACCGGGAGCTTTGAATGTAGGCTTGCTTGCAGCCATAGCGTTCTCGATGTTGAAAGTGTAGGGACGGCACTGAAGTGCCGCCCGATGGCACGGGCCGGAACGAACCGGCCCCTACAACAGCTTAGTACAGGGCTTTACCTGAGCTGTCTTTCACGTTGGTTTTCCAGGCGGCGCGAATCTGTTCAACTACAGAGTCTGGCAGTGAGGCGTAGTCCAGGCTGTTAGTGGTTTTGCCACCGTTTTTGTAAGCCCAGTCAAAGAACTTCAGCACAGCAGCGCCTTTCTCAGCGTTAGCCTGCTCTTTCTGCACCAGGATGAAGGTGGTAGAACTGATTGGCCAGGCGTTGTCGCCTTTCTGATAAGTCAGGTCCTGGGCGAAAGATTCGCTCCAGTTTGCGCCTTTCGCGGCATAGCTGAAGCTTTGTTCGCTTGGAGAAACGGCTTTACCATCCGCATCCAGCAGTTTGGTGTACGCCAGGCCATTCTGCTTGGCATAAGCGTATTCTACATAGCCGATTGAGCCAGGCAGACGCTGAACGAAGGCTGCCACGCCGTCGTTACCTTTACCGCCCAGACCGACAGGCCAGTTAACGGTGTTGCCTTTACCAATTTTGCTGTTCCAGTCGCTGTTTACCTTCGCCAGGTAGCTGGTGAAGACGAAAGAGGTGCCTGAACCGTCAGCGCGGCGAACCACGTTGATGTTGGAGTCCGGCAGCTTAACGCCGGGGTTCAGTTTGGTGATGGCTGGGTCATTCCATTTTTTGACATTGCCGAGGTAGATATCCCCCACCGTTTTACCGTCCAGCGTCAGTTCACCAGATTTGATGCCGGGGATATTAACCGCCAGCACTACGCCACCGATCACGGTAGGGAACTGGAACAGACCATTTTTTTGCAGATCTTCATCTTTCATCGGCGCATCGGAAGCCCCGAAATCAACAGTTTTAGCGATGATTTGCTTCACGCCGCCGGAGGAACCAATGCCCTGATAGTTAATTTGCGCGCCGGTAGCAGTGTTGTAGTCAGCAGCCCATTTGTTATAAACAGGTGCCGGGAAGGTTCCACCAGCGCCAGTCAGGTTAGTGGCTGCGAAAGCAGAAACCGCGCTCAATGACAGAGCAACCGCTACACATTGAGCCAGAGATTTTTGCATCAGTGTCATGTTCCCTCCAGGGGATTTCAAGTCAGGCTTTATGCCGTTTTAACAGGAATACTCATTGCTGCTGGAGGCAAAATAGGACAGTTTGATGACAGTAAAATGTACGCTATGTGACAGTTTTATGACGGCGGACGTATTTCACTCAGGGGGTAACGCGGATAGGCCAGGAGCCGAAAAGATAGCCATCAAATTCAGGGGCATCAACATCAGACAAAGCCATCAGGCGCTGCTTTACGTTTTCCAGATGCGTCCACATCGCCAGCTTGGCGGCGGCGGCATCTTTCTTTTGTAGTGCGGCCAGGATGAGCTGATGATCCTTAAGCCACTCACGGCGATACTCTTTACTGGAAATCCGTTCATGCAGCTGTTGCCACATCGGATTGTTTTCCCGGTTGGCCCAGCACTGCTTCCACATTTCCGTCAGCATATTATTGTGCGTGGCTTCGACAATGGCGAGATGAAAAAGCTTGTCGCCATCCTCACCACCGCCAAATTCAATGTCGTTGATTTCGGCCTCAAGCGCAGCACGCATCTTCTTTATGTCGACGGGCGTGACCTGAAGCGCGGCAAATTCGGCAATATTGCTCTCTAAAAGTTGTCGGGCCTGCAACAGTTCGAACGGACCAATCAGAGAAGCCCGACCGTCAGGTTGCCGTTCGTCAGGCACGGCGATCACATAGATCCCCGACCCTTTGCGCACCTCAACGAAGCCTTCAATTTCCAGCATGATCAGCGCTTCACGAACCACCGAGCGCCCCACGCCCACCAGTTCGGCAATATCGCGCTCGGGCGGCAGGCGGGTGCCAATGGCATATTTTCCTGAATGAAGCTCTTCCTTAAGGTATTCACCCACTTCCCTGTATTGACGCTTAACCTCAACGCTCATAGCCACTGCCCCAGTATGGAAATACTGCCTGTGATAGTAGGAAAATGCTGAAGATCGGTCAACCAGTACGCCACGCTGGTTGACAGGTCTGATGGCTCAGGGCAGCGTCCAGCGTTGCTGACGCTCTCCATTGATGGTCAGCGCGCGAGTTTCGCCAGCGGGGAGCTGAATCTCCAGCGTTTGCCACGCAGGACGATAGTTACCGCGAACGCTGAACGCAATGTTGATGCACTGCGCATCGCTGCTCACCGTCCAGCTTAGCCATAGCGCCTCTTCACGCTGCCAGCCCCAGCTTTCTCCATCATCTTCAAACAGCATCCCCGACTCTTTCGCTATGCCCGGCGCAGGGAACAGCAGCAGCGTACGCTGGTCGTCAGTCGCGTTATCAATGTGCCCAACGCGGCTTGCATGAGGCAGCACGGCGCCTCCCCTGACCATCAGCGGTAGCCTTTCCAGCGGAGCCTCTACCACGATGGTCTGGCCGCCTTTGTGCCACTTACCGCTGTGGTAGTCATACCATCCTGTAGCGTTCTCCGGTAGGTAGATCGCCCGCTCACGCTGCTCAGGCTCCACCACGCTGGCCACCAGCAGATCGCGGCCCAGCATAAAATCGTCCGTCTCGGCAAAGGTGCGGGGATCGTGCTCATGGTCGAGGAACGTTGGGCGCAGCATCGGCTCGTCGTCCTGGCTGGCCTGCCACAACAGCGTGTAAAGATAGGGCATCAGCCGGTAGCGCAGCGCCATCGCTTCCCGGATAGCCGGGGTGAATTCCGGGTACATCCAGGGTTCGTTCACCGTGCGATCGTCATTCCATGAGTGGATAGTGAAGCGCGGGTGCATGACGCCATTCTGTACCCAGCGTACAAACAGTTCCGGGTCAGGCTTCAGACCGGAGAAGCCACCCACGTCATGCCCGACGTTATACAGGCCGGAGAGGCTCATCCCCACGCCCATGCGGGTGTTATAGCGCAGCGTCTGCCAGCTGGTGCGGTTATCGCCGCTCCAGGTTTGCACATAGCGCTGCATACCCGCGCAGCCGGAGCGAGAGATCAGGAACGGGCGCTTTTCCGGCGCAAACCGCTGCTGGGCTTCCATCGAGGCGCGCATCATCAGTAGCGGCATCACCGGGCGGATCAGTTTGATTGGCAATGGCTGACCGAACCCGTGACAGCGCGCCTCTCCATCCCAGACTTCGTATTCATTATTGTCGTTCCAGGTGGAATCAATCCCCTTTTCCAGCAGCTGGCTGGTGACGTTTTCCTGCCACCAGGCGACGGCCGCCGGGTTGGTGAAGTCGAGATGAGAGCCTTCATCATCCCAGAAAACCGAGCGTTCAGGCGCGTCTGACTCGGAATCACGGATAAACAGGCCCTGCTGCGCCACTTCGTTGTAGCGTGGATGGTCCTGTAGCAGGCAAGGTTTGATATTCGCCGCCAGCTTCATGCCAGCCTGATGAAACGCGCCGCTCATCACGGTCGGCTGCGGCACCTTGTCATAGTTCCAGTTAAATACGTAGCGCTTGTCATTAATGGAGGTATAGCCGGACGAGAGCTGGAAGGAGTCACAGGGAATGGCATGTTCCTGGCACAGCGAGATAAAGTTCATCAGCTGATTCTGCGCGTCCGGCGCGTCGGTGTAATGCATGGTGGAGCCGCTATAGCCCAGGCTCCATTTCGGGCCAAACAGCATTTTTCCGGTCAGGCGGACAAAGGCTTTGGTCACATCAAGCACTTTTGGCCCGAGGAACAGGTAATAGTCCAGGTCGCCAGCTTCAGCCTGATAGCGGCGGTAGGGCAGATGGTAATTGTCCAGCTCATTGCCTAAATCAAGCTGCGTGGTGCTGAGGTTGTCATAAAACAGCCCGAAGCTGACCGGATCGCGGCGCGTCAGGGTAAACGGAATATGCTTGTAGAGCGGATCGGTCGAGGCGGCGCTATAGCCCATCGCGTCCAGGTTACGCATTTCAAAACGGCGCCCGGTGCGGTTCAGATCGCCAGCCTTCTCACCCAGGCCGTAATAGTTGTCCTCACTGTAACGACGCTGGTAGTGCGCCACGCCGTCGCCGTGAGCGTTTAACAGGTAGGCTCCGGTCGGACGGTCGGCGCAAAGCGGCTGCCACCCTGCCGTCTCTGAAAGATATTCCCACTCCAGCCACAGCGGCTGATGGAGGGTAACCCGCAGACGTTCGGTGGTGACCACCAGCCTGCCGTCCTGCTGCTCACACTGATAGCCCGGCAGGGAGAACCCTTCGCAGCTTTCCCGCAAACGCCCTTGCCACGGGACATCCTGCTCCGGCGCAATGCTCCAGGTGCGATCCAGCGCCAGCTCTCCCCGCTGCTTAATCAGCACCCTGCACAGGCCCTCTTCCAGCACGAACAGGCGAAACAGGTGTTGGCCATCAACGCACAGCTCAACAAATTCGGCGGTTTTCTGCTGTAACACCCAGTTCTTCAATGTTTTCATCGTTTACTCTTCACGTTAACTGTCTGAACATCAGGCCGGGCGCGTTTTACTACGGCGTTCGGCGATAAAGGCGACGAGGAATACGGCACCAATAAGATCAAAAAAGCCCATCGCCACAAACAGCGGATTAAATCCGATGGTGTCGGCGGTGACGCCAATCAGTAGCGAGAACAGGAAGCTGGCGATCCAGGCAAACGAGCCGCGCATTCCGTTTACCGTCGCCATCTGCCCTTTATCAAAGGATTCAACGACCAGCGCGCTCAACATGCAGGAGATCACCTGGTGACCGAAACCGCCGATGGAGATCAAAATGATGGTGATATAGGGGTCTTTGGTGAGCGCTACCACCGCCAGCGACAGCATCAGGAAGGCTCCGGTAACGGAGCTGGCTACCACCGAGTTCACCAGCGAACAGCCAAACAGGCGAGTATAAAGTTTGGTCAGATAGCCGCTGGCGACGCTGCCGAGGTCGGCAGCCAGAAACGGCAGCCAGGCAAACATAGCGATCTGTTTTAAATCCATCCCGCGTTCGTTAGCCAGGTAAAGCGGCACCCAGAAGCTCAGCACCGCCCAGGCAGGCTCCGCCATAAAGGCTGGAATGGCAATGCCGTAGAAACGTTTATTTTTGGAGACGCTCTTCAACGCTTTGAAGAAGGGAAGCCTGACCGCGTCCGGCTCATTGTCCTGCTTGATTAAAGCCAGCTCGTCTTTATCCAGCCGGGGATGATTTTCCGGTGAGTGATAGAACAGCCACCACAGAATAACCCACAGCAGCGCCAGTACCCCGGAGAAGAAAAAGGCGCCCTGCCAGCCCCAGTACAGGTGCGTAAAGTAGATGATCGGCGGCGCCAGCATCGCGCCGATCGAAAAGCCGACGCCAGCCCAGCCAGCCGCAATGGGCCGCTCTTTTTTCGGAAACCATTCGCCAATGGTTTTGGCATTTGCCGGGGTGGCGGCGGCCTCCGCTGCGCCCATAAAAAAGCGCAGGATAGCCAGGTGCATCCAGCTTCCCGCACCGGCATGCAGCAGGCTGACAATCGCCCAGATCCCGGCACAGATAGCAAACCCCAACTTGAGGCCAATAACATCAATCAGCCAGCCGCACAGCGGCTGAAAGAGGGTGTAGGCAAGCTGGAAGGCCCCGACAATCCACGAATACTGCTCGGTGGTGATCCCCAGGCTGGCTTTTAACTCGGGGGCAAGAATGCCCAGCGAGTTGCGGGTCAGATAGTTTACCGTCACGCCAAGCAGGAACAGCACCAGAATCCACCAGCGTAACTTTTTGATTTTCCTTTTACTACCCACCGCTTGTTGTGCACTATTTGCAGCCAGGCTCATCGCTTATCTCCTGTCGAAAGAGGTAACAGCGGGGTTCAGTCTCAGACTCAAAAAGCCAGATTTCCGATCGACACCATCACCCTGGTTGCCTGCATCTTGCGGATAAGGTGAAAAAGTGGTCAACATAAAAAGTACAGATGAGTGATATCACTCACAACAATAGCCACTATTGGTCGACCAAAACCAAATATTGGTGTTTTATGAAGGTTAACCCTCTTTATGCGAACATTTAATGAGCGAATGCGCGCCTTATCGCAGAAAGTGGTCAACCAAATACCCTGCCATCCCCGGCGGACTGGCGAAACGGAGCGTACTCAATGACGGCTTTTATGGGTGAAGATTTCTTACTGCGCAGCGACGCCGCACGCGAGCTTTATCATCGCTATGCGGCCGACATGCCCATCTACGACTATCACTGCCACCTTAATCCGCAGGATATTGCTGAAGACCGCCAGTTTGAGAACCTCAGTCAGATCTGGCTGGAAGGCGATCACTACAAATGGCGGGCGCTGCGCGCGGCAGGCGTGGCGGAGTCCCTGATTACCGGCGACGCCAGCGATTACGATAAATACCTTGCCTGGGCGCAAACCGTACCAAAAACGCTGGGCAATCCGCTCTATCACTGGACGCATCTGGAACTCAGGCGGCCGTTCGGCCTGACCGGACAGCTATTTAATCCTGAGACCGCCGAACCTGTCTGGCAGCGCTGTAAAGAGATGCTGAGCACGCCTGAATTCTCCGCGCGTGGGATCATGCGGCAAATGAAGGTGAAAATGGTGGGCACCACCGACGATCCCGTTAGCGACCTTGGTTATCATCGCCAGATAGCTAACGACGCCACGTTTGATGTCGCCGTGCTGCCAAGCTGGCGTCCTGACCGGGCGTTTAAAATCGAGCTGGATGGCTTCCCCGCCTATATTGACCTGCTGGCGGAAGCGGCAGAGTGCGAGATTACCGGCTGGGAAAGCCTGCTCAGCGCGCTGACGCGGCGCCTGGACCACTTTGATGCGCACGGCTGCCGCGCCGCGGATCATGGCATTGAGGTGGTTCGCTTTACGCCCATACCTACAGAAGCCACCCTGAGCCGCCTGCTGGCGCGTCGGCTGGCCGGGCAACAGCTGGATGAAACCGAAATTGCAGGCTTCACCACCGCGCTGCTGGTGTGGCTGGGCCAGCAATACGCGAAGCGTGGTTGGGTGATGCAGTATCATATCGGCGCGCTACGCAACACTAACAGCCGCATGTTTAAACTTATCGGTGCGGATACCGGCTTTGATTCGATCGGCGATCGGCCTTACGCCAGAGAACTGTCGCAGCTGCTGGATGCGATGGACCAGACCGACGAGCTGCCAAAAACGATCCTCTACTGCCTGAACCCGCGCGATAACGAGACCATCGCCTCGCTTACCGGCAATTTTCAGGGAGGCGGCATCGCCGGTAAGATCCAGTTTGGCTCCGGCTGGTGGTACAACGATCAGAAGGACGGGATGCAGCGCCAGCTTGAGCAGCTCTCGCAGCTCGGCCTGCTGAGCCAGTTCGTCGGGATGCTGACGGATTCCAGAAGCTTCCTTTCCTATACCCGACACGAGTACTTCCGCCGCATTCTATGCAATATGCTGGGCGAGGGGATGGAACAGGGCGAAATCCCGTACGAAACAGAGTGGATTGGAGAGATGGTGCAGAACATCGCTTATCACAACGCGCAGAGGTACTTCGCCAGGGCATGATTCGAAAGAGTTGCCTGGCTAAATCGCCAGGCAACTTTTAAAGGTCTTATTCCACCGTCACTGACTTCGCCAGGTTACGCGGCTGGTCAACGTCGGTGCCCTTAATCAGCGCGACATGGTATGACAGCATCTGAAGCGGGACGGTGTAAAAGATCGGGGCGATAATCTCTTCCACATGCGGCAGAGGCACGATCCGCATCCCTTCAGAGTTGCTGAAGCCCGCATCCTGGTCGGCAAACACATACAGCAGGCCGCCACGCGCGCGCACTTCCTCGATGTTCGACTTCAGTTTTTCCAGCAGCTCATTGTTCGGCGCTACCACAATCACCGGCATATCGGCATCGATCAGCGCCAGAGGGCCATGCTTCAGCTCACCCGCCGCATAAGCTTCTGCATGAATGTAAGAAATCTCTTTCAGCTTCAGCGCCCCTTCCATCGCAATCGGATACTGATCGCCACGGCCGAGGAACAGCGCATGATGCTTGTCGGAGAAATCTTCGGCCAGCGCTTCGATTAGCTTATCCTGCGACAGCATCTGCTCAATCCGGCTTGGCAGAGCCTGCAGGCCGTGCACGATGTCGTGCTCAACCTGGCGATCCATGCCCTTCAGGCGGCCTACTTTAGCCACCAGCATCAGCAGCACGGTCAGCTGGGTGGTGAAGGCTTTTGTCGAGGCTACGCCGATTTCGGTGCCCGCTTTGGTCATCAGCGCCAGATCCGACTCACGTACCAGCGAAGAACCGGCAACGTTACAGACCGCCAGCGAGCCGAGATAGCCCAGCTCTTTCGACAGGCGCAGCGCGGCCAGCGTATCCGCCGTTTCGCCCGACTGAGAGAGGGTGATCAGCAGGCTGTTTTTGCGCACGGCCGATTTACGGTAGCGAAATTCAGAGGCAATCTCCACGTCGCAGGGAACGTTAGCCAGCGCCTCGAACCAGTAGCGCGAAACCATACCGGAGTTGTAGGAGGTTCCGCAGGCGACGATCTGGATGTGTTCAACCTGTTTAAGCAGCTCGTTAGCCTGAGGGCCCAGCTCGGAGAGATCGACCTCACCATGACTGAAACGCCCGCTAAGGGTGTTTTTGATCGCCATCGGCTGCTCGTAAATCTCTTTCTGCATGTAGTGACGGTACTGACCTTTATCGCCCGCATCGTACTGGACGTTAGATTCGATTTCGCTGCGCTGCACCTGCTCGCCCTGGCGATTAACAATCGTCACGTCACGGCGGGTTATCTCCGCAATATCGCCTTCTTCGAGGTAGATAAAGCGGCGGGTAACCGGCAGCAAAGCCAGCTGGTCGGAGGCGATGAAGTTCTCACCGACGCCGCGGCCAATCACCAGCGGGCTGCCAGAACGGGCGGCCACCAGCACGGAGGGATCGCGGCTGTCCATGATCACCATGCCATAGGCACCGCGCAGCTGAGGGATAACCCTCAACACCACATCACGCAGCGAACCACCCTGCTGTTTTTGCTCCCAGTGAACGAGGTGAGCAACAACTTCGGTATCGGTTTCTGAAGCAAACTTGTAGCCACGTTCAATCAGCAGTTCGCGCAGCGGCTCGTGGTTTTCAATAATGCCGTTATGCACGATGATGATGTGTTCAGAGATATGGGGATGCGCATTAGCCTCAGAAGGCTCGCCGTGCGTTGCCCAGCGGGTGTGCGCAATGCCCGTTCCGCCGACCGGCGGGGTGGCTTCCGCCGCTTCCGCCAGCATGGCTACTTTCCCCAGGCGGCGCAGGCGCGTGACCTGACCTTCTGCGGTAACCACTGCCACACCGGCAGAGTCATAGCCCCGATATTCGAGGCGGCGTAACCCTTCAAGCAAAATTTCAGCAATATCACGCTGGGCTACTGCACCAACAATTCCACACATAGTTTTATTCCTGACGTTATGGCCACGGGGGCCATTAACTTTGTCTTCTGACCTGATTAGCCCGGATTGCTCCGGTTCCCCGAGCCTTTGTAGAGAGTGGGGATTATATTTATGACTGCCTTTACGGGAGGGATGGATCCCTCCTCAGAATAATTTAGCGGCGGCCTGAGCCGCCCGGTTAATGCTTACTTCTTCTTCTGCGGCCGCTGCCAGCCTGTTTTCAGATTCTGGTCCTTGCGGTTATAAACCAGCCCTTCGGCAGCCACGTCTTTCATCACCGTGGTGCCTGCGGCAATGGTAGCGCCAGCAGCCACCGAAACTGGCGCAACCAGTTGGGTATCCGAACCGACAAAAACGTCGTCGCCGATCACCGTCAGCGACTTATTCACGCCGTCGTAATTACAGGTGATGGTGCCGGCACCGATATTGACGTTCGCGCCAATTTTCGCATCGCCCAGATAGCTCAGATGCCCGGCTTTCGAACCTTTACCCAGCGAAGCCTTTTTCATTTCAACAAAGTTGCCAACGTGCGCGCCTTCCGCCAGCTGCGTGCCCGGACGCAGGCGGGCAAACGGCCCTACCGTGCAGGCCACAGACAGCTCAGCATCTTCCAGCACGCTGTAAGGGCTGATTTCACAATCATCGCCAATCGTACAGTTTTTCAGAATACAGCCGCTGCCGATTTTTACCCGATCGCCCAGAGTGACCTTGCCTTCGAGGATCACGTTGATATCGATCTCAACGTCTCGCCCGTGGGTCAGATCACCACGCAGATCGAAACGAGAGGGATCTTTTAACATCACGCCAGCCAGCAGTAACCTCTCAGCCTGTTCGCTTTGATACACGCGCTCCAGCGTCGCTAGCTGAAGGCGATTGTTAACGCCGTCTGTTTCCGTAGAGCGGGCAGGATGCACCGCTTCTGTCACGCGGCCTTCCTGGTGAGCGAGAGCAATAATATCGGTGATGTAATATTCGCCCTGCGCGTTGTCGTTGGTCAGCTTGCCCAGCCAGCGCTTAAGGTCAGCGCCGTTAGCCAGCAAAATGCCGGTATTGATCTCGGTAATGGCTAACTGGGCAGGCGAAGCATCTTTCTGCTCGATAATCCCCACCACGGAGCCATTTTCACGAAGGATACGACCATACCCGGTTGGATCATCCAGTATCACCGTCAGCAGCGCTATACCGCCCTGGGGTTTGACGCTGCGCAGACGCTGGAGGGTTTCCACAGAGATTAGCGGTACGTCGCCATACAGCATCAAAATGTCTTCATCGTCGGCGAAGAAAGGGGCCGCCTGCTGCATCGCATGGCCAGTGCCCTTCTGCTCGGCCTGCAATATCCAACTGAGCGCCGGGTCCGTCAGCGTTGATTTCAGCAAATCGCCGCCGTGGCCATAAACCAGGTGAACCTTATCAGCGCCAAGCATATTAGCGGCATCAATGACGTGTTGCACCATCGGCTTTCCAGCCAGACGGTGCAGCACTTTCGGCAGGTCGGAGTACATGCGGGTTCCCTTGCCGGCGGCAAGGATCACCACGCTCATTGCGCTGGTAGACATAGACATCCTGAAGTTCTGTTATCAATCGGAAGTAAAGCGGTTTCACCGTGAAAATACTACATTTTTCTCGGCAAAAAAAATGCCAGTCAGTTTCCTGACTGGCATTTCTGCGGATTAAACCTGAGTTACATCGCTTTTTTGGTCAACTCGATCACGCGCAGTTTGGCGATCGCTTTAGCCAGTTCAGCCGACGCAGTTGCAAAGTCCACATCACCGTGAGAGCTGTTCATGTGCTCTTCGGCTTTGCGCTTCGCTTCCAGCGCACGAGCCTCGTCGAGGTCGGTGCCGCGGATCGCCGTGTCGGCCAGCACGGTGACCGCGCCAGGCTGCACTTCAAGCAGGCCGCCGGAGAGATAAATATACTCTTCGTCGCCCTTCTCTTTCACGATGCGAACCATACCAGGTTTAATGGCGGTCAGCAGCGGGGCGTGACCAGGGAAAATCCCCAGCTCGCCTTCGCTACCTGACACCTGGATTTTCTGCACTGTACCAGCGAACATCTGCTGTTCTGCGCTGACAACGTCCAGGTGATAAGTCATAGCCATAGTTAACCTCCAGAGAAACCGTAATTACAGTTTCTTCGCTTTTTCCACGGCTTCTTCGATGGAACCTACCATGTAGAAAGCCTGCTCTGGCATATGGTCGAATTCACCTTCCATGATGCCTTTAAAGCCACGGATGGTATCTTTCAGCGACACATACTTGCCTGGCGAACCGGTGAAGACTTCTGCCACGAAGAACGGCTGGGACAGGAAGCGCTGCATCTTACGAGAGCGTGCTACCACCAGTTTGTCTTCTTCAGACAGTTCGTCCATACCGAGGATGGCGATGATGTCTTTCAGTTCCTGATAACGCTGCAGCAGGGACTGCACGCCACGAGCGGTATCGTAGTGCTCCTGGCCAACAACCAGTGGATCCAGCTGACGGCTGGTGGAATCCAGTGGGTCAACCGCTGGGTAGATACCCAGAGAAGCGATCTGGCGGCTCAGAACCACGGTTGCATCAAGGTGCGCAAAGGTGGTAGCTGGTGATGGGTCAGTCAAGTCATCCGCAGGGACGTAAACGGCCTGTACGGAGGTGATTGAACCGGTCTTGGTAGAGGTGATACGTTCCTGCAGAACGCCCATCTCTTCCGCCAGCGTTGGCTGATAACCTACCGCAGAAGGCATACGACCCAGCAGTGCGGATACTTCCGTACCAGCCAGGGTGTAACGGTAGATGTTATCGATGAACAGCAGAACGTCACGACCTTCGTCACGGAACTTCTCAGCCATAGTCAGACCGGTAAGCGCTACGCGCAGGCGGTTTCCTGGTGGCTCATTCATCTGGCCATAAACCAGAGAAACTTTATCGATAACGTTAGAGTCGGTCATTTCGTGATAGAAGTCGTTCCCTTCACGGGTACGCTCGCCCACGCCGGCAAATACCGAGAAACCTGAGTGCTCAGCCGCGATGTTACGGATCAGCTCCATCATGTTAACGGTTTTACCCACGCCCGCACCACCGAACAGACCGACTTTACCGCCCTTAGCGAACGGACACATCAGGTCGATAACCTTGATGCCGGTTTCCAGCAGCTCTTGCGAGTTTGACTGATCTTCGTAAGAAGGGGCTGCACGGTGAATCGCCCAGCGCTCTTCTTCGCCGATGTCGCCTTTCATATCGATTGGCTCACCCAGCACGTTCATGATACGGCCAAGCGTTGCCACACCGACTGGCACTTCAATTGGGTGCTCAAGGTCAGTGGCTTCCAGACCGCGCTTCAGGCCGTCTGAAGACCCCATGGCGATGGTACGAACCACGCCACCGCCCAGCTGCTGCTGGACTTCCAGCACCAGACGAGCATCACCATTTTTAACCTCAAGGGCGCTGTACACTTGTGGTACTGCGTCCTGAGGGAACTCGACGTCCACCACGGCGCCGATTACCTGGACAATCTTTCCAGTAGCCATCTTGAATCCTCTACCTAATTCGTTTATACCCCGCCGGCGTACAGGCTGGCAGGGTATACCTGGTTAAACCGCGGAGGCCCCACCGACAATCTCGGTAAGTTCCTGGGTGATGCTGGCCTGACGAGCCTTGTTGTAGACCAACTGCAGCTCTTTGATCAGGTTTCCGCCGTTGTCGGTCGCCGCTTTCATCGCCACCATACGTGCGGCCTGCTCGCTGGCCAGGTTCTCTACAACACCCTGGTAAACCTGAGACTCGACGTAGCGACGCAGTAATGTGTCCAGCAGCGCTTTCGGATCCGGCTCATACAGATAATCCCAGGTACTCTTCTTCACCACGCCTTCGTCTTCGTCTGCTGGCGGTAACGGCAGCAGCTGAGCGATTTGTGGCGTCTGGGACATGGTGTTGATAAATTTGTTGCCGACAATAAACAGCTTGTCGAGACGACCTTCGTCATAGGCTTGCAGCATCACTTTCACTGGGCCAATCAGATCGGACAGAGAGGGTTTATCTCCCATGCCGGTCACCTGGGCAACCACGTTGCCGCCGACAGAGCTGAAGAATGACAGGCCTTTGGAACCGATAATCGCGAGATCGCTCTCAACGCCTTTATCAGACCAGCCTTTCATATCAGCCAGCAATTTTTTGAACAGGTTAATGTTCAAACCACCACAAAGCCCGCGGTCGGTAGATACGACCAGATAGCCAACGCGCTTAACGTCACGCTCTTCCAGGTAAGGGTGCTTGTACTCCAGATTCCCTAACGCAATGTGACCAATCACTTTGCGCATGGTCTCTGCATAAGGACGGCTGGCCGCCATGCGTTCTTGCGATTTACGCATTTTAGAGGCAGCGACCATTTCCATCGCTTTGGTGATCTTCTGCGTGTTCTGGACGCTTCCGATCTTACTACGTATCTCTTTTGCGCCGGCCATAAGCTTCTCCTCAAAGCCTTGCGGCCTGCCCCCGAAGGAACAAGCCGCCAGACATTACCAGGACTGGGTTTTCTTAAACGTTTCGAGGAGGCCTTTCAGCTTCTCTTCGATTTCGCCGTTATAGTTACCAGACTGGTTGATTTCAGCCATCAGCTCAGCGTGATCGCGATCCGCAAAAGCCAGCAGCGCCGCTTCGAAGCTACCGATTTTCGCCAGTTCAACGTCATTCAGGAAGCCACGCTCGGCCGCAAACAGCACCAGACCCTGCTGCGCTACGGACATCGGCGCATACTGTTTCTGTTTCAGCAATTCGGTCACTTTCTGACCGTGGCTCAGCTGTTTACGGGTTGCTTCGTCCAGATCGGAAGCGAACTGAGAGAACGCCGCCAGTTCACGATACTGCGCCAGCGCGGTACGGATACCACCGGACAGTTTCTTGATGATCTTGGTCTGAGCAGCACCACCAACGCGGGATACCGAAATACCAGGGTTAACCGCCGGACGAATACCGGAGTTAAACAGGTTGGTTTCCAGGAAGATCTGACCATCGGTAATCGAGATTACGTTAGTCGGAACGAACGCGGAAACGTCGCCAGCCTGAGTTTCGATGATCGGCAGCGCGGTCAGTGAACCGGTTTTCCCTTTCACTTCACCGTTGGTGAAACGCTCAACGTAGTCGGCGCTCACGCGGGAAGCACGCTCCAGCAGGCGAGAGTGGAGGTAGAACACGTCGCCAGGGAACGCTTCACGACCCGGTGGACGACGCAGCAGCAGGGAAACCTGACGGTAAGCAACAGCCTGTTTAGACAGGTCATCGTAAACGATCAGCGCATCTTCGCCGCGGTCGCGGAAGTATTCGCCCATTGCGCAACCGGCATACGGCGCCAGGTATTGCAGCGCAGCAGATTCAGAAGCGGTAGCCACCACCACGATGGTGTTAGCCAGCGCGTTGTGCTCTTCCAGTTTGCGAACCACGTTAGCGATAGTCGACGCTTTCTGACCGATAGCGACGTACACACACTTGATGCCGGAATCGCGCTGGTTGATGATCGCATCGATCGCCATTGCGGTTTTACCGGTCTGACGGTCACCGATGATCAGCTCACGCTGGCCGCGGCCGATTGGAATCATCGCATCGACTGACTTGTAGCCAGTCTGTACAGGCTGGTCAACGGACTGGCGATCGATAACGCCCGGTGCAATCACTTCGATTGGCGAGAAGCCATCGTTGTCGATTGCGCCTTTACCGTCGATAGGCGCACCCAGGGTGTTCACCACGCGGCCTAACAGGCCACGGCCAACCGGCACTTCAAGAATACGGCCAGTACACTTAACTTTCATGCCTTCGGCAAGGTCAGCGTATGGGCCCATTACCACGGCGCCAACGGAGTCGCGCTCCAGGTTCAGTGCGATGGCGTAACGGTTGCCCGGCAGGGCAATCATCTCACCCTGCATAACATCGGCCAGGCCGTTTACGCGGATGATACCGTCACTGACGGAAACAATAGTACCTTCATTGTGAGCTTCGCTCACTACATTGAACTGAGCAATGCGCTGCTTGATCAGTTCGCTGATTTCGGTGGAATTCAGTTGCATATGCTCCAGTCCCCTTAAGACTGCAATACGTCTGCAAGACGCTCAAGACGGCCGCGAACGCTGCCGTCAATGACCATATCACCCGCACGGATGATTACGCCTGCCATTACAGACTTATCGATTTTGCAATTCAGCTTAACTTTGCGTGACAGACGTTTTTCCATAGCGGCGCTGATTTTCGTCAGCTGTTCGTCACTCAGTGTAGTGGAAGAGATGACCTCAACCTCAGCGGTCGCATCGTGTGCGGCACGGAGGTGGATAAACTGATCCAGTACATCAGGAAGCGCTGGTAAACGTTTGTTTTCAGCCATCACCTTAATCAGGTTCTGACCTTCTTCATCCAGTTGCGAGCCGCAGATAGCGATGAACTGAGCAGACAACGATTCCGGCGCAAGCGCGCCGGAAAGAAGTTCTGCTACCTGTTCATTGCTGGCTACCTCGGTAGCGAACGCCAGCATCTGCTGCCAGCGATCGACACTTTGATGCTCAACAGCAAAGTCAAAAGCTGCTTTGGCGTAGGGGCGAGCTACAGTGGTAAATTCAGACATCAGCCCCTCCCTCCTTACAGTTCAGCGACCAGTTTATCAACGATGTCGCTGTTAGCAGCTTCATCCACGGAACGTTCAATGATTTTCTCGGCACCGGCAACCGCCAGCATCGCGACCTGCTTGCGCAACTCTTCACGTGCACGTTTACGCTCAGCGTCGATTTCAGCCTGAGCCTGGGTGACGATCTTGTTACGTTCCTGCTCAGCCTCAGCTTTGACTTCGTCCAGGATCTGCGAACGACGCTTGTTAGCCTGTTCGATGATAACCTGAGCTTCCTCTTTCGCTTTCTTCAGCTGGTCGGTCGCACTGGCCTGCGCGAGATCCAAATCTTTTTTGGCACGTTCAGCGGAAGCAAGGCCTTCGGCAACTTCTTTCTGGCGCTTTTCGATAGCGGCCATCAGCGGCGGCCATACGTACTTCATGCAGAACAGCACAAACAGGATGAACGCGATAGCCTGGCCGAGGATTGTTGCGTTAATGTTCACAGCACAATGCCTCTTGTTAAGTTAACTTTCTCTCCGGGCGGCAAGCCAACCGGAAGAATCGGTTCATCGCCAGATATCAGCCCGGCGATGAACTATCGGTTTTTACGCGACAGCAAACATCACGTACAGACCCAGACCAACAGCGATCATCGGGATTGCATCCACCAGACCCATGACAACAAAGAACTGCGTACGCAGCAGAGGGATCAGATCCGGTTGACGCGCGGCGCCTTCCAGGAATTTGCCTCCGAGGATGCCGATACCGATCGCAGCACCGATTGCCGCTAAGCCCATCATCACAGCGGCAGCCATGTACAGCAGATCCATATTCAGGTTTTCCATGACAGTCTCCAGTTTGTTTCAGTTAAAACGCAGTAGTGTTGAGAAAAAAATCAATGTTCTTCAGATGCCATCGACAGATAGACAATCGTTAAGACCATGAAAATGAAAGCCTGCAGCGAAATGATCAGGATGTGGAAAATGGCCCAGGGCACATTCAGAATCCACTGTGACCACCACGGCAACAGACCGGCAATCAGGATAAAAATCAATTCACCCGCATACATGTTTCCGAACAGTCGCAGACCCAGAGATACTGGTTTAGACAGCAGGCTCACACCTTCCAGAATCAGGTTGATCGGAATGAAAATCGGGTGATTGAAGGGTTGCAGAGTCAGCTCTTTAGTAAAGCCGCCAATGCCTTTCATCTTGATGCTGTAGAACAGAATCAAAATAAATACGCCAAGTGCCATCGACAGCGTGATGTTCACGTCCGCAGAAGGTACTACTCGCAACGCTGGCAAGCCCAGGATGTGCTCGCCGATATACGGCAGCAAATCGATAGGCAGCAGGTCCATTAAGTTCATCAGGAAGACCCAGACGAAAATCGTCAGAGCCAGCGGGGCGATTACTTTGCTTTTACCGTGGTACATGTCGCGAACGTTATCGTCGACAAAACCGACGACCAGTTCAATCGCGGCCTGCATTTTTCCGGGTACGCCGCTGGTGGCTGATTTCGCAACTTTACGAAACAGCACCAGGAACACCAGTCCCAGCACCACAGAGAAAAACATGGAGTCGATATTAAGTACCCAGAACGTCGCCGGGGCGTCGTGTGGATTCACTAGCTCGAAGGTACGCAGGTCAAGCTGAAGGTTATTCAGATGATGGCCTATGTATTCCTGCGGCGTAGAGATTTCTCCTGCAGCCATGATGCCTCTTACCCTTTGTTGTTAATTACAGCCGGTGCGACGATTTGCACAATCAGCACCGATAACCAGGTCAGTCCGAGCGGCTCAAACACCGCTCCAAATACCGCCAGCGCCAGGATGAGCAGGAGAATTGTTGCCAGAACCTTCAGCACCTCGCCCAGTAAAAAGCTCCAGGCTATGCGCCCCTTTACCGGATCTCCTGCCTGATGACGCCAGGCAAAAATCATAAACACAATGTTCGGCAGCCAGGCTGCCAGTCCACCTGCGAGGGCGGATAGGCCCCACGTCAGATCTTTAAGGGCAAACAGCGCGCCGATTATGACAAAGGTCACCAGCTGAAGCAGCAGCACGGTTCGGGCAAATTTTACTCTGTAAAGGGACACTGACATGACGCTGTAACTCTCCTGCCCCCTGAGGGGTATGTCGCGTGTCGTATAAAACTGCCTTTGCTCTGCTGAGTCAAGCAGCAAAAAACGAGCAAATTATACGGGGCGCCCCTGCGATTTCAATGGATAAGTAGCGAAAAGGTGAACAATTATTTAAATTTCTTTCGCGAGGTCTATTTTTTAAAACTGAGAAGAACGGCAAACCGAGCGAAATTTCCTGCAATAACCGACAAACCTTGCTCATAAAGCGTGCTGGCGATCACAATTCAGCAACTTAATGCTCAAGTTCTGTTCAGGATTAATCTTAAGTCAGTAAAAATCGATATATTAAAAATCATATTTATCAATAAATTGAGTTGATATATTTTAAAAATAGCAATTATTCTCACTTAAAACCTCTTATTGACATCCGTGACAATGAATTCATCTTCCTCAAGCCATTACTTACGCCGATTTATAATCGGGATATATTTTCCAGTGTGACTATCTTCACGGCGATAATGCGCTGAAAAGGTGATGACCTTGATAATGAAATGTAAACTCAAGGTTAAATGTTACCAGATGTGTCGGATAATTTCAGCCTGTACTTTTAACCTTGAAGAAACAACCCATCGCTTGAAAAAGTGTGAATAAGAACGTTTGACTGATGCATTTTCAGACAACCGCTGCCACCCATTTCCAGTAAGGCGGTGTTCACGGCAAAAAATAGTCACTGAACTTAACTAAAATCCTGCAACATAAAGCACTTACAGACTAAAGGGCTATTGCCATTAAGGGTGATAATAGCGTCAAAAACGGTCTGATTTAAGGCGTTTATTCAACCTGAATAAACGCCAAATGCCGCCTGATTGCTCATCTTTAACACAATCAAATGCCGCTCGCCTTCCAGCTGCGGAACCTGAAGTTTCACCACTTTATCAACGCTAAATCCGGCCGGTAATGCGGCTATTTCGTCTGCTGGAACTACCCCTTTAAGGGCATAAAATTGCCCGTTTTCTGCTGGCAAATGATGACACCAGCTAAGCATGTCGTTTAGCGAGGCAAAAGCCCGGCTGATCACCCCGTCAAACGGCGGCTCGGCGACAAAGTCCTCTACCCTGCTCTGCACCGGCTCAATGTTGGTCAGCTTCAGTTCATGCTGAACCTGCTTCAGAAAGCGTATGCGCTTGCCTAAGCTGTCCAACAGGGTGAAATGCGCATCGGGCCGGACGATAGCCAGCGGCACGCCAGGCAGGCCCGGACCGGTCCCTACGTCAATCAAGCGGCTGCCGCTCAGGTGCGGCTCAACGACGATGCTGTCAAGGATGTGACGAATCAGCATCTGCTCAGGATCGCGCACCGAGGTCAGATTATAGGCTTTATTCCACTTGTGCAGCATTTCAACATAACCTACCAGCTGTTTTTTTTGCTGATCGGACAGAGAAATAGCGGCGGCTTTAAGCAGCGAAGTGAGTTTCGTAATCACAATGACGTCCTGTGATGGTGGTTAGAAGCAAATGTATGCGTCGTGCGGTGTGAATGCCAGAAGGGCGGAAATAATCCCGCCCTCCGATCAGTCAGGTTAATGGCCTGCATCAGGCGCTTTTGCGCAGCAGTCCCTGTTTTTTCAGGTAGATAAGCAGAATAGAAATTGCCGCTGGGGTGATCCCTGAAATACGGGAAGCCTGACCGATCGAACCAGGCTTATGATCGTTCAGCTTGGCGATAACCTCATTGGAAAGGCCATTAACCTGGCGATAGTCTAGCTCAACGGGCAGCAGAGTATTTTCGTTGCGCAGCTGGCGATCGATCTCTTCCTGCTGTCGGGCGATGTAGCCTTCGTACTTCACCTGAATCTCAACCTGCTCGGCAGCCTGAGGATCGGCCAGTGCCGGAGCAAAGGTGCTCAACGTCATCAACTGCTGGTAGGTTACCTCAGGGCGGCGCAGCAGATCCTCGCCGTTGGCCTCTTTGGTCAGGCCAGCGCTTAATACGCCGTTAACTTCCTCAACGGACGCTGACTTCGGATGCACCCGGATATCACGCAGGCGCTGACGCTCCTGCTCAATGCTTTCCAGCTTCTGATTGAAGCGCGCCCAGCGTGCATCATCAACCAGGCCCAGCTCGCGTCCGGCTTCCGTCAGACGCAAATCGGCATTGTCTTCACGCAGCATCAAACGGTATTCGGCGCGTGAGGTAAACATACGGTACGGCTCTTTCGTACCGAGCGTGCAGAGATCGTCAACCAGTACGCCCAGATAAGCCTGATCGCGGCGTGGCGCCCAGGCTTCTTTGTCGGCAGAAAGACGACCAGCGTTCAAACCAGCCAGCAAGCCTTGCGCAGCGGCTTCTTCGTAGCCAGTGGTGCCGTTGATCTGTCCTGCAAAAAACAGACCCTGAATAAATTTGCTTTCCAGCGTTGGCTTCAGATCGCGGGGATCGAAGAAATCGTACTCAATAGCGTAGCCAGGGCGAACGATCTTCGCGTTTTCCAGCCCCTGCATTGAGCGAACGATCTGGATTTGTACGTCGAACGGCAGGCTGGTGGAGATACCGTTAGGATAGATTTCATTGCTGGTCAGCCCTTCCGGCTCCAGGAAGATCTGGTGTGCGTTGCGATCGGCAAAGCGCATCACTTTATCTTCGATAGACGGGCAGTAGCGTGGACCAATTCCCTCGATAACGCCGGAGTACATCGGGCTACGATCGAGGTTATTACGGATCACGTCATGCGTGTTCTCGTTGGTGTAGGTGATATAGCAAGGCACCTGCTGAGGATGCTGCGCCACATTGCCCATAAACGAGAAGACCGGCATTGGCGTATCGCCATGCTGCGGAGCCAGCACGCTGAAATCAATAGTTCTGGCATCAATGCGTGGTGGCGTACCGGTTTTAAGACGACTGACGCGCAGAGGCAGCTCACGAAGCCGACGGGCTAATGGGATCGAAGGAGGATCTCCGGCACGGCCGCCGCTGTAGTTGTCCAGACCGATGTGAATTTTACCGTCAAGAAAGGTTCCTACGGTCAGCACAACGGCTTTCGCACGGAATTTCAGCCCCATCTGGGTGACAGCGCCAACAACGCGATCGTTCTCGACGATAAGATCGTCAACCGCCTGTTGGAAGATCATCAGGTTGGGCTGGTTCTCCAGCGCGGTACGAACGGCCTGCCGGTAGAGCACGCGATCCGCCTGAGCACGGGTAGCCCGAACGGCCGGTCCCTTGCTTGCGTTTAGTATCCTAAACTGAATGCCAGCTTTGTCGATAGCCTGTGCCATCAGCCCGCCAAGTGCGTCCACTTCCTTAACCAGATGTCCTTTACCAATGCCACCGATCGCCGGGTTACAGGACATTTGTCCAAGCGTATCAATGTTATGGGTTAATAGCAGGGTGTGCTGACCCATTCGGGCAGCCGCCATGGCGGCTTCGGTACCCGCATGACCACCACCGATTACGATGACGTCAAAAGGATCTGGATAAAACATGGAACTGCACCTCGCGATTGTGCGATTTAGGGAGATTACTGTCAGGGCGTGGATTCTACTCAACTTTAGACGATGGGGAAAGCACGCTGCCCGGCGTGTATTAAAAAGAAGATCTTTTTTATTTAGAGATCTCTTTGTTAGATCTTCTATTAGGATCGACGATCGCTGTGGATAAGCCTTTTTTCCTGATAACGATCATTGGTTTATTGAGGATCGTTTGCTGTGAAAGATCGGTGATCCTGTGGCGTATAAGCTGGGATCTAAAGGACATGTTATGCACAGGCCTGGTCAGGGTGTCCGCTTGTTATTGGGATAAACACCGGTTATCACCGGGTATTAAGCATAGTTATCCACAATTAAAAGCCTCTTAAATGAGCAAAAAAGGGCAATATTTACAAAACTCGCTGCGGTTTTTAGCTTCTGGCGGAAGAAATCAGCACGATCCTGCCGCCAGCGATCCTCAGTTCAGCAGGTTTTTCCAGCTGGCGACCCACACTTCGGCGGGATCTTCAGGGATCTCATGTTCCAGCACGTCAATATCCAGACGATCGCCGATGCGTTTAGCCCCACAGGCGGTCAGCAGCACGTCCATCTTCTCTATTGCGCCACAGAAAAGATCGTACTCACGGTTACCAATGCCTACCGCGCCATAACCCACCTGGCTCAGATCCGGCTTTTTCTCTTCGATTTCATCAAAGAGCGGCTGCAGGTTTTCAGGAAGATCGCCAGCGCCATGTGTAGAGGTGACCACCAGCCAGGTTCCTTCCATGCTCAATTCATCAAGTTCCGGCCCATGAAGCAGCTCGGTAGAAAAGCCCGCTTCTTCCAGCTTTTCAGCCATCAGTTCAGCGACATATTCAGCGCTGCCTAAAGTGCTGCCAGTGATTAACGTTACGTCAGCCATGATAAGATCTCTGTACCACAAAGGCGGACATTGTACGCTGTGATCAAGCGGGGATCTACCTGTGGGTAAGTAGGGTTAATCCAGGGAACAAGCCCGGCGATCGGGCTGTGGATAATTTTATGCGCGGATCAGGGCCTGATGGTGCGCATGATCGGGTTTTGCAGGGAGATTAGCGTTTCGGTTGACTGGATTTCATCAATGGTTTGGATCTTGTTGATCAGCACCTGTTGCAGGGCATCAATCGATCGACACATCACTTTAATAAAGATGCTGTAGTGGCCGGTGGTGTAATAGGCTTCAACAACCTCATCAAGGCTTTCCAGACGAGCCAGCGCCGAGGGGTAGTCTTTGGCGCTCTTCAGAATGATGCCGATAAAACAGCAGACGTCGTAGCCGAGGTGCTTAGGGTCAATTTCAACCCGGGTGCCCTTGATGATCCCCGCCTGTTTCATTTTTTCCACGCGAACGTGGATGGTGCCGGGACTGACGTTAAAGGCCTTGGCCAGCTCAGCATAGGCGGTGCGGGCGTTAGCCATCAGCGCATTAAGGATGTCCCGATCGAGATTATCTATTTGCAGGTTATCCGCCATGATGGCTCCTGAGTTAACGAATATTCAGCTTATAGCGGGATAATGTGCAGTAAATAAGGCTGGCAGGCAATATTATTGTTGAATAAACAGCTGGCGCCGGGGCGCCAGCCGAAGGGGGACTTAACGTTTACGCCATACGGTGAGCTGTGCCACGGTATGCTGATATTTACGGGCGGTTTCGCGGATAACGAAAGGCACATCCTGCGGCGCGGCTATTTCCTCAAAATCGGCGGCCAGCAAACGTTGCAGCGCCTGACAGGTGGTCAGCGCCTCGCCATTCTCGCGAATGCCGCCCAGCCAGTTCTCCTTCGGCGTGAACTCTTCCAGCCAGGTATAGGGCGAGGAGAGCATCAGCACGCCGCCGGAACGGATCATCGGCGTCACGTCCTGCAGGAAGCGCAAGGGCTGACGCAGGCGGTCGATCAGGTTGGAGGCCAGCACCAGATCGTAACGATCGGGCTGCGGCTTGAGATTACAGGCGTCCCCCTGCACAAACTGAATGCGGCTGGCCTGTTCCTCCCCCAGATCGAAATCCTTCAGGCGAACCTGGCGATATTCCACCAGCTCTCCCTCTTCCTGGGTTACGTAGCGGAAATCTTCACCGCTGGTCAGCTGTAGCGCAACGTCGATAAAGCGAGCGGAGTAGTCCATGCCGACCACTTCACTGAAGTGGCGGGCAAGCTCAAAGCTGGCGCGTCCGGTTGCACAGCCAATATCCAGAGCGCGCTCCCGTTTTTCGGTGATCTGACAGGCAATCTCTACCAGCGTTTTGGCGTAGTTGGCGGTGGCAAAATAGTCCGGCCCATACTGGAAATCCAGATATTGCGACACCATGCTGTCGGTTTCATAGGGGTTAAGCATCTTTTTCTCCTGATGCATGGACTCCACGTAGCGGAAGCCTGCATGTTGGAAAAAGTGGCGACGGAAGGCGTAACGGGCGGATTTCAGCGCTTCGTTTCCGGTCGAGATCCAGCTACCTCCTTTGATCAGCGCATGTTTACCGTCAAAGGTTGGGGTTGAAAAGTCGTCATATAAAGGATGTACCTTAAATCCTTCCAGACCGTTGGTAGGCGTGGTGGTCCACTGCCAGACGTTGCCAGTCAGATCGTAAAACTCGCCCTGAGCGAAGTGATCGACAGGGCAGGAAGAGGCCCACCAGGCGAGGCTGATATTGCCCGGCGCTTCAGCGGGCCGATCGCCCTTAATCTGCTCGCGCAGCAGCAGCCATTCCGGCTCGCTGGGAAGCTGGATAGCATTGCCGGTCTCATCAGCTTTCCAGCGGCAGAAAGCGGCGGCTTCAAGCTGATTCACTTCTGCTGGCCAGTCCCACGGCATCGCAACTTCTTCCGTCATCAGGCGTAGTTTCAGGCTGTCAGGATCGCTGGCCGATCCTACCCAGAAGGTGGGCTGGGTGGCCTTTGCAAAATCGCGCCAGCCCAGGCCTTCTTCATCCCACCAGCGATCGTCCTGGTAACCTCCGGCGGCGACAAAATCAAAGAATTCAGCGTTACTGGTAAGCATCCTGCTGGCTTTAAACGGCTTCACTTCGGTAGTCAGCGTACCGTATTCGTTATCCCAGCCGTAGGTGTCATCGTTTTTCCCCTGAATGACTCGCGCACCGGCCACGGCGACCAGCGTGTTATCAGGAACGGTGATGCGATCGTGACGTGCCGAAGGGCAAATAGGCCAGTGGGCCTGAGGTTTGACCCATTCAACCGGCAGCTGGCGGATCAGCACGCTGGAGGTTTCCAGGTGAATGCGTTCGTGCTCAATGCCCATCAGGATCACCCATGCCGGGCTGTCCCAGCCAATGGGTAACGTCAGCGGCATCCGCTTGATAAAGGTTTCGATCAGCGAACGTACTTTGCCGCGGTAGTCGCGCAGTTCTGCCACGTCCGGCCACTGGTAGTGGCTGGTGTCCAGATCGTCCCAGCTCATTTCGTCCACGCCAATCGCCATCATCGCTTCGATGCTATCATCCACGCGCTGGTCCAGCAGCCCTGCGGCCATCATTTTGTTGATGTAGAAGGTGGCCGTGTGGCCGAAATAGAAGATCAGCGGATGGCGCAGTGAAATGGCTTTGGTGTAGTACGCTTTTTCATCGGCAAGACAGTCAAACAGGCTTTCATACAGTGACCATGTCTGGCCGAAGTAGTCGAGTATTTCCTGGCGTTTTTGCTCAATGCTGCCGCCGCTTAATAACAGCGTGTAGGTCGGTGCGGGCAATCCTGCTGCCCTGGTGTGTTGTTGTGCTGTCACGTAGTGCTCCCAATCTGCCCGTTGGCTAAAGCGTTACATGACTATAGCAAATAAGCATTGCCGGATTGTGTCTGAACAGAGTACTAGCGCTGCCAGCGGCGCAGCAGACGGCTTTTCAGCCCGGTGTCGAAGCGCCAGATATGGTCAAAGATACGCATAATGCCGGGTTTTCCATGATCGGACAGCGCAACGGCGTGGAAGCGCTGCTGCTGTTGCAGCTGGTGCTGTTTGATTCTTTTCACCAGATCTTCCGGCAGACGCTGCGCAATAAAGTCTGACACCATCACCGCATCGGCATCATTCCACGCTGAGGTGGCGAGTTTCAGCAGCACAGCATCCAGGCAGGCGGCCAGGTCGGTTCCGCCGCGAAAGCGCTGGCTGAGGAAGCGGATAGCCTGGGCAATGCCATCGCCAGCCGTCAGCTCATAGGCCACCACTTCATGGGCAAACAGCATAACGTAGCAGCGGCGGTTATCGGCCAGCGCTACTTTCAGCAGCGCGAGGCAGAAGGCTTTGGCGCAGCGCTCGTTAAAGCCCCCCATCGAGCCGGAGGTGTCGACGCAGACGATAAAAGGTCCGCGCGGCTGCTGATCATGCTGCTGGTGGCTGACCGGCCTCATCATCACCTTGTCATGCCAGGCATCGCCCTGAAGACGATAGGTGAGCAGCCTTTTCTCCACCAGCCGACGGTAGAACTCCAGCTCCAGCTCGCTGATGCCCAGCGTCGCCAGCTCAGGCGGCAGCAGGCGAAGAATATCGTCGCTCTGATGCAGGCCGCTGACTTCTTCCGGCACGCTTTGCGGCTCGCGAACCAGCTGGTGAAACGCCTCCAGCGGCGCGTCTTCGCTGGGGACGGCTTTTGCTTCTCTGCTGCGTCCCAACTGCTCTGCCAGCTTCTTTAGCGTCGGCTGCTGGGCCAGAAAATCGCCGTAGTCGACGATCAACTGGTAATCCCCGCGTTGTAGCGGACTTTTGCTCAAATCCCACAGGCGGCCGGCAGCAGCCTGATCGTTATCCGCCAGCACTGCCGCCAGCTGGCCGCTCATTGCCAGCCGCTGCTGAAGCTCGGCCAGCAGCTTCTCGCGCTCCTGATCCAAAAGCTGCTGGTTCAGCGTCAGCGTTTGCAGGGTCAGGCTCAGGCGCCAGCGCTGTAAAAACAGCGTTTGCTGTGCCTGACTGAGATCGGTGGGGTTGTTGTTGGCTATCAGCTGCCCGGCCTTTTCGGCAAAGGGAGAGTGGTGCTCACGGAGATAAGCCAGCAACTCCGGCATCTTCTGGCAGAAGGCGTGGCGATCGAAGCCCTGAAACTGCTGGAACAGCGCAAATTCGGCTGCTAAATCATCCGGCACCTCGGTAGTTTTTAGCTGTTCCAGCACTTCGGTTTTCCAGCGCGGCAGATCGCGCAGCAGCGCCTTTTTCATTCCGGGGAATTTTTCAAAAAAAATCGCCAGCTGGGGGCTGGCGAGCAGGGCGATCACCAGCTCTTCAAGCAGCTCGCCCTCACTGATGGTAAGAAGCGTGCTCAGCGTGTCGAGTGAGATCACCGACGCGCCTGCTTAAGCCGATCTGCAACCTGATGCAGACTCTCTTCAATGCGGGCCAGCCAGTCATCGCTGATAAAGAGACAGCGCTGATGCTGGCTGAACAGCGTGCGCTGTCCGCGTAGCTGGGTTTCCAGCTCGTCCAGCGCCTGCAAAATTTCTTCAGGCAGGCCGCTTGCCTGCTGTTTGCCCGGCAGCATAAGGCGGGATGCCTGTAAGCTGACGTCGCGCAGGGTAAGGCAGTCGTTGCCGTCTACGTGCAGATCCAGCGTCTGCGCAAAGCCGATGCCGTTTAGCTTGCCACGAATCTCCCCGCCTTTTTGCAGCCAGTGATGCAGCGGCTCGCGATCTATCACTACGTGCGTCACCTGCATATCGTGCAGCATCAGCGGTTTTTGCAGCATCAGCGTCAGCGTGTCGTCAGCCAGCGTGGTTGGCAGCTCATAGTGAGGCTTGCGGCTGAACATCCCGCCGTGTTTCTCAAGGCGGATAGCCTGCTCAACGCTTTTTTCCTGCTGCAACGCCAGACGGCGCGAGTCAATCTGCTCAAGCTTAATCAGCATTGGCTGCTGCTGCCAGGCCTGTTGGGTGAGGAGATTATCGATTTCGCGATCCAGCAGCTTCATCGAGTTAACGTCGTGCCACAGGCAATCCTTCAGCAGGATCAGGTCGACCGGCGCAATGCTGCTGCGGCCGCTGTAGAACGCGCAGGCCTGTAACAGATGGATAGCTTTTTTCCAGCGGCGATCGGAGATATAAGGCGCCTCTGGCTGGTTTTCTAACTGCTGGCGCAGCAGGAAGATCAGCTCAAAGACCTCTTCGGGCAGCGACACCTGGCTAATCCCTTTCTGCCACTCGCTGTACTCTTCATCGGTGATGCACAGTGAATCCACTACCGGATTGCTGTTTTCATCCTGCTGGTGGGTCAACATGCTGCGGAAATTCTGCTTTTCATGCACGTTATCCAGCCACAGACGGATCAACATGCGGTCATACAGCGCTTCCAGCCCGCTGTCAGCCTCCGGCAGCTCGTTTGAGGCGGTCACCAGCAGGCGCATGGGAATTTTTTCTTCGCTGTCCCCATTGCGGAAGCGGCGCTCGTTAATAGCGGTCAGCAGCGTATTGAGGATAGCCGGACCAGCTTTCCAGATCTCATCAAGGAAGACAATCTCGGCATCCGGCAGGTAGCCCTTCGTCAGACGCTGATAGCGACCTTCATCCTTCAGCGCCTGAATAGAGAGGGGGCCAAACACCTCCTCCGGCGTGGAGAAACGCGTCATCAGGTATTCAAAGGCGCGGGAATGCTGGAAAGCGTATTTCAACCGGCGGGCGATCAGGCTCTTGGCAATGCCCGGCGGGCCTAACAGAAAGACGCTCTCACCGCTCAGCGCGGCCAACAGACAGAGGCGAATCGCGTGGTGCCGCTCATAAAGCCCTTTTTCTAACGCATTGCTGAGGCGGGCGATTCTTTCCGCAAGTAAGTGGGGCTGAGGCATAATCAAACATTCATCCTTTTGTACGGTCTGGCCAGGGGGGAACTGGCGAGCGCAAACACTACTGGCTATGATGCTTGAAAGAGTTGATACGAGTCAGCTTTTTTCTTGTCAAAGAGTGACATGGTGCAGTGAAGTCATTTCTCATAACGCAATTAAGGATAGGCATTCATAATGATTCGTGCATACTGTGCGCTTTTTGATGGCTTGAAGAGCTGTGCGCAATACCGCGTCAGTCGGCTCCAACAAAAGACTAGTTTATGAGTTCTGAAAAAAAGCAGTCCATTGCCAGCGTAACCTTAGCCGCTATCGGCGTTGTCTATGGCGATATCGGCACCAGCCCTCTTTATACCCTCCGTGAATGCCTTTCCGGCCAGTTTGGCTTTGGCGTTGAGCGCGATGCGGTATTTGGTTTTCTTTCCCTGATTTTCTGGCTGCTGGTGCTGGTGGTTTCCCTGAAGTACGTCAGCTACGTGATGCGCGCCGATAACGCCGGAGAAGGGGGAATACTGACCCTGATGTCGCTGGCTGGCCGCAATACCGGGGCCAAAGCTACGGCGGTGCTGGTGATTATGGGGCTGATTGGCGGCAGCTTCTTCTACGGAGAAGTGGTGATAACGCCTGCCGTTTCGGTTCTCTCCGCTATTGAAGGGTTGGAGATCGCGTCGCCGAACCTGAATGCCTGGATTGTGCCGATGGCGATTGCCGTGCTGACGCTGCTTTTTGTTATTCAGAAGCATGGAACCGGTATTGTCGGCAAATTGTTTGCGCCAGTAATGATGCTGTGGTTTCTGGTGCTGGCGGGGCTTGGCGCGCTCAGTATTATCAATAATCCAGAGGTGCTGCATGCGCTTAACCCTTACTGGGCGCTGCACTTCTTTATGGAATACAAACAGGTCTCCTTCTTTGCTCTGGGCGCGGTGGTGCTGGCTATCACCGGTGTGGAGGCGCTGTATGCGGATATGGGCCACTTCGGCAAGCTGCCGATCCGCCTGGCCTGGTTCATCGTGGTGCTGCCTTCACTGGTGCTGAACTATTTCGGCCAGGGCGCGCTGCTGCTGAAAAACCCCGAAGCGATTAAAAACCCCTTCTTCCTGCTGGCACCCGACTGGGCGCTGATCCCGCTGCTGATTCTGGCGACGCTGGCGACGGTTATTGCCTCTCAGGCGGTCATTTCCGGCGTGTTCTCACTGACTCGTCAGGCCGTTCGCCTGGGCTATTTGCCGCCGATGCGCATCGTGCATACTTCAGAAGAAGAGTCCGGGCAGATTTATATTCCGTTTATCAACTGGCTGCTCTATTTTTCCGTGGTAATTGTGATTGTCGGCTTCCAGCACTCCAGCAATCTGGCTGCGGCTTATGGTATTGCGGTAACGGGCACTATGGTGCTGACCTCGATTCTTTGTACCACGGTGGCGATCAAAAACTGGCACTGGAACCGCTATGTGGTGCTGCTGGTGCTGGTGATAATGCTGTGCATCGACCTGTCGCTGTTCTCGGCCAACCTGGTGAAAGTGTTCTCCGGTGGCTGGCTGCCGCTCAGCCTGGCGCTGGTGATGTTTATCGTTATGACCACCTGGAAAAGCGAGCGCTTCCGCCTGCTGCGGCGGATGCATGAGCACGGTAATTCCCTTGAGGCGATGATTGCCTCACTGGAGAAATCGCCGCCCGTGCGCGTGCCTGGCACTGCGGTGTATATGTCCCGGGCGCTGAACGTGATCCCGTTTGCCATGCTGCATAATCTTAAGCATAACAAGGTACTGCATGAGCGTGTGGTGCTGCTGACGCTGCGTACGGAAGATGCGCCGTACGTGCATAATGTCCGTCGAGTCACCATTGAGCAGCTGTCGCCAACCTTCTGGCGCGTGGTGGCAAGCTATGGCTGGCGTGAAACGCCGAACGTGGAGGAGATCTTCCACCGCTGCGGGCTGGAAGGGCTGAACTGCCGGATGATGGAAACCTCGTTCTTCATGTCGCACGAGTCGCTGATTATCGGCAAGCGTCCGTGGTATCTGCGCCTGCGTGGCAAGCTGTTCCTGATGCTGCAAAAGAATGCGCTGCGCGCGCCGGACCAGTTTGAAATCCCGCCAAACCGGGTGATTGAGCTGGGTACGCAAGTCGAGATCTGATGGATGAACTCTGCTTTATAAGGGGGCCTGAAGAGGCCCCCCGGTTACATCGCTTGCCGCTTTTGCCTGGTGAAGCTTTACCTGTGCAAGCGTCAATAATTCACCACGGTTACCCAGTTCGCATCCTGTCCTACGGGCGCTTCTCCGATCCGTTTGAGTTTTCCGCTTTTTGCATCAATAGCATAGCTACCGATTACCGAACTTTTCTCACCGCTGGCAATAAGCCAGCGCCCATCCGTGGTTATCGTGATGCCGCGCGGCTGTTTTTCGACCTGCCAGCTGCCGATTAGCTGCAGCTTTCCGTCGTCCGGATTTACGCGATAGCCGCTTATTGTGCTGCTTGTACGCTCGGTGACGTACAGGAAATGGCCATTGGGCGTCAGGCCAAGGTCTGCCGACCAGATGCGCGGAGTGGTATCGCTGTAGCCAGGCAAACGCTCCTTACCGTGTTGCAGATGATACTGCGCCGCGACAGCATTCGGCGTTTCACTCACTTTCACCAGCTCGCCGCTGGTCTCACGGCGGAACTGCGTGATAATGCCGCCCATTTCGCCAATGTTATATAAATAGCGATTGTCCGGCGAAAGGACAGAATGACGTGGCCCGTTGTCTACAGCGGTTTTGACATAGCCCTGACCCAATGCGCCCAGTTCCCCCTCTTCGCTCAGCTTGAGTTGCAGCACGCGGTCAGTACCGAGATTACCGACATACACCGATTTGCCGGTGGTATCTACAATCACTGAATGCGCGGCGTGACCCGTTTTATAGCTACCAACCGGCGGGGCAATAATTTTGCCCTGGCTGTCGAGACGATAAACATGCACCACGTCGCCATCGTAAGAAGCACCCAGCAGAAAGCGCCCTTGTTTGTCAGTACTGATATAGGGGTAGCTGGCCGCCGCAGGCACTGCGCCGCCTTTCACCAGATCGCCTGTCTGGCGGTTAATATCCCACATCATTAGCTGTAGCGGCTTGCTGCGAATCGCGGCGTAAAGATGTTTACGATCGGCGCTCAGCGCCATCGGCATCACTTTAGCGCCAGCCTCCGTGTGCCCCAGCAACTTTAGTGCTCCAGTTTGTTCGTTGAGCGAATAACGAGCGATAGTCCCCTCATCAGCTTCCGAAACGTAGACAAAGGTCTGAGCCAGCAGAGGCGCACTCACCGCCATCGCGGCCAGTAAGGCGGCTGTACGTAAGGTATTTTTCACGCTAATTCCTTATCTCATCAGTGCGGGGCGTTTGGCATCAAAGTGCCAGTTATCAATCAGAAACTGCATGCCGATGGCATCGTTGCGAGTATAAGTAGCTGATTTTATAGCAGCTATGTAAGATTGCCTGAGACCCGTTGTGCAAACGAATAAGGTGGTAACGTATTCAGGGAGTTAGCTTATTTTGCGGCGGGAGCTTTAATGCAGGATTGTGCTGTGGCTCATATTTTGTTGAAGACCAGACTGGCTGAAATATAAAGCTGCGGCGGTTATTAATTGTCGCCACAGTAAGGGACATGAAATAGCTTCCATTGTTCATAAAAAGGTCGCGTAAAACCTTATCCTGTTGCCGTCAAAACGCGGAAGACGGTCACCGCGTGGTTATTCTGTCAATTCTCCCTGGACGATGAGGAATATGCAATGAGTCAGTTAATTGAATCCCTTCAATGGCGTTATGCAACAAAAAAATACGATCCGGCCAGAAGGGTGCCTGATGAAAAGCTGGAACGTATCCTTGAAGCGGTACGTCTGACGGCAACGACAAGCGGGCTACAACCCTTTGAGTTGCTGGTGGTGACGAATGCCGAAGTGAGAAGAAAAATCAGGGCGGTCAGCTGGGATCAGGCGCAGATCACCGACTGTTCTCATCTTCTGGTCTTTGCTGCCTGGGATGATATGACGCCTGAGCGCGTCAATATGATGTTTGACCTGACAAACGAGACGCGTGGATTCGTTAATCCAGGGTGGGAAAGTTACCGGCAGAAGCTGCTGGGTATCGTGAATGAGCGCGGCAGGGAGGGTAATTATCACTCTGCTGCCCGTCAGGCTTACATCGGCCTCGGTTCCGCCCTGATTGCTGCGGCGATGGAAAAAGTCGATGCCACACCTATGGAAGGTTTTGATCCAGCAGCGGTTGATGAAATTCTTGGTTTGCCGGCAAGGCACCTTCGCAGCGTGGTGATCTTACCGCTGGGGTATCGCTCGGAAGAGGGCGACTGGCTGGTCAGCCTGGAAAAAGTCCGCCGTTCGCGGAAGAACTTTATCACTGAGATAAATTAATCCTCAGATCAGGGCTGATAAATCCTTATTTTGGGGCTTCTCAACTTTCATGAAGTCGATGAACGCACGGACAGAAGCAGGCATGTGCGTGCGTTCCGTTGACTTTAAACCCGGCAGGCTACTTAGCCGGATGAGTGACAGAAAAAGTACGCGTAGCAAGCAGAACAGGCAGTAGTTGCCTGCCCATCTCTGATAATTGATATTCCACATGCAGAGGTTTTTCGCCAAAATCCATTCTTTCAATAAGACAATCCTCTGCCAGTTCGTGGAGATGCTGTGTCAGCATTTTTTGAGAAATGCCGGGGATGTCTCGCTTTAACTGAGAGGTACGCATTGAAGGATCAGCATAAAGCCTGAACAGTATTGGTAACTTCCATCGCCCCTGCAACATCCTGATTATTCTGGTCACATGGGCGACCGAGCCCTCGGGTCCCAGGCAGATATCTTTATCCTCCTGCGTAACAGGCACTTTAAAGTGCCTACTTGTCACTTCTTCCATCCGTCTTTACCTTATGAAAACACACCGGAACCACGATAAGCTTTCAAATATGAATTTACAATTAGACGGTAAAAAGGTGCTGGTCACCGGCAGCAGTAAAGGGATTGGCGAAGCTATAGCCAGAAAGTTTGCGTCTGAAAATGCTGTCGTCATTGTACACGGTCGAAATCACGCTCAGAGTGAGAAAGTGGCCAATGATATTGTCGCTCAGGGTGGAAAAGCCTTTTTTGTAACCGGCGATCTGACCGACGATCAGCAGGTACAGCGACTGGTTGAAGAGGCTGAAAAGCTTGCTGGCACTATTGATATCCTCGTCAATAATGCCGGGGGATCGGGTGACGCAAAGGTAGGTTGGTCGGAGACACAGACAGCCCCGTGGACGTATACCTACGATCGCAATGTTCTGGCGGCCGTTCGCGTCATTACGCGTCTGTTGCCTAAGATGCAGCAAGGCAAATGGGGACGCGTGATAAATATTTCCAGTATTGCGGCGATCGTGCCCCCTCCATCCTCACCGGACTACTCAGCATCCAAGTCTGCGATGAATGCTATGACCGTATCCATGGCAAAGGCAGTAGCCGCTGACGGTGTTACGGTAAATGCTGTTTCTCCGGGGACGATACGCAGTTCGAAGCTTGAGAGTCGATTCCGTGAGGCTGCTGCTGAGCGTGGCCTGATGAACCATGACGCGCCCTGGGAAGATATTGAGCGCGAAGTATTACCGCTATTTGCTCAGGTGCCCGTCGGACGAGTCGGGCATCTTGATGATATTGCCAATGCTGTTGTCTTCCTCGCCAGTCCACTCGCAGGGTATATCTCGGGTATCAATTTGCGAGTGGATGGAGCGATGTCGTCCAGTTTATAAATTTTGCCGGGTCAGACGTCGCCTGGATCAATACCTTCTACTGGACCCTCTACGCTAGCGAAACGTTTCGATGGCGATCACAATTTCACGCTTTACCCATTGTTTTCCCCGTTGCCTCTCATACACTTCCCGTCAGCGAAACGTTTCGCTCTGGAGTGAAAGATGAAAAAAGGCACCTTACTGAATTCTGATATATCGTTCCTCGTTTCCCGCCTGGGACATACCGACAGCCTGACGATAGGCGATGCTGGGCTGCCGATCCCGGCGGGCCCACAGCGCATTGATCTGGCGTTGGAGAAAGGTATTCCCAGCTTTATGCAGGTGGTGAGGGCGGTAACGGCAGAGATGCAGGTAGAAAATGCCATCGTCGCGGAAGAGATTAAATCTCACAATCCTCCGCTTCACGATGAGCTGCTGGCTCTGCTCGCCTCGCTGCAACAGCAGCAGGGAAACACTATTGCGATTCAGTACGTCAGCCATCAACAGTTCAAACAGCAAACCCAGCGCAGCCAGGCGGTGATCCGCAGTGGGGAGTGTTCCCCCTACGCGAACGTCATTCTTTGCGCTGGCGTGACCTTCTGAGGCCATGATGCAACCTTTACTGCAACTGCAAGGTATTGATAAATCCTTTCCCGGCGTGAAGGCGCTCTCCGGTGCCGGGCTATCCGTCTATCCAGGCCGCGTGATGGCGCTGGTGGGTGAAAACGGTGCCGGTAAATCGACCATGATGAAGGTGATGACCGGTATCTATCCGCGCGATGCGGGCACCATTACGTGGTTAGGCAATGAGGTTTTTTTTGCTGGCCCGAAAGCTTCTCAGGAAGCGGGAATAGGGATTATCCATCAGGAGCTGAACCTGATTCCTCAGCTCAGCATTGCGGAAAACATCTTTCTGGGCCGTGAGTTTGTAAACCGGTTTGGTCGCATTCAGTGGCATAAGATGCACGCCGAAGCCGACGTGCTGCTGAAACGCCTGAACCTGCGTTTCAGCAGCCACAGGCTGGTGGGCGAGCTGTCGATTGGCGATCAGCAGATGGTCGAAATCGCCAAGGTGCTGAGCTATCAGTCAAAAGTGATCGTGATGGACGAACCCACCGATGCGCTTACCGATACCGAAACGGCGTCTCTGTTCCGGGTGATCCGCGAGCTGAAGGCGCAGGGATGCGGCATTGTCTACATTTCGCACCGCATGAAGGAAATCTTTGAAATCTGCGACGACGTGACCATCTTTCGCGACGGCCAGTTTATTGCCGAAAGGGCCGTAGACAGCCTCGACGAGGATTCGCTGATTGAAATGATGGTGGGCCGTAAGCTGGAAGAGCAGTACCCACGGCTGGACAAAGCGCCGGGTGAGGTTCGCCTGAAAGTGGATCACCTCACCGGTCCGGGTGTCAATGATGTGAGTTTCACCCTGCGTAAAGGTGAAATCCTCGGCGTTGCCGGCTTGATGGGCGCTGGCCGCACCGAACTGATGAAGGTGCTGTATGGTGCGCTGCCCCGCATCAGCGGCACGGTATATCTCGACGGTAAAGACGTGACCACCCGTACGCCTGAAGAGGGGCTGCAAAACGGCATTGTCTATATCTCGGAAGACCGCAAGCGCGACGGTCTGGTGCTTGGCATGTCGGTGAAAGAGAACATGTCGCTGACGGCGCTGGATTATTTCAGCCACGGCGGCGGCCGCCTGAAGCACGCTGAAGAGCAGCTGGCGGTGGGAGATTTTATTAAACTTTTCAATGTGAAAACGCCTTCAATGGATCAGCCGATTGGGCTGCTTTCCGGCGGCAATCAGCAAAAAGTCGCTATCGCCCGTGGGCTGATGACCCGGCCAAAAGTGCTGATTCTGGATGAGCCGACCCGCGGCGTGGACGTCGGCGCAAAAAAAGAAATCTACCAGTTAATCAACCAGTTCAAGGAGGAGGGGCTGAGCATTATCCTCGTCTCCTCAGAGATGCCGGAAGTGCTGGGCATGAGCGATCGCGTGCTGGTAATGCACGAAGGGCGCCTGAGCGGCGACTTCCCAATTGAAGATGCCACGCAGGAAGTGTTAATGGCGGCGGCAGTAGGCAAGCAACATAGCGTGGAGCAACCATGAGTACCCAAACCCTTCGTGCCAACCGGATATTCAGCAAAAGCTGGCTGCTGGAGCAAAAATCGCTGATTGCGCTGATCGTGCTGATTGCCATTGTGTCGAGCCTCAGCCCGAATTTCTTCACCCTGAACAATCTGTTCAACATCCTGCAGCAGACCTCGGTCAACGCCATCATGGCGGTAGGCATGACGCTGGTGATCCTGACGTCCGGCATCGATCTTTCCGTGGGATCGCTGCTGGCGCTGACCGGCGCCGTCGGGGCTTCCCTGATCGGGCTGGAGGTCAATGCGCTGGTGGCCGTGGCGGCTTCTCTGGCGCTGGGCGCCGCTATCGGCGCGCTGACCGGTACGATTGTCGCTAAAGGAAAGGTTCAGGCCTTTATTGCTACGCTGGTCATGATGCTGCTACTGCGCGGCGTCACCATGGTTTATACCAACGGCAGCCCGATTAACACTGGCTTCAATGACAATGCCGACCTGTTTGGCTGGTTTGGTATCGGCCGTCCGCTGGGTATACCAACGCCGGTCTGGATTATGGCGCTGGTGTTCCTGGTCGCCTGGTACATGCTGCACCACACCCGCCTGGGCCGCTATATCTATGCGCTGGGCGGCAATGAAGCCGCTACCCGCTTATCCGGTATCAGCGTCAACCGGGTCAAAATTATCGTTTACGCCCTGTGCGGCATGCTGGCCGCGCTGGCAGGCACCATCGAAGTGGCTCGCCTCTCCTCGGCTCAGCCAACGGCGGGAACAGGTTACGAGCTGGATGCTATTGCGGCCGTGGTGCTGGGCGGTACCAGTCTGGCAGGCGGCAAGGGGCGCATCATGGGCACATTAATTGGTGCGTTAATCCTCGGTTTTCTGAATAACGGGCTGAACCTGCTCGGCGTTTCGTCTTACTACCAAATGATCGTCAAAGCTGTGGTGATCCTGCTGGCGGTGCTGGTAGATAACAAAAGTAGTAAATAACTCTCCCCTACAGGAATTTATGATGAAAATGAAACTGACTGTACTTGCTGTTCTGCTTGGCATGACCGTGAGCGCTAACGCGCTGGCAAAAGACACCATCGCGCTGGTGGTCTCCACATTAAACAACCCGTTTTTCGTGTCTTTAAAAGATGGCGCTCAGAAAGAAGCGGACAAGCTGGGTTACAACCTGGTGGTGCTGGACTCTCAGAATAACCCGGCGAAAGAGCTGGCTAACGTGCAGGACCTGACCGTTCGTGGCACCAAACTGCTGCTGATCAACCCAACGGATTCTGATGCGGTGGGCAACGCCGTTAAGATGGCTAACCAGGCCAATATCCCGGTGATCACCCTCGATCGCGTTGCCTCGCAGGGCAAAGTGGTCAGCCATGTGGCCTCTGATAACCGTTTCGGCGGAAAAATGGCCGGTGATTACATCGCGAAAAAGCTTGGCGATAATGCGAAAATTATCGAACTGTCGGGCATTGCCGGAACCTCTGCCGCTCGTGAGCGTGGCGAAGGTTTCAAAATGGCCGCCGATGCCCATAAATTTGTGGTGCTTGCCAGCCAGCCTGCTGATTTCGACCGCACTAAGGGGCTGAACGTGATGCAAAACCTGCTGACCGCTCACCCTGACGTACAGGCAGTATTTGCGCAGAACGATGAAATGGCGCTGGGCGCGATGCGCGCATTGCAAACTGCAGGCAAATCTGATGTGGTGGTGGTCGGTTTTGACGGCACCGCAGATGGCATGAAGGCCGTTGAAGGCGGCAAGCTGGCGGCAACGGTGGCTCAACAGCCGGAGCAAATCGGCGTTATCGGCGTGGACACGGCTGATAAAGTGCTGAAGGGTCAGAAGGTTCAGGCCATCAACCCGGTTGACCTCAAGCTGGTCGCCAAATAAATCAGCACGGCACGCGCCACCTTCAGCAGGTGGCGCCTTTTTATGGACGATACCTAAATGAAGAAGAGCGGCAAGCTGGCTGTCCTTGGCAGCATCAACGCAGATCACATCCTCAACCTCGCAACCTTTCCACGCCCCGGCGAAACGGTGATCGGGAAACAGTATCAGATCGCCTTTGGCGGCAAGGGAGCCAATCAGGCGGTGGCGGCCGGGCGCAGCGGCGCAGATATCGCTTTTATCGCCTGTGTGGGTGAGGATGATATTGGTCAGCGTATCCGCCAGCAGCTGATTGAAGACAAGATTGACGTGACGCCAGTTGAGGCTGTGGCCGGAGAATCTACCGGCGTGGCGCTGATTTTCGTTAACGGCGAGGGCGAAAACAGCATTGCTATTCATGCTGGCGCCAACGCTGCTTTAACCCCTGCGCGGGTAGAAAAACATCGGCAGACGATTATCGATGCGGATGCGCTGTTAATGCAGCTGGAATCTCCTTTAGAGAGCGTGCTGGCCGCGGCGAAAATTGCCCATCGACATCAGACAAAAGTGATCCTCAACCCCGCCCCGGCTACCCCGCTTTCTGATGAGCTGCTGGCGCTGGTGGAGATGATTACGCCTAATGAAACCGAAGCCGAAATCCTGACCGGTGTCCATATCGACAATGATGAAGATGCGGCCAGAGCCGCGGCGGCGCTGCACAATAAAGGCATCAGCAGCGTGCTGATTACGCTGGGTAGCCGTGGCGTGTGGCTGAGCGAACAGGGTCACGGTCGGCGCATTGCTGGTTTTAAGGTTGAAGCCGTAGACACTATTGCTGCTGGCGATACCTTTAACGGAGCCCTGATGACCGCGCTGCTGGAAGGTATGTCAATGGAGCTGGCGGTGCAGTTCGCACATGCCGCCGCCGCCATTGCGGTTACCAGGCCCGGCGCACAGCCTTCCGTGCCCTGGCGTAGCGAAACCGACGGCTTTTTGCAGCAGCAGAGGTAACACTTGGCCACTATGAAAGATGTCGCGAGACTGGCGGGCGTATCAACCTCAACCGTTTCCCACGTCATTAACAATAATCGTTTTGTTAGTGAAGCGGTGCGGGAAAAAGTTACTACCGCTATTTCTCAGCTTAACTATGCCCCGTCTGCGCTGGCCCGCAGTCTGAAAATCAATCAGACCCGTACTATTGGTATGCTGCTGACGGCGAGCAGCAATCCGTTCTATGCGGAAGTGGTGCGTGGCGTAGAAAGAAGCTGCTATGAGCGCGGCTACAGCCTGATTCTTTGCAACACTGACGGCGATGAAGACCGGATGAACCGCAGCCTTGAAACGCTGCTGCAAAAGCGCGTTGATGGGCTGCTGATCATGTGCACCGAAAGTCATATCCCCTCGGCTGAGATCCTGACCCGCTATCCTTCAATCCCTTCGGTGATGATGGACTGGTCACCCTTTGACGGCGGTAGCGACATTATTCAGGATAACTCCCTGCTGGGCGGCGAAATGGCTACCCGCTACCTGATTAACCGTGGCTATACCCGCATTGCCTGCATTGCTGGCCCGCAGGATAAAACGCCGGCGCGTTTGCGTCTTGAGGGGTTCTATAAGGCCATGGCCCAGGCTGGCTTACCGGTGCTACCGGGCTACAGAGTGGATGGTGACCTGGAGTTTCAGGGGGGATATAACGCAATGAATCAGTTGCTGTCCGTTAACCCGGTACCGGAAGCGGTTTTCACCAGCAATGATGCGATGGCGGTCGGGGTTTATCACGCGTTGTTCCAGGCCGGACTTTCGGTTCCTCAGGATATTGCCGTGATTGGCTATGACGATATTGAACTGGCTCGCTATATGACGCCGCCGCTGACTACCATTCATCAGCCTAAGGATGAGCTGGGCGAACTGGCGATTGATACCCTGCTTCATCGCCTGGCGCAGCCTGGTGGCAGCCAGCAGCTGCTGGTGCTGACACCGGAACTGGTAGAACGCGGATCTGTCGGTGAACGTTAAGCACTTTTCTTGCGCTTTTCCCGGTTGGAAATCAGATGCCTCCCGTCGCCGGGTTTCAGCATCATAAAGACCAGTCCTGAGATAACCGTGACGATGCCCATGGTCAGGAACGTAGCGTGGAAGTGCTGAACGGTGGTGCCATCAAAGTTTTCATAGAAACGCAACACCGCGGCGCTGACCGCCACCCCAAAGCTGATCGCCAGCTGTTGGGTCACCGCCAACATGCTGTTGCCGCTGCTGGCGTTCGCATCATTAAGATCGGCCAGCGTAATGGTGTTCATGGCGGTAAACTGCGTCGACATTGCCATCCCCAGGATAAACAGCGGCAGCATGAGTATTGCCAGGCTCATTGCTGGCGTTTGCAGCGAGAAGCTGGCAATTAGCACGCCAATAATCACGCTAATCCAGACCAGCGTGCTCCTGTAGCCGAACCAACGCAATACCTGAGTCACCGTTGATTTAGCCATGATCGATCCTACGGCCGTGGGGGCCATCATGCAGCCGGCAAGAATGGCGGAATAGCCGAAGCCTACCTGGAGCATCAGCGGCATCAGGAAAGGAATGCAGCCGGTTCCCAGGCGGGAGGCAATGTTGCCCAGAATGCCGACGGAAAAGGTTCGGGTTTTAAACATCGGCAGAGGGATTAGCGGGGTAGGGTGGCGACGGGCGTGTACTATATAAAGAAGAAGCAGAAGAATACCGCCTGAGGTCACTGCCAGCGCAATGGTGGTGGCTACGATCTTTTCGCCAAATAGCTCAATTCCGCTGGAGAGCAGCACCAGCCCAATGCCAAACAGCAAAAAACCCAGCAAATCAAAGCGACGCTTTGGCGTGGTAAAGTCCGGCATATATTTGCGCGCGTAGACTATCCCGGCAATCCCCATCGGAATATTAATCAGAAAGATCCAGTGCCAGGTGGCATAGGTGACCAGCAGGCCGCCCAGTAGTGGACCTAATACCGGCCCGATCAGCCCTGGCATCGTGACAAAGTTCAGCACGGGCAACAGCTCGCTGCGCGGATAGGCGCGCAGTAACGCAAGGCGCGCCACGGGCATCATCATCGCGCCGCCCACGCCCTGCACAATCCTGAATACCACCAGCGAGGTTAAAGACCCGGAAAGTGCGCAGGCGAGTGAGCCTAAGGTAAAGAGCGAGACGGCCACGATAAACACTTTGCGGGTGCCGAAGCGATCTGCCAGCCAGCCGCTGACCGGGATAAGCAGAGCAACGGTTAAGGTGTAGCTGATAACGGCGGACTGCATCGCCAGCGGAGAACGGTTAAGACTTTGCGCAATAGCCGGGAGGGCAGTATTCAGTATCGTGGCATCCAGCGCCTGCATAAAGAAAGCCATGGCGGCGATCCACGGAAGTCCGGCCATACTGCGCGCGGATTTTATCATTTAGCGTCCTTATCTTTATTCAGTACCGGTATGGCAAGTCTGCAATACATAGAGAATAGCACCAGCTGAAGACGTTTCGCTGTGTATAAAACGGCTTTTAAACGGTGAGTTGATGTAAAAAACGCCATAAGACGGGTTTTTTTTCACCTTTTGGTGAAAAAAGAGGCGGTCAGATTTTTTTTATTAAGAAACGCTTGCGGGTCGTCAGGAACTCCCTATAATGCGCCTCCACTGACACGGAACAACGGCTTACAGGCCACCGGGTCAGGAAGAGAAAATTGAGAAAATCTCTTGACTCTTCAGCGGGAAAGCGTAGTATCTGCACCCCGCGCCACACGAGATTATGTGGCACTGCTCTTTAACAATTTATCAG
>NZ_JRUQ01000008.1 GCF_000773975.1 Erwinia typographi
CAGATGCCGAAAGCGAAAGCCTGAATCCCGACAATAAGGCAGGAAGCCGATGAAGATTTATCGCCCGTTATGGGAAGACGGGGCCTTTTTGGCCCCACAACAGTTCCAGCAACAGGCACAGTGGGACGCGCATGTCACCGATACCGTGGCACGAATGGGGCTGGCTCAGCCATGGGGCGTCATCGCCGCAGAGTTCGACGATGCCGGACTGGCCCTGTCCCGCCTCAATGCAACCCGCCTGGTGGTTCGCTTTCCTGATGGCACGCTGGTGAATACCGATCTGTCGGACAATCTGCCGCCGGTCTGTGACCTGTCCGCCGCAAAAAGTCAGGATGCTGTGGAGGTGGTACTGGCCCTGCCGTTACTGAGCGCCAACGGCGGCAATCTTGACGATAGTCGTGACAGTGAACGTCCGCGGCGCTGGAAAGCTGAGCGGGTAGAGGTGCAGGAGCTGGCCGGGAGCGAGAGCAGCGAGCTGGCTGTTCTCCGCTATGCTATGACGCTTCGCCTCTCTTCACAGGAAAATACCGCCTGGCTAACCTGCCCGGTAACGCGCCTCGTTCGCAATGGCCAGGGGCAGTGGAGCCGCGATCTCACCTTCATTCCGCCTTTGCTGTCTCTGTCCGCGAGCCAGCAGTTGACCGCCGGACTGGGGGACATGCTGAAACGGCTTCAGGCACGGCGTCAGCGCCTGATGGCGATGCGGCGTGAAAGCAACGAACGAATGGCGGATTTTGCTGTAGCGGATGTTTCCCTGTTCTGGCTGCTGAATGCGCTGAACGGCGCTGAACCGGTACTGGCGGAGCTCCTGCAGACGCCCACCCGCCATCCCGAGTTGCTTTACCGGGAGCTGGCCCGTCTGGCTGGCAGCCTGCTGACTTTCTCACTGGAGCAGAATGCTGGCGACATTCCTCCTTACCGACATGACGCCCCGGAGCAGGTATTCCCGCCATTATTGACGCTGCTTGATAAGCTGCTCGAAGCCAGCCTGCCGTCCCGGGTGATCGCTATCCAGCTGGAGAGTGACGATCAGATCTGGAAAGGATCGCTGCACGATGCGCGCCTGCGTGAAGGCGCGGATTTCTACCTCTCCGTACGTTCCTCAATGCCGAACCATGAACTGCAGATGAAATTTCCGCAGCTTTGTAAGGCGGGCAGTTTTGATGATGTCTCTGAGGTGGTCAACGTAGCCCTGAGCGGCATGGTGATTAAACCGCTGAGCCATGTCCCGGCGGCTATCCCGCTACGCCTTGAAAACCTCTATTTTGCGCTGGACCTGAGCAGTGCGGCGGCCCAGTCGATGTTGGAAACCGGTAGCTGTACCTTCTACACCCCACGGTCGCTGGGGGAGGTAAAACTGGAACTTTATGCGGTGCTACGTACATGAATACCTCCGATCTTAGCCAGATAGAACGCATTTTCTACCCCGGATGGCTGATGGTCAGCCAGCTGCGTGGCGGACAGGAAGTCCGGGAGGGTAACACCCTCTATCGTCAGGCCTGTCGTCTGGTGGAAAGTGCCCGTATCGCGTTGACCGAGGCCGGTTACAGCGACACCCACCGGGATCACATGGTCTATGCCCTCTGCGCCCTGCTGGATGAAAGCGTACTCAACCGCGGCGCGTCCGATGATGGTTATCTGACCTGGCGTCGGGACCCGCTGCAGGCACACTTTTTTGGCACCCTGAATGCCGGTGAAGAGTTATGGCAGCGCATCCGTACCATATTGAAAGAAACGGCGCCGGACACCGCCGTGCTGACCTGCTTTTATCGTACGGTACAGCTGGGCTTCGTCGGGCAGTACCGCGCCGGGGATGACGAGCGCCGGGAGGATGTGGTTCGCAAACTGGGCGAGCGTGTACCTCCTTTCACTCTCGTACAGGATGCGCCGATCGTCGCCAGACCTTCACCACTGCGCAGCGGCCGTCGCCTGTACTGGCTCTCCTGGATTGTCGGCGTAGCGGTGCTGGCCGCACTCTGGTTTTTCCTCTCCTCTTCGCTCACCGAAATGGTGAACCAGACAATCAGGCTGGGGTAAGCGATGCGTGATGTTTACCGGGTCCTGCTGAGCGCGCTGACGGGTTTTCTTGCCCTGTGGTTGATACTGGGATTCTGGCCGCTTTCTGTTGGCAGTCGGGTGGCACTCAGTCTGCTGGTGATTCTGATCTGCGGGGTAACGTTGTGGCGACAGTGGGGTACATCGCGTACCCGTCACGATGCTGTCCGGGAAATCACCGATGACAGTTTGCCGCCGGAAGATTTTCAGGGCGCGTTCATTCTTACCTGCGGGGACAGCGCGGCCCTTTTTACGGCTGGCACTCAACACCGTGAAACCCGACAGGGCTGGTATCTCCAGGTAAAAGATGCCGAGCAGCTTCCTTTGCTGGCGCAGCACCTGAGTATCGTGCGTCCGGCGCTGGTCTCACAGATTTCCGTGTTGTTAACGATCCTGCCTGAGCGTCATTACTCCACGGATGATTTCACTCAGGAACTGCGGGGCTGGCAGCGTGCCGTGGCGCAGTGCCGCCCCTGGTTCAACGGCTTGCCGCCGATATGGACCGTGACCTGGGTTTCACCGCCGGGGGCCTGTGCCGGTGAAAATCCCGTCTGGTTTACCGTCGTCAATAACCGGGCTGGTATACAGGTTCACCAACCCGGGCAGGGAAATCTGCCGCTCGCTGACTGGATTAACGAAAGCGGCGCCAGCGGGCGTTTTACCCGCCTGAGTCAGGCACTGTGGCTCGACAGCCTGCTGAGTTGGCAGGGAAATGCGGTAGACAGCCTGCTGACGGAACGGCAGGGAGAACTCGCTGCGTTAAGACCCTGCGCGCAGGGCTTTTGCATGGTACCGCTTAGTGGATGGGCTGACAGTCTTTGGCAACAGCATATCTCCGGCATTACGGCACTGTCGCCGGACAGGGTTGATCCGCCAGATGCGCTTCCTCTGCCGGAACTGCTGCTTTCAGGCCTGCCGCATTGCAGGGGGATCAGCCGACGGATGGCGTTCTGGCGTTATGCAGGCTTACTGGCCGCCATCTTCCTCGTACTGGCGATGCTGGCGTCTTTTATCCATAACCAGCGTCTTATCCGCAGCGTGGCCGATCATCTGACGCTTTACCATCGCCTCAGTGGTGAACCTCCGTTACCGAAAGTGCAGGCGCAGCAGCATCTGCGCGCTGACGGTCGTCTGCTTGATGACTGGCAGCGCCGTGGCGAACCGCTGCGTTATCGCATGGGCCTGTACCAGGGGCTGCGTCTGCTGGGCCCCGTTGAAGCGGCTGTCAGCGACTGGGCTCCGCCTGCGCCGCCGACGCCGGTTATCCAACAAATCGTGCAGGGCCCCAGCACTGTTCATCTCGACAGCCTGTCGCTGTTCGATTCGGGCCAGTCTGAGCTGAAACCCGGCTCGACCAGAGTGCTGGTCAATTCTCTGGTCGGTATCAGGGCCAGACCGGGTTGGCTGATCGTGGTGTCGGGTCATACCGATAACACCGGCAGAGCGCAACTGAATCAGACGCTGTCCCAGCAACGCGCCGGATCGGTGCGTAACTGGATGCGTGATACCGGCGATGTGCCGGAAAGCTGTTTTGCCGTACAGGGCTATGGCGCTGGCCGCCCTGTGGCAACCAACAACACCCCGGAAGGGCGAGCGCTTAACCGTCGTGTTGAAATCAGTCTGGTACCGCAGGCCGATGCCTGTCAGTTACCCGATACAAAAGCAGCGTCACCGGATGTAAGTGACGCATTAACTCAATAAATGGAGAAGTAAATCATGGCAATTCCTGTTTATCTTTGGCTGAAAGACGACGGCGGCGCAGACATTAAAGGGTCCGTGGATGTTAAGGATCGTGAAGGTAGCATCGAAGTGGTAGCACAGGAACACAACCTGTACATCCCAACCGACAACAATACCGGCAAGCTGACCGGTACCCGTATCCACACGCCGTTTGAGTTCACCAAGGAAATCGACTCTTCCAGTCCGTATCTGTACAAAGCGGTGACTACCGGTCAGACGCTGAAATCCGCCGAGTTCAAATGGTACAAAATCAACGACGCGGGGCAGGAAGTGGAATATTTCAACACCCGGCTGGAAAACGTGAAAGTGGTGAAGGTGAACCCGCTGATGCATGACGTCAAAAATCCGGCTTATGAGAGGCACAATCATCTGGAGCGGCTCGAACTGCGTTACGAAAAAATCACCTGGACTTACAAAGACGGCAACATCATCCACTCCGACTCCTGGAACGAACGCGCTACGGCGTAATTTATTGAGCGGGCAGATTTTCTGTCCGCTTTTTTTGGCTGAGTGTCTGCATGGCGGGCACTCAGCCAAAAAACGTAGTTAAACACAATGTGAAAACCTGACCTTATGCGCTTTGGTAAACAGTGATGGGCGGTAGCGTCTCTGGCTGTTAATCGCGGAAATAGAAAAGAGAGTATGAAATGGAAAATTCAGCGGTGCTGTTACGTCGTCTTAATCCCTATTGCGCCCGTGCGCTGGAGAGTGCCGCCAGTCTTTGCCAGACCCGCGCCCACGCTGAAATTACACCTGAGCACTGGTTGCTCAAACTGCTGGAGCAGGGTGAAGGTGACCTGACGGTTCTGGCGCGGCGTTATGAGTGGGACATGGATTCCCTGTGGCAGAGTTTACTGGACTGCCTGGAGAAACTGCCGCGCTCGTTACGCAGCCGCCCGCAGTTGTCAAAGGCTACTGACGCTCTGCTGAAGCAGGCATGGATGTCTGCCTCTCTCGAAGGCAGCGGGCAAATCCGCAGCGTTCATCTGCTGGCGGCGATGATTGAAATGCCAGAATTGCTGCGCTGTGATGGCTTGTGGCCATTGCTGATCTCCGGCCAGAGCCAGCTTGAGCGTCTGCGCCCGCTGCTGGATGCGCAGTCTGACGAACGTTCTGAGGTCCAACAGCAGGAGGAACTGGCGCATATCGGCGGCGGCAACGTGGAGTTTTTCGGTCGGCCGGTTGATGCAGAAATCAAAGAGGGCGAACTCTCCCCGGCGCTGCAAAACGCACTGGATAAATTTACGCTCGACGTTACGGCAAAAGCGAAGGAGGGCAAAATCGACCCGGTATTCGGGCGCGATAGCGAAATCCGCCAGATGGTGGATATTCTCTCCCGCCGCCGTAAAAATAACCCGATTCTGGTCGGGGAGCCTGGCGTGGGCAAAACCGCGCTGGTGGAGGGGCTGGCGTTGCGCATTGCCGAAGGGAATGTCCCGGAGAGTCTCAAACCGGTTAGCCTGCGGGCCCTGGATCTGGGGCTGTTACAGGCCGGGGCTGGCGTGAAGGGAGAGTTTGAACAGCGATTAAAAAACGTAATTGACGCGGTGCAACAGTCGCCGAACCCAGTGCTGCTGTTTATCGATGAGGCTCACACCATCATCGGCGCCGGCAACCAGGCCGGTGGCGCGGATGCGGCCAACCTGCTGAAACCGGCGCTGGCTCGTGGCGAACTGCGCACCATCGCCGCCACCACCTGGAGCGAGTACAAGCAGTATTTTGAACGTGACGCCGCGCTGGAACGCCGTTTCCAGATGGTGAAAGTGGACGAGCCGGATGATGATACCGCCTGCCTGATGCTCAGGGGGCTGAAATCCCGTTATGCAGAACATCACGGCGTACATATCACCGATGATGCGGTACGTGCAGCCGTTACCCTTTCGCGTCGCTATCTGACCGGACGTCAGCTGCCGGACAAAGCGGTCGATCTACTTGATACCGCGAGCGCCCGCGTGCGCATGAGCCTCGATACCGTGCCGGAAGCGCTGACCCGGTATCGCACGCTGCTTACTGCTCTCGATATCGAAAAACAGGCGTTACTGGAGGACGCCGCGTTCGGCAACAAGACAAACGATCGGCGTCTGACGGCGATTGAACAGCAGCAGATCGCCCTGGTAGTGGAACTTGATGAGCTGGAAAGCCAGTATGGCCGCGAGCTGAGCCTGACAGAGCAGCTGCTGGAAGTGCGTCAGGATATCAACCGTCAGACCGACATTTCCAATCTCCACAATCAGCTATTCGCACTGCGGGGCAATACGCCGCTACTGTCGCAGGATGTTGATTTTCGCACCGTGGCCAATGTGATTGCCGACTGGACCGGCGTGCCGCTCTCTTCATTAATAAAAGATGAGCAGAGCGAACTGCTGAGTCTGGAAAATCAGCTGGAAAAACGCGTGGTCGGCCAGCCTGCTTCGCTCAATGCCATCGCGCAGCGTCTTCGCGCTGCCAAAACCGGCCTTACTTCCGAGAACGGTCCACAGGGCGTGTTCCTGCTGACTGGCCCAAGCGGCGTGGGTAAAACCGAAACTGCGCTGGCGCTTGCCGATGTGCTGTACGGCGGTGAAAAATCCCTTATCACGATCAACCTGTCTGAATATCAGGAACCGCACACCGTCTCCCAGTTAAAAGGCTCGCCGCCTGGCTACGTGGGTTACGGGCAGGGCGGTGTTCTCACCGAGGCGGTACGCCAACGCCCGTACAGCATTATTCTGCTGGACGAAGTGGAAAAGGCCCATCGCGACGTGATGAACCTGTTCTATCAGGTGTTTGACCGCGGCTTTATGCGTGATGGTGAGGGCCGTGAAATCGATTTCCGCAACACCGTCATTCTGATGACGTCCAACCTTGGCAGCGATCGGCTGATGCAGTGGCTGGATGAACAGCCAGAGGCCAGTGAGGCCGATTTGCAGGAGCTGCTGCGTCCAGTCCTGCGCGATCACTTCCAGCCTGCGCTGCTGGCCCGTTTCCAGACCGTGATTTATCGGCCGCTGGCAGAAGCGGCGATGCGCACCATCGTGGAAATGAAACTTGCGCAGGTGAGTAAACGCCTTAACCGCCATTACGGCCTGACCACCCGCATTGCGGAACCTCTGTACGATGCGCTGACCGCCGCCTGCCTGCTGCCGGATACCGGCGCGCGTAATGTCGACAGCCTGCTCAACCAGCAGATCCTGCCGGTGCTGAGTCAGCAACTTTTGCAGCGCAAAGCCAGGCAGCACCCCACCGCCGCTCTGATGCTGGGCTGGAATGAGGAAGAAGGCATCATGCTGGAATTTGGCGGCCCGAGGGCGATTGACTAAAGGATTACCATTGTGGACAGTGCGAAAGAAATGGCCAGAGACATGCTGGAAGCCATTAATGTCGAGAGTACTGGATTGCTGAAGGCAGTGGCGAAGGGATTTATTTCATTCCCGGTTAGCCTCGGCTATCTGGGATATGACTTTATGGATACTGAGCATCGACGGGAGAACCTGGAGGATAAACACCGTCTGGCCCGACTGGTTAAGAATGGTGCTTTTAATCGCGGTGCTATTGAACAGGTTATTAGTGTATCGCTCAATAATTTTGTCGCTCTTGTCAATTCAGAAAGGACGGCGCCCGTAGTGAAAAATATTTCTGGCGCGTTAGTCGGTAAGATGATCTTTACTGAATTTACAGGTTTTAAACTTGGCGAAACCCTAACCTCCCGAGGCGTATCTGCTTTTTTCGCCGGAAGTTCGGTTGGGCTACTGCTCTCCTTAGGGGCTGAAACATCCAGAGCTATTTATACATCCAGATACCTCAAAGGCAGAAACCCGGTATTGCATTATAAGCTGATGATATTGGGGGATCTGGATCTGCTCTATTTCCTTGTTGAAGATATTGTGAAACCTTTTGAACTGGCCTGTGATGTTGGTGACAGAAATCCCGCAGAATTTGATAAAATTTGTGAGTTTTTTTTCGGTGGCATATGAAAATAAAAATAATTTTCCTGATAATGATATCCAGACTTGTTCGCGGGATTGGGATGGGGTTAGGAGCTTCAGCTATCGCGTTTATTATTTGGTTCCTTTTTTTCTCTGTCGATGAGTATAAATACTTCTGGGCCTTTCTGGCGATATTGCAATTCTTTGTTGGCTATCTGATGTATCGCTTCGCATATTCATACATTTATGATGAGTGATATCGAGTAAGTCTGGCGTATCTTCTTTACGTCTTCATTGGAAGATAGCATTATCGGCTTTATTGCAGGGCGGGGCATTTTGCTAATCGCTATTGGTTTTTATGTATCGCTTTGCATTTCCATATGTCGGGAAAATGGAATGATTACAATTGAGGTGCAGAATGAGTATGAAAAAAATTTTTCCTTTTAATTATTTCTCAACTTGTAGCTGGAACAGGAATGACGCTAGGTCTTATTAGTACGGTTTACTCTGTTTGTAAATTATTTTTCCCGAGCAAGCCTTATGATTTTTTTTGGGGATGCATAGGTGTTTTAGGGTTCTTTGTTGGTTATGGCCTTTATAAGTTCGCTCTGACATATATATACAATGAGCAGGATCATTATCATTAGCCAGAAATATTAATGAAAACTAGAGTTGTCTTGCTTTATATTATTACTTATGGAAAAGGAAATTATAAACATGGAAAAGATATTTGAGATGACGGGAACCACGCTTAATCGCTACAGTCTCAACATGCCTTCCTGTCCTTATCCGCTGGATGTGGAGAGTTTTGAAGGCCTGGAGCAGATGAGTGTTCTCTACCATTACACTATCCGCTTCACCAGCCCTCACCCGGATCTCACCGCTGAAATGATGCTGAGTAAACCTGTCACCTTGAGTATGGAGAGGGGGGAACTCTTCAACCGGCTGCCGGGGAAAGTCGTACACGGAGTAGTAACGAGTTTCCGACGCCTTAACGGTTCCCGCGACCAGGTCCAGTACGAAATTATTATCGAACCTTTCCTCGCATTGCTGAACAAGCAGTTTCGATCGCACCGCTTTTTTGTTAACAAATCGGTGCCCGAGGTGGTAGCGCAGATCCTTGATGAGCACAGCCTTAAAGACTGGGAATATGAATTCGCCCTGAAAGCGGAATACCCGAAACGCGAGCAGATTAACCAGTATCAGGAAAGTGACCTGGACTTTATTGAGCGTCTGCTGGCGGAAGTGGGGATTTTCTACTTTTTTACCCTACAGCCGGATACGCAAACGGAAGTCGTGCATTTTGCTGACCGGCAGAGTGCCTGGCAGTTTGGTAAAACGCTCCCGCTGAGCAGCCCCTCCGGCACCAATGATAACGGTGTTGAATCCGTCTGGAATGTGACCGTCCACCACAATGTGGTGGAAAGCTCGGTGACGGCCAGCGATTACAACCATCGTGAAGCGCAAAAGGTCCTGACGTCCGCTGCGGCGGATATGACCCGTGGCGAGGGTGACGGCGTGACCTACGGTGAAGTGTACCACTATCGTCCGCGTCATCTGGAAAGCGGCGACAAGATTGACCCGGCGGCGGAGACTGGAAACTTCTGGGCGCGCCTGGAGCACGAACGCTATCTTTCCAGCCAGACGACGATAACCGGCAGCAGTACCGACGTGACCCTGAGCCCGGCACAGGTGCTGACCATCACTGAACTGGCGATACCGGCAACGCTACCCGAGATCGTCGGGAACGGGCTGGTTATTTTACGTACCGGCTACAGCGCCAGCCGCAAGAATGCGCTACGGGTTACGTGGTCTGCGATGCCCTATAGCGAAATCCGCTGCTGGCGTCCGCCAGCCAAACCGCGACCGGTGGTCAGCGGCACCCTGACGGCGCGGGTCACCAGCGCCAAAGATAACGATATCTATGCCTGGCAGGATGAATCGGGCCTGTACCGGGTGAAATTTGATGCTGACCGGGATAATAAAAGCCAGGGGCGGGAGAGTATGCCGGTACGGCTGGCTAAACCCTATGGTGGTGATAAATACGGTTTTCACTTCCCGCTGATCCAGGGCACCGAGGTAGCGATTGCCTTCCACGAAGGCGACCCGGACAGGCCGTACATTGCCCACGCCCTGCATGACTCCCGTCACGTTGACCACGTCACTGAGAAGAACAGCACGCGCAACGTCATGCGAACCGCCGGTCTGAATAAGCTGCGAATGGAAGATAAGCGCGGTGAGGAGCATATCAAGCTCAGCACCGAGTATGGCGGTAAAACGCAGCTGAATTTAGGGCATAACGTCAACAGCGCTCGTGAACTTCGCGGTGAAGGGGCCGAACTGCGTACTGATGACTGGGTGAGCATTCGCGGTGGGAAAGGCGTGTTTATCAGTGCTGATGGTCAACCCCAGGCGCAGGGACAGATGCTGGCGATGGATGAAGCCCTTTGCCAGCTTCAGCAAGCGCAGCGTTTAACTGAGTCATTGTATAGCGCAGCTGAGACAGCAAAAGCAGAATTGGCGGATTTGCAAACGCAAAAGATACTACTCAGTGATGCGCTCACCGCACTTAATCAGTCCGCGTTGATATTCACAGCCCCTGCAGGTATTGCGCAAACGACGGCTAAAAGTTTGCAACTGTCTGCGGGGGAAAACCTCATGTCAACCAGTGGTAAAAATACTGACTTTAGCGTGCTTAAAGCCTTTACGGTAGCCGCGGGAGAGGTTGTCAGCCTGTTTGCGCAAAAAATGGGAATGAAGTTTTTCGCGGCGAAGGGCAAAGTGGATATTCAGGCACAGGGAGATGAGATGTCGCTGGAAGCGCTAAAAGATGTGCGTATCAGTAGCAGCGAAGGGAAGGTAATCATCCGCGCCGAGCAGGATATTTTACTGGTGGGTAGCGGCGGTGCTTATTTACGGATAGGTAATGGCGAGGTAGAGAGCGGAGCCCCGGATAAGGTAATACAGCGGGCAGCAGTATGGCAGAAATTTAACGGACAAAGCGCTAGCGAGATGGCACAGAAGTGGGATAAAGCTGAATACGGCCTAACCCCAGAGGTACTTTGGCCTTTTGATAATGCACCAGCGGTAGGGCTGCAGGTAGAAGCTTTTAGCGTTGAGGGGAAAAACCAGTTGCTAACCACCGTAGCAGGTGAAACGGCCCTGCATAAGAGTCCAAATGCTGATGTTGTTAATTTTATTGTGCATAACAAGGAATAGTGCATGAGTAAACAAAATCCCAATATTCTCCCTCCCATCTATACCGATGGCCCTCAGCCACATTATCAGGCAGTAACTGCCTCTATTGAAGAAAATGCCAGAGCCCTTATCTATAAAATGCCAGACCGGGTTATACCCGTTATTTTTCTACCGGGTGTGATGGGAAGTAATCTGAGATCGGATGATAAAAAAGCGCCTGTCTGGACGGTTAACGATAAGGCGTCGATGCTAAATTGGGCTTTTAAAGGGCCAGATAAAAGAAAGAAACTGCTCAATCCATTGAATACAGAGGTTGATCCCGGAGGGGAGGTTGTTGCAGAAAGTGCCCATGAACGTGTCATGTTTAAGTCACGAGCTTCCCGTGGCTGGGGAGAAGTGGCAGCAATGAGTTACGGCACCTTTTTGCCCTGGCTGCAGGATGCACTGAACGATCATCAGTCGCTGATAAGTCATCGCACTTCGGGTAACGGTAAACAAACGCTCAGGGAAAAATTAATAGCTGGCATTACTAACAGCGCTGTTAAGGAGTTGACGCTGGCAGCTGATGAGGTTTCGCTGAGCTATAAGTATCTGTTTCCGGTACATGCGGTGGGCTACAACTGGCTGCAGTCGAACGAGGATTCCGCAGTGAGACTGAATGAGCAGGTTGAAAAGATAGTCCTTGATTACAAGACTGCCGGTTTCAGTTGCGAAAAAGTCATTCTGGTAACTCACTCCATGGGCGGCCTGGTAGCCCGCTATTATTCAGAAAAATTGGGCGGGAGAGACCGAATATTGGGGATTGTTCACGGCGTAATGCCGGTTCTGGGGGCACCTATTGCTTATAAACGCATGAAAACGGGTGAGGCTGGTACGATCGGTAAGGTGATTGGGGCAAACGGTGCGGAGATGACTGCAGTAATGACTCAGTCGCCGGGGCCTCTGCAGTTGTTGCCGGGTAAGCGTTATGGCAGTGGCTGGCTGCAAATTGAGGGTATGCAGCAGGCGCTGCCAAAAGAAGCCGATCCCTATACCGATATTTATCTTGAGCGTTCGGCCTGGTGGGGGTTGTGTGAAGAGCGGTTTATTAATCCGGACAATAAAATAATGGATAAAATACAATTGGACAAGGACTGGAAAGATTATGATTTTCTAGTGCAAAGCAAAGCAAAGCAAAGCAAAGCAAAGCAAAGTTAAGCCTGTTATTGAAGAATTACACGGCCATTATCATTCCTGCACATATGTATTTTATGGAAATAACGAAAAAAAATGTCTTTCCTATGCCACTCTGCGTTGGAAAGATACTAGCTATAAAAGTTTTCGGGGGCCAGAAAGTCAGCCAGCGACTGAGAAAGGGGGCATTTTTTATCCACCGCAGCGTTACAACCAGACAGTCAGAATTGCCGGTTTTGTTCCTCCTGATGGAGAAACCATTTTAAAAGAGTTTACCCTCTCGCCACCGCAGGATGCGGGAGATGGAACGGTACCGGTGCGTGCAGCAGTCATTAACTCCCCCTATGTCCAGACTCAAACCGAATTACGCGTCGACCATGAAGGGGCTTATAAAGAACTCGATGACGGGAGTATAGATTCCCGCTGGTTCACCCTGTGGTCAATTATAAAAATCACACAAAAAATTAAAAAAACAGAGCTGGCATATGCTGAGTAAATATAAACCGCTAATGCTGGTAGTGCTGTTAATTATTGTTATTATAACCGGCTGGTATTTTACCCGTTCTTATCCGCCACAGAGTAAACTATCATCAGTAGAGGAAATACATGTGAAAGCCCTATTAAAAGAGATGAAGACCCACTGTGTTGGTCGTTATCTGGTTGACCTGCCTACCTCTTTTACGCTATCGACGGGGGCTGAACCGCTGGATAAAAACCAGTGGATTGCCAATGTCAAGTGGCCAGAACGGTCTTATAATACCTATATTACCAGCAAACGCATGTACTATCCGGCTTTTGAACAGATGCTTAAACGGCGTGAAAAAGAGCTGTCGAAAACACGAACTGACAATCCGGCCAACATGCCGTTTCTAAAAAAAATTTGGCCGCTGCCGGCGGGAATGAATGGCGTTATTTTTGAAAGGAATCTGGGTATCAGTGCGGATGACGCGATAAGGACGTTAGAGGCCTATATTTATTCTGAAGGTGTGGCAATGAAAATTCAAAAAGAAAGCATTAACGATCTGGCTCCTCGATATAAAAAGGATCGTGAAAGACGAGGAAGTGAAACAAATTATATTCCTGGTGATCTTGATAAACTCAGCAATTTGCTCTCTCGTTTAAGAGGGCGGGAGGAGGATGAAATCCCTCGTGGGGCAGGGAGCTGTATCGCTAATGCATTTATCGCGGCGCAGACATCATGGCGCGAAGAGGAAGATATCGCATTCGTATTTTCCAGTGAAAACCTGCTAGGGATTAACTTTGTTATCGATACTGATAATTCCACTCGGGAGGAAATTAGTTTACTGGATAGGGCTGATGAAATAACTAAAATATTGTCCGAGGTTGATGCGAAAATTATCAGGAAAGGTCGTCGTGAAATAAATAACATGAAGGCGGAAGAAATGCTGGCGTCAGGGCCTAAGTGGGGCAGTGTCAACCCGGTTTATATATTTAATCTTTTTATTAATGAAACGCAGGGTAGTAACAAGACTCCTTACTTTAACGCAATTTTAACAAATGAAGGGAATTCAGATATCCCTTTCACAGGCTACAATCAGGATGAATTGATGGCTATGTGGGATACCATCACCCAAACTGTACGGATGCGGCCGGGAACACTCTGATAGTAGATTTTTTGTAGTACAGTATATTATTTTCAGAAAATAATTTTTTGCTGCTGTCGAAATTGTCTGTGGAAGGGGTTTTATTTTAATTGTAAGTTTATGGGTTTTTTATAAATTATAATCGTTGTTCCTGGAGTGACGTCTACCTAAATACTTTACTAATTAACTATTTTTTAAACTTCTTAATTAAAAAGGTAAACATTATGTCAGCACTGGCTTGTCTGGGAGATGCCACTACGCATGGTGGTAAAATTATTTCTGCCACCTCTACTATATTTATTAATGGCATCCAGGTGGCACTGGTTGGCGACCTGGTGTCTTGCCCTGAACACGGCACCAATCGAATTGTTGAGGGGGACCCTACAGCCTATGAGAATGGTGTGTCCGTTGTGGTTGATCGTTGTTTATGTGAATGTGGTTGCAGAGTTATCAGTTCCCAAACTGACAGCGCTATCGAGTCCTGATTATGCTATGGCCTATTCCAAAAATTCCCGCAAAGGCGGTAATGTCTAAGCCGGACTATAAGCGCTGGATAATAATTTTGCTGATTATGTCTCAGGTAGGAACATTGCTTGCGCTTTTTCTGGGGAAAGTGACAAGTTACGATCAAGCTTTGCTGTATGGTATGTTGCCAGCAATATTACTCTGGTTGTTATTTTTTGGTCTGGCATTTTCTCGCTATGAGCACTCTGTTAATGCGGCTCTGCTATGGAATGAAGAAACAGAGATAACCAAACGTCACTGGCAGCGCTGGAGCAGAAAACAACAGATTGTGGTGAGTAATGTCGTACTGAGCCCAGAGGAGAATGGCATAGGGGCATTGCTCGGAAACCTTGCAGATATCCCTGCATATCCTGCAAAAGCAAGACCTCTTTTTATTGATTTACCGGGACTGATTAATCGATTGGAATTTATTGACCAAGAAACAGAAAAGCAATGTCCTGGCTATCGTCATTATCTCAGTGAAATTTTTATTCAGTTTTCAGGGAAATATCAAAAAGAAATGATAGGTCAGGAAGTTTATAAACAATGGGACCTGTATCCGAAATATTCGGATAAAGTAGAATTATTTTGTGCTAATGATGAAAATGAACTGAGTGGTTTGGTCCTGCTGATTTTTTTGCAGGGCTGGGACAGCAGGCATACAGAAAAGTACAGCGAATTTATCACCGCGCAATTAATCGCTTCTGACCATTTCGTTAGCCAATATACTCTCCCCATCATCTCCGCAGTAGGGAGATGTCTTTCTTCTGACTCATTGTTCGGGGCATTGGATATGTTATCTGAATATAATCGATTGAAGAGTGAGTCGATTCGTTATGTCTGGGTCTCGGGTATGGATGATGAACGGGAGAAGTTAGTAAAGCACCTTCTGGAAAAGTCTTGGGCTTTGCCTGACAAACGTCCTCTGATTTCCCTGGACCACTCATTCGGTCCGCCCGGTCCGCTAATGTTTCCGCTGTCGGTTTCCCTTTTGGTTGACGCAGCAAAGAACACTGGGGAAGTTCAATTACTTATTCTTCGAAACGAGGAAAGCAGGTATTTACTTTGTCTTATTGTCCGGGAGCTTTTTTTATGACAACGGATATGTCATCGCAAAAATTCCGCCTTGGTATTACTGGATATGTCATTGTCATTATGTCTCTGGCAGGAATATGTGCTTTCCTGATATGTATGTTTCAGAATGAACTTGTTTCCAGGAATATAACAAAGCAGACGGCGTGGACTGTCTGGGGATGTTCTTTTTCTTTTTTTCTGGTTCTGATAGTTATTGTTTTTTTTCTGCAACGGAATAAATATAAAAAAGAGCAGAGTTCATACCGTCCGGAAAGTATTCTGTGTAATTGTGATGGAAAACCATTAAAGACACTCTCTTCTGTCAGGCATTTTCCCTCCGTCGCCGAGATCCATGCAGCGATGCGCAATCTCTATGGCCGGGGCTGGTCACGCAAAGTCCGCATTCTGCTTATTACTGGCAGTTCCAGTGACGTTGAGCAGCTCACGCCTGGCCTGACCTCGCAATACTGGCAGGAAGACCGGGGAACGCTGCTGCTATGGGGCGGTGACCTGAATAGTCAGCCGGACATGCAGTGGTTAACCGCACTACGCAAGCTTCGGTATCGTCCGGCAGACGGGATGGTATGGGTGACCACGGCGTTTGACCGGTTCTCCACAGCGGATCTGTCGCCGCCGCCGTCAGTGCCTGACGACAGCACCATGGATAGCTTTGCCCATGCCATCAGCGCCTGCAATGAGGTGCTGGGCTGGCAGTTACCGCTGTACGTCTGGTCTTTGCATCCGCGTGCGGGGGCGCAAAATGGCCGTATTATTCAGGCCACAGGGTGTCTGTTGCCTGCTGGTTGCCCGCCTGGCGCGCTGGCTGACCAGCTGCGGGAGCTTTCTCCGACGTTACTCTCACAGGGTATCCAGCAAATCAGCGGTGAGTCGCAGTTCGCCTTTCTGCTGATGCTGGCTGACCAGCTAATTAATCAACCTGAAAGCATAGCCGCGCCGCTGGCGGTCCTGCTCAACCCCTATCGTCCATTACCGCTGGCGGGGGTGGTCTTTAGTCAGCCCTCTTACGGTGCTGAACGCAGCGTGAAACATCACTGGGGAATGGATAAGCGCTGGGAGGTCTTGCCGGAGTCCATACGTTCGCTACCGTCCGCGCTGCGTCCGCGAAAACCGGGTATCAACTGGCGGCAGGGGATAGCTTTCACCCTGAGCCTGCTGATGGTGTTATGGGGGAACTGGCTGCTGGTCTCCTTTGTCAGTAATCGCAACCTGATTGTCGGTGCCCAGCAGCAGGCGGCGCTGGCTGCAGAGCAACATCAGCCGCTGGCAGAGCGTTTACACGCGCTTCTGGCGTTACAGAAAACGCTGGCGCGCCTACAGTACCGTGCAGAACACAGCGTGCCCTGGTACAGCCGGGCAGGACTTAATCAGAACGGTGAACTGTTAACTGCGCTCTGGCCACGCTACTGGGATAGCGCACGGCCGCTGCTGCGTGATGCCGCCGCCACCCATCTTCAGCAACAGCTCAATGCCTTCGTACAGCTGCCGCCCGGCAGCCCGCTACGCGAGCAGATGGCCAAATCCACTTACCAACGGCTAAAACTGTATCTGATGCTGGCTCGTCCAGAGCATATCGACGGGACGTGGTTCAGCACGGCGTTAGCGGATGACTGGCCGAAGCGGTCGGGCGTAAAAGAGAGCCTGTGGCAGGGGATGGCCCCGTCGCTGCTGGCGTTTTATGCCACCAGTCTGGCGCTCCATCCGCAATGGAATCTGTCGGCAGATGAGAATCTGGTCAGCCAGGCACGTTCGCTATTGGTTCGCCTGATGGGGATGCGTAACAGTGAATCAACCCAGTATCAGAAGATGCTGGCGCAGGTGGTGAATCACCATGCCGATATGCGACTGGCAGAGATGACTGGCGACACTGATGCCTCACTTCTGTTCACGACGGATCGCGTGGTGCCCGGTATGTTCACCCGTCAGGCCTGGGTGCAGGCGGTACAGCCAGCTATTGAGGCCGTGATTAAAGCGCGCCGCGACGAAATTGACTGGGTGCTGAGCGACAATAAACCGCAACCCCAGCAGGAAACCTCACCAGAAGCGCTACAGCAACGGTTAACGGAACGCTACTTCGCCGACTTCAGTCGCGCCTGGCTGGATTTCCTGAACAGCCTGCGTTGGAACCGCGCGGCGACGCTGTCTGATGCTATTGATCAGCTCACCCTGATGGCCGATGTGCGTCAGTCTCCGCTGGTGGCGCTGATGAATACCCTGAATGTGCAGGGGCGGACCGGCCAGAGCGGCGAGGCGCTGTCCGATTCACTGGTGAAATCCGCTAAAAATCTGCTGGGTGGCGGAAGTAAAGATGCCATCGATCGGAGCGTCGGGGCGCAGGGGCCACTGGATGCCACCTTTGGGCCGGTACTGTCGCTGATGGAGAAAAACAGAGCGGGAAATCAAACCCAGAGCCTGCAAACTTATCTGACCCGTGTTACCCAGGTGCGTCTGCGTTTACAGCAGGTCACCAACGCCGCTGACCCGCAGGCGATGACTCAGGCGCTGGCGCAGACCGTGTTTCAGGGCAAAGCCGTGGATCTGACCGAAACCCGTGATTACGGCAGTCTGATAGCGGCTGGCCTCGGTCAGGAGTGGAGCGGATTTGGACGGACGGTGTTTGTCCATCCGATGGAGCAGGCCTGGCAGCAGGTACTGGCCCCGGCGGCGGACAGCCTCAATGCCCTGTGGCAGCAGGCGGTCGTCAGCGACTGGAACAGCGTTTTTGCTGGTCGCTATCCGTTTAACCACTCCGCCAGCGAAGCCTCTTTGCCGCTGCTGGCAAAATATCTGAATGCGGACTCGGGGCGCATCGCAGAGTTCCTGCAAACGCGTCTCAAAGGCGTGCTGCACCGTGAAGGCAGCCACTGGACGCCGGACAGCATAAATGCTCAGGGGCTGACTTTTAACCCGGCATTTCTTAGCGCCATCAACACCCTGAGCCATATCGCTGACGTGGTGTTTACCCAGGGCCATGCCGGGATGAGCTTCGAGCTGCGTCCGGGCACGGCGAGTGGGGTGATGCAGACGAATATGATTATCGACAGTCAGAAGCTCACCTACGTGAATCAGATACCGGCATGGAAGCGATTTTCCTGGCCTGGCGATACCGAATCGCCGGGCGCCAGTCTGAGCTGGATCAGCGTTCAGGCCGGCACCCGCCAGTATGCGGATATGCCGGGCTCATGGGGATGGATTCGTCTGCTGGATAAAGCCTCGGTCACTGCGTATCCGGGCGTCGGCAGCAGCTACAGCCTGCTCTGGAAGGCGCAGGACGGCCGTCATCTGAACTATACGCTGCGTACCGAAGCCGGAGAAGGCCCGCTGGCGCTGCTTAAACTGCGCAACTTCCGCCTGCCGGAGACTATTTTTAGTGTCGACCCGTCGCAGGTGCAGGCCTCTCTGGCTGCTATGGACGATGCCGCCAGACAGGAGACGTACTAATGCCATCGCTAAACTCTCTGCTCAATGCCTGCCAGGCAGAACAGGAAACACTGTTACAACAAACCCATCAACGTATTGCGCTGTGGAACAACTGGCTGCTGCCGGTGCCAGGTGCTTCAGCCGTCGGGGAAGATCCGGGTTATGACGATGACTTCCAGCAGATGCGTGAAGAGGTGAATAAGCTTTCCGGAGCAGACAGCGAGCTCGTCTGTCGGCTGGCGGAAAAACTGCTGACCAACACCGCGAAGGATATCCGCGTGGCCAGCTATTATTGTTGGGCCAAACTGCACCGTGAGGGCGAAAGCGGACTGGCTGACGGCCTGGCGCTGCTGGCGGGGCTACTTGAGCGCTATGGCGCGCAGCTCCACCCACAGCGAGCCCGCAGCCGCAAAGCGGCGCTCGAATGGTTAGCGGGTTCACGCATGGTGGACAGTCTGTCTCTCTATCCCGAAGTCGTCAGAAAAGACGCGCTGCACACCGTAGGAGCCCTGCTGGTCATAATGCAATGGGTCGACGGCGAGCCAGACGAAACGCGCCCGCAGCTCAATGGCTTGTTCAGTGCGCTGGAATACCGCCTGATGAAATCCGGCGGTGTGGATGCGGTGGTGCCGCAGAACGCCAGCGATACGCCGTCGTTCTCTTCAGCCATCAACGGTCATGCCCCCGAGCTGAGTCGCGTTACCTCCGGGCAGGAGCTGCTGGCCCAGGGACGCACGCTGACGGCTTACCTGCAGGAACAGCCTGGTGGCTGGCTGCCTGCGCATCATCTGATGAAAAGCCTGCGCCACGACACGCTTCAGGAGCTTCCTGCGATGGCAGGCGATGGTCGTACCCGTATTGAACCGCCTAAGGCTGACCAGCGGGCGCTGCTAAAACGTCTGTACCTACAGCAGAGCTGGGGAGAAATACTGGAACAGGCCGACAGTCTGTTCTCACGCGGCGCCAACCATTTGTGGCTGGATTTGCAGTGGTATATCCATCAGGGATTACTAAAATCGGGCCAGAATACCCTGGCCGATATTATCGCCGCTGACCTGAAAGGGCTGCTTACGCGCCTGCAAGGTCTTGAAACGCTGGCTTTTAACGACGGCACGCCGTTTGCGGATGAAGTGACGCTGAACTGGATACAGCAGGGCGTGATGGAGACGGCTGGCAGTTGGGGCTGCGAAATCACGACCGTAGCGGATAGCTGCGGCGATAACGATATTCTTCAGCTGGAACCGGAAGCGGTGGCACTAGCCGACAGCGAAGGCACTGACGCGGCGTTGAACTGGCTCCAGAACCGTCCGGGGATTGCCAGCGAACGCCAGAAATGGCTGCTGCGTTTGCTGATGGCACGCGTTGCGGAACAGTATGGTAAAAACGAACTGGCAATGCACCTGCTGGGTGAGCTGGATACGCAGGCTGGCGGCGTCACCCTGGATAAATGGGAGCCGGGGCTGCTGTTCGAAGTTCGCGCGCGGCGTCTGAAGTTGCTGCGGATGAAAGCCGGACGCAGCGAGGCCGACAAAGCCCGTCTCAGCCCGCTAATGGAACAGCTGCTCGCCGGACTTATCAGTCTCGATCCGGTAAGAGCGGCGGTGCTGTGTGGCTAACGCCTCATGGGGAAAAATAAAATGGAAGATTTAACCCTGCGCTATTACGACGCAGAAATGCGCTATCTGCGCGAAGCCGCAAAAGAATTTGCTCAGACCCACCCCGATCGCGCAGCCATGCTGGACCTGGATAAAGCCGGCACGCCGGACCCGTATGTGGAACGCCTGTTCGAAGGCTTTGCCTTCTCAATGGGACGGCTGCGCGAGAAGATTGACGACGATCTGCCGGAGCTGACCGAAGGGCTGGTCAGTATGCTGTGGCCGCACTATCTGCGCACCATCCCGTCACTGTCCGTCGTCGCCTTCACGCCGGCGTTGCAGGCGATGAAAATGGCCGAACAGGTGCCTGCCGGGCTGGAAGTCTACTCCCGGCCAATCGGGCCGAAGAATACCGTCTGCCGCTATCGCACTACCCGTGAGGTAATGCTCAACCCTCTTAGCGTATCCCGCGTCACCATGAGCATGGAACCAGATGGACGATCGCTGCTGCGAATTCGCTTTGCCTGTAGCGATCAGGCCGACTGGTCACAGGCTGACCTCCGTCGTCTCAGCCTCTACCTGGCTGCCGAAGCCCCGGTGAGCAGCCATCTGCATCTGATGCTTACCCGGCGGCAGGCGGCACTCTATATGCGTCTGCCGGGGCAGGCCGATCGTATCCGGCTCGATGGCTATTTCTCGCCGGGTGGATTTGCTGAAGAAGATGGCCTGTTGCCAAAGGGGGAGTCGGCATTCAGTGGTTACCAACTGCTGCTGGAGTATTTCACCTTCCGCGAAAAGTTTATGTTCGTCCATCTCAACGGGCTGGATGGGCTTACGCCACCGGTCGGCGCGGCCTATTTTGACATAGAGGTAGTACTCAGTCAGCCGTGGCCATCAGAGCTGCCGGTGACGGATGAGGCTATCCGTCTGCACTGCGTACCGGTTATTAACTTGTTCACCCTGGAAGCTGACCCGCTCACGCTCTCCGGTCTGGAAAGTGAATACCTGCTGCGGCCAAAGCGCCTGCAGGATGGACATACCGAAATCTATTCCGTTGACGCGGTCATCGGCTCTGGCCGCTCCAGCGACGCCGAATACGTGCCGTTCAGCAGTTTTCGCCATAAGGGCGGGATGATGCGCCGCCATGCGCCGCCGCGTTATTACCACACGCGGGTAAAGCGTGGCGTCACCGGGTTGCACGATACCTGGCTGATCCTGGGGGGACAGCAGTGCGATCAGGACCGCAGCATTGCCCGTGAAACCGTCTCATTACGTATCACCGGCACCAACGGCCAGCTACCGCGCCGCGCCCTGCAAGGCACGTTGCTTGACCGCAGCGAACAGGTGGTCCAGACCAGCGTCTCGGTCCGAAATCTCTGCAAGCCCACGCTGCCGGTCTATCCGCCGGCGGAAGACCGTTTTCACTGGCGCGTGTTAAGCCATTTGGGATCGGGTTTTCTCAATATGATGAGCAGTGCGGAAGTTCTGCGTGGGACGCTGGCGCTGTATAACTGGCAGGAAGACGAACTGAATAACCGCCGGCTGGAAGCCATACAGCGTGTGGAGCACCATCGGATTCAGCGTTTTGAGCACGGTTTTTTGCTGCGCGGTCTCGATATTGCGGTAACCCTCGACAGCAGCGGTTTTACCGGCGAAGGCGACATCCATCTGTTTGGTGAAATGCTCAATCGCTTTTTTGCGCTGTATACCGATATGAACCAGTTTAATCAGCTCACACTGCTCGTTCAGCCAGAAGGAAAATGCATCCGGTGGAAAGAGAATCACTGTCCGCGCCTGCCAGCCTGATTGCGCAGCTGGGTGACCGGCTGCCTTTCATCCACTTTTACCGCTTCTGCCAGCTACTGGAGCAGAGCCAGCCAGATAAGCCGGTGACCGGCAGCAGCTGGCAGGTTCGTCATGAGCCGGTACGTTTTCGCCCGCACCCCGGCATGGGGTTTCCGGCGGCGGAAATTAAGCGACTGGAGCCAGCGCAGCATCCACACCTGCCGCCAACGATCAGAGTCACCTTTATGGGGCTTTACGGGGTGGAGTCGCCGCTGCCTTCGCAGTATATCGACGATATCACTCAGCGGCGGGAAGGGCATGAGGCCACGACGGATTTCCTCGATATCTTCAATCATCGGCTGATTGCTCAGTACTATCGCATATGGCGTAAATACTCTTACCCGGCGACGTTTGAAGCCGGAGGAAAGGACAAAACATCGCAATACCTGCTGGGGCTGGCGGGGCTTGGGATTAACGGCTGTGCGGAAAATATTGCCACTCCGGCCTCCCGCTTTCTGGCGCTGCTTCCGGTGTTGTTGCTGCCAGGGCGCACGGCAGAAGGGATGGCGTCTCTGGTCAGCCTGCTCGCGCCGGATACTCAGGCTCAGGTCTGGCACCACGATCGGCGGCGTATCCCGTTGAAAAGGCCCCTGACGCTGAGCGTGCGCCAGCCGGTGAGCCTGCAAGGTCGCCCCGTTATGGGGGGCTGGGGGACCGACGTCAACAGCCAGGTGTTGATGCGTCTGACCAGCAGCAACCCGGAAGAGGCCAGAGGCTGGCTGCCGGGCGGCGATCTGCATACTGACCTGATCGCGCTGCTGCACGTTTATCTGGGAGCCCGGCTGGATGTGCGCCTGCAATTGTGCGTGGACAGGACTCTGCTGCCACACGCCCGGATAAGCAGCGCGCCCGGCCAGGCCAGCGTGCTGCTGGGACGCACGGCGGTCATGCGCCAGCTGGGAGCGGATAATGTACCGCCAGGCAAGACCATTATTATCAATTTGGGGCGCTACGAGCGTGTTCAGGAGAATATTTACCGAAGGGAGTCAGATGAAGATGGAGAATATCGCTGGTAACACCAGGTTATGGATTATGGCGTCTGGGATCGCGTTGCTGCTCGCCGGTTGCGGGCTGGGCCAGAAAGTCACGGAGGGAACGGTTGCGGTGACCAAATCTATTTTTTATAAGCAGGTGAAAACCCTGCATCTCGATATCCGCGCCCGTGAAGCGGTGAACAGTAACGCCAGAGGAGAAGCGCTTTCCACCGTGGTCCGTATCTATCAGTTAAAAGAGCGTAAAACGTTTGACGCCACGGATTATCCTTCGCTGTTCGCCGATGACAGCCAGGCTGTTAAGGCGGATCTGCTGGCTGAGAAAGATGTCCGCCTTACCCCTGGCGGCGCCGTGCAGGTGGATATGCCGGTGGAAGAGGGAGCCAGATATGTGGCGGTGGCCGGGATGTTTATGTCGCCGGAGCTGGCTAATAACAGCTGGCGGCTGGTGCTTTCCCTTGACGATCTCGATCCTGACCGGGCCAGAATTATCGAAGCTGGTAACAATCGTCTGACGTTGAAAGCCTTCAGGAAAAACTGAAAGCAGGCAATGAGTCAGGCAAGGCGAAAGTGCTGTTGATAAGCAGATGAGCGCTTCCGGAGAAGCGCTCCGTTCAATTACTCAAAATCAGCGTGCCGGGTAAACATGCTTTCGCTGGTTTCGCCAAGCTGGGCCATCAGCTCAAGCACAATGGCATCATAAGTGAGGAAGCACAGCTGCTCAAAGGCGGACCCCATCGGCTGAGAGAACTGGTCAGATCCCCGGGCGTTTTCATCTTTCACCGTTCCCGGTAAGACCAGTACGCTGGTTGCCAACTTACCGATTGTCGAATCTGCTTTCATGGTGACCAGCGCCACCTCGACGCCGCATTCCACGGCTTTTTGCGCCAGGCTTTTCAGGCTGGACGTTTCACCACTGCCGGAACCAATAATTAACAAATCTCCCGGTTTTGAATGAGGTGAAGAAATTTCACCTACAACGCTGACGGAGAAACCCAGATGCAACAGACGATTAGCAAAACCCCGGATGGCGATCCCGCTGCGTCCTGCGCCTTGCAAATAAATATGCTTTGCGCTGCGAAGTTGAGAGATAAATTTTGATGCCTGCGCATTATCAATCTTCAACGCATTCTGCTCTAATTCCTTTAGAATACTTACTGTAAACTCTTGAACACCCATTTCTTTTCTCCCATTCAGGCAATAGTGCGGCCGCCATCCATGAGGATTGTTTGCCCCTGGATGTAGGAGTTCGCTTTGTCAGCCAGAAAGATCGCCAGATTGGCGACATCTTCAGTCGTACCCAGACGGCGCACCGGGATTTTTTCCAGCACCGCATCCAGATCCGCCTGAGTAGGGTAGTTGACTCGCATCATTTCACCGGTATCGATTAAACGCGGCGCGATGGCATTGACGTTAACGCCTTTCGGTCCCAGCTCTTTCGCCAGCCCGCGAATTAAACCTTCGCCACCGGCCTTGCTGGCTGGGTAGCTCACGCCGCCGCCGGTGCCGGAAAGCGCAGAACCCGAGGAGATGTAAACAATGGCGCCCTGGTTAGTTAAGAAGTCATCGTAAAAGGCTTTTACGGTAGTGAATAAGCCGGTCAGGTTGATTGCCAGCGTTTTATTCCACTCTTCAAAAGTGATGTCTTTAACTTTATTGGCAAAGGCCACGCCGGCATTGAGCACCAGAATATCAATGCGGCCGAAGGTGGTGAATACTTCATTTCGTACATCGATCAGCGCTTGAGGATCGGAGACGTCAGCTTTGATAAAAATCGATTTCACTTTGCCAAAGGTCAATTCGGCTGCGGTTTCGCTGCCGGTCGCTTCGTTATAATCGACAATAACGGTGTGAGCGCCACGTTCAGCGAATTGCTTTGCAATACCTTTACCGATGCCATGCGCGCCACCGGTAATTAGCGCTACTTTACCTTCGAAATTACTCATTAGTCTTTCTCTCCTGAACTTTTCTCAAAGGGGAGGGGAGCCTCCCCGTGTTGACGACAGAAATTCTGTTCATGCGTGCAATATAAGGGCACGGGACCGGACAGCGATCAGACCATTGCGGCTTTTAATGCCTGGTAGCTGGATTTTGGGCTGTCGTTGAATAATGCTCCGCCGACAACAATTAAATCTGCCCCTGCTTCCTGCACTTTTTTCGCAATCTCCAGATTAACGCCGCCGTCTACTTCGATCTGGATATTGCGACCAGCAATCATTTTTTTGGTGTTTCTGATTTTTTCCAGACTTTTATCAATAAAGGTTTGTCCTGGCTGACCGGGGTTAATGGTCATAATCAAAATGTAATCAATATCATCTAAAAGATATTCCAGTAACCTTTCGGGCGTTCCCGGATTGATAACTACCCCCGCTTTACGTCCCGCCTTTTTGATCTTCTGCAAAATGAAATGTACGTGTGGCGTCGATTCATAATGCACTGAAATCATCTCCGCTCCGGTATTGATAACCTCATCAATATGCCTTTCCGGATTAGCCAGCATCATGTGCACGTCAAACATCATTTTGCTGCCTTTCTTCATCGCCGCAATCTGGTTCGGCCCAAAGGCAATATTGCTGACATACGTTCCGTCCATTAAGTCAACGTGCAATATCTCAGTGCTTTCGTCTTCTAAAAAACGGATCTCATCCTGTAGACGTAAGATATTGGCGCCGAAAATTGAAGGTAAAATTTGTGCCATGGTAAGCAAACCTCATTGTTTAAATCAATGGAATACAGTGCTCAACCAGTACGTTACTACTTCCCACGGGCCAGTTAATACAAAGTCAGTACCCTGTCCCTGCAGGCCAACACCTGCGCCCTGTAAGAATTGCGTTGCACCAGGGGCGACATAGCCACCTAAATACATCACGACAACACAGAACAGTAAGGTTGAGATAATCGAGCGAATCACGTTGCCGTTGCTGACCATCACGGTCATCGTCGTCATGTAGATAATTGACATCAGCACGCCGATTGGGAAAATCATGATCCCCGGGAGAACGAGTGCGCAAAGCATGGTCAAAGGAATGGTGATAACGGTGACCGTTACGGTAGCGGGATCGCCCAGCGCCAGAGCGCAGTCCATACCGATATTCAGTTCCGCATCTTTTCCCATTTGCTTTTGCATAATCTCTTTGGCGCTTTTACCAATTGGCGACAGCCCTTCCATCAGCACGCCAACCACCTTCGGCAGCAGTACCATCACCGCAGCAATACCCATTGCCATTGGTACGATTTTGGTAATGTCTTGTTTGGTCAGAATGCCCAGCAGGCAACCTACGATAACGCCAATGATCGCGGGTTCGCCAAACACGCCGAGACGTTTCTGCACGCTTTCCAGGTCGACGTCGACCTTATTCAGGCCTGGAATAACATCAATAATTTTATTAACCAGCCAGGCAAAGGGGAGTGTCCAGCCGATATGGATCATGGTGGTGCAGGTCGTGCCTTCCAGTCCATAATATTTCTGCCAGCGCGGCGCAATTAAATCGCCAATAAACAGCGCAATAACGCTGAGCGCTACCGCAACGGCCAGGCCAATGAAGAAGCTGTCGAAAACGAAATAAGCCAGAGCGCCAGGCACCAGGAAGTGCATGTAGTTCCAGATATCCACGTTCAGCGTTTTGGTTAATTTCAACCGCACCAGAAGCAAGTTCAAAATAATACCGATGGGCACCACCAGCGCGGCAAAGGGGGCCACCCATGCCGCAGCGCCTACGGCTGGCCAGCCAATATCGGCAACCGTGAAGCCGCTGCCAATTTTGGAATAGTAGGCAATGGCTGGCTGCAATGACGTATTGAGCAGGCCGACAACCAGACCTAAACCAATAAAACCGATGCCGACGGTGATGCCTGCTTTAATGGCCGCACCGATTTTCATTCGGAACACCAGACCTAAAATGAAGATGACAAGTGGTAGGATAGCCGTTGCCCCCATGCTTGTTATCGTTAGCATTATACTTTTTAACATTTCCATCTTGTCATCCCCTGTTTTTTCTTATTAATTTTTATTCAGCTCTGTTAATAATTCCCCTAGTCTCTGGCGTAAGGCTCCCTCATTAATTCCCGTGATAAACCCTGCCACGCTCATATGCGGCTTGCCAATTTCGCCTTTATAGTTATTGGTGGTTAAAACCACATCGGCGTTCTGCAATTCAGAAGGCAATTCAGACATGCTGCACTTATTGATCTTGTAGTGGGTAATACTATATTCGGCGCAGACGGATTTGACTTCATCTGCTGCCAGAGTAGAAGTTGCGACACCACTTCCGCAGGCTACGAGGATATTTATCATAATAATACTCCGGTAATCAGTTATTGCATTATTGTGGATATGAAAAGCGCTTTCGCTTTATCAGCAGGAAGCTCCAGCAAATTATGGTAGAAGTCTTCTCTTTGTAGATTACTGAACAGGGCTTTCAGCAGCTGTAGCTGATTAGCCGGATCGGTGACCACCAAATTTATCACCAGCTTTACCGGTAATTTATCGTCGCCATCGGCCTGATTAACCAATACAGGCTCCGGCAAACGAATGATGTAAATGGACGGGCGATTTGCGTGCGGACTGTCGCAATGTGGAATCGCCACGGCGTAACCCTCCAGTAAGATCCCGGTGGGATACTCGGCTTCGCGCTCACGCAGCGCGCTCAAATAAGACTCTTTGACAATATCCTCAGCACGGAGTTTGTCGTAGATATGCTGCTGGACTTCATCGTAGTTTTTGAACGCTGCGCCATCCGCGACGTTAATAGCAACTGTACTCACCGACTTCTCCTTTACGCTACGAATGCTCATGAGAGCGATAAAATCAATCATGTGAGCATTTATAGCATATCGAATTTTTAGGGAAACGCTGAGCATGCAAAAGTTATACGTTGATCACATAAAATCACATTGGGGCGACATTTAAAATGCTCATATGTTGTTTTGGATTCCATCCTGAACGCGAAGTATATTTGTATTTATTTGAAATATATGAATTTTGTCAAGTGTGATAAAATTTTGGCTTGAGCAGGATGAGATTTTTGTTGTGCTCATATGAGCATGGCTGACTTTCGCCCACGACATTCAGGGCAGGGCTGAGATTTAACGTGCGGGGGAACCGCAGGTGCTGCGGGTCAACCTGAAGGAAGGGTAGCAGATGACTGGATGCTATAAAGCGTTGGTTCACTGTTGCTGCTGGCTGGCATAGCGCTGAAATCAGGTAACACGGCTGGGGTGTTACCTGATTAACGGGCGTTAATCCAGCAGCTTAATGGCGGTATCAAAATCGGTGATCAGCACGTCCAGCAACCCCGAACGGAGTGAAGCGACAACGCCGGCAAACTTCTCTTCCCCCCCGGCCACGCCAATAACTTGTCCGGTATTTCGCAATTGCTCAGTTGAGATGCCGAACCCCAGGCGACTCATCGGGCTGTCCAGCACGTCGCCCTGGCCGTTGAGCAGGGTAACGCAGACGTCAGCCGTAATATCCTGTTCAAAGAGAGGCTTCTGCCAGGGCACGGGGAAAATATCGCACAGGCTGGAGGAACCCGTCTTCCATGCGCCAATCCCGGTGATCACCACATCCAGCTGTGAATAGTACTGCTGCGTATCCAGCACCGCCTGATCGCTCGCCAGTTTTTCAGCCAGGCTCTCGTCATCAACCCACATGGGGACATACATCGGGTGTGCTTTACCGTTGGAGATAGCGGCGATTTTATGAATGAGGTCAATCGGCCCCTGACTGAATTCGATACCTGGATGGACGCCGGAGAGTTGCACCACATCCAGCGTCGGTAAGCTGGTGAGTTGGCTAACCGTACTGGACAACACTCTTCCCCACGCAACGCCTATCTTCATGCCTTCCGTAAGGGTGTTACTGAGATAGCTGGCGGTAATGCCGCCCAGCTTCTCGTTCAGTTGCTCATGGCTTGACCAGGATTCAGAGACGGAGAGGACAATGGCATCTTGCAGATGGTATTTTTCACAGATATTGCTGGCGATCTCTTTATCCAACAGCTGCTGCTTCGGAAAAAGAAACTTCACATATTCCTGCTCAATGGCTTCATCAATCAGACGCGCCACTTTGAAGCGTGATACCCCAAGCTCTTCGGCGATCTCGATTTTGGTCTTCATCTCGGCAAAATAGCGTCTGACCACCAGGGAATAGATATAACGCGGATCGTAATCTGACCAGCGAGTGCTCTTTTTTGATTTGGGCATAGCGCTTTCCATTTTCAACCGATGACAAACCACCGGGGGTAACCGAATGTACCCTAAAGTAAACCTCAAAAGAGTATACTTATACATGCTCAAAAGACATGCACATATGAGTAGAAATATTCAGGTTATGTGACGGAAAACACGCATGAAGTCAGGGGCGACAAAAAATCCACGCGGCGGCGTGGATTTTATCGGCGTTTCAGGTTTTACAAGAGCCGGTGAAATCTTACCGTATGCGGCGAGAAAGATTGCCAGCTATCAGCTACTTAATTTTGCAACGATTGCGGCAACAGCGCGGCGGGTATGTCCTGATAACAGACCGGACGCAGGAAGCGCTGAATCGCCGTTGCGCCAACGGATGTAGTGTGCGCATCGCTGGTGGCGGGGTAGGGACCGCCATGCACCATCGCGTAGCCGACATCAACGCCGGTGGGGAAGCCGTTGGCGAGAATGCGTCCGGCGCGCTGCTCCAACAGCGGTAACAGTTCCGCTGCCAGCGGCTGATCCTGCGCTTCCAGCTGTAGCGTGATGGTTAGCTGGCCCTGCAACACCCGTAGCGCCGTCAGCAGCTCCTGCTGGCTGGCGCAGCGCACCAGCAGCGACACTGGACCAAAGACTTCGTTCTGCATGCGCGTCTCAGCGATAAAATCACGCGCGCTGGCGATGAACAGCTGTGGCTGCCCCTGGTTCGGCCCGGTTTTTTCCTGACCTCGCGCCAGGCACTCCACGCCGCTCAGCGTTGCCAGTGCCGCAGCGTGCTGTTCGCAGGCCCGGGCAATCGCTGGCGTCAGCATGGTGGCGCTCGGTTTCAGACGGAGAGCTTCGCAGGCGTGCTGTACAAACCGATCGAAATCCGCGTTGTCGAGGGCAAAAACGATGCCTGGATTCGTGCAGAACTGACCGCAGCCGAGCGTCAGCGAATCAGTGAAGCCCTGCGCCAGCGATTCGGCACGCTGCCGCAATGCGCCGGGAAGCAGCAGCAGCGGATTAATGCTGCTCATCTCGGCATAGAGCGGAATCGGCACTGGACGCTGCTGCGCCAGCTGCAACAGCGCTAAACCGCCCGCGCGTGAACCGGTAAAACCAACGGCGCAGATCGCCGGATGTTTCACCAGCGCGCTGCCGCTCTGCACCGATGTGCCGTGCAGCAGCGAAAATACCCCCTCCGGCAGTTCGCACTGCGCCACCGCTTCCGCAATCGCGCGGGCCACTAATTCACTGGTGCCGGGATGCGCCGGATGCGCTTTCACCACCACCGGACAACCTGCCGCCAGCGCTGAGGCGGTATCGCCGCCCGCCACCGAAAAAGCCAGCGGGAAGTTGCTGGCGCCAAACACCGCCACCGGGCCAGACGCCGCCAGGCGCTGACGCAAATCAGGGCGTGGCAGCGGTTTACGGTCCGGCAGGGCGCTTTCGATAATCACACCCTGAAACGCGCCGTTCTCTACCACATCGGCAAACATATTGAGCTGGCCAAGGGTGCGCCCTCGCTCGCCTTCAATACGCCCGCGCGGCAGCGCTGTCTCCTGCATCGCGCGCTCAATCAGCGCGTCGCCAAGCGCCAGAATGTTTTCGCCAATCTGGCGCAAAAATCGCGCCCGTTGCGCCAGGTCGGTCCGGCTGTAGGCGATAAACGCTTCTGCGGCCAGTTGGCAGGCGGCATCAATTTGTGCGGCGTCAGCCTCATAAAACACCGGCTCCAGCGCGCGATCCTGCTGCGGATCGATTGCCTGAAAAGCCTGCGCGCCGCCGCGCTGTCGCTGTGCGCCAACGATCAGTTCTCCGCTAAGCATCATGATTTCTCCTCCGTCAGTGATTCAACCAGGCGCAGCAGCGCCACCATGCCGGGATCGTCCATCCCCTGCGATTTCTCTGCAAACATGCGCGCGCGTCCCATACGGTTTGGCAGGGGGCGGAAGCGATCCAGAGCCTCCTGCACGCTGCGGCGCAGGTCGCCCGGCTGTGCAGGCTGTTCCAGCGTGACGGCTAATGCCTGCAAGCCATCCAGTACCGTTTTATCGCCCAGCGCTGCACCGCCTCGCTGCGCCAGAGTATCAATGATTTGGTGCAGTAAGGTGGCCGTCTCCGGCCGGGTCAGTACGGTTTTACCGCTGCTGAATTTGCTGGCGGCGATCAGGGCCTGCGCCAGTAAGGTGCCAAAACTGGAGCCGGACGCCTGCATACAGGCCATCGCAGAGAGACGAAAGACTTCGCTGAGCCCGACTTCCGGCGAGGTATCCTGCAATGCAGCACCGGTCAGCCGCGCGCATTTTTCCAGCGTAGCGCCCAGATCGCCATCGCCGAGCTGGCCGTCGAGGGTATTCAGTTCGGCGGTGAAGCCAGGCACCTGCGCACAGACATGGCGCAATTGGTTGATAAGTTGAGCAGAGGCGATCATGGCTGGCTCCAGAAAGGGCTTGAGGCGGGGGCGCTAAGCAAGTCTTCAAGTTCGCTGTCGAGCGCGCACAGGCTGAGTGAGAAACCGCTCATCTCCATAGAGGTGGCGTAGCGGCCAATCAGTGGTTGCACCAGCGACACCTGACGATCGGCCATGCGCTGCGCAACGCTGCGGTAGATAATGTAGAGTTCTTCCAGCGGGGTAGCGCCAAGGCTGTTGACCATCACGCTGAGGCGTTCGCCGCGTCCGGCGGGGATCTCTTCCAGCAGGCGATCGAGCATTTCATGGACCAGCGTATCAGCGGAGCGCATCTCCCCGCGCCAGATGCCGGGTTCGCCGTGGATACCCATGCCAAAGGCGATTTCATTGTTGTCGAGGGTAAAAGCGGGAGTACCCGATTCAGGCACGATACAGGGCGAGAGCGCCACGCCAATCGAGCGTACCGCGCTCACCGTTTTCTGCGCTGTCGCGGTGACTTCCCGCAGACTGGCTCCGGCAGCGGCTTTGGCTCCCGCCATTTTATAGGCATAGACCAGACCGGCCACGCCACGCCGCTTGTGCGCTTCCTGCTGCGGCGCGCTGGCGACATCATCGGTCATGCGCACCTGGGTCACTTCCATGCCCTCCAGTTCGGCCATCTCGGCCGCCATCTCGAAATTCATGCGGTCGCCGCCGTAGTTACCATAGAGCTGCAATACGCCTGCGTTATGGTGGCTGACCTGCATCGCCGTCAGACAATCGGCGACGCGCGGTCCGGCAAATACATTACCAATCGCGCAGGCATCCACCAGTCCGGCGCCGACATAGCCGTGGAACAGGGGGAGGTGGCCGGAGCCGCCGCCGGTGACAATCGCGACTTTGGCCTCAGCCTGCCGCGCGCGCGCCAGCACCCGGCCGCTGTCGCCGAGGCGTTGATAGCGGTGAGGATGGGCGGCGCACAGGCCGTCCAGCATCTCGTCGACATAGCGTTGGGGGTCGTTGCAAATCTTCTTCACTCTGCTTCTCCTGTTGCCAGGCGTCGCCCCCTTCGCTGCGTGCTGCGCTACTCAGGCAGCGCGGGGAGATCGCCGTGGTGGGTTGCGATAGAACCTGCGGCAGCCGGGCGAGGCGGATTCCACCCCAGCTCCAGCGAGATTTTGTTAGCCATCTCCATGACCAGGCCAGAAAGGCCTTCGAGACGCGCCAGCGGAAGACGCTCGGCGGCCCCCGACACGCTAATGGCGGCAAATACCTGACCGTTAGCCGCCCGTACTGGCGCGCCGATGCAGTGCACGTTGAGTTCGTTCTCCTGCAGATCGAGCGCATAGCCGCGTTCGCGAATGCGCGCCAGCTCCGCTTCCAGCGCCTCGCCATCGGTGATGGTGTAAGTCGTACGCTCCGGCAGCGAATCGGCGATGATCTTGCGAATCAGCTGCGGCGACTGCCAGGCAAGAAACGCTTTGCCCACGCTGGTACAGTGCACCAGCGCCGCCTCAATACGCGTGATGGTGGTGTTGCCGGTGCTGGACATCTCCTGGCGCTCGACAAACGCCATCTGCGCGCCATCGAACAGGCACATATGCGTGGTTTCGCCGGTGATCAGCTGTAGCTGGGCGGCATAGGGACGCGCGTGGCTGTCGAGATCCAGGTTCTGGATCACCAGGTTGCCGAGCTGGAACAGCTTCATGCCCAGCTTGTAAGTTTCGCGTTTGCCATTCTGCTCCAGCAGACCAATATCGCGCAGCGACGACACCAGACGGTGCGTGGTGGCGCGCGGCAACCCTGTGCGCATCGCGATTTCCGCAGGCGTCAGGTTGGCGTCGCGCTGCGAAAAACACTCCAGAATTTGCAGTACCTTGGTCAGACTCTTGATTGATGCCTGTTTCAATTTGTCAGCATCGGTTCCGCCATTTGTTCTCATACCCACCTCAAAATCAGCAACAGAAAAGCGTGTGCAGCCTTGTTCTTATACTGAGACGCTGGGGCCAGAATAGCGTCTTTTCTCCAGCATGACAGCAAATCTTCCGTTGCGATACCTTAATATCTCATAATGTGGGATATGATCATTAATATGTACTCGTTAATCCTCATTGTAAATCGGCAAGCGTAGTCTTCTTTCGCGTCGTCCAGCTGGTATAGAAGAACGGATTGTTCATTTAATGACTGATATCAAAGGAATTACAGCATTTTTTTCGTTAAATTGAAGTTGATGATGTGTATTTGTTTTGTTCTTTATATGTGATCTGAATACCACATTGAGAGATTTGAAGTTGAACAATTAGCATTTGTCTCACATTAATTGATTAACGCGAGCCGTTATCGCCTTAATCACTCTCTTCACAGACAGGAGCAGAAAATGAGTCAGCAGATTGAAAGTCAGGCTAAAGAATTGAAAGCGAAACTGCGCGGCGTATTGCCGCCGATCACGATGCCGTTCAATGCCCAGGGGGAGCTGGTGCGCGGCGGCCTGAAAGAGCAGATTGATTTCCTCATTAATGCCGGCGCCAGCGCGATTGTGGTGGGCGGTAGCACCGGGGAAGGGCATACGCTGTCGGACGAAGAGTTTCGCCAGGCGCTGCATGAAGCTTATGAAGCCAATAATGGCCGCGTGCCGTTTATCGCCGGGCTGATCGTCAACAGCACGCGTCAGGCGATTGCTCGCGTGAAAATGCTGGAAGGGATGAAGCTGGATGCGCTACAGGTTACGCCGGTGCACTACCTGTTTAAGCCGGATGACGATGCCACGGTGCGCCACTTCCGCGAAATTTACGAGGCAACGCAGATTCCGATTCTGATCTACAACGTGATCCCATGGAATTACCTGAGCCTTGAGCTGATGAAACGCATTATGGACGAAGTGCCGGGCGTGGTGGGGATGAAGCAGAGCGGCGGCGATCTGAAATCCGTCTCCGATCTGCTGCTGCGCTGCCCGGAAAAAGTCATCGTTAGCGGCGTTGATGCGCTGCTCTATCCTGGCTTTGCCATTGGTTGTCAGGGCGCCATCTCGGCGCTGACCAGCGCGGTGCCGTCAGTGGTGACGAAGCTGTTCAAAGCGGTTGAGCAGAACGACCATGTCACGGCGCGCGATATCCATTTCCGCCTTAACGATCTGTGGTCCCAGCTGCCTCACGACAATCTTCCTGCCTGCGTCAAATACTTACAAAGCCTGCAGGGCGTTACGCTTTACCAGCCGCGTCCCCCAATGCAACCGGTAAGTGATGCGCTCAAAGCCAACATTAAAGCGGCGTTCGACCGTCTGATGCGCTAGTTTGCACCCCGCGTAGCGGCGGGCCATGATAAAAATCACGCCACGACCCGCGAAAACGGGCGTGGCGGAGGTGCAGAAAGATGAAATTTGACCTCTCCCCTACAATTGAAACCACCCAGCGCGACGCTGCGGCAGCATCACGGGAAACGCCTCGCGAAGTCGTACGGCCAAAGCACCATCTGCGCTGGGCCATTATTGGCATCATTACTCTGTTGACCATCACCAACTATCTCGATCGCGGCAATCTGTCCGTGGCCGCTCCCTTAATCATGCAGGATCTGGGCATCAGCCACTCGATGATGGGGGTGATTCTGTCGGCGTTTGTCTGGCCCTACGCCATTATGAACCTGCCGACCGGCTGGGCGGTGGATCGCTTTGGCGTCAAAGTGTTGCTGGCGTTGGCGGTCGGTTTGTGGTCACTGGTGGCGGTGCTGACCGGCTTCGCGCGCAGCATCACTACCTTTATCGGCCTGCGTATCGCGCTTGGCGTCAGCGAAGCGCCGCTCTTCCCCGGCGCGCTGAAAGCCACCGATACCTGGTTTCCGGATCGTGAAAAAGCCGCCGCTACCAGCGCTTATATTGCCGCGACGCAGGTGGGATTAGCGCTGGCGCCGCCGATCTCCACGCTGCTGATGGCGGCGTTTGGCTGGCCCGCGATGTTTATCATCATGGGACTGGTTGGCTTTGTGGCGCTGGCGGGATGGCTGGTGATTTATCGCGAGCCGGAGAAACATCCGTGGTTACACAAAGATGAACTGCGCTACATCCGCGAAGGCCAGGCCACCGCGCAGCAGGCCGCGGATGCACCGCGCGTTACGGTGCGCGAGTGGGGCAGGCTGTTTAAACATGCGTCGGTCTGGTACATGGTGATCGGCGGTTTCTGCCTGCAATATGTGTTCTGGTTTTACATCGGCTGGCTGCCGACCTACCTGCAACAGGCGCAGGGCTTCACGCTGAGCCGCGCGGGCTGGCTGTCGGCGCTGCCCTATATTGCTGGCGGCGTGGCGGTGCTGATTGGCGGACGCTTCTCCGACCGGCTGGTGATTAAAGGTTTCGATCCCTTTAATGCACGACGTTACACCATTGCCGGTGCGGCACTGCTGACGGCAGGGGCTATGTTTGTCACCGCGCTGGCTAACGGTCCGGCGCTGGCGGTGGTGATGCTAACGCTCGGCATGTTCACCTACAGCCTGTCGTCGGGCAACTACTGGACGCTGGCCGCAGAGGCCGTCACCACCAAAAAATGGGTGGCCTCGGTGGGCAGTATTCAAAACTTTGGCGGCTTTCTTGGCGGGGCCTTTGCGCCCGTGGTCACCGGGATCGTTGTGGATCATTTTGGCGGATTTGTGCCAGCGCTGATGCTGGCCGGATTTATGGCGCTGATTTCGGCAGGCATGTACGGCCTGGCGTTACGTCATCGTCTGCCGGTCTGACATTTCAGGAGTGACACCATGGATGCAACATCTCAGCTTGCCACCGCCGAAGCAGGTGAGGCTCGTCCCGAACTGAGCCAGCGCCAGCTGCGCCTGACGCTGATCTCTTCACTGGTTGGCACCGCGCTGGAGTGGTACGACTTTTACCTTTACGGCACCGCAGCGGCGCTGATTTTCAACCATCTGTTCTTCCCGTCGCTGTCCCCGCTGAGCGGTACGCTGGCGGCGTTCGCCAGCTATGGCGTTGGCTTTCTGGTCCGGCCGATTGGCGGGCTGTTCTGGGGCTACATCGGCGACAAGTATGGCCGCCGACCGGTGCTGATTGGCACGCTGATCCTGATGGGCCTGAGTACGACGGCGATTGGCCTGCTGCCGGGCTATGCCAGTATCGGTATCGCCGCGCCGCTGCTGCTCACCTTGCTGCGTCTGCTGCAGGGCTTTGGCGCTGGCGCTGAGTTCAGTTCCGCCATTACGCTTAATGCGGAAAAGGCGCCGCCCAAACGTCGCGGCTTTTACGCCAGCTGGTCTGGCGTGGGCATCGGTTGCGGCGTACTGCTCTCCGCTTCAGCCTTTGCACTGGCTCAACAGCTGCCGCAGGAGGCCTTTATCAGCTGGGGCTGGCGCGTGCCATTCCTGCTCAGCATCATAGCGGTATTCGTTGGCGGCGCGATCCGGCTTTATGTCACGGAGTCACCGATATTTCGTAAGCTGGCGTCGGAGCAGAAGCTGGAGCGTGCGCCGTTCGTGGCGGTATGGCAGAACCAGCGCCGTAACTTCTTTGTGGCGCTGGGTGCACGCATGGCGGAGAACACCGCGGGCTTCTTCCTGCAGGTGTGGAGCATTTCCTACGTCACGCAATCGCTGCACGTCAACAGCGCGATTCCGGTGGCGGGGGTGCTGCTGGGATCGGGCATCGGCTGCATCACCATTCCGCTGTTTGGCGCGTTGTCGGACCGTATTGGCCGCAGGCCGGTGTATATCGGCGGGGCGCTGCTGTTTGGCGTCGGCATGTTCCCGTACTTCTGGCTGCTCAACAGCGGCAATCCGTGGCTGATTATCGGCGCAATGGTGGCGATGATCTCCCTCGCCAACTATTCGATGTTCTCAGTGCAGGCGGCGTGGTTTGCCGAACTGTTTGATGGCCGGACGCGGGTGACCGCTATTTCCATGTCGCGCGAAATCTCGTCGATCTTCGCAGGGGGACTGGCGCCGATTATCGCCAGCAGCCTGTTGATGTGGTCGGGCGGCCACTACGGCGCGGTTGCCACCTATATGATTATCCTCAGTATTATCACCATCGTTTCCGTGTGGCTGGGTCCTGAGACCCGCGGTTGCCGCCTCGACTAACCCCTAACCCAACGTCGGGAGTTCACCATGCACTCACAGGAATTGACTGCCAGCGCGGCGGTCGGTCGCACCGCTACACGCGGAGAAATGCGCAAAATCGTTACTGCCAGCGTCATGGGCACCATCATTGAGTATTACGACTTCACGCTCTATACCACCGCTACTGCGCTGGTGTTCAACAAAATCTTCTTCCCCGCTGAATCTCCGCTGGTGGGGTCGCTGGCGGCGTTCGCGACCTATTTTGTTGGTTACTGCGCGCGTCCGCTTGGCGGCATCCTGTTCGGCCACTTTGGCGATCGCATTGGCCGCAAGTTTGCGCTGATGATGACGCTTATCATTATGGGGCTGGGCACTTTCCTGATTGGCCTGATTCCTCCCTATGCGCAAATTGGCGTCTGGGCGCCCATTGCGCTGGTGGTGCTACGCTGTTTGCAGGGCATTGGCATTGGCGGCGAATACGGTGGCGGCATGACCATGGTGGTCGAGCACGCGCCAGCGGAACGGCGCGGTTTCTATAGCTCGCTGGTACACATCGGCGTGCCTGCCGGATTTTTGTTGCCGATCATTTTTATCACGCTGCTGAATGTGGCGCTTGATGAAGCCGATTTCCTCCGCTGGGGCTGGCGCGTTCCCTTCCTGCTCAGCGTGGTGCTGCTCGGCGTCGGGATGTTCATCCGTAGCCAGATTGAGGAAACCCCGGCATTCAAACGCATGAAGCGCGAAGGGACTCAGGCGAAAGTGCCGGTGCTGGAGGCGCTGCGCCATCATACGCGTGACGTATTGCTTGGTATCGGCGCGAAGATTGCCGAAAGCGGATTGTTCAACATCTACGCGGTCTTCGCCATCAGCTACTGCGTTAATGTGCTGGGCATGAAGAGCCAGATTATCCTCTACGGCATTCTGCTGGCCTGTTTGCTGGAGTGCTTCACGCTGCCGCTGTTCGGCCGCATGGCGGACCGCTTCGGCAAAAAACGCGTCTATATCGGCGGCATGATCGCCCAGGCGCTGCTTGCCGGACCCTTTATGCTGATGCTGGCGAGCGGGCAACTGCCGCTAATTTACCTGGCAATTGCGCTCGGACTGGCGATAGGGCACGGCAGCACCTTTGGCGCGCAAGGTGCATTTTTCTCCTCGCTGTTCCCGGCGCGCGTGCGCTACAGCGGTTTGTCGCTGGTGCAGCAGATCGGCCCCATTCTCGGCGGCGGATTATCGCCGATGGTCGCTACCGCGCTGCTGGTGAGCGGCGAAGGCTATGGCTGGGTGATTGGCTATATGATCTTTATGGCGCTGTTCTCGGCGACAAGCGCGTGGCGTCTGCGCGATGCGAAAATGGAGTAGGGGCTCTAAGGGAGAGCAAAGGGGATAATAAAGCGCCGTCGCTAAATGGCGGCGCCGTATTTCTTCTCTACAGAGCCGGGTCAGCTAGATGGTTTGCCCCCCGGAAACCTCGATGCGCTGTGCGGTAACCCAGCGATTATCGTCTCGCAGGAGGCTGGCAATCATCGGACCAATATCGTCGGGAACGCCAACGCGCCCAAGGGCAGTCATCGCCGCAAATTGGGCGTTAACCTCGGCGTTGTCGCGGACAAGCCCACCCCCGAAATCGGTTTCGATAGCGCCCGGCGCCACCGTATTCACCGTGATACCACGAGGTCCCAGCTCACGCGCCATATAAACACTGAGCATTTCTACTGCGGCTTTTGCGGCTGAATAGGCCGAAAAGCCAGGGTAGGAGACGCGCGTCAGACCAGACGAAAAATTGATGATTCTCCCGCCTTCAGCCAGCAATGGCAGAAGCGCCTGTACAAGGAAAAACACGCCTTTGACATGAACGTCGAACAGCCCGTCAAACTGGGCTTCGGTTGTCTCTGCAATCATGGCAAATTCGCCATGACCAGCATTATTAACCAGATGATCGAACGTGTCGCGTCCCCATACTTCGGACAGTTTAGCGCGCAGTGTATCAGCGAATTTCGGGAAGCTTTCAGTTTGTGCCAGGTCGAGCTGAAGAGCGACAGCCTTACGATTCAGAGCGCGGATTTCAGCCACCACTTTTTCAGCCTGCTCAGCGTTTCCCCTGTAGGCGACGATGATATCGCCACCCTGGTTAGCGATTGAGAGAGCGGTGTTGCGCCCAAGGCCACGGTTGGCTCCGGTTACCAGTGCTATTTTACTCATGGGATATCCTTTCTGTTCGGTGAGAGCACTACGATAGAGCGGGGCGGCCGTCGCGCATTGCCTGATTCTTGCTATTTTTTGCCTGTTTCTCTGTCTCTGATTTTTTTTATGCTGAGGTGAGGCATAATGTAGCGATAAAACTTGCCTGAAAGGATGCCATGCGCGACTCTCTGCTTGATCTCTGTCGGCGTTATGCCGATGCTCATGTCGACCCGTGCGGCGTTGCCATTACGCCGGTTACCGGATTATCGATCGTACGGGCTCTTCATCCTGGGGAATTGCAGGCGGCCGTCTGCAGACCGCTTATTGCCATGCTGCTGCAAGGGCGCAAGCGCGTGACTACCGGCATTGAGAGTTTCGAATACGGCCCTGGGGAAATAATGGTTATCGCTGCCGATGTTCCTACGGTCAGCCAAATCACCCAGGCAAGTCTCGGCGCGCCTTATTACTCCCTGGTCCTGGAGCTTGATATTGCTATCCTGCGCGAGCTGCACGGTTCAACGCCAGCAGAACAGGCACACACCGCCAGCGTGCGGGTTGGGCCCGTTGATGAAGAGGTGTCTGACGCCGCTTACCGGTTAGCAAGACTGTTGGGGCAACATGATGCTCTTTCTGCCTTGGGAGAAGGGCTGCGGCGGGAATTCCACTACTGGCTGCTCAGAAGCGTACAGGGGCCTGCTATACGAGCGCTGGGCGCTGCCGACAGTTATGCTGAGCGAGTCAGTCGCGCGGTCGCTATTCTGCGTAAAGATTTCATGCGTACGATAAGAGTCGAAGAGCTGGCCGATGCTGCCGGGATGAGTGTTTCCGTGTTTCATCAGCATTTTCGGGCAATAACTACGCTCTCACCGCTGCAATTTCAGAAGCAACTTCGCCTTATTACCGCCAGACGGCTGATGCTGACCGAGGGCGTGGGTATAGCGCAGACAGCCTACGCTGTCGGCTACGCCAGCGTATCGCAATTTACCCGCGAGTATGCCCGAATGTTCGCCACTCCACCGGGACGTGATGTTCGTATGGCAAAGGCGAGCGCTTGAAGTGAATTGGCCTTATTAACAGGTTAATCAGTTGCTATATATTTATACTATAGATATCTCTTTAAAGTGAGTTTACCAGATGTTTGCTTCTGCTTTTTGACCGAATGATGATCGATCTTTTGTTTTAATCATCCACAAAATGAAATGCGTTACAGGGAGGTAATAGTGATGGATTAGAAAGAGAGTAACCGCTACTGGAACCTGGATTATTCCCGGCATCACCACCATTACCATCCCCAGATCTGTTATTAGAACTATTATTAGAACCTTTTGATCCATCAACAACCCTGTCAGGCATTTATCTACCATCTATGAAAAAAGATAAGCTATAACAGATGGTTAAACAAATTTAGTGAGTTGTATAAACGCATGATTAGAAAAAATTCACGCTCGAAATATATACATGCCGATAACTAGAGTTTATAGTGACCGTGATTTCATAAGGGCGTGATATTTCTATTTTTTATAAAAGGAGTTATTTTGAATAAGTTTGATCGTTTTTCCCTTTTAGCTGTAATTTCTCTCTTGTTGCTTAGTGGTTGTACGCAAAATCAATCCAGTCCTCAACGGCACGCCAATCACTTTATCATGGCTACTGCTGATGATTCTTCGGACCCGAACTTCCGTATGAATAAGGCAGACTCAGGACGTATGATCACCCCGTTTTTTGAGCAGTTTTGGCAGCAGGGTAGAAAAGACCGGGACGCTGGGGTATCCAGAGAAGAAGTGGAACAGCGTCTAAAGTATTTTCACAGTAATGAGTTTGCTAATGAAATTCGTGGTAAATCTCGTTTTGCGGGGACCGATTACAATCAGGACCGTCCAGTCTCATCGCGTTGGCGTAAAGAGATGTCTCAGGCTGTATCTGAAACCTATATGGACGGATACAACGGAGTTAAGTAGTTGGTAGTACCTTTAAACAGCTGGAGGTTGTGATGTCCTTCAGTTATTTAAGATATTCTGTGGCTACTCTCTCACCCGATAACTTGAGACGATCGTTCTGCACTTCAATCCTGTTGAAGACCGATCTCCGACATCTGATTTGGCAACATTCTTAGCGGACAGTGACTCGTATCACATTTGAATGTGAGCTGTAAGTATCCCGGTAAAGCGAGCCGTTCACTTTTAGAGATCTTCCGACATACTGACTATGTCCCTGGAGGAGATCGCCCTGCGCAAAGCACGATTCACCGAACACCAGATCATCACCGTTCTGAAGTCCGTCGAAGCCGGACGCACCGTTAAAGACGCCTGCCGCGAGGCCGGGATCTCTGAGGCCTGGTACTACAACTGGAAAGCGAAGTTCGGCGGTATGGAAGCCTCTGATATCAAAAAGATGAAAGACCTTGAGGGTGAAAACCGCCCGCTGAGACAGATGTTTACGGACCTGAGTCTCGAGTGACGCGTACCGAAAGACGTTATTGAAAAACAGGTGTGCTTACACCTGATGCGTCGCGAAGTCCGCTACGAGCGAACAGCGGAAATTGCTATCATCACAGTGAATTAATAAACGGGGATTAGGCCAGTCAGCCACTCGTTTCTTGCCGTAATAACATCTTTACCTGTTAAGCTGAACTGACCGAATATCGTCAACATACTAGTTGGATGGTGTAGAACTTACTATTCACAATCACGAGCAGTGGTTATGATTGAAGAATATCATTTAACACTATCAAAACGTCAATTTACGATGACAGACCTCAATGTTCTGAGAATTTTTATCGCAGCGGCTGAGCTTGGCAGTTTTTCTGCGGCGGCAGCCAGACTTAACCTGACGCGTTCAGCTATTGCTAAAGCCATCGCCCGACTCGAACAGAGCACAGACACCCGACTTTTTCACAGGACGACACGAATCATCACGCTGACAGATGAAGGTCGTGTGCTACTTGAGCGGTGTGCAAAAACCATCGAAGACCTTGAAGATGCCCTTGAAGATATGTCCTCAAGACGAAACGAGCCGCGGGGGATATTACGTGTGGCGCTTCCTGACGCTTTTGGCCGAAGTGTGGTCATGCCTGTGCTTTGTAAGTATCTTGACCGCTGGCCGAGAGTGGATGCAGAAGTCAGTTTCAGCGATCGCACGGTAGATTTTCTCGCTGACGGATTCGACCTTGCCGTACGGTTGGGAGGACAAAATATCAATGAAGATCTCGTCTCCAGAGTTATCGCTCGCCAGCGCTTGAGTTTTTGTGCATCGCCATCGTACGTTGAAAAATATGGCCTACCCAGAACCCTCGTAGAAATACAACAGCACAGGGGAATTCATTTTTCGCAACGTGGTAAACTGCTTCCATGGCGGCTAAAAAATGAGAGGGGTGAGCAGATACAAATCGAAACACCTGGCCGAATCAGATTAGATGCAGGTGAAGCGCTAAGGGACGCTGCTGTTGCCGGATTTGGTATCGCGCAATTGCCCGAATTTCTTATCAGACGAAATGTGGAAGAAGGCAAACTTGTCAGGATTTGCGAGGAATTTGAGCCGGAATTGATGCCTGTTTTGGTACTGTATCCAACAAGGAAGTTTATGTCGCCTAAGGTCAGGCATTTTATTGATAGTCTTGTAGAGGCGAGAATATAAAGTCTGACGAGATTGCGTATAATCCTTATACGCAGTCCCTATTTACGCTAACTCACTTGACGAGCCCTTACATCAGCTTATTTTCATTTGGTGTGTTTCATATGCCAGACGGTATTCTTCGATGCCGTCAATAAAAGTCGTTTTTGTTTCACTCCAACCGATATCCTTGCGGATTTTATCTGACCCCACCCATTGCCAAAAATTAGCCAGCCCATGAACTGTAGCGAAATCAATTTCCCCTGTCGGTGCTTCAAATTCGAGTGTAAGACCATAGGATCTAGCCAAAGCTTCACCAATCTGTCGCGCGGTCTCGTACTGCTGATTTGAGATGTTATAAGCTTGTTGAACAATTTTTTCTCGGTTTGCATATTCTGCCAGCATGACGTAAGCCTTAGCGCAGTCATCAACATGTAATGAGTGCATGACGGCATTAGGATCAGCAACTAACCTGAGGGTTTTATCACTTCGGGATGCGAGTTCAAATAAAGGGCCGTAATGGCTGGAAGAGTGGCCGTAAACAATGGTGGGACGAAGAACTACCGCATCGTAGTCGGGATTCTTTTGTTTGAGCAGGTAAGTGCCGTAGAGTTCACGAGGCAGCAGCGGCGCGGGTGTATTCATTGGGCTGCTTTCTGTATGAGGGGCCAGTCCCTCATCGCCATGTTTTTTATCCATCATCCCATAATCTTTACAGCCACTGGTGAACATAACCAGAGGACGGACACCCGCTGACTGGCTAATGCCAGCAATCTTTTCAATCATGGCGTTGACATGCTTCAGATGTCCAGCCATGTCATTTCTGTCTTCAGTATTTGAGATAATCACATCGAAGACTACACCATCTGTTTGTTCCAAAAAAGTCAGATTTGCAGGAGAACCAATTACAGGGTGTATTTCATTTAATGCGAGGTTACGTGCATCTTTTTCATTTCGAATCAGACCATATGTTTTCCAGCCTGCCCGGTTAAAAGCTTTGGCGATTGCGTTGCCAATGTAGCCGTTTGCACCGGTAACAAATGCTGTTCTTTGCGGATTATGCATAATCATTCTCACTCATATTGTCGTTTAAATTCATCGCAACATGATTAGAGCACATTGATTGTTGAATGTTTTTCTACAAAGTGATGCTTTGTAATCATCACGGTTAACTGATTCCTTTTAATATATGGACTTAGGGACGGTGCTGCGTTTTTTTGTCAAATCTGTCAGTGGTCGATTTTATGAAAAATAATGTGTAACCAGTACTTCCGCTGCTGGCACGAAGCGGAACTTGATGAATGAGTCCTATCCCATGTACTCATTTTTGACTGCATTTTTATGATATAAGTTGAGACTCTGTGAAATGAAAAATCCACGCAATTGCGTGGATTTTATAGGTTTTTTCGATTCTCATGAGATTCAGCGAAACCTCATGAGACAACAAATTTTATTTAAGACGTTGAACCGTGATTTCAATTATATTTTATTGATATTTATGTTTTATTTAAAAATTAGTCTTCAAAATACTCAGTCTTGTACTCATTTTGGAGTTGGCTTGCTTTCGTAAGGCGAAGTACTCCTATTATCGCACCAATCAAGTATCTCTCAAAGTCTACTCCAGTTCACTGAAAACCATTATAATCAGTATCTTACAGCTATCTCTTGTATTCCGACATCTACTGCCCCCCCCCCTAAATCTACATGCATATGGGGGTACATTTGGGGTATGTTCTGTTCGGTCTTATGGATATCCCCCCAGTGAAACTTAACGCCCGTCAGGTTGATACCGCAAAGCCAAAAGATGAACCTTACAAACTCTCTGATGGTGGGGGACTTTACCTTTTGATTATTGGCGGCTTAAGTACCGTGTTGCTGGCAAGGAGAAGTTGCTTGCTCTTGGGGTTTATCCCGACGTGACTTTGGCTGATGCTCGTAGTAAACGTGAAGAGGCTAAAAGGGGCATTGCTGTTGGGATTGCTCCCAATGTAGCGAAGAGAGAAGAGAAACTAGGCCGATGCCCTCATTGCCGAATCAGCCTACCGAGAATTTATGCAGAGAAATCCGACGCTGCTAACCAATCAGAGACAAAAGGAACAGGAGGAAATCCGTGCTCAAGAAGTTGAACGTCACCAACGTAGGAATTTTATACAGAAACTTGCTGTATGGTTTGTTCGTGCCACTGGAGCATGAAATGCATTCTGCACGGTTCGCCGTCGGTGAGCTCATTTCCTGTTAGCAGAGTCAGTTCTGAGAGCAAATAGATAAGGATAATTGCCGCCAGTTCTGCATCCATGTAACAGCTACTCGTAGGTTTATGCAGAACCAATTCAACTTCATTCTGATGTGAATGACTTACAAGCATTCGCATCCCTTCAAAATTTCTGCTTGAAAAGCATGGTTAATCAATAATTATTTCCCTTTAAACCAATAAATTAATTTTGATTGCATTTTGGTTTGAACCCTTGCGATTTAGACGTATTATTTTGAGATTAATCCACTTGCCCAACCTTCATTGCTGCTTGTGAGTGTGCGTGAGGAATGATTTTAAGGTTATATATCATGGAGTTATTGAAGTTTCTGGCGGCGATTTTAGTAATTTACTTGTTGTTTTTTAGAAAGAAAAAACGTAAATCTCCAAAGTCTTATGCTTCAAGCCCCGTGAAAGCACCGCCAAAAGAATGGCTCGCTGACATCAAGAAAAAAGAGGCGGTTGTGCGAAACGATGATAGTGAAGACGATAACCTTGCAACTTTTACATTGAGCGGTGGCCGGGGTGTTGAACTTCGGGTGGCAACCAATCATTACCGGAACACCTCAAAGTCAGCAGGTGCACTAGCTCGATGGATACTTCCGGGTGAGATGATAACTGTAGCTGGTGTAGCAATTAGCGGTGGCCACATATACTTGGGGCAACGTATGAAGCCCTCCGGTCAGGAATCAGGCGGCTATTATGACGATGGAAATGAGGCATCATTAATTGATGACACATGTAAGATAAAACCTACTTCTTATCTTTACGAGGACAGTTCATTAGGATACTGGCCCAGTTTTTCCTCTCTTTCCCCAGAAGCACGCGGTGCGTATGTCAGTTGGCTCGCCAGCGATAGGTCTGATCCATCGTGTCCTATCGGCTATGTTTTTATCTACCTCTATGGCCTGGAAAGAAAAGCGCTCATAGATTCCACTGACCCAAAATTCCCTGATGCTGAGTTCCGTAATCTGTTCAATGAAGTAGCTCGGTTAAGATCCGTATTCATTGAGAACCGCTCATTCCGTGGATATTCGGCCCAGTTACTCGAAGCCATGTCTATTCTGCGCCCGAACATGGGCTTAGCCACTGAGCTCGATAGCAATTCAGGTTTCAGCAACAGCATGCAATTTAAGCTGGCTCTGGCAAAAACTGTACATGAAGGAGTTCCTGTATCAGCTGAACTGGCGTTGAACTGGGTAATAAACCACACCGAGTATTCGCTGCGTACCCCGGCTCGCCGCTGTGCTAAAGAGTTTGCTGCGCTTTTCAAACGGCGTTACACCCTCAAATATGGTGAAGGGATGGTCGTTAAGGCGAATAAAACGCGCCTAAGGTTAGATTACACACCAGCAAGTCCTAGTTTGCGAGGTGTTCGACTCCCTGTTCCCGACCTGCCTGATCCAAGTGCGTTGAAGAGCCCTGTCCAGAAAATTATGGCTCTTGCCGAGATATGTACGGATGAACTTGATGCTTATAGTCGCTACCTTGGTAGGAAAGGTACGTCAGTCAATGATACGGCTGCAATTATGTTGCTCCCTTCTGAGATCGTTAATGAAAGCGCAGAAAAAATATTAAGCTCATTCAAACGCTGGGCTGATGAGGCGATCCGCGTCAAGGAGGGGTTAGTCTCAATTGCTGATTTTTGGGCACATATGAATGCCAGTTGCCCCAATAAAATCAATAAAAAAGAGGCCGATTTGATGCAGGCCTTTGCTCTGAAGATGGGTTACGGTCTGGCACCTGACCCGTATTATCACCATGTGAAGGCGGATGTTGATGGGACACTTGTTCTATTCCCTGCCGCCGAAGGTGGACGCTTCTCACCTTCTTCTGAATTTATCTCAGCAGTAATGACGCTCAGATTAGGGGCGATGGTCGCCTTGATTGACGATTCTCTTGATCAAGCTGAACAGAAAGTGCTTGAGAATGCCATCAACAACAATACTGGCTTCACCGATGATGAAAAACGCTCTCTACATGCGTATTTAACGTGGCAACTTCATACCCCAGCCAATATGACAGGAATGAAAAGCAGGATTGAGTTGATGGGGGCCGCGGAAAAAGCTGCTGTGGGTAAAGTTATCGTTAGTGTTGCCTGTTCGGATGGGACAATAGCGCCTGCCGAAATCAAACAGCTTGAGAAGATTTATTCAAGTTTGGGGCTGGATCCCTCATCTGTCTCGAGCAATATCCATCAGCATTCCGCAACTGAACATGATCTCGTCTCGTCTGTACCAACTGATCAGCCAGCAGTAGGGTTCACACTGGATGCTAATGTACTTGCCCGCCACGAATCTGCCACGGATGATGTTCGTAAATTGCTGAACACAATTTTCACCGAAGAAGAACCGGAAGAGCCAGAAAGCGCTCCAGCCTCATTAACGGAGGCGGGGGGGCTAGACTCCGTACATAGCCAGCTTTATCGCAGTTTGCTGGAGAAAGAACAGTGGTCCCGGAAAGAGGCGACAGAATTGTGCGGAAATTTGAATTTGATGCTCGGCGGTGCGCTTGAGGTGATTAATGACTGGTCCTATGCGGTGGTTGATGCTCCGGTACTGGACGATGCCGATGATGATATCTGGGTTGACCTGGAAATTGCCAAAGAATTAGAGGGATAGTGAATGTCTGTAACACGTATAAGAGTGAAAGAACGCGACGCTATTATTCAGTCACTTAAGTCAGGTGTAACGCCAAGGATAGGCATTCAACATATCCAGGTTGGCCGCGTGAATGAGATCACCGCTCTCCACCAGGATATTGAGAGGATTGCTGACGGTGGTGCAAGCTTCAGACTTATCATCGGTGAATATGGTTCTGGTAAAACGTTCTTTCTGAGTGTTGTGCGCTCTATTGCGCTAGAGAAGAAGCTGGTGTCAGTCAGTGCAGACCTTTCTCCTGACAGACGTGTTCACTCATCGGGAGGTCAGGCTCGTAATCTCTATTCTGAGCTTATGAAAAACATGTCCACCAGAAACAAGCCGGATGGTAATGCGTTACTTAGCGTTGTTGAAAGATTCGTTACGGAGGCAAGAAAGGAAGCGGACACGGACGGCTCCGAGGTTTCATCAGTTATTCATAAACGCCTGGCAGCTCTGTCAGATATGGTCGGTGGATATGACTTTGCGAAGGTCATTGATGCATTCTGGCGCGGGCATGAGCAGGATAACGAAACGCTAAAATCCAATGCTATTCGCTGGTTGCGAGGAGAGTACACTACCAAAACTGATGCCCGTAACGATCTCGACGTTCGAACTGTTATCTCAGACGCTTCATTCTATGATTCATTGAAGCTGATGAGCCTTTTTGTCCGCCAGGCAGGCTATGCTGGTCTTTTGGTCAGCCTCGACGAAATGGTGAACCTCTTTAAGCTGAATAATACGCAAGCAAGAACAGCGAACTACGAACAGATTTTGCGGATCCTGAATGACTGCCTGCAAGGCTCAGCCGAGAACATTGGTTTTATCCTCGGGGGTACGCCAGAGTTCCTTTTCGATCCGCGTAAAGGTCTTTACAGCTATGAGGCGCTCCAGTCGCGTCTGGCGGAAAACCGGTTCGCGCAAAAAGCAGGGGTGATTGACTACTCATCCCCCACTTTGCATCTTGCCAGCCTCACCCCTGAGGAACTGTATATTTTACTGAGAAATCTTCGCCATGTTTATGCGGGCGGAGAGCCAGAGAATTATCTGGTTCCAGATGAGGCACTGACTGGGTTTCTGCATCACTGTAGTAAAACTATTGGAGACGCTTACTTCCGTACCCCCCGTAACACCATAAAAGGTTTCCTGGACATGCTGGCCGTGCTGGAACAAAACAGAACGATGAACTGGCAAGCACTAATAGAGGGTGTGGCGATTGAAGAGGACAGACCCAGCGATATGGTTGACGCCATTGTGGAGGAAAGCGATGACGACGACGGCCTGGCGAACTTTAAGCTATGAGCAGTGCCTACGATAGTCTCGATCCCCGCGTCCGTAAGTGGGTTTACAAGCAGGGTTGGTCTACATTAAGGCCCTTGCAGGAGAGCGCTATCCCGGCAATTTTAGCCCGTGAGCGAGACGTGCTAATCAGTGCAGGTACAGCAGCGGGTAAAACAGAGGCTTTCTTTCTTCCTGCCTGTTCGGCGGTTGCAGATCTCACTAATGGATTTGGCATCGTCTATATCAGCCCGTTGAAGGCATTGATTAACGATCAGCACCGTCGTCTTGAGAGCCTTGGAGATGCATTGGAAATGCCAGTGACTCCCTGGCACGGGGATGTACCACAAAGCAAAAAGAAGAAGGCTCGGACGAATCCTGCTGGCATTTTACTGATTACACCTGAGTCACTTGAGTCTTTGCTCATAAACTCAATGGGCTGGCTCAAACAGGCGTTTTCTTCAGTCGCATACATCGTTATTGATGAGTTTCATGCTTTTATTGGCTCAGAGCGTGGTGTACACCTGCTTTCTCTGCTCAATAGAATTGACCATGTGCTAGGACGCCAGGTAAATCCAATTCCCCGCGTTGCGTTGAGTGCCACGCTGGGGGAACTGGAGAAAGTGCCAGAACTGTTGCGCCCGGACAAACGACTCCCCTGCGTAACTGTTACAGATAGTAATAGCACGGCCACTCTTCAGGTGCAGGTCAAAGGGTACCTGGAGCGGGTGATCCAAAAAGAGGAAGAACTTCAGAGTTCAGCTGAACATGACGTTTGCGCTGACATTTTTAGGCTGTGCCGTGGCGATTCTCATTTGGTCTTTGCAAACAGCCGAAAGCGCACTGAAAGTATTGCGGCAACGCTGAGCGACATGTGTGAGGAACATATTGTTCCGAATGAATTCTTTCCCCACCATGGTTCCCTTGCCAAGGAGTTACGTGAGGCGCTTGAAGCTCGTCTTCAGAAAGGAAATTTGCCCACAACAGCTGTTTGTACAATGACGCTCGAGTTGGGAATTGATATTGGTAAGGTTAAGTCGGTTATACAAGTTACGCCTCCGCATACTGTTTCCAGTCTGCGTCAGCGTATGGGACGTTCTGGGCGACGCGACTCCCCATCAGTTCTAAGAATGCTAATTACAGAAAATGAGCTTACTGTGACTAGCAGTATCGTTGACCACCTACGGCTGCAGTTGGTCCAGTCGATGGCAATGATCAGATTGATGATCTCTAAACAATGGTTTGAGCCTGCCGATTCCCAGCAGATGCATTACTCCACGCTGCTACACCAGATTCTTGCAATTACCGCGCAATGGGGCGGAGTTCGTGCCGATCAACTCTGGTCACAGCTATGTCAAACAGGCCCGTTCCGTAATGTGGATATAGGCGATTTCAAAAGCCTGCTTAAACATATGGGGGCATGTGGCCTGCTCACTCAACTCGCTAGTGGAGAAATGGTTGTTGGGGCAGAGGGGGAGAAACTGACTAACCATTACACGTTTTATGCCGTGTTCAACACACCAGAAGAGTTCCGCATTGTCACCGGAAACAGAACGCTTGGAACAGTGCCTGTGGACTCCCCACTGCTACCAGATCAACACATCATCTTCGGTGGGCGGCGCTGGAAAGTGACAGAGATAGAGACAGAGAAAAAAGTTATCTATGTAGAGTCGACCAAAGGCGGTCAGCCACCACAATTTAGTGGAGGGGGAATGTCTGTTCATGATGCCGTTCGTCAGGAAATGCTCGCTATCTATAGGGAAGGTGATTACCGCATAGCAATAGGTAGCAAGAGAGTAGATTATGCCGATTCTGCCGCCAGAAACCTCTTTGCGGAAGGCTGTAGTAACTTTCACCGTTATAACCTGCAAAATGAGTATTTTATTACGAGTGGGCAACACTGTTATGTAATTCCCTGGATGGGGGATAAAATTGTGAATACGATTACAGCCTTGCTCATACGTTGTGGTTTTAAAGCAAATTCATTTGGTGGTGTTATTGAAATCGATAACTCCAGTGCAGCTTCCGTTCAGCACGCGCTCAAAGAAATGCTGTTGTCAGGCTTGCCATCTGCATTTGATCTTGCCACATATGTTCCAGAAAAGTTCCTGGATAAATACGACGAGTATTTACCAGAGTCCCTGCTTGCGAAAGGATTTGGGGAAAAAGCGTATGACATTGAAGGCACACGTAATTGGTTGAAGAAGTACCTTCAGTAAACTGGCCTCAATCTAAGGGGGAAATGTTCCCCCTTAGATTGAGGCCGATTGATGATATCAATGTTCGCTCTTGGCTCGGATCTGCCAGAAATCGAGGTCATAAGGTCTGCTTTAAGCGAGAAGCGGAAGTTGGCGCTAAAAAGATGACTACCGATGCCGTGTCGATTCAGTCCTTGTCCTAGGGGATGTTGTCATGATCAATCTCCTTTGGGTTAGGAGATGTGATTATGGTTGTCTCATATGAGTGAGGAGCGGGAGTTGGCGATTGTTATCATCCGTCAGTAAGGTATTACTAGCATTATCATGTGTAAATTTAGGAAGCAGGCCTGCTTGAAATGGGGAGGCATTGTTTATTGTGCCCCAATCCTAATGCTGGCATAGTGCAAGGATAAAAAACGAAAAATTCATATAAAGGTCTCTCGTATGAGCGAATCACGTAAGCAATTTATATTATCTAAAGGTGCGGTTTGCAATAACTGGAACTGGAGTTGGTCATTTGCCAACCATGAAGAAAAAATTGTTATCTTTGGTGCGTGGGATTTCAATACTGACAATGATAAATCGTTGATAATGCATAAAAGTTGGGAATATAAAAACAATCGCCGACAACCAGGATACTCTCAAGCAATCGAGCATTTGAAATTATTAGATCAAGGATATAGCCTATATATCTTTCATCAAGAAAATATTGGTGATGATGAAGATGAACCAAAAATTGGAAGAATTAGTGACAATATTTTAAAAGCTCACATAAAACATGATGGAGAAGCTTGGTATGCATACCGAAATGTATTCGACTATTTACCTGATGAAATAGGTGAAGAAGAAGAGTATTTTGAAGGGACTCGAAATTTAGTGTCTGTAAATTCTTATGAACGAAATAAGGATGCTAGAGAGAAATGCATTAAAATTCATGGTTATAAATGTAAAACTTGTGATTTTGATTTTGAAAAGAAATATGGTGATCACGGTAAAGGCTTTATCCATGTACATCATATCATACCCTTGAACATGATAGGAAAACGTTATAAGGTCAATCCAGAACATGATCTGATTCCTTTATGTCCCAATTGCCATGCTATGGTACATCGCTTTAAAAACAATGAATTAGATTTAGAAAAACTGAAGGAAATTATATCATCGTGCAAATAATAATATTAACTACCTTCTCGCCTTTAACCGTCATCAAGTAGCTGACATTAAATTCCTAGCGAGTAAACAACCTCAGTATCTGATTCTAATCGCCCATAAATACGCCTCTACCTACTCTGCGTAATTCATTTAACCACTGAATGACTTTTCCCCTATTTACTTCTCTAATAGGATATTTTCTAGCTTTACAAATTTCTTGAGCACCAGGAGAAAATGATGATGTTGTTACAATTATTCCACCCTTAGCATTTTCATCAATAACATCTGCCCAGAGAGATTTTACCAACACCTTGTCAATTTTTGATTTTGTTCGTTTGCATTGAATAAGCTGAACGGGAGGTGCGCTGGCATTTGCATTAGGGTGCCAAACTCGAACATCAATGCCACCATCATTCCTTCCACTTCCTATCTCAACTTTATATCCTTTTCGTTCAAAGTACTCAGCAGTTAGAGCTTCGAACTGTCTCCAATGTATTGAGCCGAGTTTTTCAGTATTAATTGATAAATAGTTCAAATATCTTTGATCTATGAACATTCCGTACATTGCATCTAATGATTCGCTCTCAAACAAGCCCCTAAGCTCAAGTGGTGATTCCCAATCAAGTACTCTTGCTGAAAGCCAGTCCCAAGGGCTAGCTTCTTCACTATCTTTCGTTAATTCAACGAGCCTATGTGCAATAATCAACGCTTCACTTCCAAATTGTATTTGGATATTTTCATAGTATTGGCTTTCATTAAAATCGTTGAATATCGATTGTTTTTCTTTGTCAAAGTGAATCTCTCCAAGATAACGTAATACTTGTTGCAATAGTTTTCTCCTGCTTGGATCATTCCTAAATTCCATCTCGAGTAATGTTGGTGCATGACCAATAAAGTCTTGTGATGTGACACCTAGGCGATACAAAAACTTTTGAAAAGTATCTTCAATGTGATTTGTTCTGATGCGACACAATTCCTCTTTCTGACTAGTGAAAACATCAAATAGTGGATCATCTTTATCTAAAAGTTGAATCATTTCATCGTTATTGAGTGCCAGCCCTGATTTATAACCTATTCTATCGCTAAAAAATGACCTAAATGATGTATTTATTGTAATCCATGTGCCCATTAAGCTATCCTCAAAGCATGAATTTAGTTTCATTTACTCTTATATTTAAAGCTACCCCTAAGGAAGTCAAATCCATTTCAAATCAATACTTCAGACTATTCATTAGTAATATAACAAACTCAGTAGAGGTACAACGTTTGCATTCAAAAATCTTGCAAGGTCCGCTTCTGGCACGAGGCGGACAGGACATGGGGACATGACGTCAGCTCTAAGCGAGGAGCTGATGCTAGCGGGGTGGGTTCAGTACGATCATAGAAGATCCAAAGTGTGCAGACACTGACTAAATTAAAGAAAATAGCATCTACGCTATATGGACATTAATAATGTCTATGACGAATATCATTATACGCAGCCTCGGAAAGTTCGAATCTCCGATCCAATCCGGAATGGGGTAATTCCACAACCAATCCCCGCTGAATAAGTTTATCGATCTGCATTAAAGCTATTTTATCTACAATAGATCGAGATAACTTAGGCGTTGCACCCAATAATACAGATTTATATACTTCCATAATTCTTACAATACTAGGCTCCCGATTACTATGCCTTAATTTAATAGCGCGAGTGAAACTAGGAAGCGAAAACTGTCGTCCTGACATGTTAAGTTCAACATGTCCATAGAACATGTTAAATAGAATTCTTCGAAGTCCTTCATCAGATGATAAATAATCTATTAATTCTTCTTGTCTCTTTTCTTGAATCCAAGTTCTAATAAAGAGCCATCCTGATAATAACGATACACATAATAGATAATATTGCGAATTAGGGAGCTGTAGCCAAGGACCAATGATTGGGTTATCTTTAGCCGTATTGGGAAACGTAAAAAAGAAAGCGCTTAGCGTCGCAAATACTCCTGACCCCAATCGAGGGAGAAATGCACGGGATCGTGTATCACTCCGAACTTCTGACTTTATTAATGAAGGCGTCAGACTAACAGTCTGAGTTCCTGTCGCAGTAATCACTTTAACCAAATCCATCACTTGTGACATGGGTATCAACTGTTTGTCATTTTCATCCGTAGATTTCTCAATAGACTGATTATCAATGAATTCTTTTGCTGAATTAAGGTGTTGCCATAGATTTTTTGACTCATCATCAATAAAAATACCACTAGTGTTGTCTGGATGTATTGATGCCATTTTTCTGACTATTGCTTGGCGTAACCCATTTGGGTCACTTTCCATAACATTCGAAAACTTAAAATATGCAGCAATTTCTTTATTATTTTTCCAGTCCATAGTAATTCTGCCCAATGAAGTAAAATATAAAATTTTATTTTTTCGTTTAGGTTGAGGTTTAATTAACAAAAGCATTAATGCTAAATCAAACGATAGTTTGCAATGACAACATAAGCGTTTTCAGTGAGTTAAGCAATACTAGGCACTTATGAGACAGATTACGTCGCCTCCACCATAATGATTAACGAACCGTACTATTTGCAAAATCCACAATTGGCACGAAGCAGACATGCGGGCGTAAATGGTCCGCTTTGAGCGAAAAGCGGAAAGTGATGACAGCATTCTTTTTAAATCAACGGCGGGGCAGATGGTAATGGCACAGGCTTTATGGTCTGGTAATGATCGCTCTGAAAGCGATCATTCCTGCAATCCCGCGTCTTCTTGTTCCGGAAAGCAGTTTTATAAGCGTGTATGGTTTATGTCAAGCATCTCAACTGAAACCGTTCATGGGACCGATGATTAAGTGACGCCGTACACAATGAACGCCTCGGCTCGCTGGCCAGCCTGAGTATCTGTCGACTGCGCGAACCGGCAGAGCACGGCTCCACTGGGCCGCAAAAAGTAGCGTTTCGGGCCTGACGACCATGGTCTGATGGAAAACAAAGTGGACGGATATTAAATCAGTACCTCTCGCAGTCTGATGGGGCCGTCTCCCCTTGGGAATACACTGGCGCTCAGACTGTATGAGCCTGCCGGATCCCCTCCAAGTATAATCATTACAGGCTCCAGGCACTGGTAGTCAGGGTTCGCTGCAATGCTTGTCATGGACCTGAAATCATCACCACTTGGCTCGGGTGAGCCTCCTGGATGAAAATGCCACTCACCAACATAATACAATCCCGTTTTCCATCGGGCATGAAGTAAAGGCCTAAGCCCTCTGACGCCCCGTTGAAATGTCGTCCGTCCAGCGAGTGAATCCGCTGGACGGGTCGTGGCTTCCACGATCATTGCCGTAGAACTGTCTTCGCTGTATGAGCCAATCAGAATGCCACCTGTTTCATTTACGCCAGCTTTAAGACATTCGGAAACCATCTGCTCAATGGTTGAGGAGCTAATGACGACCGTATAAAAAAGTGCACCCTCACTCGAAAAAGTCGCATCTTTAATACTCATGCGGCTCTCTCTCGACAGTGCCATCAGGCATCTGCTTAAAATATTCATAGATTCTCCCTGGCGCACTGACCACCCGGCAAATGAATTTTGTACCGACGGCCGCCCATAACTGTACGTCATCGGCACGGGCCGGAAATACAGGATGCCAGCACCCGATGCCTTCTATTCTCGCCTCATCCATGTCGATCTCAGGTGACGCCGAGGCCTCGAAGCGGCTGGAAGCATCCGTCACTGGAAAAGTTATTTCACTGGCAGCAAACGCAAATAAACCTTCAGCCCGCCATGTCATAGCCAGGCTGATAAATATTTTTTCACTTTGCCAGTCAAATGCCGCCAATGACTTAAGAACACCATCATCACCGGTACAATCAATGATCACGTCATACTGACGCAGTGAGTTTTTTGCGACCTCACTCTCAGGGGGAAACGCGCAGCTGAATGAACGTGCACTTGCGTCAGGCAGAATACGATTCAGATGTTCAACTAGCGCGGCCGCTTTGTTATGGCCAACTGACGTCATTGTCAGGGCGTGACGGCTCAGATTTCCGGTCTGTAGGAGGTCTGCGTCCAAAATGCCCTGGCTGACAACACCTATGCGCATCAGGTTTTCTGCAATCATGCTGCCCAGTGAGCCTGCACCGATTATCAGCACCTTTTTGCTGCGAATGTCGTTGGCTGCTTCGCCACGTGTTCTGAGCTGGTCGGCAGCCCAGTTCTGCGTCCTCACCCATCTGATGGGTTCCTGTGAAAGTGGCTGTTCGCGATCCCAGGTTCGATGATTCCGTTCTGTTGGGCGGAATCCGGGGCGTTTTGTCATTGTATTACTGAGACCGGCCAGACGCAGTGCCAGCCAGTGAATGCGCGCTGGCTCATCTCCAATTTTGTTTTCCAGCGGAAAACCCAGCAAGAGTAATTCGGGCGCGCGTTGCTTGCGCAGGGCTCTGACAGAACGCCCAATATCTGAAAAGAGGTCCGACAGTGATAACCCGCATTGTGCGAAGCAATGGCTGAGCTCCTGCCAGGTCCTGGGGGCTTGCCAAGGAGCCAGAATGGGGAGAGTAGGCAAAACAGACCACACTGCGTTCGTAGTTCTCGCGCCTTTGCGCATGAACGGGGACCATTTGGTTGTCCGGATTAGCTTTCCTTTGTTATCAAAAAACTCACGCAAAAAGCGGGTGCCGCGCGCGCCGGGCAATCCAGTGCTGCTTGCAAACCCCCATTCTCCTGTTTTCGATGCCCAGAAGGGGAGATCATCAATCTGTTCGCTAAAACCGATCACGGTAAAGGGTGATTGATCGGGGAAGGCGGGGAGTTCAACAGCATCCCCGGTTGTGGCCAGTTTTTCCTGCGCAGCGGCGTCAATCCAGAGCAGCAGCCTGCTGAGTCGCCAGCTGATTCTGTCGAGTAATGCTTCGGGTTCCAGCCCCCATAAGTTACGACCAAATACGATGGGCGTATTCTCAAGGCACGGATTTCCTGAGGTCCATTCACGGGTAGACGCATCCGAAAAGTTGTAGTTTTGGTGCTGAAATGTGGCTGAAATACCTTCCGATTTATCGGGATAAACCTCTATGCGTATCAGGGTCTCTTCCTGCCAGAGAACCAGATGCCAGACGCTGCTGTCTGGCATGAAGCTAGAACAGGGTACGGAAAGTTCAGCAGTGAATTTTAGCGACCATCTTTTGTCAGCAGAGAGCGCCCAGGCATTGCTCGTCCGCATCCTAGGATCATTATTGATCAGGCTGAGCGCTGCCTGCAGCTCACCTGGCACTTGCTGAACGACTGTACTCAAGCGAAGCGTCCGGTTTTCTGCGGTTCTGCTGGTTTACTTGGCGTTGTAAATCCACCGTTGCGATCGCCGCCCTGAGGACCGGGTAAAGGAAACTTGGATCCGAACAGTTGGCGCCAGAATTGTGCGCTTTCCTGAGGATCTTCAGACGCCAGCGCGTTACGGGCAATTTCCGCCGCACCCGCAATACCCTCATAAAATGAACAGAAATTTTCGGCTGTTAAGCGCGCCATCACGTCATGCTCTGCAACCCCGTGATCTGACAACCACGGCTTACTTTTCTGATTGTAAATGGCTGCCCAGCGCGATAAAAAAGTGTCCATCAGTTGAACAAACCCTTGGGCCATAGATGTGGTGCCATTATCCAGCGCATTTCCAATCAGATGCTCCAGCGGATAGCCTTTAGGATATTTCGGCAGGTCTTCGCTGTTCTGCTGTCGCCACCATTTCACCGCCCTGACAAGGTTGATGTAGTGACCGTTGCAAAGACGGTTTTTCTCGGCGGTCCATCTGATCTGCGCGAGTGGATGTGTCCGGCCCCACTCATTCTTTTCTCTGTCAGGAAGTACTAAAGGGTGCGCTTTCCATTCTGAAGCGGGGGCGTCCTCTACCTGCGCACTGTTGCTCTCAGACAACCATCCCGTATTGGGGGTCCAGCTTTTATTCAGGCGCCAGTCAGTTTGCTCTTCCAGAGAGTTAACAGTCAGAACTGACTCTGACTTATAGAGCTGCTCAAGATGGCTTTTTTCTGCCCCTGACTCTGGGATGGCTGTGATCACCAGGTCCAGTTCGACATAGGAGAGGGTAATACCAAAAGAGCGCCCCTGAGTTTCCCATTTACCCGGGTAATACTTTTCGAGGAATGGGATGAACAGGTCCATTGCATCTGTGGGAGACATCCGGGTATGATCAATATTGGTCACCACGACAATATCAACATCAGGGCGCTTATCGCCGAGCGGACGGATTGCCGTTGAACGACGAATGCTGCCCTGCAGGAACGTTGATACGACAATTTCCTTGAGTGGTTCGAAATTCTTCAGTCGCTCGCGCAATGTCCTTGCACCACTTTTCCAGTCCTCCTTCTGTGTATCAGTCGGCCTGATATTTGCTAAAAATTCGTTGAACTGAGGTTGAAGTTCCATGGTGATTAAACCTTAAATGAAGGAAGGTAGGAGCCATCTCGTTGGCGCTGAAAGTCAAACTCGTAAAAGACGCAAGTCCCCAGAAAATCCGTGTGCTGGCCAAGATAAAAATTAACGGCATTTGGCGCAGCGCTGAAAATATGCAGGCTTGCCTCAACCGATAAATCTGCATCCATGACTACATTGGATACCTGTTCGGCAAGCGCTACGGCATGTGAACCGTTTTTCACAGATCGTTGCCCGTGCCCGTTTGCGGGGGGTACGTGAATGATACGTCCTATGTCAGGCTGATTTTCGAGTATGTATGCGCGTGCTTTTGGCAGCGCATTTCTCGCGATGCTGAGCACTACAGCGACATCGCTTCCGGTCCCGACAGTCTCGGTTTCGATAACCGCATCAGGTTCATCCTGCGATTCGTTCTCAGACCAGATGGAGTCGCCCATTCTCCCTTTCTGGACCAGTTCGATTTCTACGCCTGACTTGTGACCAAGACATTTGCCGGCAAGCATTGCAATGGAGCTGTGGGTATTTAGATACAGCCGAACTTTACGCTCCGTCTGTCTTATACCTGTGAGGAAGGTTTCTACTTGGGGCTTAATAACATCATTCCACTCAATGCCCGGGGAGGGAAATCGACCTTCGAAGAGAGAAAGCAGGGAGAGTGTGTGTTCCGGAAGCGCATCCATGATGTCCAGTGGCCCATCGCTGAAAGAGCGTAGCGCAACATTTCTGAAGCTTTCAGGTGCTTCCGATCTGATCCAGTTCTCTTCCTTGCAAAGGGCTGTGAATTGCTCTCGAGTAAAGCGATAACGTTCCTGACTGCGTAAGGCACGCGCAGCGCCATCGAAACGGAAGTCCGAACTTGTTTCGCAGGTTATCAAACCAATGATCTGGAAGCAGGTATTAACTTTTTCACGCATCGCTTCAAGCGTGGGCTGTGACTGCTGAATGTGAAAACCAGAAAGCACCTGCTCCAGCTCTTGGTCTGTGGAAAGCTTAAGATGTTGGCGCCAGAGCTTGCGAACCTTTCCCTTACGGCTCCTGTCAGTCGTGCCATCAAACAGCTTATCGAGTCGTATTGAGCCATCCACATTGCTGATTATTTCACCAATAGGGTCCTCATCGATAATTCGATCTGTCGTGATAAGATGAAAAGCAGAGTTGGCAGGTTCAGTTCCTTTTGCCTGTTTTAGCCTTTCAAGGATCGAGAAGCTTTCAGCACCGATGAAGGCAGGGTCAATCAGGTCCTCGAATCCGAAGCTAGCGGCTTGTGTAACGTGAAACTTGATTTGATAGTAATCGGCCTGAATCCGATCGGGCCCGGTGCTTCGGCGGGGGGGATTATAACGCGTAATCACGTCATCAAAGGCTTTAGGCCCATCGGCTTCATAGGAAACTTCTACAACGAAATCTTGTTGGGGATTTTTAAGCCGGGATGCCTCAATCCAGAAATACCGCGCCTGATAATCATGACCGTGCCAATTAGCCAATACGGAAGTTGCCATGAGATTTCTCCCAAATAACAGTAATGTTTTGAAGCTATCACGTCAGAGGATACTGTTCAAGAAGACAGTGTTTATTGCAGGTTCTGGAATTCATTAACGACTCATTTGTATTTAAGAAATTGATATTAATATCAAATAAAAGGTTGTAAAAAATAATGCCAATCAGACTTTGGTTAAACTGAAGAACAAAATTTTTTAAATTCCCAGACGATCCCTGAAAAAGAGCATTTAACTGCAGACTTCTGTAGGATGATCAACTATTGAACAAAATGACATTGATAATGGTGTGATTATTGGCTGTGTATTCAAGGCACAAGAGTCATCACAGTCATCATACCTAGTGCCCCCTTCGACTCCCCGGCGTTGCTGGGTTGTCAGCCCGACTGCAGTAACATGCAGGCCGGTAAGCTTCGCCGACTCACTAGAAGCGGCATTTCGGAACTGTCGGCTGGGGTCTGATGTAAAAATTAAACACTAAGGATCAAGGATGGTTCGCTCTGAGCGAGGAATGGATGGCATGCTCCCGGCAAACTAACATGGCACGATGTAAGCAGGTTCCGCTTTTGGCACCAAATAGGCTAAAGCATACAGATTTGATGAGACAAGGGTATAGATGAATTCTCCATACCCATGAACGATTACTTCCCAGTTGATTTGCTTGGTTTCAGTCCTGGGGTATTGCCGGGTGTATCCTTATTATCACGTCTGCGTTGATCGGGTTTTCCTGTTGATTTTGCAATTGGTTTTGGACCAGGTTTAAGTCCCATAATCGTGCTCCTTGGCCTTGTCAGAGGTTATTCCTCAGTATGGATATAAGGGGAACTGTAAGAATTATCAAGCTAGGATGGGCGGTGGGTAATGACTACTAGACTATTATGTGAGCAATGTCAGTTTTTGACATGTAGCGATCGGTCCGATACTGAAGTAGGTTGTATATTGTTCGCGATGAGCCCTCAACAATGAGGGCCTCCTCGGAGATTGTCAGGCTGATTGCGCCAATTGCCGATGCAGGACCTGAAGGCTAGTTCCCGCCCCTGCCCATGCAGCAGCCGAGCCGACCACATACAGGTTTTGCTTGGCGCGTGAGACGGCTACATTGATTATGTTTGGTGGGCTTGCCGCCCACTGACGTGCCCTTTGCTGACTCGCTTTCGGCGCACCCAGCAACAGGATTACCGTGTCCGCCTCTCGGCCCTGGAACGTGTGGATTGTGCCTACACGATCACGGCACCATTCATCCAGCTTTACGCCGAACGTTCGCAGCAGATCAGTTTCACTGTCGAGACGCCGACGCATGTTCTGCTCTACGATCTTGAATGGTGTGATGATAAATACGTCCGGATTTGTAATGCCCGATGCTGCCAGCTCTTTGATCATTCGCACAACCGCTTCGCCCTCGTCGGGACACCACTTCGTCTCAGCATCGCCATTGATATCCACCCAGTGAGATCTCCCCAAAGCCGAGCCGATAGATCCGGGTTTTTTAGGCCCGACAGCATGGACCATCTGCCCGGCATAGGCGATGGAGTTAGAAACATCAAACATTGGGTTCTGGCAACGCCTGTGAACGAGCAATGGCAGCCCGACTTCTCGATCACCTACGTCCATGACGAAGGTGGATTTGAAGCGCGATGCCTGATCAGCAAGGGTCTGCGTAGATGCTGCGGGGGCAGACCATTCGACTTGGTCAATGTCAAAGAACTTGCAGATTTCGGCGTTCAGCTTTTCAGGAAGTGAAACTACAGGTGGGATTTGCAACGGGTCACCTACCACGATGGAGCGCTTTGCCCGCATGATAGCTCCAACTGCTGCCTGAGGAACGGCTTGGCCCGCTTCATCTACCAGAAGCCAACCAATGCTCTCTGGTGGCAGATCCCCGAACATCGTCCGAACAGAGGCGAATGTCGTGGACACGGTCGGCACAACCACGAAAAGGCTTGACCAAAGGTCGGGGAGAAGTTCACGGTGAGCGGAAGACTGGAAGGCACCAGCTACCATGCCTGACATCAATAACCCAAGATTGTGTTGCAAGCGGCTGGCCGAAGCATCGATGAACGTTTTATGCACAGTCAGGGCAGCGGCGAAAAGATCCTCCCGCAGGCGATGAACCTCATCGGGAAGCCATGGTGCAGTGAGGTGGATAGCCTCGTGCTCGCGCTCGAAGAACCTCTCATCAACGACCCTGTCTCCCATACGGTTTCGTGCCTGTGCCTCGGTTGCCTTCAATTTCGAGACAGCCTGATATTTGCTGGAAATTTCCTGGTCGAGTTGCTGTAACTGGGACGCAGTATTGCTCCACTCAGCCCTTGCAAGCTCTAGGGCACCGTCCGTCCCCTGCGCCCGTATGACTGATTGCTGCAAGGTCGCCGAGAGCTTCTGCAGTGTCGATCTCCACGACTTCCAGGCCGCAGTCGCATACAAACGGGAGAAGAAACCTGGACGGCAAGCAAGATGGCTGTCGAGCATGATCTTGTCCTGCTCGATCTGCGATTTTGCCTTCTCATGCTCTCGTTGGCAGGATTCAGCAGTCTTGTGTGCCTCTTCGACGGCTTCATTCAGACTCGGTCGACGCTGTTCAGCCCTTTGAAGTTCGGTGATCGCTCCCTTGAGCGCCTGGATATCCCGTCGCATCTCTTCGATGCTGGCGATTTCGGCGTCTACCGTCTCCTTAAGTTTAAGAAAGGCGGTTCGCGCTTTCTGCCAGGCCGCAGCAGCATCCGCTTCGTTGGTGCTGGGCCGCTCATTGACAACCACGCTGGGCATCACGCGATCGATGGTTTCGCCAGTTCGCTCGTCCTTGATCTCACGCATGACATTTATGCCGCGAGCTGCTTTCAGGTAGGTAAGGAAACCACCGTCTTCATTCCACCAGAAACCTTGCTGAAACGCGCCTCTGTTGCTGCTCTTGCCGAGAGCTGCGGCGATCAACCCCCAGGTTTCAACAGTGTCGGAGGGGATGTCCCCCTCGGCCTCGGCTTCGAAATAGCCGGCGCGTTTGGGATTCGCAATCAGGTCGCTGATGGACCGGAAGTAGGCGATCTGTTCATGGCGACCATTGGCTTCCTTGAGAGGAAGCTCTTTACTGACGTTTTCGACTGCTTTGTTATTGGAGGAGGCTACGACGATCTCATGGCCCTTCAAGGATGCATGTAACTTGTAGAAGTGCAGGAATGCATTGGAACCGAATGCCAGCTTCTCGCCTGTTGTGGAAAAGGCATCCTGCGGTTTGTTGAAGCCGGACATCGCCGTGGCCCGATCGAGAATGCATCCAACGACGATATCCCGGAGAAGAGTGGTCTTTCCGGTTCCCGGAGGCCCATTGACGCCGATGATACCTGGAGCATCATTCAGCTCAGCACGCGCCGCATTCACGGCAGCCTGTTGAAGCAGCACCAGTGGATGGCCGCCTTTCGAAGGCCAACGAGCCTGCGGCATGAGCGACGGTGCGACGAACGGCTCAACTGCGGAAATGGGCGATAGCACGTCGATTTTCTGGTCAGGTCTTCCAATTCCCATGTAGCGGCGCAAACCGGTTCCGGCTTTGCCCGTCTCGAGCAATTTGGTTGCTTCACCGAGATCTTCAAGATAGAAGGAATTCAGTAACGAAGGTTCAGGCGGCGCCTTAGCCTTGAAATGATGAAACACCTTAATCGCGAATGTGGGTGGCTCAACCAAATGCTCGGGTACACTGAACTGCGATACAAGCCATTTATAAGCGTTATGAACAACATTCAGATCGATCGGTATGGGTTCTCCATCTTTGTTGTGGTGGCGAACCATTCGATCCAGATGCTCGATAATGCGCGGCTCAACATTCGGCCAATTCCCTAAGCTCCCAAGCTTCAGGTCGAGAGCCGGCTTGAGTGCCCAGGCAAAACTGGAAACGGCAACGCCTTTGTCCTCAAGCACATAGCCTTCTTTGTCGATCAGGATCGAGCCGATGGCCGCTTTCTTACCGTCCGGGCGTGAACGCTCCTCATCCTCGCCAAAAACCTTGACCAGCTCCTCCGTCGCCTTGTCGAGAGCGATGGAGCCGAGGACGACCTCGAAATAAAGCTTATAACTGGGCTTGCTGCGGGCATTTGGTCCCCATGGAACACCTCGCTCCAATAGAGCAACCCTGGAGCGGTCGCCGGTTGCCATATCCTCTGGGCGTTTATAACCTTGAGGCGATAGTGCTTCGAGGGCTGTCCATGCTGCCAGTATTGCTCGCGCATCATTCGCTTTATCTGACGGAGAGAAAGACGGCAGTGGACCTAGATCGATTTGGCCTTTGTCGAATTGCTGTCGCATGGCAGTGTCTGGGATAGCCTTCGGTTGCAGTTGCTCTACCGTTGCAGGTGCACTATGGGGCACTGCTTGAGAAAATTGTATGGACGCCGAATCGAGATTACATGTTGATGGGCTGGAAGCCGACATGGCGACCTCGCTGCGGTCGCTAAATGCAGTTAGAGATTGCTCGATTTTAGACGTTAGAGTCCGCGCCCCGGCAGTGTTGCGAAAAGTCAGCTCGCTCAACAGCTGTTCAAGTTCACTAACATTGTTGCGGGACTGTTCGAAGATTGCTTCCAGATCAAAGATTGATTTTTGCGCATACTGCCGTGTCTTCATTTATTTCTGCGGCTCCATATCCCTTCAGTTAAGAGATATTATGCTAATTAGCTTGATTTCTAAAACTATTAACTTGCGCTCATGACGTAGATCCAGATCTCGGTGGGATGCTTAACTGGCTGCTTACGTGCGAAGATGCACTCTGTGCAAATCAATATAATGCAGGTTCGTTGGTATGACTTGATAGTTGAGGGCCAGCCAAAGGCTATTGCCCGTGAACTTGAGGTACGGTAATAAGTTTTCGACATCTAGATAGATTTTTATTCACGCTCTCTATGAGCACATTGACTTCGCCCCTGCACATTAATGATATGCGGCATATTGCCCAGGCCTTTCCATACTTTTTGACCTCTTGTTAGCAAGTAGATTTCCTTATTCCCATTAGCTAAACTATGCGGCTGGATTCCTCCCAGCGGGCACGCGTAGAGTGAACCATGATCCGCAGAAACAAACCATTTAATTGACCCTGACCCCGAATATGCTCCAGTCATAATCAGGAATAACCGGCTTCATTCTGGCTGCATATTCTGGCAACCGGCAGATTTTTCGGCAAATTCGGAGGGCGTCATCCAGCCCAGCGCAGAATGGGGACGTCTCTGGTTATAGTGTATGCGCCAGGCCTCGATTTTGCACCGTGCATCCTCCAGGGACATGAACCAGTTTTCGTTCAGGCACTCCTGCCGTAGCCTGCCGTTGAACGACTCCACTGTGGCATTGTCCGTTGGTGTTCCCGGTCGTGAGAAGTCTATACGGATCCCTCGCTCATACACCCACTTGTCCAGCATTTTTCCTGCAAATTCAGAGCCGTTATCAGTTTTCAGCAACTGGGGTAAGGGCCGTCTGAGCGCGATGCTGTTCAGCATTTCTGCCACTTCTGTTGAACGTAAATTCTGGCCCACGCAAATTCCCAGGCATTCACGTGTGAACAAATCGATTACCGTCAGCAGACGCAATCGCCTTCCGTCAAACAGCGCATCAGAGACAAAGTCCATGCCCCAAATGTGATTCGGATACAGCCCCTGAGGCTGCGGTTGTCGGCGCTGTGCGGATTTATTGCGGCGTGACCGTTTGAGGCGCCGCGACAGCCCCTGTTCGCTGTAAAGCCGGTAAATCCTTTTGTGGTTATCACGCCAGCCTTCCCGCCTGAGCATCACGTGTACCCGGCGGTAACCGTAATGCACTCGGGTTTCGGTGATCTCTCGGATGCGCAGCCGCAGTGCGCTGTCGTCGGGGGCCACAGAACGATAGCGAAACGAGCTGCGGCTGACCCGCAGCGCAAAACAGACCTGTCTCTCACTGGCACCATAGCGGACCTGCAAATTCCTGACCCACTCGCGCAGGCGTGCCAGCGTCAGCTCTTTTTTGCCAGCACGTCCTGCAGCATGGCCTTGTCGAGGCTCAGATCGGCAACCAGCTTCTTCAGTCGCAAGTTTTCCTCTTCCAACTGGCGCATATGTTTGAGTTCAGACGGGGAAATTCCGCCGTATTTCTTACGCCAGGTGTAAAACGTGGCGTCGGAGATGCCCAGCTTGCGGCAGACGTCCGGCACGGCAGTCCCCAGTTCAGCCTGCTTCAGGGCAAAGACAATCTGCTCTTCGGTGAATCGTGACTTTTTCATCGGCACAACCTCCGCTCAAAGGGGTGAATATCATGCCGGAATTCTGTTTCTGAATGGAGCAGGATTTCGGGTCAGGGTCAGCCTTGTTTATTTATTATACCGTTATTGTACTCACTTAAAATGAAGATGGAAGAATGTTGTACTCATCCATGTACTCATTTTTGACAGAGTTGTTACGAGATTAGTTGAGACATTGTGAAATGAAAAATCCACGCAATTGCGTGGATTTTATGGTTTTTTGTTATTCTCATGAGATATGTTGAGATCGCACGAGACAACAAATTTAATTTATACGTTAAACAAGAAGTTCATCACGTCGCCATCTTTCACCACGTACTCTTTACCTTCTGAACGCATTTTGCCGGCTTCCTTCGCGCCTTGCTCGCCCTTGTAGGTGATAAAGTCTTCGTAGCCGATGGTCTGGGCGCGGATAAAGCCTTTTTCGAAATCGGTATGGATTTTACCGGCGGCCTGCGGGGCAGTTGCGCCTACTGGGATAGTCCATGCGCGCACTTCTTTCACGCCAGCGGTGAAGTAGGTTTGCAGATTCAGCAGCGCGTAACCGGCGCGGATCACCCGGTTAAGGCCCGGCTCTTCAATACCCAGTTCGGCCATAAACTCTTCGCGATCGGCATCGTCCAGCTCGGCGATATCAGATTCCACGGCAGCGCACACCGGGACCACCACCGAGCCTTCTTTCTCGGCAATAGCCCGCACCTGATCCAGATACGGGTTGTTCTCGAAGCCGTCTTCATTAACGTTAGCGATGTACATGGTTGGCTTGAGCGTCAGGAAGCTAAGGTAGCGGATCGCCGCCTTCTCATCGTCGCTCAGATCCAGTGAACGCAGCATGCCCGCGTTGGAAAGGTGGGGCAGGCATTTCTCCAGCGCGGCCTGTTCAGCCTTCGCGTCTTTGTCGCCGCCTTTGGCACGCTTCTGCACGCGATGCAGGGCGCGCTCGCAGGTATCAAGATCGGACAGCGCCAGCTCGGTATTGATCACCTCAATATCGTCAGCCGGGTCCACTTTATTATTAACGTGGATGATGTTGTCGTTTTCAAAGCAGCGGACAACGTGGCCGATGGCTTCGGTTTCGCGGATGTTGGTCAGAAACTGGTTGCCCAGGCCTTCGCCTTTCGACGCGCCTTTCACCAGGCCTGCGATATCCACGAACTCCATCGTGGTAGGCAGGATGCGCTGCGGCTTGACGACTTCAGCCAGCTTGTCCAGACGGGAATCAGGCATTGGCACCACGCCGGTATTGGGCTCAATGGTACAGAACGGGAAGTTAGCTGCTTCGATGCCCGCTTTGGTTAACGCATTGAACAGGGTGGATTTCCCGACGTTTGGCAGGCCCACAATACCGCATTTGAATCCCATGTTTAAATCACCTTAATTGCTTGATAACCAGTGAATTTAACCACTCACTGGTTTCATTAGTTGGTTGTTGCCGATAGTTAGCGCGCATTATACACGTTATTTTAGCTGGAATGGCGTTGATTTCAGCTAGCGCCAGTTGTACCACCCGTGTTGCCAGCGGGCGCTTTTAGCGCCAGGACTGCCCGGCGCACAAAGTGGCTGCTGATAAGGGCTAAGCATAAAGCTGTCGTCAGCGCTGCCGATAAATATAAAAATCGTCGTATCGATGCACAGTAATACCGAATGAACGTCTAAGGTTTATCTGTACGACGATTTTTATCACTGGCAGGAAGCCCGAACTCTGGCATGAAGGCATGATACATACTTACCACTGCATTCCTATACACACGCTTGGCGGCGACCTGATTGCGCTGGATCTTAAGCCCAGGCAAACTGACCCGCAGCGGGGGCTTTCGCCGGACGATCGGCAGGATCTTGAAACCCGATTTCTTAATCAGCTACTGACGATTGAGCATTACGCCGACTATTTTCAGCAGCACGGTCTGCTGTGCTGCCTGACGATCGATTTTCAGCTGGCGCGAGCCGTCAGCCAGTCGGCCTTTATTCAGCAAATACTCAGCCAGCTGCCCTTTATGCGTCTGAAGCTGTCCGAGGATTTTCCCAATTTGCATGACGGCCTTAATAACCCGCTGTTACGCACGCTGATCGAACAGCTGAACATTCTGTGGCTGGACGATTTAGGCGCGGGAGATGCCAACCTCAACGCCCTGCAGTCGAAGATGTTCGAAGCGGTCAAGCTGGACCGCCAGTTCTTTCTCGATAACGTAGCCAAGCCCTGGTTCAGCATTTTGATTGCCAATATCCGCCAGTACACTAACCGGGTCATAGTGGAAGGGGTGGAGAGCGAAGTGCAGCTTGATAAGCTGGCAGCCAGTAAAATCTGGGGAGTGCAGGGCTACTATTTGCCGGTGCTGTCAATGCAGGAGCTTGAGGGACCGACGGAGTAGCTGTTGTCCTTAGCGCCAAACGACGCGAACGCTAAAACACAAAGATGAAAAAAGGCCGGGGTGGTATTTGCCCCGGCCTTTAGTCCAGTTGTGTCAGCCGTTACCGGAGACTGCACGGCATGTTAATAATCAATGAGTTATGAATATAGCTGTTTTGTATGTTATTGATTATACAACAATAAGGAAAACATAATGAGCAACAAAACAGTGAACAAAAAGCCGAAAAATGTGAACAACAACCCTAAATTCACTACCCAAAGGGGCGGGATTTATTACATCAATTTTCGCCTCTCATCAGGGAAGTTTTTTAGACAATCTTTAGCTACTGACTCCCTTAAAACGGCTGAAGGAATCATGTCGAGGGTTGGGCCTTATGTTTCCCTGGTTCAGGCTGGGCGAATGACCGAGGATGACTTACGGGGTAAGCTCAAGGGGCTGAAAGCACTTACCAAAAATGATTTGGATACATTCCTGCTGCGATTCCTTGAGGCTGACCTTAGGGAGGTAGAGCGCATACCTCAATTAGGCGCTGTTATGCGCAAAGGTGAAGTTGGTGAGCTGAATGCCAGTAGTAATGCCAAAGAGGCAAAAGGCTATTCTGACTCCGTGATAGATGACATGGTAAGCGGTCATCCGTTTGCTGAGGGTTTACTCAAACATGGCATAGAGAAGGAAGGGTTCGACCCGGACTCACTGCCCGGTGAAGTAACAGCGGCGGCAGCTCAAATGAACATGTCGAGAGCGCAGCTGTACGGAGCCTATCACGCCTTTCTCAGTCGAGACCTGAAGGGGTTTAATCAGATTGTTAATGACCTAAAAGCCGCCCTTCCAACGCCATCTGTTGAGAAAGAACAGCCAGTTAATGAAACATCCTCAGTACCTTTGTTGCTGGATGCGTGGGAGATGTATGTAGCCGAAAAGGGTTCAAAATGGCAGAAATCTATCCGGCGGGAGAACCAGAACTTTTTCGATGTGCTATTGCACGTTTTGGGCAATGTCCCGGTTGATACTGTGACCAAGCAGAACATGAGAGAGGTAATTCAAGTTGTCTCTGGGCTTCCTACGCGCAAGGCACATCCCTACAAAAGCATGACTATTCAACAGTGCATAGATGGTGATATTCCTGAGGATGATCTGATTTCCAGCGCGACTTGCCACAAGCATTTCAAAGTTTACCGTTCATTTTTCAAAGTTTTTCTTAAAGACCAAAAGGACATTCTCATTACTGCACCTACCGAGGGAATAAAAGTGGAGTTTCAGGAGCGGAGAGGGGGGAGCTTTAGCGACCCGGAAATGAAGCGGATAGTCGCATATCTTGAAGGCCTCTCCGATGACGACTGGCGTAAATCCTTCTTCCTGACTCTGGCTTATACAGGAGCACGGTCTGGTGAAATTTCAACTTTACGGGCTAAACACATCCGCACAGATGAGGAAACTGGGAGGAAGTACATATTTATTGAGGATGGGAAAACCGAGCATGCTCAAAGGCAGATCCCCATTCATAACGATATTGAAACTTTGCTCATACGCCAGTTGGAGAACAAGACTCCAGAAGGAAAGCTTTTCCATAGGCTCCCATCGGCTAACGCTGTTACTCATGCCTGGATTGAGGTAATGCGTTCATGCGGTGCGCCAGATTACAACGAAAGGGGATTGAAACGGAGGGTTCACAGTATCAGGCACACTTTCATATCTAAGGCGATCCGCTACGCTCAACCCGCATTGCTTCAGATGGTCGTTGGGCACTCTCTATCGTCCAGCCTGGGTATTACTGCCAGATATACTCATACGCCAAGTCTCAATGAATTACTTCCGGTAGTTGATGGTCTTGATTGGCGTTGACGTTGCAATGTCAGTAGGAGGTGCAGGTAGTGCTTGCATTTCCAAACGTGCTGACGTTATTACCGTACACATTACCCGTAGTGCTACCCAGTGTGTTGCAGGTCGTTGTTTTAGGTCTCATTGCCTGCATTTGTTGGTTGTAGTTGTTTAATGCTGCACTTATGGCGGCAGCTCTTTGTTGCTCCTGCACTGCATTATTTATTGCCAGATTTGCAGATGCTATGCAATCTTCCTTACTGATTTTAAAGAGGTTTAAGCCTTCGCGGCGTTGAATCTCTGATTTCACAGCAAAATAATTATTACTATTGCCTTGGTGCATAGCCAGCCCAGCGTTGCCGCATAACTCATTATCGGATTGCTGTTGCACTGGACGCATCTGAGCACAGCCAGCAAGGAGAACGATTGCTGACATCGTGAAGAAAAGTTTCATAACGTTCCTTATCGTAATTTTTACATATTTTAAGAACATTCCTAACGCAAGTGAATGTAAGGATTTTCTGATTCTGTTTAAGGGTTTTAGAGGATGTGGGAGTAATCCTCTGATTAGCATCACTTGATTGGTAGTAGAAAAGGTCTATGATTAGCGGAATTCATGAATGAGAAGGATTTGGTATGGATACGACTGAAGAGCTTAACGGGACATACTTCTATGCAGGCAGGCCCAACCTTAAAGCTAATGAACTATTATTCATGATTTTCTGTGAAGAATTCGCTGAACAGGTTGGAGTAGATGATTTTGCCGCTATTGCTGCCATAGTCTCAGGACTCAATATTTTATCAACAAGAGGGAAATTTGCAGGGGCAACCCCTGGGACGTCTATTGCTTCTCGTGGTGCAAGGAGAGTATTTCCTAAAGCAAAATTCCCTTGGGGGGTAGAGCTTCCCACTGTGATCGGTGGCTACCCTCCACGGACCCTTAGAGTTATTATGACTCATAGGGTCAGCACTTTTATTGGGCGAGCTATTCCTGTAGTTGGCTGGGTGCTGCTCTCAAAGGATGTTGCTCAAATAACGTATCGCACTATAACGCATTACAATTCTGTTGCTCGTGGGACGGATAAAATATGGTAACGGAAACTGACGTTTTAGAGTTCTTTAGGGGAGAGTTATCTGTACCTGTGTCCTTCAAAACTGGAAGAGTCCCCCTTGAGATGGATACCGTCCTACAGGACTACGCGGAGTTAGATGAACTTCCATATGCTATAGACGATTACAGCGAGAAATTCAGTGTTGATATTTCGGCAATGAACATCCAAGCATATTATCCATCTGTAGAAGCCTCGCTATTTAGCAGGTTGTTTAAAAGCCGACAGATTAACGATGATATGAAGCGGATCAGAAAGCCGCTAACAGTCAGAATGTTTACTGAGTCCGCCAAAGCGGGCAAGTGGTTGTATGATTAACTATACACAGGAGTTAAATCTATGAGTTTTTATTTTGACGATAATAATGCTTATAAAAGTTACTTAATCAATGGATTTGGGTTTGAAATTAAAGGTGAATATCTTGTTTCTCCTCAAAATCCTCATGTACCTTCTGCAATGTATAAAATTACAAATGATAGAGTGAGTTTTCCTTACCATTTCAGGGAAATAGAAGGAGTTATAGATGTTGACCGTAAGAAGTTCATCTTAGGGCAACACGAATATGAGTTAATATCTCAACACAAACAGCCTTGGCAAGGTTAGTTTTCATCAGTGTCAAACGTCTTAGCATAGGGACAATCCTGCTCATCTCGAACAGTTATTGTCCGTGTTATGCCATGCCCCTCATAAATACAAATTTTACTATTGCCTGAGATTTCCTCATCTGGCCCGGTCAGGGTTACAGATACAGCTTGAGCTGAAGAAGCAACCAACAGCATAGAAATAGCTATTAAAGTTTTCATTAGTAATCAATCCCCGTGTAAACATCTTCGATATCCCGATCCATAATCCCGCAATACGCAAGTGTCACCGCCTGGCTTGAGTGGCCATAGAGCTTTGTCAATGTTGGCAAAGATACCCCACGCTTAAGGGCATGAAAACCTAGATTTTTTCGTGGTGTATGAGCCGCAATATGCAGGTTCAGGATATCGCCAGCCTCTTTAAACTTAGCACTGACCGTGACCCTTGAAATGGGTTTGCCTTTAGCTCGATTAGAATCTACCTCAAACAAATATATATGCCCTGGGTTATCAGCACGGCGGCGGGCGACCAACTCCAACGCCTTAGGCGTCAGCATGATTGAACGCGTTTTCCCTGTTTTCTGCTCCCTCAGGTTCAACATATTCCCTTCAATGCGATCAAAGTCGCTGTAGCGCAATGACAAAGCATCGCTGACACGCGCGGCAGTTTGATTCAGGAATACCCACAAATCAGCATAGATAGTTGATGAATTGTACTTTGAAAGTAACTTTTCAACTTCGGCAATTTGTTCTTTGATTCGGACTGGTTCGACTCGTTTCATGTTAAATCCTCTATTTGTAAGATAGAGAGATTATTGATCACAACATGATCATTTACAAGTTATTTCTAACTTAATTAAGTGGCATTTAATGGCTATTTAACCCCTATTTATGTCGATTAATGGTTTATTAGTTATAATTATATAATTATCAATACAATCAATAGGTTACATTAAATATAAGCATGAGTAGCGGTGAGCGGACCTCTGGAAGCCGCGCTGCGCCTGACTTCAGCCAAATTGACCCATCCCCAGAAAAAAATATCTCAGTTGGCACATCAGCTCCTTTCTTTTCCTCTACCAAATATCAGCCTCTGGCTGGCCTGCCTGATATATCCCGGCTCATGGTCCTCAGTACTTAACAGAATGATTAGCAATCTAATAATCACGCCAATAATTTCAAAATATCAAGCCCCATGCGGGCTGCGAGGGTATGCATAAACCCTGCATAAACGATGCATAACACTCTATTTGAGAGGTAACGCACCTCCAGTGACCATGAAGAGGCGGTAGAATGCGGCTTTGCTATGTAACACTATTCCATTAAGTAAGTTAGGATTGATGTAGTTACATATGAAATGATTGCATATGAAATGATTTAAATTGCATCTATTTGCCGTTCAGAAATGTCAATTTCTGGAAGTTTTTGGTTCTTTTGCATGTTGAAGGAGGAAAGAGAAAAGTTTGTTTAACAAATCTATATAGACATTTAGATGTTTAGATGGCTATTTAAAAGTTAATTGTTACTTTCAAAGTTAACATTGAGATATGATATTTCATCTTCCTTAAAGCGTTTCAAGAGCACCAATGGCAGATCCTCTCTATTTATCTCAGAGCATCAGACGGTACGATTCGCAGGGTAAACATAAAGGAGGTTCGGACCTCTGGCAGACACCCAGACGTTTATTTAATAACCTCAATCGAGAGTTCGATTTTACAATTGATGCAGCAGCCAGTGCTGATAATGCGCTATGCGAACGTTATTGGGATGAACGGGACGACGCCCTACAGATGGACTGGTCACAGGAGTATTCGGTTTTTTGTAATCCTCCATATTCTCTCGTTTCTAAATTCCTGGCCTTAGCGCACCTTCCAGAGCAATCGGTATTTGTGGTGCCAGCGAGGGTGCATACAGGTTACTGGCTCCGGCACGTCTGGAGTAATGCCTATTGCCATGAGATACGATTTTTACATAGAGGCGTACGGTTCAGCCCTGCACCGGGCGTTATCCAGGCGATAGTTGGGAACAGGGGAGCGGCAGCGATAGCGGTTTTGGTATTCAGGAATGTCCCACGCAAACATGAGCACCGAATCACAATATGCTGCGCAGATACCTTGTTGCCATTGCAGATAGTAAGCAGGGGAGGCAGGGCGGGTAGGCCAACGTTATACGATGCCGGGCAGATTGATCGGGTTGTTCAATTGTCAGAGTCAGGGAGCACCATCTCTGAGATAGCACAAACAATGAGCATCCCTCGGTCTTCAGTAGGTAGGATTGTCCAGAGGCTATAGTTTAATCAGAAAATCCCATAATCTAAGGTGAATATGAGACAGATTTCATAGGTTTGCATAGTAAATAATTTATAGGGGGTGTATTACGGTTGATACAGGTAGGTGTATTAGTGGTAATACAGGGGGGTGTATCATGCATAATACAGGTGGGTGTATTAACGGTGATACAGGGGGTGTATTAACGGTGATACACAATAAGAATAAGATAATAATTAATTGATAATAATCTTTATAGAGCCTGTACATAGATTT
>NZ_JRUQ01000080.1 GCF_000773975.1 Erwinia typographi
AATTAAAATGCGAGCGGCACTCCGGCAGCGTTTCAGAAGCCGAAACTTTCAGCGGTTCCGGCTTACCCAACGGAAAGAGGATAGCTGAAAATGCGGACGGTTTTTCCTGTAAAATACTATAAAGACGAAGGATTTGTTGAGCGCAAAATCGAGCTTGACGATGATGATATCCAGGAAATTATTCAGGACTGGCTGATTGATAATGCCAATTTTGAATTTGACGAAGTGGAAGTCGTTAATCTGCGGCCAATGAATATATGGCTTCATGCCAAATGCCGCAAGTACCTTGACCCTGACGAACCGGAACATGAGCAATGGGGAGATGCAGAGGTACAGGTATCAGGTCCTTATGACGAAAATCCAACTCCATAATTAATGTAATCAATAGAGTAGCTCATAACAGTGGGACTTTTGGAGGAAATGAGCGCGACCTGTCTCAATCCAGCCAGTGTGTTTTTCTGGCACCTAAACGACGAGCCAGCCGTGTAATTTCATCAATACCATACCTTTTCAGCTCAGGCGGCCGCTTGTTTGCCACCTGAGCTATGTCACAGGCTATATTCCAGGCTTTCCCGCGCTCGGCGCGTAGCGCAGTCAGTGCATCGATAAGCAGGGCTGTCTCCTTATCATCCAGTCCTCTGATCGGCTCTTTATCCAGTTTGCTCATGATTTCCCCCCTATTTTTTATAGGACATTCTACATCGGAAGTTTCGGCGGTTCCGGCGTGCAACCGCAAAAGAAACAAACAAACAAAATTTTGCCGAATCCGGCACTTTTTAACATAAAAGCTCTAATCTGCACCACGGCGGTGGCACACAGATTAAAATGTCACCCAACGGGCCAAAAGCGCCGGTTTTCCCGGCCAGAAACGGGTGGTTTTTATGTTACTGATTTGTTATCAAAACAGCCTTTCTGGTTTGGGCTGATTTAAACGCCCTGAAGCCCGTTTTACGCTGTTTCCTCATAATGGTGAGGGTTTACCGACAGTCATATTTGGGGAGGCGCAGGAAAACGAAAAATATCTTACGCTAATCACTTTTCATCCTTCGCGTGATTAGCGATAAGTTGGGACTCAGTGACTTTCTGTTGATTATCATCGCTATACCATGTTGATTTGGATAAGGGATATTCAACATGGCAATTCCTGTGTATCTGTGGTTAAAGGATGATGGTGGAAACCCCGTCAAAGGCTCTGTAGATGTACACCAGCGCGAGGGAAGCATAGAGATAACCGCACTGGCTCACAATGTATTACTTCCAACGGATGGCCTGTCTGGAAAAGTAACGGCCAGGCGCGAACATGCCCCCTTTATCCTCACCAAATCGCTGGACTCTTCCAGCTCCTACCTTTATCAGTTCGTTAGCTCAGGGAAGCGCTTAAAATCAGCAGAGCTTAAATTTTATCGAATAAACTACGCAGGTCAGGAAGAAGAATATTTTAATATTTTTTTGGAAAATGCCCGTATTACCTCTGTCGTACCGTGGATGGAGGATGTGAAAGATATGGATTATGCACATCAAGACCACAAAGAATTGATCGAAATGTCGTATGAAAAAATCACATGGAAATATCTGGATGGGAATATTGTTCACTCTGATAGCTGGAACGACCGCAACGCTGCATAAGGAGATTTTACATGGCATGGACTTATTACCAAAGCACTGGCGAACTCTGGCATGAGGGAAAGCTGATCGGCACAGGTTACTCCGGCAACCTGACCAATAAGAACAACCCCGACCGCCAGCACGTTAAAGGCATGGGGCCAATTCCACGCGGAACGTATCACATTGGTGGCTATACAAACTCAAAGGGGCCAATGACGATCATCCTTACTCAAACCGCTGGTGAGAGTTTCGGACGCTCCCTGTTTCGTATCCACGGCGAGAAGATGCCGCCAAAGGTGCCTGGATTCGCCTCTGAGGGTTGCATAATCATTGGGCCGGTGGTACGCGGGAAAATCATTCATTCCAGCGATAACACGCTAGAGGTGGTCAGATGAACCGGCATGGCATCGTTCTTGCGGCTTGCATTCTATCGGCCTCCTGTATGGCGTCAGATAGCGGCTGGAGCGCTTACATTAAGCAGGTAGCCAGTGCCGACCCTGCGACAATTCAGGCACTCCCGGCGAAGATTAAAAGCGTTGGTGACAGTCTGGATGACGAGCACGTGGAACAACTGACGACCGCTATCAGCATGGCACTGATAAAAGAACCGGTAGCTGTACTTAACGTCACTAACCAGTTTGAAGCGAGCACAGACCGCCTACAGCAGCGTTTTGGCACATTACTTATATGCAGCATCCCACTGATGATAAACGCCTCAAATACGCAAGTGGAAGCGTATTACGTAAAGGCTGAACCGGCACTTGAACGAGCAGGGCAACCGGCAGCGGAATGCCTGAACAATATGCGTGACATTATTGCCGAAGTCAGGCAAGTGGCAGTGAACAATCCCGGCATCCCCCACCATTAAAGAGATAAGTATAAAATGGAAATGGAAGAAAAAGAGTTCTACAGTAATGGTAAGGTAAGTATTACAAATTCACGTTTTCTGGTTGGCTCGACCACTTACGCCATGAATGGCGTCACTTCTGTAAAGAGAGGAGAACGTCCCCCATCAAAAGCAGTACCTGCTATCATCGTCCTGACAGGACTTATTATGATCTTTGCTGCTTCAACACTGATGTTTAAGGGAATTGGTGTACTTCTTATAGTACTGGGTATTATGTGGATTAAGTCTCTAAAAACAGAATATGTTGTGTTTTTGAACAGCGCATCAGGAGAATCACAGGCACTAACAAGTACCGATAAAAACTACATTGATAAAGTGATCAACAGCCTTAATGAAGCGATTATATATCGGGGGTGAAGGGTTGGCGTAAACTGGGCCAAACGACTTTCGAACACATTTTGTGTGCTACTTCTAACCCTCTGATGCGAGGATGAATTTTTCAAATGTCGTCATATTGTAGCCTAGCTCCCATTACCTTCTAATTCGTCGTGCCGGAAATTTCGGCGGTTCCGGCACAGAACCCCATTAAAAATCACGTTGAGAATACACCATCAAATACCATCAAGAAGAAAATCAATAGCAGCTTTGATCTCCGTTCGATAAAGAGATGCATCACAGAACACCGCCCCTAAAGAACGAGCGGGAATGCTCGCCATCTCATGCGTCATAACTGCGTATTCTTTATCATCAGCCAGTCTGACAAGCGGAACCAGTCGTTCTGGGCGGGGGCTTCCTGGATACTTTTCAACAGGCAGCAGGGGGATAACAATTCTGCGGTTCAACTGCCCGATAATATCGCTCGTGACATCAAGCAGAAAGGGATAGACGGCGCTTTTTCCGGTATTACTGTATACAGTGAACTGCATGTTTAAAATGTCCTGTACTCATCGCTGAAGCAACCGTGTTCATCGTGAAATCGATTAAGAGCTTCCAGCGCTTCGCTATTTTCCTCCTGCCACTTTTTCGCTTCGTACTGGCGTAGTTCAGCATCAAGGGCGGCGGTCAGTGTGGCACTGAGATTAATACCAGCCTCACGAGCACGGCTGAGTAAGGTACGTTCCAAGGACATAGTGACGCTTTGCGTTGCTCGTTGTGTAATAGCCATAAATATACCTCGCGTGAATATTCGTGTAAAAGACACGACCCATTAGACGGATCATAACACTAAAAAGGCAATATCGCGGAAAAAACTGGCGAGCAGTGCGCAGCCAGTTTACTGAATGCGCGTAAGCGCATATAAGGCGGCATTCAGGTTTATAATAAAGCACAAATGTAAAACCGCCGAGGCCCGGCGTAGCCGGTACAGGATCAAAAGGGATCGTCTATCCAATCCTTCGCCCTGCTAAGCCTTACCGACTAAAAGCGGTTTATTACGTTTTGTGCGCGGTCGGAGTTAGGCCGTTGAGGGTTAACCCGAAAACGGGCTGTATCTCCGCGTTGTGAGCGTAGCGAGCTACGAGCGTGTATGGAAGTCTTTCAGCGATGCGCTGACGTATCCGGTAGCAACTGGATTTCTCCAATCCCTCAAGGGCCAACAGACGAGCGGTTAACCCTTTAACGATCCTGGTCTGAAGTGCCCCATGCGTTAGCGTGGGGTGCAATTCTGGAGCGAAGCGATAAGTCGACCCGGCGCGGTGTTAGCCGCTGCAAGGGTGGTCATATTTGATTTTAAGCACCCAGGCCGACAGGCAAGGGGGCGCGCCTATCACCTTTATTTATAAAGGTCTGTTAGTTCAGAAATAAACATCGAATTTAACTCACATATCACCGTTAACAACGAAGTTAACTGAGTGATAAAAATACGATACGAAGTTAAGTGATGGAAAAACAAACAAGTCACAATCAGGTGACGGAAAAAGGGCTGTTGCTAAAATGAGGAACCACCGGAAGACGGTAAAAAAGAGGGGATTTAATGCAGCTCAGGCAGCAGAAAAACCGCCAGAGGCGGAAGAGGTTAAAAGGAGGGGGCGCTCAGGGACTTCAGGAGCCGCCAGACGGTATTCGCTCAACCAGATATTGCCAGTAGGCTTCGCCGCTTACCGTGCTCAGGTCTGGCCGTTTCTGTTTTGCAGCGTTTTCCAGCCCGATAGAGACGGCAGCCGGCTGCTGTGATTTCCAGGCGGCATAAAGTTTCCAGTACCGGCGATCTTCTTTAGCCGGCTGCTGGCTCAATGCCTGCTCTGTTTTGATAAGCCGCTGTTCAAGGTCAGAAACAACACGCTTTTTCTCGTCCTGCTGCTGCGCATCTTCGCCCAGCACATGGCGCTTAATTTTCTTCAGCAGGTTTTTCAGCGAGTGTTTATCTGATATGTCGGCCACGTTACTACGGGCCAGGCGCTTGAGGTGTTCTGAATAGCGGTCTTTATAGGTTTCTCTGAGTCCTTTACGCTCCAGCCAGCGCCGGAACTTGATCACAATGTCTCGCAGCTCGGCCATACTGAACCCCAGACCATCGAAAAATTCAGGCCTTATCCATATCCGCATGGCTTTTTGCTGCCTGGTCTCAGCATCCCTGGCTCTGTGCACAACCAGCGTTCCGGCAGCTTCCCAATCCCCAATAGCCTTATATACTGGATCATAGGTTTTCCGGCCAGTGGCCGCATCCACATGCAGCTGTCCGATCTGCTTTGCCAGTTCCTCAGAACTACACATCACTTCAAAAAGGTAGTCATCATCCGGGTTGTAGTCGCAGTTAGCGATCATCGCCATAGCCAGGGCGTAATAGGTTTCCCGCCGCTCAGAACGAACGGAAATGCGCTGTTCGCGCTGGCAGCGGAGTGCATAAATAAGGGGATTACGGTTCCAGTCGTGCCGCTCAAGAGCAGCAGAGAAACGTTTTACGGCCACCGTATTTGGCATGGTGCCAGCGAAAAGCGGCACATGATGGCGGTGAACTTTTGATGACCGTTCAGCGACACATTGATGAAGACTTTGTTCAGTCACCACCGCCTGCACTTATGGCAGCGCTGAGGGGTTGTGTAAGGTTACGCATTTGCTATAATCCTTTGCAGGCACCGCGCCTGCTTTGGGCCCCCTGAATATCTTTCCTCCCTCTGCCAAGATAGAAGAAGATTTCAGGGGGTTTTTGCATTCAGGGTTCCGGCTCTTGCCTTTTCCCCATCCCTGACGCTATTACCGGGAGCGTCCGACCCGCACGAATTCATAAAACCCCGCAAATCTATCACGCAGAGAAACGATAATCAAACGATCCTGCAAAGATCCCGCGAGAAAATCGAAAATTTCATGACGAATATCAGTTAGTTAACATTATTCTTCTTAAACATAATGAAAAGTGAGACTTATACTTTTCCGAATCAAAGTCTTTGATAACCCGCCTCTTTCTGGTGCCGGATAGTCAGGATCACGACTCTGCCCAGCCCGTTTCCCGCTGATGCCGCACGGCCAGAATAGATACAATATCGGTATCGATGCGATAGAGGACGACATATCCGCTGTTACCGAAGCTCACAGGCCATTCCCGGTAAGCAGAGGAAAGTTCTTCAACCGGGCGACCTGATGCGGGGTGATGGGCCAGGATTTTGACGCGACCACGAATTTCAATGACCGCGTTACGGGCAGTATTCAGATCCCGGGCAGCCAGAAAGCGGTACAGCCGCTGAACGTCTGCCACTGCCTGCGGTGTCCAGCTCAGCGATGGCATTCAGGCGGTTCCACATCGTTACCTGCCGCCAGTTGAGACAGCCATTCGTCGGCTTCTTCAGCGGTGATGTGCAGGCCAGTACGCTGGAATTCTTCCCAGGCGTTTTGAGCATCACGCAAATACACTTCACGCTTTTCCTCCCGCTCAACGTACTGCGAGATGGCTTCACGCATGATCCAGTGTGCAGTTCGACGGCGGGACTGCGCCAGATGTTGGAGACGATTTTTAAGGTCGTCATCAAGCTTAACTGATGTGGCTGTAGCCATAAAACACCTCGATAGTTACAGGTAATACCTGTAGTTACCTTAGTTCATCAAGGAAGAAATAGCCAGGTTTTCGCATGGTGTCGCCAGGGATACTGGCCCATTTTTAACTGAAGGTGATCGCTATTATTTGAATGTAGATTATATTGATCCAGATCACGCCTTAAGTAGTTAGAATAAAAAAATAACAATCGATAACGGCTACATGCGAGTAAAAATTGATGCCTTATTCCAGTACTGCCAGCGCTTTGAACATCAGAAAAATATCCCGTCAGGCGATGCACTTTTTTAATAAAAGTCAGGAACCCTGGGGGGTTAAGGATATACACAGCCATTTTATTTATGTAAATCAGGCATATATTGACTACCTTGAAATAAAACAGGATATCGCAAATCTGAGCTATGAGGCCGTAACCGCATTTGGCTCTTTTAAGAAAGGTTTAGTCGCGCACGATCAAAAGGTCATGCAAACAGGATTACGCCTCGAAGCGGTTGGTACACTGCTGGTTGGCGATAATTACCGCTCATTTATCTTTGAAAAATATCCTTTTTTTGACAGGTCAGGTTCAATCATTGGTACGGTTGTACACCTGAAGCCCTTCGAACACATATCAATGGGATTCTTCCTCGAAAAGCCATTCTACGGAGAGGCCACATTTACCCCCCCTACAGACATTTTCTCAAACAGAGAATGGGATGTATTGTTTTTGTTGTTTCGGGGATTGGAAAGAAAGCAAATAGCTGAAAAACTTGGTATTTCTGAAAACACTGTCAGAAATAATATTTCGCGAATATTCCTGATCGCAGGGACGAACTCCAGAGAATCTTTGCTGGATAAAGGGATGAAAAACGGCTGGCACCTGTACGTTCCCCCCCTGTTTGTCTCTGTGGGATATAACATGCTGTTCAAAGAGGGGCGATGATTATACGCCCTTAACTTACGAAAGAATAGGTACATTTAGTACCGGTACAATCTGTCCCTATCCTAAAGTTCTCAGTTTATCTAGACTACCCATCAGTCAGCATTGCAAAACGCCGTTACAGGGGATACCGGGTCGATTATGGCATCAGTGATGAAGGCAATTCCTCACTGATTTCAATATCGATACGGCGATTAAGCAGGCCATCGATCGTTTCCTGAATGAATTGTAGCTGGACCTGGGCTTTTTCCAGTTCAGTTATTTCAGCAGGGCTGAGCCGGAATTTTTTGTGTCGCTTATGTATTGCCAGCAGGTGCGCCGCAAGCACATCGTCACGGCAATAGAAGTAACACTCTGGCACACCAAGAACGGCCGCAAAGCGACAGGCCTGTTGAAAGTTAGGGCTGTGAGTTCCGGTCTCATAATGGGAGATCCTGCTTACTGTCAGTTCGTCAATACCTGCGCGGGTTGCCAGTTCTGTTTGAGTCATTTTAGCAGCTTTACGGGCAGTCCTGAGTCGCTTACCAATCATGCAATTTCTCCATCAAAGTAAGCTTGGAGTTTAAGAAAATTAACCATTTATTTTATATAGTTAATCTAATTTATTGCCGAAATCCTAATAAAAAAGCATTCACTGCAAAAAACACGAGATGATAGGTTTGATCGTCGATATCGATCAATAACAAAAGGATTGATCTATTTAACCGATTGGACTAAATGACAAATACCCGTAAAAATCACGGGTGTTGCTTTTATTAAACATACTAAAAAACGTTTTGTGTTAACTCCTTCCGGGGATAATGCACTGCGCTAGCTATGCCTAAATTTCATGGAGGGCATATGAACAAATGGAAAGAAGCTTGGTATTTATTATCATGTAAAACAACCACATGGAAAACAACATTACAGGCTATTGAGGCTATACATCTGGAAACATGCTGTCCTCTTTTATACGAACGACGGCGACGAACAGACAAAAAAAATGGTTGGCGCCAGGTCTGTTCCCCTCTTTTCCCCGGTTACATATTTATTCGTTTCAACCCCGCAACAATACACACTTCGACTATCGCCACCTTACCTGGCGTAATGGATTTTGTACGTTTCGGAAAAAACATTGCAACCGTATCTGACGAATGCATGGCAGCACTCCTGGACTGTAAACCGCGGGCCTTATCTGCGGACAGTCATAATTATGAATGCGCCTATTTATCAACCGGGCTGGCCCGGCGAGTTGATGATATCTACCACACAGCTAATCCAGCTCACAGGGTCAACCTGCTGGTGAGTTTACTGGCACTTCCCCCCCATTTAACAAGAGACTCATTCGACCATGAGAGAAAGTTACACGTTAGGGAACAACGTTTACGTTTCCATTGATCCCCGGCGGCGGCTGGAGGCTCTGGCTGTAAGAGCGGCCGTCTCTACAGGAAGAACCTACAGTGCATCCCGTTTTGTCCGTTATCTTATTGATAACTATGGAGAGGCGGCGTTGGAAAAAATAACCTGGGAATCTCAATATGAAAAAACCTGATTTTATCGTCTGGATAACCCATGAAAATACCCCCGCGTCAGGCAGCGAACCCAATACTTACTGGCTTCGCGTTGGGGCAGCCTTCAGACACAGGGAAGGCAACGGCCTGAATATTGTGCTGACACCCGGCATCGCCATCACATCCGGCAAGCTGGTGCTGCTGGAGCCGAAAGAGAAAGATCCGACCGACGACAACAATAATCCCTACAACTTTAACTAAGTCAGGAGGCGCTATGACGCCACAGGTTAAAGCCTGCCGTGAATCCCTCATCAAGCACTGCTCTTTACGGGTTCACTACCGCAAGACTTACAGCCCCCGCATTCCCGCAAGCTTAATCGCAGCCATGCTCGTGGAAATTGAAGAAGCGAATGAAGAATACCGGCGAAGAAAGCAGGGGGTTAAAACATGACTCCGGCACTCGTTCTGGCCCTTGCCATGCAGTGCGCCCCAACAATCCACCCAGATACCGTACTGGATGTGATGCGTGTCGAATCGGGCTTTAATCAGTACGCGATTGGCATTGTGGGTCAAAAGGGGCTTTTTCCGTCCAGTCCGGGGGATGCTCTGGCCTGGGTACAGCGGCTACAGTCTCAGGGGAAGAACTACTCAATTGGGCTGATGCAAATTAATAAGTCCAATTTTTCACGTTACGGCGTCACGCCAGAACAGCTGCTTAACCCCTGCACCAATCTATCCGTCTTCGAAAAAATCCTGACCGACTGTTACCGGCGTGGTAGCACCCTGAAACGTGCGCTCAGCTGCTACTACTCCGGCAATTTCAGTACTGGCCAGAAGCCAGAAAAAAACTTTTCACAGACCAGCTACGTGCAGCGGATTGGCTACGCCCCACCCACTGGCGGTTATGTCGTACCGTCAACGAAATCAGAGCAACACGCACCAACACCAGAGAAAGAACCGGCGCCGTCAGTACGCTGGCCCACAAAAATTGTACGCGGTGACCTTATATCTCCCGGCGCGAAAGCGTCACAACCTGAAATCCCCGTTTATTACCCGGCACAGATTGTGCGCGGGGCTTTCATTACACCAACTGAAGAGACTAAAGAATGAAACTGACCAACAAACTGAAACACGCACAGGCCCGACTCACTATGGCCGCAGCCGTTCTGCTCTCATCACCAGCGTTTGCTGATGATGATGGTTTTTCCAAAGCCACCAAATTATTTCAAAAAATATCAACGGCTCTGACGGGCACGCTGGCGATCGCCACACTCACCGTAGCCACCTGTTGGGTTGGTTATAAAGTCATGTGGGATGGCAGGAGCCTGGGTGACTTCAAAAATATCATCATCGGGGCTATCTGTATCGGCGGCGCTTCCGGCCTTGCATCTTACCTGCTAGCCAACTGAGATACCGGTAATGGGAACGCTGAATAAAGCACTGACGCGCCCCGCGATGCTTCTCGGCATCCCGATGGTGCCACTGGTTATGGTCACAGGAGCAAATATCCTGCTGGCTCTCTACATCCACAAACTACTGTTGCTTTGCCTGCCGTTCTGCTGGTGCTGGATGAACCGCAAGGCAAAAAAGGACGCGCATATTTTCAGCCTGATGTTTCTTAATCTGAAAACGCGCGGTAACAGAGTCTGTGACAAACACTACGGCGCAAGAGCGTTTCTGGCAAACGACTATGACGCCGTGGACATAACGGAGTTTACCGACAGTATGCGACTCAACGAACGGGTCACACTGACCCGCCACATCCCGTATTCGTCGCACATTCATGAGCACGTCATAAAAACCCGTGGCAGCGACCTGATCGCAACATGGGAAATTGGCGGTTCGGCTTTTGAATGTGAGTCAGAAGGCAGCCTGGAAATTATCACCACGCAGCTGAACAACCTGATTAAAGCCTGGGAAGGGCAACCGCTGACCTTTTACGTTCACAGTATCAGGGAAGAATTCAGCGATCGCTTTGACGGGCATTCCGGTAACTATTTTGCTGATACGGTCAGCGACCTGTACTACAGGTCGATTGAGCAGCGGCCATTTCGCAGGAACAGGCTTTTTTTCACCGTCTGCTATATGCCGTTTGTCGGGCTGGATAAGGTGGAACGAAAGCGCATGACTGACGGGCAGAAACTGCACGCTCTCGATAACGCACTGAAGGAAATGGGCGAGATATGCGACTCGCTCACGTCTTCATTGTCCCGCTTTACAGCAACACGGCTGGGTGCATATGAGGAAAACGGACGTGTGTATTCCTCTCAACTGGCTTTTTATCGCCGGTTGCTTACCGGGACCTGGCAAAAAGTGGCTGTCACCCGTACACCGTTCTATGAAACGCTTGGGACAGCAGACATCTTCTTTACAGAAGACGCGGGGCAGTGCAAAAGCATCACCGGCGATACGTTTTTCAGAGGGCTGGAAATAAAGGATTATTGCTCCCATACGATCACCGGCATTTTAAACGGGCTGATGTACTCGCCATGTAACTACGTCCTGACGCACTCATTCAGCTGTATGGCCAAAAAAGAGGCCCAGGATAATATAAAACTTACGTTAAAACGCCTGAGCAGCGTAGAAGATGACGCCATATCGCAACGTAAAGAGCTGTTGATTGCCCTTGATATGCTCCAGTCAGGGCATCTGTCTTTCGGTAAATATCACTTCTCACTAATGATAGCGGCAAAAAGTACCGAACAACTGGTAAGAGATACCAACACAGTATCTGATGTATTTACCGACCTTGGTATCACACCAACACTTTCAACACAGTCATTACCTGCGGCCCATCTGGCGCAACTGCCAGGCGTATATAATCTGCGCCCCCGACTTGTTCCGGTCAGCAGCCAGAATTTTGCTGAACTCACATCGCTGCATAATTTCTGGCCGGGGAAACGTGACAAAGCCCCCTGGGGCGAGGCCACATGTGTTTTACGCACCCCCTCTGGCAGTGCGTATTACCTGAACCTGCATAATTCCATGCTGGATAAGGATGACTTTAACGAGAAGAACCCAGGCAATACATACCTTATGGGAACAACCGGGTCAGGCAAAACGATGCTGTTATCCTTCCTGCAAATCATGTTCCAGAAGTATCGCCAGCCGCAAAGTTTCTCACCACAGGCGAAAACTAAGCGGCTTACAACGGTTATTTTCGACAAAGACAGGGGGGCAGAACTGAACGTACGGGCGCTGGGTGGGCAGTATTTTCGCATAAAAAGCGGCGAGGCAACCGGCTTTAACCCATTCAGACTGAAACCGACAAAGCGCAACCTTAACTTTGTCAAAAAGCTGATGCGTATGCTCTGTACCCGCAACGAGCAGTCTCTTACGCCGCGCGATGAAGAGCGCCTGAGCCATGCGGTGGATGCCGTAATGATTGGTCTTCCGGCAGAAGACCGGGGATACGGCATAACCCGCCTGCTGGAAAACCTGACAGAACCACCAACGAAGGAGGCACAGGAAAATGGTCTGCGGATCAGGCTGTCACAGTGGGCGCAGGGTGGAGAGTTCGGTTGGGTGTTTGATAACGATGCTGACACGTTCGATATTGGCGATTGTGACAATATCGGTATCGACGGCACGGAGTTCCTGGACGATGTGGACGTGTGCGGCCCTATTTCCTTTTATCTGCTTTACCGGGTAACCAGCCTGCTGGACGGACGCCGACTGGTTATAAAAATGGATGAGTTCTGGAAATGGTTAATGGATCCGTCATTTGCCAGCTTCGCACTGAACATGCTGAAGGTTATCCGTAAGCTGGGCGGTATATTTGTTCCCGCGACACAATCACCCGCTGAAATCCTTAAAAACCCAATTTCACCGGCAATTGTGGAGCAGTGCTGTACCAAGATATTCATGGCAAACCCTGACGCCAACGAGAAAGATTACGTTGACGGACTTAAGGTGGCACCTGAAATATTCGCCATCATTAAAAATCTCGATCCGGCAGCTCGCCAGTTCGTGGTGGTAAAAACGCCACTTAAAAAAGGTGATGTGAAAAAATTCGCGGCTCTGGTCACTCTCGACCTGTCGGGACTGGGCGTTTACACCAAAGTACTGAGCGCCAGCACTGAAAACCTCGAAATCTTCGATTCCATATTTCAGGACGGCATGAAGCCTCAAGACTGGCTCGACAGTTACCTGAAACTCGCACTCTGAAGGAAATACCATGAAATACAGATTCACCGCCGCCTGTGTTGCGGCTGCATTACTGTGTCCGTCATTAAGCAGTGCAACCGGTATTCCGGTTGTGGATGCACTAGGAAACCTTGAACGCGTCAATGAGTGGACGCAGCACCTTGACCAGTGGAAAAACACCGTTCAGCACTATCAGAATCAGCTGGATGCCTACAAAAAACAACTGGCAACAGCTACAGGCGTTCGTGACGTACAGGCATTTTTCAGTGAGGCCAAGTCGCTGACAAACGATCTTAAAAACCTGCAACAGAACGGCATATCGCTAAACGATCTGCTGACCAACCCCAGCGGTTCCTACAGCAACACGCTCGATAACCTATATAACAAATATAAGATGTTCGACATCTGCGGCAAGGCTTCTTCAACGGATACCTGCAAACAGGAGGTGATCAATAAAGCCGTAGCACTAGAGGATACGGCAGACGTACAGCAGAAAATCAGCAGTACAGTCAGTGATATATCCACACTGTCAAGCCGAGTCCAATCGTCAGCAGATTCGAAAGAATCTCAGGATTTGGCGAACGCGATAACTACAAAAAGCGTACAGTTAAACGCACTGACAACGCAGTGGGAAATGAATGTAAAACAAGCAGAACTACGCGATAAAATGCTGACGTCACAGCGGCAATTTGAGAACAGGAAGAAACAACTTAAAGCGCCAGTGGCAGATCTCAATAATTTATGACAAGGAAATCGATTGGTGAACATGAAAAAACAGTACCTTTATACAATTCTGACTGGATTAACTCTTGCATCTTTAGTTGGTTGTGATAGTTCGATAAAATCGGAAGAGTGGTATATGTCCCATCATAAGGAGCTGATAGCGAAATATGCCGATTGCTTAAATACACATACATTTAGTAGTCCTGAATGCATTCCTGTAGTAAATGCAAAACGTCGAACTCAAGACGACCCTGATGTAGCTCAGGGAATTAAAAAAGTGACTCAAGATTTCGTTCGTCATTCAATGACTCAAGGGAGGAAAAATGAGTAATGAAGGTGTTTTCACTGGCATGGATAACACTATTATGGGTGGAGTTAATAAAATAGTACAGGGACAGATGTCCCTTTACTCATCCATGATGGTTGGACTAATTACAGGAACGGTTGCTTTATACATTCTCTGGCGAGGTTATCAAACACTGGCTGGTAAATTGCAAACGCCTGTTCAGGATGTAGTATGGGATCTGGCGAGGATGGGGATCATTCTGGCATTCGTCACCAATGCAAACGGTTATCTTGATTCGGTTATTTCAGCAATTGATGGTATTAAGAACGGTTTTAGCGGCGGTGATAATGTATGGTCCATTCTTGATACCCTATGGGAGAAAGCGCAAGACATAGGTCAAACATTATACAACCTTGATGATTCAACTTATGTGAGTGTAAATGGAGCTATGGCAGAAGGATTGGTATGGGGAGGAACTATGGTGACACTTATTTTAGCCACCATTGTAAACCTGGGGGCAGAGTTGATAATAATATTAATGGGAACAACAGCACCTATATTTATATTCTGTCTCATGTTCGGTTTTTTACGACCAATGTTTAATAATTGGTTGCAAGTAATATTTACGGCAGTTCTGACGATTTTATTCTCATCTCTTGTTTTACGCATCGTCACAACATATCTGGGGAAAGTACTTGAGAAAGCGACAACCGGCGCTGATGCAAACAATATTGTCACTCTGGGAGCGCAGTGCTGCCTCGCAGGTATTGGCGCTGGTTTTGTTGTCTGGCTGTCCGCAAAAATCGCCGGTTCTCTCGCCGGGGCCAGCGTTGTTGGCGCTGTTCAGGGAGCTGCTGCGATGGGGCTAGCCGGTGCAGGTCTTCTGGCAAGCAAGCAAATGTCCAAGGCTACAGAGTCAGCGGGGAATGATCTGAAGCAACACGGCCCCACAGCAATGGCTGGCTTAGGTAAGGGTATGGATTATGTAGGCGGTAAAGCGATGGATGCTGTCTCTGGTTACATGAATACACGCCAGCTTCGTAATATATCAATAGAGAACATGAAACGGGCAACTGCCATGTCACAAATTGGCAACAGCATGAACAGACTGAAATAAATTAACCCCTTTTATTTTCCACGTCAGAGTTTCACTTTTTATTTAAATAATCAGGATTATCAATGAAAACCTTCATCATGATAATGATGTTGTGCGTTCTTACGGGCTGCTCACAGCAAAGTCATTTTCCGCCTGATGTATCAGGCCAGTTACAGCCAGTTAATTCATCAGCAATAATTCAGGAGATTAGCAATGTCTGAAATAAAGGAGATCATTAACACATCAAAGTCATTTGAAAAGAAATTAATGGATACTGATAAAACATCGAAGAAGACGGCATGGATAATCGCATCTGTCGCAGTTGTGATTGTTATTTTACTCACTATAGCTATCATGCTGATGCTTCCCCTGAAGCAAACCGATACAGCACTTTACATTATAGACAGCCATACCGGGCGTTCTGAATTTGTAACGAGGGTTAAAGAAAAAGATTTAACGGAAAATGACGCAATATCTAAATCTTACGTAGCAAATTACGTAAAACTTCGTGAAGGTTATAATTATTTTTCTCTGCAAAATGATTATGACACGGTACAGCTATTCAACAGCGACGAGGTTAATTCAGAGTATATCGACTGGTTTGCCGGACCAAACGCCCCCGATAAAGTAAATAAGAATGCTGAATACGTGGTTAAAACCGAAATTATTTCTGATCCCATCAGCTATGCAACAAAACCCGACAAACTGGCTAACGTGCGCGTGAAGACAACAACACGGCGCGTAGCGGATGGTTCAACGCAGGTTTCAATCTGGAATATTCGCATGACCTTTCGCTATATCCCCTCGAAAGAACTGACGGACAGCCAGCGCGAAAGCAACCCGCTCGGCTTTATCGTCACCAGCTATCAACGTGAAAAGGAACTGAGGAAAGAATAATGCGCAACTTCATTATCTGTCTGATGCTGGCAATCTCTGCGCACGCATGGAGTGCCGCTATTCCACAGGGAAGCCGGTGGGACAGCCGGATGCAACAGACTAACTACAACATGCAGAACAGTACCGTCATTAACAGTCGCGCCGGTTACGTCACCACGTTGGTTTTTTCTGATGAAGAGGCCGTCATTGATACACAAGTCGGTTTCATTAAGGGCTGGCAGGTCGATAAAGAGGCCAACCGCGTCTATATCCGTCCTGTTCCCATAACCCAGCCGGTCACTGGCGCTGATGGCACCAACGCCAGCCAGGTCTTTCTTCCTGAGCCAAAAGACTGGAAGACTAACCTGTTTGTCACCACGTCGAAGCATTTTTACAGCATGGAGCTGAATGTACTGGATGATGCTGCTCCGGCCAAAAATCAGGCATTCGTTGTTACATGGCAGTACCCGGCTGAAGCCAGGAAGGTCAGCGAAGCGGCAACACTGGCACGCCAGAAAGAGTGGTCGGAGGCACAGGAAAAGGCCCGTATTGAAAAAGCCTTTACCGCCTCTACCGCACCGCGCAACTGGAACTACTTCATGCGAATGAAAGCAGACAGCAAAATCATTGCGCCTGATTTTGCCTATGACGACGGTCGTTTTACTTATCTGGGCTTCTCACCGCTGAAGAAAATCCCCAGCCCTTATGTGATCGTCAACGGGAAAGAACAGCTTACGGCTCCCCCTCAAGTCAAACAGCAGAAAAACTACCGGGTCATGATTATCCCGTCCCTGAGTGAGAAAATCGTACTGCGCTATGGCGATGCGGTGATCGGGTTAGTCAATCAGGGATTTGGGAAGGTAGCAGTCAGTAACAGCAGCACTGTTTCATCCGCCGTCACTGTGGAGGCTAAACCATGACAGATACACAGTCAGGTGAAAAAACGCTGGCAGAACTGGAACGGGAAGCAAGAGCGCGGGCTGATGCTGAACTGAAGAAGTCCGCACCAGCGGAGGACAAAAAGCCCGGCCAGCCAGAGGTGAACCAGCTGAAGAAACGTGGCAAAAATCGTGTCATGACGCTGGGTGTGCTTGCGCTGGCCGCGTTGATTATTCTGGCGGTTACCGGAGACTGGGCCGTCACCCATTATCTGCGCCAGCCTGCTGCCAGCAAGGAAACATCCGCGCCTAAAGATAAAGGAATTGCCGCTGAGAAACGTCAGGGGATGGGACAGGATGCCGCACCTTTTGGTGAACAGGCGCAGCCGGACAACGGGAATTCACAACCGGCAGAGCAGGCGCAGACCATCACGCTGCCGCCGCCAGTGACGTTTGATAAATCGCTGGCGCTGGCCGTATCGGGCGGCTCATCGTCGGGTGGTCAGGGTGGCACCGTGTCGCGCTCAGCAGAACGCGGCGAAACATCAGCCACAGCAACGACAGATACACCGCAGGTCTACACACCATGCAGGGAAGCCCTGGTGAAAGATGCGAGCGGAAAACTTGTCTGCCCCACGGCGACAGCCAGCAGTACGGGAACATCGACAGTGACCGGCATTCAGCGAATCACGCTCGATCCGGATTTATACATCCCCGTCGATACCTATATCCCCTGCACGCTTCAGACGCGCTTCGTCTCTGATGTGGCCGGGCGTATCAGTTGCATTATTTCAGAGGATGTTTATAGCGCCAGTACGCACGTCCGGCTGATCCAGGCCGGTACACGAGCGCGGGGAGTGTACAAATCAGGAACGCTGAAGCACGGACAGGGGCGAATGTTTGTCCAGTGGACAGAACTCCGCACCCCGGACGGTCTGAAAATCCCGATGGTTGATTCTCAGGTTGTCGGCCAGTTGGGTGAATCCGGTATCGATGGCTGGGTAGACACGCACTTCTGGGAGCGCTTCGGTAATGCCATGTTACTGAGTACCGTACAGGACGTTGCCGCCGCGGCGGCTGACAGTGCTCCCGGTAAAGACCGCAATACGGACTATACAGAGAACAGCCGCGCCGCAGCGGCAGAAATGGCAAAAACGGCGCTGGATAACAGCATCAATATCCCGCCAACCATCTATAAGAATCAGGGCGATATCATTGGCATGATGACAGGCTCCGATATTGATTTTTCTGGTGTTTACCGCCTTTCAATAAAAGGGGGCCGGTATGGTCAGTAACATTTCTTTAGACCGCCTGCAAAAGCGCCTTTTTGGCGACTTTCTGGCACTGGATAGCCTGACTGAAATCGCCGTAAACCGCCCCGGAGAACTGTTTACAAAGATCCGGGGCCAGTGGGAAAAGCATACGGTGCCAATCACGCTGGGCGATTGCTCTATATTTGCAACTGCGCTGGCAAACTTCCAGAAAGACCATATCGATGATACATCGCCGGTGCTGTCAGCAACGCTTGAATCTGGCGAACGTTGCCAGGTCGTGATGCCTCCGGCCAGTGAGCGCGGCACGGTGTCGATAACAATCCGCAAACCGTCCCTGATACAAATTCCCCACCAGTCCTATATCGACGGCGGCTTTTACGACAGGGTCATGGGTAAGGAGAAAACGTCAAACCATGATGACGAGCTTCTGCGTTTATACAATGCCGGTGAACTCCCCACGTTTATGGAGAAGTGCGTCGAATATGGCAAAACCATCATCATCGTGGGTGGCACCGGGTCGGGGAAAACCACCTACCTGAAAACGATGATCGGGTATATCCCCGTAAACCTGCGACTGGTGACTATCGAGGACAACCCGGAAACGCACTTTTACGGCCATGAAAATTACGTGCATCTTTTTTACCCCGCAGACGCAGGGGAAAAAGCGATTGTCACCCCGGCAAGCCTGGTACGTGCCAATTACCGCATGAATCCGGATCGCATTCTGCTGGCCGAGATCCGCGGCGGTGAAGCGTGGGACTGCCTGAAAGTCATCGGTTCCGGGCATGAAGGGCTGATTTCGTCCCTCCATGCCGGTAGCGCGGAAGAGGCCGTATCCGGCCTGGTTGAACGCTGCTACCAGAATCGTGAGTGTCAGAACATGCCGTACAGCGTTTTGCTGCGTAAAGTACTGAACAGCGTCGATGTGATCGCCAGCATCGATGTTAACGGCGAGGTACGGCGTATGGGCGACATTTATTATAAGCCGGTGCATCGCGCTGGCATCATGGAGACCTTCAGAAATGAAACGTTTTAACTCGCTGACCCCATTGCTGGGCCTCTTGCTGGCAGGCTGCTCATCGCCGCCTGAACCGACAAAAGTTGAATGGGATAAACCAGTAACAGCGGTCAATGCCAGCTTCCCCGGCTGGCATGAAAACACCACAGTGGTACGTTCGCCGCTCGCATCCGGCCCCTGGGCGCAAACGCTGACGGACTTCAGGTACGATGGTAATTATCCGTCAGAGGTCTGGTATGCCGTGACGCACGCCTCGCGCATCATGGTTTCTGCGCCGGATGCGAGCCGTTATTTTACGGCTCGCGACTGGCTGATACGCCACGGTGCAACCGGATTAATGGTATATCAGCCCAAAACCCGCTGCCTGACCTGCACCAGTACCGACATCTATTTCTCACGATAACGCCGGAAAAGATCAGATTTAAATCTGACTGATCCGGGGTTTAACAACCAAAGGGCGTTAGCGCCTTCTCAACCAAATAAAGGAATTTCAATGAAAAGAACCGCAACAGCGGCGGCACTCCTGTGCTTTATCGCTGGTTTTTCTGCCCCTTCATTTGCTTCTGACCCGTGCAAAGTCGTGCTTTGTATGGCGGGGAAAGCAATGGGGTCTGGTGGTGGAAGAGAGTGTAAATCAGCAGAGCGGGATTTCTTCAATATTGTGAAGAAAAATAAAAATGGATTTCTGCCCAGCCATACCGCAGACGCACGAAAATCGCTACTGGTTCAGTGCAAAGGAGCCGACCCAAAAACAATTTCAAATATCATACAAAAATTTGGAAGCATTAAAATATAAAGAAATCAGAAACGTCCCCATAAAATCAAATCAGACCTAATTAATTCGCCAGTGCGGACTGAGCTGGAAGAGAATCGAATTAACATCAAATAAATCCCAGTATTTTAACTCATTACTGGGCAGTAAATTAAATCACCATGGTAATATTATGAAAATGAAAACAAAACCACTGCTGTTAGCAGTGGCCGTTTCTGTTGCATTAACAAACATTTCTTTTGCTGATTATACGTCGAATGTAGCCGCCGGTAGTACAGTAACCGGAGAGGTTGTAGACCCAACGTCTAACCCTGACTCAAATGCCCAGGAAGTTTACGGGACAGCGATAGATACAACTATCGAAAAAGATGCATACCAGAATATTGAAAAGGGCGGTAATGCCGAGGGTTCTGTCATAAAAGAAGGAGGAACACAGGTTGTGGAAACAGATGGCACAGCCAAGAACTCTGTGGTTGAAAAGGATGGCGAAATCTTATTATATGGGAAGCTCGAAGGTGCAACCGTATCCGGTTATCTCCAGTCAGCAGCAGGGGAAGATCATGATACCGTGATTAAGTCTGGCGCCTCATTTCAGATTACAGGTTCGCAGAAAACTGACGACGCAGCGACAAGTTTCAACGCAGTCATTGAAAATGATGCAACGGTTTCTGTCGCGCGCAATGCACAATTAAATGCCTGGAATGTCAGCGGAAAGGTTTCTGTTTATAAGGACATTGACGACGACAACAAATACTTCCCGGTATTTAATGACGCAAAGGTTAATAAAGATGGTATTATTCATCTTAATTACGGCGCTGAAATGTTCAATACTGACATCAACGGTGGTCGGGTTGACGTGGGTTCATCCGATATCAATTTTTTCAGTACTGTCACCGACACTCTTATTGATGACGGTGATTTATATGTGACACAGAACGGCATTGCGAATAATACAACTCTGAACTCTGGTAACATTCACATTCAGGATGGCGGCACAACAAATAACACTGAAGTTTATGGGGCAATGGATAATAATGGAGGAACCGATAATGCCACGACCATCCGGTCTGGTGGTTCTTTTTCTCTGTCGGGAAGTCTTGCCGATAAGTACAAAGCGGTATCAAATAATGCAGACATAGAAAACGGTGCTACCGTATCCATTAATGAAAACAGTGAGGCAAATTCATGGACAATAAACGGGGCGGATAACGACTTTGTCTTTCTGAAAACAGACACCTCAGTTATTAATGACAGTACGGTAAACAGTGGAGATCTACAGATTGATAAAGGTACTGCCACTAATACCATTATCAATGGCGGTCAAATGGTAAATGCGAATGGGACCGATACTGATACCGTGCTTAATGGGGGGGCGTACTTCCTTGGTGGGGAAGATGCCGCCACATCCTCCGGTCTGACGGTTAACAATGGGGCCACCGCCAGTATTCGATCTGGTACGGTTACTGATGCCACCATCAGCGGTACGATGTTTGTCAGTCCTGAGACAACCTCATCCGGCACAATATCGACGCTTCAGGGAAATATTCTGGTTAATGATGGGGGCAAGCTGAAGCTGACTTCGGGTATTAATTCCGCCGGTGCGAATATGACACTGGCAGATTCTGGCAGTCTGTACTTAGCCACCCGTAGCGCCACTGATTCGCATGCCTTTGAATCAGGTGCAATGACAATGGAAGGCGGTCATGTTTATTTTGGACACACAGACGATGGCTACACCTCTCTGACGCTGGACAGCCTGAAAGGGGCAGGCTCATTTTACATGAATACAGACCTTGCCAGCCTGCGGGGGGATTTTCTGACGGTCAGGGAACAGGCCAGCGGCAATTTTGATGTTTATATTGCAGATTCTGGCGTAAGCCCGGCGTCAGACTCCAGCCTGCAAATAATCAACACCGGGGGAGGTGATGCAGATTTCACACTCGCGAATAATGGTCATGTTGTTGATGTCGGAACGTATCAGTACCATCTTGTCGCAGATGGACATGGTGGATGGGCATTAACCCCTGAAAAAAATATTGACCCGGTAGACCCCGACGAACCGGTTGACCCGGTTGACCCGGACACCCCCGACGAGCCAGTTGACCCAGTCATCCCACCAGTTGATCCGGTTGAACCGCCAGACATAACCCCATCAACAGCCGCCGTTCTTTCTATGGCGACCGTTGATCCCCTGGTGTTCCAGGCTGAAATGAGTTCCATCAGGGAGCGGCTTGCTGAGGTTCGTTCTTTCTCGCATGACACTAACGTTTGGGGGCATTACATCGCACATCGCCTTCGTGTGAACGATGCGGCTGGTGCAGGTTACGGGCTTAATTTAAATGGCGTAACGCTGGGTGGAGATAAATCAACTGAATACGCAAATGGTGTAACCACTAAAGGTATATTTTTCTCATACAGTCATTCAGATGTGAGCTTTAATCGCGGAGGGAAAGGCGATGTTGACTCTTATTCGCTGGGAGCCTATACGAGTTATTTACATGATTCAGGATTCTGGCTTGATGGAGTATTTAAAGTAAACCGTTTTGGTAACAATATTGACGCAAGAATGACCAGCGGCACGATAGCCAGCGGTTATTACAATACAACCGGCATAGGTACAAACCTGCAAGGTGGGAAATATTTCTACTTTGGTGATAGTTATGTCACACCGTATGCAGCGATAACGGGATTTACCAGCAATACCAGTGATTACACCTTATCTAACGGTATGAAAGCGCATGTAAGCCCGCAAAAATCAGTTACCGGTGAAACCGGGGTCAGCTTTGGGCATAAATTCGTTGTTCATGGGGCACTGGTTCAGCCCTATATCAAACTGGCCGTCACTCAGGAATTCATTGACGATAACAAAGTTAAAGTTAATGACGACCATTTCACCAATGATTTAAGCGGTACTCGCGGCGTATACCAGCTTGGTGTTAACACGAAAGTGACTGACAGGCTCACTGTTCATGCGGATGCAAGCTACGCGCAGGGTAGTCATGTCGAAGCACCGTGGACGGCAAACTTAGGCGCTTCATGGTCGTTCTGATTTCATTACGTATTTAATGAATCCGATTTTTTGTAACACTCACAACAACACGCTGGGTGTGGGTTTTGCGGGCGGCGGGTAACCCTTAATACCCACGGACGGGTTACCTCCTGCCTAAATGCTTTAAACATAAATTTAAGGTGGTATTTTATGACCGACTCATCAGCAGTGATGCTCCACCATGCCTTTTCCTGTTTCTCTTTATTCTATTTGTGCATGAATGTTTATTGCTTCGTTATCGTACTGAGAACAGATATAAACCCCACAGATTCAACGCCTCTGATTATGTTCCTGCTAATAACCATGATGACATTTTCAGCATTCGCTGTTTGTTTATTCAATTTTGATATAAATATCTTCGACACTATTTTTAATTAATTACGCAAGTAAAACATACCCAAAACTTTATCCTGAAACCACAATATGCCAGCAATATTTTTTTGGACAGCGACCAGCGTCCAAATTTTGCTGACATTTCTACATCTGAACATAAGGAATGACAATGAGACTTTTTATTGCAGAAAAAAAAGGGCTGGGCGAAGTGATCGCCCAGGCGCTGGGAAACGGTGTTAATCGGGGCGGTTACATCGAGTGTGGCGAAGACGTTGTGACCTGGGGTTCCGGCCATCTGCTGGAGCTGGTCAGCCCGGAGCAGCACAACCCGGCGTATGCGAAATGGAATGAAGCCGATTTGCCGATGAAGCTACGCCCTCACCGATACCAGCCCATTGAGCGTACCGCCAGCCAGTTCAGAACGGTGGTCGGGCTGATTGAACGGGCCAGCGAAATTGTGCACGCAGGCGATCCAGATGCGGAAGGTCAGCTGCTGATTGACGAAATACTGACGTATACCGACTGCAACAAGCCGGTTAAACGTGTGCTGATAAATGACCTGAACACCGAAAAAGCCCGCCAGGCGCTGACACGGCTGCGGGACAACAGCGAGTTTTACGGTTTATCTCAAAGTGCGCTGGCGCGAAGCATTGCAGATCAACTTTACGGCCTCAATATGACGCGCGGCTACACGCTGGCAGCCAGAAAAAAAGGGATGCAGGGGATGTTATCCGTTGGCCGTGTACAGACCGTGATTCTGGGGCTTATCGTTCACCGGTATGAAGCCTTTAAAAACCATGCTGCCGCGTTTTATTACGCTGTCAGCGCCGGTTTTACGATGAACGGTATTGACCTGACACGTTGCGATGGCGGCGAGATACCGGCGCGTTTAATCGTGCCGGAAGATGCCCCCACGGATGATAAAAACCGCATCACAGATAAGAGCTATGCGGATAATATCGTCAGCATGGCGCAGTCCCAGCCCGTAACAGTAACGCTTGCACAAACTGATGATAAGACCACGCCAGCACCGCTGCCCTTTTCACTGCTTGATTTACAGGTACAGATGAGCCGGGAGCATGGCATCAGTGCAGATAAAACGCTGGCGGTCACGCAGTCGCTACGCGACAACTTCAAAGCAATCACTTATAACCGCTCGGACTGCCGCTACCTGTCCACTGAGCAGTTTGATGACGCGCCGCAGACGCTGGCGGCGGTAAGTTCTGCGCTGAAAGGACATTTTCCGGCTGATGTGCTGGCCTCGCTGGACAGCAGCAGAAAAAATCGCGCATTTAATGATGAGAAAGTCTCTGCGCACACGGCTATTATCCCGACCGGCACAGAGCCTGACACGGCCAGAATGAGCAGGGAAGAGCTGACTGTATACACCGCCATTGCCACACAATACCTCTGTCAGTTCCTGCCGGAAAAAGCCTGGAAGCAGGCCACCGTCCGCTTCAGCGTGGCGGGTTATGACTTTGTAAGCAACGCACGTAAAACCATTTTACCGGGCTGGACGGAGCTGCTTAAAGAGCAGGATGAAGCAGAAAACAGCGATGAAATCAGCGCCGGTGACGATGCCGGTAACAACCTGTTTTCCATACTGACGGCACTGAGCGTAAACGATGGCGGAACCTGCAAAACGGTAACGATCAAGACGGAAAAAACAAAACCGCTGCCGCTCTATACCGAAGCCACATTGCTGCGCGATTTACAGCGCGTGGCTAAATACGTAAAAAATCCGCGAATTAAAGCACTGCTGGTCAACAGGGATAAGAATACGGAAGGCGAAAATGGCGGCATCGGAACACCAGCAACACGGGCCGGAATGCTCGAAATTCTGCAAAAACGGGATTATTTCACCATTGAGAAAAAGAAGTTAGTCCCCACTGAATTAGGTATCAGCTTTATAAACTCGCTCCCTGCCATCGCCACAGAACCGGATATGACCGCGCTCTGGCATGAGCAGCAGCAGCAGATTGAAAAGGGTGAAATGACCTGTGAGGCTTTTTTAGACGAGCTTGAGATTTTCATAGAGGAACAACTGAAAAACGTGGATGTGAGTTCCCTCAGCGTTAAGACCAGCCCCCCGAAGAAAAACACAGAAAACAGCCAGCGCGAACGCCTTGACGCGCCCTGCCCGTCATGCGGCAAGCGCATTATTGCTACGCCTAAAACATACAGCTGTACCGGATGTAATTTTAAAATCTGGTCAACGCTGGCAGGTAAGACGCTGACCAAAAATCAGGTTGAAACCATAATAACCAAAGGGAAAAGCAGCGAAATAAAAGGATTTATCAGCACCAAAACAGGCAAGAGTTTTTCAGCATTTGTCCGGCTTGATGACAAGGCCACCGGCAAAGTAGCGTTCGAATTTCCACCAAGAAAAAGTTAGCGCTCTGGCGCTGTATAAATGAATAAAAGAGGTTATCTGATGAACAAAACGAAACAGGACTGGCTTTTTAAGCTGCGTCGCTGTACGTCCAAATCCACGCTTGATAAGGTCATTGACGCCTGTCAGTACCGGTTAAATGACCGTGAGTTGATTGTTTTTTACGGTGCAGCCGATCACCGGCTGGCCGAACTGACAATGAACCGTCTGTATGACCGGGTTCCATCCTCCGTGTGGTCGTTCGTCAGATAGCTGAAATGCCCCCCCTGAAATAATGACTGAGGTTTAACCATGACGGGTATCACACCTGAGGCTGTCCACGCTTTTTTTTCATCCGCGCGTAACGTGAAACGCTTTACCACACACTGCGATTACCGGTTATTACAGTCGCTGAACGAGTCATTCAGTGAAGCGCTGGATGCTAAAAAAGCTGCACATGAAAAATCAGAAAGACAACGCATTGAGCGGGAGGAAAAACGCTGCGAATTGCTGGCGCTCATCACCGGGGAGGGATTCTCCCCGGAAGAACTAATCGGCGGTAAGGCGCTCCCCGGACGCGCCAGACGCACGATGAAATACAGCTATTCCGATAACGGGAAAATCAGGCAATGGTCCGGCGTGGGTAAAACGCCGCGCACTATACGGGATGCGTTAAACAACGGAACGCCCCTGGAATCGTTTTTAATTGAAAAACAGGAGTTCAGCAATGACAACCGCTAAAACCACGCTCAGCACAGCCAGATGCACTGAGATAATCAGAGAAATCGAACGCAGCAGCGCCAGACGCTGCGGCCTGTATGACCATCTTTATGAGGCTTTTATTGCTGAAGGTATTATCAATACGCATCGGGGCTGGAAGGGAAAAATCATGAGAAGTTCATCAGTGTCGCGCTGAGCTTACACCCTGACTACGGGCAGGGGAAATCGCCCGCTGAAGTCATAAATGAAATAAATGACTTCTGACTCGCCGTTCCAGCGAAAAATTCAATCCATAAGATTGCTAATTTTTTAGCGCCAGACAACACCCGGACAAATAAAAAAAACCACACTCATATGCGCGGCCCTTATTGCTTTTATTTCAGGCGCACAGCATGAAATAAAAGTGGCGTGAGGTGAGTAAATTCAATTTCGAAGAAATTGCTAATTTGCGTCACCCGAACCCACCAGTGAACATTCGCCCCAGAGGCGAATTGAACAGGCCGGGGGGGGAGCCGAATAAATTTTGCCGCCCCAGCGAGCAAAAAGCTATCGCCCACGATAGCGGTTTATTTGGGGGGCAAAGCCCCGCACACCGTCGAGCAAGAAAGGCGAGACCACCCCCTTTAAAGCCAGCATTCCTTTTTTTCTGACTGACCAAAGGGAGGGAAAGAAAAAAGGGAAAAATGCGAGCGTCTTAAAGGGGGTGGTCTCGCGTAGCGAGCGAGACGGTGTGCCGCCTTTGACCTTGTGCAGCTTTGTCGGGCGTCCAGCCCGGCATTGCGTAACTTGTGACATGCAGTAAGGGCGTCCAGCCCGCACGGAGTGGCACATTCTGTTGACTGCGGGGGATTGATAATCCCGCGCAGTCCTGACCGCAAAGCGGTCACTCTGTGGCTCCTGCGCCTCTAATTACTCGGTCTCTGCTCTCGGTC
>NZ_JRUQ01000081.1 GCF_000773975.1 Erwinia typographi
TGACCCGTCCTAAATAGCGTTGACACATTTAACTCGCACACTGAGGAAAATGTGATGAAGCAATATGTTAAACGCACACAACGCGATTACCCTCTATCCTTTAAACTGGCCGTTGTCGAACAGGTCGAAAAAGGTGAAATGACTTACCGTCAGGCACAAGACCGCTACGGTATTCAAGGTAGCCAAACCGTCATGACGTGGCTACGCAAGTTCGGTCAACTCGACTGGCTTTCGACCTCTCCTGCAAGAACGTGCGGAGTTAACATGCCCAAAATGCCTCTTACTCCCGAACAGCGAATTAAAGAGCTTGAACAGCAACTCGCTGAATCAGAAGTCAAAGCTCAGTTTTTTGAAGCGGTTGTGAAAGTCATGAACACTGAGTTCGGGGCCACACTGACAAAAAAGCAGTTGGCCACGTTATCACGCAAGCACAAACGCCGGGACTCACAGTAACGCGCGCTTGCCGGTTCATGGGGATTAGCCGACAGGCGTGGTATCAGTCTTTGCAGCGCGAGCGGGGAAGAGAAGTACAGGCCCAAAATATCATTGAACAAGTGACGGCCATCCGGTTACAACAGCCGCGGTTGGGTACGCGTAAGTTGCATTACTTGTTGCAACAACGGGCGGAACCGGCGCTGCATGTTGGCCGGGACCGCCTGTTCCAGATACTGCGATGCTCGCGGTTACTGGTGATACCTAAACGTGCGTATCATAAAACGACAAACAGCCATCATCGCTTTTACCGTCACCCTAATTTATTGAAGTCAGGAGCAAATCAGGTTATTGCCAGCCACCCGGAACAGGTATGGGTCGCGGATATCACTTACCTTCCGCTGCGTCAGGGAACGGCGTATGTGAGTCTGGTTACTGACGCCTGGTCGAGAAAAATAGTGGGATATCATGTGCATGAAAGCCTGCATACCCGGTATGTGGCCGTCGCGCTCAAAATGGCGCTGATGAGCAGGCGCACAGCATCTGTGTTGATACATCACTCAGACCGGGGTATCCAGTACTGTTCAAGTGAATATCAGGCGCTGCACGAACGCCACGGCGTCATCTGCTCGATGACGGACGGATATGACTGCTATCAGAATGCTTTGGCGGAGCGGGTAAACGGGATACTGAAAATGGAGTATCTGCTCGCCAGGCCAGAAGATATCGTCCAGGCAAGAAAGATGGTCAGGGAGTCGGTGGAAATCTACAACACCCGGCGTCCGCATCTGTCGTTAAAATACAAAACGCCCGATGAAGTTCATCGGGCGTTTTAAGGCTGAAAAGTGTCAACCTATATCAGGACTAGTCA
>NZ_JRUQ01000082.1 GCF_000773975.1 Erwinia typographi
CACAGCTTCCTTTTTAAACTCAGGGGTAAATGTTCTCTTTTTCATCACTAAACACCTCCATTCTGGATGTAAGTTTAGTGTCCTGATTATTCAACCACTACATGGTTCCTGCATCAGCAGTCAGTACACCGGCATCAATATGGAATGTCAGGGCCTTGCCTGTACCGTTACCGGAAACCGTTTCTGGTGATACTGTCGGCGTGCCGTCCCCCGCATTCCCGGTCCAGTACACAGTGACAACGTCGCCGGCAACCAGACTGGCGGAAGCGGGAACCGTAACGGTCACTCCGTCCGGGTTATCGCCCACGCTGATTGTGGTGCCGTCAGCTTCATCCACCGTCGGGGCTGGCAGGAGTTGGACTTCACCAATGGACAGCGTGTACACATCCGAGCTCTCGTTGTCGCTCCCGTCTGCGGGGGTGACAACGTAGCTGATGGCTGCTTCGTGGTTGGTGGCAATTTCGGTTGAGGGGACGCTGAACGTCGGACTTACGTTGCGGGCAACCATGGAGGCTGTCACAGGTACGTAATCGGTATAATTTTCTGTTACATCGGGAGCCCACAGGAGGTCAACCCGGTCCCTGACGGCCATGCCGGACCATACAGGCACGACAACAGTGACGGCAGTGACAGTGGCCGCAACGTGGTTATTGTCATCAGCTTCGGTGACGGAGGGGGCGGGCAATGTGGTGGCGCTAAGGGATGTGTTCTGTTTCTTTTTTTTTGCGTTCATAAAGTTCTGTCTCTATAGAGGCGGATGGGACCGGCACAGTTTCCCGGGACATCGGGTTAAATAACGAAAATAAGGAATGCCGGAGGCATATGTTTCAGATAACATTCAGGCCGAGGGGCCATGAAATCAGTGTTGCGCTGCCATCTGCGGGCTGAACGGTATAATTCAGTCCCACAGTGACATTGTTCTTTATCTGTGACGCAGGAACGATGAATGTCAGCGTGTTACCGGCACCGTTGCCGGTGACTGTCTGCGTCAGGGGATACTTCCCTGTGACATTACCGTCCCAGTCAAGGGAAACGATATCCCCGGCCGCCATGCCGGTCCAGGGAACAATGCTCACTGTGGCCTGCACAACGCTACCGCTGAGAGAACTGCCGGACGCTTCCACTACCACCGGTGCATCCAGCCAGCCGGAGTCATTTCCGGTCACG
>NZ_JRUQ01000083.1 GCF_000773975.1 Erwinia typographi
CGGAGTCATTTCCGGTCACGCTCAGGGTGAGCGATACAGATGTATCGCCGGTTGCCACATCAGTATAGTAAACATCCACGCGGCCACCGGCCAGAAGGGTTATGTGGGTCGCGGGAACGCTGAATGACAGACTCTGCGTGAGTGATGTTAGTAATGTTGCGGGCAACTCATGCCGGATTCCAGGGGGTACCCGATTTGGATGGAATGCAGGTATTGGGTCAGGTGCTTAAGTATTGACTCAGGAGATCGCGTCAGGTGCCGAAGTACTGACTGCGGTAATGCGGCAAAGGATTGCAGGTTTTGACTTCGCCGGAGGCCCCGTGGTTACTGGTCTGCTCCGGTTTCTGCTGTCAGGCGCGCAACACCCGACATCAGGTATGTGTCGCCCGTGACTCAGCTTATGACCCGGGTGTCATCGTCAGACCCGCACTCTGAGATGGAGAAGGCGAAGCCATTCAGCGGCAGCAACTCATGCAGTCGTTCTTCCGGCCAGGATGGCAGACGTGACAGCACATCGGTCAGCCACGCATGCGGCTCCAGACCGTTCATTTTCGCCGTTTCCAGCAGACTCATGATTTGCGCCGCCCGCGTCCCGGCCGCCTGTGAACCGGCAAAAAGCCATGACTTTCGGCCCATCGCCACCGGGCGGATAGTACGTTCGGCCCGGTTGTTATGGACGGGGATGCTGCCATTTTCCAGGAAATGTACCAGCGTTGGCCACGTTTCCTTCTTCAGCGGGTAGCTGATGGCTTTGTGAAGTGCGCCACCTGGCGGACAGGCTTTTACCTGCTCTGTCAGCCAGGCATGGAATTTCTCCAGCAGTGGCTTTGTATACCGTCGGCGCCACTGTGCGATTTTTTCCGGCGGGCGGGGGCTGATCTTACTTTCAAGCCGGAACAGATGACTCATCATTTTCAACGCCATACCCGCTCTGGGGGCACTGTTGGCTTTATAGAGGTCAGCGAAACGCCTGCGGACGTGGCTCCAGCATCCTGTGTTAATGATCCCGGGGTTTTGTTTCGCCATGGTTTTATAAGCGGCATAGTCGTCAGTCACCAGATGACCGGACCAGCCGGACAAAAATGACGCGGGGTACTGACTGCCACGACCCGGGAGACACTCAAAGCAGACAACCGCGTCCCCTGTTTTCTCCCCACTGACATAGCTCCAGAGATAGCCTCTTTTTACGACCCCGCCTTTTCTTGTATCAAGGATCTGCAGAGTGGTTTCATCGGCGTGGATCACTGAACGCGTTAATAACGTCTGATGGAGCAACGCAGCCAGCGGGGCCAGTGCCGCTCCGGCTGCCCCGACCCAGCCCGCCATCGTGCTGACCGGCAGTTCTATATCCGCGCGGGAAAAAATGTGCTGCTGCCGGTACAGGGGCTGGTAGTCCCGGTACTTGCTGATAACCACCTGGGCGACCAGACTGGATTCGGCAATGCCCTTCGGGATGAGCTGTGCCGGCATCTGACCGCTGAACACCTTCTCACAAGCGGGGCAATTATACTGCGGGCGGACATACTGATTGACCACGAATTTCGCCGGGATGTACTCCAGTTTTTCGCTGATCTCGTCGCGGAAGTGGCGTAACTCACCCTGGCAGCCAGGGCAGCAGTCGGTGGTTCCGGGTTCGATAACCCGGGTGACGCGCTCAAGGTTTGCCGGAAGGGGCTTTCGTACCGGGCGTGAAGACGGTGATTTCTTTTCGTCAGCGTTCTGTGGACGCTGCGCCTTCAGGTGGGTTTCGATGGCGGCAATATCAGCATCAACATCCTCTTCAAACAGGGAGCGTTGCATGCTGGTCAGCGTTTCGCATTTTTTCCCGAAGCTTATGCTGGCGCGCCAGCATAAGCGCCTCTTCCAGCAAACTGATACGCTGCTCTTTTGCCAGCAGTTCGGCATTTTTCTCAGCCACCACTTTCTGCACCATGGCAAGGGCCATAGTGCGAAGCTGTTCGATGTCATTTGTGGTGGTGAGAAGCGCGAGGTCCATGCCGGTTATTATACACCAGCACAGATATTCACGGTTTTTCATGATGTTACGGATTGTGATTACAACGAGGTTACTGCGGCCCCCCTCTCCCCGCGGAAGACCCATTTGGTGAGGTCATGGCCATTGAGTTGCTGCCAGTCAACACCGGTAATGAGCCAGTTAAATTCGTCCCGGGTGAGAGACCAGGCTTTGTCACCTGCACGCGGCCAGCGGAAGTGTCCTTTATGCAGACGGCGAACACACAGCCAGACACCGTGTTTGTCCCAGCGCAACACCTTGATGCGGGAGCGGGCCTTGTTGGTGAAGACGAAGGCGGCACCTTCGTGCCACGAGGATTTCAGTTCGTCCTGAACAGGGCAGCCTGGCGGCTGCAAATCAAAGTGCAGTAGAATATGACATCCCAAAATCTCATTGCAGCAGAGCATTTCCATGTCACATTCCTCTGAGCATCAGATCGCTCACACCAAAATGGTTAAGCAGGCCCTGAAGGCCGTAGCCCGCCAGAATAAATTTTCATATCCGTCTGTTTTCGCTGACTTCGTTGCTGGCAATAACCCGTCCTGCACTCAGTGTTTCTGGGAGCACTTCTGTCGTCTGTTCCCCGGC
>NZ_JRUQ01000084.1 GCF_000773975.1 Erwinia typographi
CAACCAGAACCACAACCAGAACCAGAACCAGAACCTAAACCGGAATTCAGCCTGAACATTATCGATAATGTTGGTTCGGAAACTGGGGTGTTGTCCAACGGGGCAATCACTGATGATAACCATCCGGTCATCAAGGGTTCGGCGCCAGTGAGCAGTTGGGTGTCAATTTATGATAACGGACGCTGGCTGGCTGATATCCGGGTTGATGCTTCCGGCGAATGGTCTTTTCAGCACTGGTCAATATTGTCGGAAGGTGAGCATATTCTCAGTGGTAAAGTCACATTGGGAAGTGGTGAAACTTACACGTTGCCGCCGGTTAACATCACCGTAAATGCTATTCCTGAACTTGAACTTAAGGTAACTGACAATGTTGGTGCTGAAACCGGCTTGTTATTACATAACGGTGTCACCACGGATGACGCGCGTCCAACATTTAGTGGTAAAGGTGAGCCGGGCAGCTGGGTCAGCATAGAAAAAGTGCTGAACAAGTCATGGACTATTCCATTAAGCAAGGTACAAGTTGATAGCAATGGCAACTGGTCCGTTACGCTGGATAAAGATCTGGCTGAAGGATTTAATCAACTGATTGTTAAAACAACGAAAGGGGATGCGGTCGTTGAACTAAACGTGGACACCAGTAGCGTGGTGCCGGAAATGAGTCTTCTTGTTACTGATAACGTTGGTGCTGAAATTGGCACCTTGGCACAGGGGGCGACTACCGACGATAATCGCCCTGTGTTCAGCGGGACGGCCCCGGCTGGCAGTTGGGTGTCACTTTATGACAACGGAATGTTAATGACGAATGTTCAAGCTGACAATTCGGGCCATTGGCTGTATAAACATTGGTCAGCTCTGTCAGAGGGTGAGCATATTTTAAGCGGTCTCGTGAAGCTGGCTAATGGTCACACTCACGATATGCCATCGGTAAACATTATCGTTGACGCTATTCCTGAATTTGATCTGCAGGTAACTGACAACGTTGGTGAGCAAACCGGGAGGCTTCACCACGGCGATACTACAGATGACGCGCGCCCGACGCTGAGTGGTAAAGGCGAGCCTGGGAGCTGGGTCAGTATAGAAAACGTGCTGAACCACGCAATGATGACGTCATTGGGCAAGGTTCAGGTTGATGGTGATGGCAACTGGGTCTTTAGGTTGGACAAGGATCTGCCTGAGGGGGTTAATCAACTGCTCGTTAAAACGACGAAGGGAAACGCAAACTTTGAGCTTATCGTCGACACTCGCAATGCGGTTCCACAGCCAGAGCCAGAGCCGCAGCCAGAGCCGCAGCCAGAACCACAGCCAGAACCACAGCCAGAACCACAGCCAGAACCACAGCCGCAGCCAGAACCCGAACCACAGCCAATCTTTACCGTAACGGACAAGGTTGGTAAAGACACCGGGATCTTACATAATGGCGACACGACTGATGATGCTCGTCCCACTCTGAGTGGTAAAGGTGAGCCGGGCAGCCTGGTCATCATAGAAAGAGTGTTGAACCAGTGGTGGAACACTCCATTAGGCAGGGTTGAAATTGACCATGACGGCAACTGGTCCTTCACATTGGATACCGCTTTGCCTGAAGGGGTTAATCAACTGGTCGTCAAAACGACTCGGGGTGAAGCGACCTTTGAACTTAACGTTGACACCAGCAATGTTATACCTGTAGTGGTTGAATAATC
>NZ_JRUQ01000085.1 GCF_000773975.1 Erwinia typographi
GCCCCGGCGGATTAAAGTTCTGGTTCAGCAGGTTAGGGGACACTTCCGCTCCTTCCCGGGGCTTTGTCGTCACCTTATAAGCCCTGCGCTGACGGCAGACCAGCCCCGCCTCCCGCATGAGCTTCATTACCCGCCAGCGGCTGACTGCCACGCCTTCTTCACGAAGTTTTTTTGCCAGTCTTCGACTACCGGCACCTTCCCGGCTGGCGGTGAACAGGGCTTTCAGTCTGACCCTGATACCGACATCGTCCGGGGAAGAGGCGACAGGCTTTTTTTGCCACGCATACCAGGCTGAAGGGCTGACCCGCATTACCCGGCAAAGCCGCCTGACACCGAACACTCCGGCATGCTCGCGGACAAAGTGATATCTCACGACATATGCTTCGCAAAGAAGGCACTCGCCTTTTTTAAAATCTCCTTCTCAAGGCGTAACTCTTTGTTTTCTTTGCGCAGACGTTTAAGCTCTGTTCGCTGGTCCTCATTGAGTTCGCTTTCGCTATGCTGACGGTTGCCAACAACCCATCCCCTCAGCGTTCTGTCGCTGATCCCCAGAGACGCTGCGGCTTTAGCAATGGTGTAGCCCTGCTCATTAACCAGGGCCACAGCTTCCTTTTTAAACT
>NZ_JRUQ01000086.1 GCF_000773975.1 Erwinia typographi
GGCTTTACCGACCGTTCCGGCCGCACCATCGCCAACGACAAAAATGGCGACTGGCTGGCACCCGCAAGCCGCGAGATGTACCGCGTGCTGAAAGATAACAGCCTGATGGTCAGCTTTTACGGCTGGAACCGGGTTGACCTGTTTATGCAGGCGTGGAAGGCGGTCGGGTTCCGCGTGGTGGGTCACCTGGTGTTTACCAAGCCTTATGCCTCGAAATCCGCCTTTGTCGGCTATCAGCATGAAAGCGCCTACGTCCTCGCCAAAGGGCGCCCGCCGCTGCCGCAGAAACCGCTGCCGGACGTGATGCCCTGGGAGTACACCGGCAACCGCCACCATCCGACGGAAAAGCCGGTCAGCATCCTGCGGCCGCTGATTGAAAGCTTCACGCAGCCCGGCGCCATCGTCATGGACCCGTTTGCTGGCAGCGGCTCCACCTGCGTGGCGGCGGAGCAGACCGGGCGCCGGTGGATTGGTATAGAAATGCTTGAGCAGTACCACGCGGCAGGCCAGCGCCGTCTGGCAGAAGCCCGCATGGCCCGCGTGGCATAACCGGCAGGAGATAACGTCATGAATTACACCGGAAATGAAGAACTCAGGGCAGACGTGGCCGCGCTGGCAGCGGCTTTTTTTGAACTGCGTCAGCAGATGCGCGGGCTTGAAGCCCGCTACTTTTACGGGTGCTCCGACCTGACCGCGCGGCTGGCCGGACAGATAATAAGCCAGATGAATGAGCAGCTGCTGGTGCTGTATAAGCAGGCGAATGAAATGGAACATGCATTTAAGGACTGAAGGCAGACGGGCCGGTGAGCTGGCCCGCTTCTGCCGTGACGCAATAAGGATGTCGCGCCGCGTCGCTCCGCTGTCTGCCCGGCCGCCACCCTGCGGGCCGCGTCCTTCCGGTAATTTACCTCTGCCCGCACCGGCGTTGTGAGGGCTTACGCCGTGCCCGGACCGTAGCCGGGCCGCTGCGCCCGCAAGAGTACGCTCCGCCGCCTCCTCACCCGTTCGCGCCCGTTACGGCGCATTCAGCCCGTAACGGCCTTGCGCTGCGGCTTCCGGTGGCGCTCCTGCCTTCTCCGCTTTCCGCCCGTCTCTGGTGTGGTCACGGCGCAAGCCCGCGCCGCATCACATTTCATCACGGAGAGGCTGCCATGCAGACCACCACAGTACGTCCTGACGCGTTTGAAGTTTCACCCGCTGAGCGTCCGTGCTTTCTGCCCCGCTTATTCTCCACGGATTATCTGCGTGCCGAAATCAGCGCGTACGTGTATGCCGGGAAATACCTCACTGATTACAGCGGCGGTGAATGGGCGTTTATGCGCCTGGCGGGAACGGGCGGTTACATGGTGCCGCCAGCGGGAACGTGGTGCTTCGAAAATCCTGATAACGGAGCGGTGGCGGTCGTATCCGCCGACGCGGCAGGCATCATCATCACCGCGCTGGTGCTCAATCACCGCAGTCACCTTTATGCCCGGCATGACCAGGAGGCGCTTTGTGCGCATTTCACCCTGCGCTGGCGCCAGCTGATGGATTTCGCTGAAACGCACCCCGAAGCCGCCGCGATATTTCGCGCCCTTGACTGACAACCACGGGGCGGCGGTGGCCGCCCACATTAGCGGAGAGAAACCATGTACGGAACCATTAACGAATTATGCGCACAACTGTTGCAGAACTGGCGGGCAGACGAACGGCTTACCCTGATTGTCTGGTCTGAGGCGGCCGTCAGGGATTACGCAGAGGGGTACAACCTGACGGGAACGGAGGCGGCTGACGTTGTGCGCCAGATTAATGACCTGGACGCCGTGCATGAGTACGGCGTGAGCATGACCACCATACAGGCATTAGTCAGCAGCCTGCGTGAGGAGGTCAGGGCGCAGCGCGAGGTTACCGTCCCGGCTGAGGTGCTCAGCCGCGTCGTCACGCTGGCGGGGGAGTTCCTGCGCCGTACAGGCACCGAAAGCGGGGAGGGGGCCGCCGCACGCCTGTACCCGGACATGCCGGAGGCGGTGCAGCAGATAAGAAAGGCGCTGGAAGATTAACCACGCGGGCAGGGAAGCCCTTTATCTGGTCGTGGTTAATTGTTCGTAATGTGACCACTTTATGATGCCCGCGTTTCAGTTGAGTTATTCCAGAGACATGAGCCACTTATTAACAGAATTCCGGCCTGCATATCCCCCGGTTCTGTGGATAACTCCGGCACCGGCGTAAAACCCTGCCGCCTGCGGCGGCGGTGTGCCTTCCGGCCGCGCCTGCGGCGCCACCCGTCGGGCACACCTTCAGCACTGCTTATCGGGTGATTTTATGAACCGGTTACCGTTATTTACGGTGGTACTGATGATGTTGATTCCTTTTCCTGTGGTGAAGGCAGGCAGGCAGGCAGGCAGGCAGGCAGGCAGGCAGGCTTTCTTCTGGTGCGGGCGTCATCCCTGCGGGACACGGCTGTCGTGCGTTGCACAGAGCCAGCGGGCTGTCTCTGCCCTTGTGGGCGTCCATCCTGACGCAACACCTGGCGCTTGCTGCGGCCGTACCGGCCGCGCCGCTTTCACCACACCGGCGGTAAGGCTGCCGGTGCTCTCATGGCGTCCCCCCGTTCCGGTGGTCCGGGTGTGTTCATTCTCTTTCCGGGTACGGTGGCCATCTCTCATCAGTCCTTACGCGGAGGGCTGTTCGTCGCACCGTCTGCCATCTGCCCGCAAGGGTCCGCTTCGCCGTTCCTCGCCCGTTCGCACTCGCTCTGCTCGCTTGCGCTGCGGCCTGCGGTGACGCCCCTGCGTTCATCTGTCATCCGTCGCCACTTCGCCCTTCGCCGCGAAAGGTCCCGACGAGAGATAAACATAACCACCTACAGGGGAGATACAGCATGAACACACACAACGTCAACGTCAAAACCGCCGCTCAGGAACCCTCGGAAAGATATGGGCTTAAGGGCTTCGTGCCGGTGATGGCTGACAGTCTGGCACAGCTGATTTCCCTGCGTGAGCAGCGGATGCCCCTGGAAGAGCGGGCAGAGCTGCTGTGCGGTGTCCTGGTCGGTATGGCGGAGCAGGTGTGCGCCAGCGTGGCTGACTGGTCACAGCCCCGTCCGCTACTGCCGCTGGCCGCTGTCAGTGCCTGGGTGGCAGCCGGTGAGTTTGTGCTGGCGAATTTTGGTGACCTGGGCGAGGCAGCCTGGGATTATGCGGTGCGTCACCTGCGTGTGCAGCTGGCCGCCGGTTACGCGATGTTCACCGCAGACGTGGCCTGAAAATAACGATTACCCGTTCTCCGCCATGTGGCGGGGACCATACCAGCGGACAGGGTTCTCACTGTAATGCCCCGTCCGTCAACGCAGAGAGGAGTACGCATCATGGCAGCACGCGGAGTGAATAAAGTGATTATCGTGGGTTACCTGGGTCAGGAGCCTGAAGTCCGTTACCTGCCGAATGGCGGCGCGGTGGCAACCCTGAGCGTGGCGACGTCTGAAAGCTGGACCGACAAAAGCACCGGCGAGATGAAGGAAAAAACCGAATGGCACCGGGTGGTGGTGTTCGGCAAGCTGGCAGAAATCGCCGGGGAACACCTGAATAAAGGGTCTCAGGTTTACCTGGAGGGGCAGTTGCAGACCCGTAAATGGGATGATGACAACGGCGTGGCGCATTACGTGACCGAAATCGTGATTAACCGCAGCGGCACGATGCAGATGCTGGGCGGACGTCGCGAGGGTGACAGGCCTTCCTGAGAAAAAAAATGCACCGTCCCGCCCCGGTGTTGGTGGATAAGGGACGGTGCAGCCTCAGCTTAATCAGGCCGGAAAGTTCAGAGAAGTGCCGTTCCCGGGCTACTACGGGACGGCGGGCATAACGGAGGGTGTTGGGGTACCACTATGCCGGGCAGTGAGGATACCCCTGATGGGTGCAGAGGTAAATACCGGATATTTCTGGATATACCGGACGTCAGATGATGGCGTATGCCCCGGCAACGGGACTTTAGCTGACAACGGAGGGGCTGCCGTGTGGCATGCCGGAGACTGTATGGGAAATGATGAGGTGTTCACGCTGGAAGGGTTCCTGCGCCTCAGCGCCGCAGAGTTTGATGAGTACCGCGACCGGGGCGACGAATTCCGCCAGCGGCTGAACAGCGCCACGCTGCGCTGGCTGGCCATTCCTGACGTGTGGAATGCCGACTGTGAGTTTCGCCAGGAGTGGGGCGGCCAGTGGCCGGTACATCTGCGGCTGACGCATCCGCTGTGTGCGTGGCTGACTGTGGAAGTTACCAGCCCCGGCGGTGAGAACCTGTGCTGGCTGCTGCGGCTGTGTGATTTGAGAGGTTATTGTTATGTGCTGTACTCACAGGACGTCTTCCGCCCGGATTTATTGCGCGGCCTGCTGGTGCGTATTGACACCTACGCGCAGGCGGGCCTGACCCGTCCGGCAGAAATTCAGGCGGCGATGCGGCTTTCCGGTTCAGCCTGAAGGAACGCAGTAAATTAAGTTGCACTTTGTGTTACCTGTGTTATTGTTGTGTGACTTAGTTACACTTGCGGAGGGGTTATGGCCTCAACACGATTACGTCAGCAGGGTGGTGCGGTCATTCTGACCATACCGAGTGAAATTGCGGCAAAGGCCGGATGGGCCGTGGGGATCGAACTGGATGTGACGGCCGAGGGCGAGGCGGTCAGCATCAGACCGTCCGGACGCGTGGCGCGTGGAAGAAAAACGCTCTCTCAGCTGCTGGCCGGGATTGATGAAACGGAAATCCGGGCATTTAATGCGGCCGTGGCCGATGGTGCCGGAGATGCGCCGCAGGGCAGGGAGGCCATCTGATGGTGACGCGCAGGGTACCGCAGAAAGGCGAGATCTGGCACATCAACGGTGATCCTGTCGAGGGTCGGGAGTTCAGGGGGCCGCACTACTATCTGGTCATTTCACCGCGTGAGCTTGTGGCTGCCCTGGGGACTGCCGTCTGCATCCCGGTCACCAGTGGCGGTGCGGCCGGCCGTTCAAGGGCAGTGACGGTATATCTGGACGGTGACAGTACCGATACGGGAAACGTCACCGGGGTGGCACTCTGCTACCAGCTGCGCTCTCTCGATCTCAGCGCCCGCAGGGCAACCTATGCGGCAAAAGTAGAGCCTCACATCATGGATGAGATACTGTCTGTCGTGGTGGATTTGATCGATCCGCGCTGAATGTGGCACACAGACTGATCAATACCCTTAACGGGCCGGTCACTGATAACGAAGTCAGTCATGAAAAGTAAAAAATTAATCAGTCTCTCAGTCGTTATCCTCCTGGCGCTGGCGGAAGGGGCTGTTGTGGGGCGTCATTATGGCGCCACAATTGCAGATATCTTCAGCCAGGAGCTGACCGGCCGGTAACCCCGCGTGCCGTTCCGGCACCGGATACAGGCAGCGCTGACGCGCTGCTTTTTTCCGTCCGCGTGCTGTGCCTTTTCCGGGGCTGATACCACATGCTGTTATTCCTTCTTCCCTGACCTTCCTTTCTCTTCCTGTTTTCCTTACTGAACCTTTCCGCTGTCCTGGTGCGGGCGTCATCCCTGCGGGACACGGCTGTCGTGCGTTGCACAGAGCCAGCGGGCTGTCTCTGCCCTGTCGGGCTTCCATCCTGACGCAACACCTGGCGCTTGCTGCGGCCGTACCGGCCGCGCCGCTTTCACCACACCGGCGGTAAGTCTGCCGGTGCTCTCATGTCGTCCCCCCGTTCCGGTGGTCCGGGTGTGTTCATTCTCTTTCCGGGTACGGTGGCCATCTCTCATCAGTCCTTACGCGGAGGGCTGTTCGTCGCACCGTCTGCCATCTGCCCGCAAGGGTCCGCTTCGCCGTTCCTCGCCCGTTCGCACTCGCTCTGCTCGCTTGCGCTGCGGCCTGCGGTGACGCCCCTGCGTTCATCTGTCATCCGTCGCAACTTCGCCCTTCGCCGCGAAAGGTCCCGACGAGAGATAAACATAACCACCTACAGGGGAGATACAGCATGAACACACACAACGTCAACGTCAAAACCGCCGCTCAGGAACCCTCGGAAAGATATGGGCTTAAGAGCTTCAGCCCGGTGATGGCTGACGGTCTGGCACAGCTGGTTTCCCTGCGTGAGCAGCGGATGCCTCTGGATGAGCGGGCGGAGCTGCTGGCGGGCACGCTTTGCAACCTGGCAGAGGCGCTGTGCGCAACGGTCACTGACTGGTCATTGTCCCGTCCGCTGCTGCCGCTGGCCGCTGTCAGTGCCTGGGTGGCCGCCGGTGAGTTTGTGCTGGCGAATTTTGGTGACCTGGGCGAGGCAGCCTGGGATTACGCGGTGCGTCACCTGCGCGTGCAGCTGGCTGCCGGGCACGCGATGTTCACCGCAGACGTGGCCTGAATCAAAACACGGTCTGTCCGGCATGGCCGGGCAGTCCCTCAACCAGCAGGAGAAAACAGCATGCAGACACACGACGTCAACACCAGCGGGCTGACCGGCGGCCAGTTTTCTGACCTCTGCGCCCACATCCGGGAACACGGCAAATTTAACGGCTGGGCGGGTATTGAGTGGCAGGAGCTGAGCCATCTGGACGAAATCCGCGAGCCGGGTGACCTGCCTGAGCCGCTGACGGTTTACATGGCCGACGGCTGGCCGGTAGCGGTGTTTCAGTTCGATACCGGCTACACGGTTATCCCGGCGGCGCTGGCTGATGTCCGGGTTAAAAACGCAACGTCAGGGGAGGGGAAACAGCAGGCGTAAAAAAGCCGGGCGCAGGCCCGGCTTCTTCACTGGTCAGAGAGCTGGGAGGCTCTGACCGTTTGTCACAACAGCTCACAGGATAATGAGTATGAAATATGACCCGGAAATCCTCGCACACGCGAAAGCCTTTGTAAATGGCCTGAAGGCCGGAAAAAACGCGCACGTTCCGGCGCTGCGCTTCGCCCAGTGGCAGGAGTTCATGACTGCTGTCCGTAACCAGAAGGAACCTGCCGCATGAATAACTCGCTGAAAAAACCACAGCACGGGATGACTGAAGCCGGTGATCGCGGGCCTGAAATCGTCCGCTGTCTGCTGCTGAGTGCGTCACATATGACCTTTGAAGATGACGCCGTGCTGACCATGCTGCACGGGCTGGAAGCGCCGGAGGAAGATGACTGGCTTTGGCTGCATGAAACCTCCGGCGGCTTTATTTTCCGCCTGAATGCCTGCCCTGATGCCTGCGACCGGCTGGAGGAAAACGGGTTGTCTGCCGCGCTGTGTCTCATGCTGGATACGGTGGCGCGGGATTATGACGTGCAGCATATCCAGTTTGAAATCGGCGCAGCGGTGCTGCCCGGCTGGCCTGTATACGAATGGTAGGGGCGATCATGGAACTCACCGGAAGGACAACAACGCAGGAGGCCGCCGGGGAACCGGCGGTAACCGGACGGGGCGTGCTGACGGTGCTGGAGACCCACACGTCACGCGGCCGGGGCATTCATTTCTGCAATCATCCGCTGCTGACCGGCAGCAATTACAACCTGTGGTTTCCACTGGCGCCGGAAGAGGATGTGTTTACCACGATCGAGCGCATCCTGGTGATGAACGGCGTGGCTGTTAACCTGACGCGGATAAGCCCGCTGCTGAGCTGTACGGAATACACCGACTGGCTGGTTACGTTCAACCGGTTGCAGTGACACTGACTGAGAGGATCACCATCATGCACATGCATAACCCGTATGAGTCCCGTCCGGCGGCAGACAATAAGGACGCAGACGTGACGGTATACCGGGCAGAAACAGACTACCTGAAAGCCGCCCCGGAATATAAACATCTGTCACAGGAAAAAAACGGCGCGGTTCAGGTTGCCGTTAATATCCGCCGGGAATTAAAAAAGGCTTTCCCCGGCTTTAAATTTTCCGTAACAACGCGCAGCTGCGACTGCGTTAACATTAAGTGGACGGACGGGGTGACGGAAGAACGGGTAAAAGCTATAACAGATAAATACCGCGACAGTTATTTTGACAGTATGCAGGATCTGGCCGTTTCCTGCCGCTCCCGGTTTAATGAAATTTATGGCGGGGTGGGGTACGTTTTCACTAAGCGCGAATACAGCGGGCGACTGAAAGAAAAAGCCAATGTCATTTTTATGCAGAAATACGGTCATGCGTTTACCGGGAAAGAAAAAACGCCGGAGATGCTGAAACGTGGCGAACTGTGGAAAGAGGGGCACTATTTTCACCGCAACGGTTTTGCGGTGCAGACGGAAATAAATAAAATTCTTTATCAGACTGAATGATAGCCGGGGCCATACGGCCCCTTTTTTTATGCCGCGCTGTTATCCGTTTCCGGCATCGAACCGGTAACGGATAACCTGGTTGAACCTGAGTCGACCGGGTTGTCTGGTGTTTTTATTTTAACTGCGGAAATAAAACATATGATAAATTACCGGGTGGTTATTATATTTGTGGTGATTAAAATTATTTTCATGGCACCGGACTGAAAAATTAGTGTGACGACAGCGGGCGGGGCTTTCTCTTTACTCAACCGGATAATACACAGTCACTCTCCTATCTCCGTCCTCGGTATGCTGCCCGCTTTGATCCGTTTGTAATGGCTGTCGATGAGCATGGCGTATTTATGACGGTTCGCGATAGTTTCCTTTCTGTTTTTTACCCCTGCGTTGTACATCCCCACCGCCAGCCATGATGCGCCATACTGGTTCATATTACGGCGCAGCACCATCGCTCCCACAAAAATATTCAGGCACGGATCGTCCAGCAGCTTCTGTGTGGTCAGTCCGGGGTATTCCCGCCGGAATCCGTTCACGGTCATACTGTTAATCTGCATGACGCCGTAATCGGTACTGGTGATTTTTCCGTTCCCGTCGCGGTTACTGTTTATGGCGCCGGGGTTGTAACGGGATTCCTGCCAGGCTATGGCACGGAGATAATCCGGGTCAATCTGATACCAGACCCCGGCACGGTAAAAACAGTCCGCCATCACATTTAATGGAAAGATGCCTGATGCCAGCAGGGCGGCAACGCAGAAAAATATCCGCATGTGGGCCTCGGTTTTGAAAAGGGCGTGCAGAGATTATACCAGGAAAATAAAATTAAGACGAAATAAAACCACACCACTCGCAAAAGTTTTTTTGCAGGTTTTTCCGTTCAGAAACAGTAGTATGACTAAAAATCGTATGAAAATTAATCATTTTAGTGGTGTCCAAAGGGCTGCTTACAAGGCGCCTCCTGGCGCCCTGTAAGTAGCCAAATGGGGTCTTTCTTAAATTCATATGGTTATGATGGTTTTGCGCTCATGAGACGCCACATGGTGTCCTTATGGATACCATTTATCGCTTGATAATTAGCCAGTGGTCGCCTTATGGTATCCAAATGGTGTCCTTTGGGTGTCCATAAAAGCTTCCCTGACGTGCCGGAAAGTGATAAAACTGGAACAACCGGGCAACGTGGCTCATCCGCTAAAAGAAGGCCAAAATATGGAATACGAAAACTTAAGCAAAAGAAACCGGGTAAACGTAACTGTTCCTCTTTCTATTCTGGAGAAGGTTGATTACCACGTCGAACAGAAACTCGCTGATGGAGAAAGTCGCGATACAGCAAACAGGGCTGCATTCGTGCTCGAAATGTTGAAGATCGGACTCAGTGTTTACGAGAACCGAATCAACAAGGATGCCGACAGAATGACGCTTGACCAGAAACTGGAACTTATAGCAAAAAATGTCATCATGACAGGATATATAGCCGAAGCCATTTTTGGCATTCAGAAGGAAACGGTAGATATCGCTAAAGTTATTAAAAATGAACAGTTCCTTGATCCTGACTGGCCAAAAGATGTCGATGAAAGAGTTACGAGCCTGTACATAGATT
>NZ_JRUQ01000087.1 GCF_000773975.1 Erwinia typographi
AACCGCCAATCGGCGGTTCTTTTTTGTCTGCCTTGCAGGCCTTAATGCTTCAGGCCGCAGCGGCGTTGTCGACCGGGCGTCTTCCGGCCACTTACTTGAGTAATCGCCAGAGATGCACTCGCTTGCCGCCGTTCTGTACCCTGAAATATTTTGGCTTAAGTACCACCCATTTTCAGTCTCATCCCAATAGCATTTCTCCGGTGCTAAGAGGATGATAGCCCAGATTTAACTCCTCACATCGACCAAACCATCCAGGAAAAAACACCATGGCGACCAATGCAAAACCTGTATATCAACGTATCCTGCTTAAACTGAGTGGCGAAGCGCTGCAAGGTGCCGAAGGCTTCGGTATCGATGCAAGCGTACTGGATCGTATGGCTCAGGAAGTCAAAGAGCTGGTAGAACTGGGCATTCAGGTGGGTGTGGTTATCGGGGGGGGCAATCTGTTCCGTGGCGCTGGCCTGGCGCAGGCTGGAATGAATCGCGTTGTTGGCGACCATATGGGCATGTTGGCGACCGTAATGAACGGTCTGGCAATGCGTGATGCTCTGCATCGTGCCTATGTGAACGCCCGTCTGATGTCCGCGATCCCGCTGAATGGCGTGTGCGACAATTACAGCTGGGCGGAGGCCATCAGCCTGCTGCGCAACAACCGCGTAGTGATCTTCTCCGCCGGTACAGGTAACCCGTTCTTCACCACCGACTCCGCAGCCTGCCTGCGCGGCATCGAAATCGAAGCCGACGTGGTGCTGAAAGCCACCAAAGTTGACGGCGTCTACTCTGCCGACCCGGTGAAAAACCCGGATGCGACCCTGTACGAACAGATCAGCTATGCTGACGTACTGGAGAAAGAGCTGAAGGTGATGGATCTGGCCGCCTTCACGCTGGCCAGAGACCACAAGCTGCCTATTCGCGTCTTCAACATGAACAAGCCTGGCGCACTTCGCCGCGTGGTAATGGGCGAAAAAGAAGGCACTCTGATTACGCAATAATATCAGTCACTGCGTAAAATGAGGTATATTCTGCCATTGTGGTGCGTAGCGCACTACAATCAGAAGCGATGAAGACTATTGTTCAAACGGGCTCTGCCAGACAGGGCCTGCCTGGTAACCAGAATCCAAGGGTTCCAACGTGATTAACGAAATCAGAAAAGATGCTGAAACGCGCATGGACAAATGCGTGGAAGCGTTTAAAAACCATATCAGCAAAATCCGTACCGGCCGTGCCTCACCGAGTATTCTTGATGGCATTATGGTTGACTACTACGGTTCTTCAACGCCGCTGCGCCAGCTGGCCAGCGTGACGGTAGAAGACTCACGCACCCTGAAAATCAACGTGTTTGACCGTTCAGTCAGCGCGGCTGTTGAGAAAGCGATCATGACTTCTGACCTGGGCCTGAACCCAAGCTCAGCAGGCAGCGATATTCGCGTTCCGCTGCCAGCCCTGACCGAAGAGCGTCGTAAAGACCTGATCAAAGTCGTCCGTGGTGAAGCAGAGCAGGGCCGCGTGTCCGTGCGTAACGTTCGCCGCGATGCGAACGACAAAGTGAAAGCCCTGCTGAAAGATAAAGAGATCAGCGAAGACGATGAGCGTCGCTCGCAGGATGATATCCAGAAAATGACCGACGTCTTCATCAAGAAAGTTGATGCAGCGCTGGCAGACAAAGAAGCGGAGCTGATGGACTTCTGAGTCCTTCACTGATCCGATGAAACGCCGTACAGATTGCCGTTCTTTTGAGTGGTCAGTCTTACGGCGTTTTGCATTTATTCTCTTTTCTGACGGCAGGGGCAAATCGCCGCCTGCCGCCGGTGATGACGCAGAGCAACCTCATGAAGCAATTGACGATCCTCGGTTCGACGGGTTCTATCGGTACCAGCACGCTGGCGGTAGTTCGGGCTAATCCTCAGCGGTTTGCCGTTAAGGCGCTGGTTGCCGGGCACAACGTTGAGCTGATGGCTGAACAGTGTCTGGCCTTCCGTCCGGCCTATGCCTCGATGTCTGACGAAAGATCGGCGGCGGCGCTGCGGCTACGGCTGAAAAGCCTGAACGTTGCCACCGAGGTACTAAGCGGCGAGCAGGCAGCCTGCGATCTGGCCGCGCTGGATGAGGTTGATCAGGTCATGGCGGCGATTGTGGGGGCGGCAGGATTAATGCCTACGCTGGCCGCTATCCGCGCCGGAAAACAGGTTCTGCTGGCAAATAAAGAGTCGCTGGTCACCTGCGGCCAGCTTTTTCTGGAGGCGGTCAGCGCGTCAAAGGCCCAGCTGCTGCCGGTAGACAGCGAACATAATGCTATTTTTCAGAGTTTACCCGCTTCACTCCAGCAGCAATTAGGATACGCTCCTCTGGAAGATAATGGCATTGATAGCATTATTCTTACGGGGTCGGGTGGCCCTTTTCGTGACGCGCCGCTACACCTGCTCGAGAGCATGACTCCCGATCAGGCCTGCGCGCATCCGAACTGGTCAATGGGGCGAAAAATCTCCGTTGATTCCGCCACCATGATGAATAAAGGTTTGGAATATATTGAAGCCCGCTGGCTGTTTAATGCGACCGATGCGCAAATGGAAGTCATCCTGCATCCGCAATCGGTGATCCATTCGATGGTGCGTTATCGCGATGGCAGCGTGCTGGCGCAATTGGGGTCACCGGATATGCGCACGCCGATTGCCCATGTGATGGCCTGGCCGGAGCGAGTGCCGTCCGGCGCTACGCCGCTGGACTTCACCCGCATGGGAGCGATGACTTTCGCAGAGCCGGATTTCGCTCGCTATCCCTGCCTGAAGCTGGCGATTGACGCCTGTTCTGCCGGGCAGGCCGCAACGACTACGCTGAACGCCGCCAATGAGGTTGCGGTAGCCGCGTTTCTGGATTCGCAAATTCGGTTTACCGATATTGCCGCGGTGAATACGGCCGTGCTGGAAGCGCTTTGCTGCGCAGAACCGGACAGCGTTGAGGCCGTGCTGGAGATCGACCGACAGGCGCGCTCCGCCGCTCAGGCGGTACTGTCTCGCTTCCCTGAAGTTCGGTAATTCAGCTAATTAGCGTGCCGCCATTTGTGAGGCGAGGGCGGAGATGGTATAGTCTTTGCCCGCTAATTGCGGTAGCACGTTGCGATGAAGCGGTATTGCTGGCCGTGTGTGACACGGCTTTTTTACGTCGAGCGGGTAAGATATTTCAGAAGCCGTTGTATTTCTGATCATAGGAAATCATTACGCGTTATGTCGTCCGAAAATCAACTACAAACCGATGACCTGCAAGGGGAAAATCCCCGTCATGTGGCCATCATTATGGATGGCAATGGCCGCTGGGCCAAAAACCGTGGCAAGCTGCGCATCTCGGGCCATAAAGCCGGTGTGAAGTCAGTGCGTCGCGCGGTAAGTTTCGCCGTCAGCAACAAGCTCAGTGCGCTGACGCTGTATGCTTTTAGCAGTGAAAACTGGAACCGTCCGCCGCAGGAAGTGATGGCGCTGATGGAGCTGTTCGTCTGGGCGCTCGACAGCGAAGTAAAAAGTTTGCACAAACACAATGTTCGCCTGCGGGTGATTGGCGACATTGGTCGCTTTAATCCCCGTTTGCAAGAGCGCATACGCCGCGCCGAGGAACTTACTCAGCAAAATAATGGACTAACCCTCAACATTGCCGCGAATTATGGCGGACGTTGGGATATCATTCATGGCGTCAGAAAAATAGCAGAGCAGGTGCAGGAGGGGTTACTCCGTCCCGACCAGATTGAGGAAGAAACCCTCGATCGGCATCTCTGCCTCAATGAACTGGCTCCCGTGGATCTGGTAATAAGGACAGGGGGAGAGCATCGAATCAGTAACTTCTTGCTGTGGCAGATTGCCTATGCGGAGTTCTATTTTACCGATGTTCTCTGGCCTGATTTTGATGAACAAGTCTTTGAAGGTGCACTGAATGCGTTTGCACAACGAGAGCGTCGCTTTGGCGGTGCAGCACCCGGCGGCGCCTGAGCGCACTGGGGGTAATCTTTGCTGAAGTCTCGCCTGATTACCGCGTTTATACTGATCCCGATTGTGATTGCAGCGCTGTTTCTGCTGCCGCCTGCTGGATTTGCCATGGTGACTCTGGCGGTGTGCATGTTTGCTGCCTGGGAGTGGGGACAATTCGCGGGTTTTACCTCCAGGTCGCAACGCATCTGGCTGGCAGTCCTCTGTGGGCTGCTCCTCGCCTTTATGATGTTCACTCTGCCTGACTGGCAGCATTCTGTGCATCTGTTCCAGGTTGCCGGCTCGCTTTGGGCCGCGCTGTGCTGGTGGATCGTCGCGCTGCTGCTGGTGCTCGGCTATCCGGGTTCCGCTTCTTTCTGGCGCTCCTCCCGTCCTCTTCGTCTGCTGTTCGGTGTTCTGACCATTGTCCCCTTCTTCTGGGGCATGTTGACGCTGCGGCAGTATCATTATGACACTGACCATTTCGCTGGCGCCTGGTGGCTGCTCTACGTGATGCTGCTGGTCTGGGGCGCAGATTCAGGGGCCTACATGTTTGGCCGCCTGTTTGGTAAACATAAGCTGTCGCCGAAGGTCTCGCCGGGGAAAACCTGGGAAGGATTCTTTGGCGGACTACTGACTTCCGCGCTGATAGCCTGGCTCTTTGGTCTTTGGGCCCCGCTGACCATCTCTCCTGCCATCCTGCTGATTTGCTCACTCGTGGCCGCGCTGGCTTCGGTACTGGGTGATTTAACTGAGAGCATGTTCAAGCGCGAGGCCGGAATTAAAGACAGTGGAAATCTGATCCCAGGACATGGCGGGATTCTGGACCGTATCGACAGCCTGACCGCTGCCGTTCCGGTGTTTGCCTGCCTGCTGCTGCTGGTCTTCAGGACGCTATAAGGGATTTTATGCTGAGCATTCTCTGGAGCCTGGGGGCCTTTATCGTTGCCCTCGGCATACTGATTACCGTGCACGAATTTGGCCACTTCTGGGTGGCCCGTCGCTGTGGCGTCAAAGTTGAACGCTTCTCTATCGGTTTCGGTAAGGCGCTTTGGCGTCGTCGTGATAAGCAGGGAACGGAATATGTCATTGCTCTGATCCCCCTCGGCGGCTACGTCAAGATGCTTGATGAGCGTGTTGAAAGCGTGCCGCCGGAACTTCGCCATCAGTCTTTCAATAATAAAACCGTTGCTCAGCGCGCGGCCATCATTGCTGCTGGCCCTGCCGCGAATTTTCTTTTTGCTATTTTCGCCTGGTGGCTGGTGTTTATCATCGGTGTCCCTGGCGTTCGTCCGGTTGTTGGTGAAATAGTAAGCGGTTCGCCGGCCGCAGTAGCTCAAATTACGCCTGGGATGGAACTTAAAGCCGTAGACGGTATCGAAACGCCTGACTGGGATGCTGTGCGTATGGCGCTGGTGTCAAAAATTGGCGACCAGCAAACGACGTTCAGCGTGGCGCAATTTGGCTCCTCCCAGCTCAGTGAGAAGCGGCTCGATCTGCGCAACTGGCAGTTTGAACCGGATAAGCAGGATCCGGTAGCGTCACTCGGCATTATGCCGCGTGGACCACAGGTTGAAACGGTGCTGGCAGAAGTGCAAACCAACTCGGCAGCAAGCAAGGCGGGTTTGCAAGCGGGCGACAGGATCGTTAAAGTCGATGGTCAGCCATTGGACAAGTGGCCGCGTTTTGTCACGCTGGTCCGCGATAATCCGGGCAGAGCGATGGCGGTTGAGGTTGAGCGACAGGGCAGTGTAGTTGCGCTAACGCTGACGCCAGACGTCAAGCCGGGCAGTAAGCCGGAAGGGTTTGCGGGGGTGATCCCGCGCATTATTCCTCTGCCGGACGAGTTTAAAACGATACGTCAGTATGGCCCGTTTGCAGCGATCGGTGAGGCGAGTGCCAAAACCTGGCAGCTGATGAAACTCACGGTCAATATGCTGGGCAAACTGATTGTCGGCGAAGTGAAGTTAAACAATCTCAGCGGGCCGATTTCAATCGCCCAGGGAGCTGGGATGTCGGCGGAATATGGTTTGATTTACTACCTGATGTTCCTCGCTTTGATCAGCGTGAACCTTGGGATTATCAATCTGTTCCCGCTGCCGGTATTAGATGGTGGACATTTGCTGTTCCTGGCGATCGAAAAGATCAAGGGTGGGCCGGTGTCTGAGCGAGTTCAGGACTTCAGTTATCGCATTGGCTCGATTTTGCTGGTGCTGTTAATGGGGCTTGCACTATTCAATGATTTCTCGCGTCTTTAGTCGGTCTTAAGTCTGGCTATCCGTGAGAACCAGTTAGGAAGAATGCATAACAACGATGGCGATGAAAAAGTTGCTCATAGCGTCGCTGCTGTTTAGCAGCGCTACCGTATACGCGGCAGACGGCTTCGTAGTGAAGGATATTCATTTCGAAGGCCTGCAGCGAGTCGCCGTCGGCGCGGCATTGCTGAGTATGCCTGTCCGCGTGGGAGATACCATCTCCGATGATGATATCAGTAATACTATTCGTGCTCTCTTCGCGACCGGGAACTTCGAAGACGTACAGGTCCTGCGCGACGGCGACACGCTGATCGTGCAGGTGAAAGAGCGCCCAACGATTGCCAGCATCACCTTCTCCGGTAATAAAGCGGTGAAAGATGACATGCTTAAGCAGAATCTGGAAGCTTCAGGCGTGCGCGTGGGCGAAGCCCTTGACCGCACCACCATCTCATCCATTGAGAAAGGGCTTGAGGATTTCTACTACAGCGTGGGTAAATACAGCGCAAGCGTGAAGGCCGTCGTCACGCCGCTGCCTCGTAACCGCGTCGATCTTAAGCTGGTCTTTACCGAAGGCGTGTCAGCCAAGATTCAGCAGATCAACGTAGTAGGTAACAAAGCGTTCACCTCCGATGAGCTGATCTCACGCTTCCAGCTGCGCGATGAAGTGCCGTGGTGGAACGTGGTTGGCGATCGTAAATACCAGAAGCAGAAACTGGCGGGTGACCTTGAAACCCTGCGCAGCTTCTACCTCGACCGGGGTTACGCTCGTTTCAATATCGATTCGACTCAGGTCAGCCTGACGCCGGATAAAAAAGGCATCTACATCACCATCAACGTGACCGAGGGCGATCAGTACAAGCTTTCCGGCGTGGTTGTCAATGGCAGCATGGCGGGTCACTCAGCGGAAGTTGAAGCGCTGACGAAGATCCAGCCAGGCGAGCTGTATAACGGCGCTAAAGTCACCAAAATGGAAGATGACATTAAGAAGATGCTGGGCCGCTATGGCTACGCCTATCCTCGTGTCGTCACGCAGCCGGAAATCAACGATGCGGATAAAACCGTTAAGCTGCACGTTAACGTAGACGCGGGCAACCGTTACTACGTGCGTAAAGTGCGCTTTGAAGGCAACGATACCTCGAAAGATTCCGTGCTGCGCCGTGAAATGCGCCAGATGGAAGGCGCATGGCTGGGCAGCGACCTGGTCGATCAGGGTAAAGAGCGTCTGAATCGTACCGGTTATTTTGAGAGCGTGGACACCGATACTCAGCGCGTACCGGGGTCACCAGACCAGGTTGACGTCGTGTATAAGGTGAAAGAACGCAACACCGGGACTTTCAACTTCGGCGTCGGCTACGGCACCGAAAGTGGCGTAAGCTTCCAGGTCGGCGTTACCCAGGATAACTGGCTGGGTACCGGTAATACCGTAGGTATCAGCGGTACGAAAAACGATTATCAGACCTATGCTGAATTCTCACTGACCGACCCGTACTTCACGGTTGACGGTGTGAGCCTTGGCGGTCGAATTTTCTATAACGACTTTAAAGCTGATGATGCTGACCTGTCTGACTATACCAATAAAAGCTATGGTTTAGACGGCACGCTGGGCTTCCCGGTTAACGAAAACAACACGTTGCGTGTTGGTCTGGGCTACGTTCACAACGATCTGTCCAATATGCAGCCGCAGATAGCGATGTTCCGCTATCTGAATTCTGTGGGGCAGCACCCAGACTTAACCGGCGATGCTGATTATTCTGCCGATGACTTTACCTTTAACTATGGCTGGACTTACAACAACCTTGACCGCGGGTTCTTCCCAACGTCGGGTAACCGTACCAACCTGAACGGTAAAGTGACCATTCCTGGCTCTGATAACAACTTCTACAAAGCAACGCTGGATACGCAACAGTACATGCCGCTGAACCAGGATCGTACCTGGGTGCTGTTAGGGCGTGGTAAAGTAGGCTACGGCGATGGCCTGGGCGGTAAAGAACTGCCGTTCTACGAGAACTTCTATGCCGGTGGTTCCAGCACCGTGCGTGGTTTCCGCTCGAACACCATCGGTCCGAAAGCGGCTTATTACAACAATGGTTCGGATACTTGCTCAACGGGAACCCTGTGTGATTCCAGCGATGCGGTGGGCGGTAACGCGATGGCTACGGCCAGCGCTGAGCTGATCACCCCGACGCCGTTCCTGAGCGAGAAGTATGCTAACTCTGTCCGTACATCGCTGTTTGTTGATGCCGGTACAGTGTGGGATACCAAGTGGGAAAACACCGCCGAAACGCGCGCGGCTGGCATTCCTGACTACAGCGATCCGAGCAATATCCGTATGTCGGCTGGTCTGGCGTTGCAGTGGATGTCGCCACTGGGGCCACTGGTGTTCTCTTACGCCCAGCCGTTTAAAAAGTATGATGGAGATAAAGCCGAGCAGTTCCAGTTTAACATTGGTAAAACCTGGTAACTTGGTTTAGTAAGGAAGCGGTTAAGTCAGTATCGCGCCGTTTACAGGCAACCCGTTGTGGTTGCCTTAACGCGTAACACATGTGTCCAGGACACAAACGTTGATGGTAAGGAGTTTATAGTGAAAAAGTTGTTGTGTGCCGCAGGCCTCTCTATCGCTCTGGCAGTTTCCGCCGGTGCCCAGGCTGCAGATAAAATTGCAGTGGTGAACGTTTCCAGCATTTTCCAACAGTTACCGGCGCGTGCAACCGTTGCTAAACAGCTTGAAAATGAGTTCAAAGGCCGTGCAACTGAGCTACAGGGTATGGAACGCGATCTGCAAACTAAAATGCAGAGATTGCAGCGTGACGGCTCTACCATGAAGGCTAGCGAACGCAGCCGTATGGAAAAAGACGTAATGGCGCAGCGTGAAGCCTTCTCTTCTAAAGCTCAGGCTTTCGAGCAGGATAATCGTCGTCGCCAGGCTGAAGAACGTAACAAAATCCTGAGCCGTATTCAGGATGCCGTGCAGAAAGTAGCGGATGATGAAGGTTACGACGTTGTTATTGATGCGAATGCTGTGGCGTATGCCGCTAAATCTAAAGACATCACCGCTGATGTTCTGAAACAGGTTAAATAATCGATGTCTTCAATTCGACTGGCTGATTTAGCCCAGCAGTTGGATGCAGAATTGCACGGAGATGGCGAACTCGTCATCTCCGGCATTGCTTCTATGCAATCCGCCCAATCAGGTCAAATCACTTTTCTCTCTAACAGCCGTTACCGCGAGCAGCTCGGCATCTGTAAGGCCTCCGCCGTGGTGCTGACGGAAGCGGATCTGGACTTTGTTAATAGCGCAGCGCTGGTGGTTAAAGATCCTTATTTGACCTACGCACGCATGGCGCAAATTTTGGATACCACGCCGCAGCCGGCGAAAGATATCGCGCCCAGCGCGGCGATCGATGCCAGCGCTAAGCTGGGTGCCAATGTTGCTATTGGCGCAAATGCGGTGATTGAATCCGGCGTGGAGCTGGGTGATAACGTGGTTATTGGCCCCGGCTGCTTCGTCGGTAAAAATAGCCGTATCGGTGCCGGGACTCGTCTCTGGGCCAACGTTACCGTCTATCACGAAATTCAGATTGGCGAGCGCTGCCTGATTCAGTCCGGTACGGTGATCGGTGCTGATGGCTTTGGTTACGCCAACGATCGTGGCAATTGGGTGAAGATCCCTCAGCTGGGAACGGTCATTATCGGCGATCGCGTCGAGATTGGCGCCTGCACCACCATCGATCGCGGTGCGTTGGATAACACTCAGATTGGGAATGGTGTTATCATTGATAACCAGTGCCAGATTGCACATAACGTTATGATTGGCGACAATACCGCCGTTGCGGGTGGCGTCATCATGGCGGGCAGCCTGAAAATCGGCCGCTACTGTATGATTGGCGGTGCCAGCGTAATTAATGGCCACATGGAAATTTGTGACAAAGTTACCGTCACCGGAATGGGAATGGTCATGCGACCAATCACCGAACCTGGGGTATACTCTTCCGGGATTCCGCTGCAACCCAACAAAACCTGGCGCAAAACGGCAGCGCTGGTGATGAATATCGATGAAATAAGCAAGCGCTTAAAAAACATCGAACGCAAGGTCGATAAGGACTGAGCGACTTACCAGCACCTTGACCGGCTTTCATTACCCAACAGGGTATTATTAGAATGCTAAGCATGGAAGCCCGGCGCACGGAAAACGATTTGCGGCCTGCAGAAGATTTCGCGATCTTTGCAGGCCGTGTTATTGATGCCATCAGAATTTTTTAGGACAGGAAGAGTATTTTGACTACTGAAACTCATACTCTGAAGATTGAAGAGATTATTGAACTGCTGCCGCACCGCTATCCGTTTCTGCTGGTCGATCGTGTACTTGAATTTGAAGCGCACAAGTTCCTCCGCGCAGTGAAGAACGTATCGGTAAACGAACCGTTTTTCCAGGGCCATTTCCCTGGTAAGCCGATTTTACCTGGCGTGCTGATTCTGGAAGCTATGGCGCAGGCAACGGGTATTCTGGCGTTTAAAAGCGTCGGTAAACTGGAGCCGGGAGAGCTGTACTATTTTGCCGGCATTGACAGTGCCCGCTTCAAGCGACCTGTAGTGCCTGGCGATCAGATGATCATGGAAGTCACCTTCGAGAAAACCCGCCGTGGTCTGACCCGCTTTAATGGCGTGGCGACCGTAGACGGTAAAATTGTCTGCGAAGCAACGATGATGTGTGCCCGCAGCCGGGAGGCGTAATCCGTGATTGATGAAACTGCTGTAATCCATCCGAGCTCGGTCATTGAAGAGGGCGCCGTGATTGGCGCTCGCGTTCAGATTGGCCCTTTCTGCTTTATCGGGGCTAACGTTGAGATTGGTGAAGGCACCGTCCTGAAATCTCACGTAGTGGTAAATGGTCATACCCGTATTGGCAAAGACAATACTATTTATCAGTTCGCCACCATCGGTGAGGCTAACCAGGATCTGAAATACGCTGGCGAACCTACCCGGGTTGAGGTTGGCGACCGTAACAGCATTCGCGAGAGCGTAACCATTCACCGCGGGACTTCACAGGCTGACGGCGTGACCAAAGTCGGCAGTGACAACCTGCTGATGGTTAATGCGCACATTGCCCATGACTGTATTATTGGCGACCGCTGCATCCTCGCCAATAATGCCACGCTGGGTGGCCATGTGAGCGTGGATGACTTTGCCATTATCGGTGGGATGACAGCCGTTCATCAGTTCTGCATTATCGGTGCCCACGTCATGGTGGGCGGCTGCTCCGGCGTTGCCCAGGACGTGCCTCCTTTCGTCATTGCCCAGGGGAATCACGCCACGCCGTTTGGCATCAATCTGGTCGGACTTCAGCGTCGCGGCTTCAGCAAAGAAGCCCTTCATGCTATCCGCAATGCGTATAAAGTGCTTTACCGCAGCAATAAAACGCTGGAAGAGGCCCGGCCTGAAATCGCTGAGATTGCCCGGCAACATCCTGAAGTGCAGCCGTTCTACGACTTCCTCTCTCGCTCCACGCGAGGTTTAATTCGTTAACTCATGCCAAAGCATCCCTTAACGATTGCCCTTGTCGCCGGAGAAACCTCCGGCGATATTCTTGGTGCCGGTCTTATCCGCGCGCTGAAGGAAAAGCATCCAGACACCCGTTTTGTTGGCGTAGCCGGACCGCTGATGCAGGCCGAAGGCTGCGAAGCCTGGTACGAGATGGAAGAGCTGGCGGTAATGGGCATTGTTGAGGTGCTGGGGCGCCTGCCTCGCCTGCTGAAAATACGTCGCGACCTGACCCAGCGTTTTACCGCGCTGAAGCCCGATGTTTTCGTTGGCATTGACGCGCCCGATTTCAATATCACGCTTGAGGGGCGCCTCAAACAGCAAGGCATTCGCACCATTCACTACGTCAGCCCCTCCGTGTGGGCATGGCGTCAAAAGCGCGTGTTCAAAATTGGCCGCGCTACCGATTTGGTACTGGCCTTCCTGCCGTTTGAAAAAGCCTTCTACGATCGCTTTAACGTCCCCTGCCGCTTCATTGGTCACACCATGGCCGATGCGATGCCGATCCAGCCTGACAAACGCGCAGCGCGTCAGGCGCTGGGGATTGCCGAAGGAACGCCTTGTCTCGCCCTGCTGCCCGGCAGCCGCAGTGCGGAAGTGGAGATGCTCAGCGCCGACTTCCTGAAAACGGCCGTGCTGCTGCGTCAGAAATGGCCTGAGCTGGAAATTGTGGTGCCGCTGGTCAATCCGCGCCGCCGCGAACAGTTTGAGAAGATTAAGGCAGAAGTTGCGCCAGACCTGCCGATGCACCTGCTGGATGGCAAAGGGCGTCAGGCGATGATTGCCAGCGATGCCGCGCTGCTGGCTTCGGGCACTGCGGCGCTGGAGTGTATGCTGGCAAAATGCCCGATGGTCGTCGGCTACCGCATGAAGCCCTTTACGTTCTGGCTGGCAAAGCGCCTGGTGAAGACGGACTATGTGTCATTACCTAACCTGCTTGCCGGACGCGAGCTGGTGAAAGAACTGTTGCAGGACGAGTGCCAGCCCGAACGGCTGGCCGCGGCGCTGGAGCCTTTGCTGGCCGAAGGCGAAACCCGCAGCCAACTGCTGGCAACCTTTACCGAACTTCATCATCAAATCCGCTGGAATGCCGATGAGCAGGCCGCAGCGGCCGTACTGGAGCTCTGCCGATGAGCGATTTTATCTATCCTGTAGCGACCTGCATAGCGGGCGTGGACGAAGTAGGGCGCGGCCCGCTGGTGGGGGCTGTAGTGACCGCCGCGGTAATCCTCGATCCGGCCAGGCCGATCGTTGGGCTGGCCGACTCGAAAAAGCTCTCGGAAAAACGGCGGCTGGCGTTGTACGATGAGATTATCGAGAAGGCGCTGAGCTGGAGCCTGGGGCGCGCTGAACCGGAAGAGATAGATCGGCTGAATATTCTTCATGCCACCATGCTGGCGATGCAGCGGGCGGTCGCGGGGCTGCATATTGTGCCGGATTTTGTGCTGATTGACGGCAACCGCTGCCCGGCGCTGGCCATGCCTTCTCAGGCGGTAGTCAAAGGGGATAGCCTGGTGCGCGAAATCAGCGCCGCGTCGATTGTGGCTAAAGTGACGCGGGACCGAGAGATGACCGAGCTTGACCTGCTGTTCCCGCAGTATGGGTTTGCCCAACATAAAGGCTACCCAACCGCGCTGCACATGGAGAAGCTGGCGCAGCATGGCGTGACGCCGCATCACCGCCGGAGTTTTGCGCCGGTGCGAAATGCGTTACTGGACGCCGACGTTGCGGCGTCAGCCGGACAGATTTTGTAATTTTCACCCCTCAGCCTTAAGTGGGATCCAAAAATGGCCGAACCTCGTTTTATTCATTTACGCGTTCACAGCGACTACTCCATGGTAGATGGACTAGCTAAAACTGTCCCGCTGGTGAAAAAAGCCGCCTCGCTGGGGATGCCGGCCATTGGGATCACAGACTACCTTAACCTGTGCGGCCTGGTTAAGTTTTATGGCGGCGCACACGCGCAGGGCATTAAGCCGATTATCGGCGCGGACTTTAAGGTCAGCAGCGAAGCGATGGGCGACGACCTGGCCCAGCTGACGGTGCTCGCGGCCAACAATACCGGTTATCAGAATCTGACGCTGCTGATCTCAAAAGCCTATCAGCGTGGCTACGGCGCGGCCGGTCCGATCATCGATCGTGACTGGCTGATCGAGCTGGGGGAGGGATTGATCCTTCTCTCCGGCGGGCGTCGCGGCGACGTTGGGCAAATGCAGCTGCGCGGCAATCATACTCAGGTGGCGGAATGCCTGGCGTTTTATCAGCAGTATTTCCCTGAACGTTACTACCTGGAGCTGATCCGCACCGGCCGCCAGGATGAAGAAACCTGGCTACATGCGGCGGTGGAGCTGGCCATTGCTGAAGGCATCCCCGTGGTGGCGACCAACGAGGTCTGCTTCCTGGAAGAGGGGGATTTCGACGCCCATGAAATCCGCGTGGCTATCCACGATGGTTTCACCCTCGACGATCCTAAACGTCCCAAAAATTACAGCCCTCAGCAATATTTACGTACCGAAGAGGAGATGTGCGAGCTGTTCTCGGACATCCCGGAAGCGCTGGCTAACAGCGTAGAGATTGCTAAGCGCTGTAATGTGACCATCCGGCTGGGCGAATACTTCCTGCCGCAGTTCCCAACCGGCGAGATGACCACCGATGATTTCCTGGTGAAGAAATCGCGTGAAGGGCTTGAAGAGCGGCTGGAGTTCCTCTTCCCGGATGCCGAAGTGCGCGCGGAGAAGCGCCCGGAGTATGACGCTCGTCTTGAAATTGAGCTGAATGTTATCAATCAGATGGGCTTTCCCGGCTACTTCCTGATCGTAATGGAGTTCATCCAGTGGTCGAAGGATAACGACGTGCCTGTCGGCCCCGGCCGTGGCTCGGGCGCCGGTTCACTGGTGGCCTACGCGCTGAAAATTACCGATCTCGACCCGCTGGAGTTTGATCTGCTGTTCGAACGTTTCCTGAACCCGGAACGCGTATCCATGCCCGACTTTGACGTCGACTTCTGTATGGAAAAACGTGACCTGGTGATTGAGCATGTGGCGGAGATGTACGGTCGTAAGGCCGTGTCCCAGATCATTACCTTCGGCACCATGGCGGCTAAAGCGGTGGTTCGCGACGTGGGACGCGTGCTTGGGCATCCTTACGGCTTCGTTGATCGTATCTCCAAGCTTATCCCGCCAGAGCCGGGAATGACGCTGGAAAAAGCCTTTGCCGCTGAGCCTCAGCTGCCGGAAGTCTACGAAGCGGACGAAGAAGTTAAAGCGCTGATTGATATGGCGCGCAAGCTGGAAGGCGTGACCCGTAACGCCGGTAAGCACGCCGGAGGCGTGGTGATCGCACCGACGCAGATCACCGACTTCGCGCCACTCTATTGCGATGAGAACGGTAACTTCCCGGTCACCCAGTTCGACAAGAACGATGTGGAATATGCCGGGCTGGTGAAGTTTGACTTCCTCGGCCTGCGTACGCTGACTATCATCGACTGGGCGCTGGAGATGATCAACGCCCGGCGCGAGAAGCAGGGCGAGCCTCCGCTCGATATTGCCGCCATCCCGCTGGACGATAAAAAAAGCTTCGACATGCTACAGCGCTCTGAGACCACGGCGGTGTTCCAGCTTGAATCACGCGGCATGAAAGATCTTATTAAGCGTCTTAAGCCCGACTGCTTTGAAGACATGATCGCTCTGGTGGCCCTGTTCCGTCCGGGGCCGCTACAGTCAGGCATGGTAGATAACTTTATTGACCGTAAGCACGGGCGCGAAGCGATTTCCTATCCCGACATCCAGTGGCAGCATGAATCTCTTAAGCCGGTGCTGGAGCCGACCTATGGCATCATCCTGTATCAGGAACAGGTTATGCAGATTGCCCAGGTGCTGGCGGGATACAGCCTTGGCGGCGCGGACATGCTGCGCCGTGCGATGGGGAAAAAGAACCCGGTCGAAATGGCCAAGCAGCGCGGCGGCTTTGAAGATGGCGCTAAGTCTCGCGGCGTTGACGGCGAACTGGCGATCAAAATCTTTGACCTTGTGGAGAAATTCGCCGGTTACGGTTTTAACAAATCTCACTCAGCCGCCTATGCGCTGGTTTCGTACCAGACGCTGTGGCTGAAGGCGCACTATCCGGCCGAGTTTATGGCGGCGGTGATGAC
>NZ_JRUQ01000088.1 GCF_000773975.1 Erwinia typographi
CACCTTGACGGACTCGACCCCTCTCGGTCCCGTAGCGTGCCTGCAGGTCCCGGCCCCATTCGCGCAGGCGTGCCAGCGTCAGGTCTTTTTTGCCAGCACATCCTGCAGCATGGCCTTATCGAGGCTGAGGTCAGCAACCAGCCTCTTCAGCCGCAGATTTTCCTCTTCCAGCTGCCGCATATGTTTGAGTTCAGAAGGGGAAATTCCGCCGTACTTCTTGCGCCACGTGTAAAAAGTGGCATCAGAGATACTCAGCTTACGGCAGACATCCGGCACGGACGTCCCCAGCTCGGCCTGCTTCAGGGCAAAGACAATCTGCTCTTCGGTGAATCGTGACTTTTTCATCGGCACCACCTCCGTTCAGGGGGGTGTTTATCATGCCGGAATTCTGTTTCTGAATGGAGCAGGATTTCGGGTCAGGGTCAAGGGGTAAATGCCCCCATCTTAAACGATTTTTTACTATTATAAGTTCCTTTTATTTACTGTATCTGAATCTTAAACGATAAATAATAATGCAAGTTCGGTGGCGAATTTTAGTAAATTCCCATGCTCTCGTTTTAATAAAGGATATCAATAATGCCATTGCATGCGGTCTCTTAAAGTTTTTTTATGTTTCATCTCCGTTAAATGTAGGCATGGAAATGTAAAGCGCATATTGTTTGATTTTTTTTAATATTACAATCAATTTGTTATTTTTTATCAAAGCAAGAGGTGAAATAAACTTACATAACAGACCGTTACGGTTTGTGTTGAGCAAAAAAGGAACGCTGGAGCGATCAAATTCTTGATATTGATAGATTATATCTATCAAAAGATCATTACCGATCGATTTTAACCATTTTGAAAATAAATATAAAGGGGATAGAGTGGTTTTTGATAAGGTACAAAATTGAATGTCTATACATAAGATATTTAATTAGGATTAATCATGAGTGTGGAACTGTTTGTGTCAGCGTGGGGTATATATGAAATTTAATACATTGTTTTCAAAAGTGTAATTGAATTTTTTATTGTGGAAATTATTTTATTGCAATGTGCTTTGTGTTATTAATTTGAACTAACAGGCAGGAGACTGGTGATGCTTCTAATTACTGGTATATATGATTTTTACCGATATCGCTGATGACTGTCATAAGGATTGACAGAACGTGAGTAGACGGTTTTTTTGCTGCCGGCATTTTTAAGCCCGTAAGGAAGGGGAGGTAGTGATTCCAGTTAGTAGAACATGTATTTTTCGATGAAGGCCCCGATAACTTTCTCGTGGATCTCGACCGAGCGCGAGAAGCAAATCGTTTTCCGCGCAAGTCGTTTGATACGGGTACGTAGCGTCAGGTTGTTACGCTCTATACGCTTAGTGAAAATCTTGCCGGTCAGATGCTTATCCTTCGGCACTTCTCTGGCATAGTTGCCCTAGTTTCGCTGGTTATCATGCCAGTGTTAAAAGGGCTGAGTAGCGCAAGCAGTTCACGGCTCGTTTCATCGGTTCGTGGGTCAAAGGTGTAAGCCAGAACGCGTATTGTATGCATACCAGAGCCAGTGCTGTCGGGCCTTGCTACCAACAAAGCTCCATTGTTCATCCAGTGGGCGACATCAGCATGAGCGGCAGGCGAAGATGTCACCTGTTTCGGGGCGAGGTTTTTAATGCGCGTATGATGGTGTTGATACCGACTTTCAGTGTTCTGGCGGTATCACGAACACCGACGCCGTTTAAGGACATCTCAACGATTTGCTCTTTAACGCCCGGTTGACGGGCCTCATAAGAATACGTGAGCTGGAGCACACGGTAGCAGTCACGGCACCGGAAGCGGTTATGTCCACAGGGGGGGGCTGACCATGACGGTACACCTGAGCTGAATTGCAACGGGGACAATGAACGTTAAAGCTGGCGATGAGAGAATCTCAAAAGAGGGCAGTATACATCAGATTCAACCAATTAGAGGCATTACAGAAAGGAAGAATGCTAACCTACAGGGCTTTGTCTGCCTCGCGGGCATTGGTCATTTTATGCACCTCCCTTTGAAAGGAATCTGTAATGAGTAAAAGCTGATTTATCTATTTAAAAAAAATCTTTCTTTATGTTGTTATTGTTTTTTTTTCTGCTATATCTATGATAGTGGTTGGTTGTTTTTTGAGCAACTGCCATTATTGTGATGGTTGGTTGTTTTTTAAATAATTGCTGTTGTTATGTTTCTGCATAACACGTGCGGTAGCTATGCATCTTGGAAATTATTTTTTATAGGATTAGTTATACTGTCATAAATAAATATAGTACCAGTCTTCGCGGTGCGGTTCATCCTCTCATAAGGTGGTTATAAACCAGAATGTCGCCTGTTACCATCGTTTTTCTTTGAGAAAGTATCTATTATTTAATCGATTGTAAGATAATGGAGTGGGGGAGCGGCTTCATTCCGGTGACAATGAAAAATTCAATGAGATCTGGAATTAAACATCAGATTTACAAAAATAAATGTATTGTGAGTTGGTTGAACTGTTGACTTGAAATTAAAAGAAGGGTATGCAGTGGTGATGTAAGCATTTGTTGCACATGTATATAATTAATTTTATTTGAAATTTAAATTGAGGTGTCACTATGAATGAAATTAAAAATGATTCAGATTTATTGGTAAGTATTCTAGACCCTATATCATCATGGCCTGATTCGTGGTGTGGAGTGATTCCATATAGCCTGGAAGTGCAGGTTACAGACTCTGCGTATAATCCTCAACAAAACGAAAGTATTATTGTTACTTGTGAGGAATCAGTTGAAATTACACAGTTGAATTCTCCAGTAACGAATGTTGCTGGCGCGGCTGACATTCTTGTCGATTTATCGAACGCTAAAGCGGGCATGTCTTTGAGTTTGGATGTATCTGTTGAAGCGGAATCTACAAATCTTGGGGAGGTTTTGGAAGATCCAAGTGTTGATGTTTATATTTTATCGGACACTTATGATGCGAGTGTGAAATTTCCTGCTGCTGTAAATGGAATTGTCAATGACGACGTGTTCGATTCTGAGACCCTCGAAGTTACGGTAATCCTGACAAATAGTCAGGAAGGGATGTCTACATCTAATGATATTGTGCTTTATTGGGGGGATTATGTCGTTCGTAGTCCTGCGATTACAGAAAATCAATATGCAACTTTTGATCTTAGTGGGAGAGAGGAGTTATTTCAAAATGGCACCTATAAATACGCGGTTTCCGTCGTTGATGTTGCCGGTAATGCTTCATTTTCAAATATCGGTGTGGTAGTGGTCCAGCGAGCAAACTCTGCGGGTTCTAATCCTTATCTTAATGGTATTGATATACCTGTTGCAGACAACAATAATGGTTATATCAACAGAGTTCAAAATAATAATCAGTTAGTTGAGGTGCGTTTTAATGGGAAAGATCCTGTTACTCTCGATGATGGTACAATAATCGAAACGCCATTTATTCAAGCTGACTCGGGTACCTTCTTCGTCACTGGTTATAATACAGATGGTGTTGTTGTTGCAAATGTGAGCAAGGATCTTTCTTCATATGTTGGTTCAGGGGGATCTAATGATTACTTCACTATCAATATGGAAAAAGAGGTTAGTCCTTCTTTTTTTAACAAGATCGGTATTGGTAGGGCGACATTCTCTTATAATTTGACAATTAATGGCGTAAACTATTCAGTTATTAAAGATCAAATAAAAACTTATAATGTGAATGTCACTGGACCTTAAGTTTTATCTGTTTAATTGACACCCTCCCTCATCTTGGGGGAGGGGGCGATTTTTAGGTAGAACGTCCGATTAGTAGAACATAAGCCTTTCAATAAAGGCACCTATATTTTTTCATGTAGATCAGCCAACAGAGCGTGAGAAATAGATGGTTTTATGGGCCAGCCTTTTGATTCTGGTTCTCAAGTGTCAGGTTGTTACGGGCTTTGTTGAACAAATCAAATTTGTGGTAAACATCCCGTAGCCAGTGGGGTTTTCAGGCAATACGCTCGCTTCCTGCATGCCTGCCTTTGTCATCTTGTTCAATGCACGTACAATGTGCGGCCTGACCGTTGTAGTCACGTAGCGTCAGTGGGCCTCCGAACGGCTGTTCTATCTGATAAATGGCCGTCTCCGCTATCGTGCGACTGTTATATTCCTTTGTCCATCTCCAGCGCTAATTGGCTACTGCACGGTTACGGTCTGCGTACTCATCCGGCCAGTAGTCAGCTTACTTTCGCGGAGGGGAGAGGGCGCTGATTTTTTACTCCGCAGAAAATCGTGACACAACTAGGGGCCATAAGCGACCTCCGCCGTTGCTGACCTGATTATTTCGATGAGTCTGCCGGATGAGCCCGGGGAAGGCCTCTGCGCTCGTGACGTTGTTCAAAGACGGGTCGGCGCATATAATTACATGCGTCTTCGCATCAACGGTCAGATGCAGTTTTCGCCAGATACGACGGCGCTCATTGCCGTGTTTTTAGACTTACCATTCGCCTTCACCGAGGACATTCCGTCCTGTTGAATTAATTACCACATACGCAATTTCACCCCGGGTGGGTGTTTTAACATTTACGGTAACCGCCCGTGCTCCTCTGCTGACCCAGCTGTAACCCGCGCAGCGTAACGGAACTTGCATCAGGGATAAAATGGAATCAATAAAGTCTTGGGCTACCAGCGTCTTCTCACCCAGTAAAGCGAGTTTTTCGGGGTAGGTATATCGCTGGAGCAGATCGAGCACTGCCGGGTGAGCCAGTCGTGGACCGAGAACGCGCTTAAGAGCCGGATGTATCTGGGGCAACATGCCGCGGATACGGTAGCTGGCCTGTGTTGTCTGTGCGGCAAGATCATCATCGAAACCGCAGAGCATGGAGAGTTCGGCGATTTGCTCGTCAGCCAGCTTCAGCGTGCGTAGCGCATGAGGAAGAGTACGGGCCGCTTCAGCGATGATGGCCGCATAGCGGGCATCGGTTTTGGCTTCACCGGCGTGCAAGTCGGCGATGCGGCGCATTGCCAGCCCGGGAAGGTATCCGACAAGGGCGCCTTCAGAGCGGGCAACGGCGACGGGTAATGCACCTATGGTGGCAGGCTGGTCAACGACCAGCAGTATCTGACCATGCTGTTTCAGGTCAGATATCAGCGACCTGAGTTTGGTTTCGTCGTTGGGTAATGTTTTATCGAACAGTCGCTTACCTGAACGATTAACGGCAACTGCGTGATGGATATCTTTACCAGCATCAACGCCAATAAAGACCTGGACGGATTCGTCATCGCTGGATTCGGTCATTCTGTCTCCCTGTTTATACGGGTTAACCAGATAATCATGGGGAGCTGGTACCGGCTCCACGTTACAGACGGTACCGGCATAAAGTGCCTGACCTAGCCCCTATTAGCGGTTACCAGCGCCCCACCAGACCCGGTGACATCCCCCCCCCCCGCCGGGGGCATGGACGACTGGGGGCAATAATCATGCCGGGCCTGGTTGGCTAACACCCCATTATAAGGGGTACGAATAAGGTAACGGGGGGCGTAATCTGAGCCGTCAACCCAGCAGAGTTTGATTTATTCAACACAGCTGCTGGCTTGATAGTACCACAGTCTTGGGGAACGGGATGACTGGATTATCGATGCTTTCATTTAATGTGAGTGTTATTTACAACGTTTTTTATCTCATTAGATATATGAATGATCAATTTTCGAGATGGTGGTCTCATCTATGTATGTGCGCTTAGTTATTTATGAACATATAAATTATTAGTTTTTAGTATGGTTAAACACCATTTTTATATATATTTTAGCGTATTATGTCATACTTAAAGAGGAGTACTTACCCATGATTTATAGCGATCTCTATAATCCTGTTCTGCCTCAGGCATACGAAGGTAACATCATTTATTTGAGCGATATTGAAATCGGGGGCGGGGTTTTTGTTGGTATTCCTGAATATTCCAACGCTATGGTTTCTGACTTCATTAAGATCTATTGGGATGGAAAGGTTGTTGATGAATATTATTTGACTGAATTGAGTGATGTTTTTCCGATAGCTTTTTGTATTTCTTCTGAAATCGATGTGGGTTCTCATGAGCTATACTACATGGTTACTGATATTGCAAACAATGTCAGTACATCGGATCATCTCACTGTGATAATTTCCGATGGTGACAATCCGGGGGAATATCCTCCGCCTGAATTTACTGATGCTGTTGATGGTGTTATTTTTTGGAAGAAAATAAAGAACAATAATGGAACATATGTTCACATTACTCCATATGATGATATCTCTCTGGGCGACACACTTCATGTGTATTTTTCCAAAGGGGGGCATGTTTATTACAAGGTGATTACTGTTGATGCGGGGGGGGTTAGTAATGGGATCAATTTTTTGCTTGGTTATGACTTTATTTCTTTGAGTGGTGATGGGGAGTTATCTTCCTATTATCAGGTTTTTGATGCGTCAATGTCTTTTAAAGGTAGCTCTGATAAGGCTGTAGTTGTTATTAAGGATGATGATAACAATGATGATGAAATTGACATTACTGTGACAAAAGGTTCGTCTAATACAGACTATTCTGCAATACATGTATACCCATTTAATTATGGTCTTGTTAAAGGTAAAGCTGGTAAGGATATCACAATAACCACCTCAAACGAGGTGCTATTTTCTCCTGAAGGTATATCAACTATTACTGGAAGAATTGATGATAATGGATTATTGTATTTTAAATTATATTCAAGTTATCAAGGTGAATTTGACGTCGTAGCTTATGAAACTAACTCTGTCAATGTTGAAGTCAGGGGGTGGACAAATTTCTCGCCATATTATAGAGGTAATGGTAATATTCATGCTATAAATTATTCCACTGGAGCCCCCTGTGATGGAATAACGCCTTGTTCTATTTATTTGAAAGCCACTCCTGGAAATAACATTAGTCTTGTCAGAGTGAGAATTTTGAATGGTAGTGCAATGATTGTGGGTTATGGGGGACAGATTGCTGATATTTTACTTAATGATGATTTCAGTGCTGAAGTTAATATTGTTAATTCTTCCTCTGAAGTTGTTAATATTGAACTATCCTTACCTGAGTCATCAGGTTCGGTGAATTACATTAAGCAGGTATTTGTCTCGTACTGATTTCAGCTTGGTGAGGTAATGTACTTCCCCATAATAATGGGGTCGTGTATTCTATGGTCTTTGTTTGTTGATCATTACATTATATTTGTAGAGGCTTATATGGTTTATTTTAGCGATTTTTCTGACGGGGTTGCATATTCATTAGAGCTTACCGCTACTAGCGGAGCAAGTGCTGATGGAACAGCCACTAATAGCGTAAATGCCGTCCTGATGTCTGGGGGAACTTACGTCAATGGGAAAAATATAATTTTTTCTGCTGGTTCGACAAGCGCAAAGTTTTCTGATTCAGGGACTTCTTCGGTCACGGTGACGACAAATAACCAAGGAGAAGCCTCTGCCACTCTCACCGATACAGTGGAAGAGACCGTTATAATTGCCGCAATTCTGGTTGACGATACGAACACTACAGGGCAGATATCATCTACTTTCGTAAATAGTGATGATGTACATCTGCCGGCCCCGACGGTGAA
>NZ_JRUQ01000089.1 GCF_000773975.1 Erwinia typographi
CGCTATTTAGGACGGGTCACCGATTCTGAAAAGGCTCGCTTCGGCGGGCCTTTTTTTATTTCTGCATTGCCAGCGTGATTGCCTTCCTGCCAGGATAGTCGGCACTGTGAGGCCAGACTCCCCGGACCTGACGGAGGCAATTGAATCACATGAACGTAAGATCCTCTCTTCTGCTCAGCCTGCTGGCCGCTTGTTGCCTCAGTCCGTTTGCCCAGGCACGCGGCGCGCAGTACACGCTGGAGAAAGTGGTGGAAGTCAGTCGCCATGGCGTCCGTCCTCCGACGCCAGGAGATCGTCAGCTGATTGAGGCCGGTAGCCAGCAGCCGTGGCCCCGCTGGCTGACCGAAGATGGCAATCTGACCAATCATGGCTACACGGCCGTATGGCTGAAAGGCCGCTATGAAAGCCAGCGCTATCGCCAGCTTGGCCTGCTGAAAGCAGGCTGCCCCTCTGTCGGTGACGTTTATCTCCGGGCCAGCCCGCTCCAGCGCACTCAGGCCACGGCGTCAGCCTGGTCTGCAGCGGCTTTTCCCGGCTGCGGCGTCCCCGTTCATGCGCAGGAAAAAAACGATCCGCTCTTCTCGCTCCCTCCCGGCAAAGCCAGCGAGGCAGAAAAAGCGCGCAGTGAGCAGGAAGCGCTGGCCGCGCTGGGTGGAAATCTGGCGCAGGCGCAGCAGCGCCTTCAGCCACAGATCTCGCTCCTGAGACAGGCGGTTTGCCTGCCCAACCTTCCCTGCCCCGCCTTCGATCGTCCGTGGAAACTTCACGTCTGGTCAAAAGGCGGCGTGGCTATCGATGGACTGGATACGCTGGCCGCGATGGCGGAGAGCATCAGGCTGGCCTGGAGTGAAAATCAGCCGCTGAGCCGCGTGGCTTTCGGCCATGCCAGCAGCGCTGCGCAGGTTGGCAGGCTGATGCCGTTGCTCACCGCAAAATACGATTACACTAACGATCTGCCTTCTGCCGCGCGCCGGGGGGGATCGAGATTACTGGATCAAATTGTCAAAGCGCTTCAGCCTGGGCAACCGCAAGGGGCTCCGCCTGACGTCCGCTGGCTGCTGTATGTCGCCAGCGATATCAATCTCTCTTACCTGCGCACGCTGCTCAACTTTAGCTGGCAGCAGGGCGACTACCCGCGCGGCAACTTTCCGCCCGGCGGCAGCCTGGTGTTTGAGCGCTGGCGTGATAATCACAGTCAGCAACGCTACCTTCGCGTCTATTTCCAGGCACAAAGCCTCGATCAGCTCCGCCAGTTGACGCCGCTCAGCGCGACGAACCCGCTGCTGACTACCGAATGGCGATTCAGCGGCTGCAAAAGCACCAGGGTGGGCACGCTATGTCCTTATGACATCTCACTGCAACGTATTGAGAAGAATATCGATCCTTCGCTGATCGTGGCGGTCAGCTATCCAAAATCCTGACGAGAGAAAACGATGAGCCTTACCTCCGAAGCACTTACCCAACGTTACCAGCTCGCCTGCGAGGTCGCACAGGCGGCCGCCGATTTTGCCCTGACTTTTTATCAGCAACGCCAGCAGCTGGTGGTTGAGCGCAAGGCGGGCAATATGCAGGATCTGGTCAGCCGGGCCGATCGGGAAGTAGAAGATCTGATCCGATCGCGCTTACAAACGGCCTTCCCCGATGATGGCTTTCTGGGCGAAGAAGGCGGCGGTTCACAGGCCAGCGCCCGCTGCCTGTGGGTAGTTGATCCGATCGACGGCACAAGCTGTTTTCTCAATGGTCTGCACACCTGGTGCGTAGCGATTGCGGCGGTCGTTGACGGTGAACCCTCCATCGGCGTGATTTGCGACCCCAATCACCGGGAACTGTTTCACGCCTGTAAAGGCAAAGGCGCCTGGCTCAACGACGTACCGATGCAGGTTCATCAGGGCGCCAGCCTGCAGGAAGGCATGACAGGCATCAGCAACTCCCCCCGCATCGCTCCCAGGCGCATTGCTGGCTTCGTGCAGGCCCTGCTGGATCAGGGAGGTATGTTTGTGCGCAGCGGCTCTGGTGCGTTAACCACCGCTTATGTCGCCGCGGGCCGCCTGATTGGTTTTTACGAGCCGCATATGAACGCCTGGGATGCGCTGGCGGGGCTGGTACTGGTCAGGGAAGCTGGCGGCGTCAGTAACGATTTTCTGGCCGGTGACGGCTTGAGCAGCGGCAATGCGCTGATGCTGGGCAATCCGGCGATTTACCAACAGATTAAAGCGCTTGCCGACCACTAACAAAGCAAACTCAAATACGGATGGCGGTGAAAAAAACAGGTATTTATGTTGATAGATTAAGAAGTGTCCCTTACCATTCGCTCTCTGGGGCATAAATACCCCACATTCAGGGATGTTTTTAGACATATTACAGGTATCTCAACACGGATTAAAACCGTAGCGCGCGAGCTAACTGGTTAAATAAATTACTTTTTGACAAGGATTAGTCAATGAAGTCATGCTACGCCCGCTCAGGGCGTCGGAAACGGAATGCCGTCTTTTGCACCCTGTTGCCTCTTCTCAGCCTACTGCCAGCGGCAAATGCCGCTGAGGTGAATGAGCCGTTAATTTTGCAGCAGCAGCGCCAGAAAGCGCTGGAACACCAGCTGAATCCCCCGGCGCCGGACGTGCATCTTTCCCCGCCCTCTTCCGGTTTTGGCCGTTTATCCTTCCCCGATGAAAAACCGTGCTTCCCTCTATCACAGGTGATGCTGAGCGGCAATGATGCCCTGCCCCACTGGCTGCCACTGCAACGGATGGCTGACCAGGCTATCGGGCACTGCCTGGGCGGTAAAGGGATCAATCTGCTGATGAGCGCCCTGCAAAACCAGCTGATCGATCGTGGCTATATCACCTCTCGCGTGCTGGCCCCGGCTCAGGATCTCAACAGCGGCCAGCTGAAACTTGTCGTCATACCCGGCAAAGTGCGTCATGTCGCTCTGACGCCGGACAGCGGGCGGCATCTTTCGCTGTACGGCGCTTTTCCCGTACATGCAGGCGCGCTGCTCGATCTGCGCGATATCGAACAGGGTCTGGAAAACCTGCAGCGTCTGCCGACCGTCCAGGCCAGCATGGAAATTGTGCCGGGAACTCAGCCGGGTGAAAGCGATGTGTTGCTGCGCTGGCAGCAAAGCAAAGGGTGGCGCATCGGCGCGTCGCTGGATGACTCCGGCACCCGCAGCACCGGACGCTATCAGGGCGGTCTGACGCTCTCGCTGGATAATCCGTTTTCGTTCAGCGACCTGTTCTACCTCTCCGCCAGCAGCAGCCTGGAAAAACATCACGATAAGGGCACCAGCAACCTGACCGGCCACTACTCGCTGCCGTTCGGCTGGTGGACCGCCGGGCTGACCGTCAACAGCTATGACTATCACCAACTGGTGGCCGGACTGAATCAGGACTACCGCTACAGCGGCAAGAGCGAGAATCTGGATTTTCAGCTCAGCCGCATTCTGCACCGTTCCGGCAGTCAGAAAACCACCTTCAGCTATGACGTGCTGGCGAAAGAATCAAAGAACTACGTCAACGATACGGAAGTGGAGGTGCAGCGACGCCGCACCTCGGCCTGGCGCGCAGGTTTACAGCATCGTCATTATATTGCGCAAGCCACGCTGGATGCCGGAATTAGCTACCAGCGCGGCACCCGCTGGTTTGGCTCGCTTTCCGCACCGGAGGAGAGCCAGGGCCAGGCGACGGCACTGTCAAAAATTGTGCAGCTTTCCGCCCGGCTGAACATCCCTTTTGCGCTGGGGATGCAGAAGCTCCATTACAACGTGCAGTATCAACGCCAGTTCAGCAACACCCGCCTGACCACTCAGGATCAGTTTGCCATCGGCAGCCGCTGGTCGGTGCGCGGTTTTGACGGTGAGCGTTCGCTGAATGCCGATCGCGGCTGGTTTGTGCGCAACGATGTTGCCTGGGCTACCCCGCTGACGCAGCAGGAGCTGTATGTGGGCGTCGACTATGGCGAAGTGGGCGGAACAGGAACGGAGAATCTGGTGGGTAATCACCTTGCTGGCGGTGCAAGATCTGGCGGGTGGTGATATCGCGAAGGCCATTGCGAGCGGTTCTGCCCCGTGTCTGGCGGAGATCATTCATAATATGACCACTGACCCGAAAACCGGCAAGGTGAACACCGAAACCAACCTGATGGCCCATGCCGTGCTGGGCGCGGTGGTGGCGCAGATAAACAGCAACAGCGCCCTGGCAGGCGCCGCAGGGGCGACCACCGGTGAGTTTATCGCCCAGCAGATGTATCCAGGCGTTGACCGGGACAAGCTGACCGAGAACCAGAAACAGACTATCAGCGCACTGGCCACACTGGCGGCAGGACTGGCAGGCGGCGTTGTGGGTGACAGTACGGCGGATGCGGTGGCGGGTGCACAGGCGGGTAAAAACTCTTCGGAAAACAATAACCTTGGAGGACTGGGCAGTTACGGCCAGGCAGCGGCATCGCTGGGTTCTTTAATGATCGAGGCTGGCGCAGCAGCGGAAGAGATTAACGCGGCGCTGAGTAAAAATGCGAAAGGCGATTTACCGGCAAACCAGAATCCGGTCACCGGACTGCTAACCGCCTGGGGGGCGGGTATGACAACGGTTATGGCTCCTGTCCTGCTACCAGCTACCGCAACGGCGGGAAGCGTTATTGGTGCTGGAGCAACAGGCGGTTCCGCAAACGTGTTTAACCAGTTGAACAATGGCGCCTCTTTCAGTGCCACCGATGCGCTCATTGCTACTGGTGTCAGTGCATTAACACAGGGTAAAGGATTTTGGTTTACTGAAGTAGCAAGTGTTACTGGTGCTTATACAGGCGCTAAGTTGCAGGGGAAAGATGTGCTCCCGGCTATGGTGGGTGCTGGTTTTGGTACAGCGGTAGGTGCTGCTGGCAGTAAACTGATTTCGGTCGGAAATAATTTATCGCCTATAATGCCAGATAAATCGGCTAATTTAGCAGGAGCTGTGATTGGCACAGGGGCTTCAGAAGTAGCTGGTTCTGAGGTTCAAAAACAGCTGGAGAGCAACAAATGAAAGACATCGTACTTGCTATCAAATTGATGATTTCATTTTTTTTGCTTACTACTTTAATACTATTTTTCATTAGGCTCAGTGTAGCCACCATCTTTTTGATTAAAAATGGTTATTTTTATTTTGAATGGATAATCAATATGGCTGATTCATTAAAAAGAGGGGCGGCCATTGGTTTGGTGTTAGGCATAGGCATTTGGCTTCTATCTAAAATGAGAGAGAACAAAGGTAAATCGCCCCCATCCGATCCGCAGTAACCAATGATCCCGGCACAACAAACCGGTGCCGATATTTGATAAGGAGAAGGAGCAGCAGCGAAAACAGGAAGTACTGCTTAACAGAACAATCAGGTAAGGCTGGAGGTATATTTGCAGAAACAGGATGTCTCCTTCTGCATTAAATCCTCCAGATACCTGTACAGATGCCGGCCCGATCACCGTAGTGAAAAGCAGACGTTACCTGCGGCGTATTACGGGTTCAGGTAGTAGTGAACGCCTGCGTTCGGACGCGGGAAATGGATTATCTAAAAAAGGAATTATAGCTAATGAAAGCAAAAATCATGATGGCGGCATTACTTTGCAGTGGCCTTTTTGCCAGCAACACCGCACTGGCTGACAGTCACACGGTATCAGTCGGTTATGCACAGAGTAAAATCAAGGATTTTAAAAATATCCGCGGCATAAATTTGCAGTATCGTTATGAATGGGATTCGCCTGTCAGTGTTATCGGCTCGTTCAGTTACATGAAAGGTGATCATGACTATTCATACCGAACTGGTTTTGATGGCGATATTAGCGGATTTGATGGCCACGAGAATGTGAAATACTACTCATTACTGGCCGGTCCCGCCTATCGCATTAATGATTATGTCAGCCTTTATGCTCTTGTCGGGGCGACTCAGATAAAAGTAGATGGTAAAACAACCTATTCGACTCAATATTCAGAAACGTTTAGTAGTAATGCAACATCATTCGCTTATGGGGCTGGTTTTGTGGTTAATCCGACAGAGAACTTATCCGTCAATATCGGCTATGAGGGCACCAATGCGACATTCGAGAGAAGCATTGCAATAAATGGTTTTAACCTGGGCTTTGGCTACCGCTTCTGATCCCAATTTAACTGAGAACAACCACCTGGGCGGCCTGAGCAGTTACGGTCAGGCCGTTTCAACGCTGGGTTCCCATGCCGGAGCGACGCCTGAAGAAATCAACGCCGCACTCGGTAAGAATGCGCAAGGTGGTTTACCGGGAGGGGCGAATGCTAGCGGAATGCGCACCAACGCCACAATCGGCGCCGCTGGAAGAATGGCGGGCGAACGGCTATCAAAAAGTCACTCAGATTTCGCAAACGTATATGGATGCCTGCCTGCTTGAACTGGATAACCAGCTCCCAAGATTGTTAGCACAGAAAAAAAATAGTTTATTTTTCCTTTTCACAGAAGCACAACCGTTCACTGTGCTTCTGTTCTATTTTCTGGCGCATATCTAAATCATTATCTTGCTCTATAAACAATTACTGGAATAGATAACTTGAATAGTTACTATAAAATAAAATTGCAAATTATGTGATCTCCGTTGCACTTTATTCTTCCATGCCACTGTTTAATCCGCTTCTGACTCGTTAGAATCCCCCTCACACTTTTAAACTAAAAGGAGAAAAATGTTATTTAGCAGTGAACTTAACTTTTTATTTACTATCAAGATCTATATTCATTAAGGATGATGTAATGAAATTAACAATAAGCGCCCTTTTACTGACCTCAGTGGTACTTTCTCCTTTAGCGTGTGCCAGTAACCATACGGTGACGCTTGGTTATGCGCAAAGCAAAATGCAGGACTTCAAAGATATCAAAGGCGCTAACCTGAAATATCGCTACGAGTGGGATTCACCGTTGAGCGTTATCGGTTCTTTAACCTATATGACGGGTAAAGAGGATTATCACGATAATGAAAATGTGGGAACCAACGCAACGCTTGATGTCAACTCTAAAGTAAAATATTACTCGCTCTCAGCAGGACCGGCATACAGAATAAACAATTATATCAGCGTCTATGGTCTGGTTGGCGTTAATTATACTAAAGCCGATGATAATGCAGTCTGGAAGTATAAAGGCGAGGCTTTCCAAAAAGATGATTACAGCGGAAACACCACCTCATTGATGTATGGCGCAGGCATCCAGATCAACCCAATCGAAAATATAGCGATTGATCTTGGGTATGAAGGAACGCGTGTGAAATTTGGTGACCAAAGCTATTCGGTTAATGGTTTCAACATCGGCGTTGGCTATCGCTTCTGATAGCAAAAAGGGCCGGATGACGTGAACCACCGCTGAAAGAGTGTGCAGTTCACGTCATCCGGCCCTATCCCGCCCAGGCGACTTTATCTAATCAGATCAAGAAGCAGAAAACTTACTTAGCGCCTGTTTTCTTACGCACAAACAGCCAGCTTACCAGCAGCACAACCAGCCAGCCTATCCCGACATACAGCGATATCCGGGTATCCGGGAAATAGCCGATCAGCCCGATGATAAAGAACAGGCACAGCACGCCGACGATTGCGGTAAAAATTCCGCCCGGCACGGCAAACTTCAGCGCTTGCGCCTGCTCTTTACTCAGCGTGCGGCGAAAGCCAATCTGAGCAAACAGGATCATAATCCACACCCAGACGGTGGCAAACGTCGCCAGCGAAGCAATCACCAGAAACACTTTCTCCGGCATCAGGTAATTGAGATAGACGGCAATCAGCATCGCGGCCATCATCACCAGCGTGGTCACCCACGGAATGCCGCGACGTGAAACCGTAGAGAACGCCGCCGGAGCATGTCCCTGCTCCGCCATACCGTGCAGCATTCGGCCAACGCCAAACACGTCGCTGTTAATCGCCGACAGCGACGCGGTGATCACCACAAAATTGAGGATCGCGGCGGCTGCCGCAATGCCCATATGCTGGAAGGTCAGCACGAAGGGGCTACCGTTGGTGCCCACCTGATTCCACGGGAATATAGACATAATGACGAACAGCGTGCCGACATAAAAGACAAGGATGCGCAAAGGAACGGTGTTAATCGCCTGCGGAATCGAGGTCTCAGGCTCTTTCGCTTCTCCGGCAGTGATGCCGATAATCTCAATGCCGCCATAGGCGAACATCACGATTTGGAGCGACAGCACCATGCCGATAACGCCATGAGCGAAGAACCCGCCGTTGGTCCAGAGGTTGTGGATACCGGTTGGCTGGCCGCCGTTACCGATGCCCCAGAAGATAATGCCGATGCCCGCCACAATCATAATAATGATGGTGGCGACCTTGAACAAAGAGAGCCAGAACTCAACCTCGCCAAACACCTTCACCGTGGCCATATTGATAGCGCCGATAATCAGCACTACGCTCAACACCCAGATCCAGTGCGGCACATCAGGAAACCACACGCCCATATAGATACCAAAGGCGGTGACGTCGGCGATAGCCACAATCAGGATTTCGAAACAGTAGGTCCAGCCGGTGATGTAACCCGCCAGCGGGCCGAGGTAGTCCTGCGCGTAGCGCGAGAAAGAGCTGGCCTGAGGATTGTTAACCGACATTTCGCCCAGCGCACGCATGATGATATACGCAATGGCGCCGCCGATAATGTAGGCGAGGATCACGCTCGGACCGGCCATTTTCATCGCGTCTGCGGAGCCATAAAACAGCCCGGTGCCGATTGCCGATCCCAGTGCCATAAAGCGAATGTGGCGGGTACTCAGTCCCTTTTTGAGGGTATTTTTTGTCATCTTTGTTTCAGTATTCACAATCTTAGCTTCTCCTGCCGGAAGCGGGCAGGAGAAGGTATCACATTAATTACTGCTGATGCGCGTTAACCTGCTGGCGACCCAGAGTCCGATCGTAAATGGCGACCAGCGCCAGCATTGCCAGCGACGGCGGCAGCCAGGCGAGGCCCTGCTCAGCCAGCGGCAGATGTGCGACAAAAGCAGGCAGCGAGTCCTTAAGATCGGTCGTTTTGATCGCATCCACAATACCGAACAGCAGGCTGATCAACATGGTTGGCGCGATAATACGGCTGCTTTTGTTCCACCAGCTCAGGGTAAAGCTCAGCAGGATCAGCACAATACAAGGCGGGTAAATAGCCGTCAGTACCGGAATAGAGATTTGAATCAGATGGCTGAGGCCAAGGTTAGACACCACCATCGAGAACAGGCCCAGGATAAATACCAGCTGGCGATAGGTCAGCGGCAGATACTGCTCGAAGAACTCCGCACAGGCACAGGTCAGGCCAACCGCCGTAACTATACAGGCAACAAAGATCAGCGCGGCAAGGAAGAAGCTGCCCATGCCACCGAAAGTCTGCTGCACGTAAGCATGGAGAATCGAAGCGCCGTTCGCGCTCTGATCGACAATCGCCGCGCTGCCTGAGCCCAGTTTGAACAGGGTCAGATAAACCAGCGTCAGACCAATACCGGCGATCAGACCAGCAATAATGGTGTAACGGGTCAGCAGCGAAGCTTCGCTGACGCCGCGCGAACGGGCCGCATTGACAATCACGATGCCGAATACCAGCGCGCCAAGGGTATCCATCGTCAGATAGCCGTTAACGAAACCGCTGGAGAAAGCCGCATTCTGATAGGCTTCGGTCGCCGGAGCCAGGCCACCGGCAGGCCAGAGCAGCGCCGCCACGCCGAGGATCGCCAACGCAACAATTTTCAGCGGTGCGAGGAAGTGCCCAACGGTATCCAGCAGTTTGCCGGGATAAAGGGAGATGCCAATCACCAGCGTGAAGTAGACCAGGCTGTAAATCAGCAGCGGCTGCGTGCCGTTACCCATCAGCGGCGCAAGCCCCACTTCAAAGGAGACGGTCGCGGTGCGCGGCGTGGCGAACAGCGGGCCAACGGCCAGATAACAGACGGTAGCCAGCACCAGACCGGCGGCTTTGCCGATTGGGCTGCTCAGCGCATCAATGCCGCCGCCCACGCGTGCGAGAGCAATCACGGTGATCACCGGTAAGCCTACAGCGGTGATCAAAAAGCCCAGCGCGGCCACCCACACATGCTCGCCTGACTGAATGCCAACCATTGGCGGGAAAATAATGTTACCAGCTCCTACAAACAGGGCAAACGTCATGAAGCCCAGTGCAAGGATGTCCTTGGAAGTTAATCGATTTGTCATAAGCAGAAAATGAGCCCGTGCGGTGTTAAGTAAAGTCGTGATGTCAGCTTCATCGCCCTGCCTGCACTAAAAACGCCAGTTTTTCAAACCGATACAGGGAAATTATCTGTCCTGAGCGGGGTCTGGTAGCGGATTCGCGCTGATTTTTATCTTATTACAGGGGGATAATGTAAAACGGGGCTAAGTAAACCGTTTATAGCGGAGAAAGGCAAGGCAGGATCGAAAAAGCAGAACGATATGCCACATAAATCAACTAAACCAGCTTATCGCTTCAGTTTATCGCCAGGATACCCTAGATGATTTGTATTTTATTTGAGCAGCACGGGAGTAATTACTGCAAAAGCTGGGCTTCCCGTGCACAAAAGGCGCGAATTCTCACGCCTTTTACACAATATGATTTTTTTTACCAAACGTCTTTCGCGATATCGACCACCAGACGCAGTTTCGCCCACTGCTGCTCTTCGGTCAGGCTGTTGCCCTCTTCCGTAGAGGCAAATCCACACTGCGGGCTGAGGCATATTTGATCAAGGCTGACGAAACGGGACGCTTCCGCGATACGCTTTTTCACCGTTTCCGCCTTTTCCAGCTCGCCGTTTTTAGTGGTGATCAGGCCCAGCACCACCTGCTGTTTGCCCGGCTTGATAAAACGCAGAGGTTCGAAGCCGCCGGAACGCTCGTTATCATACTCCAGGAAGAAAGCATCGATGTTAACCGTACCGAACAGAATTTCAGCCACCGGCTCATAGCCCCCTTCAGAAATCCAGGTAGAGCGGAAGTTGCCACGACATACGTGCAGACCAATCGTCAGATCGTCCGGCTTGCCTTCAATAGCCTTATTCAGCACCTGCGCATAAATGTGCGCCAGCTCGTCAGGATTGTCACCGCGCTCGCGGATCTGGCTTTTCTGATCTTCCGAACAAAGATAGGCCCATACGGTGTCATCCAACTGCAGGTAGCGGCAGCCAGCGTCGTAGAAGGCTTTGATCGCATCGCGGTACACTTGCGCCAAATCGTCAAAATAGTCGTTGATGTCCGGGTAGACGTTAGCATCGATGGTTTTACGACCGCCGCGAAAGTGCATGACGCTTGGGCTTGGGATGGTCATTTTCGCCACGGCGTCGCCGCTGATGCTTTGCAGAAAACGGAAATGTTCCAGCATAGGATGGTTGCCGAAGCCCAGCTTACCGATCACGCGAATGCCGTGCGCTTTGGTCTGCACGCCGTTGAACTGGATACCCTGCTCAGATTCATAGCGCTCCACGCCTTCCAGACCGTCGAAGAAGTCAAAGTGCCACCAGGCGCGGCGGAATTCGCCGTCGGTCACCACTTTCAGGCCGCAGGCGCGCTGGTGAGCAACCACTTCGCGAATGGCTTGATCTTCAATACCACGCAGGGTTGAGGCATCAATCTCCCCTTTCTGCAACTGCTCGCGCGCCTGTTTGATGGCCGCAGGGCGAAGGAAGCTGCCGACCACTTCGGCACGGAGCTGGGCTGAATCTCTTTGCATGTTGTATCACTCCTGGTATGCGCACCGGGCGCATAATTTAGCGGTGAAATTATCACTTGTCGTTATTTTAGACTTCTGGATGTCTATATGTCTGAACGAAGAGTGTCATGAGAAAGATTCAGGCGCAAACGAGGAAAATTCATCAGGCTTGAAAAATATTCACGTTAGCGATCTTCAACCAGCAACCGGGCCTGCCTGAGCTGATCTTCCGACAGCGGCAGATAGCCCGCTCTGGTGACGGATGCCTGCCCCCCGGCGGATAGAACATGATGAAGAAAAGCGGCGGTCAGCGGTTCCAGCGGCTTACCCGGCGGCTTATTGACGTACAGATACAGTTTTCGGGCAAAGGGATAGCTGCCGTTGCGAATATTCGTGGCGTCAGGAGAGATCCAATGCTGACCATCGCGGGACACCGGCAGCGTTTTCACCCCGCTGAGGTGAGTGCCCATGCTGGCATAGCCAATGGCGTTCAGCGTTGCCGCCACGGCCTGTACCACGGCGGCCGAGCCGGGATATTCCCCGACATCATGACGAAAATCGCCGTTACACAACGCCTGCTGCTTGAAAAAGCCCCAGCTACCGGAAGCGGAGTTGCGACCAAAGCGCTGTAGCGGACGTTGCGCCCAGCCAGGCTGCGTTAGCCCCAGCTCGCCCCAACGGTCAACGGACGAGAAAGACCCGCAGCGGCGGGTAACGGAAAAAATAGCGTCGAGCTGTTTCGCGTCAAGCCCCGGCAACGGGTTATCCTGATGAACCACCACCACCAGCGCATCCATTGCGACGGGGACCGCGAGCGGAGGATAACCGTAATGCGCCTCAAACAGCTGACGTTCAACCGCCTGCATCGGGCGACTCATCGCACCAATTTGCGCGGCACCTGCCGCCAGAGACGTCGGCGCGGTGGAGGAACCGGCCGCCTGCACCTGCACGTTGACGCCGGGATACTGACGGTTAAAGCTCTCGCCCCACAGCGCCATCAGATTGCCCAGCGTGTCCGATCCCACGCTGGTCAGGTTACCGGCCAGGATGCCCTCTCTGGCCTGAGCCATCAGGCTGAAGCAGGCCAGCAGGATCAGAAACAGCTTATTCATCAGAAGTATCCGGTGCGATCATCGAACCGTATTCTGTGCCAACTCGCCGTTGACAATCAACCCTGGCGCCAGCAGGAAGCTGAAACAGGTCTCTTTACCGGGCAGGCTGGTAATGTCCAGGCGGCTGTTATGGTGGCTCAGCGCATGTTTAACAATCGCCAGCCCCAGACCGCTTCCTCCGGTTTGCCGGGAGCGGGCTTTATCCACGCGATAGAAGCGCTCGGTCAGCCGGGGAATATGCTCAGCAGGAATTCCCGGGCCGTTATCCGTCACCTTAAACAGCGCGCCCTGTGGGGTTCTCTGCCAGCTGATATCGATTCGCGTGCCCGGCGGCGTATGGTTAACCGAGTTATAGACCAGGTTAGAGATCGCGCTGCGCAGCTGCTCATCGTTACCAAAGACCCGCAGACCCGCATCGGTAGAAAAGTGGATCTCGTGCCTGCCCTGGCTCAGCGTTTCGGCTTCCCCCTGTAACAGCTTGAGCATCATCGGCACGTCGACTTTTTCGTGCAGATCGAGCGTCGGCGCAGCCTCAATACGGGAAAGCGTCAGCAACTGCCTGACGAGGCCATCCATCCGGCGGGTCTGCTCCTGCATGGTATGCAGCGCCTTATCACGCCGCGCGCCCTTCATTTCAGACTCTTCCATCATCTCCAGATAGCCCTGCAACACCGTTAGCGGCGTGCGAAGCTCGTGGCTGACGTTGGCAAAGAAATTCCGCCGGGCGCCCTCCAACTGATGCATCTGGGTGACGTCGCGCGCCACCAGCAGCCACTGGCCTTCCGAGTAGGACATAACGCGGAATTCAAGATGACGATGGCCGTTCAGCACCAGGGTCAGCGGACGGGTGAAGTCGCGCTGGCGCAGATAGCGGGTAAATTCCGGATAGCGCAGCAGGTTGAGAATGTTCTGCCCATTATCTTCCGGCCAGCGCAGCCCCAGCAGCCGTTGAGCAAGGCCGTTGCACCAGAAAATCGTCCCCTCTTCGGTGGTCAACACCACGGCATCGGGCAGCGACTCGGCCCCGCTGCGAAAGCGCTTAATCAGATGCCCCAGCTCGCGTCGCCGACGACGATTCCTCGCCTGCATCTGATAAAGACCGTAAAAGAGCGGTTCCCAACTGCCGCGACCGGCTGGCGGCGTCATGCTGCGGTCAATCCACAGCCAGTGGGATAAACGGAGTAAATTAACGAAATGCCAGCCGAGTACGGCCAACACGGACACCAGCAGTAGCCAGGGCAGGTAGCCCACCAGCAGGCCCAGAATCAGGGCAGGCAGGCAGCCGATCGCCAGTTCAAACAGCAATCTCTTCCAGGAGAGGCGTTCCAACACGGTAAAGACTCCAGTGCGAACGATCAGTAACGTGCAGAGAAACGATAACCTGTTCCGCGAACCGTCTGCACCATGCGATCGTGCCCGGTCAGTTCCAGCGCTTTACGCAAGCGGCGAATATGAACATCAACGGTACGATCTTCGACGTACACGTTAGTGCCCCACACATGATTAAGCAACTGTTCACGGCTGTAAACCCGTTCAGGGTGAGTCATAAAGAAGTGCAGCAGCTTATATTCCGTGGGCCCCATCTCCAGCGGCTGAGTATCCGACATTACCCGGTGCGATGAGGGGTCCAGACTCAGTCCCTGCATCTCGATAACCTCTTCCACCGCCATTGGCGAAATGCGGCGCATCACGGCTTTAATCCGCGCCACCAGCTCTTTAGGCGAGAAAGGCTTGGTAATATAATCATCGGCGCCCACTTCCAGACCGCGCACGCGATCTTCTTCTTCGCCGCGCGCCGTCAGCATCATCACCGGAATATCGCGGGTCATCGCTTCGCGCTTTAAGTGTTTGATAAACTGAATGCCGGAGCCGCCGGGCAGCATCCAGTCAAGCAGGATTAAATCAGGCCAGGGTTCGATGAGTAAATTGACCGCACTGTCATAATCTTCCGCTTCTATCGGTTGATAGTCATTTTGCTCCAGAACGAAACACAGCATCTCACGGATTGGGGCTTCATCTTCGACGACCAGAATACGCTTAGCCATTATTGCTCCTGCTACTGTGACGGAATGTCACTGGATTTGCGGCGTCATTATGCGTCAGTTTTATGACAGTTTTATGAAAAAAGCACGGCCTCGCGCGCCGTTTTATAACACTTTTGTGAAGGTTGCAGTCATTCAGTCTGGGGTTTTGCGCTCTGCGGTTTATAATCGTCGGCTCTGCCTCGCGCCATCAAGGGAACCCATGCGAATACTCCACACGTCAGACTGGCATCTGGGCCAGTTTTTCTACACCAAAAGCCGTGCGCCGGAGCATCAGGCTTTTATCGACTGGCTGCTGGCGCAGGCGGTGGAACATCAGGTGGATGCCATTATTGTAGCGGGCGATATTTTTGATAGCGGGTCGCCGCCCAGCTATGCGCGCGAGCTCTACAACCGCTTTGTGGTCACTCTGCAACAAACTGGCTGCCAGCTGGTGGTGCTGGGCGGAAACCATGACTCGGTAGCCACGCTTAACGAGTCCCGCGAGCTGCTTGCCTGCCTGAATACCAGGGTGATTGCCGCCGCCAGCGAAGACGCCGCACAACAGGTGCTGACATTAACGACCCGCAGCGGTGAACCCGGCGCGCTGCTTTGCGCGATCCCTTTCCTTCGCCCGCGCGACATCACCACCAGCCAGGCCGGTCAGTCAGGCCGTGAGAAGCAGCAAACCCTGCTGGACGCCATTACCGGCCACTATCAGCGCTGCTGGCAGGCCGCGCTGCAGGAGCGGGAGAGACTCAACCTGCCCCTGCCGATTATTGCCACCGGCCATTTAACCACCGTTGGCGTGACGAAAAGCGACTCGGTGCGGGATATCTATATCGGCACGCTGGATGCATTTCCGGCGCAGGCCTTCCCGCCTGCGGATTACATCGCGCTTGGCCATATTCATCGCGCGCAGCGTATCGCCAACAGCGAGCACATCCGCTACAGCGGCTCCCCGATTCCGCTCAGTTTTGACGAGCTGGGCAAAGCGAAAAGTGTCTTTCTGGTTGATTTTGCCGACGGCAAGCTTAGCAAGGTGGAGACGCTCACCATTCCCCTGTTCCAGCCGATGCAGATGATTAAAGGCTCGCTGGCAGAGATTGAGCGGCAGCTGGCGGAAATTAAGCCGCGCGAGGATGGCAAATTCGTCTGGCTGGATATTGAAATCTCCACCGAGGCCTGGCTGCATGATTTGCAGCGGCGCATTCAGGAACTGACCCAGGCACTGCCGGTAGAAGTGGTGCTGCTGCGCCGTAGCCGGGAGCAGCGCGAACAGGTTATCGACCGCCAGAACAACGAAACGCTCAGCGAGCTAAGCGCTCTGGAAGTGTTTAACCGCCGGCTGGCGCTGGAGGAGAACGAAGAGCCAGCGCGGCTGGCGCGGGCCACGGAGCTGTTCAGCCTGACGCTGGCAGAAATTGATAATGAGGTGCAGCTGTGAAAATTCTGACGCTGCGGTTTAAAAACCTCAACTCGCTGAAGGGCGAATGGAAAATTGATTTTACCGCCGAGCCCTTTGCCAGCAACGGGCTGTTTGCCATCACCGGGCCTACCGGCGCGGGAAAAACCACGCTGCTGGACGCCATTTGCCTCGCGCTGTATCACGAAACCTCGCGGCTGGGAAAACTGTCGCAGTCGCAAAATGACCTGATGACACGAGATACTTCCGAATGTCTGGCGGAGGTGGAGTTTGAGGTGAAAGGCGTCGCCTGGCGGGCGTTCTGGAGCCAGAACCGCGCTCGCGGCGCGGTGGATGGCAACCTCCAGGCGCCTCGCGTGGAGCTGGCGCGCTGCGATGACAACAAAATCGTCGCCGACAAAGTAAAAGATAAGCTGGATATGCTGACCGCGCTGACCGGGCTGGATTTCGAGCGATTCACTAAATCCATGATGCTGTCGCAGGGGCAGTTCGCTGCTTTTCTCAATGCGGATGCCAACAGTCGCGCCGAGCTGCTTGAAGAGCTGACCGGCACCGAGATCTACGGCCGCCTTTCCGCGAATGTTTTCGAACGTCATAAAAATGCCAAAACGGCGCTGGATACGCTGCGCGCCCAGGCAAGCGGCATGGCGCTGCTCGATCAGGAGCAGCGCCAGCAGCTGACAGCGCAGTTAGAACAACGGATTACTGAGGAGCAGGCGCTCACTTCTCAGCACCAGCGTCAGCAGTTTTTGTGGCAATGGCAGCAGCAGCATCAGGCGGCGGTGCAGGCGCTCAGCGAAGCAACACTCGAAAGCGAGCGGGCAGAGACGGCCTGGCGGCAGGACAGCGCGGAACTGGCGCGACTGACGCTGGCCGAACCGGCCGAAAAGCTGCGCCCGGTCTGGCAGCAGCGTAATCAGTATCAGCAGGACCTGCACCGGCTGAACGAGCAGCATCTGAGCCTTTCGCAGCAAAAAGATCGGGCGCAGCAGCAGCTTGAGACCTTAACCCAGCAGTTGAAAACGGCCGAGGAGGCGCGTCAGCAGCACGAGTCCTTCCGGCAGCAGCAGGAAACGCTGATCGCCGGGACCGTTTTGCCGCTGGATAACCGCATTGCCACGCTGACGCAGCAGTGCGAAAGCCTGGAAAAAGAGGTAAGTGAGTACCAACAATCCCTCGAACGTCGCCAGGAGACACGGCGGCAAAACCAGCAGGCCGAGTCGGAGAAGCTGGCTCAGCAACAGCAGGCCCGCCAGTGGCAGCAGAACCACCCTCACTTTGCCCACTGGGGAGAATACCTCCCTCTCTGGCGCGTGCGCTTCGAGCAGCAGCATCAGAGCGAACTGGCGCTGACCGCCCGGCAGACCCGGACTGAAGAGCAAACGCAGAGTGTCAGCCAGCTCCAGCAGCGGCTCAGCCAGCTGGAGCAGCAGGCCAGACCTCAGCAGCGGCAGCTGGAGGAGGCGAAGGCAAGCTGTGAGTCCGCCGCGCAAAGCCATGCTCAGCGCCAGCAGCAGCACCCGGAAAGCGATCTCCAGGCCACGCTTGCCCAGCTCAGCCAGCTGCGGCCGCAGCGGCAAACGCTGGCCCTGCTATCAACCCAGTGGCAGCAGGTGACAACCCGCATTCAGCGCCAGCAGACTGTCCGCCAGGACATTGAAAAGCAGCAAAAGCAGGTGGAACAGCAGCTGGCAGCGCTTCGCGCTGACTGGAAAGAGAAGCATCAGCACTATCAGGATCTGGAAAAACGCTGCGAGCTTGAGCGACGCATCGCCAGCCTGGAGCAGCAGCGTTCGCAGTTGGAAGCCGGGCAGCCCTGCCCGCTGTGCGGCTCATGCGAGCACCCTGCCGTCGCCGAATACCAGGCGCTTGAGCCTTCAGACAACCAGCAGCGCCTGGCGAAACTCAGGACCGAGGTCGAACAGCTTAAAGAGCGCGGCACCGTCAGCCGCGAGCAGCTCAAAAACCTCGGCCTTCAGGCAGAGAAAGAGCAGCAGGCGCAGGAGGAAAATGAGCGCGAAGCCGCCCAGCTGCGCAGCCAGTGGCAAGCGACCGCCGAAGCGCTGGCCTTAACGCTGGTCCCGGACGATCGTCAGCAAACGCTGGCGTGGCTGGCCGCTCAGGAACAGCTGGAGGCGGAACGCCAGGCACAGCTGCACAACCTGCAACAGAGCGCGCAGCAGCTTCAGCAGCAAAAGGATGCCCTGACCCGGCAGCAAAATGCGCTTAACGTATTGCAGCAGCAGCAGCAACTGGCCGAACAGCAACTGCTTACTCATCGCCAGGCGCTGGAAGAGCAGCAAAAGCTGCTGGCCCAGGAGCAGCAGGCTGTCCGCCAGCAGCGCGAGGCGCTGCGCTCGTCGCTGGCGGAGTCCGCACTAACGCTGCCGCAGCCGGGCGAGCATGAAAGCTGGCTTGCCAGCCGGGAAAGCGAGTGGCAACAGTGGGTTAAAGCGGAGCAGGCGCTAACTGACCTGCTGCCTCAGCTGACCACGCTGGCTACCCAGCAGCAGGTGCTGAATGAGGAGATCACCCGCGAGCAGACTCGCCTGACGGCGCTGGAACTGCGCCTGAAAACCGAGCGCGATTCGCTGGCCGAACTGCAACAGCAGCGTATGAAGCTGCTGGGCGAGCGCTCCACGACAGAGGTTCAGCAGCAGCTTCGTTTGCAGTCGCAGCAACATGCCGAGAGCAGCCAGACCTGCCTGCAAAGGTGGCAGACGCAGCAGAACCAGTTAAATACACTGACCGGACAGCATAATTCACTCTCTGAACAGTCGAATGAACTGACCCATCGTCTTGAACAGGCACAGCGCGCGCTGGATGAAGCGTTGGCCGCCAGCCATTTTTCCGATGAACCAGCCTTCTCCGCCGCGCTGCTGGATGAAGAGCAGACCGGACGGCTGCGCAGGCTTCAGCAGCAGCACGACCAGCGGCGTCAGCAGGCCAACGTACTCAGGCAGCAGGCGCAGAAAACGCTCGATGCTCATCAGCAGCAAACCCCGCCTGACCTGCCGGAGCGCGTCGACGCGCTGGGGGATACCGTCGCCAGTCTTGCGGCACAGCTCAGAGAAAACGCCCGTCAGCAGGGAGAAACTCGCCAGCAGCTGACCAGCGATGCCGCCCGGCGTCAGCAGCAGCAAACGCTGCTGGCGCAGATTGCGCAGAACGAGCAGGACGTGGAGGACTGGGGCTATCTGAACCAGCTGATTGGCTCGCGCGAGGGGGATAAATTCCGCAAATTCGCCCAGGGCTTAACGCTCGATCATCTGGTCTGGCTGGCTAATAACCAGCTTAACCGCCTGCACGGTCGCTATCTGTTGCAGAGAAAATCTCAGGAAGCGCTGGAGCTACAGGTCGTGGACACCTGGCAGGCCGATTCGCTGCGCGATACCCGCACCCTTTCCGGCGGCGAAAGCTTCCTGGTCAGCCTCGCGCTTGCGCTGGCGCTCTCCGATCTGGTCAGCCATAAAACGCGGATTGAATCGCTGTTCCTTGACGAGGGTTTCGGCACGCTGGATGCCGAGACGCTGGACAGCGCGCTGGATGCGCTGGATGCGCTGAACGCCAGCGGCAAAACTATCGGGGTGATCAGCCACGTAGAGGCGATGAAGGAGCGCATCCCGGTGCAGATCAAAGTCAGGAAGGTTAACGGGCTGGGCTACAGCCGGCTGGAGACCGGCAAGGCGGATTAACCCCTCCCCCTGCTGGCGTCGGTTATAAGGGAAGAACGCCCTGCTCATTTTGAAACAGGGCCTGGCCGTCGGCAACGGTCTGTAAAGCAAGACGAACCGGGAAAGCGGCGGCCTCCTTGGGAGTGCGGTCGCCCTGATGTCCACTCAAATCAGTACTGACTAAGCCGGGACAGGCGGAGAAAGCCACAATCTCCGTGTCTTGCAGTTCAGCGTTGAGCTGGATGGTCAGCATGTTCAGCGCCGCTTTCGACGCGTTGTAGCCGATAAATTTCACGTTGTAGAACGGCCACTCTGGATCGTTGTTCAGCGTGAGTGAACCAAGGCTGCTGGAGAGGTTCACAATCCGGCCCGCAGAGGTCTTTCTTAACAGGGGCAGCATCGCCTGCGTTACCCTCAGGGGACCAATAAAATTGGTGTCCAGCACGCGACGGACCGCTTCCAGCGAGGCATTGCCCGGCAAGCCGTCGCTATAGTCGGCGATGCCGGCATTGTTGATCAGAATATCCAGCCGCCCCTGAGTGCCGTCGATCAATTGCGCGGCCGCCGTGACACTCTGTTCGTCACAGATATCCAACTGTACAAATGAAACATCCAGCCCTTCTTTACTCAATGCCTCAGCCGCGGCCTTGCCGCGCGCGGCATCGCGGGCGCCAAGAAATACCCTGGCACCCGCCTCGGCCAGCTGCTTAGCAATTTCATAGCCGATACCTTTGTTGCCGCCGGTAACCAGCGCAATAGAAACAGTCATAGTAAACTCCTTGGGATCCGTCAGCGAATGTGGTTTGATCGATGATATGAATAATCCTTCACCGAATGAATTCGCGTATGGCTATTGAATCTGTTCCTAATCAGAACCCGCGCAGAATGCCGCGTCAGAGGCGATCTTCCGTCACCGTTGAGATCATTCTTGAGGCTACCCTTCAGATTTTACTCCGCACGGGAACGTCAGAGCTGACCACCACCCTCGTCGCCGAGCGGGCGGGCGTATCGGTAGGGTCACTTTATCAATATTTCCCGAACAAGCAGGCGCTGTTCTTTGCCGTCAATGAGCGCTATCTGGATCGGCTCGCCGCCCGGATCGAAGAAGTGTGTCTGGCATTGCACGGCGCGCCCTACGCCGCGATGGCTGAAGGCGTCATCAGTGAATACATCAAAATAAAAATGGAGCGCTACGAACTCACCCATGCTCTTTATCATGCGGCTGAAGATATCGACGTCAGCGAGATTGTTGAAACCATGTGTCAGCGCGTAGAAGCGGCCAGTCAGGCGATGTTTGCCACAGCGTCGGATGCAACATTTCAGGACCTTCCTGCGCTGAATATGACGCTGATGAATGTGCTGTTTGGGACAGTGCGCACTTTTTTTGATCGTAACAGCCCGGAGCTGCTCAACCGTCAGCTACAGGAACAGCTAATCATATTGTTCTGCACCTCCCTGCGCAGCGGAAGGCGAACGTTATAAAAAAGTCATGCCGTAGCGCCCGCTTCCCTTAAGAGATTAATCTGTAAATACCGCAGGGTGACGGGAAAAACATGTTGTCGGTCAGCCTGCCCTGTAAACTCGCGCTCTGGAGCAGTTAATTTGTGAAAAGCAGGGGGAGTCATGACGACAGAGAAGTTGCCGGGGCGGATGACGGCAGGGAGCATTATTTTACAGATGGTACTGCTGACCGGCTGCCACTCAGGCCAGAAAGCGCCGCCAATGCCGGACAAGCTGCCGCCGCCCACGGACCGGCAAATGCAGGACGAGGCGGAGAAACAGTGTCGCGTATCGCCTGGCGTGTCGCACGATGACTGCCTGTACTTTGCTAAATTGCAGTACGGCATTCAGCATAACTTCTACGACGTGGATCGCTATAAAGGCCGCCAGTGTGCGGTAACCATCGCCTGGCAAAATGGCCGTTACAGCGTGCTGAACACCACGGGGGATGAGCTACTTTGCCTGAAGGCATGGGGCGTCGTCAGCAGTGCGGAAAACTTACCGCCGCCGCCGAAACAGATCCCGCCGAAAATGGTACTTGAGTTCAGGCCGCAATAATCCCGCCCAGCAGGTGACGATCAGCCCGCCAGTTCATCCTGCCGCCACTGGCGCGGGCTGATGCCAAACCAGCGCCGGAAGGCGCGGGAAAAGGCGCTGACTTCGGAGTAGCCCAGCAGCAGCGCCATTTCTGAAATTGGCAGCTGCCGCTGCTGAAGGTAATGGGTTGCCATCTCGCAGCGAACCTTATCCACCAGCGCGGTAAAGCTCAGGTTTTCGTCACGCAGGCGGCGCTGAAGCGACCAGCTCGACAACCCCATCTTTTCAGCCACCTCCTCAAGCACCGGCTCGCCTTTCAGCAGCACCAGGTGCACCTGCGAACGGGCCCGGTCGACAATATTCTGCTGCGGCGTGGCGCTGTTCAGGCGGCGGATCGCGTCCTGCATCACCGTCAGCAGCATTGGATCGCTGTCGGGCATGGTTCTGGCCAGATCGCGCTTTGGAATGACTAATGAGTTGAAGGGCTGATCGAAATAGACTGGCGCGTCAAACACTTTGCAGTGCTCATGCCACTGTGAAGGCCGGGGATGTTCGAAGTGGACCTCGCGCGGGGCCCAGTTTTTACCCGCAACGTGGCGGATCAGGTTCATAAACATGCCCAGCGTCAGCTCGGCGTCCTGGCGACGGCAAAGAATGGCGCCGTGACGAACCTGATAATCCAGCCGCCAGCAGTCTCCTTTATCGACCAGCCGGGTCAGGGTATCGTGTTGATGATAGGGGAATGCGTTGACCACATTGTGCAACGCCTGCTCCAGCGTGGCTGAACACAGGCCGACGTAGCCGATCAGACCTAATGACTGCGGTTTAAACTGCTTGCCGTAGTGTAAACCGAAGTTATCAACACCCGAACAGCGGGCCGCCTCTTCCATCACGCGGCAATAGTTGACCAGCCCCAGGCTCAGCGTAGGGCTGGCAAGCAGTTCGGGATCAATACCGCTGACGCCAAAGATGCGGTCGACGTCACCGCCCTTATCGCTAATGAAATCGCTCAGGCCGCTGGCGGCGGCGGCTAAAACCCCCCGGTTGCTGACCGCGCTGGCATTCAGCGCCGTCGCCATGTCAGGCTGTCTGATAAGTCCGGTTTCCATCATCATCGCCTCGGCTGCGTAAAATATCCGACAAATGCAGCAATTTCCGTACCACTCTGGCAGCAGGTAAAGAAAAACAAGGCGTTAGCATTACAGCAAAGCGTACCTCCCCTGCTCGTCCGCCAGCCTGCACGCTAAAGGTGCAGACTCAGGCGCCTACCGGCAGTTCGCTGGTTTCCAGATAGCGACGGCAAAGGCGCACGGAGTGATCGGCCCAGCGGGGCCCCAGGCTCTGCGCCATCTCAGTGTCTGCGTGCGATCCTACCCACGCCAGCAGTTGGATGCGGCGCTGGATCAGCAGCGTCGGCACCATCGCCATTTCGACATCGCTGATGTGCGCTACCTGCTCATAGCCTTTGATCCAGTGATCCACCCACTCCGCTGCACGGGGATGGTGCTCGACAAAACTGATCGCTGCCGCAAGATCGTGCAGATACCAGCCCATGCCGCAGTCGTCAAAATCGATCACTCGCGTCTCGCCCTTATGCAGCAGCAGATTGGTCAGGCGAAGATCGGCATGGATTAAGCCGTAGCGCGAAGCGTCCTGACCAAACCTCAGCAGTTCCTGCCCGATGCGGACAATCGCCTCTTCAACAACCGGGCGATCCTCCAGCCGCAGATTCGGCGCATCGCGCCAGTCGCCCCAGTGGCTTTGCGGGCTGACCATGCTGGGATGATCCCAGATAATGCGCTGGAAACCGGCCGGTTTCTGCCAGGTTTTACTGTGCTGATGCAGCCGGGCGGTGATGTGGCCCAGCTGCTGAAAAGCGCGAGGATCGACGTCGGTGGTCGGCATCTCGCCTTCAATCCACTCAAACAGCACGGCATGACGGACGCCGCCGCCTTCCAGCTGGAGCGTCTGCACCGTCTGCCCTTCCTTATCCGGCACGGCCTGAGGCACCACAATACCCGTTTCCCGCAGCGCATCCAGCCAGTGCAGCTCGCTTTCGATGTCCGCACGCTGGTGATAGTTGCCGCGATGCAGCCGCAGCGCATAGCGTTTGCCGCCCGCCTTAAGCAGGAAGGTTGCGTTCTCTGAACGGCAAAGCAGACTCAACTCCCCCTGCAATGAGGCGGGGTAGCGGGTGAGCGTGCGCTGAGCAAGGTTCAGCAGCGCGGCAGTATCCAGGTCATCGTATTGCGTGGCAGTCATAGTCTGGCTCCATAAGAAGTTAGCTGTCGGTTACCCGCCGTTGTGATATCAGCATGGCGTCGCCCGCTCCGACCCGCTTGACCGCAGACGACCCTCTTTTGACTTTAGCGTGCATTTGGCCCTTTTATGGCCGCTGAGTTGACCGCAGAGCACAAAAATCCTTACGCCAGCGTCAAGTTTCGCCCTGATGGCGGCTGCATTATCGACTGACAATAAAACTGATTGCGGGGATATCGGTATGACAAGCAAGCTAAAGCCTACGCTGGGCACAATCCATCTGTGGGGCATTGCGGTAGGTCTGGTGATTTCTGGTGAGTATTTTGGCTGGAGCTACGGCTGGGGCGTGGCGGGCACGCTGGGGTTCCTGGTGACCACGGCGCTGATTGCCCTTATGTACACCTGCTTTATTTTCAGCTTTACCGAACTGACCACGGCGATCCCCCATGCCGGTGGCCCTTTTGCCTACAGCCGCCGCGCCTTTGGCGAAACCGGCGGCCTGGTCGCCGGGATGGCGACGCTGATTGAATTCGTTTTTGCTCCACCCGCCATCGCGATGGCAATCGGCGCTTATCTCAACGTTCAGTTCCCCGGCCTCAACCCAAAATATGCCGCGGTCGGGGCCTATATCGTGTTTATGACGCTGAATATTCTGGGGGTGAAGCTGGCCGCGATGTTCGAGCTGGTGGTAACCGTGCTGGCGGTGCTGGAGCTGCTGGTATTTATGGGCGTGGTCGCGCCGGGCTTCAGCATTGCTAACTTTGCCGCCAACGGCTGGTCAGGCGGCGATCATTTCGGCCTGCCGGCTTTCTCCGGTATTTTTGCCGCGATCCCATTCGCTATCTGGTTTTTCCTGGCGATTGAAGGGGCCGCGATGGCTGCCGAAGAAGCCAGGGATCCGAAACGCACTATCCCGAAAGCCTATATCAGCGGGATCCTGACGCTGGTGGTACTGGCAATCGGCGTGATGCTGATGGCTGGCGGCGCGGGTGACTGGCGCAAACTGTCAGACATTAACGATCCGCTGCCTCAGGCGATGAAAATGGTGGTCGGCGAGAACTCCGGCTGGATGCATATGCTGGTCTGGATTGGCCTGTTTGGCCTGGTGGCGAGCTTCCACGGCATTATTCTGGGCTACTCACGCCAGTTCTTTGCCCTCTCGCGCGCCGGGTATCTGCCCGCCGGGTTAGCGAAGCTGTCGCGCTTCCAGACGCCGCATCGCGCCATTATAGCGGGGGGTCTGATTGGTATTGCGGCGATCTTCAGCGACAGCTGGATTAACCTCCAGGGCATGACGCTGACCGCGGCCATGATCACCATGGCGGTGTTCGGCGCGATCGTGATGTACATCATGAGTATGCTGAGCCTGTTTCGCCTGCGCCGGACCGCGCCGGAGCTGGATCGTACATTCCGCGCGCCGGGCTACCCGATTGTGCCAGGCATTGCGCTGGCGCTGGCGCTGGTCTGCCTGGTGGCGATGCTGTGGTTCAACCCGGTTATCGGTGCGCTGTTCGTGGCCTTTATGGCGGCAGGCTATATTTATTTCCTGATGACCAAAGGCCAGCGCGCCAGCGCGCCGCGTGATGCCATGCTGTTTGGAGATTAATGCCAAAGAGGGGCGAAGCTCGCCCCTCTTACAACTTACTGCGGCCAGAGCCAGGCCGCGCCGCGCACGCCGCTGGAATCTCCGTGCAGCGCCTTACGCACAGGCGTCTCACACTCCCCGCCAAATACCCACTTTTTCATCAGCAGCGGCACCGTCTGATATAAACGATCGTTATTGCTCATGCCGCCGCCCAGCACGAGAGTATCCGGGTCGAGGATATTGACCACCTGGGCCAGCGATTTTGCCAGCCGCAGCTCATAGCGGCTCATCGCCAGCTCGGCGATCGGGTCCTGCCGCTCCAGCAGGGTGATAATCTCCGCCCCTTTCAGTTCAGTACCGCTCAGCCGGTGGTAATCCGTGGCAAACCCCGTACCTGAAATAAAGGTTTCAATACACCCCTGCTTACCGCAGTAGCACGGCACCTCTTCCCGATAGCGCAGCTCGTCTTCATCCATCCAGGGCAGCGGGTTATGCCCCCACTCGCCTGCGTTACCGTTGCCGCCGATATGCGCCAGGCCATTCAGCGCAACGCCAGCGCCACAGCCGGTGCCGATGATTACCGCAAAAACTGTCTGGCTGCCAGCCGCCGCGCCGTCCACGGCTTCGGAAACCGCCAGGCAGTTAGCATCATTGGCGATCCGCACTTCGCGGTTCAGTATTTTTTGCAAGTCTTTATCCAGCGGCTGGCCGTTAAGCCAGGTCGAGTTGGCGTTCTTCACCCGCTGCGTGTAAGGCGACAGCGTGCCGGGAATACCGACGCCGACGCTGCCCTGCTCCCCGGTCTTCTCTTCAGCCAGCCTGACCAGCCCGGCGATCGCCTCCAGCGTGCGCTGATAATCATCGCGAGGCGTACCGACGCGGTGACGAAACAGCGTCTCGCCCGAGGCGGAAAGCGCGATGACCTCTATTTTAGTTCCACCTAAATCTATCCCGATACGCACCTGTTATTCCTCATTTTTTAACGGTCTGACTCTTACCTTAGAAGGCCGGAGGCGGAAAGGCAATGAAACCCCGCCGCCGATTCGCTATCATGCGCGCTGACTTTGAATGAGCGCGCCTGATGCGCGCCAGAGAGGGAAAGCATAATGCTGTGGTTTAAGAATTTAATGGTATATCGTCTTAATCGCGAGATCCCACTGGCGGTTGACGAGATGGAAAAACAGCTTGAAGCCTTCTCTTTCGCTCCCTGCGGCAGCCAGGATATGGCGAAAACCGGTTGGGTTTCACCAATGGGCCCGCGTAGCGATGCGCTGACCCACGTCAACAACGGGCAAATTCTGATCTGCGCGCGTAAAGAAGAGAAAATCCTGCCTTCTCAGGTGATCAAACAGGCGCTGGAAGCCAAAATCGACAAGCTGGAGGCCGAGCAGCAGCGCAAGCTGAAAAAGACCGAGAAAGACTCGCTGAAGGATGAGGTGTTGCACAGCCTGCTGCCACGCGCATTCAGCCGCTTCAGCCAGACCTTCCTGTGGATCGATACCGTGAATAATCTTATCATGGTTGACTGCGCCAGCGCGAAAAAAGCGGAAGATACGCTGGCGCTGCTGCGCAAGAGCCTCGGCTCGCTGCCGGTAGTGCCGCTTACGCTGGAAAGTCCGATCGAGCTGACGATGACCGAATGGGTACGTTCTGGCGAAACCCCGGCGGGCTTTGCGCTGATGGACGAAGCCGAGCTGAAAGCCCTGCTGGAGGATGGCGGCGTGATCCGCTGCAAGAAGCAGGATCTGGTTTGTGATGAGATCGCCAACCATATTGAAGCGGGTAAGCTGGTCACCAAACTGGCGCTGGACTGGCAGGAGCGCGTGCAGCTGGTGCTTTCTGATGATGGCTCGCTGAAGCGCCTGAAGTTTGCCGATACGCTGCGCGAACAGAATGATGATATCGATCGTGAGGACGTGCAGGGACGGTTTGACGCGGACTTTATTCTGATGACCGGCGAGCTGGCTGCGCTGGTGAGCAATACGGTGGAAGCGTTAGGCGGCGAAGCGCAGCGCTAAGCTGAAGCGGGCGGAATGGTTTCCGCCCTGGGCCGGGCAAGCCGCCGATGCGGCTGACCGGAACGCAGGCCCTGCGGGCGGAGCGATCCGCCCGGCACTCAGTCCTTCAGATAGCGGCAGAGGTAAGAGGAAGGCTCAGCCACCTGCAAATGAAACTCGCTGTGTCCGGGGACGTTAAACACCTGGCCCGGCTCGAAGTGTTTCCATTCCGTTTCACCCGGCAACAGCACCTTCAGTGAACCACTCACCACCGTCATCTCTTCCGCCTGGCCGGTGCCAAACGTGTATTCGCCTTCCGCCATCACGCCTACACTGGCGCGCCCGGTACTGGCACTGTCGAAACCAATTGATTTCACTTTTCCGTCGAAGTACTCACTGACGTTGAGCATATAAAGATCCTTAAAATCAGAGAAAAAGGTAACAGTGTAAAAGTGCCGAGAGAGTCTCGTTTACACAAGCAGTTCTGCTGCCAACCTGGCTATCAGCACGTTGGACAGCAGCACGGGGATTCCCAACAGTTTCTGTAAAAAATCACGGTGCCGCTGATGGTAACCCAGGCAGTCCAGTACCACCACATCCGCGCCCTGCTCCTGCAACAGCAGAGCCGCGTCAATCAGTTCATCATCACTGGTTTGCCACGGGCTGGCTACGGCAAAATGCGGCTTCTGCGCCAGCCGCTGCCATTTATAAGCCTGCTCAGCAATGTACTCTTCGCGCGCCACCACTATGCCTACCTGATGTCCACCGGTTATCGCCTCCACCAGCGGTGGCAGAATACGGTAAGGCTCAAGCAGAATGGCGCTGTCCGAGAAGAGATTTTTATACTCCCCGCTGCACAACATCAGGATAGTCTCATAGCCCTGGCCTTCAAGCGCCAGAATGTGTTTTTGCAGCGCCTCCTCCACTTTAGCCGCCGAAAGCACCAGATGCGTCCCGTCCTCAAGACGGGTCATCACCACTTTTTCATCGGCTTGCGGGGTGTAGCGTTGAGCTATTTCATCGCCGGTCAAACCATCAAGCAGCCCGATATGCACGATCTTCTCCTCAGGCAGATGTTCCGTCAGCAGAGGGAAGAGATCGCTACGGGATGCGCTCCCCAACGTGAGCACTGCCAGTGAGTGTTTCATCGTTTTACGTTCCGCAAAATTCGCCTCTATAGCGAGGCCAGGCGCAGGGCCGGCAGCGGTGCCACAACCGGGAGCCACGGATACGGAAAGCATAGCAGCTGTCCCGGTAAGGGCCTGCGGTGCGGCGGCGGAAACGGTGTTTTTCAGCAACTCGGTCAAGTGTCGATCCAGTTCAGGCGATAAACGTTCAGGGTCAGGGTAGAAGGATCAATGCTGATTGATCGCAAAGCAAAATAAGGGGTGGGCCAGGCGGGGTCAAGCGTTTCTCTACAGAAATGGAAACCAGCGTCCTTGCCAGCGAAAGATTACTCTTTGCTCTTATCTTCGTAGCGGATTTTGGCATCCTGCGCCTCCTGTTCCGTTTCATGCTCGCTAATCAGCGTGTCCGGCTTCGGATGATCGGCCCTCAGCTCATACCAGGTCACGGTTTTTTCCGTGGAGCCTTTTTTTACCGCAACAATTCGTGCTTCGCGTGGATACGGCGGTTTACCTGCCATACTGCTTTCCTCCCGTCAGAATAGATCGACCCGAGCGGCGCTTAACGCCTGTCCGGCCGGTGGCTTATTAACTAAGTATAGACAACGACAGCGGTTTCTCGGGAAGAAAGAGAGGAATCCTAAAGGCCCGGGCGACTAGCTCGCTCGCGCAAGCGCCAGCATCGCAATGATGTCCTCAACGACTTTCTCAGGCCGCTGCATCGCGTTAATCACATAGTGAGCCGTCTGCTGATAAAGCGCATCACGCTCGGCCAGCACCTCGACCATTTCGTCGGCTATCGGGCGACCGGTCAACGTTGGCCGCTGATCCTGCTCGGGGTAGGCTTGCAGGCGGGCGGCCAGCACGCGGGCCTCGGCTTTCAGATAGATCACCCTACCGTGCTCACGCATAAACTTGCGGTTTTCGGCAGCCAGTACCATGCCGCCACCGGTGGCAATCACCGTGGCTGGCGCGGTGACCGCCTGCAAAGAGAGCGATTCACGCTGGCGAAACCCTTCCCATCCCTCGGCGGAGACAATGTCTGCCACGCTGCGCTGAGTTGTTTGCTGGAGGTGACGATCGGTATCGCTGAAGGCATAGCCTGAGGCCTTTGCCAACGCCTGGCCCACGGTGGTTTTCCCGCAGCCGCGCGCGCCGATCAGATAAAGGGGTAACGACATAACTGGCACTTCCTCAACCCCTTCGGCATGGTCTGCACCAGCGGCGAAAGGCAGATAGTAATTAACTTTGCGTCGCATCATACCGATAAATTTCCTTCGCCACCAGTAGTCACTTTTTCGTTACACCAGCACCCCATTATTATTGGGATAATTCGTTTATTATTAATAGATTAAATTATGTAACCTTAAGTTTACACACGCGCTAACCCTCGGCCGTTTACAGCAACATTTCCTTACCCGAAGCTCGTTTACTTTCCCACTGGCGACCCCAATATAAGACCTGTCGCCCGCTACGGAGAATGAGTTATGCAAAGCGAAGAACAACAGTTAATTGAAAATCTGTTCGGCCGTTTAAAACAGGCTGAAACACAGTCCGGCCCTCGCGATGCCGAGGCGGAGAAACTGATACAGCAGCAGGTTCAGCAGCAGCCCGGCGCGCCCTATTATATGGCGCAGTCAATCCTGATTCAGGAAGCGGCGATGAAGCAGCTGAACAGCCGCGTTAGCGAACTGGAAGCGAAACTGGCTCAGGCTCAGCAGCCGCCCCAGCAGAGCAGCGGCGGTTTCCTTTCCGGCCTGTTTGGCGGCGGCCAGCAGCGTCAGCAGGCACCTGTTCAGCCGCCGCAGCAGCCGTGGAACAACGCACCACAGCAGCAGCCTGGCTATGCGCCCGCGCAGGCGGCGCCTTCGGCCGCTCGCGGCTTTTTAGGCGGCGCGCTGCAAACGGCGGTCGGCGTTGCCGGTGGTGTGGTCATGGCCGATATGCTGACCAGTATGTTTCACCATTCACAGCCGGAAGAGATCGTCAACATTATCAATGAGCCTGCCCTGCCGCAGGCGAGTTTTGATAACAACCTTGATACCTTCAACGGTAATGACGGGCAGTTTGCCAACCAGGATGCCGGTTTCCAGCAGGATAACAGCAGCGATTTTGGTGACTTTGGCGGCGATGGCTTTGACAATGATGACTTTGGCGACGACGACAGCTTCGTCTGATTCGCTTCGCGGGTGGGGGTTTCCCCACCCGTTTTCTCTTACTTCCTGCGCTGGCTCATCAGCCATTTATCCAGCTCATTAGCAAACTGCTGGCGATCGCGCTGATTCAGCGTGTTAGGGCCACCGGTCTGCACGCCGCTTGCGCGCAGGGTATCCATAAAGTCGCGCATGGTCAGCCGCTCGCGGATCGTCGCCTCGCTGTAGCGTTCGCCGCGCGGATTCAGCGCGATGGCGCCCTTCTCCATCACTTCCGCCGCCAGCGGAATATCGGCGGTAATCACCAGATCGCCCGCCTCAGCCCGCCGCACAATTTCGTTGTCGGCCACGTCAAAACCAGCGGGAACGCGCAGCGTACTGATAAATCGGGAGGGCGGCACGCTCAGAGACTGGTTCGCCACCAGCGTCACCTGCATCTGCTCGCGATCGGCAGCCCGGTACAGCACTTCTTTAATCACTTTAGGACACGCATCGGCATCTACCCAGATTGGCATAGCCTTTTCCTTCTCTGAATTCGGGGACGGGGTGATCATGCCGTTCTTTTCAGGAATGGCAAACTTAATCTGCTCACCGCCCTTCTGGTTTAAACGTAGCCGAAGCTGGATTAAGGTGGGGAATGACGTAAGCTAGGCACTGATGAAATCTGAACGAAACAGGGAGCACTACGGTGGAAAAGAAAATCGGCTTCATTGGCTGCGGCAATATGTCAAAAGCCATTATCGGCGGTCTGGTCTCGTCCGGGCAAATCAGACCTGAGAATATCTGGGTCTTTGACCGCAAGCCAGCCACTAACGAGGCGATGCAGCAGCAGTACGGCATCACCCCTGGGGCCAGCGCGGAAGAGGTCGCGAAGCAGGCGGATATTCTGTTTGGCGCAGTGAAGCCAAACGTCATTCTGACGGTGCTGAAGGACATTTCGGGCAGCCTGAATAAAGATACCGTTGTGGTGTCGATTGCCGCCGGCGTAACGCTGGATTCGCTGGCAACCGTGCTGGGCCACGATCGTAAGCTGGTGCGCGTGATGCCGAATACGCCTGCGCTGGTCAATGAAGGCATGACCTCGGTCACGCCTAACGTGTTGGTCAGCAAAGAGGAAGCGGACGAAATCGTTGATATCTTTAGCGGTTTTGGTAAAGCAGCGCTGGTGCCGGAGTACATGATCCACGCGGTGGTTGGCGTTAGCGGCTCCGCGCCAGCCTACGTGTTCATGTTTATTGAGGCCATGGCCGATGCGGCCGTACTGGGTGGGATGCCACGAGCGCAGGCTTATCAGTTTGCGGCGCAGGCCGTTAAAGGGTCGGCGCAGATGGTACTGGAAACCGGCAAGCACCCTGGCGAGCTGAAGGATATGGTCTGTTCGCCGGGCGGCACCACTATCGAGGCGGTTAAAGTCCTCGAAGAGAAGGGCTTCCGCGCGGCGGTAATGGAAGCCATGCAGCGCTGTATGGCGAAATCCGAAAAGATGAGCAAAGCCTGACGCATCAGGGGCGACGCCGCTTCGCCCCTTTTCCAGCCACCTCAGCCCAGTGCCTGCTCCGCCAGAGCGGCCGCTTCTTGCAGGGTTACTGGCTGCTGCATTCGCACAAGCAGACCGGCGGTAAAGGTATACAGCCCACAGGAAGCGACCGCAGCAAGCTGCCCCTTCTGCCCGTACAGCGCAACGAACTTCTTCTCCTTCAGCGACCCCAGCAGCTGATAGTCATCCCACTGTTCAGCATGGCCGAGATATTCATAGCGCGTACCAAACTGCGCCGTCCAGAAGAACGGAACGCGATCGAACACTTCCTTTTGCCCCAGCATATTTTTCGCCGCGATGCGGCCCTGCTGTTGCGCCACGCGCCAGTGTTCAATACGCAGGTTGCCTGTCCCATGAGGAAAGGCGGTAATATCTCCTGCGCTCCAGACCTTGCGTGCGACCGCCAGATAAGCATCCGCAGTCAGGCTGCCGTCATCATTCAGCGGGATGTCGTGGATAAAGGAAGTTCCCGGCGCAACGCCCGTCGCCAGCAGAACACTATCGGCTGGAACAATCTGCCCGCTTTTCAGCGCCACGGCGCTGACGTGGCCCTCGTCGTCCTTCAGCCCGGCCACCTCACCTTCGATAAACTCCACCCCATTTTCTTCATGCAGCTCGCGGAAATAGCGGGCAATCTCGTCGCCGAACGTTTTTTTGAACGGAAGTGGCTGCCGGGCGATAACCTGCACCTTAACGTCCCTGGCGCGTAACGCCGAAGCCAGCTCCATGCCTATAAAGCTGTTGCCGATGATAAGGATCTTTTTGGTTTTATCCACTTCGTTCAGCAGCGTATCCGCCTGCTCAAGGCTGCGCAGCACATGGACGCCGAATAACGCTTTTCCCGTTATATCTGGCCGTTGCGGAATGCCACCGATGGTAATGAGCAGCTTGTCATAGTGCAGAGTGCTGCCATCCGCGAAGCGCAGAAGTTGCTCATTGCTGTTCAGCTGCTCCACTTCAGCCTGCCTGCGCTCGGCATACGCGTAGAAGTCGTCTTGCAGCAGAGAAGGAACCTCGTCGATCTTCATATTGCCGGAGGGGACAAATTTTGTCAGCACGGTACGATCGTAGGGCGCTTCGCTTTCGCGATCGACAAGGATCAGTTTGCCCTTGAATCCCTCCCGACGCAGCGTCCAGGCAGCGGCAGCACCTGCCGCACCGCTACCCAGGATCACAAAAACTGGTACTTCCTCTGCCGCCGAGAATTCCATCAGCGGCGGAAGCGGTTCAGGATCGACCTGCACCATGCCATTTTCAATCCGGACCTGATAACGTTGCAGATCGCTCAGCGCCAGCGGTTCGCAGAGGCTGCCGTCTTTAAGGCTAAAAGTGGCTTTGTGCCATGGACAAACCAGACGATCGCCATAGATCGCGCCCTGCTCTAAAGGCGCACCCGAATGGGGACACTGGCTCTGAAATGCCTTCACCTCCTGCTGTTCACGGAACAGGATAATGCCAACATCGCCAACAGGTACTTTGACAGGTTTCCGCTCGGGAAGATCCTGCAACACAATGGCATTTTGATAGCTCACGACAGGCTCCTTTTATAGTCTGTTTTTTTAGTACAGCACTAATAAGCCTGGCATTTACAGGGATAATTTCAGGCAAATAAGCCAAAAAAAAGTAAAAAAAAAGATAACCGGCTGTTTACCATCCAGTTTGAACAATAAAAAATGGTGGGCGAGGGAATGTAATCCAGAAGAAGTGACTAGTCCTGATATAG
>NZ_JRUQ01000009.1 GCF_000773975.1 Erwinia typographi
AGATCCCTGCAGCGGCTGAGCTGTCCGCAGGGGATACTGTGACGGCCTCAGTGCAAACGGAGACGGACGGTATAAAAACCACGGCGGACCACACGGTGACGGCGGCGGAGGCCGGAAAGGCGCTGTCACTGGTTGTGAAGGAGACGCTGGCGGGGGAGGCTGACGGGGATACTGTGACTGTATGGTATACGCTCATCCGCTCAGGAAGCTCCACGGCGCTGGATTCAGACACGGTGGCTTATACAGTCAGTGTCGTGGCCAGTCTGCCCGCCCCTGCAGTCGCGGAGGCGGACAGTTCCGCGATGACGGTTGACCCGGCGGCGGTGACGGCAGGCATTACCGTGAAGATCCCTGCAGCGGCTGAGCTGTCCGCAGGGGATACTGTGACGGCCTCAGTGCAAACGGAGACGGACGGTATAAAAACCACGGCGGACCACACGGTGACGGCGGCGGAGGCCGGAAAGGCGCTGTCACTGGTTGTGAAGGAGACGCTGGCGGGGGAGGCTGACGGGGATGCTGTGACTGTATGGTATACGCTCATCCGCTCAGGAGGCTCCACGGCGCTGGATTCAGACACGGTGGCTTATACAGTCAGTGTCGTGGCCAGTCTGCCCGCCCCTACAGTCGCGGAGGCGGACAGTACCGCGATGACGGTTGACCCGGCGGCGGTGACGGCAGGCATTACCGTGAAGATCCCTGCAGCGGCTGAG
>NZ_JRUQ01000090.1 GCF_000773975.1 Erwinia typographi
GCAGGTTTTTTTATGGCCAGCAGAAGATTACAAGCTGAACGTATCCGCATCGCGCCATGCCGGGAATCTTTCGCGATAGTCGCGCAGGTTTTCCAGCGACAGTTCGGCGTTGAGGATGGCGGCCTGATGCGCTTCACCTGCGGCGAGGATCTCGCCCTGCGGGCTGACGATCCGGCTGTCGCCGCTGTACTGATGGTTATTGCCATCGCTGCCGACGCGGTTGCAGCCAGCAATGTAGGCCTGGTTTTCAATCGCACGGGCCAGCAGTAGCGCCTGCCAGTGAGCAGCGCGCGGCGCGGGCCAGTTGGCCACGTACAAAGCCAGGTCGTAATCGTTGGCATTGCGCGAAAACACCGGGAAGCGCAGGTCATAGCAAACCTGCGGCAGAATACGCCAGCCGCGCCACACGATAACCTCACGGCGGTCGCCTGCCAGATAGTGATGGTGCTCGTCCGCCATGCGGAACAGGTGGCGCTTATCATAATGGTGAACCTTGCCTTCAGGCTCAACCAGCAGGAAGCGGTTAACCGCTCCTTTCTCCGTCTGAATCGCCGCGCTGCCGCCCACCATCGCCCCGGTAGCCCTGGCTTTCTCACGCAGCCACGCCACGACGCGCGCCTGAGGCAGCGAGCTTTTTGCCGCTTCCATAGCAAAGCCGGTGGTGAACATTTCCGGCAGGATGATCAGATCCCTGCCGTGTAGATCGGCCAGCAGCGTATCGAAGAAAGCCAGGTTCGCCTCGCCGTCCATCCACGCCAGCGGCTGCTGCAATACGCTAAGGTTTAAAGTTGACACAGGCGCTCCGCGGCGGCATCCAGCGTGGCTTCCTGTTTAGCAAAGCACAGGCGGATCAGTTTATGGGGGAAGGCATCGGCACAGAACACCGACAGCGGAATAGCGGCAACGCCCACTTCCTTCGTCAGCCACTGGCAGAACGCCACGTCGTTTAAATCAGAGATGGCGCTGTAGTCAGCCAGCAGGAAATAGGTGCCTTCGCACGGCAGCACTTTCAGGCGGCTGGTGGACAGCGCCTGCACAAAGCGGTCGCGGCGCGCACGATAAAACGCCGGCAGCTCGCGGTAATGCTCCGGCCCGGCCGTCAGCATATCGGCCAGCGCCAGCTGGGCGGGGGTATTAACCGCAAAGGTCAGATACTGATGCACCTTGCGCACTTCCGCGCTCAGTGCGGCCGGGGCCACGCAGTAGCCCACTTTCCAGCCGGTCATGTGAAAGGTTTTGCCAAATGAAGAGACGGCAATCGCCCGTTCGCGCAGCTGAGGATGGGCCAGCACGCTGGCGTGGCCTTCAGCGGCAAAACAGATGTGCTCATACACTTCATCGCTCAGCACGTACACTTCCTGATCTTTGATGGCCTGCCACAGCGCCGCAAAATCACTTTTCTGCCAGACGGTGGCGGAAGGGTTATGCGGCGTATTCAGGATAACCAGTCGGGTGCGCGGCGAAAGCAGCTCAGCAAATTCCTGCCAGTTAACGCGGAAAGAAGGGGGCTGAAGGGCAATGCGCTTCATCACCCCACCCGCCAGCGTCACGGCAGGCGCGTAGCTGTCGTAGCTCGGGTCGAAGCAGATAACTTCATCACCAGCGCGCACCAGCGCGGTAATTGCCGCATACAGCGCTTCGGTAGCGCCAGCGGTCACCGTGATCTCGCTGTTGCTATCAGGTTTATAGCCATACAGCTCGGCCGTTTTGGTCGCGATCGCTTCCCGCAGCGGCAGCACGCCGGTCATTGGCGCATACTGATTTGCGCCCTGGCTGACGTGGTACGCCAGGCGCGCCTTCAGATAATCTGGTCCGTCGAAATCAGGAAACCCCTGCGACAGATTGATGGCGTTATGCTGCTGCGCGAGGGCGCTCATTTGGGTGAAAATAGTGGTGCCCAGAGCAGGGAGTTTGCTCTCAGGGACGAATGGCGTCTGGCTCATGAATGTTAACCCTTGAAGAACGGTTTTTATGATGTGTTAACCCTGTGTTGCTGCCACTATAGCCTCGATGTTACTATTTGGCAATCGAGACGCTTAGACGTCTAAATGCGACTGCAAGGCCGAAAAACAACCGGCTATATAAGGAAAGGTATGAGCACAATCCCGCAGCTGGAGCAACTGGTGGCGGCCTGCCACTGGATCGGCGCCAAAGGCTGGGCGCCCGCCACCGGCGGCAACATGTCCGTGCGCCAGGACCGCGACTACTGCCTGCTGAGTGAATCGGGCAAGGATAAAGGCGCGTTGAGGCCGGAGGACTTCATCCAGGTTGAGATTGCCACTAACCGGGTGCCTTCCGGGCGCAGGCCTTCGGCAGAAACCGGGCTGCACACCTTACTCTATCGCCTGTTTCCTGAGGCCGGTGCGGTACTTCATACCCATACCGTCAACTCAACGGTGCTGTCACGCGTTGAGAAGGGGAGCGCAGTGGTATTGCAGGGTTATGAAATGCAGAAAACATTGTCCGGGCAGACTTCACACCTGGACGCGGTAGCGGTTGCGCTTTTCGACAACGATCAGGATATTACCGCTCTGGCGCTGAGAATTGCTCAGTTTGCTGAACAAACGCCGCTGCGCTACGGTTTTCTGCTGCGCGGCCACGGGCTTACCTGCTGGGGAAAAGATGTCAGCGAGGCGCGCCGTCACCTTGAGGGGCTGGAATTCCTGTTCCAGTGTGAATTACAACGCCGCGTGCTGGAGGCCAGATGATCCGCGCTATTGTCAGCGATATTGAAGGCACCACCAGTGATATTCGCTTTGTTCACGAGGTTCTGTTTCCCTATGCCCGCCAGAACCTGGCCGCTTATATCGCTGGTTTCCAGCATCGTGAGGACGTGGCGAAAGCGCTGAACGATCTGCGTGAGGAAATCGCCCAGCCGCACGCCACGGTGGAAGATCTGATAACCGTACTGTTTGGCTTTATGGATGAAGATCGTAAATCAACCGCGCTGAAGGCCTTACAGGGGATGATCTGGCACGACGGTTACGTTAGCGGCAGCTTCACCGGTCATCTTTACCCGGACGTGCTGCCCGCCTTTGACCGCTGGAAGCAGCAGGGCATTGATCTCTATATTTATTCCTCAGGATCGGTGGCGGCACAGAAATTGTTATTTGGCTACAGCGCTGAGGGTGATATCACTACGTTGTTCAGCGGCTATTTTGACACCCACGTCGGCGCCAAGCGCGAAGAGCAGTCCTACCGCAACATTGCGGATAATATCGGCCTGCCTGCCTACGAGCTGCTGTTTTTATCGGATATTCACCAGGAGCTGGATGCCGCACAGGATGCTGGCTGGAACACCGTGCAGTTACTACGCGGCGATGCGGATGCCCAAAGCCGTCATCGCCAGGTAAACCGTTTTGATCAGATTAACCTGGAGCTGTTTTCCTCATGAGCGCACTGACTATTTTTACCGACAGCGAAGCAACCACGCCCGTATGGCAAAGTACTGACGCAGAAGCGATCCGCCAGAAGCTGAATGCTAAAAACGTTCGCTTTGAACGCTGGGAAGCCGACCGCGATCTGGGCGAGAGTCCGACGCCGGAAACGGTGATTAACGCCTATCAGCACGCCATCGACAGGCTGGTGGCGGAAAAAGGCTATCAGAGCTGGGACGTGATCAGTATGCGTGCCGATAATCCGCAGAAAGAGGCGCTGCGGGGCAAATTCCTCAACGAGCATACGCACGGCGAAGATGAAGTGCGCTTTTTTGTCGAGGGAGCTGGGCTATTCTGCCTGCATCTGGACGGGCATATTTATCAGATTCTGTGTGAGAAAAACGATCTGATTTCCGTTCCGGCGGGGACGCCGCACTGGTTTGATATGGGCTCGTCGCCGCATTTCACCGCCATTCGTATTTTTGATAATCAGGAAGGCTGGATCGCTAATTTTACCGGCGACACCATTGCGGATGCCTATCCGCGCCTGCCTTAATCGCGCGCGGCGGGAAAGCGGGCGGCAACAAACGTCCGCTTTCCCCGTATGCGGCGCGGCGCTGTCTCCCTGCTAACGGCTCTGCTGGAAAATGCCTGCCTCAACCTGTGCGGGCGTGACTACGCCGGTATCCAGCACCCATCCGCTAATCAGCGCCGCTGGCGTGACGTCGAAGGCCGGGTTATACACCTGTGCGTCCTGCGGCGCCCACTGCACGTCGCCAAAGCTGCCCGCTACCCCGGTCACCTCACTGGCGGCACGCTGTTCGATTGGAATGGCGTTGCCGTTCGGGCAGGCGGGATCGAGCGTGGTATGCGGAGCGGCCACGTAAAATGGGATGCCGTGGTACTGGGCCAGCACGGCCAGACTGTAGGTGCCTATTTTATTCGCCACGTCGCCATTGGCGGCAATGCGATCGGCCCCGACCCAAATAGCATCAACCTGCTTCTGCGCCATCAGGCTGGCCGCCATGCTGTCGCAAATCAGGCGATAGGGAACGCCCAGCTCGCCCAGCTCCCAGGCGGTTAAACGACCTCCCTGCAATAAAGGACGGGTTTCATCTACCCAGACGTTCTCTACCCGACCTTCCTGCCAGCCGCGAGAAATCACCCCCAGAGCAGTGCCGACGCCTGCGGTAGCCAGACCTCCGGTGTTGCAATGCGTCAGCAGGCGGCTGCCGGGTTCGATCAGCCTTGCACCTGCGGCGGCAATGTTATCACACAAAGCCTTATCCTCTTCCACCAGGCGCAGCGCTTCAAAAGTCAGCGCGGTGACATAATCGTCCTGAGCCAGCGCCAGCTTCATGCGGTCAAGGTTGTTCATCAGGTTAACGGCGGTGGGGCGTGAGGCGCGCAGCACCTCCAGCGCCTCAGCCAGCGCTGGTTTCGCCATGCCGTTTTCAGCCAGCAGCGCCAGGAGCAGGCTGGCAGAGAGGCCAATCAGCGGCGCACCGCGCACCCGTAACGTTTTGATATGACCAACCAGCTCCGCCACGTCAGGCGTCGGGCACCAGATCTTTTGCTGCGGCAGCGCCTGCTGGTCGAGGACCCAAAGCTGATTATCACGAACTTGTAAGCTGGTTGTGCTCAGTGTCTGCATGAAGGTTAAATCCTGGTTGCGTAATAAGGGCATATTGTGCCAACATGCGTAACGGATGTATAGACGTCTGAACGGCTTTGCGTAACTAATTCAAGCGCGGGCGCATCGCGCCTGAGGCGATGAGCAGACCGGAACGTTTTTATGAGGGTGAGTTAATGTCGCAATACCGTACATTCACTGCAGCGGATGCCGTGGACTATGCCCGCCAGTTTGGCGGTGTTGAAAACCCAGAAAGCCTGGTCGAATCGCAGGAAATTGGCGACGGCAATCTGAACCTGGTGTTTAAAATCTTTGACCGTGACGGCATCAGCCGGGTGATCGTCAAGCAGGCGTTGCCCTACGTGCGCTGCGTCGGCGAGTCCTGGCCGCTGACCCTCGACCGTGCCCGCATTGAGGCCGAAGTGCTGCAAATTCACGGCGAATATTGTCCTCAGCACACGGTGAAAATCCTGCATTACGATCCGCAGTTGGCGGTAATGGTGATGGAGGATCTCTCCAGCCATGCGATCTGGCGTGGGGAGCAGGTTAACGGGGTTGATTACCCGCAGGCGGCCGGGCAACTGGGGGAATACCTGGCCCAGACGCTGTTCCACACTTCTGACTTTTATCAGCATCCACACCAGAAGAAAGCCGACGTCATCCGCTTTACCAACCCGGAGCTGTGTGACATTACGGAAGAACTGTTCTTCAATGAACCTTATGAAGTGCATGAGCGCAACGGCTACCCGCGCGCGCTTGAGCCTTTAGTCGCCTCGCTGCGCGATGACGATGAGCTGCGTCAGAAGGTTGCGGGGTTGAAGCACCGCTTCCTGTCCCACGCTGAAGCGCTGCTGCACGGTGATGTGCACAGCGGGTCGATTTTCGTAGCCGAGGGCAGCCTGAAGGTCATCGATGCCGAATTTGGCTATTACGGCCCGATTGGTTTCGACGTTGGCAGCGCGCTGGGCAATATGCTGATCAACTACTGCGCGTTACCCGGCCTGCTGGCCCCGCGTGAAGCGGCGGACGCCCGGGAAAAACGCCTGCGTGACGTCAGCACCACCTGGCAGAGCTTTGCGGAAGGCTTCCTGGCGCTGGCGGCGGAGAAGACTCAGGACCGGGCGCTGGCCAGGCCTGGCTATGCGGCGGAATTCTTGCAGAAAATCTGGCGGGATAGCCTGGGCTTCTGCGGTACTGAGGTGATTCGCCGTACGGTGGGGATGTCGCAGGTTGCCGATATCAAAAACATTCGCGATGAGGCGATGAAGAATGAGTGCGTGCGCCAGGCCATAACCCTGGGACGCACCCTGATTCTGGCGGCTGACCGTATCGAAGATGCCGATGCGCTGATCGCCCGCGTGCGTCAGAACGGCTGAGCCTGACCAGCAAAAACCCCGTCAGCATTCTGCTCACGGGGTTTGGGTCACTCAGGCAGGTCGGAAATCCAGCCGACCTGCATTTTTAACGTCTCGCTATGCCGCCTCGGTTTTACGCTGCCCGGCCTCAGCCTTGCCGACCGGCTGCGGCTCCTGCTTTACCGGCGGGACGGCCAGCGCCTCGGGCTCAAACTCATCAACATTAATAGAACGCAGGCGGCTGGCCTCAGCGCGGATCAGCACGGCGGCTTCCTCTTCACTAATCCATTTCTCCTGCAGTCCCTGCTGCGCCAGCGCATCCAGTCGCGTGAACGACAGGTGTTTTTTCAGCTGTTTGCACAGGCGATCGTGAATCACTTCGGCGGCCATCACATCCGCCAGCGCCTCTTCCAACTGACCGGCAGGATTGTGTTCGGTCGGTTTCAGATACATGCCGCGTCCAAGGCGAGTTCGCGTCGCGGAAGGAATTTGCAGGATTTTCGCCAGCTGATGATCCAAACGATCCGACGGTGCGTGGCAATGGCGACCCAGCGGGAACACCACCACCCGCAGCATTCCCGCCACCAGACGATTCGGGAAGTTGCGCAGCAGCTGATCGATCGCCGCCTCTGCCTGATGCAGCGCGTCCTGAACGCCCCAGTGCAACAGCGGCAGGTCGGCTTCATTGCGACCTTCATCCTCGTAGCGTTTCAACGCTGCCGAGGCCAGATACAGCTGACTCAGCACGTCGCCCAGGCGAGCAGAGATACGCTCGCGGCGCTTCAGGCTGCCGCCGAGCACCGACATCGACACGTCGGACAGCAGCGCCATATTGGCACTCAGGCGGTTCAACTGCTGATAGTAACGACGCGTGGCGTCCCTGGTCGGCGAGCGGCTGGTCCGTCCGCCGGTCAGCCCCAGCCACAGGCTGCGCATCTTGTTGCTGCCGACGTGACCGACGTGGCTGAACAGCGCCCTGTCAAACGCGCTGACATCATTATTCTGCGCTGCGGCCATCTCTGCCAACACATAAGGATGGCAGCGAATCGCACCCTGACCGAAGATGATCATACTGCGGGTGAGAATGTTGGCGCCCTCAACGGTGATGGCAATTGGCGCGCCCTGGTAGGCACGCGCCAGGAAGTTATTTTTACCGAGCATGATGCCTTTGCCGCCCGCGATGTCCATCGCGTCAACGATCGCGCGCTGGCCGCGGTGAGTACAGTGATATTTCACGATAGCGGAAAGCACGGCGGGCTTCTCGCCGAGCATAATACCGGAGGTGATCAGCGTAGCGGCGGCATCCATCACGTAAGCATTTCCGGCGATGCGAGCCAGCGGCTCCTCAATGCCTTCCATTTTGCCGATAGGCAGACGGAACTGGCGGCGGATGTGGGCATAAGCGCCAATCCCCAGCGCGATGCTTTTCAGGCTGCCGGTCGAGTTGGAGGGCAGGGTAATGCCGCGGCCGACGGACAGGCATTCAACCAGCATCCGCCAGCCCTGACCGGCCATTTTTGGCCCGCCGATGATGAAGTCGATCGGGACAAAGATGTCTTTACCGCGCGTCGGACCGTTCTGGAAAGGGACGTTCAGCGGGAAGTGGCGGGTGCCGATTTCCACGCCAGCCGTATCGGTTGGGATCAGCGCACAGGTGATGCCCAGTTCTTCCGTCTCGCCCAGCAGATGCTCAGGGTCCGAAAGCTTAAACGCCAGCCCCAGCACGGTAGCGATCGGGGCCAGAGTAATATAACGTTTGTTCCAGGTTAACCGCATCCCTAGCACCTGCTGACCCTGCCAGGTGCCCATGCAGACCACGCCGGTATCCGGGATTGCGCCAGCGTCAGAACCCGCTTCCGGGCTGGTCAGCGCAAAGCAGGGAATCTCCTGACCGCGAGCCAGGCGGGGCAGATAGCGATCCTTCTGCTCCTCGGTGCCGTAATGCTGTAGCAGTTCCCCCGGGCCAAGCGAGTTTGGCACGCCAACGGTTATCGCCAGGATACCGGAAACGCCAGCCAGCTTTTGCAGTACGCGAGCCTGCGCGTAAGCCGAAAACGCCAGCCCGCCGTACTCTTTCTTAATAATCATCGCAAAGAAGCGGTGCTCTTTCAGATAAGCCCACAGTTCGGGCGGCAGATCCGCCATTTCATGGGTGATCTGGAAATCGTTCGCCAGCCGGCAGGCTTCTTCCACCGGGCCATCCAGGAACGCCTGTTCCTCTTCCGTCAGCCTCGGCTGCGGATAATTATGCAGCTTTTCCCAGTCCGGCGTGCCGCGAAAGAGATCGCCTTCCCACCAGGTCGTCCCGGCGTCGATAGCCTCTTTCTCGGTGCGCGACATGGGCGGCATCACCTTCTGGAAGGTGCGCAGCATCGGCTTCGAGAACAGGGCGCGACGCATCGGCAGCAGGTTGAAAGGCAGCAGGATAATGGCCAGCGGGATCAGCAGCCACGGCGTCCAGAGATGCGCGAAAGCCCACGCGGCCGTCCAGGCGAGAAGGATCGCACTGCTCAGCAGCAGGTTTACGCGATGATAAAAAAGCGCGCCGATCAGGATGATCGTGGCCACAATACTGAGAACCATCATAACTGTCGCTCCGTAAGTAGTAAGAGGTCTGACCTGTTGGGTTAAGGTTTAATGGAGAAGCTCGGTCTTAGCAATCTGTTTACATAATAATTACAACCTGGCTCACAAACCGGGCGCACCAAAAGTCAAAGCGTCGGCTTCGGCAGCAGGGCGCTTTTCGCCCCCCTCCCAACTTGATAAACTGAAGGCAGACCTCACCTCTAAAGGACTCCCCTATGTATCAGGACATCATTCGTGCCGAGCTAAACGAAGCCGCGGAAACGCTCAATAAATTCCTCAGCAATGAAGCCAATATCCACGCTATCCAGCGCGCCGCCGTGCTGCTGGCCGACTCGTTCAAAGCCGGCGGCAAGGTGCTTTCCTGCGGCAACGGCGGTTCTCACTGCGATGCGATGCACTTCGCGGAAGAGTTGACCGGGCGCTACCGCGAGAATCGTCCGGGCTATCCGGCGATTGCCATCTCCGACGTCAGTCATCTTTCCTGCGTCAGCAACGATTTTGGCTATGACTTCGTCTTCTCGCGCTTCCTTGAGGCGGTTGGCAAAGCCGGTGACGTGCTGTTCGGCATCTCCACCTCCGGTAATTCCGCCAACGTTATTAAGGCGGTTGAAACGGCTCGCGCCCAGGGTATGAAGGTCATTACCCTGACCGGCAAAGATGGCGGAAAAATGGACGGTCTGGCCGATGTGGAAATTCGCGTGCCGCACTTTGGCTATGCCGACCGCATTCAGGAGATCCACATTAAAGTGATTCACATCCTGATCCTGCTGATTGAAAAAGAGATGGCTGAGTGATCTTTCTGGCCAGCTGCGGCTGGCCGCTATATGAGGGTTAGCTATGTGCGAATTGCTCGGGATGAGCGCGAATGTTCCAACGGATATCTGCTTTAGCTTTACCGGGCTGGTGCAGCGTGGGGGAGGAACGGGCCCGCACAAAGACGGCTGGGGCATCACCTTCTATGAAGGAAAAGGCTGCCGCACGTTTAAGGATCCTCATCCCAGCTTTAACTCGCCGGTGGCGAGGCTGGTGCAGGATTACCCGATCAAGTCCCGTTCAGTGGTGGCGCATATCCGCCAGGCTAACCGGGGAGAAGTGTCGCTGGAAAATACCCATCCGTTTACCCGTGAGCTGTGGGGACGCAACTGGACTTACGCGCACAACGGTCAGTTGAAGGGCTATCGCGGGCTGGATACCGGGCCGTTCAGGCCGATAGGGGAAACGGACAGCGAACAGGCGTTTTGCTGGCTGCTGCACAAGCTCACCACGCGCTATCCGCGCACGCCGGGGAACTGGCCTGCGGTGTTCCGCTATATTGCTGAACTGGCGGCGGAGCTGCGCAAGAAGGGCGTGTTTAATATGCTGCTGTCGGACGGGCGCTATCTGATGGCGTTCTGTTCTACCAATCTGTTCTGGATCACCCGGCGGGCGCCGTTCGGCAAAGCGACGCTGCTGGATCAGGACGTTGAGATTGATTTTCAGAAGCAGACCACGCCAGACGACGTGGTCACGGTGATCGCCACTCAGCCCCTGACGGGCAATGAAACCTGGCACAAGATTGAGCCAGGCGACTGGGCGTTATTTTGCCTCGGTGAGCGCGAGCGCTGAGCCTGAGGCTGGCGTGCTGAGCAGGGAATCCGGCTTGTTCAGCACGTAGTGACCCTCGTTTACGCTAACGGACGGCGGCAAGTGGGTCTGCACAAACTGCGCATAGCCAGGCTGCAACTGTTTCCAGAAGCTGTAATACACCGAGTTACGCTGACGCTGCAAATTGCTGTCGGTCATACGGAACGGGTAAATGCTCACTTCCACTCGTGGCTGGCCGTTGCGCAGCGCCGCTTCCACATAGTGATAAATATCCTCGATATACGCATCGGTCATCGCGTAGCAGCCAATTGACACGCAGCTGCCGTGGATCATCAGGTATTTCCCCTCATAACCCTGCTGGCGATCGTATTCGTTGGGGAATCCGACGTTAATAGCGCGATAGAAACGGCTGTCCGGCTTCAGCTGAGAAAGGCCGACGCTGTAAAATCCTTCCGGGCTTTTAAAATCGCCCTGGCGTCGCTTAGGCCCCAGGCCGCCGGAAAAATTACAAATGCGGTAGCTGTCCAGCAGGCGGAAGTCGTTACCAATTTTGCCATACAGCTCAAGCGTGCGTTCTTGTTTAAAGATCTGAATATACACGGGAGTGCCAAGTAACTGCTTCTTTAACTCTTTGCTTACCGGAGCGAGCGGAAGTACCGGAGCGGTCGGTACGCTGGCTAAGACGACGGCTGGCAGGAAAAACATCGCAAACAGCAGTGCGATTTTGCCCATTCTGGTTCCCTTGAAAAAAGAGGGGTGGATACTACGCCCTGGGGGGCGATGTGGCTGGTAAAATCGGAAAAATCCGCATACGCCGGGTCACATTAGCATTGTCTATTTTTTTATCAAGTCGGCAGCGAATAAAATCATAAAGAAAAATCACCGCAGGCCGTTGCCGCTGCGCTTCTCATCACGGCGGTCAGCTTGAAACGGTGTAAATTAACTGTATACTTATCCAGTGCATCTGGAGGGGGATATGCGTAAGATCATTCACGTTGATATGGACTGCTTTTTTGCCGCGGTGGAAATGCGCGACGATCCCAGCCTGCGTGATATCCCGATTGCCATAGGCGGCAGCCATCTGAAGCGCGGGGTGATCAGCACGGCTAACTACCCCGCCCGCAAGTTTGGCGTGCACAGCGCCATGTCCACCGCGATGGCGCTGAAGCTCTGTCCGCATCTGAAGGTGATCCCCGGCCGCTTTGACGCTTATAAAGAAGCCAGCCAGCACATCCGCGAGATTTTTTCGCGCTACACCTCTTTGATTGAGCCGCTCTCGCTCGACGAAGCCTATCTTGACGTGACCAACAGCCCGCATTGCCAGGGCTCAGCCACGCTGATGGCGCGCGAAATTCGCCAGACTATCGCCCGCGAGCTGAACCTGACGGCTTCCGCCGGGATAGCCCCGATAAAATTCGTCGCCAAAATCGCTTCTGATTTAAACAAGCCTGACGGACAGTTTGTGATCGCCCCGGACGACCTGTCGCAGTTTCTGCTGGGGCTGCCGCTGGCGAAGATCCCTGGCGTAGGCAAGGTGACGGCAAAAAAGCTGGAAGAGATGGGGCTGCTCACCTGTGCGGACGTGCAGAAAACCGACCTGGCCGCGCTGTTAAAGCGCTTCGGCAAGTTTGGCCGGATTATTTGGGAGCGTAGCAACGGCATTGACGAGCGGGAAGTGGTGACCGAACGGCTGCGAAAGTCGCTGGGCGTGGAGCGCACGCTATCAGAGGATATTCACAGCTGGGAAGCCTGTCTGGCGATTATCGACACGCTTTTTGAGGAGCTGGAGCGCCGCCTGGTCCAAATCAAACCTGACCGGATGATTGCCCGCCAGGGGGTGAAGCTGAAGTTTGATGATTTTCAGCAGACCACCCAGGAGCACGTCTGGCCGGTGCTGAACAGAGAAGATTTTATTGCGGTTGCCCGGCAAAGCTGGGAGGAGCGGCGCGCCGGGCGGGGTGTGCGGCTGGTGGGGCTGCACGTAACGCTGCTGGACCCGCAGATGGAGCGGCAGCTGCTACTGGGGCTGTAGCTTCCTCAGCCAGTATAAGTCAGTACCCCGGCGTAAGCGCCGGGGAGACGTTTGTTAACGGCGTCCTGCCATACAGCCTGTTCGGCAAGGGCAGGCTGAAGGGCAATCCCGCCGCTCCCGCCAGATCGCTATTTAGCCGGGATCGCCTTAAGCAGCGCGGTCAGCAGCTTCCAGTACAGGCCAACGCTTTCAATCTGCACCTGCTCGTCCGGCGAGTGTGGACCGGTAATGGTTGGGCCGATGGACACCATATCCATCTCCGGGTACGGCTTCTTAAACAGACCGCACTCCAGCCCCGCGTGGATCACCTGAATGTTCGGCGTTTTGCCAAACAATGCCTTATAGGTTTCGCCCACTACCGCCATGATCGGCGAGGAGGCATCCGGCTGCCAGCCAGGGTAGCTGCCTTTGGCCACGGCTTTTGCGCCGGCCAGCTCGCTCAGCGCGGTCAGCATTTCAACCAGGTAATCTTTACCGCTGTCGATCAGCGAACGAACCAGGCAGTTGATCTTTGCTTCGTCCTGAGTCATCGCCACCACGCCAACGTTCAGCGAGGTTTCCACCACGCCTTTCATCACGTCGGAATTGCGGATCACGCCGTTTGGCACGCTGTTCAGCAGGGCAATGAAGGTATCACGGCTTTGCGCGGTCAGGGCCTGCTCGCTCGCGGCGACGTTCTCCAGCACAACGTTGATATTTTTCTCTTTCAGGCTCAGCTCGTTGCGCAGCGTCTCCAGGTAGCTCAGCGCCAGGCTTTTCAGCTCGTCAACGTTACCTGCCGGAACCGCCAGGGTGGCAATCGCCTCTCGCGGGATGGCGTTGCGCAGGGTGCCGCCGGTGAAATCGACCAGGCGCAGATCCAGGTTTTTCGCGTGGGCAAACAGAAAGCGAGCGAGCAGCTTGTTGGCGTTGCCCAGGCCGACGTGGATCTCGGCGCCCGAATGGCCGCCCTTCAGGCCTTTGAGCGTCAGTTGCACCGGCTGATAGCCAGCCGGGATCGATTCGCGGCTGAGCGGCAGCGTGGAGGTGAAATCAATCCCGCCCGCGCAGCCCATGTAAATCTCACCTTCCTCTTCCGAGTCGGTGTTGATCAGGATGTCAGCCTGTAGCCAGTTTGGCTGAAGACCAAAGGCACCGACCATACCCGTCTCTTCGGTCATGGTCAGCAGCACTTCCAGCGGGCCGTGCTCAACGCTCTTGTCGGTCAGTACCGCCAGCGCCGAGGCCAGACCAATCCCGTTATCCGCACCCAGCGTGGTGCCGCGCGCCTTCACCCATTCGCCATCAATCCAGGGCTGAATCGGGTCTTTGGTAAAGTCATGAACGGTATCGTTATTTTTCTGCGGCACCATATCCAGATGCGCCTGTAGCGCGACAGGCTTCAGGTTTTCCCTGCCCGGCGTGGCGGGTTTGCGGATCAGGATGTTACCCACGGCATCGCGATCGGTCGCAAAGCCCTGCTCTTTCGCCCAGGACAGAATGTATTCCGCCAGCGCCTCTTCATGATAAGAGGGGTGGGGAATAGAGCAGATTTTGGCAAAAATATCCCACAGAGGCTGAGGGGAAAGCTGAGATAATTCAGACACGATAAATCTCCTGTGCCATCGCCAGCGGCCAGCCGGGCCGCAAATGGCGAGCATAATGAGCGAGTGGGTGACTCCCGTCAGACGCGCTGACGCGATGGGCAAAGAATATCACCGTTTCTGCCGGGATGCTTACTTCGCAAAAGGAAAAAAGGCCTGCTGGTGCCGATCGGGACTGGTTTTTAGCCGCTCAGATCTCTATAATTCCGCGCAACCTCTCCCATTGTACATTTTTAAGCCAACACCATTGGTCGGGACTCCTTTATGAGCGAAAAATACGTCGTCACCTGGGACATGCTGCAAATTCATGCCCGCAAACTGGCTCAGCGCCTTCTTCCCGTCGAGCAGTGGAAAGGTATCATTGCGGTCAGCCGCGGTGGCCTGGTTCCTGCTTCTCTGTTGGCTCGTGAGCTGTGCATTCGCTACGTCGATACCGTCTGCATCTCCAGCTATGATCACGACAACCAGCGTGAAATGAAGGTGCTGAAGCGCGCAGAGGGTGATGGCGAAGGCTTTATCGTGATTGACGATCTGGTCGACACCGGCGGCACGGCTCAGGCCATCCGCGATATGTATCCGAAGGCGCATTTTGTTACCATCTTCGCTAAGCCGGCCGGCCGGCCGCTGGTGGATGATTATGTGGTAGATATTCCGCAGAATACCTGGATTGAGCAGCCGTGGGACATGGGCGTGGTTTACCTGCCGCCGATTGTTAAAGGCTGATTGATATTGGTCAAAGCAACGCCCGGTTCTGCCGGGCGTTGCTGTTTTTACGGTTAGCGCGGCGGCAGCGGCTGGGATAGACTCACCCCATGCCCCGAGCTGGAGAAACGTCACGCCATGTCACCCAAAAATCTGAGCGAAGAGCTGTTCAAACCTCGCTTCAAGCACCCTGAAACGTCATCGCTGGTCCGTCGTCTTCATCACCATAAGCCGCTGCCCATCCACTCCGCGCTGGAAGGCGACAGCCACGCGGGCTGGTACCGGATGATTAACCGTCTGCTCTGGACATGGCGCGGACTGCCGCCGCAGGAGATCAGCGAAGTGCTGGCGCGCATCGCCTGTAGCCGCGTTGAGCATACCGATGAGCAACTGCTGGATACGGTGGTTGGCTACCGCGGCGGCAACTGGATCTATGAGTGGTCAAAGCAGGGCGCGCTCTGGCAGCAGAAGGCGGCGGAAGCGGCAACGGATGAAGAAGCGGGGCAATGCTGGCTACATGCCGCTAACCTCTACGGCGTGGCGGGCTACCCGCATCTGAAAGGGGATGAGCTGGCCGAGCAGGCCCAGCTGCTGGCAAACCGCGCCTATGAACAGGCCACGCCGCGCCTCTCGGGCGAGCTTAAAGAGCTGGAGTTCGCCATTCCCGGCGGCAATCCGATCGTCGGCTTCCTGCACATGCCGCCGGGCGTAAGCGCGCCGTACCCGACGGTGCTGATGTGCGGCAGCCTCGACTCGCTTCAGACCGACCACTATCGCCTGTTTCATGATTACCTGGCCCCGCGCGGCATTGCCATGCTGACGATTGATATGCCTTCCGTCGGCTTCTCCGCAAAGTGGAAGCTGACTCAGGACGCGAGCTTTTTACATCAGCAGGTGCTGCGTCAGCTGGAGCATGTTGCCTGGGTGGACCATACGCGCGTGGGGGCCTTTGGCTACCGCTTTGGCGCGAACGTCGCGGTCAGGCTGGCCTATCTTGAAGCGCCGCGCCTGCGGGCGGTTGCCTGCCTGGGGCCGGTGGTTCACAGCCTGCTTTGCGATCCTGTGATGCAGGACCGCGTGCCGGAGATGTATATGGACGTGCTCGCCAGCCGGTTAGGCATGGCAACGGCATCCGATACGGCGCTTCGCGTGGAGCTCAACCGCTATTCGCTGAAGCTCCAGGGCCTGCTGGGCCGCCGCTGCCCAACGCCGATGCTCTCCGGCTACTGGCCAAACGATCTTTTCAGCCCGGAAGAGGAGTCAAAGCTTGTCGTCAACTCCTCCGCTGACGGCAAGCTGATGCCGATCGCACACTCTCCCGCCATGCTCAACTTTGACAAAGCATTACGTGATATTGTCGAATGGTTAGCGAAACGGTTAGCGTAATAAGTTGCAGTAGTTCAAACCTTTGCTATACCCATTAGGCTTCGGAATGCGGTTTGCTCGCAGAGCGGCCGTGGTAAAAGCCGAAGAGGGGACATTACCAGGCTCAAGAAAGGAGGTTTTACTATGTCATTACCCAGTGGGCATCCTAAGAGCCGCTTAATGAAGCGCTTTGGATCGCTCGGTCCTTATATCCGCGAAGCGAAATGTGAAGGGGACCGTTTTTTCTTTGACTGCCTGGCCGTTTGCGTCAACGTTAAACCGGCGCCAGAACTGCGTGAATTCTGGGGCTGGTGGATGGTGCTGGAGGCGCAAAGCGACCATTTCACCTATGAGTACCACTTTGGTCTGTTCGATAAAGAAGGCAACTGGAAGCCGTCCACCGTCAAGGGAAAAGAAAATAACGAGCGGCTTGAAGAAACGCTGCGCAACTTCCACACGCGGCTGAAAGCGCTGCTGGAAGAGATGGAGCTGGGGCTGAAGCCAGCCGCAGATTTTGCCGATGCGCCGGTCAAACTGACCGCCTGAGGCTGAACCGGCAGCATGAAAAAAGGCTGGCAGCTGCCAGCCTTTGTTTCAGACACATCACGATGAGGGTAAAGCTTCCGTATCAGTGGCGGGATACGGGGTACAGATTAGAACTGGTAAGTCAGACCAACAGCGACTACGTCGTCGGTGTTCAGACCCAGCTTGTTGTCGTCGTCCAACTGGTTGATTTTATAATCAACGTAGGTGTTCATGTTCTTGTTAAAGTAGTAGGTGGCGCCCACGTCGATGTATTTAACCAGGTCAACGTCGCCCAACCCTTCAATATCTTTGCCTTTAGTCTGTACATAGCCCAGCGAAGGACGCAGACCGAAATCAAACTGATACTGCGCTACCAGCTCAATGTTCTGGGCTTTATTGGCGGCGCCAGCCACGCTGGTTGAAACGCCGTTAATCATCGCGGTGCCGCTGATTGGCGTCATGTTGCGCGTTTCGGTATAGATAGCCGCCAGGTAAACGCTGTTCGCGTCATATTTCAGACCCGTGCCCCAGGAATCAGCTTTGTCGCCAGTGCCGTAACCCTGCGCCTGCTGAGCGTCGGTGCGGTCAGAGCTGGTGTAGGCGCCGCTCATGCTCACGCCGCTGTCGCCCAGTGCATAGACAGCAGACAGACCGTAACCGTCGCCGTTGCCTTTAGAAGCGCTGGTGCGGCCGGTGCCGTCGTCATTTTTACCCTGGTACTGCACCGCAAACTTCAGGCCATCCACCAGCCCGAAAAAGTTGCTGTTACGGTAAGTGGCTACGCCAGTCGTACGCTGAGTCATGAAGTTATCGCTACGCGCCGTACCGTCACCGCCGAACTCAGGGAACATATCGGTCCAGGCTTCGACGTCGTACAGCACGCCGTAGTTACGGCCGTAGTCGATTGAGCCGTAGTCGCCGAATTTCAGACCGGCAAAGCCCAGACGGGTTTTGTTACCGATGTTGGAATCGCTTTCTGAGTTATTGGTGTTGAACTGATATTCCCACTGACCGTAACCGGTCATCAGGTCGTTGATCTGCGTCTGGCCTTTAAAGCCCATACGCATGTAAGACTTGTCGCCATTGCTGCCGTCACTGTCGCTAAAATAGTGCAGGCCTTTGATTTTACCGTACAAATCCAACTTGTTGCCGTCTTTGTTGTAAACTTCTGCGGCCTGAACAGCGGTGGACAGTACCAGTGCGGCGGTTAAAATGGCCAGTGCGCTTTTCTTCATTTTGCTATCAACCCCGAATGAGTAAGTTTTATTTTTAGGCCTTAAGACTTATCCTAAGGCAGGAAAGTTTTACCTCGAGAATATTAAAATTTTATTACATTCAGACGCACTTATTGTTATTTGCAGATATCTGGTCTACCCGCCTGCCAGGGGATTTTTGGCCTTTTACCGCGGCGGCTGTTGGCTTCCAGCAGCACAACTGTTAAAAAGTCAGTTCGACCTATTTTTTTCGTAACGGCAGGAAATAATGAGCAGCAGCCAGACCCTGGTAGTGAAACTGGGGACCAGCGTATTAACCGGCGGATCGCGTCGGCTGAACCGGGCACACATTGTCGAACTGGTGCGCCAGTGCGCGCAGCAGCATGCGGCAGGCCACCGGATTGTGATCGTCACCTCTGGCGCGATGGCCGCCGGACGTGAACATCTTGGCTACCCGGAACTGCCGCCGACCATCGCCTCAAAGCAGCTGCTGGCTGCGGTGGGGCAGAGCCGGTTAATTCAGCTGTGGGAGCAACTGTTCTCGATTTACGGTATCCATATTGGCCAGATGCTGCTGACGCGTGCGGATTTGGAAGATCGCGAACGTTTCCTCAACGCGCGAGATACGCTGCGCGCGCTGCTGGATAACCACATCGTGCCGGTGATTAATGAGAACGATGCGGTGGCGACGGCGGAAATCAAAGTGGGCGACAACGACAATCTGTCGGCGCTGGCTGCGATCCTCGCCGGTGCCGATAAACTGCTGCTGTTGACCGACCAGCAGGGGCTGTTTACCGCCGACCCGCGCAGCAATCCTCAGGCCGAGCTCATCAACGATGTGCACAGCATTGACGATGCGCTTCGTTCGCTGGCGGGCGACAGCGTTTCCGGGCTGGGAACCGGCGGCATGGCGACAAAATTGCAGGCTGCTGACGTTGCCTGCCGCGCCGGAATCGATACGATTATCGCCGCTGGCAGCCGCCCTGGCGTGATTAGCGATGTCATCGCCAGCCAGCCGGTCGGCACCCGCTTTCACGCGCTGCAAACGCCGCTGGAGAACCGCAAGCGCTGGATCTTCGGCGCGCCGCCAGCGGGCGAAATCACCGTTGATGACGGTGCGCTTTCCGCGATTCTGCAACGCGGCAGTTCGCTGTTGCCGAAGGGCATTCGCGATATCCGCGGCAATTTCTCCCGCGGCGAAGTGATCCGCATCCGCAGCCTTGAGGGGCGTGACGTGGCGCATGGCGTATGCCGCTACAACAGTGACGCGATGCGCATGATTGCCGGGCACCACTCCCAGCAAATAGGCGAGATCCTCGGTTATGAATATGGTCCGGTAGCGGTTCACCGTGACGATATGATCGTCAGTTAAGGAGCAGGAGATGCTTGAAGAAATGGGCAAGGCGGCAAAAGCCGCGTCTTACCAACTGTCGGTGCTCTCTACCGTGCAGAAAAATCAGGTTTTAATGACCATTGCCGATCGGCTGGAAGCCCAGAGCGCGGAGATCCTGGCGGCCAACGAGCTGGACCTGGCCGATGCGCGCGACAACGGAATGAGCGCCGCGCTGACGGATCGCCTGATGCTAAACCCGGCCAGGCTGAAAGGTATTGCTGATGATGTGCGCCAGGTTTGCCGTCTGGCCGATCCGGTTGGGGTGGTGATCGATGGCGGCCTGCTGGATAACGGCCTGCGTATAGAGCGCCGTCGCGTGCCTTTAGGCGTGGTCGGTGTGATTTATGAAGCTCGCCCTAATGTGACGGTCGACGTTGCCAGCCTGTGCCTGAAAACCGGCAATGCGGTGATCCTGCGCGGCGGCAAAGAAACCTACCGCACCAACGGCGCAACCGTGCGGGTGATTCAGGACGCGTTAAAGCAGCATGGCTTACCGGCTGGCGCGGTTCAGGCGATTGAAAGCCCGGATCGTGAGCTGGTGAACCAGCTGCTGAAGCTGGATCGCTACGTTGATATGCTGATCCCCCGCGGCGGCGCTGGCCTGCACAAGCTGTGCCGCGAGCAGTCGACTATCCCGGTGATAACCGGCGGGATTGGCGTGTGCCACATTTTTGTCGATCGCGATATCGAGCTGGAAGCGGCGATGAAGGTCATCATCAACGCCAAGAAACAGCGCCCGAGCGCCTGCAATTCGGTGGAAACGCTGCTGGTACACTCTGCCATTGCGCAGACTTTCCTGCCTGCGCTGAGCCGCAGCATGGCGGAAGAGGGCATTACGCTGCATGCGGACGCCCGCTCGCTGCCGCTGCTGCAAAACGGCCCGGCGCAGGTCAGCGCCGTAACCGAACAGCAGTATCGGGATGAGTGGCTGGCGCTGGATCTGAACGTGAAGCTGGTAGACAGCCTGGATGCAGGCATTGCGCATATCCGCGAATACGGTACTCAGCATTCCGACGCGATCCTGACCCGCACTATGCACCATGCCGATCGCTTTGTGAATGAAGTCGATTCGTCGGCAGTTTATGTCAATGCCAGCACCCGCTTTACCGATGGCGGACAGTTCGGCCTGGGTGCGGAAGTCGCGGTCAGCACCCAGAAGCTGCACGCGCGCGGCCCGATGGGGCTGGAAGCGCTGACCACTTATAAGTGGGTCGCGTTTGGTAATGACACGGTGCGGAGTTAGCTGGTCACTGAATGTTACAGCAAGGCTGAGCCACAGGGAGGTGGTTCAGGCTTTAACCACGGAGAAGTTGTTGAACCCTCACCGTTTCTGGTTACAGGATATCCCCGATGGTCACGCTCTCGCAGATTTTACCCTTTGCAGCAATCGCTCTGGGCCTCGTCCTGACGCCTGGTCCAAATATGATCTACCTGATTTCCCGCTCGCTGTGCCAGGGGCGTAAAGCTGGCTATATCTCGCTGACCGGCGTGGCGCTGGGCTTTATGTTCTACATGCTGTGCGCCGCCCTGGGAATTACCGCGCTTATTATGGCCATACCGCTGGCTTACGATGCGCTGCGCATCGCCGGGGCCTGCTATTTACTGTATATGGCCTGGCAGGCGGTGTTCGGCGGCAAATCTCCTTTTCACCTTCGCGATTTACCCCCCGACAGCGCGCGTAAACTTTTTACGATGGGGCTGCTTACCAACCTGCTAAATCCCAAAACCGCCGTTATTTACCTGTCGCTGCTGCCGCAGTTTATTAAACCCGAGCAGGGCCATGTGCTGGCACAGTCGCTAACGCTGGGAATGACCCAAATTATTACCAGTTTAGTGGTGAACGGCCTGATTATTTTCGCTGCCGGGACCATTGCTCATTTCCTGGCTGAGCGGCCAACGTGGCAGAAAATACAGCGCTGGCTGATGGGAACGGTGCTGGCCGGTCTGGCGCTGAGGCTGGTTCTGGATGGAAGGAAGTAACCAGCCTGAGGGGGTATTTTCTGCGGGCCTCCGCCCGTTCCGGCTGGCCCCCAGTTAAATACTGTTGGATAAATTGAGATCTTATGTTACATAAATTACGGAAAATTTTTTATTTAAACACTTTCCTTAACGTATGAAAGGGAAAACTCATGATAAGAGCTCGATCAACGCTGTTTCTGCTGGCCGGCGTTTTGCTGTTGAGCGGCTGCTCAACGGGTGGTGAAGACAAGTACAGCACCAGCTACGTGCAATCACACATTACTGAGGGTGTCACCACGCAGGCGCAGGTCCAGAGCCTGTATGGCGTACCGGATGATAATGAAAAGTCCTCACATGGCACGACCTGGGTTTATCGTAAAAGTGGCAACATGAGCGATGCTTCCAACCTGGTAGGTTATATTCCCGGCGCAGGCGCAATATCCAGCGCGTTCGGTATGGCGAACTCGGCTTCTTCCGCCTCTGACAGCGTCAACAAAGTGGCGAATAAACGCAGCGGCAATACCGAGATCCACGGCGATCGCCTTTATATCACCTTTAATAATCAAAATATCGTTGATTACTGGAGCCTGAATTAGAGCTGATATTTCACTTACTATGAAAAAACCCGCCTTCAGGCGGGTTTTTTCGTTGGCTTTAGTGCTGGTGAAGCGGGTTATTTCGCTTCGGGTAGGGCATAGGCCAGGATGTAATCTCCGGGCGGCGTTTCCATAAAGTGGTGACCGGTTGCGGTGATCACCAGATACTCGCGCCCGTTCTGGGTATAAACCAGCGGATTAGCCTGTCCGCCCGCCGGTAGCGGCGTACTCCAGACGGTTTTACCGGTTTTGATATCAATAGCCCGAATCAGATCGTCCGTCGCGGCCGCGATAAAGATCAGCCCGCCAGAGGTAACCACTGACCCGCCGTTGTTAGGCGTACCAATATTGATCGGTAACCCGGTCGGAATGCCAAACGGACCGTTGCGGCGTGCGGTCCCTAAAGGACGATCCCACACTGTCCGGCCATCGCGGACGTCAATCGCCCGGATGCCGCCATAAGGTGGCTCTTTACACAGCATACCGGTGTACTTCAGACGCCAGCCCGCATTGACGTTTACCGCATAGGGCACGCCAATCTGCGGATCGCCAGCCCCTTCCGCATGTCCTGCATCATGCGGGTTATAAGGGATTTCATCACGCGGCTTCCAGCCGAGCGCATCGGCAACCGCTCGCGGTACCAGGATGTTGTAGTTCGGCATATCGTTATAGTTGGCGATGATCAGACCTCTGTCCGGATCGAAGGCCACGCTGCCCCAGTCCGAACCGCCGTTATAGCCAGGATACTCAATGTAGTGCCGATCGGCTATTGGCGGCGTGTACTGACCTTGATAGCTCGCCTGCTGGAACTGAATACGACAAACCAGCTGATCGATTGGCGTCAGGCCCCACATATCCTGCGGCGTCAGGTCAGGCTTGCTGAGATGGTGGAATGCCGAATAGGGCTGAGTCGGGGAGCGGTCGTTCGGTTCCAGGCCGCCGCCAGGTACGGGCTTCTCTTCCACACCGAACAGGGATTTGCCGGTGCGGCGATCGAGCACGTAAATTTCCCCCTGCTTGGTCGGTACGATAATCGCGGGCGTTTTACCGCCGTTCTTATCGGGATAGTCGATCAGCGTGGGTTGCGATCCCTGGTCGTAATCCCAGACGTCTTTATGCGCAGTCTGGAAAGCCCAGGCCGGCAGCCCGGTTTCGATATTCAGCGCGGTCAGCGTCACGGCATATTTGTTTTCCGCTGCTGTTCGGGTGCTGCTCCAGTAGTCGCCGGAGGAGTTGCCGAAAGGCAGATAAACCAGCCCCAGCTTGTCGTCGCCGGTAAAGGAGGTCCACACGTCCGGCGACCCTTTTTTCCAGGCGTCAGGGCCTTGCTTCGGCGCGCTGCTCTCTGGCGAGGCCGCATCCCACGCCCACTTCAGCTGACCGGTGCGCACATCATAGGCTTTGATTACCCCCGGAGGGCCGAAAGCGCGCTGTCCGTCAATAACCTGATGCCCCACTACCAGCGTATCCCGGATCACTACCGGCGCGGAGTTGATGGCAACATAGCCTTGATAAACCTCGCCCATATTTTCGGTAATATCGACCGTGCCGTCTTTACCAAAGTCTTTGCAGATTTCGCCGGTTTTGGCATTCAGCTCGATCACGCGGCCGTCCAGCGTCCCCAGAATGATGCGCTGTTCGCAGCCGGCATTATCGCCAGTGGTGTTGGCTACGGCGGCGGGAGCCTGCGCCGTGTCGCCAAGGGATACATGGCTGTTGGTTTGGGCATCAAACCACGTCAGGCCGCGGCAGGCGGCAGTGTAAGGAATCGACTGGTCGCTGACCTTGGGATCGAAGTGCCATTTTTCTTTCCCGGTTGCGGCATCAATCGCAAATACCTGATTGCGCGGCGTGCAGCTGTAGAGCGTGTCGCCGATTTTAATCGGCGTATTTTCACCGCCCCAGCGCGCTTTGGGTAAATCGCCGGTGCGGAATTGCCAGGCAAGCTTCAGATTGCTGACGTTTTCCGGCGTGATCTGATTAGCCTGAGCAAAACGTTGGGAGGCCAGCGATCCGCCGTAGGTATACCAGTCGCCGGTGTCGGGGGTGGAGGCTTTTCCCGTGCCGGTATCGGTCGCAAAGACTCCCTTGCTCGCTTCGGGAACATTATTCGCAGGGGTAACATTCAGCGCGGTAAATGGCAGCGCTACGGCCACCAGGAAAGCCAGAATGAACACGCCGCCCAGCGAACGGGAAACGCCTCGGCTAATTCCCGGTTTGAAGGTGGGAAGCTGGAAGGCAAATAGAATACCCAGAATCAGCATAATGTCGAAGCGGGGCACCCAGCGCCAGTAATCAAGCCCGGACTCCTGAATAGTCCAGATCAAGGTGCCGATAAATACCAGGCCAAACCAGTAAACCGTGCTGGTACGTTTTAATAAGATCAGTACTGCGGAAATAATACAGCCGACCCCTGCCAGAAGGTAATACCAATTCCCTCCCAGCGCGGCCAGCCAGCCGCCTCCGATTGCCATAGCGATGCCAAACAGCAGCAGGGCGATAGCAAAGAGGATATTCCAGACGGAGAGTCTGCCAATCTTCTTTACGTTATCCAAAATAATTTTCCTTTAGCCATAAAAGTCAATGCCCTGATTAAATGAGCAATAATAATCGTAGCATCCGATAATTTTTACGTTGTGGAATCAGAGCAGAAAATAAATGTTTTTTTAGCATTTATGGCTGTTGTTAACAGCAATAAACTTGTGGTTATGTAATTGGCCGCGCTGCCAGACATCTAATTACCAGTGGTGATGAGGGTATGTTTTATTTGACTCTCTCTATTCTGAGCAGAGTATTCGACTCATTACAGCAGAATTAATGCGGAAATAGCGCCTGCTACTCAGCAGAGACTGGCCGGCGAAGGCTGGCAATCCGATGCCCGCTTATCCCTGTTCGGCCACCAGAATCGCCAGCGTATCTGGCTCCAGCGCTCTGAATATGTGTTCGCGGTCGCCGGGATAGCAAATGTAATCACCCGCTTCTAAGGTTTCCGGTGAGTCTTTTAATCCGAGCAGGGCGCGGCCCTGGGTGACGATGACATGTTCAACCGCTCCCGGCGTGTGCGGCCGCGAGAGCCGTTCGGAGCCGGGTTGAGCCATCAGCAGATAGATGTCGCGCCGCGCGCCTGGCGGGCAGCTCGCCAGCAGGATGGCCTGATAGTCTGCCTGTTCAGCAACCACCTTATTGCCTTCGCCGCGCCTGATTACCTGCGTGGCATTTTCGGCAGGTTCCATCAGCCTGGCAAAAGGAATATTCAGCGCCACGCAAAGTGCCCAAAGCGTTTCAATACTGGGATTGCCGTTGCCGGATTCGAGCTGAGAAAGCGTGGATTTTGCGACGCCAGCGCGCCTGGCGACTTCCGCAAGGGAGAGGCCTGCACGGGTTCTTTCGCGAACCAGGCTGTCGGCGATGATGCCAATCGGCTGCGTCATGGCTTACCTCAATTGTTCATTATAACGAACGTAACGTTCGGCTTGATTTAGTGGGTGGCGGCGTTCATTATAATGGACGATCCGTTCGATAAGGTACAGATTTTATGTTCAGCCCCGGTTTTTCCTGCCTGCCCGCCGCGACGAAAAAGGCGATTTATCTGGTCTGCCTGGCCGTTGGGGTGGTGGGCGCCTCGTATGGCTCGCTGGCTACCGCGTACGGCTTTCCGCTATGGGTGCCGCTGTTCTCAACGCTGTTCGTGCTGGCTGGCGCGTCGGAATTTATGTTTGTGGCGATTATCGCCAGCGGGGGAAATCCTCTGGCGGCGGCGCTGGCTGGGCTGCTGGTCAACGCCCGGCATTTCCCGTTTGGCATCGCGGTGCGCGATCTGGTTGGCCCACGGCTGAAGGGGCTGTTGGGCTGTCACATTATGAACGATGAGAGCGTGGTATTTGGCCTGTCGCAGTCCACCGTGGAGCAGCGCAGGGCGGCTTACTGGCTATGCGGGCTGGGTGTTGCCATCGTCTGGCCGATCGGCGCGATGCTTGGCAGCGTCGTCGGCAAACTGCTGCCCAATATTGAGGCGATCGGCCTTGATGCGGTTTTCCCGGCGATTCTGCTGGCGCTGGTAATCCCTTCTTTCACCTCCCGGACGACGCTGGTCCGTGCCGCCAGCGGCGCGGTCCTGTCGCTGATCGCCACGCCTTTCGTTGCGGTTGGGCTTCCGGTATTGCTCTCAATGGCTGGCCTGCTGACGAGGAAAAAATAATGGCTTCAAACGTGATGATTATCGCCGGCATCGCCGTGCTGTCGGTGGGCACCTGGTTAATGCGGTTTGCCGGGGTAAAATTGGGGAACCGCATGGCGCTGTCTGAGCGCTCGCGCAGGCTGCTGTCGGATGCCGCTACCACGCTGCTGTTTGCGGTTGCCCTTAGTAATACCTTTTATGAAGGCGTGCATTTTGCCGGTATCGCCCGCGTGGCTGGCGTTGCGGTGGCGGTGGTGCTTGCCTGGCGGAAAATGCCGCTGATTGTAGTGATCCTTGCGGCGGCTCTGGTGACGGCCTTATTGCGCTATGCCGGTATTCGGTAACCAGAGGGTTACCAGAACCATGACGACATGGTGAAACAATAAGCTATTGTTATGGTTAGTAAAAAAATCTCAATCGGCTTGAACCAGGTCATAGTATTGGCTGCGCGTTTTGGTTAAGTATCCATTACATCGGTAAAAGTTGTGGAAAACTTTAGGCAATATTTATTTTCCTGTACGCCTGCGCCACGTCCTTCGTCCCAATGTCATTCTTTTGTCATAACTCGCTCATGCCGTCGTCAGTTGCCCGCTCGTAAAATCCTCAGCGTAAACACAATCTAACCCTGAGGAACTGATCATGAACGCACCCTGCAAAAAAATCGTAAAACTGGCGGCCATCACTGCGTCTTTGCTGATGGCGGCCGCTGGCAGCGCGGCGATGGCGCAGCCAGTTAAAAATATTGTGCTGGTCCACGGCGCATTTGTTGGCGGCTCGGGCTGGCGTCCGGTGTACGACATTCTGACCCATGATGGCTATAAAGTAACGCTGGTGCAGGAACCGCTGACTTCATTCCCGGAGGACGTGGCGGCCACCAGGCGTATTTTGGCGCAGCAGGATGGCCCGGTAATTCTGGTTGGGCACAGCTATGGCGGCGCAATCATTACTGAAGCGGGCAACGATTCGCATGTGGCCGGGCTGGTTTATATCGCGGCACATGCGCTGGATAATGGCGAAACTGAGGCGAGCAACGGCAAAAAGCTGCCTAACTCCGCTCACCCCTTTATGAAAACGCCGGACGGATTCCTGATGATTGCGCCCCAGTATTTCCACAGCGACTTTGCCGCCGATCTTTCTGCCAGACAGGCCGCGTTTGAAGCCAGCGCGCAGATGCCGACTTCCGCCTCGGTGTTTACCGCCAACATCCCCGACCCGGCATGGAAAACCCGACCAAGCTGGTACATGGTGGCAAAAAACGACAAAATCATTAATCCTGATTTAGAACGTATGTATGCGAAACGCGCCCACAGCACCACGGTGGAAGTGGCTGGCGCCAGCCATTCCGTGTATGAATCGCATCCGAAAGAGGTCGCCACGCTGATTGAGCAAGCCGCGCAGCACGCGCTGAAGTAAGCCTGTCCGCTGCGCCGTTTGCTGGAGAAGATGATGAAAATTCTGGTCATTGATGATGAACCTAAAGCCCGTGAATACATGCGCAGCGGCCTTACGGAATCCGGCTACGTGGTAGACGTGGCTGAAAACGGGCGGGAAGGGGTGTTTATGGCTCAGGAATATCATTACGACCTGATCCTGCTGGACGTCATGATGCCGGAGCTGAACGGCTGGGAAGTAATGAAAACGCTGGATGAGCAAAGTGTCCCGGTCATTTTCCTTACCGCCAAAGGCACCGTTGAAGATCGTATCAAAGGGCTTGAGCTGGGGGCAGATGACTACCTGGTGAAGCCTTTTTCCTTTGCCGAGCTGCTGGCGCGTATTCGAACCGCGCTGCGCCGGGGGGTGAATGCCAAGCGCGACGAGTTGCTACAGGTGGCCGATCTTTGTCTGGACAGGGCAAAGCGCCGGGTTGAGCGCGCGGGCGTCAGGATTGACCTGACCAACAAAGAGTTCAACCTTCTCCAGCTTTTTATGCTTAACCCAGGCCAGGTGATGAGCCGCACGCTGATTGCCTCACGCGTCTGGGATATGAATTTCGACAGCGATACCAACGTGGTGGACGTCGCCGTTCGCCGTTTGCGGCAGAAAGTGGATGAACCTTTCGCAACGCCGCTGATCCACACCGTTCACGGCGTGGGCTATCGCTGTGAGGCTGATGAGGCGCAATGAAGGCTCTTCGGCTGACCACGCGCCTTTCGCTGCTGATCTCGGCCATTGTCCTGCTGGTCATGATTCTGGTGGGGATGGCGCTTTATCAGTCGCTGGCGCGGCAGATCAGCGTGCGGGACGACGGCGCGCTGCTGACAAGGATGGAGCAGATCCGCACGCTGCTGCTAAATGAAGATGCGCTGGCGCTGATCCATCAAAAGCCGAAGCTGTTTGCCAATATGCTTGGCAATACCGAATCGCTGTTGGTGCTGCGCTTCCCCGGTCAGCCGCCGCTGATCGAGGTGAATCCTGGTCATACGGCAATTCCCGATCTGCCGCCGGTGCCGGTTGGTCAGCCGCTGACGTTGACCCGTGTTCATCATCAGCAGGCACGCGGCGGCACGCCATTTATCTCAGCGGCGGCGCTGGCGCAAACCCGCGATGGTCCGGGTCAGTTGGAGATCATTACCGGCAGGTTGATGACCGAGCGGACGGCAACCCTTGCCGACTACCGTCGGCAAATCGTGCTGCTGATCGTCTGCGCCACGCTGATTGCCGCGCTGCTGGTGGGGTTGCTGACGCGGCGAAGTTTGCGGCCGCTGCACCGCCTGGCACAGGAGACGGCAGCCATCGACGTTCGCCATCTGTCGAGGCGTATTACGCTTGATAACGTGCCGCAGGAGCTGCTGTCGCTGGTGGCAGCGTTTAATCAGATGCTGGACCGGCTGGAAACCAGCTTTCAGCAGCTGAGCCAGGTATCGGCGGATATGGCGCATGATTTGCGCACGCCAGTTGCGAACCTACTGGGTCAGACGGAGGTGGCGCTGACCCAGAAGCGCAGCAATGAGTACTACCTGGGGCTGCTTGGTTCCAATTTTGAAGAGCTACAGCGGCTGGCAAGAATGATCGACAACATGCTATTTCTGGCTCGTGCGGAGGATGCCAGCCAGGCGATCCATCGCGAAAACCTGGCGCTGGCCGTGGTGCTGCAACCGCTGGCGGATTATTTTGAAGGGCCAGCGGAAGAGCGTCAGCTGTCGCTACGGTTCCCTCACGAGGGCTCTGTTTACGCGGATGCCGAGCTGCTGCGCAGGGCACTGGCTAACCTGATGGCAAACGCCATTCGCTATGCTGATGCGGGCAGCCGCATTGTCATTACCAGCCGGGCGGATCCGGGCGGCGTAACCCTTGCGGTAGAGAATGAAGGGCCGACGATTGAGCAAGCGCAACAGGCCCGCCTGTTCGATCGTTTCTATCGGGCAGATGCATCCCGGCACGACTCGGCTACTGGCAGCGGGCTGGGGCTGTCGATCGTTCGTGGCATCATGCAGCTGCACCACGGCAGCTGTGCCGTTGAAAGCCACGGGGGGAGGACGCGCTTTTCGCTTTTCTTTCCGCGGCCTTAAGGTTGACGGGACGGGCTGGGAATTCTCCGCAAGATCGCCCGCCGACTTGCCAGTCTTAGCGAATTGAGACTACTGTTGACGGCGAAGTTTGTGTTTTCCCGGAACGATGGCGACAGGGAGCCGTTATGAAAAAAGTCCTCGGCACTTTTTTACCGCTTTATACCACTACGCTGTTAATGCTGCTTGGCTCCGGCTTACTGACCACTTACGTTTCACTGCGTCTGGCTAATGAACAGGTCAGCGGCAGCATGATTGGCGCGATTACCGCCGCCAACTATTTTGGCCTGGTGCTGGGCGGCAAGGTGGGGCACAACCTGATTGCCCGCGTCGGGCACATCCGCGCTTATGTTTCCTGCGCCGGGATCATCACTGCCTCGGTGCTTGGGCACGGGCTGACTGATTATCTGCCGATGTGGATCTTCCTGCGGTTGGTGATCGGCCTGTGCATGATGTGCCAGTACATGGTTCTGGAAAGCTGGCTGAACGACGGCGCCGAAAGCGGGCAGCGCGGGCTGATCTTTGGTTTTTATATGGTCGCTACCTACCTTGGTCTTTCCGCCGGGCAGATCATCCTGATGACTCAGGTGGGCTCAGGAAGCTCCAGCCTGCTTATCGTTGCGCTGTGCTTCGCGCTGTGCCTGGTGCCAATGGCGCTGACTACCCGCACCAATCCTCACCCGATGATGCCAGCCCCTATGGAGCTGGGCTACTTCTTCCGCGCGATCCCTAAAATTCTGCTGATCACCCTGGCAACGGGCATGGCGGTGGGGGCGTTTTACGGTATGGCTCCGGTCTACACCAGTCAGCTGGGGTTCAGCACCCAGCAAACCGGCTTGTTTATGGCGATCGCTATCTTTGCCGGGCTGGTGTCACAATTCCCTTTGAGCTGGCTCTCGGATCGCATCGATCGCGGTCGCCTGCTGCTCTATACCTCGCTGCTCTATACGCTGGCCGCGCTGCCGCTGACCCTGCTGTTGCACTTCAGTTTTGCCGTAGTCGTGGCTATTGCCTTCCTGACCAGCATGATGCAGTTCTCGCTCTACCCACTGATCGTCGCGATGGCTAACGACAGCGTGGCGCCGGAGCGAAGAGTATCGCTCACCGCCTGCCTGCTGATGGCTTATGGCGTGGGGGCCTGTATCGGGCCGCTGGTGACCGGAGCCATTATGCAGCCGCTGGGAGGCAACATGCTGTATGCCTTCTTCTGTCTGTGCGGTGGCGTGATCGCGGTCACCAGCTGGTTTACCAGCCGAACGCCGCAAATTGTGACCGAAGCGCCGATCCCTCACGTCGTTCTGCCGGATAGCCTGACCAGCTCACCGCTGGCGGCAGCGCTGAATCCATCGCTTGCCGAGGAGGATATTCAGACCGTGATGTTCGACACGGAAGAGAGTGAAGAAACGGCAGAGAAGGAGGAAGTTGAAATGCCGTCCTGAAAAAAAAGATCCCTAAGGATAATCTGAAAGTTGATCGTTCCAGGTGATGGTTTATACTCCCTGCACACGAAAGCAGATTATCAGCATTATGAGGGATCATATGTCGACCAGAGGAAAAGTCTGGCTGGCTATTATCGTCGTTTGTCTGGTCTTTTGGTCTCTCCTCCTGTTATGGGGATTGGCGACATGAGCGAAGAAAATGAGGATGATGAGCGCCATGCCGACGAAAGCGGTCCGCTAGCAGGCTGGTTGTTAAACAAGAAGCAAAAGTCTTTTATACGCTCGCTCTTCCCGGAGGATGACGAAGAGGAGCCTGATGCTGACCCTCCTGCTGATAAAAGCTGGCGGACTGCTCTTGCCATGTAAGCGGCTTTGTCATTTTCTTTCCACGAACCTGTCATCTCGCTATGACAGAGTGACCTCTACTGAACGTTACCCGATGAACGCTGGCCCGATGTTCCTGCGGGCGGCACTCATCCAGATATCCGACCAGATGAGGCCCAGATGACCGTCATAGAACTGCACCAGCCCAAATTAGTCGAGACTTTTATCGATGAAAGCGTGACCCTGCGCGAGACGCAGATTGGCCGCTGTTGCGAAATTCTTGCCCACAGCCACCTGGAGTATGCCAGTCTCGGAGACTACTCCTATCTTGGCCCTTATTGCACGGTGGCGGATAGCGAAATCGGTAAATTTACCGCTATTGCTTCCAATGTCCGGCTTGGCGCGCCAAACCATCCTCTCGAACGACCTTCGCAGCATCGCTTTACCTATTGCGCCGAATACTACAGCGCCACGGCAGAGCGGGACCGCGAGTTTTTTGCCGCCCGCCGCGCGGACCGGGTGATCGTCGGTCACGACGTGTGGATTGGTCACGGCGTCACGGTTCTGCCTGGCGTGACGGTGGGCGATGGCGCGGTGCTGGCGGCCGGGGCCGTAGTCACCAAAGACGTGGCGCCTTATACCATTGTCGGCGGCGTACCGGCCAGAGTGATCAAAGAACGCTTTACGAGGGAAATTGCGCAGCGGCTGGCGCGGATTGCCTGGTGGGAGTGGTCAATGAGCGACATCATGGCCAATCTGGCGGATTTTAAAGCCGCAGATATCGACGCATTTTGCAATCGCTGGGACCCGCAGGGTCAGACAACCTGTCGGATCTGAGGTCGGGGTCCTGACGCATTGTGGCTGCGGCGCCAGGCGACGTTAATTGCCGCTTGCAAAACGACACGCCGCTGATTAGGCTAGCGCCACAAGGTGATGGTGTTCCACCTTTCCCAACCGCCCTGCACGTAAGGGGCTGATGACGCCTGATAGCGCACTCTTTTTACTTAAGAGGGCTGCCTGTCAGGTCGTCTCGATTTCGCCGGATAGCCAGTCCTCGCCAACACTCCAATGAGGAAGTTATGATCAAGTCGTTAATCGCCGTTGCCATTGGCGGGTCCGCAGGCAGTGTTCTGCGTTGGATACTGGGCGTCCGTTTGAATGCGTTGTTCCCAAACCTTCCGCCAGGCACCCTGGCCGTCAACCTTATCGGTGGACTTATTATCGGTGCGGCAATGGCATTTTTTTTGCGTAACCCCGAACTTGACCCGACCTGGAAACTGTTCATTGCGACCGGTTTTTGCGGCGGGCTAACGACGTTTTCCACCTTCTCGCTGGAGGTTGTCACGCTGATGCAGTCCGGTCAGTTCTTCTGGGCAGTAAGTACGGTGCTTGCCCACCTGATCGGTTCGCTGCTGATGACCTTCGTCGGATTCTGGCTGGTTTCGCTGTTCCTCTAGCCGCAGGCCGTTTGCTCATCGTTGGCCAGCATCACCGCGCTGGCGCTGGCCGCATCAAACAGTGACAGGCTTTCGATCTGATCGAGCATGATCACTTTGCGAAAAGCCAGGGCGGACCTGGGTTCGGAATCAAGGGTGATGTCGTGTTCGTAATACCATTTACTGTAGTTATGCTCAATGCTCAGGCTCAGCGTTTTGCCATCGCGGTAGCCGCTCAGCATCGGGATCAACACGATATTTGACGTGGCGGTGGCGTCATAAGAGGCGGTATGGATCATGCCGATGTAGATGCGGCGGGATTTCAGCGTGACCCAGGCCAGCTCGCCTTCTTCCATACACTGAAACAGCAGGCCCTCAACGCCGTTGGCGCGGGAAAGCTTCTTATACAGTTTTTTGCGACCGCTGCCGTTCAGCCTTGCGCTGCCAGACCAGCTGGAGCGGTAGAGGCAGAACGCCACGGCGAACGCCAGCATGATCACCACCGGGGCCTGAATCCCGAGGAAACTCCAGGTCATGAATTCACTCTGCCAGTGGTGGTGAAGTCCGTCGTTTAGCTGCGGCACAGCGTTGAGCAACGCCGACAGCGCCAGCAGCAGCAGCCAGATGATTCCGGTGGCGATCACCCCCTGAAGCACGAAGATACAGCCATAGAGAGCGACCAGGAAGTAAACGTCCCAGCCCCAGGATCGTTTGATCTTAAAGCGGGTTGAGAGGTCGCGGCTGGTGTACCAGTAGCCGCACACCATCAGCACCATAAATATCGCCGTTCCCATCTCAGACTCTCCTCAGCGCATTCACATGGCGGGCGAAATCCTCGCGAACTTCCGGGCTGGAAATATTTACTGCGGCGCTGCCGTCTTCATCAATGATGATGCGATCGCCTTCTTCAATGGATTCTTCAATATCGCGCTTGCTCATCACCTCAAGCAGGAATTCCGGGCTGGAAAACAGGGAAAATAAGAATCTGAACATGACTATCCTTTTATAACGTTGAGCGTTAAGCGTGGTAGCCAGTCACGAATTTCTCTATCAGATTAGTGTGAAACGAGGCAGTAAATGGCGTGCCCTCCCTGGCACGGAAGATTAGCTACCTGATTGCGGCAGCGGATCGTCCTGAAGATGTTTTTTAAAATGCCGTTCAATCTGCTCCAGCGTTTTGCCCTGCGTTTCCGGCGCAAAAATGATGGCGAAAATGCCACCCGCCACGCCAACCGCCGCGAAGGCAAAGAAGCAGGTGGTCAGGCCGAAATGGTCAAGCAGGATGGGGAACATAAACGCGATGGAGAAGTTAGTCATCTGCATGGCGAATACCGAGATGCCGTTTGCGAGGCCGCGGATACGCATTGGGAAAATTTCCGACAGCAGCAGCCAGGTCACCGGAGAGAGCGCGCCCTGCTGAAAACAGAGGAAAATCAGCATTCCGCCGAGCACCAGATAGCTGCGCAGCAGGTCAGGCTGGCCGTGGGCGGTTTCTGGCATCAGCCAGGTCACCAGCCCGATGGCCAGCAGCGAACAGGTACAGCCAATTTGCCCCACCAGCAGCAGAGGGCGACGGCCAAAGCGGCTCAGCAGCATGATGCCGACAAAGGTCATCAGCACCGAAATCACTCCGTTCGCGATAGTAGCCAGCAGCGAAGCGTTAGTGCCAAGGCCGGTGGCCTGGAGCATCGTCGGGGCATAGAACATAATAGTGTTAACGCCTGAAAGCTGTTGCAGCATGGCAATGCCGATGCCCAGCGCAACCAGGCGCTTCATCCACACCGAGATGGTTTTCTGACGGCGGGCATGTTTCTGGCTTTTCGAGTCCATTGACTTGCGAATTTCGCCCATCTCTTTCTCGACCATCCGCGAGTGGCGGGTCCGCTCCAGCACGTCACGCGCTTCACGATAGCGGCCATGCATCGCGTACCAGCGAGGCGTATCGGGCATAAACAGCATCCCCACCCACAGTATCACCGCTGGAACGCAGGCAACGCCGAGCATCCAGCGCCAGGTGGTTTCACCTCCCCAGATTTCGTTGATGGCGGCATTGCTGGTATAGGCAATCAGCTGACCTGAAACAATCATCAGCTCCTGAAGCGTAACGAACTGCCAGCGGCGGTTGGCCGGAACGATCTCAGCGATATAAATGGGTACGATAGCCGCCGCGCCGCCCACGGCAAGGCCGAGAATGAAGCGGAAGAAGATCATCAGCACCACGTTGGGAGCCAGCGCACAGCCCAGCGAGCCGCACATAAAGACGATTGCCATCACCACAATGACTTTTTTCCGGCCAAAACGATCGGCTACGCGACCGGCGCTAATCGCTCCGATGGCCGAGCCAAGGATGAGAAAGCTGGTTACCATGCCCGTGGTCAGTGAGGTCAGGTGCAGATCGTGCTTCATAAATAGCAGTGCGCCCGCGATAACGCCGGTGTCATAGCCAAAAAGCAGGCCGCCGAGGGTGGCAATGAAGGCGATGACTTTTACCAGCGGCTCGGTTGGCTGTGGCGTGGCGGCCGCGCCGGGTGTCGCGCCGTTTGTTGATTCAGTCACAAGTAACTCCCTGGGAAAACGTTATTATTCTATTTTTGATGTGACACAGATCACGTCATTTTAAAATTTTAGCCAAAAAACCAAATTCTGTTGGGAAATAACGAAATTTAATTCCATCAAGAGAGACGTCGCGCTGAAAAGGAACGTTTTACAGGGGGAGGTTCGTAAGCGGACGGGGAGGGCATGCTGCCGGAGCGTTGTCCGGCAGCTTCTGTTGAACTAAGGCAGTCGGCGGATGATTCTGCTGGCCGGGCCGCCGGTATGAAGCCTGGGCTGCTGGCTGGCCGGTGACCTACGGCAGCTCTCCTTCAGCCTGCTGTTAGGCGTGACGGCTGGCTCGTCCTGTGTCGTCTTCACGGCGATTTCATTGTCATTGTAATCCTGTAACCAACTGAGGTATTCCGCCAGGACCCGCGCGATATCTTCGCCGGGCTGCATGGTGCGGATAAAAAGCTGAGCAGACGAACGGGTCTTATCCAGAAGATAAATTTCGTATTGTTTATTCCATGCCTGCGTATCGGGATGTTCACGCACTACCACATCGTTAAAGCGCAGATGTTGCCAGCGCGCTAGTCTTTCATAAAAGTGATTCTTATCCATGACGGATTAACCTCTCCGTTTTTCGCTGTGTGTTATCAAAAAAACGCCCTGGGACAGCAGGGCGGAAGAACATCGTAATTCATCGGATCGAGTCTGATGAGCGTGCCAACGCGGGAGGGACAGCCGGTTGGCTGATTAAATCTAGACCAAACCGGCCTGTTCGCCACCGGGCCCGGCTGTTTTCGGACTATTTACGCTCAGATGAGCCCGGAGCGGTCAGTAGCCCGCTAAATCCGCGGGATTCACCGCGTCAGAGGCCTGATTGAAGGTTAACGAACCAGGTGCAATTCTGTTTACTCCTGACCTGCTGTGGTGGTAATTTCAGGGGCAAATAATGACGGGAGCAGGCTATGAGACAGTTAGTTATTGATATTTTAATGAAGATGGCAAAAATCGACGTGGACGCCAAAGAGCTGACCGCGCAGGTTGAAGCGCAGTCATTGCTGATTGCCGCGCTGCTGCTTACCGCGGGAAAAGAGGGCTCCTCGAATATTTCTGAAAATATCCAGAATGCGATAATGGCCGCTTCCAGCTCTGGTCAGGGGTTTCTACAGTCTGACATCGATCTGCTGTTGACCCACGTCAATCGTCTTCTTGCCGTAACCCGCTACGTTGATGAGAAATCTGATACCGAAGAACAGCACTGATTTAACCCAACTTCATCCCTGACAATGCCTCTTTTTCAGCGGCAGTGAAAAAGTGCTTGCGCCAGGGAGAACGATCGTTCTACTCTTGGTCGCATGACAACGACATCGCCTCAAGACATTCGTGAGCATCTTCTCGATATCACCGAGCAGCTTATTTACCAGCAGGGTATCCACGCTACGGGCATGGACCTGCTGGTAAAAACGTCCGGAATATCGCGTAAGACTCTCTACCGCTATTTCACCAATAAAGAGCAGCTGTGTGCGGCAGCCCTGCGGCGGCGCGATCTGCGCTGGATGGCATGGTTTAAGAGCGAGGTGCGTAAAGAGGACGATCCTGCGCAACAAATACTTGCGATGTTTAGCGCGCTAAAAAGCTGGTTTGGCACCGCGGATTTTCGCGGCTGCGCGTTCATCAACACCGCTGGCGAAACGCGGGAGGCCAGCCATCCCGTACGGGAAATAGCCCGCGAGCATAAGCACAAAATTGAACAGTTTGCCGCTGAGTTATGCCAGCAGGCCGGTCTGCCAAATCCTGACCTCAGGGCCCGCCAGCTGCTGGTACTGATTGACGGAGCCATTACTGTTGCGATGTTAATGAACGATCCTTCTGCCGCCGACGCTGCCCGCCAGCTAGCCAGGCAACTGATCGTTTCCCCTGAAACTGCTGGAGAAGATCATGACTGATATAGCCGTACGTCGTCCGCCGCTGCCGCCGTTCACCCGTGAAAGCGCAATTGAAAAAGTCAGGCTGGCCGAGGATGGCTGGAACAGCCGCGACCCGCAGAAGGTGGCGCTGGCTTATACCCTCGATACGCAGTGGCGTAACCGCGCCGAATTCGTCACTAACCGTCAGCAGGCTGAAGAATTTCTCAGCCGCAAGTGGGCGAAAGAGCTGGATTACCGGCTAATCAAGGAGCTTTGGGCCTTTGACGGAAACCGCATTGCCGTTCGTTACGCCTATGAATGGCATGACGATTCGGGCAACTGGTTCCGATCCTATGGCAATGAAAACTGGGAGTTTGCCGGGAATGGCCTGATGGCCCGGCGTTTTGCCTGCATTAACGATATGCCGATCAAGGCGTCCGAGCGTAAGTACCACTGGCCGTTGGGACGGCGCCCGGACGATCATCCGGGCTTGAGCGAGCTGGGGTTGTAAAGCCGCGGCGCGCCCTACGTTTCGCGCCTTGCACGAATGGTAAAGCTAAAATACGCGGGGAGGATCACATGCTGAAGAACCGTCCGCGTTGCGTTTTAACGAGGTCATCAGCACCATCAGAAGCGGCACAATAATGAAATGTATTCTCGATTAATGGAATGCCTATGACGGTCATTCTTCTCCGTTGACTTTCGTCATCGTCGAACCTTCGCTCCGGTGTACCTCACCGCAGATCAGCACGGCGCTGGGCCGACGCTGATGGATACGCGCAGCCATCTGTTCGCAGGCTACCTGAGTAGGAAAAATATGTTCGGATACCGGCAAAGCATCGCAGGCATCATGACCGCAGGCGCTGACGAGTAATACGAAGCCAATCAACATAGCTCACTCCATTGATAAATCAGACCTGTAACAAGTATAGTTCAGCGCGAAGCGGCCGTGGTTTCGCCCTGTGCGGTAGAGTGCTATAACGAGTTACTAACAGACCAGTCATTCAGGGAGCCGTTCCGATGCAATTTCGTGGCCTTTCTGCTTTTCCCATTACACCTGCCAGCGAAAAAGGCGAGGTGGACGTTGTCGCGCTGGAAAAATTATTACTCCGCCTGAAACAGGCAAAGGTCAACTCGGTTGGGCTGCTGGGAAGCACCGGGCTGTACGCTTTTCTCCGTCGTGAGGAGAAGTGTAAGGCTATTGAAGCTGCCGTGGCCTGTCTGAAGGGAGAGATCCCTGTTATTGTCAGCGCTGGTGCGCTGCGGACCGATGAGTCTGTTGCGCTGGCTGAGGATGCCGAAGCGGCTGGTGCAAATGGGTTACTACTGGCTCCCGTTTCCTATACGCCATTGACGGAAGAAGAGGTATTTCAACACTTTTCCGCCGTGGCGCAAAGCACGTCGCTGCCAATCTGTATCTATAACAACCCTGGCACCACGCATTTTACCTTTACGGCGGGCTTACTGGCCCGGCTTGGTGAGTTACCGACGATTAAAGCCCTGAAGCAGCCTTCTTCCGTCAGCACGGATAAGGCCTTTGTTGAAGAGCTGAGGGGGCGCTTTCCTGCTGATTTTGCCGTGGGTTTCAGCGTCGACTGGCATGCGCCTGAAGCGTTATCCGCTGGCGGAGACGTGTGGTTCAGCGTGCTGGGTGGATTGCTGCCACAGCACGCTATGTCCCTCACTCAGGCGGCTCAGCGGGGAGATACAAAGCGTATGGCCGAACTTAACTCGGAGCTTCAGCCAATGTGGACGTTATTTCAAACTTTAAGCAGCCTGCGGGTTGTCTATTGCGCGGCAGAAATCCTTGGCATCTGTCGACCGGTCTTGCCGAGGCCGCTACTGCCGCTGCAAGCGGAAGATCGCCATAAGGTAGAGAGAGTATTACAGGGGCTGGGGCTACTTTAGCGGAGAGCAGGCCTTTCCGGGCAGAAAAGCCTGTACAAACTATATGCCCGCTGGCATGAGGAGATCGGGCCAGCGGGCAGTGCGGGCGATCAATGCGTCGTTGTGCTGGTGGTCGTATTGCCAGACCCACCGCCACCGCCGTCCATGGTTGCCAGAGCAATGCCCAGCAGCGCCGCTACGGCCCCTATGCCAACGGCGTTGGAGTTACCCTCTGACATGGCAGTCGCTTCACTTCCTGCGGCTGTTCCCGTTGCTGGTGCGGCATAAACGCTGGCGCTGGCGACCATCGTTAAAATGAGTGCAAGCGTGGCTATTTTTTTCATTTTTATCAATCCTCAGGTGGTATTCACAAGACAGCGCCTGAGAGCATAATTTTAAAGTTCAGGGCTGAATAGTGGCCGCCGGAGGGAGAAATATTGTTATTCTGATTAACAGGTTACAGTATCAGATCCAGTTATTTAAACGGGCCGTAAATTCATTAGCGCGGCTGTTTTGGTGGCAAAGGGCGGTGGGGTTGAAGCGATACAAATAAAAGGCAGAATATCCTCACCAGACCCAGCAATAGCGCCCGATCGAACCAAAGCCTGGCATGGACATAAATAAGAACCAGAACGCGCTTTATTTTTTATGCTTTTTTAAGAATAAATACCGCCACCGATTTCCCTGCGTTTTCCTCATTTCATAGTAACAAGCCAGTTTTCTGCGGCAGGGGGGAGTATGAGGCGATATTGTTATCTGTTGCGAAATATAAATAGATCGGCGAAAAACCCGGTGAAATTATGCGATTAATCTTAGTTTTGGTCTGAATGCGAAAGGTTTAAGAACTCACTAAGTTTCTTGTGGCCTACTGTGAGGAACCATTTTAGCCAGGGGCTTAATCATGCTGTTATCTGCGTTTTCCTACATCAAAGATAAAACCGGTTATTTGCAGGAATTCATCTCCGATCCGCGGAAAACGGGCACCATCGCACCTTCCTCTATGTCTTTGTGCCGGACCATGTCCGACGCGGTTGACTGGAACCAATGCGAGCGAATAGCTGAACTGGGCGCTGGCGATGGTGTACTGACCCGTCACCTGCTGACGCGGATGCGGCCGGATGCCAGTCTGGTGGCTTTTGAAACTAACAGCCGTTTTCATCCTAAGCTGACGGCGATTAATGATCCGCGTCTTCAGGTAACCGGCGCTTCTGCCGAAACGCTGAGCGGCGAATACGACGCTATTTTCTCAGGGCTGCCGCTGCTCTCCCTGCCGAAAAAAGTCCGCCACGGCATTCTGGAACGTGCCGCCGCGCTGCTCAGCCCGCAGGGTGTGTTCGTGCAATTCCAGTACACCTCGCTGTCTGAGCCTTTACTGTCAGAGTACTTTGCCTGGAACCGCAGCCGCGTGCTGCGCAATTTGCCGCCCGCATGGGTTTACCGCTGTCATTCGCTGGATAATTTACCTCAGCAAAAATCGGGGGTTATCACCTCTCTGTGAAGAGAATATGACGTTGAGATGGCAATCTCCGTCCTGTCTGCCAGGCTTAAGGTTTACCCACAACAGGAGGAGAGAATGAGTATTGAAAGTGACCTGCCCACCTCAAGTGATGAAGAAGTGTGCACTATCATTGGCAAAGCGGTGGTTGACCTGAGCATTACCGGGCAACCTGTCAATAAAGCTACGCTGGCTCTTAAGCTACTGGCGATGGCAGATCAGGATGGCGATGAAGAACGCATTTTGCTGTATTGGATTGCGCGGAAGGCAATCAACCAGCCACACAGGTTTGCTCAGGCAGCCTGGTGATCGTAGGTGGCGCCCCGGCCCGTGGTCGGAAAGACGGCCGCTCTGAACAGAGCGGCCGTTTTACATTCATCAGGTAATGCGGCGAACGAAGGGGATCAGCCTTATCAGCCAGACGATGACCGCTGAAATCGCGAAGCAGACCAGCGCGACCAGGGGGATGGTCAGGATTGAGTAGTAGCCTTCAAAGTTAATGCCCAGCAGGTTCAGCATCACCTCCAGCACCAGGGCATGGACGAAAAAAATCCCCAAACTGAGGTTGGAAAGAGCGCGAATCACGCCAATGGCCGGTTTGTTAAATTTTAAGGGCGCATTGAGCAGCATAAAAAAGAAGGCCAGAGACACCACAACCAGCGTGGGAGCCGAATAGAACAGGAAGATCGCGTTGGGCCTGAAGGTACTGATCGACAGGGAATAGGTCATGACCGCCGTAAGCACCACGGAAAGCGTAAAGACTACCGCCGCTATCGCCACCTTCGGCGTAATTTTAAATCTTCTGACCACTCCGCCAATAATGTAAAACCCCGACAGATAGACCACCATATCGATATTGCTGGGCGCGGGCAGCGGGCGCCCTTCGAGTAAATTCGCCTTCACGTTATCAAACAGCATATAAACCGAAGCCAGCACGAACCAGACAGCCAGGGTGTAGTTAACCCTTTGCCGGCTGCCGTAGGTGATAAAGGTGTTCAGCAGCGGCGTCACCAGATAGAGCAGGATCATGGTGTAGGCGAACCACAGGTGCGGCCAGGCAGGCATACTCAGCAGATCCAGCACGCTGACGGGCGCTTCGCTCATTTTAACCTGCTGACTGTAAACGATATAAACCACCGTCCAGGCAATAAGCGGAATAACCAGATCGAGCACCCGGGTTTTTAGCGTACTGAGCAGCGACTCATTTTTATTGAGGGAAACATAACCGGCAATCAGCAAAAACAGAGGAAATGCGATACGTCCCAGCGCCTCGTACATCACCGAGACGGACCAGGCTAAATGAAAATAGCTGAAAGGGATCGCTGCCGTGTGCAATAAAATAACTAAGAACGTTGCCACAAGCGTTAGCAGCTTAATATTGATCGTTTTCAATGCCAGAGTCCTTGTCAAAAAGCACAATCTGCCGGGAAGGCACAGATTATTGCCACCTGGTTAAAGGTAACATAATTCCCAGTTGGCTATGTAGCTTCTGGCGAGAAAAAGCCCGGCAAATATCGGTCAGGTATGGTTGTTATTCTTCTGGACGACGACGGTGGCAGGACAGGACTCATGCGACTGTACGATACGGTATTCGGCCTTACCCTCGTGGATATACATGCAGGCGCGGCCTGCTTCTCCACCATCCTGCTCTTGCGAAAGCGTCAGGGTGACCTCTTCAGCCAGAGCAAAAGACGACCACAGGATAGCCATCGCGCAGATTCCCGTCAGGGAGTATGTTTTATTTAATCCGTTCATATCAGACAGCCAGAAAAAGTGAAAGGAAACAACCCGCTCTGGCAATCCTTATCGGAAAAGGTGTGTCAGAGATAGTGACCCTCGCATCAGTACCGGGGCAACTGCAAGCATCGGCAGGTAATATCAGATTTAGCCTGGGGGTGTGCCAGCAGAGTATTCTTATTTTACATGGTATTTATGGTGGCACTGTGATCTGGCGAAGATTTACGCTAACCAGGCTTCTGGTATAAGAAAAAATCAGATTTCTCCCCTCTGTCATGATCCGCTATGACCTTAATTCAGGTCCATTTTATCCTAAGAAATTTCCTGCTGGCTAAAAATTTGAGTTAAGGGGTGGATTGGATGAAAAATCAACAGCAACAAAAATAAATGGCCTGGATATAAGCCAACGCGTCGGAGCTTGACCTTCCCTCTGTTGGAGGATTAATTAACATATAACTAATTGATTTAAAATAAATTGATTTTTTCTATTTTTAGGCCCCAATGATGCCCTCAAATACAAATTATTTCATGTTGCATTTGGTTACAAATAGTGTGTTCAGATGAGAGATCGTGAAAAGGATTTGGTGCAGATTGTTATTTTACCACATCGGGCAAAATCTGTATCCAACGTCCTCCTCATCCTTCGGGAGCTGTGTAGTGGTCAAGTAATACTGGCCACAGTTTTACAGTAAGAACGGTATCTGTTCTCTGATTCTTCCGGCGTTAGCCCCCCGTTATAATGATGAGGTCTGACGCTGTTGTAGTAATTCAGGATGTAACTACCGATTTGTCGCCGGGCCTCATCCTTACCTGCGTAACCATTCGTCGGCACCCATTCTGTTTTCAGACTGCGGAAGAAGCGCTCCATGGGGCTGTTATCCCAGCAGTTCCCCCGTCGGCTGACGCTTTGCTTTATTCTGTAACGCCAGAGAACTTGTTGATATTTAACGCTGGTATACTGGCTTCCCTGGTCGCTATGGAACATGACATCACGCGGTTGACCACGCGTCTCACAGGCCATCCGCAGGGCACTACTTATCAACGCTGTATCAGCATTCGCTGACAGACTCCAGCCGATAATTCTGCGGGCAAAAAGATCCATAACAACCGCCAGATAGCACCAGCGATTTCCTGCCCGGATATACGTAATATCTCCACACCATACCCGGTCTGGCTCCGGTACAGCGAACTGACGCTCGAGCAGATTCGGCAGGCAGGTATGCTCCTGACGGGCATTTTTGTACTGATGTTTTCCGGGCTGGCAACTGCTCAGGTTCAGATATTTCATCAGACGCCCTGCCCGATAACGGCTCATCGGGACGCCGTTTTGGGTCAGCGTTTCAGCAAGGGTACGTGCGCCTGCAGAGCCCCGGCTCTGGTTCCATGCCCGACGTATTTCGCTGCACAACCTGACTCACGCCGGATTAACAGTATCGCGTCGTTTTCGCCAGTACCGGTAACTGCTGCGGTGTATTTCCAGCGCGGAGCAAAGGCTTACAACCGTGTGGCTGTCACTCAGTCTGGCGGCTATCGTGAACCGTTCAGTGAGTCGGACATCAAGAGCGCGGTAGCCTTTTTTAATATCGTATTCTGTTCCTCCAGGCGACGAACCTGCTTTTCCAGCTCGCGGATACGTTGCTGCTCTGCAGTAATGGGCGTTGCAGAGGGCGTAATCCCCTGACGCTCTCGCCTGAGCTGGCGGACCCAGCTCTCGAGCGTGGTAGAACCGACATTCATCGCTTCACTGGCTTGTCGATATGAGTAGCCCTTATCAACAATCAGCTGTGCACATTCCAGCCTGAACTCAGGGGTAAAAGTACGCTTAGTTTTCTTGTTCATTAAGTCACCTGTTTTATGTTGAGGTGAGAATATCACCTTTAATCAGGTGGCCAAATTTACTGTGCCACTACAGTTGGACTCAAAAGTACAACTAATGCCTTGTTCGCAGTAAACAGGGACAGACTGTGTAAGAGGAAGGCCAGGGGCGTCCACCGGTTGAGTATCGCTCGCGCCACGGTTTACAAAATTTCTGACAACGCATAAATATTTCACTGTTTCCTTGCCCTTACGCAACGATTGTTTAAATAAGATAGCGTTATTCTGCACTTTCATAAATTCCACAAACCAGACAGGGAGTCACGCGATGATAATCAGCCCTCCATTTGTCCGGGACAGGAATGCACAGGAAAGTGATGCCGCATGGATTGAACGCATGATGCCCACTGATAGCAACAGGGAGTTTCCTGCCAATGCCCGTGGCTCCTGGCATGGTGGTGTGCATATCCTTCACACTGACTGCCATGAGGAAGGATACGCACGCATTGAATCTGTCCACGCCATTGCTGATGGTGTGGTGGTGTCTTTCCGTAAACCCTCTGGAAACGATAAGCGCGATGCCTTCCCACTGAACTATTGTGGCAGAACTGACGATGGCTACGTACTGCTGAAGCATGAGACGGACATCGCTGAGAGTGGCAGCGTGGTGTTCTATTCCCTGTATATGCACCTGAGTGACAGGCTGGACCCGGCCATTAAGGTGGGGGCCAGAATCTGGCGCAAGGACAGACTGGGGCAGAACGGCATGGTGGATAATGTTAATGCCTTCCACTTCCAGGTGTTCTGTGACAACGCTAACATGATGACGCTGGCCGGACGCATCACACCGGAGCTGGACATAACCAGAGACGGCAGAACCGATACTGTGTACGGTGATATCCATTTTTATCTGCCTCCCGGCACCGTGTTTTATGACCGGAAGCCGGAAAACAATTCCCCGGACACATTCCGGCTGAGCGCGGTCCATACCAGTACGGAGCCGCTCTACATCAGCATGACCTTCGCAAAAGGCGACTGTACGATGGTTACGCGCAGGAACAATGCGACCTGTGATGCCATCTACGACACGGTCGGGGAACCGCTGGTGAATACAGATGCTGACCCTACTGACAACTCTCCAGGTATAGAACTGAAATATGAATATAACCTGTACAATACAGCCACACGCCTGTACCCACAGAATCCTTCTGCCGGGTTTGAACTGCTGCGTTTTGGGCGCGCCATCAACACTGACCATAAAACGCTGACGCCTGCGAATGCCCCTCTCTGGCGTACCATCAGTTTTCCCGGCGGTAAGGGTATGGTGAATCTGGCTTCTCCTGCCATCAAAAAGTTCAGCGATGCCGATTTCCCTCACTGGGCGGGATGGAGGATGGTTGACGATGATACGGACAACAATAGCCAGTGCAATTCCACCCTCATCGCCGGTTTACAGGACGGCGGGCACCTCGGAGAACTGAGCAGCAGACTGATTTGCCATTTCCCGCTGGAATGGAATGCTTCCACTCTGGACCAGCGTTTTTCATGGCTGAAAACGGGTAATGACGATGTGCCTGCCATGTCAGAGACAGACTATGACAGACTGAAAGCCCATGCTTCTGCGTTATGTTTCGACACCAGCGAACTGGGCACGGGCAGGATGTGGCACTTTCATCCTGGGGCATTCATCACCCATTTTCGTAAGTGCTGCTGGCTCAGTAAGCTGGAGCTGAAACAGCTTGTTCCCATGAACGTAATAAGAATGGTTCGCCGGAACGATTACCGTTGGGAGCACATAACCTACAGGGATGACGCCGGAAGCATGGCAGACAACATCCGCATCCACCTGAATAAGGCGATGCAGAAATACCTGATAAACACGCCGCTGCGCATCGCCTGTTTTATGGGAAATGCCATCCAGGAAACGCAGTGGCTGTCAAGGCCTGAAGAAGGGGGAGCCAGGCAACTCTGGTACTACCCGTGGCATGGGCGTGGACTGTTACAGCTCACAAGTCCGGGTAACTATTTCAATTATTTTAGTTTCGTGGGAAATACATACCCATGGAACATCAAAAAAACGCTGATCGCAGAGTACAAACGCTTGTACGTCAACAGAGGTATCAGACAGACAGATAATCATCTTTCCGATACCGAAAATAACGTCCCTTCGAATGTTATCGAGTGGAGGAATAACGTCAGTAGCGATAATAAAGATGTAGTCAACAGTGCTGGATTTTATTGGGTGTCAGCTTATATGGCTTATTATTCTGATGCTGAACATGAGATTGAAAGATGTGAAGTCAGAACCAAAGCCGGTATAAAAATTTACTATCGCAGTCCGGCATTCTGGCAGGCCAGCGCCTCGGTTAATTTACCCGGACAAGTCAACACATTTTATTCAAGTAGTCTGAACGGATTTAATGATCGCTGCTGCGTATACGGTAATGCGGTTTCCGTACTCACAGAACATAAACTCCCGGACAAAAATGGCAACATGATTAACGAAAAACCTGAATCAAACCAGCTAAGGAGAGCCTAATGTGCAAGTTATTACTTCCGATCATTCTGACTTTGTGCTCACAAATGGCATGGAGTTCAGTCACTCCAGATGTGGCTGAACCAAATAGTTTCAATAAGGATCGTTTTGTTGTTTATTACAACAAAGTTTCCACAATGGGATATGGCGGAAGCAGCGAATGTGAGTATGTGTCATTAAAAATTTTCTATCCACCTGAATATGTATCATCTAAAGATAAGTATCCTCCTTCTAATCCTTGGCTTTGCTTGTTTGCTGTTGATGTTATACACGATGGGTACGGCCCAGGTCGGCTAATCCCGGAAAAAATCTACTTTGATAAAAAAAACGATCAATGGAAAAAGAAAAAATTCAGTCTGAACAGAGAAGACTTTCAGGAATCCCTGAAACGTTATGGCATTAAAGGCCTGAAAGATCTGCATTCCGTAGAACTGTACAATATCCAGTCTGTCAATGCCCGAGGCTATGCTGTTATTGACAGCAATATTCCGCTCTGGGAAAAACGGAAAGGGGTGAAGAAAAACGTATCATTCTGCATGATACATGAGGAGACTGCGCTATGCGGTTACGGCCCAATGGTGTATAGCTTCGACGGAGAGGATGTTGATTTCACCCCCTACATGCTCAGGTCCCTGGAAACCATCGAAATGGGTCTGCCGGAAAAGCCGAATAATGGACAGCATTAGCCATATGGAAAGAAAAAGATCCGTCCTGGAACCTTTATTTTTTTGGATTGACCCGTCCTGAATAGCGTTGACACATTTAACTCGCACACTGAGGAAAATGTGATGAAGCAATATGTTAAACGCACACAACGCGATTACCCTCTATCCTTTAAACTGGCCGTTGTCGGACAGGTCGAAAAAGGTGAAATGATTCACCGTCAGGCACAAGATCGCTACGGTATTCAAGGTAGCCACAACGTCATGACGTGGCTACGCAAGTTCGGTCAACTCGACTGGCTTTCGACCTCTCCTGCAAGAACGTGCGGAGTTAACATGCCCAAAATGCCTCTTACTCCCGAACAGCGAATTAAAGAGCTTGAACAGCAACTCGCTGAATCAGAAGTCAAAGCTCAGTTTTTTGAAGCGGTTGTGAAAGTCATGAACACTGAGTTCGGGGCCACACTGACAAAAAAGCAGTTGGCCACGTTATCACGCAAGCACAAACGGCGGGACTCACAGTAACGCGCGCTTGCCGGTTCATGGGGATTAGCCGACAGGCGTGGTATCAGTCTTTGCAGCGCGAGCGGGGAAGAGAAATACAGGCCCAAAATATCATTGAACAAGTGACGGCCATCCGGTTACAACAACCCCTGTTGGGTACGCGTAAATTACATTACTTGTTGCAACAACAAGCGGAACCGGCGTTGCATGTTGTGTAGTGGATCAGCCATTCAGCCCAGCTCCCGAAATGCAACTCAATGGTTCGTAACCCGGTCAGCATCAGCAGCCCTATCGGGTTCACCTGCATCTGGCACAAATCACGGAGAAAATCCGGTAACTGTGCCTCACTCAAATTAAGATGATTTTCGCTGGTAGGTGATTCAAGTGCGCTGTTCAGATAATCCGCCGGGTTATAAGTTGCCCGCCCGGTAACAATGGCGTAAGCAAATATCTGAATGCAGGCCTGCCGGTTTTTTTGCATCGTCTCCAGCTTCCCTGTCTGCTCAATTTTACGCAGACATTCCAGCACTTCCAGCGGGGCAATATCGGCAACCGGACGTTTTCCCAGTGCAGGAAAAATATACAGAACCAGACGGCTTTCGGTGCTTTTTTGTATTCCCCGCTCCACTGTCGCCCTTTGAATTCCAGCCATTCATCAGCAATATGTTTAAACGTACTGGCATGACGGATACGTTGTGCGCGTTTATGCGCTTGCTTCTCCTGTGACGGATCTCCCCCTCCGGCAATACAACGGCGTGCTTCATCACGTTTCATCCGTGCCTGTGCCAGAGTGATATCCGGATAAACACCGATAGCTAATTTTTTCTCTTTCCCGGCAAAGCGGTATTTTAAACGCCAGTATTTTGCTCCGGACGGTTTCACCAGCAGATAAAGCCCCTGACCATCGGTCAGTTTGTAGTCTTTGTCCTGTGGTTTTGCAGCTTTAATCTGGCGGGCGGTTAACGGCATTTTCTCATTTCCCTATCTGCTGAAAGGCCCCATATGAGGCCCCCGGTTACAGGTTGATGTCCTGCATCTTCTGTAGACTAAGGTAGAATGTGAAAGAGGGCAGATCCACTGGTGGCGGGCGGTAAAAGGTAACAAGGTAGACATTGAGCGACGTGGAAAGAATTACTTGACCTTCCCCCAACGGGAAGGTGCAGAATTGCCCTTACAAAGTGTGTTTATATTGAGGGGCAAGAAATGAACAGGCTACTTTGCGGCATAGTCACCACCCTGATGTTGTCCGGCTCCGCGCTGGCGGCAGATAATATGGCGATGCCGATGGATTCGGCTAAACAGACCTCTTCGCAGAAGAGTTATCAGGCTGGCATGGATGAGATGCATCACGATATGACGGCTGGAATGCAGGAGAAAGACCCGGACAGGGCCTTTGCCAAAGGGATGATTGCTCATCACCAGGGCGCAATAGCCATGGCGAAAACCGAGCTGCAATACGGTAAAGATCCAGCGATGCGTAAGCTCGCTGAAGAGATTATCAAGGCGCAGCAGCCGGAGATTGAGCAGATGCAGGGCTGGCTGAGCAGGCAGAAAAAAGAGTAACGGCCAGCGGCGGGCGGCGGGAAAAAACTCAACGGGCGCGATGAAAGTTGTTAAAATCAGCCTTTAGCCTTTTTTCACGGAAGCCATGATGACAACTGAAATTTCCCATCCCGCCAGCAGCCCTAAGCAGGCTGCTTTACAGCTGGTTATTGAACTGGTTCGCGCCGGTAAGCTTAGCCCGATGCAGGGCGATGCCGCCAACATGATCTCCATTTACGAACAGTTCAAAGCGCATTTTGAGGCTGATAAGCATAAAAATTCAGCCGATTCTGCCATTTCCTGACAGAAGGGCGGCCTGCCGCCGCCCTGCAACCTTATTTGCTGACCTGGTCATAATACAACATGCTGCCGCCAATTCCCTGCTGCGCGCCCTGAACCGAGCTGCGCAAACCTACCAGCTTTTGCCCCTGTAGCGTCACGACGTAAGGCGAATTTTGCTGCACTTCAGTCTGAAGCTGCTGATACAGCGCGTTGCGTTTTTTCACGTCGTTCTCTGCCGCCGCCGCCCTGGTTTCCGCACTCAGTTTCGGAATTGACCAGCCTACTCGCCAGGCCAGAGTTTTAGGGCCGTTCGGCACGTTATAGGCAAAGGTGCTGGCATTGGTATTCGGATCAATGTAATCCGCCCCCCAATAGATAAAGATCGACTGGAAATTACGGCTGCGCATTTTTGCCCAAAGCTCGGCTTCGGCCACGGGCTGAATGTCGATCTGGATATCGGCTTTAGCAAAGCTTGCCTGTAAAGCCTGCGCCACGTCAGTGTAAGGTGGCTGATTGACAATGGTCAGAGAGAAATGGGTGCCCGGCGCGATCCCGCCTTTTTGCAAAATATCTTTTGCCTTCGCCAGATCGTATTTGAACGGTTGGTTGGCCAGTGCGCCATCAAAGCCCTGCGGTAAAAATGCCTGGTGGACCTGATACTGTCCTTTCAGCAGCTGCTGCGAAATGCTGTTGTAGTCAACCAGCCAGCGGGCGGCCTGCCAGAGCGCCGGATTGCCCAGCGCGGGTTGCTGCTTATCCTGGGTGTTAAAGCCCAGGTAATAAATCAGGCTGGAAGGGAAACTGGCTACCCGGACGGAAGCGACTTTCTTCAGCGCATCAAACTGATCGGCACCCAGATCGTAGGCCACGTCCGCATCTCCCTGCTCTAACAGCAGCCTGCGCGAGCCAGCATCGGTCACCCCTTTCAGGATCACCCTTTTGAGTTTAGGAGGCGTGGCCGCATTGGGGTTCTGCTCCAGCACCAGCGCCTGCTGAGGCACATAGTTTTTAATGGCGTAGGCCGCGCTGCCGGCTGAGTGCGTTTTCAGCCAGCCGTTGCCGAAATCGTTATTGCTGGCGTGCTGCTCAGCAAGCCTGCTGTCAATGATGGAGGCGACCGGGGCGCTGAGCAGCCGTAAGGCCAGGTCGCGACCAATCGGTGAGGCCCAGCGAATTTCCAGTTGATTATTCCCGCGCTGAACAAACTGTGAGTCAATATTTTCCGCCGTCCAGCCAAACTCGTTAAGAATAAACGCCGGGGTTTTATTTAATTTTACGCCGCGCGTCAGGGAATATATGACATCTTTTGGCGTTACCGGATTCCCGCTGGCGAATTTCGCGTCAGGTTTCAGGGTAAAAAGCAGGCTGTGTTCGCTGCTTCCGGGCTGCCAGTGGGTAGCCAACTGCGTCACCAGCTGGCGCGGATCGTCACGGCCAGCGTCAACCAGCTTCTGATAAACGTTAATCAGACTGCTGGTGCTGACGGTCTCAAAGCTTTCGGCCGGATCAAAGCTGATAATGCCGTCTAGCGGGATGGCAACAATCAGCGTATCGGCGGGGGTAGCGGCATAGCCAGGGGCAGACAGCCCCAGCGCGCAGGCAAGGGCAACGGGCAGTAGTTTTAGCATCGGCATGTCCTGGAAAAGAAGCGATATCAGGACTATAGGCAGAATGGCGCGGCAGGGAAATGCCAATTCCGGCAAGCGTATTCTGTTTAAGACATTAGGCAGATCAACAGGTTATGGCTGGCCGCAGGCGGCCAGCCAGCGCGGAACATCAGCCGACGATATGCCCGCGATCCATCCGTACCGCACGATCGCACATATGATCGATCACGTCCGGATCGTGGCTCACCAGCACCATCGTCAGGCCATCCTGCTGCTTCAGACCATTTAGCAGATTGAGGATCTCCGCCTGCACCGACATATCCAGCGCCGAAGTAGGTTCATCAAGCAGCAAAATTTTTGGCTCCAGCAGCAGCGCCCGTACAATAGCCACGCGCTGACGTTGCCCGCCTGAAAGCTGATGCGGATAGCGTTCGGCCAGCGCCGGGTCCAGTCCGACGTGGCGAAATCCCTCGTCGATCCGAGGGTTAATATCGGTCTTTTTCAACAGTTTCAGCGGTTCAGCCAGCGTGCGGCGCAGCCGATGGCGGGGATGCAGCGAAGCGTAGGGATCCTGAAACACCATCTGGACATCCTGACGCAGCTGGCCGCTAAATGGCTTTCCAGGCTTAATGGTATGCCCAGCAAGCTGCATCCCACCCTGCCAGTTCAGGTTCAGCCCCGCCATCACCCACAGCAGAGATGACTTGCCGCAGCCTGAAGGGCCAACCAGGCCAAAACACTCTCCGGCCTGCACCTCAAGCGATACGTCGTGCACCACGGTTCGCTGTTCATAACCCTGGCGATGGGAGACGCTCAGCTTGTTCAGTTCAATCATCTTCACGCCAGGCCTCCACGGCAGCACGATCCAGCACCGGTAAGGGCTGGCCTTTAGTCGCCTTGCTTGGGCGGCAGGACCACAGCGTTTGCGTATAGGGATGCGTCGCTTTTGGCAGGTCGGCGGCGGCAAGCGTATCCACAATGTTGCCACGGTACATCACCATCACCCGCTCGCAGTGCTCAGAAACCTGCTGCAAATCGTGGCTGATTAACAGCAGGCCCATGTTGCGCTGTTCAACAAGGCGACGGATCAGCGCCAGCACCTGATCGCGCATGGCATGATCCAGCGCCGAGGTGGGCTCATCGGCGATCAGGCACTTTGGATCGGCGATCAGCGCTATTGCCAGCATCACGCGCTGGCCCATGCCGCCAGAAAGCTGATGAGGATAACGCTTCATTAACTGCTGAGGATGCGGCAGGCCGACGGCATCAAGCATTTCGCAAACTTTCTCGTTGATCTCTGCCCGGCTGAGCCTGACGTGCAGCTTCAGCGGTTCCGCAACCTGCCAGCCGATGGTGCGCAGAGGGTTTAACGCATATTTCGGGTCCTGCATGACCATCGCCAGCTGGCTGCCTCTGAGCCGGTTCCAGCGCCGTTCGCTTAACGTCAGGGCATTTTCCCCTGCGACATTCAGCGTGGTGGCTTCAAGCCGCAGGTCTGACGACAGCAGCCCCATCAGGCTGCGTGCGGTCAGCGATTTACCCGAGCCGGATTCGCCGACCAGCGCCAGCCGCTCGCGGCCCAGCGTAAAGCTGATGTCTTTAACCAGCGGCGTGCCTTCGGCGCTGACGATTTTCAGCCTGTCGGCGACGATCAGCGGTGTGGAATCAGTTGCCATGTCGGGTATCCAGTCGGTCACGCAGGCCGTCGCCCGTCAGATTAAAGGCCAGGCTGGCAAACAGAATGGCACCGCCTGGCGCCGCTGCCACCCACCACTGGTCAAAAATGACTTTGCTGCCTTCGGCAACCATCGACCCCCATTCGGCGGTCGGAGGCTGCACGCCCATGCCGAGAAATCCCAGACCCGCGGCGGAGAGAATGATACCGCCAAGGCTGAGCGCGGCCCGAACCACCGCGCTGGGCAGGCAGAGCGGCAGGATATGACCAAACATCAGACGCAGGCCGTTAATTCCCTGCATTCTGGCGGCGGCCAGATAATCACTGCGGCGCAGCGCCAGCGTTTCGGCGCGCGCCTGACGCGCAAAGGGCGGCCAGCTGGTCAGCGCCAGCGCCAGCGCGCCGTTCATCAGGCCCGGACCGAGCATCGCGACCAGCGCCAGCGCAATCACCAGGCTGGGCAGCGAAAGGAAGATATCGGTAAAACGCATCAGCACCCGCTCGGTCCAGCCGCCAAGGTAGCCGGCACAAATCCCCACCAGCAAACCAAAGGGAATGGTCAGCACCAGGATCAGCGAGACCAGCAGCAGAGTGGGACGCGCGCCATAAATCACTCTTGAGTAGAGGTCGCGTCCAAATCCATCGGTGCCCAGCCAGTGTAGCTCAGAGGGCGGCAGCAGGCGTGCCGACATCAGCTGAGCATTGGGATCGAAGGGCGCCAGCAGCGGCGCAAACAGCGCGGCCAGCAGCAGGATGGCGACCAGCGTGCCGCCGATAGCCAGCGACGTGAAGCGGGGACCACGACGGCGACTGGGCGCCACGCTGTCCAGATCGGTAAGGTTTTGCGTCATCGGGTTCTCGGATCGGTGAGCCAGGTTAACGCATCCGCCAGCGCGTTCAGGGCAATAAAGCAGCCGCCTATCAGCAGCGTGGAGCCAAGAATGGCCGGCGTATCGGAGGCGAACAGGGCGTTGGTCATATAGCGTCCTACGCCAGGCCAGGCAAAGACGGTCTCGGTCAGCACCGAACCTTCCAGCAGCGTGGCATAGGAGAGCGCCAGCACGGTAATCAGCGTGCCGCGCACGTTAGGAAATACGTGAAGCAGTAAAATTCGCCCGCGGCTGGCTCCTTTGGCCCGCGCCAGCGTGACGTACTCTTTACTGCTCTCTTCCAGCAGCGCCGCGCGGAGCAGTCGGGTAATGCCGGCCATCGCCAGCAGCCCAAGCACCACCACCGGCAGCCAGAGATGGGCAATGGCATTGCGCAGCATCTCCCTGTCGCCGGAAAGCCAGCTATCGACCAGTACCAGACCGGTTTTAGGCTCGAAGGTGTAAATCCAGATATCGTCCAGCTGCCCCGGCCCCGCTGACCAGTGCAGTACAGCATAGAACAGCAGCAGGCCAAGCAGGCCGAGCCAGAACACCGGCACCGAATAGCCCAGCAGCGAAATCAGACGGGCGAGGGTGTCTGGCAAGCTGCCCGGTTTCCAGGCCGCCAGCAGCGCCAGCACAATGCCAAAGGTCGCGCCGAAGATCATCGCACAGGTTGCCAGCTCAATCGTAGCCGGGAAAGTACGCAGCAGATCGCTGGTTACCGGCTGATTGGTCAGGCGGGAGATCCCCAGGTCACCGTGAGCGAGATGCGCCAGATAGTGCCAGAACTGCATTGGCAGCGATTCGTCGAGGCCTAAATCATGGCGAACCTGGGCATAGGTGGATTCACTGGCGTGATCGCCCGCGACCTGTAGCACCGGATCGACCGGCGAGAGGTGCGAGAGCATAAAGGTGAAGGCCAGCAGGCCAAGCAGCGTCACGGCCAGCGACGCCAGCCCGGTGAACAGTCGTCCACCGCGTAACCAGAAAAGCCGGGCGGACCCGGCTTGAGCAGCGAACCCTGACATTACTTGCTGACCTGGCCGTAGTAGACCATATCCGGATTAATCCCCTGTACGTAGCCTTTCAGATTATCGCGCAGGGCGATCAGGTTACGGGCCTGGAGTCCAACCACGTAAGGGGAGTTTTTCATTATTTCCCGCTGCATATTCTGGTAAAGCTCAACGCGTTTCGCGTTATCACTCTCGGCCGTGGCGGCCAGCGTCTGCTTGTTCAGTTCGGGGATATGCCAGTTAGAACGCCAGGCCAGCGTTTTGCTGCCGTCTTCCGGATTGTAAGCAAAGGCTGCGGCGTTGGTGTTGGGATCGAAGTAGTCCGCACCCCAGGCGTTCAGCGTGGCCTCATACTTATGTGCCTTCACGGCAGTTGAGACTTCACTGCTCAGTCCTGGGATCAGCTCGACTTTAATGCCGCCCCGGGCAAAGCTGGCCTGTAGCGCCTGGGCAATGTCCAGGTACGGCGGCTGATTGCTGACGCTCAGCTTGAAGCTGGCGTTGCTCAGCCCGGCTTTTTTCAGAATCGCTTTGGCCTTTTCTGGATCGTAACTGTACGGCGTGTCGTTTAGCGCGCCGAGGAAGCCTTCAGGCAGGAATGCCTGATGCACCTGGAACTGTCCTTTCAGCAGGTCGTCAGCAATACCGTGATAGTCAAAGAGATAGCGCGACGCCTCCCACAGCGCCGGATTTTTTAGCACCGGGTTAGCGTCAATATTAAATTGCATGTAGTAAAGCGAGGCCATCGGGATTGCCAGCGGCTTAACGCCCGGTTTGCCCTTCAGCGCGGCGATCTGATCGGCTCCCAGGTTGCGGGCGATATCCGCATCGCCCTGCTCAAGCAGCAGACGGCGCGCGGCGGGTTCCGGGACGTTTTTGATCAGCACGTTTTTCAGGTGCGGCGCGCCGCCAGGCGAACTGGGGTTAGCCGAAAGGAGAACCACCTCATGCGGGATATATTTACGGATCTGATACGGGCCGCTCCCCGCGGAGTGGACGGCCAGCCATTTGTTGCCGAAGTCATTATTTTTGGCGTTCGCCAGCGCGGTTTTCTCATCGACAATGGAGGAGACCGGCGCGGCCAGCAGGCTCAGTACGTAGGTTGGGCTGACGTTGGCGGTCCAGCTAATCTGGACGTGGGAATCGTCGATTTTTTTCAACTGCGCGTCGACATTGTCCTTAGTCCAGCCGAGCTGGGTAAGGATAAATGAGGGATCGAGGTTTAGCTTCACCACGCGACTAAGGGAGAAGATCACGTCTTCTGGTCGAACCGGATTGCCGGAGGCAAACTTCGCTCCATCGCGTAGCGTGAAGGTCATGCTGCGATTATCGCTGCCGGGTTGCCAGGAAACGGCCAGGGTCGGCTTGAGATCGGTAGGATTCTGCGGATCGGACTGAACCAGTCGCTGGTAGAGGTTGGTAAACGCCTGCACCGACGTGAGCTCAAACCCTTCGGCGGGATCGAAGCTGCTGGCATCATCAATCGACTGGGCAATGACCAGCGTATCCGGCGGGGTGGCGGCGTGAGCAGTAAACGAGCCGGCCAGCGCAAGGGCGATGATTGACGGGACTAGAGTTTTCATGACGTTTCCTTACCAGTTAGTTGTCCGCGAGTGTAAGTGAGTAGACCATCTGATAAATAGTAGATTATCCGCTATCAATAGATGAATAAGTTATAACGACAGGGAGGCGGTTATATAGGTCAGCACAGTTTTAGCCCGTTGTGAGCTGCCAGAGCCAGGGAGAGACGCCAATCAGGTTATTCAGCATATGCAGGAAGATTGGTAGCTTGAGGCCGCCGGAAATTATGCGCGCGTAGCACAGTAGCAGTGACAGGGCGGTCAGGGCGATCAGCGTTTGTGGATGGGAGTACTGGGTATGCATTGCGGCAAAGCCTACCGAGGTTAGCAGCGCGCAGGCCAGTCGCTGCCTGGGAGCCCACAGCAGCAGTCCTTGCAGTACAAATCCTCGAAACAATATCTCTTCAAACACCGGAGCCAGCAGGACTACGGCCAGTGAAAACAGCAAAAGCTTGCTCTGCGCCTCGCCAAACTGCCCTCCTGTCCAGCTCTCCTGCTGGAGATAAAAGGACTGGGAGACGATCAGGCACAGCAGCAGTATGCTAAACACCAGCGCCTGGCGTAGACGCAGGCTGCCAAAAGGGATATTGCTGTAGCGCTTTGCATAACAGTAATAAAGCGGCACCAGCGCGGAAAATTCCAGCACGCAGAGAACCGGCATCATCATGCCGCTGGCAATCAAAGAAGGGAAGCCCGGCAGCGCGCTGACCATCACCGTAATCGTGTACCAGACAAGGCACATGCCCACACACAGCAGCGAGCAGGCAATTCTGTCGGCAGGATTATTCATTGCGGTGTCTCTCGGGCTGGCATTGGCGGATGGTAGCAAGCGTAACGAAAACTGTCGAGGTGTGCGCTGAGCCCTGTCTGTCGTGATGAAAAGCCCGAGAGAGGGGCGTTTTACCTAACGTACCCTGATGGCTACCAGAGTCATTACCACGGCGTACAGTACAAATATCATCAGTTCCATAATATCCTCCTGTCTAAGATAATTCTCAAATTATAGCGCTGGATATGGGCCAGGAAAGGCGCGGTTCGTGCCTTTTTGCAGTCGATCGCAGAAACAAACCCTGAGGCGAAAAGCGATTATCATCCCGCGCCGCTGTCTGTTAGGCTTTTAGCGGATTGTTGAAGATAAACGCACAGGAGAGAAGTTATGCAACCTTATGGAAAAATTGCCGTTATTGCCGCGCTGGTGGCGTTATCAGGATGCCAGGCGGCGTCAAAGACGGGGGGCACTTCCGCGACGGTAGACCCGGAATCGGATCGCTGTGGCGCTTCTGAGTATCAGCAGTATCTGGGTAAGCCGCTGTCCGCGATTGACGGGCTGCGTTTTGAGCATCCGGTCCGAGCCATCCCGCATAACTCTGCGGTGACCATGGATTTCAATCTTAACCGTTTGAATTTTATGGGTGATGTACAGGGAAATATTACCCGCGTCTACTGCGGATAAAAACCGGGTCAGCGTTCCCGTAGCGGGAGGTCACCCTGTATTATCTCAGCAAAATCCCCTTAGCCTGTCACAAGACTGCAATCTCAGGGCTGTAGGGTAGCAACGAATAAATGTGATCCGCTGGTCACTGCGAAACATGCAATGCTCGTCTTGTTCCCGCCTCGTGCGGGTTTTTTTTGTCTGTCATTCCGGCTGGGCGGCATCGATCGCGATCTTTATTGCGCGATGGCCTCCCAGAAGCCGGAAATTGCGCTTTTCTGGTATTTTGGGTTTCACTGAATGCGTTAGTCTTCTTTATCTTCCAGCAGCTGCGTCAGCAGATTGCGATACCCTTGCAGCATCGCCTCATCCATTTCGCCTTCCAGCCTGGCAATAACCGTCGCAATAATTACTTTGCTGGTGGCAGGCCGTCCGCGGTGCATCAGCTCGGTCAGGATTGCCGCCAGCAGTTCACTTTCTTTCGGTGCATGGAATGCCGGACTGTTAAAATAATCGGTGATTGCGCGACCTGCGCCGGGCGAATAATGTGCCACCGTGAACCTCCAGAAAAAGCGCCATCGATTGCCCAACGGCTAACCGATGAGATCAGGGAAATAAAACGTTTCAATTCGATCCGATTAACCAGAACGGTCAATCGCCACTTAGCCCGAAAAATAATCTGGCGGAGATTTTTATTACTCTAGATGGCGGGAACAGGAAATCCAGTAACAACCAGAAATATTTTTCATTGTGCTTTCTCTGCCAGCGCAAGGGGCGGGAAAACTGGCCCAATTCTCTGATTGATTTGGGCCGGAAAGAGATTCAATTATCAGGACGCAGGCCAGGTCGTGATCACTTCTGAAACGCCGTTAATAATGAACTGCACGCCCATGCACACCAGCAAAAAGCCCATCAGACGGGAGATGGCTTCAATACCGCCTTTACCGACCAGGCGCATGATGCCGCCTGAGCTACGCAGGCTAATCCACAGGATAACGCTAACGCTGAGGAAGGTTAAAACCGGCGCTACGGTCAGTACCCAGGGAGTGAACTGCGTACTGTCATGAATGGTAGAGGCGCCGCTGATGATCATTGCCAGGGTTCCGGGGCCTGCCGTGCTGGGCATCGCCAGCGGAACAAAGGCGATATTCACGGATTTGCGAGTGTTAATTTCGTCCAGCTTATGGGAGGCTTCAATCGAGTGGCCAGCCTGCTGCTGAGGAAAAAGCATACGAAAGCCAATAAACGCTACGATTAACCCGCCGGCCATGCGCAAGCCCGGAATAGAGATGCCAAAGGTATCCATCACCGCATTACCGGCATAATAAGCTACGGTCATAATAATAAACACGTAGATGGAAGCCTGCATCGACTGGCGATTACGCTCGCTGTAGTTCATGTCTCCAGCCAGCCCCAAAAACAGCGCCACGGTAGTTAAGGGATTGGCCAGCGGCAGCAGTATCACCAGCCCCAAACCTATCGCTTTAAAAAGTTCGAACATATTTTACTCTCTGAAATTTTGAAGAAAATATCATGCCTGAATGCCCAGTTATTACGTTGCTCATCGTGGCAATTGGCGTCTGCGTCGGGCCGTTTCCGTCTGCGAAACGGATTTTTTGGTGAATCCATTGTGACAAAACTGTAGATCGGATTGTTAATTACAGATTGGCGTCCAGCAGCATGAAAATAATTATCATTTTAAATCAGTGTGTTATCTGTTATTTCATTTTTTTTAACTATCAGCACTTGTACTGCATCCGACGTTATGAGTAAATGCACCGTCGGTTTTGAAACAGACAACGTATGCGAGCAATTTTAGTAAAGCAGTTTTCAGTAAAAGGTTATCTTAGATATCTCTTCCTGACTTCCTTCTTAAGTGCCTCATAAGTCCTCCCTGTTGACAAACCCCGTGCCCATTGCGGCTTAATACTTATTGAAGGAAAGACAAATGTCTAACAAAATGACTGGTTTAGTAAAATGGTTCAACGCTGAGAAAGGTTTCGGCTTCATCTCCCCAACCGACGGCAGCAAAGACGTATTCGTACACTTCTCTGCAATCCAGAACGGCGGCTTCAAAACGCTGGAAGAAGGTCAGAAAGTTGAGTTCTCTATCGAAAACGGCCAGAAAGGCCCAGCAGCTGCTAACGTCACTGCGCTGTAATTAGAGAACTTTTCGCCAGCCAGCGCGGAGTTTACTCTGCGAACCAGGCCTGCGAGAATACGAAAACCCGCCTTCTGGCGGGTTTTTGCGTTTATGGCCTGGCTGGCCTTCACACCTCTCATCAGGCAGTGATAAACACTCCCCGCACCGCATGAATCGCCGCCAACAGAGCGGATCTCCGTTAGCAGAAGCCGTGCCGCTAGTGGAAAATGTCAAAATTATTGTTATCCCCTTATTTGCCACTCATTGCTAAAATGCCCTTGTTACACTTCGGTTCCTACTTTTGTCATTAAGGCTCTCTGTACAGCAAGATGGAATCCTGGAAGGTTAACCTCATCTCAGTCTGGTTCGGCTGTCTGTTCACCGGCCTTGCTATTAGCCAAATCATCCCTTTTCTGCCGCTCTATGTTGAGCAACTGGGCGTTACCGACCCCAGCGCGCTGCCCCTCTGGTCCGGGCTTATTTTCAGCGTGACCTTTATGGTATCAGCGGTGGTTTCGCCGATGTGGGGAAGCCTGGCCGACCGTAAGGGCCGCAAGCTGATGTTGCTGCGCGCCTCGCTGGGCATGGGCGTGGTGATTTTCCTCCAGGCTTTTGTGACCGATGTCTGGCAGCTGTTCCTGCTGCGCGCGCTGATGGGGCTGACCTCAGGCTATATTCCCAACGCGATGGCGCTGGTGGCTACCCAGGTTCCGCGCGAGCGCAGCGGATGGGCGATGAGCATGGTGACCACCGCGCAAATTTGCGGGGTGATTATGGGGCCGGTGATGGGGGGCTTTCTTGCGGATTGGGTCGGACTGCGTGCGGTATTTCTGATTACTTCGGCACTGTTGATGACCAGCTTTCTGATCACCTTTTTCCTGATCAAAGAGGGTGGGCAGCCCAGAGTGAAGAAAGAGGATAAAATGTCCGGCAGCATGGTCTTCCGTTCACTGGGAAACCCTGGCCTGATTATCAGCCTGTTTCTGACTACGCTGGTTATTCAGCTGTGTAACGGCTCTATCAGCCCGATTCTGACGCTGTTCGTGCGACAGCTGGAGCCAGACGTGCAGAACATTGCCTTTATCAGCGGCGTGGTAGCGGCTATCCCCGGCATTTCTGCGCTTTTTTCCGCGCCAAAACTTGGCCGGCTGGGCGATCGTATCGGTGCAGAGCGCATCCTGATCGTCGCACTCATTCTGACGTTTGTGCTGTTTATGGCGATGTCCTGGGCGGGCAGCGCCCTGCAGTTGGGCGTGCTTCGCTTCCTGCTTGGCTTTGCTGACGGCGCGATGATGCCAGCGGTGCAAACCCTGCTGTTACGTTATTCCAGCGACCGCGTCACCGGCCGCATTTTTGGCTATAACCAGTCGTTTATGTATCTTGGGAACGTCGTGGGGCCGCTGATTGGCTCCGGCGTTTCGGCTATCGGCGGCTTTCGCTGGGTCTTTGCCGCCACCGCCTTTGTGGTGCTGATCAATACCGTTCAGCTTATTGTCAGCTGGAAGCGCCGTAAGCTGGTGTCGGCCAGTCCGGCCTGACAGGGTTAGCGCCAGGCATACAGCGGATTACGTCGTTGCTTTCAGCGTCAGCGCATAATGATAACGCCGGGCTGACAGCAAATATTCCGGGCTGACGCTTGGGCTCCAGGAGTCATCTCCGCCTACGCCCATATGATAGCCGTCGAGGACCAGCCAGCAGCCAGGCTCCTGCCGTAGCAGATGGCGATGCGTGACCTCCCGCAGCTGCTGCTGGCTAAAGCGGCTGACGGAGAAGTGAAACTCTCCGGCGAGGCTGAATTTGCCGAGCTGAAGCCGCCTGGTGCCGCATCGCAAGCCGTTTTCACAGGGGAACACATAGGGCGTGTACAGATCGTCCAGTGGCAGCGACCACTGGGAAAATTGCGCCGACAGCTGGCGATCCGGGTAGTTTTCGTGTGGTCCCAGCCCCAGCCAACTGACGCTTTCGACAGCTTCGCTTAGCTGGCAGCACAGGCCGATTCTGGCCGGTTCCGGCAGACCTTCCGCGATGATAACGTCCACCTGAAGGTGCATCTCCCCAGCTTCATCAACCAGGTAGCGCTTGCGGCTGATAAACAGCAGCGAGCCCTGATGTTTATAAGCGTGGGTCGTCGTCAGCTGGACGCTCTGGCTAAGCCTGTCGGCCTGTAGCTCAAGCAGCTGAGGCTCCAGCTGATTAAAGCCCGCCCGCTGCCAGCGTTCTACCCAGGCGTTGGGGTCTACTTTGCTCACTTCGCTGATGCCGATATCGTTATCCAGCGGTGCGCGGGTAAAATTGTCGCGCAGCGGCGAAAGCAGCTGCGGCTGCTCATCAATCAACCACTGCACCAGCTCGCCGCTTTGTCGGCAAAAGTGCCAGCGCTGATGCTGATGGCGGATCTCAATCAGCCCGGCGGCTTCATGGATTTCGGGCAGCGCCAGCCGGGTTGGCAGGGCTGGCAGCGTCAGGCTGGCAGGGAGCGGCCACTGATCCCAGGCAACGCGATGATTCGCATCCGACCAGCGGGTGGCCTCCGGCTGGATCACCTCGACATTCAGCCAGAGTTGTTCGCTCAGAACGGGTAATTCTCCCAGTTCCACCACCAGCGAGCCTTCGGGCGCGACCGCCAGGCGCTGCTCGCCGCCCGCCACCTTCACCCCGTTGTGTTCAATACGCCAGCGCAGGACTTCGTTATCGCTGTGGCGAAACAGATATTCGCTGCGGACGCGCAGCGTTATCGGGCTGACGTCGAGCAGATCAAACTGGAAAAACTGCTGCGCGCGCTGGGCTTCGAACAGGGCCGGGTGTGGCGTCCGGTCGGCAAAGACCAGGCCATTCATGCAGAATTGTCGGTCGTTAGGCTTATCGCCAAAATCGCCGCCGTAGGCCTGCCACGGGTTGCCCTGCTGGTCATAGCGCGTCAGGCTCTGATCGACCCAGTCCCAGACAAATCCCCCCTGCAACCGGGGAAATGCCCTGAACGCCTGCCAGTATTTAGCAAAGCCGCCAAAGCTGTTGCCCATCGCATGGGCATATTCACAGAGGATCAGCGGGCGCGTCTCTTCAGGCAGGCCGATCCATTTTTTTAGCGACCATTTAGGCACCGCCGCAAAAGGCTGATCCCGATCGACCCTGGCGTACATCGGACAGAGAATATCGGTGGCGGCACTGTTCGCGCCGCCGCCTTCGTACTGAACGGGACGGGTTGGATCCTGACTTTTCACCCAGCGCCAGAGCGCATCGTGCGTGCTTCCGTGCCCCGATTCATTGCCCAGAGACCAGATGATAATGCAGGCATGATTACGATCGCGCTGCACCATCCGCGTGACGCGCTCGCTGAAAGCATTAAACCAACTGGGATCGTCCGCCAGGCGATTCATCGGCTGCATACCGTGGGTCTCGATATTGGCTTCGTCCACCACGTACAGCCCGTAGCGATCGCACAGGCGATACCAGAGCGGATGGTTGGGATAGTGAGAGCAGCGCACCGCGTTGAAGTTGTGCTGTTTCATCAGCTTGATATCGCGGATCATCGTCGCCTCATCCATTACCTGACCCAGCTCAGGATGATGTTCATGACGGTTAGCCCCGCGGATCAGTAATGGCCTGCCGTTGAGCTTCAGCAAACCCTGGTCGATCTCAATTTTACGGAAGCCGACGTCATAAGCTTCTGCTTCCAGCAGGTTTCCCTCAGGGTCGAACAGGGCCACGGTGGCGCGATAAAGAGTGGGGGATTCCGCACTCCACAGCTCTGGGCTTTCTATCCGCAGGGAGAGGGTCGTGCGATCGCTGTAGCAGCCGCGCTCATCAATTACGGCGCTGCCAAAAGGTTGGCGGAGGGCGCCGATGCGAACGTTTTGACGCCACAGTTCCACCCCGACCTGATACTCTCCGGCCTGCTCAAGCGAACAGATCGCCAGCACCTGCAGCTGCGCTGAGTGATATTCCGCGCTGAGATGGGTTTGAATCTGCACGTCGGTAAGCCGTACGGCAGGCTTATGCAGCAGGGCGACATCGCGAAACAGGCCGCTCATGCGCCACATATCCTGATCTTCCAGATAGCTGCCGTCGCTCCAGCGCAGCACTAATACCGCGAGGCGGTTTTCACCGTCAGTCAGTACGGCGGTGAGATCGAAGTCCGCCGTCAGCCGGCTGTCCTGCGAATAGCCAATAAAGTGGCCATTACACCACAGATAAAACGCAGAGTTCACGCCCTCAAACTGAATCCGCGTCTGCCCGCTTTCCAGCCACTCGGGACGACATTCGAATTTTAACGAATAGCATCCCGTAGGATTCTCCAGCGGAACCTTTGGCGGCGTGACGGGAATAGGGTACTGCACGTTGGTATAAATTGGCGCGTCATAGCCCGCCATCTGCCAGTTTGAAGGCACCGTCATCAGACGAGCATCCGGCAGATCGTGGCGCAGCCACAGGTCGGGAACCTGTTCAGGCTGACTGAAATAGCTGAAATTCCACTGACCGTTAAGCGACTGGCGGCTGTCGGAAGGGCGATCGTCCCTGGCTGCCTCAAGGGATCGCCAGCTAGAAAACGGCGGATGAGCAGGCAGACGATTACGCTGCGTGATGCCGGGGTTTTCCCACTCCCGGTGGATCAGTAGCTGTTGCAGGGATAAAGAGGCGGCTGGTTTCATCGGGAGATCTCTAAAATGTTATGCGCTCACATTGCACGGAAACGCCCCGGTTGTAAAGGCGAACCCGGCGATCCTGCTGGTGAGATCTCGCGGTAAATCGCTGAGTTTTTTTACGGGAGTGGCGAAAAGTATCGGCATTGTCGCTGGTTTATGACAGGAAAACGTTAAGCGTGGTGAGCAAGGGTAAATACGGCTCTTAACCGGAGGATTCTGCATTGTAGGCGTGAGTGGCGGCGCTTATTATCAGCGCCGACGTATCTTTGAGGACATAACAATGAGTAAATTAATTAAAGTAGTGAGCGTCATTGCGTTGGTAACGGCCTTGAGCGGATGCATTTTCCCTCCTCCAGGCGGCGGCGGTGGTGGCGGTCACGGCGGCGG
>NZ_JRUQ01000091.1 GCF_000773975.1 Erwinia typographi
TCCGGCAGCGGCGTGAAAACTCCGCCAGAAGAACCTGTGACCGCAACAGTTGCTACCCCGCCGCAAGATGAAACCAACAAGGTAGCCAGCGTACATACACCACCTCCGGCTGACACAGAAGCCTCCGGCAGCGGCGTGGAAAGGCCGCCAGAAGAACCTGTGACCGCAACAGTTGCTACCCCGCCGCAAGATCCAAGCAACGAGGTTGAGATGACCGGCGAGGACAGTCAATCCCCTACTACGCAGCAGACGCACAGCAGTGCACCTGGGGCAGCGGTTCCTCATCCAGCAGGTGAAACAATTCTGGCCAGAGATTTACAACGTCAGCACTCGGCACGGTTTGGCGATCCGTTCGCTAACGCTTCGTTACCGACCAGACCAGCCCCAGCCAGATTACGTGAAGACAGGAATACCCTGCATCTGCAAAACATGTTAAATCAGCAGGCGTCGGAAAGATTATCAGCATCGGATCGTACGGACAGCGGTGTGACTAAGCCGCCAAGGGCGAAGCTTAGGGACTGAGGATTTTAGTTATAACCAGCTATTTTAAAATGCATTATAAAAAAAGACCGAAGACGATTCCTATCTTCGGTCCAGGGAAATGGCTCCTTGTGAGAGCCGTGCGCTAAAAGTTGGCATTTATGCAGGCGATGTCGCCTTGCCCTTTAAAAGGTAGTACAGATACGAGGGATTTCCAGCCAGTTGTAAACGGCTTGTGGGAAAGATGTTGGCTCTGTGATCGTGGCGGCAGAAACAGGCTGGCTGCCTTGCCAGATGGCAAGACAGCCGTTACCACGTCGGTCGGCAGTCGGGTAAATAATCTGGCTGATTAGCGTATTAGCTAACGTTCAGGGCCTAATCGCAGAGTTTCTGGGTGCGCTCAACAATCGCCGTCAGGCTCATCTTCTGACCTGGCTGCTGCGGGTCGTCGCTCTGGATAACGCTGATATTCTGCCCTTTAGCCTGGCCGTTTTTCACCAGCTCACTGGCGGTATCATTCAGCGGGTACTGCATCAGCGTGCTGGGGTTGATGGCAAACAGCGCGCCGCCTTTGGCACAGGTCAGCATCACCTCTTCCCGGTTAAACGGCCACTTATCCTTGCCCACTTCGAAACGGCTGACGGTGATAATCTGCGCCGCCATAGCGCTGGAACAAAAACTCATAGCAATCATCAGGCTGGCCAATTTTTTCATGGTGTCACTATACCTCTTGAGATAACGCCTGCCTTCTACAGGCGGTAGAAATAATCAGGCTCAGGCTGGCTCAAGCGTGGCAAACACGCTGACCAGCAGCAGAACCAGCGCGGCAAGCACCAGCTCTGCCAGCGTAGTAAGCAAAAATTTCTGCTGGGCGTTCTCACCGCTGCGCTGAAAGCGCGGCACCAGCCAGTAGCGGTTAAATACCGCCACGCAGCCCATTAGCAACACCAGCAGCGCTTTAGCCAGCAGCAGCTGGCTGTACAGCCCAAAATGGATCGGCGGCCAGCCTGGCAGCAGCAACAGCGCGTTGATTGCGCCGCTAATCACCACCAGCGCCACCGCAAGGTGCCCGTAGCGGGAGAAACGCATCAGCGTGCGAATGGCTTCGTAGCGCGTCGCCATCTGCCTGGCCTCTTTCATCAGCATCACTACCGGAACCAGTCCGCCAGCCCAGAAGGCGGCGCTGAGCAGGTGCACAGCCTGGTTGGTGCGCTGAAGCAGACCCATACCGCCATCCAGCATTGCAGCATGTCCAACAAAGGCCAGGCCGACAAGCTGCCCTGCCCCGCACAGCAGCAGCATCTGCTGGCGAACCAGCCCCTTAAGCTTCAGTGCGGCTACGGCGGCTACGGCAACAACAAGTTGCCACTGCCAGACCTGGCCAAAGCGGGTCTGGAGTACTGCCAGCCAGACCTCGGCATTGCCGATATCTGACCAGCCGTTCCCCATCAGGGCAGTTTGAGCAGCCAGCAGCAGAATAGCGGTCAGCATCCCCAGTAGCGCGCTGCAGCTCAGCAGCACGCTAAAACGCCCGGCCAGGTATCCCCTGAAGCGGGCCGGAGTCATCAGCGCGGTGAACAGACTGGCGCCAGCCAGCGACATCAGCGCAGCAAAGTGCAGCCAGCGGCAGAGGATATAGAAGATGCCGAGCGACATATTACTTAACGCTAAAGGTATAATTCCCCTTAGTCTTATGGCCGTCGACCGACAGCACATGCCAGTTAACCAGGTACTGGCCGCTGGTCAGAGGCTGCTGTAACGGGGCAATCAGCTGATTGTGTTGCGCGGGCGCGCGCTCGGCCTTCGCCAGCGGAACGGCTTTCTGATTGCCGTCCGTCACCTCAACGCCGCTGAAGGCCGGTTCAATATCTTCAGAGAAGGTGAGCGTCAGCGCCTGAGGAGAAGCCTCAGCGTGGGCATTAGCGGCAGGGTACTGGCTCTTCAGATGAGCATGAGCAGAAGCCTGCTGTGAGAAAGCGGCGGCGGTCAGCGCCAGGGCAAAAAGCATGGTGAACTTACGCAATGTCGTATCATCCTGTCCTTGGCAGCCCAATAGCTGCGATGAGGCCGAAAGGATACTCCGCTTAAAATAAGGTGTCGAGCCGTTAACACCACAGGACGTTGCCAGGCTTGCGAAAGTGCACTAACTGCTATATTTTCCCTGCCGGAAGAGGAGAAACCCGATGAAAAACAACCTGGCTGAACTGCCACAGGAAGAGAAAGATAAGGTTAACGTCGACCTTGCCGCCGCTGGCGTGGCGTTTAAAGAGCGCTATAACATGCCGGTGGTCGCCGAAATGGTAGAACGCGAGCAGCCCGAAGCGCTGCGCGAGTGGTTCCGCCAGCGTCTGACGCAGTATCGTCAGGCCTCGCTGAACTTCTCACGTCTGCCTTATGAGCCGAAGCAGAAATAGCGCAACGACTTATTTCGCTTGTTTTTCCTTACCGCTTCGGTTGTGATAAAGACCTCAATCAGACCCTGCCGGAGAGCTTATGTCTGTCTGGAGTATCGCTGCCGCCCAATCAGGATCGCGTCCAGGTGACATTGCCTGGAACATTACCCATCATCTTGAATTTATTGCTCAGGCTGCGGCCCACCATGTCGACCTGATGATCTTCCCAGAGCTTTCCCTCACCGGCTACGAGCTGGCGCTGGTGCCCCAGCTGGCCATGACCATGGACGATCCTCGTTTACAGGTTTTTGCCGACGCCGCCAGCGAAAAACAAATGTCGCTAGTGATCGGGCTGCCGCTGTTAACCGGGCAGGATACGCTGCTGAGCGCTATCGCATTCTTGCCTGACGGCACGCGCATGGCCTATGGCAAGCGGAACCTGTTCGGCGATGAGAAGCTTTTTTTCAGCGCAGGGGAAGGCGTTCCGCTCTTTGGCTATCAGCATCATCATGTGGCGATGGCCATCTGTGCCGATATCAGCGTTGAAGAGTTTGCCCGCGATGCGGCCAGGCGCGGCGCGAATCTTTACGCTACCGGCGTGCTGGTGTCAGAAAATGGCTACCTTAATGATTGTGCTTATCTGGCCCGCTGGTCACGCGACTATAAGATGGCGGTGCTGATGGCTAACCACGCCCTGCCCACCGGCGGCTATCAGAGTGCGGGTAAGAGCGCGCTGTGGGATGAAAGCGGCAAGCAGGTTATCGTCGGCGGCGAAAGCGAGCAGTTAGTGGTTGCGAGAAGAACCGGTAAAGATTGGCAAGGAGAGGTGCATTCGTTACGCTACCCGTCAGTTATTTAAAAGGGACGAATTATGCTACGCGTGATAGATACCGAAACCTGCGGCCTGCAGGGCGGGATAGTTGAAGTGGCTTCGGTCGATGTGATTGATGGCAAGATAGTGAATCCAATGAGCGACCTGATCTGCCCGGACCGGCCGATCGGCCATCAGGCGATGGCTATCCATCGCATTACGGAAGCGATGGTGGCGGACAAGCCTCCGATCGAGCAGGCTATAAGCCGCTATCACGGCAGCCCCTACTACGTCGCGCACAATGCCAGCTTTGACCGGCGGATGCTGCCGGAGATGCACGGAGAGTGGATATGCACCATGACTCTGGCGCGCGGGCTCTGGCCGGGCATTAAGTACAGCAACCAGGCGCTAAGGGAAACCTTACGGCTTGAGGTGACGCCACCAGCGGATCTTCACGCACACCGGGCGCTGTACGACTGCTACGTCACCGCCGCCCTGCTAATCCGAATTATGGATTTTTCCGGCTGGGATGCGGAGGAAATGGTGCGACGGATGCTGGTGCGCGGCTCCAGTACCACCTTTCCTTTCGGTAAATATCGCGGCAGCAAGATCGATGACGTGGTGAAGCGCGATCCGGGCTATCTTAAATGGATGCTGAAAAATATCCCGGATCTGAAACCAGACCTGCGCAGCGCGATGGAGCGGGCGCTGTCGTCGGCTGATTAGTTAGCGTCGCCCGCGCTGAGCGTCTCCTGCGCCAGCGCGATAATAAAGGCGTATTCCAGCGCCACTCCTTCATAAGCTTTAAATCTGCCCGACTTGCCGCCGTGACCGGATTCCATATCCGTAAAGATCATCAGCAGATTGCCATCGGTCTTCATCTCCCTCAGCTTTGCCACCCATTTTGCCGGTTCCCAGTACTGCACCTGCGAATCGTGCAGCCCGGTGGTGATCAGCAGGTGCGGATAGGCCTGAGCGCTAACGCAGTCGTACGGGCTGTACTGGCGGATATAGCGGTAATACTTCTCCTCCGCCGGGTTGCCCCACTCGTCATATTCACCGGTGGTTAAAGGAATGGATTCATCCAGCATGGTGGTGACGACATCAACAAACGGCACCTGGGCCACCACCCCGTGGAAGCGTTCCGGCGCCATGTTGATCACCGCGCCCATCAGCAGACCGCCCGCGCTGCCGCCCATCGCGTATAGCTTGTCCGGATGGCCGTATCCTTTTGCCACCAGCGCGTCGGTCAGGTCGATAAAGTCGTTGAAGGTGTTCAGCTTGTTCAGCAGCCTGCCGTCGTCGTACCACTGCTGGCCAAGCTCTCCGCCACCGCGGATATGGGTCAGAGCAAAAACAAAGCCACGGTCAAGCAGGCTCAGGCGGCTGGCGCTGAAGTCGGCATCCATACTGCTGCCGTAAGATCCGTAGCCGTACACCAGCAGTGGATTTTCCCCCGGCTGATAAAGATCGCGGTTGTATACCAGAGACACGGGCACCTCGACACCATCGCGGGCGGTAATCCACAGGCGTTCGCTGCGGTAACGGCTGGCATCGAAACCTTTTACCGCCGTCTGCTTAAGCACCTTGCGTTCGCCGGTATCCATATCCAGCTCAAACAGCGTGTCCGGGGTGGTCATTGACGAGTAGCCATAGCGCAGCCTGCTGGTTTCCGGGCTGGGGTTATATGAGAGCCAGGTAACCCAGGCCGGGTCGTCAAAAGCCACGCCACTCTCCCTGCCGGTCTGCCAGTTAATCTGCCGCAGGCTGGTCAACCCACGCTCGCGCTCCTCAACCACCAGCCAGTCGCGGAACAAGCTGAAGTCCTCCAGCACCACTTCCGGCCTGGCGGGGATCAGCGTCTGCCAGCGATCTTCGGCTGGCGTATCGCTGCGGTAAAGGCCGAAATTTTTTCCTTCGCGGTTAGAGCGAACATAAAAGCTCTGCTGATAGTGATCGACATTGTATTCGTGATCTTTCCGGCGCGGGCAGAACATCTGCGGCTCCGCGTCGGGACGAGCGGCATCCAGCAGCAGGACTTCACTGGTGGTGCTGCTGTTCAGCGTGATCAGAATAAACGCTTCCGAAGTGGTTTTGTGCACGCCAACGTAGAAGGTGTCATCCTGTTCTTCGTACACCAGCCGGTCTTGCTGCTGGCTGGTGCCTGGCTTATGGCACCAGACCTGATAAGGCAGCAGCGTCTGGCTGTCTTTCCGTACGTAAAACAGCAAGCTGCTGTCGCTGGACCAGCTAAAGCTGGAAGAGACGTTTTCCAGCACTTCCGGGTACCAGCTGCCGGTCTCCAGGTTACAGAAGCGGATGCCGTACTGACGCCGCGACAGATAATCCTCCGCAACCGCCATCACGGTATTATTCGGGGCGATGCCAATCCCGCCAAGGGTGTAAAAATCGTGGCCCTCCGCACGCTGATTGCCGTCCAGCAGAACATCCCAGCGTTCGGGTGTGGGGGTATCTTCCGGCTGGCGCGTATACAGCGTGTATTCGTTGCCCTCTTCATAGCGGCTTTGATAGCGGTAGCCGTTTTTCACATAAGGCACCGAGCTGTCGCGCTGGGGAATACGCTCAATGATCTCCTTCAGCAGGCTATCCTGAAGCGCCTGCTGCGACTGCATGATCGCTTTGCCGTAGGCATTCTCCTGCTGGAGATACTCCAGCACCGCAGGATCTTCCCGCTGGTCATCGCGCAGCCAGTAATAATTATCGGTACGAGTTTCGCCGTGCAGCGTCATTTCAAAAGGAATTTTTTTGGCAATCGGTGGTTTAAGCATCATTCGGTTCCGCGGGATCAATTACACAGGCTAAGGGTGGCAGCTGTCGGTGGGATTGCCAAGCACTATGGAGAGCGATTGACGAATTAGTGTAAAAGGAGCTGCCGGGATGGCGACGAGGTCAACCCGGCCGGGAGATCAGGCGGTAATCTTCTGCTTTTCGGCCTTGATATCGTCAGCCATACTGTCACGAACGTCCTGAGGGATTTTCAGCTCATCGCCCAGCGCCTGAAGGTAGCTGCGCTCCATAAAGTGGTCCACGTCAATCACCAGGTTGCTGAGGAAATAGACCTCCAGCGCCTCTTCTTCGTTTTTCACATCCCGCGCCAGCTGCTGTGGGTCCAGCGGCATATCAATAGCGCGCTGAATGAGTTTTTCAGCTTCAGCCCCCAATCCAGCCTGGTGGATATGCTCATTGATGGCCTGACGCTCCTGGCTGTCGATATGACCATCGCTTTTGGCGGCAAAGACCAGCGCCTGCACCAGGCGCTCAGCCCGACGATCCACCGGAGACTGCTGCTGACCATACTGCGGCTCATTCCGGTGCGTCTCGCTGACTCGCTCTTTGTACTTCTTCCACAGTATTGCGCCAGCAGCCGCGCTGCCGCCGATAATCAGCGCGTTCTTGCCATACTTCGTCAGCAGATTGCGGGAGGATTTGCTGGCAATCAGCAGCCCGGCCAGGCCGCCAAGCGCGCCGGGCGCGAGCATCTTACTCAGGCCTTCGCCCCCGCCCTTGCCCTCTTTACTGCCTCCCAGTACGGATTGAATCTGTTGCAGCCAGTTACTCATTTCCTCTCCTTCCTTCAGCAGAAAAATCCCAGCATAAAGGGAACCGCGTCAAGAAGCGTCAAGCCACGCAAAGCCAGGAAAACCTTACGCCAGCGCAGGCAGAGCCCTGTTGCCAGGCGCCCGACGTCAGGCAGGGAGAGATCAGGCGGCTTTAGCGGCGCGTGCCGAAGATTTGGCTTTACTGGTTTTACCTGCCTGAACGTCCGGCTCATGCAGGTCCGGCTCGCCAGAATCAGCGTGCAGATCTTCCGCCACCGCTTCAGCTGGCGTGGTGTCGCCCGCTGCCGCAGGCTCGCTGACTTCCGGCATTTTACTGGTGCGCAGAATATGCTGAACGGCCTCTTTGTTTTCAGCCAGGAACATGCCAAGCCGCTCGCGCTGCTCTTCGTCGAAGACCAGCGGCGCTTCGCCCAGCCAGTCGGAAAAGACTTCCGCCATATCGAGCATTTTGTCGTACGCGTCGGCTTCTTTCTTGCTGGCGAATGTCATCTTTTCCTCACCTTTTCTGACGACAACATATTTAATTTCAACAGCCATAGTCCACACCTCAGTTAACTGTATTTTTATACAGTATACCAGAAAGCGCCTTTTTGCTCAACTTAGGAAAGCGGATGTGCGCGCAATCGTTTTCGTTTATACTGCGCGCGTTTTTTTCATCCAATCAGGTAGAGATTATGACCACTCTTGGTACCGCGCTGCGCCCCGCAGCAACCCGCGTAATGCTGTTAGGTTCAGGTGAACTGGGCAAAGAGGTGGCGCTGGAATGTCAGCGTCTTGGCGTTGAGGTGATTGCCGTTGACCGCTATGCCGATGCGCCAGCGATGCACGTCGCCCACCGTAGTCACGTTATTAATATGCTTGATGGCGAAGCGCTGAAAGCGCTGGTTGCGCAGGAACGTCCTGATTATATCGTGCCGGAAATCGAGGCCATCGCCACCGATATGCTGATTGAGTTGGAAAAACAGGGGCAGCGCGTGGTGCCAACCGCCCGCGCGGCCCGCCTGACCATGAACCGCGAGGGTATCCGTCGGCTGGCGGCGGAAGATCTGGGGCTGCCAACGTCCTCCTACCGCTTTGCCGACAGCCACGACGCCTTTAGTCAGGCTGCCGGGGAGATCGGCTTCCCGTGCATCGTTAAACCGGTGATGAGCTCTTCAGGTAAAGGCCAGAGCTTTATCCGTGAGGCCTCGCAGTTGGATGCCGCCTGGGAATATGCTCAGCAGGGCGGACGAGCCGGTGCAGGCCGGGTGATCGTGGAAGGCGTGGTGAAATTTGACTTTGAAATCACCCTGCTGACCATCAGCGCGGTAGATGGCGTCCACTTCTGTGCGCCGATCGGCCATCGTCAGGAGGACGGTGATTATCGCGAGTCCTGGCAACCTCAGCAAATGAGCGAGCTGGCGTTACAACGCGCGCAGAAAATAGCGGAAACCGTGGTAAAAGCGCTGGGCGGTCACGGCCTGTTCGGCGTTGAGCTGTTTGTCTGCGGCGACGAAGTGATATTCAGCGAAGTCTCCCCTCGCCCACACGATACCGGCATGGTGACCCTGATTTCTCAGGATCTTTCCGAGTTCGCGCTGCACGTTCGCGCTTTCCTTGGTCTGCCGGTTGGCGGTATCCGTCAGTATGGCCCGGCGGCATCGGCGGTGATCCTGCCCGAACTGGACAGCGACAATGTCCAGTTTGCCAACCTCGGCGGCGTACTGGCCGCAGGCTTGCAGGTTCGCCTGTTCGGCAAGCCGGAGATTCGCGGCAAACGCCGTCTTGGCGTAGCGCTTGCCACTGGCGAGAACATCGACGAGGCGGTAACGCGCGCCATCGCTTGTGCGGCCGGTGTGAAGGTTAGCGGTTAAGTGAAATAATGAACGGGAGAGCAGCGCGGCGACTCAAGTCGCCCCTGTTGCTCTCCCTTTTAGCCGACAACCGCCTTAGCGTGCTCCCGCTACGGCCTCTTTAGCCAGCTGAGTAATACGATCGTAATCCCCCGCTTCCAGCGCATCGCCCGGAACCAGCCACGACCCGCCAATACAAAGCACGCTTTTCAGCGCCAGATAGTCACGGTAATTAGCCGGAGAGATGCCGCCCGTCGGGCAGAAGCGCACCTGCGGGAAAGGTCCGCCAATGGCCTGCAAGGCTTTTACGCCGCCGTTGGCTTCCGCCGGGAAGAATTTAAACTCACGCAGGCCATAATCCAGACCGGTCATCAGTTCTGAAACGGTGCTGATGCCTGGGATTAGCGGCACCGGCCCCGCAACGGCGGCCTTAAGCAGAGATTCAGTAATACCTGGGCTGATAACAAACTGCGCGCCCGCTTCGGTCACTTCCTGCAACTGCTGCACGTTAAGCACGGTACCCGCGCCGACAATGGCTTCCGGCACTTCTCTGATCATCGCCTTCAGCGCATCCATCGCGCAGGGCGTTCGCAGCGTCACTTCCAGGACTTTCACGCCGCCCGCCACCAGGGCTTTTGCCATCGGCACCGCGTGCTCAAGTTTGTTGACCACAATCACCGGCACAACCGGGCCGGTCGTCAGAATTTGCTCTGCGCTGGTTTTCCAGTTACTCATCGTTCTGCTTCTCCAAAGCGACGCGCGCGGCGTCAGGACAGGGATTCAGCATCTACCATACAGGATTGCCCTTCCCGCCGTCCATGCGCTTGCTCAGTTTTTTAAAACTACGGTTCATTTTTTTGAAATGGCTCCCGGCCCCGCGCAAAAAAAAAAGCCCCGCACCAGGGCGAGGCTTTTGCATGGCGGTAAAAGCAGCGTTGGGTTACTCGAACTCGTTCCAGGAACGGCCGTCTCGGGTAATCATCGCCACCGAGGCGACAGGCCCCCAGGTGCCGGCCTGATAAGGCTTAGGCGCTTCGTTATCTGCCGCCCAGGCATCCATGATCGAATCAACCCACTTCCAGGCCTCTTCCACCTCATCACGGCGAACGAACAGCGCCTGAATGCCGCGCATGGTTTCCAACAGCAGACGCTCATAGGCATCGGCCAGATGGGACTGATTAAAGGTCTCGGAGAAGCTCAGATCAAGCTTGGTGGTCTGCAAATTATGCTTGTGATCCAGACCCGGCACTTTGTTGAGGATCTGAATATCCACCCCTTCGTCCGGCTGAAGGCGGATGGTCAGCTTGTTCTGCGGCAGCTCCTGCCAGGACTCTTTAAACAGATTCAGCGCCGGGTTCTTGAAGTAGACCACCACTTCAGAACATTTGCTCGGCAGACGTTTACCGGTACGCAGGTAAAACGGCACGCCAGCCCAGCGCCAGTCGTCAATATCCACGCGGATAGAGACAAAGGTTTCGGTGCTGCTGGACTTGTTGGCATCCTCTTCTTCCAGATAGCCAGGCACTTTTTTGCCCTGTACAAAGCCGGAGGTGTACTGCCCGCGCACGGTTTTATCGCGCACGTTGCTGTGGTCAATCCGGCGCAGCGAGCGCAGGACTTTAACCTTTTCGTCACGAATACGGTCCGCAGAGAGATCCGCAGGCGGCGACATGGCAATCATGGTCAGAACCTGTAGCAGGTGGTTCTGGATCATATCGCGCATCTGCCCCGCTTTGTCGAAGTATCCCCAACGGCCTTCGATACCGACCTCTTCCGCCACGGTGATCTGTACGTGGTCGATGGTGCGGTTATCCCAGTTAGCCGCAAACAGCGAGTTGGCGAAGCGCAGCGCCAGCAGGTTAAGTACCGTCTCTTTGCCCAGATAGTGGTCAATGCGGAAGACCTGGTTCTCTTCGAAGAATTCGCCAACCTGATCGTTAATCTCGCGGGAAGTCTCCAGAGAGGTGCCAAGCGGCTTCTCCATCACCACGCGTGTAGGCTGAGCGTTAAGTTTGGCGGCACCAAGACCTTTACAGATCGCGCCAAAGGTACCCGGTGGCATAGCAAAGTAGTTGATGGTGACGCGTTTTTTCTGGTCAAGCATTTTACCCAGTTTGCTGAAGTGCGCCACATCGTTAACATCAAGGTTGCAGAAATCGAGTCGGCTGCTCAGTTTGTCCCACAGCGCCTCGTCGATTTTCTCCTTCATAAAGGTTTCCAGCGCTTCACGCACTACCTTGGTGTAGGCTGCTTTGTCCCAGTCGGCACGGCCAACCCCGATAATGCGGGATTCTTCGTGGATCTGACCGGCTTTTTCCAGTTGATACAGGGAAGGCAACAGTTTCCGGCGTGCAAGGTCGCCTTTGGCACCGAAAATCACCAGATCGCATGCCTGGGCTGTTTGTGTAACCGCCATTATATTCTCCTCGTTGCAGGATAAGCCTGAACCCTATGGTCCGTAAGCAGTCAGGCTCTTATTGTAATTTTCTTTCAATACAATGTACTGCTTTTGCTGGGTCCGCGTAAACCTGACAGCGCTCAACCAGCACAGAGTATGCAATTGTCCCCATTTTCCCACCGACCAAGCGGCAGTTCGTGCGTAATTTTTCGACTTTTTTGTTACTGCATTTACAACTGTGAAAGTTAGACACAGCTCAAAGTCTGATAAAAAAGGCAGGGTCAGGCACGCTTCCCCTGCCCGCAGCCAATTAGCGCACTGTATATTCTCTACAAATTGACATCGATTTCTCCTTTGATTGAAATCGTCAGAATGTATGAGTGGACGCCGTTATGAATATGCTGGAAAAAATCCAGGCGCACCTGGAACACCTTAGCAAATCCGAGCGAAAAGTGGCGGAGGTGATTCTCGCCTCCCCCGGCTCCGCTATCCACGCCAGCATCGCCCTGCTGGCCCGGGAAGCCGACGTCAGTGAACCCACCGTCAACCGCTTTTGCCACCGCCTGCAAACCAAAGGGTTCCCCGACTTTAAGCTACAGCTGGCGCAAAGTCTGGCAAACGGCACGCCCTACGTCAGCCGCAACGTTGATGAAAACGACAGCGTTGAGGCCTACTCTGCCAAAATTTTTGAATCGGCGATGGCCGGGCTGGATCGCGTGCGTAACGCGCTGGATGCCACGGCGATCAATCGCGCGGTGGATCTGCTGACCCAGTCGAAAAAAATCGCCTTTTTTGGCCTGGGCGCATCGGCCGCCGTGGCGCATGACGCGATGAATAAATTTTTTCGCTTCAATGTGCCTGTCATCTATTCCGATGATATTGTGATGCAGCGGATGTGCTGTATCAACAGTACGGAAGGCGACGTGGTGGTGCTGATTTCCCACACGGGCCGCACTAAAAATTTAGTCGAACTGGCGCAGCTTGCGCGGGAGAATGACGCCACGGTGCTGGCAATCACCTCTCCCGACTCGCCGCTGGCCCGTGAGGCCACGCTGGCGCTGGCGCTGGACGTCCCGGAAGACACTGACATCTATATGCCGATGGTTTCCCGGCTCGCGCAGCTGACGCTGATCGATGTGCTGGCCACTGGCTTTACCCTGCGGCGCGGGGCTAAGTTTCGCGATAATCTGAAACGGGTTAAAACCGCGCTGAAAGAGTCGAGATTCGAAAAAGAGGAGACGCTGGCGACGCTCTCTCGTCGCTAGCCGATCCGTAAAGGGTCGCTGTACCCGACCTGTTTGCAGTTACATTAAGTGAACCTTTTCAGGGATTGCTCCGGCAACACCCCTTTCAACGTCAACGGAGTCATACATGTCAAGACGTCTCAGAAGAACCAAGATCGTAACTACCTTGGGCCCCGCAACCGATCGTGATAATAACCTGGAAAAAATCATCGCTGCGGGTGCCAACGTTGTTCGTCTGAACTTCTCTCATGGCACGGCTGAAGATCATATGCTGCGCGCCAATAAAGTTCGTGAAATTGCCGCCAGGCTTGGCCGCCATGTCGCGATCCTCGGCGATTTACAGGGCCCGAAAATCCGTGTTTCCACCTTTAAAGAGGGCAAGGTGTTCCTCAGCGTCGGCGACCGCTTCCTGCTGGATGCCAGCATGGCTAAAGGCGAAGGCGATAAAGAAAAAGTCGGCATCGACTATAAAGGGCTGCCCTCTGACGTCGTCCCTGGCGATATCCTGCTGCTGGATGATGGCCGCGTGCAGCTGAAAGTGCTGGAAGTGCAGGGAATGAAGGTGTTCACCGAGGTGACCGTCGGTGGACCGTTATCCAATAACAAAGGCATTAACAAGCTTGGCGGCGGCCTTTCGGCTGAAGCGCTGACCGAAAAAGACAAGGCGGATATTCATACCGCGGCGAAAATCAACTGCGACTATCTTGCCGTCTCCTTCCCGCGCTGTGGGGAAGATTTGAACTATGCCCGCCGTCTGGCGCGCGATGCAGGCTGTGATGCAAAAATCGTCTCTAAAGTTGAGCGGGCGGAAGCCGTCGCTACCCAGGAAGCGATGGACGACATCATCCTGGCCTCTGACGTGGTGATGGTTGCAAGGGGCGATCTCGGGGTTGAGATAGGCGATCCTGAACTGGTTGGCATCCAGAAGGCGCTGATCCGCCGCGCGCGTCAGCTGAACCGCTCGGTGATCACCGCCACCCAGATGATGGAGTCGATGATCACCAACCCAATGCCGACCCGCGCCGAAGTGATGGACGTGGCAAACGCCGTGCTGGACGGCACGGATGCGGTAATGCTGTCGGCGGAAACCGCTGCCGGTCAGTACCCTGCGGAAACCGTAACCGCGATGGCGAAAGTCTGCCTCGGCGCGGAAAAAATCCCCAGCATTAACGTCTCCAAGCACCGCCTTGACGTGCAGTTTGACAATATTGAAGAAGCTATTGCCATGTCGGCCATGTATGCGGCTAACCACCTGCAGGGCGTTACGGCGATTATCACGATGACCGAGTCGGGCCGCACCGCGCTGATGACCTCCCGTATCACGTCTGGCCTGCCGATCTTCGCTATGTCCCGCCATGAGCGCACGCTGAACCTTACCGCACTCTATCGCGGCGTGACGCCGGTGTTCTTCGACAGCCATAACGACGGCGTAGTCGCCGCGCACGACGCTATTAACCTGCTGCGTGACAAGGGCTTTCTGATGTCTGGCGATCTCGTCATTGTCACCCAGGGCGACGTGATGAGCACCACCGGTACGACCAACACCAGCCGGGTTTTACGCGTCGAATAATTCCCCCCTCAAGTTATTGAGCCGCAAGGCTCAATAACTTTTTCTTATCTTCCCGTAGCACGTCCTTAGCCTGTTTACAGCCCTTCTGCCGTCTCTGAATGCCATATTGTGATCTATATCACACTTTCGACATTAACAACACTTATAACACGACTGTCACATCAATTCTATTGAATGATAATGATTACCATTTATAATCTCATCCTCAATAACAAACGGCACTTTATCGCCACAAAACCACACAAACTGGAGTCATTTTAGTTAAATATAGCTAAAACCACTGGATTGATGTGTCATTGGAAGTTTTACCTTCCCCTACAAGCATTAATGAATTTGAACTGATGCTGCGGCGTCAGACGTACAGGGTCGTCCTTTTTTCAGGACGGCAGGGCTTACTACGTCTTTTTTCTAAGGAATCGTTATGGTTTTACGTGCACAAACTCAGCCGGTGCCTCGTCTGCATCTTTCGCAAGAGGCCGCAGGCCCCCAGGATTATCTCTTTAATAATCAGCAGCTGGCCGCGTGGAATCAACAAACGCAGGAAGTGCTGACGCTGCTGTCCGGCACGATCAATACCGTTGAAAAACCGTTCAGCGGCATTCTCCCCCATGAGCTGGCGCCCAGGTTTTCCAGTGTCGATCTCAACGTGCCGCTAGGCAGTAACGAGGCGGCGCTGGATGAGCTGAAAGCGCTCTATCTGCAAGATGCAGTCTGGTTCCATCATCCTAAATATGTTGCCCACCTGAACTGCCCGGTCGTGCTCCCTTCCCTGCTGGCCGAACAGATCATGGCGGCGGTAAACAGTTCGGTAGACACCTGGGATCAGAGCGCGGGTGGGACGCTAATCGAGCAGAAGGTGATTGACTGGACGCTGGGACGTATCGGTCTGCCTCAGCAGGCGGATGGCATTTTCACCAGCGGAGGCACCCAGTCCAACCTGATGGCCATGCTGCTGGCGCGCGATAGCTGGTGTGCCGCGCACCATCCTGGCCACCTGATCAAGCATCAGGGTCTGCCGCAGGATGCCAGCAAATGGCGCGTGTTTACCTCAAAACTCAGCCATTTCAGCATTCAGAAATCGATGGCTATTCTGGGCCTGGGCTATGATGCCGTGATCCCAGTGGATTATGACGCGCAATACCGGATGGATGCGAACAAGCTACAGCAGGAGATCCAGCGCTGCCACCAGCAGGGGCTGATTCCGATTGCCGTGGTCGCCACCAGCGGCACCACCGACTTCGGCAGCATCGATCCGCTGCACACCATCGCCGACCTGTGCAAACAGCACGGGCTGTGGATGCACGTAGATGCGGCCTACGGCTGCGGCCTGCTGGTCTCTGAACAGCATCGCCAGCGCCTTGGCGGCATTGAAAAAGCCGATTCCGTGACCGTCGATTACCACAAATCTTTCTTCCAGACGGTCAGCTGCGGCGCATTTTTTGTCCGCGACAAGCAGCACCTCAGCCATGTGACCCACCACGCGGACTACCTGAACCCGCTGAGCGCTCAGCAGGAAGGGACGCCAAACCTGGTGAACAAAAGCATCCAGACCACTCGCCGCTTTGACGCGCTGAAAATGTGGATGACGCTGCGCATTATGGGACCATCGGCGCTGGGTGAGGCGTTTGACGCCATCATCGACCTGACGCAGACCGCCCATACGCTGCTCAGCGCGCATCCGGCGATTGAGGTCCTTCACGCGCCAGAGCTGACCACACAAATCTTCCGTTACGTACCGCGTCCCGGCATGAGCGACGCGGCAGTAGATGAGATCAACGCCAATATCCGTAAAACGTTGTTCCGCTCCGGCAGCGCGGTGATCGCCGGCACCAAAGTTGACGGTCGCCAGTATCTGAAATTTACCCTGTTGAACCCCACGACCACAGCGGCAGACCTGGAAGACGTGATTGCACTGATCGTGCATTACGGTCGTGAACAGGTTAAGCACTCTGCGCTGAATGCGGCTAATCAGTGAGACCCAGACTATGACTACTATCTATGATTTTATCGGCATCGGCATCGGCCCTTTCAACCTGGGCCTGGCCTGCCTGAGCGAACCGGTTGAGGGACTAAACGGCGTGTTCCTTGACCAGAACCCCGGCTTTGACTGGCACACGGGCATGATGCTGGAAAGCGCGCATTTGCAGACGCCGTTTATGGCCGATCTGGTGACGCTGGCCGATCCTACCAGCCGCTACAGCCTGCTTAATTATATGAAGCAGAAGGGAAAAATTTACTCTTTCTATATCCGGGAAGACTTTTTCCTGATGCGCAAAGAGTATAACCAGTACTGCCAGTGGGCCTGCTCACAGCTGAGCAACCTGCGCTGGAATACGCGCGTCGAGTATGTCAGCTACGATCAGGATCGGCAGTGCTACCGCATTCGCTCGGTCGACAGCCAGACCGGCAAGCCGCAGGAATGGCTGGCCCGCCATCTGGTGCTCGGCACCGGACCGGCCGCGTGGATGCCGGAGTGCAGCCTTCCTTACCGCGAGCGCTTCACCCACTCCAGCGAATATCTGGTTAACAAGGCCGAACTGCAAAAGAAAAGCTCAATTACCGTGCTGGGCAGCGGACAAAGCGCCGCTGAGATCTACTATGACCTGCTGAGCGACATCGACAGCTACGGCTATCAGCTCAACTGGGTTACCCGTGCGCCCCGCTTCTATCCGCTGGAATACACCAAGCTGACGCTGGAGATGACCTCTCCCGAATGGATTGACTACTTTCACGACCTGCCGCCCGCGAGGCGTGATGCGCTGAATGCCCGTCATAAAAATCTGTACAAAGGCATCAACAGCAGCCTGATCAACGAGATCTATGACCTGATGTACGTTAAGCAGCTGGACGGCGAGCTGAACGTTAACCTGTTCACTCACTCCGAGCTGAAAGGGATGCGCTGGCTGCCCAACGGCGAACTGGAGCTTTCGCTGCATCAGCAGGAACAGGACCGCGCCTTTACCCGCCGGACCGAAGGACTGGTGATGGCAACCGGCTATCACTACCGGCCACCAATGTTTATCGAAGGCATTGCCCAGCGCCTGCGCTGGGACGAGAAAGGCCGCTACGACGTGCAGCGCAACTACAGCATTGACCATGATAACCAGGTCTTCGTGCAAAATGCCGAGCTGCACACTCACGGATTCGTCACGCCAGATCTGGGAATGGCGTGCTACCGCAACTCCGTCTTACTGCGCGAGCTGGCCGGCAGGGAAGTCTATCCCGTCGAGCGCCAGATCGCTTTCCAGACCTTCCCGGCCCAATCGGAACGTTGATATGTCACAAACACTGTTTAGCAGAGCCCGTCCGGCGGGCCAGATCTCCCTCCGCCCGATGCAGGCTGAAGACGCCTCGCTGATCCACAGCTGGGTCACCCGTGATTACGCGCGCTTCTGGGGAATGCAAAACGACAGCCTGGAGCAGGTTGCCACTTTCTATCGCAACCTCACCGCGAATAATCCCACCGCCGCATTGATTGGCTGCTGTGATGATAAGCCGGTCTTCCTGATGGAGTGTTACCAGGCCGCGGAGGATGAGGTCGGCAAATTTTATCCGGCACAGCCGGGCGATTACGGTATGCATATTCTGATCGCCCCCGCTAACCGGCCGGTACGGCAGTTCAGCTGGCAGGTGTTCAGCGTGGTGATGGACTATATGTTCAGCCGCCCTGAGGTGCTGCGCGTGGTGGTGGAACCGGACGTGCGCAACGCCAAAATTCATCCGCTGAACAAGCGCGCGGGCTTCCGCTACCAGCACACCATCGATATGGGTCACAAAACCGCGTGGCTGGCCTTCTGCCAGCGCGACGACTACCAACAAGCCTTACTGCAGGAAACGCTGACTATGACTACTGCCAACCCGCTTCTTTCCGGCTCCCATCTGTCAGGCGACAACTGGGCGCAGGCCAACCGAATGCTAATCCGCAAGGCCATTGCCGAATTTGCCCACGAGAAAATTATCACGCCATCGGCGTTGGGCAACGGGATCTTCACGCTGGCCGTGCCCGGCGGCGAGGCCGACTATCAGTTTAAGGCACGCCGCCTGGCGCTGGATCACTGGGAAATTGACCCGGACTCGCTGAGCAAACAGGAGAACGGCCACCTGCTGACGCTGGACGCGCTGCAATTTATCGTTGAATTCAACCAGCAGATTGGCATTCCTGCGGCGATGCTGGCGACCTATATGGAAGAAATCACCAGCACGCTGTGCAGCAGCGTTTACAAGCTGCAAAAAAACAACCCGGACAGCGCTGCGCTGGTCAGCGCAGACTTCCAGACCGTAGAAGCCTCCATGACTGAGGGTCACCCCTGCTTCGTGGCTAACAACGGCCGTATCGGCTTTGATGCCCGGGACTATCTGGCTTACGCGCCGGAAGCCGCCTCGCCGATAAACCTGGTATGGGTGGCCGTTCACCTGCGCAACGCGCACTTCTCCAGCCTCAGCAACCTGGAGTACGAGCAGCTGATGCGTGATGAGTTGGGCCAGCCGGTAGTGGATGGCTTTAACCAGCAGCTGAGAGAAAAAGGGCTGGCGACGGATGACTATCTGTTCATGCCGGTGCACCCGTGGCAGTGGCAGAACAAGCTGCTGACGGTATTTGCCCCCGATATCGCCAATAACGACATCGTTTATCTCGGTACGGGCGACGACCAGTACCAGGCCCAGCAGTCCATTCGTACCTTCTTCAACCGCAGCCAGCCAAACAAGCGCTATGTAAAAACCGCGCTGTCGGTGCTCAACATGGGCTTTATGCGCGGCCTGTCGCCTTATTATATGGCTACCACTCCGGCGATTAACGAATGGCTGGAGGCGCTGGTGGCTGGAGATGAGTGGCTCCAGCGCTGCGACTTCCGCATCCTGCGTGAGGTCGCGGCAGTGGGCTACCACAACCGCTATTACGAAAAAGCCATCAGCGGCGACTCGGCCTATAAGAAGATGTTCGCGGCGCTGTGGCGCGACAATCCGGTAGCCAACCTTCAGCCCAACCAGCGTCTGATGACGATGGCCTCTTTCCTGCACGTCGATCGGCACCAGAAGGCACTGCTGCCCGCGCTGATCGCTGACTCGGGGCTGCCGGCTGAACAGTGGATTGAGCGCTACCTGACCTGCTACCTCAGCCCGCTGCTACACTGCTTCTACCAGCACGATCTGGTGTTTATGCCGCACGGTGAAAACCTGATCCTGCTGCTGGAAAATAATGTGCCGGTCAGCGCCTATATGAAGGACATCGGGGAAGAGATTGCCGTGATGAATCCGGATGCGGTGCTGCCGGAGAAGGTACAGCGCCTGGCGGTGGACGTTCCCGACGATCTGAAGCTGCTGTCGGTATTCACCGACGTTTTCGACTGCATCTTCCGCTTTATCAGCGCGATCCTCGACGAGTCCGCCACGCTGCCTGAAGAGAAATTCTGGCAGGCGGTGGCGAAGTGCGTGCAGGAGTATCAGCAGGCGCATCCGCAGTTCGCTGCTAAGTTTGCCCGCTACGATATGTTCACGCCGGAGTTTACCCTCTCCTGCCTGAACCGCCTGCAGCTGGCGAACAACCAGCAGATGATTAACCTGGCCGATCCGGCAGAAAACCTCAAGTTCGCCGGAACGCTGGTCAACCCGATTGCGGCGTTTCGCCAGAAATGATTAACCTGGCGTAAACGGCATCAGGCTGTGCGCCAGATAATTCATCAATCCGGCATAAAACTGGTGTATGTTGGCGCGGTCGCTTCGGCGGCCGCGTCTTTTATTATTTTATCCTTGCTGGAAGGAGCCAGAATGGCCTCATTTATTCCGGTGTCGAGCCTAACCCGCCGCCATCTGATTTTTCCTCTCTCCCTCGTGCTGTTTGAATTCGCGACCTACATCGCACACGACATGATCCAGCCCGGTATGTTGCTGGTAACCAGCGAATTTAACGTTGGGCCAGAGTGGGTTTCCGCCTCGCTCACCGCCTACCTGGTCGGCGGCATTGTGTTGCAATGGCTGCTGGGGCCGCTCTCTGACAAGCTCGGGCGCCGTCCGGTGATGCTGGCCGGGGTCGCCTTCTTTATGCTGACCTGCTTCGCTACGCACTGGGTGCAGAGCATTGAGCAATTTATCCTGCTGCGCTTTTTACAGGGGATCAGCCTTTGCTTTATCGGCGCGGTAGGCTATGCCGCGATCCAGGAGGCGTTCGACGAATCGCTCAGCGTGAAGATCATGGCGCTGATGGCGAACGTGGCGCTGCTGGCTCCCCTCGCCGGACCGCTGGCCGGTGCGGCCTTCCTCTCGATTGGCGACTGGCGCACCATGTTCTGGCTGTTTGGCGGCGTAACGGCGCTGGCGCTGATTGGGCTGTGGCAAACCATGCCGGAAACCTCCGGCGATCGGGGCACCTCGCTTTCGCTGAGGTCGCTAGGCAAAGGCTATTATTCGCTGTTAAGGGACCGGCAGGTGATGAGTGGATCGCTGGCCATTGGGCTGGTAACCATCCCCTGTCTCGCGTGGGTTGCCCTCTCGCCGGTGATCCTGATCCACGACGAAGGCCTGTCCCGCATGGATTATGCCCTGCTTCAGCTGCCGGTATTTGTGGCGATGATCGCCGGGAACCTCACGCTGGGGCGCCTGTCAGGCCGACTGCCGATTGAGCAGCCGCTCAAGCTGGGCGCGTGGCCAATCCTTGGCGGCCTGCTGCTGGCGGCGCTGTGCACCGCCATTAATCCGCACAGTTACCTGTGGCTGACGGCGGGGCTGAGCCTGTACGGCTTTGGCACCGGGCTGGTGAACGCCGGGCTGTATCGCCTGACGCTATTCTCCAGCAGCGCCGGTAAAGGCAGCGTAGCCGCCATGCTGGGCATGGTCAGCATTGTGGTCTTTGCCGCGGGTATTGAGCTGGCGAAAGGCGCTTACTTTAGCGGCGGCAGCTTCTGGTTTAGCGCGGTAAATCTGGCCTGCGGCCTGGCGTGGTTGTGGCTGGTGCGATCTTTCCTGCGCGAGCGCAAGCGTCGTTCGGCGATAAAGTCATCAGGCTGATGCCGTTCTGCGCTGTGCAAGACAAAAAAGGCGGAGTGCTGTTGATGCACCCCGCCTTTTTTCTTAGCGGCGATTACTTTTTGGGATAGATATCTTTGCGCTTGTAGGGCTCGATATCGCCCTCTTTGCGCGTTTTTAGCAGCTTGAGGATCCAGGTATACTGCTCCGGGTTTGGCCGCACCAGCCACTCAACCTCTTCATTCATCCGCCGGGCTAGCGTAGTATCATCCGCCTCCAGCAGGTCATCCATTGGTTCGCGCAGATAGATGTCCAGCCGGTGCGTTTTGCTGTTGAACACCGGGAACAAAGGAACGACGCGAGCGCGACAAACCTTCATCAGACGGCCCACGGCTGGCAGCGTGGCTTTATAAGTCGCAAAGAAATCAACAAATTCGCTGTGCTCGGCGCCGTGGTCCTGATCCGGTAGATAATACCCCCAGTATCCCTGGCGCACCGAGCTGATAAACGGCTTGATGCCGTCGTTACGGGCGTGCATACGGCCGCCAAAGCGGCGACGGATCGCATTCCAGACGTAGTCCAGCAGCGGGTCGCTCTGGTTGTGGAACATCGCCGCCATCTTCTGTCCTTCGGAGGCCAGCACCATCGCCGGAATATCCACCGCCCAGCCGTGCGGCACCAGGAAAATGATATTCTGCCCCTGAGCGCGGATGTCGTCGATAATCTCTTTGTTGTGCCAGCGGATACGGCGGCGGGTATGTTCCGGGCGCATCGCCAGCTCGGCCATCATCACCATCGACTGAGGCGCGGTAGCAAACATCTCATCAATGATTCTTTCGCGCTGCGCTTCCGGCAGCTCAGGCAGGCAGTAAAAAAGATTGATTTGCGCTCGCCGTCTGGCGCTTTTAGCCAACTTGCCGCCAAAGCGGCCCAGCCCGCCCAGCAGCGGATCGCGGATCGCAGGCGGCACCCAGGCCAGTCCCGCACAGGCACCAATTGCCAGCCAGCTTCCCCAGTGACGCGGCAACAGAAAAGATTTCTGAAAGGTAGGAATAAATTCAACGTTACTTTTTTTACTGTTTTCCATGCACTCGTCCCAGACAATAACCGGCTAATGATAGTGCGCACGAACAATTTTGCAATGCCCGAATCATTCCGTAGATAAAATGAAAAAGCCGGCGGGAAAACCCCGTCGGCCTTGAGATCAACGCAGAGATAGCCTTATTTAAAGCGTAGCTGCGGCATCACTTCACGCACCTGTGCCAGGTAAGCGCTACGGTCTTTACCGGTTAACCCTTCCATCCGCGGCAATTTTGCCGTCAGCGGGTTTACGGCCTGGTTATTAATCCAGATTTCAAAATGCAGGTGCGGCCCGGTGGAACGGCCAGTGCTGCCGGACAGGCCGATACGCTCACCGCGTTTCACCTTATCGCCAGGTTTGACCAGCAGTTTTTTCATGTGCATATAACGCGTCATATACTGGCGACCGTGGCGGATGGCCACATAGTTACCCGCTCCGCCGCTGCGTTTGGACACAATCACTTCACCGTCGCCAATCGCCAGCACCGGCGTGCCCACAGGCAGAGCGAAGTCGACCCCTTTGTGCGGCGCAATGCGGCCGGTTACCGGGTTGAGGCGACGGGGATTGAAGTTGGACGATACGCGATACTGTTTCACCGTAGGGAAGCGCATAAAGCCCTGCGTCAGCCCGGCAGCGGTGCGGTCGTAGAATTTACCGTCCGCGGCACGGATGGCGTAATAATCTTTGCCCCCTGACTGCAAACGCACGCCGGAAAGCTGGCTTTGCTCGCTTTTACCATCGAGCATCTCGCGTGACATCAGCACCGAGAATTTATCGCCGCTACGTAGCTTGCGGAAGTCCATTTGCCACTGTAACGCCTTGATCACCGAACTGATTTCACCACTGCTCAGCCCCGCCTGCCTGGCGCTGTTCACAAAGCTGCCGTTAACGGTGCCGGAGAGCACGATATCTTTCCACTCGCCTTTTTGCACTTCGGAAGAGGAGCTAAAGGTTGTGCCAGAGCGGTCGTAAGTGCGTGTTTCGCGGCGGGAGGCTTCCCAGCTCAGACGTTGCAGCTGACCGTCATCGGTCAGCGTCCAGCTCAGCTGCTGGCCCACCTGCAAATTACGCAAATCTTTGTCTACTTTAACCAGCTGATTAATGTCGCCCATATCAATGCCATACTGGTTCAGCACGCTGCTTAACGTATCGCCAGAAGAGACCACGTAGTCATGGGTGCCGGTTTCATTCGGCACATCCTGATCGATCTCATCCTTTGGCACATCATCCTCAGGCGCGGGCGTGTCCTGATCGATCGGTTCGCTGGCTTCAGGCAGCAGCGTTCTCAGCTGGTTTTTATCCAGTTCGATGCTTTTAACAATCGGGTTGGTTTCGTCGCTGGGATGGTAAACGTAAGGCCGCCAGACGGAGACGGCCAGGGTGACTACGGTGAGCGAACCCAGCATGATGCGGTGAGTTCGCGGCAATGTGTTAAACGCCATACTGACAGCGCGGGCAATCTGCTGCACTTATGAATTTCCTCTAGGCTCCTTTCAGGCAGCTCGTGTACTGGCTCGACAGCTGCGAAAGAAATTTCACATAGCTGTCTTTGGCAACAGTGATGTCAATTCCCAGCGGATCCAGCGTTCCAGAACGCACTTTGGTTCCTCTGGCAACCGCATCTATCACGGCCGGCCTGAACTGTGGTTCAGCAAAGACGCATACGGCCTTCTGCTCAACCAGCTGTGTTCGTATTTGATGTAGTCGCTGGGCGCCCGGCTGGATCTCTGGGTTAACGGTAAAATGACCCGTCGGGGTCAAACCAAAGTGTTTTTCAAAGTAGCTGTAAGCATCGTGAAAAACGAAATATCCCTTTCCCTTGACCGGCGCAAGCTGAGATCCAATTTGCGTATTGGCCGATGCCAATTCTGCTTCAAAATATTGCAGGTTCGCGTCTAGTTTGTCTCTGCTTTGCGGCATAAGTTCCAATAATTTTGCGTGGATTGCAACCGCCGATTGCCTTGCTATCTCTGGGGACATCCACAGGTGCATATTATATTCACCGTGATGATGCTCATGCTCAGACGCTTCGTGATCGTGGTCACTTTCATCATGGTGGTGCTCGTCTTCTTCATCGCCCTTGATTAACAGCGGTTTTATCCCAGGTAATTCTGATATTTCTATCGATTTTTGCGCGGGTAATTGCGCCACGGCTCTGGGCATAAAGGCTTCCATTTCTGGCCCGATCCACACCACCAGATCCGCGCCCTGCAAGCGTTTAATGTCAGATGGACGCAGTGCGTAGTCATGTTCGGAGGCACCGTCAGGCAGCAGAACCTCCACTGGCGTTACGCCATCGGCGATCGCAGCGGCAATAAAGCCTAAAGGTTTGATGGAAGCCACTACGGCAGAGTGGGCTGGCGCCGCAACCGAAGCGGCTAATCCCAGCACGGAGAACAGGGTAAAAAGCGGTTTTTTATTATGTAACATAATGCGTCAATCCATCGTGAGAAGTCGATGGAATGTGATATTATAACATTCTAAAACTTCTGCAAGCCGTAATATTTATGTCATCACTGATTACTCTGGAAAAAATTTCGGTCAGCTTTAGTCAACGCCATGTGCTTTCCGACGTGTCGCTGACGCTACAGCCCGGCAAAATTCTGACCCTGCTCGGTCCGAACGGCGCGGGTAAGTCGACGCTGGTGCGCGTGGTACTGGGGCTGATCCAGCCCGACCGTGGAACAATGGTCCGTCCGCCGCAGTTGCGTATCGGCTACGTGCCGCAGAAAATTCATCTTGACGCCACCCTACCCCTGACCGTCGAGCGCTTTATGCTGCTGCGCGGCGGCGTCAAGCGGGAGGACGTTCTGCCCGCGCTTAAGCGGGTGCAGGCGGCTCAACTGCTTAGCTCTCCGCTGCAAAAGCTCTCCGGCGGCGAAATGCAGCGCGTGCTGCTGGCCCGTGCTTTGCTGAATCAACCTCAGCTGTTGGTGCTGGATGAGCCTACTCAGGGCGTGGACGTTAACGGCCAGGTCGCGCTGTATGATTTGATTGACCAGCTTCGCCATGAGCTGAACTGCGCCGTGCTGATGGTCTCCCACGATCTGCATCTGGTGATGGCGAAGACCGACGAAGTGCTGTGCCTCAATCAACATATCTGCTGCTCCGGCACGCCGGAAGTGGTGTCTAAACATCCGGAATTTATTTCAATGTTTGGCACGCGCGGCGCTGAACAGCTGGCGATTTACCGCCATCACCATAATCACCGTCACGATTTACAGGGACGCATTGTATTACGCAGAGGACAAGGTCAGTGATTGAACTGCTTTTACCCGGCTGGTTCGCGGGATTTTTACTGGCGCTGGCGGCTGGCCCGCTCGGCTCTTTTGTGGTGTGGCGGCGGATGTCCTATTTTGGCGATACGCTTGCCCACGCGTCGTTACTGGGGGTAGCCTTCGGCCTGTTGCTCAACGTCAGCCCTTTCTACGCCGTTATCGCCGTGACGCTGCTGCTCTCTCTGCTGCTGGTCTGGCTGGAGCGTCGTCCCCATCTGGCCATTGATACGCTGCTGGGGATTCTGGCGCACAGCGCGCTGTCTCTGGGCCTGGTGGTGGTGAGCCTGATGTCCAACGTGCGGGTCGATCTGATGGCCTACCTGTTTGGCGACCTGCTCTCCGTCACGCCAATTGACCTTTACACCATCGCGGCGGGCGTGGCTATCGTGCTGGCTGTGCTGGCGCTGAACTGGCGGTCGCTGCTGTCGATGACCATCAGTCCGGAGCTGGCGCAGGTGGACGGCGTGAATATTCAGCGGACTAAAATGGTGCTGATGCTGGTGACGGCGTTAACCATCGGCGTGGCAATGAAGTTTGTCGGCGCGCTAATTATCACTTCGCTGCTGATTATTCCTGCGGCAACGGCAAGGCGCTTTGCGCGTTCGCCAGAGCAGATGGCGGGGATTGCGGTGCTGGTGGGGATTGTGGCGGTAAC
>NZ_JRUQ01000092.1 GCF_000773975.1 Erwinia typographi
CTTTGTTAAATACCGCCATAATTTCGCATTCCCCCTGTGGAAACAGCGACAGCCGTTCAGGCGCGAGGGGGATGCCGAAGGAAGCGAACAGCCCGGCCTGACCATCAAGGATGGAAGCGGAGCCTGTCGCTCCCAGCCCGGCCAGCCTGAGTGCGGTGATGGCGTTGCGCGCCGCAAACCCCGGATGGAAATACATGTCGTCAGCGCCGCTGTGCGGCCATTCATTTAAACCACCAAAGGCGTTGGCGGCGAAGGCCAGCGCGTTAATGGTTTTTTCCCGGTCGAACCGCAGCAGTGCGGCTCCCGCCAGGGTTGCCGCCAGCGGGCCAATCAGGCCGGTAGGGCGAAAGTGACGCGCCATCTCCGGCGTAATCAACACGCGGCCAATACGCCCGCCGAGTTCATAACCTGAAATAGCCGCCGCAAGCGGTGAGACAGCCAGCGTTGGATTTTCCGCCGCCAGTGAAATCAGCACCGGCCAGATCGCTACGCCCATATGAGAAATGCTGCCGGTATGCATGTCTTCCCGCACCAGGCCGTGGCCTCTGACCGCATTGGCAAATGCCGCTTCTTCCGCACTGGCGCGTATCGCTTCGCCCACTACCGGCACCCTTCCGCTGCTTTTCGCCGCAATATCCCGCACCTGCTGGCTCCAGGGTAAATGCGCTGACTCCAGCGCGCAGGATAAGAAATCGAGAAAGCAAATCGCCGATTTCACTCGCGCTGCTTCAGGAAAGGCAGAGGATGAGATTGCCTGGTCAGCCAGCTTGCTTAGCAATGTTGCGTGTTCCACTGCGCATCTCCTCCAGTTATTTCAGTTAATTCAATATTTTATATGTATCCGGACCGACCCTCTGGTAGCGTGCCGATCCGATAAGGTATTACAGTAATACAATATACAACCAAGCAAGTGTGTGATCTTTCCCTCAAATCGAGGCAAGAGACGCAGAAGTCTCCCGACCTTAACGCCGGTATCAGCGGCGACTGTACGAGCTGCGTTGGAAGACATTAGTTACGAAGGGACATGGACGAACTGTGCCAGACAACGGGCCTGTATTGTCTCTGGCGTGATGGCGCAGTAGGTTTATCCCTCAGGCGCTGGGGGAGGGTATTTCAACGCGGAGGAAAATCCCCAGGAAACGCTGTCAGCGCTGCAATCTTTTCTGATCGGCTGATATTTTCGTGGGGAGCTGGTAAGGAGTGGTTTTCCGGGTCAACGGGCCATGATAACGATCCGTTCAGCCTCTCTGCACCATCGCGATAATGACGTGAAACAGTTCATCCTTTGCCTGCTGGGCGGTGATCACCCCGTTAACCACCGCCCATGACAACCCTTCGGCGGAGCCGAGCATTGCGCGCAGAGCAGCATCACTGAGAGGGTGACGGCTGAAGGGAGCAAACAGTTCGCGACATTTTGCGGTAAAAGTAGCGGCGTAATCCTGCCTGATTTGCTCCAGCTCGGGCGTTCCGGCAAGCGCTGCCATCACGCTGGGCATCTCGCGCCCCTGAAGCAGCACGCACTCAATGTATGCGTTAGCGATAACCGCCGCCAGTTTCTCCGCCAGCGGTTCCGTTTTGCCGATAATCGCGTCCATCAGCGCCGTTTGACGACGGTCATACTCTGTATACAGCGCGCCCAGCAGCCCGGAACGGCTGGTGAAATGATCGTAAACCACCGGTTTGGTTACGCCAGCCTGTTTCGCCAGATAGCCGAGGGTCAGGGCTTCCGTCCCTTCTTCACGGATAATTCGCCATGCGACTTCGACCAGCTGTCTGTGGCGCTCTTCTCTGGATAAACGCTGCCGGGTGAGTGATTCGGGCATCGCAGCCGATCTCCTGTTGATATGGTTATATACTAAAGGTAACTTACTGGTGGTAAGTTACTGTTGGTATATAAGGCTACGTCTGATACTGGTTTGTTGCAACAGGGAGAACCCAAAATGCAGGCATTGATCGTTATTTCTCATCCTGGCGATACCTCGCTGACCCGCAGCGCAGCAGAGGCTATTGCGCAAGGGATTACTGACTCGAACCCGGAAAATACCGCTGAAATCGCCGATCTTACCCGCGAAGGGTTTAATCCGGTCTTTTCTGCCTCTGACATGGCGGCTTTTCAACAAACGGCAGCCACGCCAGCTGATGTCGCTGCGGAGCAGTCCCGCATTGATAACGCTGATGCGCTGGTTCTGGTGTTCCCGGTTTACTGGTGGTCAATGCCGGGCTTGTTGAAAGGCTGGATCGATCGCGTCTTTTCAAACGGCTGGGCTTATGAAGAGGCCGCCGACGGGAGCATAGTGAAAAAACTGCGCCATCTGCCAGTGCATCTGGTGGCTTTGGGGGCCGCCGGACAGAAGACATATGAAAAGCACGGTCTTGCCGATGCCTTTAACGCGCAGATAACTCACGGTATTTTCGACTACTGCGGCGCGCCGGTAGCGACCTCAGCCCTGCTGCTGATGCCGGAACTGAAAACGCCGGAGGGCTGTCTTGAGGCCGCACGGAATATCGGACGCTCTGTGTTCAGGTGACAGAGAGAAAGAGCAGGTAAAGCCACCCTGCGTCTGGTCAGGGTGGCTATCCCGGCCTGAGAAAGCCGCTGTAAACCCATGGGATGAGCAGGACCTACTCAGTCAGGGATGCGGTTACCGTTTGTCCATGCCGATCGTCAAATTGCAAGAGCCGACCGGTATTGAGCAGCACCAGAAGCGTACTGAGATTATGCAGCAGCGCCGCGACCAGCGCGCCTGCGGAGCCAAGGAACCCCATGGCGGCGGCGACAACGATCAGAATCGTCCAGCCCAGCCCGATAAACACATTGACCCGAAGCGTGGATCTGCACCGCCGGCTCAACCGAATCGCCAGGGGCAGGCGGCGTAAATCGCTACCTGTTAAGACCACATCGGCGGAGGCCAACGCGATATCGGCGCCGTTGCCGCCCATAGCGATACCCACGGAGCCTGCTTTTAAAGCCAGGGCATCGTTGATGCCATCCCCGACCACCATCGGTCGCCACCCTTCATTTACGGCCTGCTGGACCTGCTGTAATTTTTCAGCCGGAAGCATTTCTGCCGTCAGCTCGTCGATCCCTGTGCGTGACGCGACGCGCTGCGCCACAACTTTTCGATCGCCGGTCAGCAATAACAGCCGGTGAATACCCAGTGTTTTAAGCGTCGCCATCGCCTCGGGCGCTTCCGGTCGGAGGGTATCATCGAGAAGAAACCAGCCGAGAAATATGCCCGCCTCAGCGAGTCCGACAACCGGACCATCATGATCGGGTAAGGGTACGGTGTTGACCTGATAGCGCACAAACAATTCGCGTCGTCCAAGCAGCACCTGTCCCGCATCGGTAGTGGCGACCACACCCAGTCCGTGGATTTCCTCAACATCCCGCAGCGGGATGTCTTCACCTGCCGGGATGGCCTCCGCCATCGCCTGGCTGACCGGATGATTACTTGCCGCGCCCAGGGCCGAAGCCAGCCGTAGTATGGCCTCGCGGGGATGCTCTGTCGTAAGCATGACATCGACAAGTCGTAATCTTCCCTGGGTCAGGGTGCCGGTTTTATCAATAATGACGGCATCGACATCCGCCAGTTCCTCGAGAAACGCCGCATTACGGATCAATATGCCATGTCGTGCGGCTACGGCTATCCCCGCCATCGACGTTGCCGGTGCGGACAGTACCAGGGCGCAGGGGCAGGCCGCCACCAGCACCGCCAGCATGGCCTGACTGTTGTACGTCAGGAACCAGGTGGTCGCGGCAATCAGCAGCACCAGAACGAGGTAGTGGCTGGCGTAACGTTCCAGCATCCGGGTGATCGGCGGTTTAGCCTGTTCGGCGTTTTTCATCAGGGCGAGCACTTTTCCCAGCGTCGACTCTTCACCGGTGTGAGTGACCTCCACGCGCAGTAAGCCATTCAGGTTTAGCGTGCCGCCGAACACCGACATGCCTGCCGATGCCTCTACGGGAACCGATTCGCCGGTGATGGAGGCCACATCAAGGCTGGCGTGGCCGGAGAGGATTCGTCCATCGGCAGGAATTTGATCGCCCGCGCGGATGTCGACGACGTCGCCGGGACGCAGGTGGTGACTGCTGATATTTTCCAGCGAGCCATCACTGCGTACCCGCCGCGCCTGGCTGTGCGCCAGCTTGCTCAACCCGGCAATGGCCTGACGGGTGCCCATTACGCTGCGCTCTTCAAGAATGTGGCCGAAAATCATAATCACCGGGAGCAGTGCGGCGGTCATTAAATCGCCCAGCGCCCATGCGCCGAGCATTGCCAGGACGATAAGCAGATCGGTGACGCCGTGAAGATCCGGATGAAGCAAACTGTGCCAGCCCGCCCGGAATACGGGTACGGCGACCAGTAACCACGCGACGCCGGACAAAATGTCGCTGATGGCCGGCTGTTGCGGGGCAATGACCCGCCACAGCAGGCTCAACAATAACAGCCCGATGGTTATCATCGCGAGCGTAAGCTGGCGCGACATACGACGTTGTTCAGCAGGCGTTTGCAGGTCGCTGTTAAAGTGCAGATGTCCGTGGCTGCATTGCTGGCTCATGGTTTTGCCTCGTTGGCTGGTGGGGTGGCCGGTGGCGGGAGGAGCCCCTGTAAGATCAGGCGGCCGTCATCTCCGGGGGCGACGGTGATCACCTGCCCGGCCTGAGCCAGAATTTTGGTCACTCTGTCGCGCCACAGGCGCTGTAACAGCCCCTTGTCCGTGCCGTCGCGCAGGGTTTGCGCCAGCTGTAGAATTTCCTGAGTATCAATGTTGGCCCTCGCCAGGGTTTCCTGTCGGCTGGCTTCTGCCTGTTGGAGCAGCCGGTCCGCCTGCTGCTGCGCCTGCTGCATACGCAGCGCCGCCGCCGTGCGCGCCCCGGCGATCTCCTTATCTGCCTGCTGGCTGGCGGTCAGCACGGTATTAAATGCCGCAACGGCATTATTCGGTAACGACGAAACAATATCGACGCGTTCAATGGTAATGCCCGGATCGTTACCGCTGGCCGCCATTTGCGCGAGGTTTTGCAACAGAACTTGTTTAAAGTCGCTACGCAGACGAATACGCTCTTCCGCCGAGTGCTGGTCATTCTGCGGCGTCTCGGGTCTGGCAACAAGAATCGCGTCCAGATTGCGCTCCATACTGACCACAGCGGCCGCACGCTCGGTCAGCCGGTCGATCAGCGGATCGATATGAGGGCGTTGCAGCGCAAAGCGTACCGGGTCGCTGACGCGCCAGAAAACGCGCACATCCAGCTGCACGACGCCTTCGTCGCCGGTTAAAAGATAACCCGCGCCAGCCCCGGCATCACCCTCGCGCTCCCAGCTGTTGATCCGTTCCAGCTGCTGGCTGCGGCTTAACACCGTCACCTCTCTTTCCTGGATACGTTCCCCGGCTGGCACCAGTTCGATACTGTCGATCGGGCGCGGCCAGGCGAGTAACAGACCGGCATTCGCCACGCGAACAGGTTTGCCAAACTGAAAAACCACGGCTTTGCTATCGGGTGCCACCTGGTGGACACAGGAGAATAGCCAGGCGGCGGCGGCGAGGATCGCCGCGCCGTAAAGCGAGAAGAAGGCGATGCGATAAGATTGTCCCCAGGGTGTCCGTTCGGCTGCTGTCATGGTTGTTTTGTCTCTTTCGACTCCTGCGGGGCAGGTCCTTGCACTAATGTCCTGAACGGTTCCGCATCGGTGCGCAGCACCATGCGGGTGCTGGGATTGACAATGCTACTGAGCGTATCCAGCGATCGCAGCAGGTCATAAAGCTGCGGGTCGCTGGCCCTGGCCTTACCGTAAATTCCGGCCGCGTCGCGCTGCGCGGCGGCGGTAATGGCTGCGGCTTTGACCGACGCATCGGCTTCCAGAATGCGTGCGTCGCGATCGGCTTTTGAATGAATTTCAGCCGCCAGACGTTTGCCTTCGGCTGTGCGCTCGGCTGCGATGGTTTCGCGTTCGGCGCGCATTCTGTCTACGGTCGCGTTCAACGTAACGGCAGGCAGCGTCAGGCGCTCAATGCCGGTCTGGACGATCTCAATGCCGTAGCTGTTAAGAAGCTGAGCGTTGAGCTGGGCCTGAAGCTGCTGTTCAAGCTGAGCGATTCTGACTTTTTTACTGTCCACATTGACGATATCGGACAGCGCATAATTGCTGGTGGTGGTTTCCAGCGCGGAGCCAATAAACGTGCGAATTTGCCGCGCAGCTTCATCCGGCTGGTTTTGTACGGCGCGGATAAAACGCAGCACGTCTTTATCATCTGATTTGACCTTCCAGATAGCCCAGGCCTGGACCAGGATCCGCAATCCGTCGCGGGTGCCTACATCCTGTAAACCACTGGAGGTAGAGTGAATGCGCAGATCCACATCAAGGGGCGTTTCGAAGGGAGCCGGAAGTCGCCACGCCAGACCCGGCGTGAGTATCACGCGTACCGGATCGCCGAAGCGAGTGACCACGGTCGCACTACCGGCACGAACTTCCAGCAGGCTGGCCGTCAGCACCGCAAGCAGGACCAAAAATGCCGCCGCGCCGAGGCGCAGGGCACGTTTGCGGCGCAACGGGGCCGGTTTCTGAGTCCGTCGCTCAACAGCATTTGGCGCAGCGTCGGTCGGAGTTATTGCATGGATCTTCATGGGTTACGGGCCCTCTGTGGAGCGGTAGTGTCGGACAGCGCGGGAGACTGGCGTAAGTCCAGCACGGGTTCGTTCGCACCCTGAAGATGATTATCCAGGATCAGCAGCGGCGTGCGGGCCAGCGTCTGGCTCAAAATGTGGTAACGTCTCTCGGTAATAAAGGCCTCTCCTGCCAGCTGCCATGCCTGACGCTCTGCGGCAGAATTGGTTGCCGCGACGCTGGCCTGCGACAGGTTTTCCGCAGAGACCGAGCGGGCGTTATTGATACTGGTGAACGCATTACGTTGCGCTTCGCTCGTTACCCTGACCGCATACCCTTTTTCGCGCGCGATCAGGGCCTTTGCCGCGATTTGCGCTGCCTGCACGCCATGATAGGCATCCGCCGCTCCGGCGGGAGGATGAATGGCCTCGATGCGGGTAGAGAGTAATTCCACCCCGGTATTCAGGTCGATTAGTCGCTGCTGGATTTGTTGACTCAGTCCGGTCGCCAGGGTCGCCCGCTGTTCATTAAGTAATTCATCAAGCTGCTTGCTGGAAAACTGTTTCACCAGCACCTGACGGGCTACGCTGCGGATCAGCGCGGGCAGATCCTGCGCCTGATATTGATTGTTAAGCGCATCCTTATCTTTCAGGCCCACGCGCCAGATCACGCGGATATCCATATTCACTATCTGAAAATTCTGACTGTCCATGGTGGAACTGGCGATAACCTGCGACTGGTCGGTGGCGTGGTTGCTATCCCAAAGACGCCAGCTACTTTGCGGGGCCGGGCCTTCAGCGCTGTCAGGCTGCGTATCCGGCTGCTGAACTTGTGTCATATCGCTGAGCTGTAATTCATGTACCGCGCCATTCTCAACCGCGATAACCTTGCCGAATGGCCAGGGTAACCCGGCGTGCAAACCAGCAGGGAGAACCGCTGTCGGGCGGCCAAAACGCTCATATATGCCCCGCTGATGTAACGGTACTTCCGTCAGCCCGCTGAGTAACCATCCCAGCAGGGCGATACCGCAGATAACCGGCAGGAGTCGTTCCCCCATCAGCCGGAATGCCTGAATCTGTCGCAGATCGACGCCAAAATTTTGCTGGAATGATTCCAGCATCCGCAACAGCAACCGCGGCGGCCACTGGTACAGGGCGGTGAACAGGCTGCGGGTAAGAAAGCGCGGAGGGGTTTGCTCCGGCGGGGGAAGGGTCAGCACCGCGAGAGTACGCAGCAGATACTCCAGCGCCATCAGTAATATAATCAGGCTGCCCAGTTTGATGCCCCACAGCGCCAGCGCCGGGAAAAGCATGGCGATCAGCAGTGAGGCAGTCAGTAATAAAAAGACGCTGAGTAGGGTGCGGACAAATCCAATGTGTTCTTTTTGATAATGCCAGCCACGGATCGTTCTGAAGCTGAGCATCCGTTCAATCAGCAGCAAGGCAAAACAGAGCAGAATAAAAAAGCCGGGAGCGATCAACCTGGGGACGTCGGTCATATCAACAGATTGAGCGTCAGCAATATTGGCGACAGAAAACGCGATTGCCAACGTTGTGGTAAGGAGAGTTATCGCCAGATGCTGACGAAAATAATGCAGCCAGGCCTGTAGGTTCGGCGGCAATATCCGCCGGAAGGCTGGAGCACCCTCCGTCACGACATTCGCGCTTTCCCGTTGCTGCCAGATAACATCTTCACAGCGTAATGAGTTTCTGACAAACGCTAACGCCACCAACGCTGTCGATAGCATCAGGCGCGTGACGGGCGACCAGAAGCCCTCAACGGCGAAGAGTTGCAGGAAAAAATAGAGCGCGCCTGCAATAGCCACCATACCCAACAGGCAGGCTTGCGCAATTAACAGACGCTGGCAGAGCGGAGTAACCTTCGGAGGATGCACTGATGAAGGGGATGGCGCCATATACTCTCCACATGACCCGTCGCTGCCCACATCAACTCACTCCGGGCAAAATTTGCTGACGGTAAAGACTGGCCTGAAAACCTCTATTGTTACAAGGTAACATACGAAACAGAAACAAAGCCTCTTTTGATTGGTAATGCTATGTTTCCGATCGCAGCAAATCTTATTCGTCTTGCAGTGCCGGTAACCTGCGTCTTTCCTTATGTTTTGCCTTCAGGCTGGTCACGACAAATGTCGCAATAAACACTATCGCGAACACCACGACAATAGTGGGCGCAGGCGCGCTGTCGATAAAAAACGACAGATAAACCCCGCTGAGCGAGACAAGTACCGCAATAACGACAGCGAGGAACAGGGCAACATGGAAGCGATTGGTCAGCAGCACGGCTATTGCGCCTGGGGCGATCAGCAGGGAAATGGAGAGGATGATCCCCACCGCTTTCAGCGTCGCCACAATCGTCAGGGATACCATGCATAGCAGGCCATAATGCAGCCAGTGCGTCCGTAACCCACAAGCCCGCGCCTGCTGACTGTCAAAACAAAAAAGCAGTAAATCCCGCCACCTGACGCCAATAATTAGTGCGACAACGGCGGCGATGATACCCGTTTGTCCAATATCCGTCGCGCTGATCCCCAGCATGTCGCCAAAGAGGATATGGTCGAGGTGGACCTCCGGTTTTACGGCGATATAAAGAATCAATCCCGTGGCGAACATGCCGGAAAAAACGATACCCATTACGGTATCCTGCTTTATGCGACTGTTATCTTTCAGGTAGCCGGTGGCGAGGGCGCAGAACAGCCCGGCGACGAAAGCGCCCGTCGCCAGCGGCAGACCCAGTAGCCAGGCGAGGACCACGCCCGGAAAGACCGCATGGCTCATGGCATCACCCAGCAGCGCCCAGCCTTTCAGGACCAGAAAGACGGATAAAAGCGCGCAGGGAACGGCGATTATCGCTGAAATCAGCAGCGCATAGTTCATAAAAGGGAACTGTAGCGGTTCCAGCAGGAGTGTCATCATTTGCGGACTCCCGCTGCCTGGCGTGCATGGCGACGGTGCGCCAGCAGGCCGTGCGTGGGGGCAAAGACAAACGCCAGCAGAAACAGCAGCGTTTGCGCTACCACGATAATGCCGCCGGTGGCGCCATCCAGATAGTAGCTGGCCCACGCGCCGAGAAAACTGGTTATGCTCCCGATGGCTACCGCGATAATCAGCAGGCGGGGAAAACGATCGGTCAGCAACCATGCCGTTGCGCCAGGCGTCACGACCAGGCAGATCACCAGAAACGCCCCCACCGTTTGCAGCGCCGCCACCGTCGAAACGGCCAGCAGCGTGAAGAAAAGAATTTTTAACCTCTCCGGACGCAGGCCGATGGCGCGGGCGTGATGCTCATCAAAAAAAGTCACCATCAGGTCTTTCCATTTGAAAAACAGCACGATAATCGACACGCCGCCAATGAGGGTCAGCTGCAGGATATCTGCCGGCGCGATGGCCAGAATGTTGCCGAGAACGATGGTCTGAATGTTTACGGCTGTTGGATTTAACGATGCCATAAACAGCCCGAGGCCGAAAAACGAGGAGAAAATCAGTCCGATGACCGCATCCTCTTTCAGGCGGGTGCGCTGATTGAGAAACATCATGCTGCCCGCCGCCAACCCGCCCGACAAAAATGCGCCCAGTGAGAACGGCAGACCGAGCATGTATGCCCCGGCGACGCCAGGGACAATCGAGTGCGACAGCGCATCGCCAATCAGCGACCATCCCTTCAGCATCAGATAGCAGGAGAGAAAGGCGCACAGCCCGCCGACCATGGCCGAGACCCACATCGCGTTGAGCATATATTCGTAGCCAAACGGCGCCAGTATGGCGTTGATCATGGCATCACTCCCGCTCATTGGTTGCGACCCGCTGCGACACAAACGTTCTTTTCTCCCCGGAGAAAATCCTGTCTTCAACATGGGCTGGCGGCATGTGGCGAAGCACGCCGCCGAAAGCCCGCTCCAGATTCACTTCGTTAAAGGTGGTTTCCGTCGGCCCACTCGCCAGCACCGTGCCTTTGATCATGACGGTATAGTCGCAGAAATCCGTAACGGAACTGAGATTGTGGGTGGAGACCAGCATGGTCTTGCCCTCGTCACGAAGTTCACGCAGCAGGCTGATAATTCTGGCTTCCGTTTTTACATCCACACCGGTAAAAGGCTCGTCCAGCAGAATAACTTCTCCCTGCTGAGCGATGGCGCGCGCCAGAAAAACCCGTTTTTTTTGACCGCCGGAGAGTTCGCCAATTTGTCGGTGGCGAAATGCCTGCATATCCACGCGTTCCAGTGCTTCCATCACCAGGCGGCGATCCTGCTCGCGGGGGATACGCAGCATCCCCATGTGGCCATAACGCCCCATCATCACCACATCCTCTACCAGGACTGGAAACGACCAGTCCACGTCTTCCGATTGCGGAACGTAGGCGACGAGGTTTCGCCGCAGCGCCAGCGACGGCGGCAGCCCCTGAATGCGTATCGTCCCGGCGGCCAGGTGAACGAAGCCCATCACCGCTTTAAACAAGGTGGATTTGCCGGAACCGTTCACCCCGACCAGCGCGGCAATTGACCCGCCCGGTACGGCAAAGGTCGCGTCCCGCAGCGCAGTATGGCCGTTGCGATAAGTTACGGTGACGTCAGAAACGGTAATGCCTCTGGCCTGCATCATAACCTTACCCCTTTATGCCATCTTTAAGTCCCCGCACCAGAGTGCGAGTGGTGACCTTCAGCAAATCAATATAAGTCGGCACGGGCCCGTTTTCCGCACTCAGCGAATCCACATAGAGCACGCCGCCGTAGTGCGCGCCAGTCTCACGCGCGACCTGGCGCGCTGGCTTGTCGGACACGGTACTTTCGCTGAACACTGCCGGGATATGATTTTTATTTACCTGATCTATGACGTGACGGACTTGCTGTGGCGAGCCCTGCTGATCGGCGTTGATGGGCCACAGGTACAGGGCTTTCAGCCCTAAATCACGCGCCAGGTAGGAGAATGCGCCTTCGCTGGAGACCAGCCAGCGCTGATTTTCAGGGATCTCCGCTACCTGCTGACGCAGCGGTTCGAGCGTATTGATGATTTTTTTCTTATAGTTTTCCGCGTTGCGTTGATAGGTATCGGCATGGATCGGATCGTATTTCATCAGCGCATCGCGAATGTTATCGACATAAATCAACGCGTTGTCTGGCGACATCCATGCATGTGGGTTCGGTTTACCGTTGTAGGGCCCTTCGGTGATGCCCATCGGTGTGATCCCGCTCGTCACCACAACTTCCGGTACGCCCTTGAGATGCTGATAGAAGCGCTCGAACCAGCGTTCCAGATACATACCGTTAGCCAGTATTAACTGGGCGCCCTGGGCACGTTTAATATCCCCCGGGGTCGGCTGGTATTCATGAATTTCCGCGCCGGGTTTGGTGATGGAAGTCACCTCTGCGGCATCGCCCGCCACGTTTTTCGCCATATCGGCAATTACGGTAAAGGTGGTGATCACTTTAAACTTTTCAGCGGACCAGGCGCTTGCTGTTGTTCCCGCAGCCAGCAAAACGCCAAACAGCACCATTTTTAACCCTTTTATTGGTTGCATCGTAGAAGTGTCCTGAGGTGTTTGATGTCAGAAAAGATAGCATATGCTATTTTGTATAGCACATGCTATACTTTTATTGGAAATAATTCTCATTATTATTTATTGCGGCGTGTTCAGGTTCAGTCGTGAACAGGCATGAGTATTGTGGACTTGTTACCCGCTGGCGTAGCGCCTGGCTGCGCTACGCCGGGAAAAACGGCGGTTTGCCAGCAGGCTCAGACCACAGCACAACAGGTAATAGACCGCTCCGGTGAAGATGAAAATCGCCAGGGGGTAGATTTGCACCCGATTGTTGACCTGGCCCGCAACGGTGGTGAGTTCCGGCACGTTGACGATAAAAGCCAGCGAGGTATCTTTCAGCAGGTTGATAAAAATCCCCACCAGCGAGGGCTGTACGTTGCGCAGCGCCAGCGGCAGCAGGATTAAACGCAGCGTTTGTCCGGCGGAAAAGCCCTGCGTCCGCGCCGCTTCATATTGCCCTCCGGGCAGCGATTGCAATCCCGCCAGCACTGAATGCATCACCGAGGCGGCGGTAAACCACGCCAGCGCCAGCGTGACCGTTACCGCTCCCGGCAGGTCGCTGCCGGTCATCATTGGCAGCAGATACCACAGCCAGAAAATAACGAAAATTAGCGGAATGCCGCGAATAATTTCCGCCCACAGAAACAGCAGCCGACGTACCAGCCCGCCGTAGCGCCAGGCGGCGCTCGCCAGCAGAATGCCAGCGGGCAGCGCCAGCGCTGCTGCGCCAAGCGCCATCAGCAGAGTCAGAACGACGCCGCCGGGAATACCTTCCGCCAGACGTCCCCACAGCAGGTAATCGAGATTATCGACGATGACCGCCAGATTAGCGTTCATGCTGCGTTCTCCCTTGCTGCGTTTTACCCGGACCGACTCGCGACAGCGCCATGCCCATCGCTACCCCGAGCGCCAGATACAACGCAGTGCCAACGGCGAAGGCTTCCAGCGCGTGGGCGTTATAGCTTTCGATTTGCCGCACCTGGTAGGTCAGCTCCGCAAAACCGATGCCGCTTGCCAGCGATGAGAGCTTCATCAGGTTGAGATACTGGCCGATAATCGGTTGCCAGGCGTTCGTCAGCCCCTGTGGCAGCAGGATATAACGCAGCTCTCCCCACGGGGAAAATCCCTGCGAAAGGGCCGCTTCCCGCTGGCCGTGACCGACGGCGCGCAGCCCGGAAGCGATCTCTTCGACCAGGAACGCCGAGGTAAACACCCCCAGCCCCCACATTGAGCAAAGAAACTCCGGCGTTAGCCACCAGACGTTGCCAGGCAGAATTGACCACGGGTGATCGGCATTGATGAAATCACGCGCCGTCAGCGGCAGCAGGTTCCAGGCGGCGAAATACCAGAACAGCAGTTGGACCAGCAGCGGGGTATTGCGAAACAGCGAGACCCAGCAGGCCACCAGCCCGCGTCCTGCTCTGCCGCCTGCCAGGCGCAGCGCCAGTAGCAGGATCGCCAGCACCGTAGCCAGGATTATTCCGGCGACGCTGACCCATACGGTGGTCAGAAAACCTGAGATGATCCATTGCAGCGGCTGTTCGCTTAGTACGCCGTGCCAGTCGAGAGCAGGGCTCACTCCGGGTTCTCCTGATGCAGCGGATTTAGCACCTTTTGCAGAAAACGGCGGGTACGGGCGTGCTGGGGGCGGGCGAAAAACTCTGCAGGCGGCGCCACCTCGAGAATATCGCCGCCGTCGATGAACACCACCCGGTCGGCGATTTCGCGGGCAAACTGCATCTCATGGGTGACTACGACCATGGTGATGCCGCTGTGCGCCAGATCCTTCATGACCTGCAACACTTCGCCGATCATTTCCGGATCGAGCGCCGAGGTGGGTTCATCGAAGAGGATAATTTGCGGTGAGGAGGCGAGGGCGCGAGCAATGGCGACGCGCTGCTGCTGACCGCCGGAGAGCTGCGCTGGCATCTGCTGCGCCTTCTCTTCCAGACCCACCTGGCGCAGCAGCGCCAGCGCGCGTGCGCGGGCGGCGCGTTTATCCCAGCCGTGGACGCGTTCCAGCGCCAGCGTAATATTTTCCTGTGCCGTCAGGTGGGCGTAGAGATTGAACTGCTGAAAAACAAAACCTACGCGGCTGCGGAGCTGTCGCAGGGCGCTGCCCGTTAGCTGGCGGGTCGGTTTGCCGTCGATCAGGATCTCACCGTCGCTCAGTGATTCAAGCTGGTTGATCAGGCGGATCAGCGTTGATTTTCCCGATCCTGACGGGCCGAGGATCGCCACCACTTCGCCCGGATCGATCTGGAGATCAACGCCGTTGAGTACCTGATGGTCGCCGTAACTTTTTGCCGCCTTGCGGAATTCAATGCTGGCGCGCTGCAAATGCGAAAAATCCGCGGACGATGCCGCGGAGCGTGAAAATAAACCTGATACCATATTATTTAGCTTCTATGGTAAACGCACGCGGCTGAGGCGTTTTGGTGCCTGGGCCAAACCAGACGTCATAAATTTTCGCTGCCTGGCCGGTTTTTTCCAGATTGACCAGCTCATCGTTCACCGCTTTCAGCAGCGCCGGTTCGCTTTTCTTCACGCCGACGCCGATCTCTTCTTTACTCAGCAGGTCAGGGATAATTTTAAAGCTGGCTTTATCCGGCGCTTCCGCCAGCAGACCGGCAAGAATGGTGCTGTCCTGGGTGATAGCCTGCACGTTGCCATTGCGCAGGGCGGTCAGCGCCAGCGGAATATCGTCATACGAGAGCACGCGCGACTGCGGGAAGCGCTGATGCAGAGCCTGTTCGCCGGTGGTGCCCTTCACCGCCCCGATACGCGCTTTACTGTAGCTCTCTAGCTGGTCCGCTGATTTTGCCGGCACGAGGAACTGTTGGCCGGTGACAAAGTATGGTGTTGAAAAATCAATGACCTGCGCGCGTTCCGGGGTAATGGTGATATCGGCGACGATCAGATCGGCCTTACCGGATTGCAGCAGCGGAATACGGTTTGCCGGGTTAGTGGCAACCAGCTCCAGTTTTACGCCGAGCGACTTAGCCAGCGCCTGGGCGAAATCGACGTCATAGCCCACCAGCTGATGGGTTTTGGGATCGACCGAACCAAACGGCGGGTTAGCGTCGAAGGTGGCGACTTTCACTACGCCAGCGGCTTTGATATCTGCCAGCTGATCTGCCTGAGCCTGCGCGGTAAGCACCAGAATACCCAGCGCCAGCGCGATTTTTGTTTTTGCAATGCGCATAATTATTTTCCCTTAATCCCTGTTTTATTTTGTGTTGTAACGCTCCCATAAATAAACCCTGTCCGGCAAAGAAGAAAAAGTTCTTATTTATTACCAGGAAAAACTTAGAGATTTTGTGGGTATCCTCACGGATATTTTTTCGGTTAGCGCTGCGGTTGCCGGAGTGATGGCCAGACCCGCAGCGGCACTGTGGCTGAGCCGTACAGGGGAATGCGCATCTTCCGGGATTGAAAACCCGGAATTGATATTTCCTGGCCTGCGCAATCTGTGGTTGAAATAGCCTCAGGCAAATCGCTTACCGATGGAGGCAAAATGAAAGTAGCACTGTGGCAACGACTGACGCGTCGGCTGGCATTTTTATTTAATGGCGAAGCCGGGCAGCAGGATACCCAACGAATGATGGAGGCGATAATACCGGTCGCCAGCCTTTACGGCGTGGATATTGGTAATATTGAAACACGGTGGTTTCGCCATGATAAGACACACTGAACGACGCCTGACGCGTGAAGTCTACTGGAATGAGCTGTGCTTTGCGTAGTGCGAGGCTGTTTGAGGTTGCGGTGAACGAGACGACATGCCGCAGCCTCAAGCAGCTTTGATCTTTCAGCTAAACAGATGCTGACGATTTTGCGTTAGTGCCTGTGGTATTAACCACATCCGGGCAAAACACCGCCGGATAATGCTGCACCCCTTCCTCACTGGATAACTCCGCTCCTTTCTCACCCAGCGTAATCATTACCTGTCCGTTGACCTTCTGGTGCAAGTCAGCCGCACAGGTGAGCGCGTCTTTAACCGATGTGACGGACCTGTTGCTCATGAAGAGTAGCGAACAACACTATTGCCTCCGTAAGGGGGGCTTCTCATCATAATTAACGCCAGCATCGCGATAAAACGGGGAAACAAAACCCGATAATAGAAATGATTAAAATGTGCGGTTTATCCCATCACCGTGAAATAAAGAAATAACGGATCTGAATTATTCAATAATGCAAACAATCAGCGGATCTCAATATTTAACCCCATAAAATATCATGAAATAATCATTTAACCTTTTAATAAACAATCTCCTGTGGTTTTTGTTGCCGCCAGAAATCAATGAGCGAAAACACAGTCAGCAGCAATCGGCCCGCAAAGGCCGCTTTTATCCACAAATAGTAACGCGAATTGTAAGTATTTACATTTATTGACATGTAGCTAACCAAAACATACAGTTCTTGCGATTCTGGTTAACATTTACAACATTAAATCACCGGGGAGTGTATGGACATTAAGGAAAAGCGGCCTGGACGACGTTCAGGCCTGTCGCTTGTGTTGAGCATTATCTTTGCGCTGCTCACGCTGGCGACGGCAATCGCTATTATTATTGGCGGGGGGAAACTTATTTCCCTGGGAGGCTCGGCGTATTATCTGATCGCCGGTATCGCCTATATTGTGCTGGTGGCGCTTTATTTTAAAAAGCCCTCGGCCGGATTTTGGTTTTCCTGCGCTATCTTTTTGCTAACTATCATTTGGGCGCTGGCGGAAGTTGGCGGACTCAATTACTGGGATCTGCTGCCGCGTCTGGTGGTGCCTGCATTGCTCTTCCTGTTGAGCCTGCTGGTCACCGCTACCGATAAAGGCCTGCTGCAAAAGCGTCGCCGTCTTTCCGGCGGACTGAGCCTGGTGGTGTTTGTTGCGCTGCTGGCCACGCTGGTTGGCGGCTTCTTCCCGCACAACACCATTTATAATCCTGAAGCGATCTCCACCGATCCGCTGAAACAGTCTGACGCCAATGCATCAAAAGCCGATCAGGACTGGCGTTATATCAGTCGTAATGCCAGCGGCACGCGCTTTGCGCCGTTCGATCAGGTCAATGCCGATAACGTTAAAGATCTGCAGGTGGCGTGGACTTATCACACTGGCCGCCGCCTGACCGGCAATGCCGCCGGCGTTGATGAAAACACCCCGATTCAGATCGGTTCCTCGCTGTACACCTGTACGCCGGAAAACAAGATTGCCGCCGTCGATGCCGACACCGGCAAACCGATCTGGACGTTTGATCCCCATGCGCATACCTATGAACACGTCACCTGCCGCAGCGTGGGTTACTACGACTACGATCGCGATGACACCCTGACCGCCGACCAAAAAGCAGCCTATACCGATACGTCCTGCCGTCAGCGTATTATTGTGACCACGGTAGACGCGCGTCTGATTGCGCTGGATGCCCACACTGGCGAAATGTGTCAGAACTTCGGCCAGAAAGGGACGGTTGATCTGCAACTGGGACTGGGGGATACCGCCAACAGTCGTCGTTATCACCCGACCAGCGTGCCGCTTATCATGGGGCATCTGACCGTATTTGGCGCCTGGATTCGTGACGTCACGGAAGATGAGCCTTCTGGCGCACTGCGTGCTTATGATGTGCGCGATGGTTCGCTGGTATGGGCATGGGACGTTGGTAACACCGAGGGTGCCAAACAGGGCAGCGATCACTATACGCTGAGTACCCCGAACGTCTGGGCGATTCCTACTTTTGATAAGGACCTCGGTCAGCTCTATGTCTCTACGGGTAACGGACCGACGGATTACTGGGGCGGCGACCGTAATAAAGCGAAAGAGACATTCGGTTCATCGGTGATCGCCCTTGATGTCAACACCGGTAAAACCAAATGGGTATACCAGACCGTGCATCACGATATCTGGGACTACGACTTACCGTCGCAACCCGTGATGTACAATATGAAGAATGAGCAGGGCGAAGTAGTGCCTGCGCTGATTCAGACCACGAAAATGGGCGAATTTTTCGTGCTTGACCGTCGTACCGGCAAACCGGTAAGTAAAGTCGAAGAAAGGCCCGTACCGACAAGTCCGGCGGCAAAAGACGAACATCTGTCGCCGACGCAGCCGTTCTCTGTCGATATGCCGACCATTGGTCTGGAGCATCTGAACGAGAGGAAAATGTGGGGCGTCAGCATGTTTGATCAGCTGTACTGCCGCATTCTGTTCAAGTCAGCGCTCTATTCCGGCATCTTCCAGCCGAACAGCGAGCAAACCTACCTTGAATTCCCGGCCACCATGGGCGGCATGAACTGGGGTGGCGTTTCCATCGATGAAACCAGCGGTATTCTGTACGTCAACGATATCCGCATGGGTATGCTGATGTCGATGAAGACCAAAGAACAGGCGAAGGGCCAGACGGTTTCCCTGAATGAAGTGCCGCAATGGGCCGGTACTATCCGTCCACAAATTGGCGGTCCGTATGTGGGTACCCGGATGGATAACTTCTCTTCCTTCCTGCAGGTTCCTTGCCAGCATCCGCCGTTTGGTACGATGACGGCTATCGATCTTAACAGTAAGAAAATCGTCTGGCAGGTTCCGATGGGGACGGTGGAAGATACCGGTCCGTTGGGGATCAAAACCCATATGGCGATGCCGGTTGGTATGCCGACGCTGGGCGGCCCAACCAGCACCAAAAGCGGTTTAGTGTTCTTTGCCGGTACCCAGGATAACTATCTGCGGGCGCTGGACAGCAAAACCGGGAAAGAGGTGTGGAAAGCTCGTCTGCCAGTAGGCGCCACGGCTTCACCGCTGATTTATCAATCAGCGAAAAGCGGTAAAGAGTACATTGTGATCTCAGCAGGCGGCGCGGCGCACTCGCCGGACGTTGGCGATTATTTGATCGCTTACGCGTTGCCGGATAAAGCGTAACGGCTTGTTGAAAGTAAAACGCCCGGTCTGACCGGGCGTTTTTTTTTCCGTCAGAATGACCCTCCCCGATATCCTTCGCCATACAGCAACAGCATGATGTGCACGTCCGTGAAACGGTAGCGGTAGTTTGCCGCCAGCGGGGGCCTCCTTTTCCCTGATCAGAACAATGCGCAGTAGATTGATCGTCATACGTTATGTTATAACATAACCACTGAGGGTGGGAAGGATAAGGAAGGCGGCGCATGAACAGAGATAATCGTATCCCCGTAACCGTTCTGACCGGGTTTCTGGGCTCAGGTAAGACCACGTTACTGAACCATATTCTCAGCCAGCAGCACGGGTTACGTGTGGCGGTAATAGAGAATGAATTTGGTGAAATCGGTATTGATGATGCACTGGTGATCAATGCCGATGAAGAAGTCTTCGAGATGAGCAATGGTTGCATCTGCTGTACGGTGCGGGGCGATTTGATCCGCATCCTGAGCCGGTTGATGCATCGCCGCGATAAGTTCGACCGTATCCTGATCGAAACTACCGGAATGGCCAACCCCGGGCCGGTTTCACAGACTTTCTTCGTTGATGATGAAATCAGCTCTGCCCTGCGTCTCGATGGCATCATCACCGTGGTGGATGCCAGGCATGCCGGGTTACATCTGGACGACAGCAGCGAACTTCGTGAGCAGATTGCCTTTGCCGATGTTCTCCTGCTGAACAAGGCCGATCTGGTCACCCCCGCTGAACTTGACGAGCTGGAGAGCCGCCTGCTCAGCATGAATGCTATTGCGCGCTTCCACCGGACTGTTAATGCAGAGGTGGATATTCCGACGGTACTGGACGTTGGCGGGTTTGATTTACAGCGCGTCTTACAGGATCGCCCACAGTTCCTGGCGCCGGAATATCCTTTCGAATGGGCTGGTGTCTGGCGACTGCCAGCAGGCGTGGCCGAATTGCATTATACCGCTGGTCCCGATCCGTTTATCGACGCCCTGTTCACTGCCGTGCCGGGCAGTGATGAGGACACCTTTACGCAGCTTATAGGCCAGGCGGATAAAGCGTTTTCCCGTGACCGTCTGCGGGGTGAAGTGGAGAGGGAACTGGCGCCGTCGCACCGGGTCGTCTCGCTGCCGGTGCCGGAAACCGGCGCTCAATCGCTCAGGCTGACTATCCCGGAAGCAGGGGATTATGCTCTGGTGACCGAACACCTGCCCGACGAGTTTAACCTCGAACTGCATTACGGCGGTGTGGTGCAGGATCCCATTGTGTCCCGAGCCTTCAGCGCTGCGCACACTCATGACGAAGAGGTGACCTCCGTTGGCATTACTGTGGACGGCGCACTGTCGGAGGATAAATTAAACAACTGGTTGCGCCTGCTTCTGACATCGCGGGGGCAGGACATCTTCCGTTCCAAGGGGATACTGAATCTGGCAGGGAAAAGCCAGCGGGTGGTGTTCCAGGGGGTGCATATGCTGATGGAGGTCAAAGCCGATCGTGACTGGAAAGCCGGTGAGCCGAGACGCAGCGAGCTCGTCTTTATCGGTCGCAATCTGGACCGTCAGATGTTGAACCGTGGGGTGCAGGCATGTCTGGCGTGACAGGGAGAGCTGAACCCCGGCAGCAGTTGGTTCCGCTGTGGGTGGCGCACGATCGCGACTATATCAATCTGTTAGCCTGGTCACCGACGGGGCGATTACTGGCCTGCGCCAGTGCAGATGGCGGCGTTGCGCTGTACTCACGGGATGACGGGCGCTTGCTGTGGCGGCATTCGGCACATGGATTAGGGACGACGGCGCTGGCCTGGTCGCCGGATGGGCAATGGCTTTCCAGCGGCGGCCAGGACGATCAGATCGTGATATGGGAACCGGTAACCGGTGAACCCTCGGCATGTTGGAAAGCGGGCCGGGGCTGGGTGGAAAAGCTGGCCTGGTCGCCTGCTGGCGTTCTCGCCAGCATCACCGGCAGGGAGCTCAAACTGTGGGATGAACGGGGATCGCTGCAACAGGCGTTTGAGCCAGCAGACAGTACGCTGACAGGGCTGGAATGGATGCCGGATGGCAGCCTGCTGACGTCATGTTACGGCCTGGTCAGTCACTGGCGTCCAGGTAAGGCAGAGCCACTCCGCAATCATTTCTGGAAAGGGTCGTTACTCAGTCTGGCTGCCAGTCCGGATGGGATGTGGATAGCTTCGGGCAGCCAGGAAGGCATCGTGCAGCTATGGGCGAAATCCGCAGGAAAATCGTGCCAGATGAGTGGTTACAGCGCAAAGGTTCGCCATCTCAGCTGGAGCCATGATGGTCAGTTGTTCGCTACCGGTGGCGGTGAGGAAATGCTGATCTGGGATTGTGGTGGAGAAGGACCAGAAGGTTCGGAGCCTGACTACCTGCCGGTACATCTGGCAACGATAACGGCGCTGTCGTTCAGTCCGGTCAGCAAGTGGATTGCCAGCGGTGCCGAGGACTGCCGCCTGTTTCTTTATGATGCGGCAAACCGTCGGCAGCTGGCGGTTCTGGTGGATAACGAAGCCGTAAGCGCGCTGTGTTGGCATCCGCAAGGGGAATATCTGACGGCCGGTTACGCGGACGGAACGATCAAATTGCTGCGGCTGGCCAGTCACGGCTGAGAGAAGATAAATGGCGAGAGTACCGCTAACGATTCTGAACGGTTTTCTTGGCGCAGGGAAAACCACGCTGTTAAAGAGCCTGTTAAAGCAGGCGCACCAGCAGCAGCTTTCGATGTGCGTCATCGTCAACGATATGAGCGAACTGGATGTCGACGGCGTCCTGATTGCCAATACGGACATTGTCGGCGCGGAAAAGCACAATTTTGTCACCATTTCCGCCGACAGTATTAGCAGCAGCAGTGGTATCCAGAAACTGGATAGCGCCCTGTGTCAGTTGCTGTCTCGCCAGCGGCCAGCCCATATCCTGCTGGAAACCAGCGGCAGCAGCCATCCGTTACCGCTGGTGAAGTACCTGCGCGACCATCCGCAGGTGGTACTGAAAGGGCTGTTAACGCTGGTGGACGCCGTGATGCTGCGTGACGATTTTGACGGCGGTGAAAGGCTGCTCGACTCGTGGCAGGAGAATCTTCGGCAGGGCCGCAGGGGAACGGAGAACCTGCTGGCGGAACAGGTGCTGTTTTGCAGCCACCTGCTGCTGACCAAAAATGATCGGCTGCCTTTTCATCAGATCACCGAGATGGCGAAGTGCCTGCACACGATTAACCCTTATGTCTCCGTGAAGGCTGTTGCCTGGGGGAACCTGCAACTTGCTGAAATGCTGGCAATGCCGGATTACGCTTTTCACCGCGTGGCGACGCTGATCGACGAACTGGAAGCCGAAGTCGAAACGGTGACGGGGCAAACTTATAACATTGAGTCGCGGGTGCTGAAAGATGATCGCCCGTTCCATCCGCAGCGTCTTTGGGATACCTATCACCAGTTTCTTGGGGCCGGAATACACCGCAGTAAAGGCTTTTTCTGGCTGCCGGGACGGGATGACCTGGCTTTGCTGTGGAATCAGGCGGCGGGCAGCATCAGCCTGGAGTTTGTCAGCTACTGGAAGGCGGGCGTGCTGACACACGACGAGCCTCTGCTGACCCAGCAGGAGCGTGAAACCCTGCGCCAGCAGTTGCGGCGTCAGTGGCCAGGTCGCTTCGGCGACAGGCGTTGTCGCCTGACGGTGATCGGGCAGCTAAGCGAGCTGGACAGGTTTGTCGAGGCGCTGAAACGCTGTTTTCTGACCGAGGGCGAGATTCGTCACTGGGCCGAGGGGGGAACCTTTGTCGATCCATGGCCCCGACGTGTGGCGCGGCGCGGCAACGTCTGAAAAACGTTGAGTACGGTTACGGCCGGGAGTCCATCGGCCTTCGGCGGCTGATGCTGAACCCGACGGCGTGTTGATGCCAAAATCAAGCAGGAACAATGTGAAGCGCAATACCGTAAATAACCTGATAACGGAGGACTGTTTGGGGACTCCGGAGAGCGTTCTCAGCGTCAATATCCTGTCTCTGGCGCGACCAGGCGGCGGAGAGTTGCTTTCAGCCATTCGTTTTGAAGCCAGAGCCGGAGAGTGTCTGGCCGTTATCGGACCTAACGGTAGCGGTAAGACCTCTTTACTGCGGGCAATTAGTCAGGAACTGGCCCCGCTAAAAGGCGAAATTCGCCTGCTGGGCCGCTCCATGTCGGCGTTGTCACGCCAGCAGCGGGCCAGACAGGTTGCTGTCCTGGCGCAGAACGACACACCTGATATGAGACTGTCCCTTGAGGACTATGTTGCGCTGGGACGTATCCCACACGTCCGGGATGTACCGCGTGATGTCCATGATGCGATTGTAGCCAGCGCCATCAAAGAAACCGGACTACAGCGGTTACGCAGGCGCTCACTGTCTGCGCTTTCCGGCGGAGAGAGACAGCGGGCGGCGCTGGCGCGGGTACTGGCCCAGACTCCTGACCTGGTATTGCTTGATGAGCCGACCAATCATCTCGATCCTCCCGGGCGGATGGAGCTGCTTTCTCTGGTAAAAAGCAAAGGGATCACCGTAGTGGCGGTTCTGCACGATCTGTCACTCACGGAATCTTTTGCTGATCGTGTGCTTCTCCTGTCGCAGGGCAAGTCAGCGATCTGCGATACCCCGGAGCGGGTACTGGTATCAGAATACCTTTATCCCGTGTTTGGGTTGACCAGTTTTACCGTACCGCATCCTGATACAGGGAAGGCGTTGCGTATTTTTGAAGTTCCTCACCATGGGTAAATTACTTTCTGAGAGCCAGTAATGAAAAAACTGTTTATAAGCCTGATGGCGGTGATGTCCGTTTCCGCAGCCAGTGCGGCTGATTTTCCTGTCACCATTCAAAGTTGTGGCACGCCCGTGACATTCACCGAGCCGCCCAAAAGGGCCATTATTAACGACCTCAATATGTCAGAAATGGCCTTCGCGCTGCATTTACAAAATCGTATCGTCGGGCTGACCGGGATCAGTGGCTGGTACAAAATGACGCCGGAATTTAAACAGGCGATGGGCTCGATCCCGGAGCTGGCGCCGAAGTATCCCAGCCTGGAAACATTACTGGCGGCTGAACCTGATTTCTTTTTCGCCGGCTGGAATTACGGCATGAAAGTGGGCGGCGAAGTGACGCCTGACACGCTCAGCAAATATGGCATCAGGACTTTTGTACTGAGTGAGAGCTGCGTTTTCACCGCGGCACACAAACATAAAGCCACGATGGATCTGCTGTATAACGATGTCCTGACGCTGGGCGCGATTTTTGGCAAGCGGGATGAAGCACAGGCGCTGATCAGCGGCTGGAAAAAGACCCTGAGCGAACTTCCTGAACCGCCGAAAGGAACTCGTCCCTTGAAAGTCTTTGTCTATGATTCGGGCGAGGACAAGCCGTTTACCAGTGGCAAATATGCGATGCCGACGGCCATCATTGAGGCGGCGGGCGGTAAAAATGCGATGGAGGCGCTGGAGACCAGTTGGGGAACCACCTCATGGGAAAGCGTGGCTGCGGCTGAGCCGGATTTTATCATTCTGCTGGATTACCAGACCGGCAGTGGCGCAGATGGACTGCGTCGTTTTCTGGAGAATCATCCGCTAATGAAACTGACCCCGGCGGTACAGCATCAGCGCTACCTGAAACTACAGTATGCTGAACTCACCCCGGGACCAGCCAACGTTCACGCTGTGGAAAAACTGGCGCGGGCAATGTATCCGGCGGCGGCGAAGTAATGTCCGCATCGTACCGTTATCACTGGGCGATGTGGGGGGCGGTGGTGGTACTGATCGGGCTGATGCTGCTCAGTATTGCCACTGGGACGGTCTCGCTGACGCTGATGCAGGTACTGGGGGCGCTGAGACTGTCGGATGCGCCGGTATCGGATATGATCAGCCGAATCGTGACGGATTTGCGAGTGCCAAGAGCGCTGCTCGCGGCGCTGACTGGTGCGGGACTGGCGATGGTGGGTGCGTTGTTACAGACCACTACCCGTAATGATCTGGCCGATCCTTTTTTGTTCGGGCTATCATCCGGCGCGTCAGCGGGGGCGGTGCTGGTGATCACCCGATTTGGCGATCGGCTCGGTATATTAACGCTGCCCCTCTCGGCGTTTGTTGGCGGGATCTGTTCCGCCATGGCGGTGATGTTGCTGTTTCATTTTAAAAAGCAACGCGGGGCTGAGCATCTGGTTCTCTGCGGACTTGCCATCTCATTTTTATTTGGGGCGTTAACCAGCTATCTCATTTTTTCTGGCGATCAGCGGGCGGCCAGCTCAGTGCTGTTCTGGTCACTAGGGGGGCTGGGATTAGCCAGCTGGAACAATCTGCCCATCGCTGGGTTCAGCCTGGTGCTGCTGAGCACCTTTGTCCTGCTGCGCTGGCGCTCGCTGGATGGCGTGCTGGCTGGGGAACAGACCGCGCTATCGCTGGGGATTAACGTCAGCCGCCTGCGGATGGAGATTTTTCTGTGTTGTGCGCTGGCAACCTCTTTTTTAGTGGCTTTAACCGGCGTAATTGGTTTTGTCGGACTGATGGTGCCTCACCTGTGTCGGCATTTTGCGGGCGTTAAGCATCTGCTGCTGCTCCCCCTGTGTGGCGTCTGGGGGGCGGTTCTGCTGTGTGGCGGAGACATCGTCAGCCGGACGCTGTTGGCTCCGCAGGAGCTGCCGATCGGCATTATTACGGCAGGCATTGGGGGACTGTTTATCATCGCGTTACTCGCCCGACACTCGTCCGGCAGTGCAGCGGCTTGAGTCTGTCTGATGCAGTTTTATTTTGCGACGCAAAAGGCCAGTTAAAATACGGAGCACTCTGTTTGTCGAGCTGAATGCCCTACAAGCTGACTCACAAATTTCCGGTAACGAAAGGATAAGTGAAAACGTATTGGAAAAGGTTGCTATGCCAACTAATTGGCGTCAAGTGATTGTACATGGTCAGTCCCGGTTCTTGGGTAATGGCACTGACAGCCCTACGGGCAGGGTAGGCATCCTGCGCTAAGGTAGAGGATTGCGGCACTGATTGAGCCTTTAGCTGAGTCGGTCCAAAAAGGCACTGAGATGTCTGTTAGACTCGCGACGATTCAAAACATCAGGAAACCGTTTTTCCCATTTAGTTTTTTCTGATACATCGCCATGTCTGCACATTTCATCAGTTCATCAGCCGTCTCACCGTGCTTTGGATAAACAGCGGCACCGATAGTCAAACCAAAGTCTGCCTTTGTGCGACTGAATCTGACCGTTCGTCTAACCTGAGAGAGAATATGGCTGGCATAGCCAGACAGGACATCAGGATCTGCGCTATCCATAACGACCGCAAACTCATCACCTCCCAAACGTGAAATGAACGCCTGATCTGGACTGATCTTTTTCAAGTCTGCGGAAAACTGTATAAGAGCTCTATCCCCGGCAGCGTGGCCCAAGGTATCGTTAATGCCTTTGAAATTGTCCAGGTCAATGAACAAAATGCCTACCTGTCCGGTGCGCCGCTTAGCTTTGGACAGTGTTGACCTAAGGTGCTTTTTGAACATTCTGCGGTTTGGCAGGCCCGTTAGCGAATCGGTTTCGCTGCTGACCTTTAATTTCTCTTCTGCCTGTACCTGTAGCGTTATATTCCTTGAAACGCATAGGATGCTGGTCGTTTTACCCGCATTGTCGAGAACCGGAGTGAGCATATTGTCCCAGTGTGTGATGGTGCCATCAGGAAGAGCGCTTATCCCCCTGAAGCCAGAGCATTCACCTTTGACGGCTTTTTTCAGCGCCACTCTTCCCTTACGGTGAACAGATTCTGGCAGTAGTGCTAACCACGCCATACCAAACTCCTTTTCATTAACGCTAACGCCCAGGGCCTCACACCCAGATTTATTCATAAAAATGAGACAGCCGTTAGTATTAATGACTTTGATGCAATCTACGCTGACATTCAACATATCCGTTAACAGCGCTATTTTTTCTGCGCTACATACAGGTAGCGTCGTGGCAATGCCGGACATGTTAGAAGTCATATCATGCTCTCTGTAACAGTATATTACATTCACTGTACGCCAGATGTGAGGAGTAAGGCCACAAAATAGTGGAGGGTTTTTGGGGAACTTTGAACTGGGCAGCAGTTAGCTGTCTCAGGATAACGTCGAGACCGTATGACAGCTTAGCCTGCACCGCTTTCAGGGATTATTGATAAATACATGTTCTGGTAACTGGAGCCATCGCCCAATAAAGGTTTTAATTTTACATTCTTAGGTTGTTTAAACCGGTTCACGGTGGCTTATGCGAAATGTCACTCGCTGAGGATGGTTTACTGACACTAAATATTCAACCGGTTGATGAAAACGGTCAGTAATCACCCCTCGATACACCAGAGCAGGGCTATTAGGTTGTGCATTTAATAACGCCTGTTCTTCTTCGTTCATTATGGTCACCCGAAGAGTGCCTTCGTCTGAAACGCCTAAAACACCGTAGTTTTCTGCCAGAAGACGATACAGCGAACCGTTCTGTTCAAGCATACTGGCGGTCAGGTCCGGAATAATCGCTTTTGGCAAGTAGCTGGTTTCCAGACAAAAAGGCTCGCCGTCAGCAAGACGTAAACGTTTAATCATCACCAAAGGTTCGCCAGCCTGAATTTTTAGTAACGCCGCAATATGAGCGCTGGCATGGGCTTCCTGAAAATAAATCAACCGACTTCCCGCTACTGCACCATTCAGCTCAGTGATTTTACTAATCCCATGCTGGATCGTCTGAGTCAGTGGCCGCGTTATGGCGGTCTCGGTCAGCCATGTCCCCTGGT
>NZ_JRUQ01000093.1 GCF_000773975.1 Erwinia typographi
AGCGCATGCTCGCCTGTGGCACCTGCGCCCCGGGCGTTCGCCGTTACTGCTGCGCCTCTCCTGACTGCACCAACCCTTATTCTTCTGCCAGAACTGCAAGTCGAAGGCCTGCAGCGCCTGCGGCATGAAGTCTACGGAGCAGTGGATTGCTGAGCAGCAGCAACGTTCTGCCCGATTGCGAGTGGCAGCACATCACCTTTACCATGCCACACCTGCTCTGGCCGTTCTTTAACTATAACTGACCGCTGCTCAATGACCTCTTTCGCTGCGCCACCCGCGCCATGCTGAAGTGGTCTCGTAAGCAGGGCATTGAGGTGGGGATATTCTGTGCCCTCCATACTTACGGCCGGCTGCTCAATCAGCATCCGTACATCCATGTTTCCGTCACCCGCGACGGCCTCGATGTTAAGCACAGTGTTGTATTTTAGTGTCTGGTTAACGATTAAGAACCTCACGAGCGTGTTTTATCAGGGGCTGAATCAAAAACGATTAATCATGACCGATTATAATACCGCAGTCTTATCATTTTATTATTAATGATAGCTACCAGATAAAAAATCAGACCGACGTTGAGTGTTTTTGGAAGCCTTTATAGTGAGCTTTCGTTCAATTGCCCCCAAATTCTATCAGTAAATGGCGTTATTAACTTTCGGCCGTTTATTCACTCCAAAATTATGCGGTGATGCCCGGCTAAGGCAATTCTCAAGACTAAGCGATGGATTTTCAAGCCATGTGTTGATTGCCAGGCTCATCACCGCCATGCCCATCGCTGCGGCCAAGTTTGCCAATTGCTGCTACATACCGCGCTGACGTAACCCAGCTGCGAGCGTGGAGGTCGTCGCAGCTGTTTTGGCAAGTTGGCGCTCGAGAAGGGCGGGCGTTACGGCGATGAGCCGGCGTGCTGGCTCTGTAAGCGGCCTGTTTTCTTCAAGAAGCGGGATCAAGGAACGCAATATGTGGTGCAGCAGGTCCATCGATCCTATGCCTGCGGGCGCTTCAGCGATGGCCAGTTCCAGCCTTTCGTGCAGAGCATCCTCGTCGAACAAGATATCCCGCTTGCTCGGGAAGTAACGAAAGAATGTGCGCTCGGTGCCCCCCACCTGAGCGGCAATCTCGGTCGCCGTGGTCTGATCGTAGCCGCGTTCGAGAAATAGCCTGAGTGCTGCTTCCTGTAACTGGCGTCGTAAATTCGTTTTTGCCAATGGCCCGCCTCTTGTCAGTCACTGACGATATCTATATGTTAGTGACTGATGAGAATAAGCGCAGGCGTACTTTTCTGCAACCGGCGCTGCGCCCGGAGACAATCAGGAGAATTTGATGAACGACGTCGATACGATGAGGACACTTCGCTTCCACACATATGGGTCACCGTCTCAGGTTTTACAGTTAGATCAAGCTCCGATCCCTTTCCCTGGTAGCGGGAAAGTCCGCGTCCGTGTCGAAGCCTGCGCCCTCAATCCGGCCGACTGGGCGCTCTGCCAGGGTTTGTTCCCCGGGAGCCTGCCTCGCGGAGTCGGATTAGATGTTGCCGGAACGATAACCGCGATCGGTGAGGAGGCTACCGGCGTCTCGGTAGGCGACCGAGTGTTCGGAGCAGCGGATTATAGCGGATATGCCAGCGCCGGTGCGTCCGATCAGGCAGTTCTGCATCACTGGGCGTCAATCCCGCCCGGACTCGGGATGATCGAGGCTGCGGCGCTACCGATGGCGATCGAAACCGCAAGCCGCTATCTCGCCGTGCTTGATCTGAAACCGGGCCAGACTCTCCTTGTCAACGGCGCGGGCACGATGATCGGCTTCGCCGCCGTGCAGATCGCGCTGTTGCAAGGTTTGCGGGTCATTGCCACCGCAGGCGCCAGATTTTCCGACCAGTTGCGCGCGCGCGGGGTGTTCGTTACGAGCTACGGCGCAGGCCTCGTCGATAGGCTGCGCGCTTTATTGCCCGAGCCACCGGACCATGTGCTCGACGTAGCACCAGTTAACATGGTGCCCGATGCGCCGAGCGCTCTGCCCGACCTGGTGACGATCGCCGGCGGCGATCCCAAGCGCGTTCTCACTGTGACCGACCATGCCGGTGCGGCTGCAACCGGAGCGCGAACCGGCATTGAAAACATCAAGTCCGTCGCGGATGTCGATATGCACTGGGACAAGCTTGATGAATATGCGCACCATGCCGCCGCAGGCCGTTTTTCGATCCCGATTGCGCGCGCCTTCGCGCTGGAAGACTGGCGCGAGGCGCTCGATATCAGCCTGAGCGGCCATGCGGGTGGCAAACTCATCCTGCTGATCGCCCCCGAACTTCTAAACGAGTCGCGGTAAGCGTCAGCTTCGAAATTCCCGGAACGTAGCGCCCCAGAGGGGCGAGCGTCACCGCTTCGCGGTTCCGATGGTTTGCACGGCCAGCGCTCAGCCTTATACTGTGCCTCATGTATATTCCCCGCCCCGCCAAACTTCTCTTCACCGTTGATGACGGCTGGAACCGCTACCTTGAAAATCATGGCGACAGCGTCAGCGAATGGACGAAACTCGCCGTTGAGCGCATGCTCGCCTGTGGCTCCTGCGCCCTGGGCGTTCGCCGTTACTGCTGCGCCTCTTCTGACTGTTCCCACTCCCGCTTCTTCTGCCAGAGCTGCAAGTCAAAGGCCTGCAGCGCCTGCGGCATGAAATCGACGGAGCAGTGGATTGCTAAGCAGCAGCACGTTCTGCCCGACTGCGAGTGGCAGCACATCACATTCACCATGCCACACCTGCTGTGGCCCTTCTTTAACAATAACTGGCCCCTGCTCAATGACCTGTTTCGCTGCGCCACCCGCGCCATGCTGAAGTGGGCCCGTAAACAGGGCATTGAGCCAGGTGTATTCTGTGCCCTCCATACTTACGGTCGTCAGCTTAATCAGCACCCGCATATCCACGTCTCCGTCACCCGCGGCGGCCTCGATGTTAAGCACGGCGTCTGGCGCAGCCTCTTCTTTAAAAAGAAGGCCGTGGAGGCTATCTGGCGGAGTGCGGTTATCCGTCTGCTGCGCAGCAGCTACGAGCGGATCATGCACGGCAGCCTGCCGGGGCTCGGCCACATCCGCGACGAACGCCAGTGGCGGCGCTACCTGCAGGCACAGTACGGACGGTACTGGAAGGTGCATTTTGCAAAAAAGACCCGGGGAGCCTGGCACAGCGTGAAGTATCTGGGCCGGTACCTGAAGCGGCCTCCTGTGTCGGCTTCACGCCTGCGACACTATGGCGGCGGCGCGGTGGTCCATCACTACCTCGATCACCGCACGGGGAAACATAAACGCCAGGCGCTGAGCCAGGAAGAGATGATCGGACGCTATATCAGCCACGTTCCTGCCCGGCATTTTAAGATGGTGCGTTACTCCGGGTTTCTGGCCAACCGGAAAAGGGGAACGCTGCTGCCCCGGGTGTATGAAGCACTGCAGATGCAGGCGCGGGAAAAACCGGAGAAGCCGGGATTTGCGGTGCTGATGAAGGGCTTCCTGGGCACGGATCCGTACAAATGTATCCTGTGTGGCGATCGGCTGCGTTTTGCCGGCGCTCAGGCAGGTACCCATGCAGCGGAACTGCTGTCAGAAAGGCTGTGTGGAATGGAGAAACAGCGATGGCTGCGGATGCCTGAACTGGATCAGTGTGCCTGAAATATGAACTTTAGCTTAAAAATACAACAGAGGAGGGATTTTCATACATAACCCCACGCACAGCCGCGTCATAAAAGGGATTGTTCGTGCTGACATTCACGGTCAGGCTTCCTCAAAAGAGGCGATTCAATTTCCTAACCATCAAGCGCAAATAAACTTCTAACCCAATCAATGAAAATGCGAACTTTAGACGGAAGTTGACGATTTTCAGGCCAAGCAATATGCAAGGGGAACTGCTGATTACGCCACTCGGGAAAAAGCGCCTGCATTTGTCCGCTCTGCAGGAATTCTTCAACCAAAAATCGATATGTCGTAACGATACCAAGACCACTTAGGGCAGCGCTACGTGCAGCCATTGAGTCGTTAGCTGAGAATTGCCAGCGACCGTGCATTTTCTCTACTTGATCGTCACGGTAAAGTTCATGAACTATCAATTGTCCGGTGCGTGGTGATGCAATTTGCACCAGAGAATGTGCGCTAGCCAGTTCTGTAGGATGTTGTGGGGTGCCATAGCGCGCGAGATAACTATTAGCGGCACAAGTGACCATATCCAGCGAGCCAAGAGAACGGGCAATTAATGACTCATTCTGTAACTCACCGATACGCATCACGCAATCGATGTTTTGCTCAATCAGATTAATGGATTTGTTGCCGACGCTCACTTCTACCTGGATATCTGGATAGCGCGCCAGAAAATCGGGCAAGGCAGGTATGATCTTGCAATATGCAAGGGCATTGGGCATTTCGACACGTATCTTGCCCCACGGACGCATCGAAGAAACTTGCACGTTGCTGTCAAGAACCTCCAGTTGTTCAAGCAACCTTAATGCACCTTGATAATAAATCTCTCCCTGCTCTGTCAGATTCTGACTTCGCGAGGTGCGGTTTAATAGCTTTACTCCTAACTCTTCTTCCAGTGACTGGACATGCCGGGTAACGCTTGATTTAGGAATGTTTAGTAATTCTGCTGCTCTTACGAATGAGCCGGAATCCACCACTCGTATGAATGAACGCATATTCGCGAGTTTATCCATCAGTTATTACCTATCGTTATCGTTGCTATTTTTGCAACCATCCATTCCGGAACACCTACTTGTTCAGAATGACAAGTTTTATCACTATCAATGCAGTTATAAGGCTACTAACAGAGTGAGTAAAGCAATGTCTTATGTCAGAACGTATCGAATTGGCCGGGCACTCATCCGCAAAATCCCGGAGTTGAGACTGGAAAAAGTACCTGGATCGTTTCTTTATCCGCAATGGAAGGATGAGCATGCACAGCAAGCGGCTGCAACATTACCTGCATGTTTTTTCTCTGGCGATTTTTCATCACTTGAACAGAGTACGCATAGCTGGCTTCTACAGATAGACGGTATCAACATGCTGATTGATACAGCTTCCGGGAATGGAAAATCCCGGCCTAATAATCTGCTGTTTAATAAACTGGACACCCCATTTATTCAACACCTCCGGGCAGCCGGTGTTGATCCTGAAGAAATTGATTATATTTTTAATAGTCATTTGCATGTCGATCATGTCGGCTGGAACACTGTTATGAAGAACGGAGAATGGCAACCCACCTTCCCCAACGCACGCTATATATTTTCTCAAAAAGAGTATGATTTTTATAGAAATCCAGGAAATGTAAAACAACCCAGCGAAAACGTTTTTGAAGATAGTGTTGAGCCTGTGGTTAGTGCTGGGCTGGATATCCGTCTTACCGATGAAACCAATTTCCCACTCCTTGGTTTCAAAGTTCATTACACGCCGGGCCATAGTTATGATCATCTCTCATTGAGTTTCACCTCAGAGGGAGAAACTGCGTTCTTTTGGGGGGATGTTTTACACCATCCAGTGCAAGTGAATTTGCCAGAGTGGAATTCGATATTTTGTGAATTTCCAGAACAGTCACTCGACTCACGTCATAAAGCACTGAATTTCGCTGCGCAGACCCGGGCGACGGTATTCACCACTCATTTTCCTGATTCCTCTGCGGGCTGCGTTGAGCGTAATGAATCGGGAGAGTTTCGTTGGACAATTCGATAGAAGGGGAAAAATGATGTCTGATGTCGCTATTTTCAGTGAGAGCTTTCAAATACCTGCTGACACGCAGGGAGTGGAATTAAATATACTAAGAAAGTGCATCGATAAAAATTTAACTTACAGTGCTGAAAAAACAGTGCTGATGGTGCATGGTGCGACCTACTCATCCGGCAGTCTTTATGATACTCCGGTCCAGGGGGCATCATTTATGGATCATCTGGCCACAGCGGGATTTGATGTTTACGCAGTTGATATACGAGGCTATGGGGGCTCTACTCGTCCAATAGAATTGCAGCAACCCGCCTTAGCGAATGCGCCGCTTGGTCGAACAGAAGTGGCTGTGCGTGACTTTACCAGCGCTGCAAATTTTGTACTTCGTACTCGTAACCTTGAACAGCTGAATGTATTTGGTATGTCCTGGGGCGGGACAGTTGCAGCCGTTTATGCTGCGAAGAATGGTGTAAAGGTTCGTCGATTGGGCTTATTAGCTCCACAGTGGCTCAGCAATAAACCTATACCGATTGACAGTGGGGGTGCACTCGGTGCTTGGCGAGTTGTAAATATGGATGCAGCAAAGCAACACTGGCTGAGTAGCGCCCCCGTAGCCAAACGCGATGGATTAATTCCCGTTGGTGCATTTGAATCTTGGGCGGCAAACAGCCTTCGTTATGAGAGTGATGAAAGTCTGAGAGCACAAAACTCCTTTAAATCGGGAAATGGTCCTATTCAGGATATTCGAGATTATTGGATAGCAGGAAAACCTTACTACGATCCGGCTGATATTGAAGTACCACTCATTCTCATTCATGGGGAATGGGATATTGATGTCACGATTGAACTGGCTAAAGAGTGGTTTTTACAGGCTAAAGCGTCGCCGGAAAAACGTTGGCTGGAAATTGGAGAAGCAACGCATATGTTGCTGCTGGAAAAAAATCGCATGCATGCCATCGACGCTTTAATTAAATTTTTCGAATGAATTTAAAATATAAGAAGTAAAAATAACCACTTTTTATTATGCATTGTTAACTATTATTGTAGGAGGTTTATTATAAAACTAACAGGTGAAATGAAAAAACTCTCCATGTCTGATGGGAAAAATATTGATGTTTGGGTCACCCCCGCGAAAGGCAAGCGTCTTGGGGCGGTGGTGCTTATTCAGGAAATATTTGGCCTTACGGAACATATTCGTGAGCAGTGCCAGCGCTGGGCTAATGAGGGTTTTGAAGTGTGGGCTCCCGCGATATTTGACCGTCAAGCTCCTGGGCTGAACTTAAGTTACTCCCAAAAAGATATTGAAACAGCGATTACTCTGGTGAAAGCACATAACTTCGAGCTTGCTGTCTCTGATGCCATGACTTGTATTCAACTGCTAGCCGTAGAAGGACTTGTATTTATTACCGGCTATTGTTACGGAGGTTCAGTGAGTTGGGCTTGTGCTGCTCGCTCCGAAGAGCTTAGTGGCGCGGCCTGTTATTACGGATCAAAAATCTCATCCTTGAAAGATGAAAAGCCACGCTGTCCAACAATTGTACATTTTGGAGAGTTCGACCCAGAAATACCGCTAGAGTCGGTGAGAGAGTTACAGGTTCAGCGCCCAGAGGTGGACATTTATCTTTATCCAGCAGGACATGGATTCCAATCAGATCGCCGTGATGATTATCATAAGGAAAGTGCAGAGCTTGCTTGGGAAAGAACGAAGAAATTATTTACCGACATTAAATGGATTTACTTGCAGTCACGCAAGTGACATTTGATTAAAAACACCATGAAGAAGATAACTTAAAAATAAGTTATCTCAGGTTAACTCATCCTTAAACACTGAGGCTTACTATGTCAAAACGTATTGCATTAATTACTGGCGCTAACAAAGGCATTGGTTATCAGACAGCACTGCAACTGGGTAAAAAAGGAATTTACATTCTGGTGGCCAGTCGTGATATTGAAGCAGGAGAAAGTGCAGTTATGCAACTGAAGCAAGAAGGAGTGAGCGCAGAACCTTTACAACTGGACATCACCTCTAAAGAAAATATTGCAACAGCCGCAAGTTATGTCGAGTCGACCTTTGGTAAGTTAGACATTCTGGTGAATAACGCGGGAGTCATGCTTGATGCCTTTGATAAGTCTCCTACACAACAATCATCCGAAGTCTGGCGTAAAACTTTCGATGTAAACTTATTCGGTGCTGTTGATGTAACTAATGCATTTGTTGCACTGTTGAAAAATTCAGATGCCGGTCGCATAGTCAATGTGTCGAGTATTCTTGGTTCAATGGCTGCGAACACTGACCCTGAATCGGAATTTTATAACTTCAAAATTCCGGCTTATAATATTTCTAAATCGGCAATCAATGCTTGGACGGTTCATCTTGCATACGAATTGCGTGACACTCCAATTAAAGTTAATGCAGCTCATCCAGGATTCGTCAAAACCGATTTACATGGCGTGGACGCACCACTTACACCTGAGGAGGGAGCATATACTAGTGTTGCACTAGCAATGCTGGCTGATGATGGTCCGAATGGAGAATTTTACCACGTAAGTGAACGCCAGCCTTGGTAATAGTTCTGTAAAAGAATAAGTTAATAATTTACTTTGAAAGCGGCACCGCAAAATGGTGCCGATCATTTAGTTTTCATGTGAAATTACTTTTATATTAACTTTGGCATTTCAGTAGGATTTTAAATAGACCCACCATTTATATCCAGCACTGCAAGAACACTATTTCATAACACGGACATTCACACTAATCGCCTAGCACTCTATCAGCAAGATATTCGGATAAATTACTACAATATATAAGTGAGAATATTTTCAACCCTAGATTTTATAGAGTTTCACTTCTAATACGTCAAAAAAAATAATTGAGAGAATTTTGCGTATTCTGGCGAAGATGAAAGGTTATTCCGGAGGAACGTGAACGCGTTATTTCCTAACGCGCCCTAACTTCCTTTTATTACACCGACCGTTCACTTTCAGTCAACCTGTGCCAGTCGTTTTCTCATCGACTCACCTTTCATCTCAAGTCGGTAGGCGTTATGCATCAGGCGGTCACCGGACCTGCCTGAAGAATGCTTAACGCGCTCAGTGGTTGTGGATTACTCATTTATCTTTTTCCTGTTGAATAATTTCGCTTACAGGCATTACCGCCTTCGGAATGATAGCCCCAGGATACTGAATTACCCGGCTGGCCAGAATATGGCCCTGCCGGGCCGACTCGCAGACGTCCCCACCCTGGAGGCGGCATGCAAGATAGCCGGCGCTGAACGAATCACCTGCTGCAGTTGTATCAACGACCCGATCCTTAGGAACAGGAATGGCATCAATATTAAATTCCTGCCCTTCGTGGATGACGATGCAGGCAGCTGCGCCGCGTTTGATGATCACCTCGCTGATGCCCGCTACAGTACAGCGCATACGCAGACTCTCCATATCAGCAGTCCCTCCCCAGAGAGCGTCCTCATCATCGAGTGTTAAAAATGCTACATCCGTGCAACTCAGCATCTGTTCATAGGCGCGGCGTGCTTCTTCCTGCTATGCCCACAGTCGGGGCCGGTAATTATTGTCAAAAATGACCCTGCCCCCTCTGCTTCTGAAAACGCGAAAAAGAGAAAATAGTTTTTCGCGGGCCTGTTCATTCAAAATCGCAAGGCTGATGCCACTGACATACAGTACGTCCATGTCCATAAGCAGCTCGCAGACTTCATCGCCATGGCTGCCGTTAATCCAGACACGCGCAGCTGACTCTCCCCGCCAGTAGTAGAAACTCCGTTCTCCTTCTGGTGTGGTTTCGATGAAATATAATCCCGGCAACAAGCTTTCAGACCGGACGATTAAGTCTGTTTCAATGCCCTCATCTGCCCAGCTTTGAATCATTGATGTGCTGAATGGATCCCTGCCAAGCCCCGTTACAAATCGGACCGTGCCGTGGCTTTTTTGCAACTGCCTCGCAAGATATACGGCCGTATTTAACGTATCACCACCATATGCCTGATTAAGGTTGCCGTTATGTCTCGACAGCTCAATCATGCATTCTCCGATCACTGCAATATTCATTGTTTCAGTCTTCAATCTGGAATCAGTCGGGCGCCGCACGTATTGGTGCGGCAGGTGTTTCAGGGCAGAAAGCGGCCGTGGTTTTCTTTGACGGAATCAAATATCTGTTCTGCCGCGACCCCGGCCAGAAGTCCTTCCCTGATAAGCGCGGAGGAGCTGTCCTGGAAATGAATATATCCGTCATATTTCGGACGAACATATGCTGCTGAAACGGTGTCGTATGTTCCGCTGAAAAAGTCCCCGGTCAGGGCATTCGCGCGCACATTGCGCCAGGCGCGAGCATTGGATGGCTGACCGCCATTTTCAACGACCAGCGTGGTCTGCACACTGTCAGAAACGTAGCGCATGATGTGCTCAATGAGCTCAGGAGTGGGTTCACAGCGAACGGAAATGGCAAGCCCCGTTCCGCCAAGCACCGATCCACGTAAAGCGGGATCTCCACAGTGGGGAATGTCAGCAAATCGCACTGCAATTCCCGTTTCAGGAGTTGAATAGTTGATGTAGCCAAATATGGCCGGACAGAGTTCAAAGTCACCTGCAGCCATTCTATCCAGCAGGCCAATCGGGTTCAGGTTGACCAGTTCTTTTTGCTGGTTAACAAAAATGGCCTGCATGATCTTAAGCGCTTCAACGCCAGTTTCACGCGAAAGAACAAAATCATTACCGGAAAAGAGAGTCCCCCCCAGCGACTGGCTAATCGAATAGAACGTCAGGAGCGCATGAGGCCCTCCAAGCGACAGTGCAACCTGTCCTTTATGGATTTGGCTGTACTCACACACCTGCTGCCAGGTTTCCGGCCGGGTAGAAGCTGCCGCCCCGGACAGTGCACAAACCTGTGATGCGGCATCAACAGGAACGGCCCAGTGCTGATCTGCGTAAACATAGCTGTCAAAGGATGAACCGGTGCTGCTTTCCTTCAGAAACAAAAGCTGTTCATCCGACAGGAAGGTTTCTAACGGGCGCAGGCAATGCTTCTCGGCCGCCTCGCCAATACCAGGGTTGTCGACAATCAGCAGATCATATTTTTCTGCCAGTTCATCGATGGGATGAGACTCAAAGCCTTCGAGTTTCTGAATGTCCCATTCCACGTTTACGGAGCGGTCTTCACGCGCCCAAGCCTGCAGAGGACGATAACCGCGCGGATGATCCCACGTTAACCCCTTGATTGCCTTCATTTTAAAACCCTCTATTAATCAACAATATACATTCTGATAGCCTGCATCATAGCCGTTCAGCGCTATGTAAATTTCGATCGCTCTCACACTTTTCTAAATATTATATATAATATCGAAAAAAATTGGCCTAGATTGTTTTCATCAACCATCGCCGCACCCGGCGGCGTTACAGAGAGTAAGAGGTAGAGTTATGTCAATTCTTAAAGGGTATCGTGTGCTTGACTGTTCTATTGCTATGGCGGGCCCTTTTGCGGCGCTTCGCATGGGCGACATGGGCGCGGACGTCATCAAAGTTGAGCCAACCACGGGCGAGTGGCAGCGACACACTTCTGCCGGTGCCGCCTATGGAAATGTGATCAATACCTCTTTTCTGTCGCTGAACCGCAACAAGCGCAGTCTGGCCGTGAATCTGAAAGATGAAGAAGGCAAGGCCCTGCTGTATAAGCTGGTTGAAACCGCTGATGTTTTCATTCAGAACTATCGCCCGGGGGTTGCTCAGCGACTCGGCGTTGATTATGAAACGCTGAAACAGATCAAACCCGACATCGTATATGTTTCCATGTCCGGCTACGGTGAAACGGGACCGTACTTAAAGCGCCCTGGCCAGGATCTGCTTCTGCAGTCACTGAGTGGTGCGATGCTGAGTACCGGCGCGGCGGGCACACCACCTCAGCCATCAGGTCAGTATCTGGTTGATGCAATTACGGCTTACACCGCATTCGAGGGCGCTCTTGCAGCACTGTTGCACCGCGAGCGCACTGGTGAAGGTCAGTTGGTGCAGATCAATATGCTCGATGCCATCATTGCGAATCAGATGCAGGAAATGACGGTATTTACCCAAGGGCATAAGCCACAGCGCCGCAGTGAAGAGCCCCATGGTCATTGCTACATTCGCGCACCTTATGGCGTGTTTAAAACGGCCGACAGCTACATCACCCTTGTCACCCCGCACTTACCGACGCTTGGCAAAATTTTGGGTGTACCTGAATTTGAAACGATGGAGGACGAGGTTGACGGTCATACGCTTCCTCAGCGTGACTTCATTTTCCGCGTCACTCGCGAAAAACTGGTTGAACGTACCACACAGGAATGGCGCGACGCCTTTGACGCTGAAGGTTTGTGGAGCAGCGAAGTAAACGGCTACGAAGAGGTCGTTAAAGATCCGCAGGTTATTCATAACGGAACCTTCGTTGAGTACGACCACCCGAGCGAAGGCAAAGTGAAGACCCCGGGCTTTGCTATCAAGTTCAGCAAAACGCCATGCTCAATCCAGCGCCCTACGCCTTTCGTCGGTCAGCATACGGATGAAATCCTGAATGAGCTGGGCTTCTCAGACCAGCAGATTACGGCACTGAAAGAAACGGGCACCGTGACCAGAACTAACGGAGAAAAAATCAATGGCTGAGCTCGGATTTGAAATTGATCCTAACGTTGAGTTTACGCTGGAAGGTAACGTCGCGATCATCGCGCTGAATCGTCCGGAAAAACTGAATGCGGTGACGCCATCGATGTCTGTCACGATCACCCGCCTGGCGGCATATTGTAATGAATCGTCTGACGTCCGGGTTGTGATTCTGACGGCAAACGGTCCAAAGGCATTCTGCTGCGGCAGTGATATCAAAGAGCTGGATACCTATCAGTCCCCGTGGGCACACCGAATGAAGCACGATCACTGTGATGCGATTGCAGAGATTACGAAACCGACCATCTGTGCGATTAACGGTTACGCGCTGGGGGGGGGGCTTGAGCTTGCGCTGTGCTGTGATATCAGGGTCAGTACCGGCAATGCCATTTTTGGCGCGCCGGAAATCAAACTGGGCTGGGTGGGTGGCGGTGGCATGGCCGTTTATCTCAACAAAACCATTGGTGCTTCACGCGCCTCACGAATGCTTTACACCGGCGATCCTGTTGATTCTGCCACCGGTCTTGCCTGGGGCATCGTCGATGAAGTGTTCGAGTCAGCTCCAGACATGATGGAATCGGTCAAAACACTGGCCGCCACCATTGCATCGCGTCCGCCGATCGCCGCGCAAACAGCCAAGCTGAACATGCGTGCTGCGGTGAATATGCCGCTCGACCAGGCCGTTCGCTATGAGCGCGACCTGCGCACTATTTGTTTCTATACCGATGATGCCCGGGAAGGCAAAGCCGCGTTCAAAGAAAAACGCGCACCTCATTTCCGGGGAGAATAACGCCAACACCATTCAGAGTTCGGGTCATCCGGACTCTCATATTCAAAAGTACTTCATCTTTATCCGACACCTTAATCATCTCCGGTGATGAGGAACCTCTACATCTATAGAAAAGGGGAAAACCCTATGAGCACTAAACAAAAGTCGTCCATGAAGGGAGTTGCCGCAGCATCGCTGGTAGGTTCCGCGCTGGAATGGTTTGACTATTTCTTATACGGCACCGCCGCTGCACTCGTCTTTAACGAAATCATGTTCCCTAAAGGCCATGAGTTCGTCTCCACTCTGCTGGCATTCTCTACGCTGGCGCTAGGCTTTTTCGTCCGTCCATTTGGTGCCGTTTACTTCGGGCAACTGGGCGATAAAATTGGGCGAAAAAAAGTCCTCGTCATTACGCTTCTGCTGATGGGTACGGCAACCACGCTGATTGGGTTCGTGCCGACATACGAATCAGTTGGCCTGTGGGCACCGGTAATGCTGGTAACGCTTCGCCTTATTCAGGGCTTTGGAGCAGGTGCCGAATTTGGTGGCGCCGCGATCCTCAGCGCGGAAAGCGCGCCTGCACATCGACGCGGATTTTATTCATCATTTCCCGGCGTAGGCGTATACATTGGCCTGCTGCTCTCGGCAGGTACATTTGCCATTCTGACTCAGTTGCCAAAGGAAATTTTCCTTGGCTGGGCATGGCGTATACCTTTCCTCTTCAGTGCTCTGCTCGTCGTGGTTGCACTGGTTATCCGCATGAAAATATCGGAAACGGCTGCGTTTGAAAAACTATCTGAGACAGAAGCCGTCAGCAAAAGTCCGTTGCGTGATTTAATCCGTACAGAACGCAGAAGCCTGCTTGTCGTGGCCGGCTCACAGGTTGCGCAAAGTGGCGTCAGTTACGTTTATCAGACTTTCGTTATCGCCTATATCGTTGGCACTCTGCACATGTCACCTTCAGTGGGCCCGGTTGCCGTAGCCGTAGCAGCTGCCGTTGCGATGTTCACTACGCCAATGTTTGGGGCACTTTCAGACCGTTTCGGAAGACGTGCTGTTTACATGTTCGGTGCGGTATTCTCAGCGCTGTTTGCCTTCCCGTTCTTCTGGCTGGTCAATACAGGAACAACCTGGGGCGTTATTACAGCGATGACGCTGGGTGTAGGCGTAGGCGTTGCGGCCATGCTTGGCACTCAAGGGTCGTTTTTCTCAGAGGTATTCCCATCGAAAGTCCGCTTCAGTGGTCTGTCACTGGGCCGTGAAATAAGTGCCTCCCTGTCAGGAGGTATTGCCCCACTGGCGGCAGTAATCCTTTCCAGTATGGCGGGCGGTGCGTCGTGGCCGGTTGCTTGCCTTGCTGTGGCCATGAGTCTGGTCACAGTCATCGCCGTGGCCTGTGCCCGGGAGACTCATAAGCTGGATCTGACCGAATTTACTGAAAGTAGCGATGCTGTGGAAGTTAGCGATCATGAAAGGCCGCGTCCATACGTCAGTGACAAACAGACCAAATTAAGCTAGCCCAGCTAATCGAAATTAGAAAAAGCGCCTTTATTGGCGCTTTTTCTATTAAGCACTTTCACATGATGTTCTTTTACTTCTAATGCTCACCGTGACCTGCTCCCTGTTAACTCACACAAAAAGGTTAATGGGAATGTCCGTTGTTCGCTCAAAGCAGCCATTCAAGTCGACTACATTTTCATAATTGGATTTGATTCTGCCGCGCCGCCAAGGCGGCTTACCTGCTGACGACAGCGCACAAAGTCGAGCTTTGCACGCTGCAGTCCAGCTTAAAGGTACTTCTTAAACGAAGCCGTTAGTACCGCCAATGCCATTCCCAACATCAGCGCTGCAGGCAGCAACAGCAAGTTTGGGTACACTGCCGATGGCCATGACAGATACACCATGCAGGGCACATAGAACGCGGGTTTAACGAAATGTTTAGCATGGTGATAAACAAAGCTGGATTCATACGCCGCGCCATAGCGTCGCAGGTCTCGCCGCCCTAAACCATCAACCACCGCGACCAGCACTACCATCAAAAACAGCGGTATTGAAAGCACCAGAATCGTCACGCGAATCAGCGTAACCACAGCGACATACACCGTCGCCAGCATGTATTCCTGCAGCGCCGATGCCAGCCAGCGGCTACCGGCACTCAATCCGTCAGCAACTGCATTACCGCCGCTCTCCATTGTCTGATTTTGCTGCGCGATCCATCCCTGCAAACCGCTATCGATAACCAGCCACTGATAAACCTGTGTTACCCAAGCAGTGACAGTCACCGTTGGCTGTGACAGCAGCAGGCTGCGTGTGAACTCAGTGGAGAGATAGCCGCTCTCGATCTGCATCACCTGCTGGCTATGTGCCGCACCTTGATCTGGCCAGAAGAATGCAATGCCGATGTACTCCATTACCAGACTGAAAAACAGCGAAGCCAGCAGCATGCCGATTAGCTTCCACGGCCATCCCCATAGCAAATTAAACAGAAAGCCATGCTCTTTAGGCTGCTGAACGCGAGCTGGCGGCGCTGAAGTATTTGGTGGTGGCATTAATCACCTCCCGGCGGTTCTGCGCCAGCAGCACCAGACCACCAGGCTTCGCTGGTGCGGTAATTGCGCCGCATCTCAGCGGCGATCTTCTGCAGACTTTCCGGCATTAAATCGGTTTTATCAGCAGCAGGCAGCGGCATACGAATCTTCCACAGCTGGCCACCTTCCAACAGCGCGAACGCCTGGCCTTTGGGCAGGTTGATGATGTCAGCTGGAGTGAGCATTGGCGTTTTCACCATGCTCACACGATCCTGCGTGTTGGAGGTGAAATCGGTGCCTTGCTCTTGGTTAGTGATATCGGTGTAACCCGAAACCAATGTTTTCGAATACACATCCACTTCAGGCAGCTGACTGGTTAGTAGTTCGGCGGTGCGGTTCTCTCGTACGCGCAGCATGATCAGCGTGTTGAAATTGCCCGTGACCTGCGCGGCTTTGGCGCTGCTGCCAATACGCGCCTCGATGTCGGAGATAGCTTGGGTGTACGCGGTCACCTCAATGCCCGCGCCGCCGCCTTTGTTAATCAGCGGAATGAACTCATCGCCCATCAGTTCATTGAATTCGTCGCAATGCAGGCTGATCGGCAGCTTGCCGTCGCCATTTTCCGGTAGGCCATCATTGATGCCGTGCTTATAGATATGCCCCGCGATACTCACCAAATCAGCAAACATGCTGTTGCCAACGGCAGCGCCGACTTCACTGTCAGAGAGCGCATCGAGCCCGACATAAACGATGCCACGTTGGCGAATCACCTGTTGCCAGTCGAATATCGGGCGCGGATCGTCGAGGTCTTCATAGTCTGGAGAAAGCAGCGCCGCCGTTTTGCCGGTGGTGAGTTTTTCCAGCAGCGGCAGCAATGAGGCGACGATTTTATCGAAGTAGGTTCGGTCGTAACGTACTGCTGAGCGCAGCCCTTCAAGGATGGGATCATAGAGCTTTTTACCGGCTTCAGAACTCAGCGCCAGCTCCATTGCCCAGATGCGCGTGGCGTTTGATTGCCCCTGCATATTGCGTGGCAGATCCTTTTCCTTCAGCACATTGCTGCCATTTTCAATTTTGCTGCGCAGCTCCGGCAGATGCTTATCGACCAGATGTTCCACGTAGCGCTGATAGAGCTCGCCGATGTTGGTGACGTAGCGAAGAATCAGCGAGTAATCGGGTCGCTGACCAAGCGCAACTAACGCGCGCGTCACGATGTTCACGAATCGCCAGGCGAACTCGCGAAATGCTGCGCTGTTACCTTCAGCGCCCAATTGACCAGCGATGCGCGAAGCCACTTCCGACACACGCCCGAAGCGGCCAACCGCGTTGTAACGAGCCGAGATCTCTGGCCAGCCAAGATGGAAAACGTGGAAGTCATCCTGACGACCGGCGCGGTGCGCTTCAGCCCACATGCGTTTTAGCAAATCGGCATCGCCTTTGGGGTCGAAGACAATGGTGATATTGCCGCGTCGAATATCCTGCGTAACCAGCAACTCTTCCAGCCGTGTTTTGCCAACGCGCGTAGTGCCAACGACTAACGTATGCCCAACGCGCTCGCGGAGATCCATCGATACATCGCGCTCGTGCGGTTCGATGCCGTGCAGCGCCGGATTACCGCCAACCGGTGGCAACGGACGAACAGGATTCAGCGGCGTATCAGCTGAAATCAGCGATGACAGCCAGGGCAGAGAATGCTCGCACGCGCGTTCAAGCCTGCGTGCGATCTGATAGACCTTCGTTGGCTGAACATACTTTTCGACTTCTGGCCGACGCGTATCGAGCAGGCGCTGGGTGTGTTTTTGCTGCCACAGAAAACCTTTCCCCAGGAACAGCCGGTGATTGCTTACTGGAACATGGCGGCTGGTCATTACATAGCGCGGCAAGCGGCGAAGATTTTGGCGATATCTGATCACCTGACATCCCTGACGGGCACGAACGGCGGCTAGCAACGCAAAGCCGGTAGCGGTGACATAGCTCACCGATGGCGACAGCGCGATAGCCCAGGGCGCTGCCACACAGACATAGCTTGCGGTAGCGGCTACCAGCGTGGTGTTGAACTCAACTGCGGGACGTAGTAGCGCTTCAATAACATAGCGATCGCTCATAGCAGTGACTCACTTTTGGCAGGATTCAGGCGTGCTGTGCGTGGGGTGATGCAGATTTTGCCAGCACCAGTAAGCGCGCAGCAGAGCCAAAGAAAGGATGAAGAATAGTGGAAGCAGCATCAGCGATGCATGGGGCATTCCATGCAATCCGGCGAATCCCATCACTGAGCTGAAACCTGCTGGCTCAAAGAATGTTCGGTGATCAGCACCGGGTAATGTTCCAACTTAAGGCGGCGCGCCAGATCGCTACCTGATACCGGTGCGAGCTGAAGAGCTGGCGCAACCTGACTCAGCTGTTGCAAGGATGTCGAGCTGCTGACGTTTACCACCATCCCAACCGCACCACGACGGCTGAGCAGTTCAGCGTTACGTGATAGCCATTCCTGCGATTGAGCATCATCGCCAACCAGAAACAGCGCACCAATTCCAGGCAGTTTCAGCGCGCGCGGCTCAATGATGCCGGGAGTGAGTTCAGGTGTTGCCACTGGCAACACTGAACCTTCACTGTAATCAGGTTGGATTGATTGCTGTTGCGGCTGAGGCTCAGCGTTGATTCCCTCATAAAAGGGTGCTGCCGATTGACCGCCGAGATCTGCGATAACGTTGAGTTCCGCATATGAGAGAAATGGCAGCGCGGCGATCGCACCAGCCAGCATCAATTTATTCATTGCTGCCTCCGGGGTTCTGTCCAGATGATTTCAGTTGAAGGTGTTTGGTTATTCGCGAAATTGGCAGGAGCCTGCGTTGTGATTGGGCGAGGTTGAGTTGGTGAGAGCGACGCCAACTTTTCGCTGACAATCTGCCGATAGCGCGCTGCAGGTTTGCCGCCAGCCGGATGGTGATAGCAGCCAGCCGCTTTTAACCAACTGCCGGGGCTGCGTTCCCAGCACTCGCGAAGAATGCGCGCTGCTGCGTTCAGGTTGATATAAGGATCAAACGCATCCCACGTTGAACTGAAGCGATGGCCATTCCAGCCGAGATTGACCTGCGCGATACCGACATCGATTCTCTTCAGCGGGTGGCTTTTCATAAACTGCTGCAGCGCCTGCCAGGCAGCTTGTCTGCTTTCATAGCGGTAGCCTTTACCCGCGACGTTGATTGTCCAGGGCCACGGGCGCGTGCCGTGTGGCAGCTGGCGCGATGATTCAGCCAGCGCCAGCGAGTAAAGCGACTCAGCTGGAACGCCATGCTGCAGCGCGACTTTCTGATAACCCGGAGGCACGCTTTGCATGCTGGTTGACGCCACAGAGCTGGCGGCACTAAGCAACAACGCGGCAGTTAGAACGCTGCAATGTGCCATCCGCTTTCCCCCTGCTGGAGAAGAACCGGCATGATGCCGTTGCCGTAGCGCATCCAGCGGCCTGCATCGTGATTGAGGGTGATGCGTCGCTCGCGAACCTGTTCGGCGGGAATGCGGTGTTGCTGCGCCCAGTTACGGAGTTTCTGATCGCTGCCTTCGCTATCGACAAGGTAGATATCAACGGGGCGTTTATCGGCAAGAACGGCGGAGAGTCTGGCATCGCAGCGCTGGCAATCTGCTTCGCGCACGAACAACGCTAGGCGACCACCGGAGTCATGCGCGATACCTGCGGCGTTGCCCATATTTACCGGCAGCATGTTGGGCATGAGGCGTTTCCAGGCAGCATCAACTTCTCGCTGGAATTTAAGCTCCTTTTCGGTGCGCTCGTATTCCTGTTTTACCCAGAGTTCAGCGTAATGGCGGCGCTCGGTGTCGTTGCGGGCTTCAATACCTAAAGTGCTTAAGGGATCTAGATTAGGGGATTGGATACCACGCAATCCATTTTTTAGTGAGTTGTAACGCTGATATTCCACAGCTGAAATTTGAGATTCTGACGTTCCAGACTCTAACTGAATAAAATCAGTCATTGTTTTTTGAGGGGGACTAGATGATGATGCTGAAAACACTATCCCGAAAGAAAGCATTACGACATTAATTTTTGGATTTTGCATGTCCCACCTTTTTGAATGCGCCACGGAAAATTTTTCGTAAGAATATTCTAGCGGCAACAAAGGTGGATAATGTGATTAAATGAATATCCGTTCAGTCATTAAAATTATTGTGGTGGCCAGTTTCTACTAGCCACAACTTCAATGTATTACCCGAATGCCTCGCCAAATAACCAAGAGGAAAAATTGTTATCATAAAGTTCCAAGCGAATGGATTTTTTTATTATTTTCTTTTCTTCAGCATCTAATATTTCAGATGCCAGTATTTCGTCAATTGATGATTGACCCATGTTTATGAAGTATTGTAAGCCTGAGCTATTAATTTCGCTAATGATGTTTTTGAACATCATGGCCTTTTGCCTAGGATCTAGTTCAGAAAAAAATACATCCATCATGTGCCAAGAAGTTAAATAGATGAGGATTCAGTCTATGTAGCAGCAGGTCGTAGCAAAAGATTTTCACTTCATTAACGCCTTGGGATGCATCCCGAGGAATGTGAATATCAAGATCAAATAGATATTTTGCGTCCTTCGACATGTCTATTTTTAAATTACCACCTTGACCTGCGTAAAATGTTTTAACTATAGACCTAAACTTATTTTCAATATCTTCAGTTTTCGGCTTGTTTTCGTTGACGTAATGCCTGCCCAGATTATTTACTTCAGCATTTGAAACCGTTAGGTCAGATTCTTTTGTTTTTAACTCATCAATGACTTTTGTGAATTTTTCATGGTTCTCAATTTGCTTATTCCCCACTATAATTGCTTCGTTAATTGAATCGTACTCCTCAAAAGCACTGAGGTCATTGAGAACACTTAAGATTTCATCTCTATTTTTTTCAATCTTACTAATCTCTTCCTTAATCTCTTCCGCTTCTCTTTCAAAATTAGATAATTCGCTGTTAATTCTATCCAAGCGGCTTTTAGTTAATTTCTCATGGAATTTCGCTGCATGCTCAAACCGCACATGCACTAATTCAGGAAAGAAAAAATTGGCTTCTTCATATATTCTTTTTATATCTCCAGAGTCTATCTCAACATTTTTAATTCTCTTTGCACTAATCTTTCTTTTTCCAATTTGAGAGCGCAATGAAGAGAGGACAATTCTCTTTTCATGAAGAAGTAGTGTAAGGGTATCTGCAGAGTTTTTTAATTCATCATATTGAGGGCCAATCTCAAACCTTTCTTTACTAGTTTTTAATTTCACAAGCAGGTCTTTTAAATCCTTTACGCTATCAAGGTGCTCTTTATCTTTAGCGTCCTCTAAAGCCTTGCGAGCCTTAGATGTTTTTTCTAATTCAGACTTAATGTTGTTTTTTTCAATAACTAAATCTGTGCCAAAATCTAGAAGCCAAAGATTGACGAATCTTTGATTGAAATCAGTTAGTGGCATCCCTTGCTGAGTATGTGCATCAATATAATACTTTTCTCCAAATCGTCTCGCAAAACAATTAAATGCCTGTCTAAAGCTCACCTGATTTATTGCAGTAATTGGAATAAATATTCGGTCGAGTTCTAATTTGAATTCCTTTGCACTTAGCTTGATATCGTTCAAGTGATAATTGTTGTTAGCGAAATCTTTTTTGACATGATAAATTTTATCTCTATGTTCAAACCATAAGTCAAATGCACCATACTTGGTCAAGAACTCATGCGTCTTTTTTTCTTTTATTGTTTTTTTCTTGAGCTCCGAACCTAGCATTAAATGAACTAGATTTAGTGAAAAACTCTTACCAATGCCATTATAGGTCTTCGTTTTAACATTTGAAGTTTGAATGCCCGCGACAATATTCAAACCATCCTGAAAAACAATCTCATTGAATTTCGGATTGTCAGAGCTTAACTTTAACAATTTCATTTTGCACTTCCAACTTTCCAAGTATATACAAGAAATTCAAACACAAAATGAATTTCTCCACACCAATTCGAGGGGTCAATGACAAATTAACCGAATCATAAAGCTCATCAAAACTAATTCCAACAGGAGTTACTTTTGGTAGAATCCTTGATGAAAGATACAATAAGGATTCATTAGGTTTAATTACTTTGTTGGGTAATATCATCTGTAACCTTCCTTCCGATATCACAGAGCTCGAAGAAATATGATAAAATTATCCATGCCATACTAACCGCATTATAGTCTTTGATTATCAATTTGTCTTTAATATGATTATGGGTATTGATAACTACTTGGGTAAGATCTACAGAATGCTTGGCACAAAGAGCATGTAGCTCATCGAGGGAGTAGGTTTTCAGTTCTCTTTTACTTTTATATATGACTAGGAATTGTATAAGGTATGTTCGATATATTTCATGAACTATCAAATCCTCTAAATTTACACGTTCATTATCATCAAGCTCATCAATTATTGTAGTGAATTTTAACGATGAGTAAATATTACCACCGACCATTATGGATATTTTATTCAGTTCCACCTTAGACTTAGGCTCCATCAACTCCAAGTCAGTTAGGTAATTATTTCCAGAGATATAACCCACATCGTTTATTAACTGCCGACAAACAATTTGAAGCACTGAATCAAGAGTGTATTGAATGACCGTAGTATTAAAATACTCATCTGCTAACGATATAATATCTTCGGTTTTGAGGTTATTTACCGTGGTTAATATATCATTTCTACTAACCAGAATGTCGTTTACATCAAGACCGTATTCAGTGTTAACTCTTTCAACTGTCCGTGAATTAAAATCAGGTTTATCCAAGAGGTAATAAACTTGAATTGAATAATTTTTATAGGCCGGATTAGATAAGATTCCTAATGTTTTGTGAATTTTCTCACTAGTTGTTGTGGATGTTATTTGAACTAGCTTTTCATTCACTATATCAATCAAATCAATGCAATCTGAGTTTTGTTTGGAAAAATTAGCGTTTTCAAATTTAGCGCCATAAATCTTGTTAAAAACATCTCTGAAAAAATTCTCAGAATGAATATTAAGCGACAAATCATTAACATTTTTATGCTGTTGCAAATCAGCATACATAACTGCAAAGCAGTGAGAAATTCTATCATAAGCTAATTTTCTAGCATGAGGGCTCATGGTTTCAATTCAACATATAAAAGCATCATTCACATAAAATAAATTAATATATCTTCATAGTAAATAGTAATCCGAAAATGAAAAGCCCCTAAGATTAGGGGCTTTTGGTCAAAATGAGTTATTCACGTACGACTTATCGCTCGAGGTGGGCTTTGGAGGCACTGATTCACTTTTCTCCGCTTTGTATACCATCGCCTGACCAATCTTGATCCAATCAACCTTAATCAGTCTGGCTTTCAAGCTAACCCGCTGTTCGCCTGCATGATCACCTTTGTTTGTACTGGTCAAGTTAAAC
>NZ_JRUQ01000094.1 GCF_000773975.1 Erwinia typographi
AGCGCATGCTCGCCTGTGGCTCCTGCGCCCTGGGCGTTCGCCGTTACTGCTGCGCCTCTTCTGACTGTTCCCACTCCCGCTTCTTCTGTCAGAGCTGCAAGTCAAAGGCATGCAGCGCCTGCGGCATGAAGTCCACGGAGCAGTGGATTGCTGAGCAGCAGCACGTCCTGCCCGACTGCGAATGGCAGCATATCACCTTCACCATGCCCCACCTGCTGTGGCCGTTCTTTAACAACAACTGGCCGCTGCTCAATGACCTGTTCCGCTGCGCCACCCGTGCCCTGCTGAAGTGGGCACGCCAGCAGGGTATTGAGCCAGGCATATTCTGTGCGCTGCACACTTACGGCCGTCAGCTCAACCAGCATCCGCACATCCACGTCTCAGTCACCCGTGGTGGCCCCGATGTTAAACACGGCGTCTGGCGCAG
>NZ_JRUQ01000095.1 GCF_000773975.1 Erwinia typographi
GTGAGTTTTCGTTCCACTGAGCATCAAACCCCTACCAGCGTACCGCCCAGAGGATGATGACACTCTGAAAATGACGGCCTTTGAATAGGTTCATGCGCTGCTCCGTCAGCAAAAGGTGGCCAAAATTTTATCACCTCCAGATTTTTGCAACAGTGCCCATAAGCCTGATACCAACGGATGCACTGAGCAATAACATCGACGGGATAATGAAGGCGTTTAAAAGATGTTAGGATCAGGGATATGGTCATACAACATTGCAAAAAAAACAGTATGTTACCCGACCATTACTCTTAATGCGACAGAACCCTACGTTCTGCTACCGCAGTGTTGTGTCAGGCGCTCCCAGTTAATGTGTGCAAAACCTGCCAGATCCTCACCAGATAAACCACACTCATTTAAAAAGCGTCGGGCATCATTACCAGGCCTGTACTGGTAGGGAAAATCGGTAGAAAACAGTAATCGTTCCTTACCCACGATACTGGCGGCTATCTCCATAAAATGGGGCCAAAACATTCCACTGGCGGTCACATAAAGATTGTTCTTCAGGTAATCATCTACAGTCTTATTCAGGTGAGAGACGCGTCCCATTGCAGATAAACGCTCTGCATAAAAAAGCACCATTTCACCCCAGTGCCCCAAAATAATCTGCAGTGTTGGCAACCGGTCAAAAATACCTGATACCATCAGCCTCACAAACTGTAATCCTGCATCGTAATGCCATCCAAGCCCATACGTGGCCAGCGCTGTATCCAGTGCAGGATTCAGCCCACTATAGTAGGCTTCACGTACCGCTGCCGGAGGCGTGCGAGGGTGCAGGAGAATGGGCGCCCCCAGCAGACTGGCACTCTCAAATATTGGCATGAAATCAGCGTGATCAAGATTTCGGTCGCCTACACGCCCACTCAACATCGTCCCCTTAAAACCGAGCGTTTTTACGCAGCGTTCCAGCTCTAAGGCTGCGGCCTCTGGATCCGACACTGGTAGTGTGGCAAGTCCCTGAAAACGGTGCGGGTGCCGGGCAATTGCTTCGGCTATTATATCGTTACATCGCCTGGCAATATCCACACTTGCAGGTCCCAACTCATGTAAAGCTGGGGTGGTCAGCGAGAGAACCTGAACGTCAACTCCCGCTTCATCCATTAAGTCAATACGCCCCTGAGCCAGGTCCAGCAGACGCGCGCCTATTGTTCCCGCGTTATGCGCCAGACTGGGATCTGTGGCGGACAATTCCGCCTCATGCCAGGCCTGAAGCACTTCTTCTGTAATGAAGTGCTCTTCAATGCCAATTAAAGGAAGACGATCTTTGCTGTTTACGTTTACCATGGTACTACCTTCCCGAAACGGTCTAAGTATTCCAAACCGGATTTACCGCGTTTGGCCTCAATCGTATTTACGATTTCAGGTATAGTCTCTTCCAGACTAAAGGACGCATCACTTCCTCCCAGTTCAGTGCGGATCCAACCAGGCGCAAGCAGTAGCAGAGAGCGCTCCGGGTGTTGTTCTGCTTCGCGAGCGGCGTAGCTGCGCAGGTACTGATTTAGCGCGGCTTTCGTTCCGCGATAGACTTCTTTACCACCTTTAATGTTATTACCAACACTTCCCAATCCGGATGACATGATGCCGATCAGGCCATCTTCTTTTACCAGGTCCTGCAGTGCTTCCGTTGTGCGCATTGGCGATAAAGCATTAGTAATCATTAAATGGACAAATTCTTCGGTGGTGACTTCTGCAATCGTCTCATTCTGATTACGGTTGGATGTCCCGGCGTTAATGAACAAAATATCAAAATGGTGCTTCGCCAACCGCTGATGCAGCCCTGTTAGCTGGTCACTGTCCGTCATATCCACCTGTTCAATGATTAACTCATTGGGATAGGTGGAAGATAAATCATGTAGGCCTGTATGTCCGGTCCCACGAACCGTCGCGGTAACCTGCCAGCCACGCTGCAGAAACTCGTCAGTCATTGCAAGACCAATGCCCCGTGATGCTCCAATCAGTAATATCCGTGGTAACGCAGTTGGTTTTGTCAATTCAGTCATTGTCATCACTCCAGTCATCATGAACGTTTTAAGAGCTTACAGTCAGGCAGTAAATTGCACCAGACGCGGTATATGCAATAATAGATTGCATGAAACGCAGGGTTTCGCAGGCACTGTTGCAAAAATCTG
>NZ_JRUQ01000096.1 GCF_000773975.1 Erwinia typographi
CCCCCCCCCCCCCCCGCCAATCTACATCCTGCAAGAAGGAAAAAGAACAAACACCAGGTGAAAATGGAGGTGATTCATTAATTAAAAACCTTTAATTCTGACAAAAAACCGAAATCTTATTTATATTTTACTCGTTGAGGTGTAATTCTGGCGCATTAATATGCTTTTCCTTTGCATTATTAATGGTAAATATTGATGTGGTTTGTACCCGTTTTTCTGAAACGCATAATGTGATTTGAAAACCATCATTCCATTCAGGCACACAGGTCTGTCGCTGTAATTAATATCTGAAAACCGTCCGGCTCAACTACCTCTACAACAGCGCTAAATCAACCATGAGTGAAGGACGCGACTGCCAGAGGTCTGGAGATGACGTTACAGGAAAACCGCACGACACGGATTTGCGGTGCTGATGA
>NZ_JRUQ01000097.1 GCF_000773975.1 Erwinia typographi
AATCCGGCTCCCGCAACCAACTTAACACCTTAACGGGTGTTTTTTTGTTTTCAGCCCCGCACATTTTTCCTGTTGCTTATACGGCGAAGCCGGGCAGCGCACGTCCGCCCCAGCCTGCCGCTATTTATGCGGTGCCAGCGTTGCGCCGCTGGCAAAGTAAGCTTTAATCCCTGCCAGAATTGAATCCGCCACCTGATGTTGAAAACGGGTGGTTTTCAGCTTGCGCTCCTCTTCAAGATTGCTGATAAACGCTGTTTCAACCAAAATTGAAGGGATATCGGGTGCTTTCAGCACCGCGAACCCCGCCTGATCGACGGTTTTCTTATGCAAATGATTCACTTTGCCCATGCGTGAAAGCACTTCTTTACCAAATTTCAGGCTGTCATTTATCGTCAGGCTCTGCACCATATCGAACATGTTATGGTCAAGATAGCGGTCACCGCTCAGGCTAACGCCGCCGATCAGGTCAGATTCGTTCTGCGTTTTTGCCAGATAGCGAGCCGCGGTGCTGGTCGCCCCTTTGGTCGAGAGGGCAAAAACAGAGGAGCCTCGCGCCGCACGGCTGGTAAAGGCATCCGCGTGGATCGAGACAAAGAGGTCGGCACGCTGCTTACGCGCTTTGGCAACCCTGACCTTCAGCGGAATAAAGACGTCTTCGTTACGCGTCATATAGGCCCGCATCCCTGGCTCTTTATCGATCAGCGATTTCAGTCGTCTGGCGATCTTCAGCACAATGTCTTTTTCACGAGTTTTGTGCTTGCCCACCGCGCCGGAATCCTCTCCGCCATGGCCGGGATCGAGCATGATCACAATCGGCCGATCCTTTCCTGCTTTTCCCGGTAATGGGGCGGCGGGCGGCTGCGTTTTCTCTAAATCTCCCTGGTTGTAATCCTCCAGCAACGCCAGAAGCGGATCGTCCTGATGATCGTAGCGGCTGCCCTTAGCCGGATAGAGATCCAGCACCAGACGGTTTTTTATGCCCGCCACAGGGTCCAGCGTAAATATGCGCGGCGCGACGTTCTGCTTCAGCTCAAGCACCAGCCGCACCGTGTCGGCGTCAAACTGCCCCACCCGCGCATTTTTAATGTAGGGATCGTCATTCCGCACCAGGTTACCGACGCCTTTCAGCACCTGGTTGAGGTGAATATTGGCAATATCGATCACCACGCGTTCAGGATTGCTGAGCGTAAACTGCTTATACTTAAGCGGCGCGTTGGATTCCAGCGTCAGGCGGGAATAGGTAGAAGAAGGCCAGAGGCGGATCGCCACCACATGGCTGCCGGCGGCCAGTCCAACTTTACTGACGCTTAGCAGCCAGACGGCTCCTGCGCTTTTTAACCACCGGCGTCGGCCCGGCGAGCGTAAATCAGACATGCGACTCCAATCTGGTTGCTGTTGTGCGTATAAAAAAAAGCCAAATGACTACCAAGTGCAAAAACTTTAGCGAATCCCTCTGGTGGTGTCACCCAGAAAAAGCGATAAAATGCAGTAGATTAGCGGTATTACCCGCGGTTCAAAGAAAAAAAACGCAGAAAATTCCCACTTGCACCCGGCCCATAAAAGAATAAAAATACACTTTTATCGAATAATAATTCATAGAGGATTTGCCGTGAAGGAACGGAGTACCGAGCTGGTTCAGGGGTTTCGTCATACCGTCCCCTATATCAATGCCCACCGTGGTAAAACGTTTGTCATCATGCTAGGTGGGGAAGCCATCGGGCATGAGAACTTCTCAAGCATCGTCAATGATATTGGCCTGCTGCACAGCCTGGGCATCCGCCTCGTCGTGGTGTATGGCGCCCGGCCGCAGATTGACGCCAACCTGGCTGAGCATCAGCTGGAGCCGATTTATCACAAGTATACCCGCGTTACCGATGCGCAGTCTCTTGAGCTGGTGAAGCAGGCCGCTGGCCGCCTGCAGCTGGATATCACCGCCCGGCTGTCGATGAGTCTGAACAACACCCCGCTTCAGGGGGCGCATATTAATGTCGTCAGCGGTAACTTTATCATTGCCCAGCCGCTGGGCGTGGATGACGGCGTCGATTATTGTCACAGCGGCCGTATTCGCCGCATTGACGAAGAGGCGATCCACCGCCAGCTGGACAGCGGTGCGATTGTGCTGATGGGACCGGTGGCGGTCTCCGTCACCGGAGAGAGCTTTAACCTCACCTCGGAAGAAGTAGCGACGCAGCTGGCGATTAAGCTGAAGGCGGAAAAGATGATCGGCTTCTGTTCGGAGCAGGGCGTGACCAATAGCGAAGGCAAGATCATCTCTGAGCTCTTCCCTAATGATGCCCAGAAGCGCATTGAAGAGCTGGAGCAGCAGGATGACTATCTTTCCGGCACCGTGCGCTTCCTGCGCGGCGCGGTCAAAGCCTGCCGCAGCGGCGTGCGCCGCAGTCACCTGATCAGCTATCAGGAAGATGGCGCCCTGCTACAGGAACTGTTCTCGCGTGATGGTATCGGTACGCAGATTGTGATGGAGAGCGCCGAACAGATCCGCCGCGCCACCATCAACGACATTGGCGGGATACTTGAACTGATCAGGCCGCTTGAGCAGCAGGGGATCCTGGTCCGCCGCTCGCGCGAGCAGCTGGAGATAGAGATTGATAAGTTCACTATCATTGAGCGCGACAACCTGACCATCGGCTGTGCCGCGCTCTATCCGTTCCCGGAAGAAGAAATTGGCGAAATGGCCTGCGTGGCGGTGCACCCTGATTACCGCAGCTCGTCGCGGGGTGAAGCGCTGCTGGAGCGCGTCGCGCTACAGGCTCGCCAGATGGGGCTGAAAAAACTCTTTGTGTTGACCACCCGCAGTATTCACTGGTTCCAGGAACGCGGATTTACGCCGGTGGATGTTGAGGTGCTGCCGGACAGTAAAAAGCTGATGTACAACTATCAGCGTCGTTCGAAAGTGCTGATGGCCGATCTGCGCCATGCCCGCCTGCTCTCCTGACCGCAGACGCCAGCCGTCTGTTTGCCACAAAACGCCTGATGGATGCCATCGGGCGTTTTGCCTTTCAACGGCGGCCTGCTGATTCTGTCAGCCGCTCAACCAGCCCGCTGCGCCTCAGGGTGCGCATTTTCACCGCGCTATTGAGGACGTGCGCGTCGGCATACAGCGTCAGGCGCTGCTTCGCCCGCGTGATGGCGGTATAAACCAGCTCGCGGGTGAGCACCGGCGTAAACTGGTTCGGCAGTACCAGCAGGGTATGCACAAACTCAGAACCCTGAGATTTATGCACGGTCATGGCAAAAGCGGTATCGTGCGGCGGCAACCGGCTTGGCTGCACCGCCTTGATGCTGCCGTCCGGCAGCGGGAAGAAGACCTTCAGGCTGCCTTCCTGATCCTGCATCGCAATGCCAATATCCCCATTGAACAACCCCAGCGCGCCGTCGTTACGGGCGATCATTACCGGGCGACCGACGTACCATTTGCCCGCGGGGCCTGCCGCTCGGCGGATCAGTCTGGCCTTTTGCAAAGCAGCCTCAATGCGCTCGTTCAGCCCCGCCACGCCAAAAGGACCAGCTCGCAGAGCGCAGAGCAGCTGAAAATGCCCGAAGGCTTCCAGCACCTTTGCCGGTTCCTCGCCTGACGCCAGGCGGCCAAGATAGCCACGGTAGCCCTCTACGCAGGCGTCGAGCAGATGCTGGTACTCTTCCCGGCTGGCCAGCGGGAAACGATCTATATCCCCGAATCCGGCAGCAAACACCTTATCGACCTGGCGCGTGTCGCCGCCGTTTACCGCCAGCGCCAGCTGACCAATCCCCGAGGAGAGATCAAAGCGATAGCTTTTGCGCAGCAGACAAATACTGTCGCGGACCGGCGGGGCCAGAGGATCGTCCTGGCCTTCGATTATGCATCCGGTCAGCCTGCTCAGCTGTTCCGCACGCGGCACGCTGTAGCCCGCCTCGGCGCACCGGCAAATATCGCCAAGCACGGCGCCCGCTTCCACCGATGCCAGCTGGTCGCGGTCGCCAAGGAAGATCACCCGCGCCTGAGCGGGCAAAGCGGCAATCAGATTCGCCATCATCGGCAGATCCACCATCGAGGCTTCATCTACCACCAGCAGATCGAGGTGCAGCGGGTTTCCGGCGTGATAGCGCATTCTCTGACTGCCCGGCACCGCGCCGAGCAGGCGGTGCAGCGTGGTCGCCTCCGCTGGAAAACGCTGCTTCTCCTCATCGCTGATTTCAAGCCGCTGTAGCGCTTTGCCCAGCGACTCGGTCAGCCGCGCCGCCGCTTTTCCGGTTGGCGCGGCCAGCCGGATGCGCAGCGAGCCGTTGGAAAGGGCCAGCAATGTCGCCAGTAATTTCGCAACGGTGGTGGTTTTACCAGTGCCTGGCCCACCGGAAATCACCGCAATCTGGCGGGTGATCGCTACTGCGGCGGCGATTTTCTGCCAGTCGTCAGGCTGCTGGCCAAACTGTCTGTCCAGCTCGTCGCGCAGCCGCTGCGGGTCGAACTCCGCCTGTGGAGCCTGCTGCACAATAAATTGCGCCACCTTGCCTTCGTATTGCCACATCCGGTGCAGGTAGAGGCGCTGCTGATGCAGCACCAGCGGCGTGGCCGTGGTCCCGTCCCCTACCGCTTCGGAGGCTGCCAGCAGACTTAGCCAGTCCGGCTCTCCCGCCGCCAGCCATAGTTGGTGGGCAAGCCCCGGCTGCCGCCCGTCAAACAGCGTTTGCCCGGTAAACTGCGCCAGAGGCAGACAGACGTGCCCTTCCCCGGCTTCCGCACTGACGCAGGCCGCAGCCAGCATCAGCCCCGGCTGCTCTTCGCTCGCCACCATGCGGGCAAACTGAATGTCCAGCGCACGCAGCAGCCGCTGCTCGCCAGCCTGCTGCAACAGCGCCACTATTCCTGGCATAGATCCTCCTGCGACTTACCGGCAAACAGCGCATCCAGCGCCGTAATAAACCCGGCGTCCGGCCGCGTGCGGTAGATGCCGTTCTCGCTGGCTGTACCGTCAACGCCGCGCAGAAACAGATAAAATACGCCGCCAAAATGTTGCTGATAGCGATAGTCAGCCAGCCGGTGGCGCAGGTAGCGATGCAGGGCAAGGCTGTAGAGCTGATATTGCAAATCGTAACGGTGCGACTGCATCGCCAGCGCCATAGCCTGCGGGGTGTAGTCATCCGCCGTGGCGCCCAGCCAGTTAGATTTGTAATCCAGCAGGTAGTATTTCCCCTGCCAGCAGAAAACCAGGTCGATAAAGCCTTTCAGCATCCCCTGAACCTGCTGGAAATTTAGCGGTGGGCAGCCTGCGGACAGCGGATCGTGTTGCCGGATTAGCTGGTCCAACTCCCCGGCGTTCAGCAGGGTTTGGATAGGGAGATAAAATTGCAGCTCAGCCTGGCGCTGGTTCTGCGTAAGCTGGCTGAGGCTGACGCCGGTGTCGTCCAGCGGCGTTTGCAGGATGCGTTCCAGCCAGGCTTTCATCACCGGTAGCCACGCGAGATCGTGGCCCTGCGCCAACAGCCGCTCACTGAGCCACTGCTCCTCTACCGGTTGAGTGAAGTCGAGATCCTCAAATAATCCGTGCAGAAAGGTGCCGGGCGCCGCGCCGCGAGGGAAGCTGTGCGGAGTAAGCTGGCTGACCAGCTGGTTTTGACTCTCTCCGACCGCATCCACATCCAGCCTCGGCAGTAGCTCATAGGAGATCGAGTGACCCTGCTGCTGAAGCCCGGTATAGCTGGTGACGCGCCACTCATCGCGCAGCGTACGGGCCAGCTGCAGGCTGCTGAGCGCCTGCTTTTCCGCCTGCACAGGCATCCACGGCGTCGCGTCGGGCGCAGCGGCTAGCACCACGTCCAGCGAGCTGGTTTGTAACGCCTGAAGCTGATTAAGCAGCGCCGCCGCATCCGCCGCTTCCCCCTGCTGCACAAGATAACCTAAAGCGCTGTGATGAAGATCGCTGCTGCCCTCTTTCTTGCGGTTACCTTTGACCAGCGGCGCGATGCCCACGCTGCAATGCCAGACGGAACGGGTCAGCGCCACGTAAAGCAGGCGCAGATCCTCGGCCAGCCGCTCCTGTTCAGCCAGTGCGACGCTCTCTTCGTCATCGCGCAGATCGAGCAGCGCCTGAAAGCTCTGGCGATCGTGATAAATCCCCTGTCCCGCCTCGCGGTAGTTTGCCACAAACGGCAGCCAGACCAGCGGATACTGCAACCCTTTCGATTTGTGGATAGTGACGATTTGCACCAGGTGGCGATCGCTCTCCAGGCGTAGCTGCTGGCTGGCGGACTGCCCGTTGGGCTGCGCCACTTCCTGCGCCAGCCAGCGAATCAGCGCGTGTTCGCTGTCCAGCTGAGCGGAGGCCTCCTGCAACAGTTCTCCCAGGTGGAGAAGATCGGTCAGCCGCCGTTCGCCGCTCTCAGACGCCAGCAGGTTCTCCGCGATCTTGCGGTTAATCATCAGTTCGCGCAGCATCGGCAGCACGCCGCGCTTCAGCCAGCGCTGCCGGTAGCCGTCGAACTCATCGACCAGCGCATCCCAGGCCCGTTCGTCCTGATTGAGTGAATCCAGCGTCACTGCGTCGAGGCCAAAAATGCTGGTCGCCAGCGCGGCACGGAGTACGCGCTCCTGCTCCGGGGCCATCACGGCCTGCAGCAACCACACCATTTCACGGGCTTCGGGCGTGGTAAAAACGCTGTCACGATTCGAAAGATAAACGGAGGGGATGTTCAGCCCGTTCAGGGCCTCGCGCATAACGGAGGCTTCTCCCCGACTGCGCACCAGAATGGTGATATCCGAAGCCTGAACGGCGCGGCGTTCCCCGCCTTTGCCAATCAGCGCCGTACCGTTCTGCCCGGCGGTCAGCCAGCGGCGAATTTCGGCGGCGCACTGCCGCGCCATAAACTGTTGGTAATCACTCACACCTACGCCGTCGCCCGGCTGTAACCAAAAGCGCAGCGCGGGCTGCTCTTCTCCCTCCAGCGTAAAGCTGAGCGAAGCGTTAGCGGGGGCGGGCTGCACGGCGATAAAGGGGATGTCGCTGAACAGAAACGGATTCGACTGCCGGGAAAACAATTGGTTAACGCTATTAACCATGCCTGGAGAGGACCGCCAGTTGGTCTCAAGCGTATAGTGGGCGCTAACTTCACTACGCGCCTTCATATAGGTAAAAATGTCCGCGCCGCGAAAAGCGTAAATCGCCTGTTTGGGATCGCCAATCAGCAATAGCGCATTTTGCGGCTGTTTGCCGTACAGCGTGCGGAAAATCCGGTACTGCTGCGGGTCGGTATCCTGAAATTCATCAATCAGCGCTACCGGATAGCGGCTGCGGATTGCCTGAGCCAGCGCCTCGCCCGCCGGCTGCTGTAGCGCATTATCCAGCCGGCCCAGCAGGTCGTCAAAGCCCAGCAGCGCGTTGAGGCGCTTCTCTTTTTGCGTGGCAAAGCGGATTTCATGCAGCGCGCGGGCAATCACCAGCTCGCGCAGCGAGAGAGGCGCGGCCAGAAAGCGGTCGATCTCGTCAAACAGCGGATGCTGCGGCGCTTCCCCTTTTTTCGTTTTCTCCAGCAGCACCTGCTGACCAAAACGCTCCAGCTCTTTAGGGAAGGCGTAATCTTCGGTCGCCTCTGCGGCCCACTGATTAAGTTTTTCAAGCCAGTTAGGTAAGTGCTTGCTATTGTAACTGCGCTTATCCACGCCGGACTGAGCGATAATATCATGCAGGTTTCCCGCCGCCAGCCACGCCGCCTTTAAGCGCGCAATTTCCGCGATGATTTTTTCGTGTCGTTCGGTGAAGGTTTCCCGCAAATCGGTCGGATGCTTCAGCGAAGGCGCTTCACCGTTCAGCCAGGGCGACAGGGTAGCCAACAGCTGCTCCGGCCCTTGCCACATTTGGGTCATCACCCTGGCAATCGGCAGCGGTAAGGGATAGCAGTAACGCCGCCAGAAATCCGCAGCCGCCTGACGACGCAGCGGAAACTCATCCTCAATCAGCTGCTGTTCAAACAGCATCCCGGACTCAAAGGCATTGAGGTTTAACATCCTCTGGCAAAATCCGTGGATGGTAAAAATGCCCGCGTCATCCATCTGCCGCTCCGCGGCCAGCAGCATCGCCGCCGCCTGAGGCAGATCGCTTATCTGCTCCAGCAGCTGCGACAGCATGGCGTCGGAACTTTTACCCCGCACGCAGGCGATGCGTAGCCTGTGAATATTTTCTCTGATGCGGCCGCGCAGTTCGGCGGTAGCCGCTTCGGTGAAGGTGACCACCAGAATTTCCTCCACCGGCAGAGGCCGCGAATACGCAGCCTCTCTCCCCAGGCCCAGCAGCAGGCGGAGATAGAGCAGCCCGATAGTAAAGGTCTTGCCGGTTCCTGCCGAGGCCTCGATAAGCCTTTCGCCTTGCAGAGGCAGCGTTAAGGGATCAAGGCGCTGGGCAAGTTGGGTCATGGGTTATCGCTTTTCACCGGGAAAGATTGTTGCAGTTTGGACACTTCCTGCCAGTTGGTAAAGCCTTCCTGCTTCGCATAGTCCGCCTTCTCGTGCTGGCTGCCGGAAATTTGCGACAGCAGCGTCAGCCCTTGCGGTTCAATCACCGCCTGGTGGAAGAAGGTGGCCATTTTCTCCGGCGTCAGCAGCTGGATCTGCGCAATCACTTTTTCGCGCGTATCGAAGCGGCTGTTTTCGCGATTGAAATCCTTACTGAAGCGCCCCGCCTCTTCATCCAGCGTTTGAGGACGCTGTTTCAGCTCGTTGATCATCGCCGTCTGATACTGCGCAAACTCTTCCTGACTCATCTCGCGCAGCCTTTTCTCCGCCGTAGGGTAAAAAGCCTGGAAACGGGTGAGCAAATACGCCGGTTGCTTAACGTTGCTTTGCAGCAGGAAGCCGATTCCCCACTGGCGGCCTACCGGCATCTGGAAGGAAAAGACCGCATAGCCCAGCTGCTCTTCGGTACGAAGCTGATTATAGAACCACGGCTGAACGATCTGGCTGAGCATGGCGCTGCGGGCGATGCTCTCGTACTCCTCATAGCCCAGCGGCACATAAAGCGCAGCCAGCGCAGAGTCGGTACTGCTTCCGGCCTGCTGAAGGTTCGCGGAGGTTTTTTTATCGATAACCAGATACTGGCTGTGCCACCAGCTCTGCCCGGCGCAGTTCAGCTGGCTCTTCAGATCGGTAGCCAGCGACTTCGCGCTCTGCTGCGTCATGTTACCCACCACCAACAGCTCCGGCGTGGACTTCTCAAGCAGCATCTTACGGTAGGCGTTCAAATCATCGAGGGTAATCCCCGCCACCAGCGCACGACGTTCGCTGCGCTGGGTGTAAGGCAGCTGTGACAGCATCTGCGCGGGTTGAATAGCCAGCTCAAAGGCTTTGCCCTTCTCGGCCGAGGCCAGACGCTCAAGATACCAGGACTTGGCCTGATCCAGCATCTGCTGGCTGGGCTGGTAGGTGGCGTAGCTTTTCAGCAGCGCTTTCATCAGTTCCGGCAGGTGCTGCGTAAAGCCACTGGCGTTAAAGGTAACGCCGTCATCCTCTCCGGTGGAGAAGCCAATCCCCGCGACGGAAGCCTGTGAGTTCAGCTCATCCAGCGCCAGTCCGGCCATATAATCATTCAGGCCGTACAGGACCTGATTTTTCGCCGTGCTCATGGCTTCGCTGTTGCGCAGGGCGAGGGTGATGCTGGCCTTGGGATCGTCGGCGTAGTACTGGCTAGGCATATAGAACAGGCGCAGACCAGGCTGATTCATCACTTCAGCCGGACGATCGTATTTACCGTCTGGCTTAATCAGCGTGAAATCGTTGGGAATATAGGGGTTGAGGATTGGCAGCGACAGATCGATTTTCTCGCTGGCCGCCTGCCACTGGGCAAAATGCTCCGTTGAAACAGGGTCCACCTGATAAGGGGCGTTAACGAAATAAGCCACCTTGTTGTGCGGCTCATCCGGGCTGATGTACCAGATCCGCGCATTTTGCGGCGTCATGCCATCAAGCCGATTTTTAATCGCCTGCGGATCGTAACGATCGGCAATGTAGGGCGCATCCAGCGTATCGGCAACCGGCACGCGCAGCATGGTATCGGCCAGCCACTCAATGTAGTCCATGTCGCGAGTTATCGACGGATAGCGGAAATCCAGGTTCAGTACGTTCGCCACCTCATCGAAATAGCGCTTATCGATTCCGCCGCTGCGCAGCTTATTCAGGTAGCTGAACACCGCCGCAACAACCTCATCGCGGTTCGCCAGGCCTTTATCCGTTAGCGAAACGGAAATGGAGAACACGCCGCCGTTGCGGTCCACCATCGGGTCGGCCCCGGCCTCAATAGAGTCCGCCAGCCCCTGATTTTGCAGCCAGTCAGAAAGGGTATTTTTACTGCGGTTGCCGATCAGGTAAGCAATCAGCGTGTCGGTCTTGCTGCGGAATTTATCGCTGTTATTTTCAATGCGGAACTCAATTTTCAACTGCTTACGCGGCTGAGCAGGCACGTAATGGATGATGATGCCTTTTTGCTTATCCGTCACAACGGGCACGGTGATTTCAGGCACCACGGCGTTATGGTTTTCTACCCGACCAAACGTTTTGACCGCGATCGTCTGTAGCTCAGCCAGCGGCTTGCTGCTGTAAATAACCGCCTTCATCAGGTTTGCCGAATAGTAGCGGTGATAGAACGCCGTCAGCGCCTCATGCAGCTTGCTGCCCGGCTTGTCTTTCAGCGTGTCCAGGTTGCCGCCGGAGAACAGTGAGCTGGGGTGATCGGGGTTGAGCGTTTCGGCGCCGACCTGCGCCATCCGCAGCCCGTCACGCGAGCGGGCCATGGTCAGTTCCGCATTCACCGCGTGGCGTTCGCGATCGGCATTGACCGGATCGAGCAGCGGCGCCGCAATGGCATCAGCGAGCCGGTCAACGGCAGGCTCCAGCGCGTCATTTTCAACTTCCAGATAGAATGCGGTGCGGTAGGAAGCGGTGCTGGCATTATGGCTGCCGCCATGCTTCTTGAGAAACTCAGCCAGATTGTCGGGCTGAGGATAGCGTTTGGACCCCATCAGCAGCATATGCTCCAGATAGTGTGCCAGCCCCTGCTGATTGCGGGGGCTTTCCAGCGATCCCACCGGAATGGTGAGCGCCGAGAGAGATTTCGTCGCCTGCGGATCGGAAACCAGTAGTACAGTCATGCCGTTATCCAGCGTAATCGCCTGATACTGACGAGGATCTTTTTCGCTCTTGCGGATCGTTTCAGGAACAGGCTGCCATCCCGGTTGCGCCTGAGTCAGTGGACTCCAGAAGGTAAACAGCAGGAAAAGCGTGGTGAACCAGACTGCATAACGACGCATTCAAACTCCTCGACGATCTAATCTTCTGGCTGAGCGGGGAAACGCCCCGGCGGCAGACAGTTAACCTGGATATATCCTCTTCCGGCTGTGAACGAAAGGAGAACAAGAAAATAAAAAAACGGCAAATAGTTATAAAGTAACACTACAGGATGTCTCACTGTATGTCATTCATCTGCATCAAAGGCAGCAGCCATATTTCCGCGTTCTGGGCGATCTGCTGCATTATTTCATCGTCCAGCGTGCGGAACAGACGGGCCAGACAGGCATCGCTCCCTTCGCCTTCAACCTGCATATTTCCCTGCCATGCCTGTAGCAGCTTAATCCGCGCTTTGGCCTGGGTTGCGTCATCGCGCAGCAGCTGAGCAGACTTTTCATCAAAGCAGGCCTCTAGCCACGCGCCGCCGCTACGCGGCAGCAGCAACAGCGGAGAACACATGCCCTGCCGATACCCGGACAGATAACGCTCAAGCCACTCCCTGGCCTGCGCCTCAGGCAGCGGCGGGAAGCGCCACTGGCTCTCTTTACGGCCAAACATCCGGCTTTCTCCCTGTCCGCCAAGCGTGCAGTAGACCAGATGCTCAAGCCACAGCGACAGCCCGTCGGTAAAATTCAGGTGGCCCGGCCGCCAGCGCAGCAGACCGTCATCCTGAACCTGAGGCAGCCAGCCGCTGAGCTGAATGCCGCCGACCTCAAGGGCAATCTCCCAGCTGGCCGACTCGCTGCGCTGCTCGCGCACGCGGCTGGCCAGCTCGGCCATCTCCTGCTGCTGCTCCAGCCAGAAAAGCTCGCCGTACGCCCCAAAGGGCAGGCTTCCCGCCGCTCGCTGCCTGGCGTACAGCGGCTCGCCCGGCTGCTCATCGATCAGCGCATTCAGCAATTGGGTATTCAACTGATAGCGGCTGAGATTGTCCAGCGAGAAAGGTTCCGCATCGGGCAGGCTGCTCTCCTCCAGCACAAAATTCACCCCCAGACGCTGGCTGAAAAATGCCCTTACCGGATGGCGCCAGAAGCGTACCAGCTGCTCAATGCTCAGTTCCTGAATATCCAGCGCCGGCAGCGGCTGCATAAAGGCAGGATGCGGCACGCCGCTGGCGGTGGCGGCCGGCAGCCACTCGGCGGCAAAGCTTTTAAATTCAGCCTGTGGGGTGAAGTTTTCCGCAGCAAAAGGCATACGGCTGTGCAGATGGTGGAGATGCTTCAGCACGGCGGCGGCGCTGCTGTCCACATCCCGATGCTGATCCTGCGGCAGGCAGAAGCTCTGGCTGATGTACTCCACCAGTTCGCTGACCAGTACGGAAGGAAAGCGTTCCGAGTTGTCCTGGATGGAGCGGGCAATATAGCTGATATAAAGCTGCTGCTGAGCCGAGCTGATGGCCTCAAGAAAAAGGTAGCGATCGTCATCGCGACGGCTACGGTCCCCTTTTCGGGGCTGCTGGCTCATCAGGTCGAAGCCCAGCGGAGGCAGCGTGCGCGGGTAGACGCCGTCATTCATTCCCAGCAGGCACACCACCTTAAAAGGAATGGAGCGCATCGGCATCAGGGTACAGAAGTTGACCGGCCCGGCGAGGAACCGCTGGCTGATCCTCTCCCGATCGAGGCGGGAAGCCAGCTCGTCCCGCAGCAGCGAAAGGGGAACCGCCTGCTGATAGTGGGCCTGAATGCCATAGTTGATCGCCTGCTGCCACTGATCCTCGATCAGCGCCAGCGCCGCTTCGGTGTCGGCATCACCGGCGAAAAAGTCGTTGAGCAATGTCCGGCAAAGCGGTAGCCAGTCCGCCAGCGGCCTCGCCTCGCTAAGTAGCAATCGCCAGTGGCGAAGACGCGTCAGCAGCTCGGCCAGATTACCGGCCAGTTCAGCAATCAGCCCGCTGGATTCATCATACGGCAGCACGCCCTGCCACTCTCCGTTTTCACTGGTCATCGCGTAGCCCAGCAGCATCCTCGTCAGGCCAAACTGCCAGGTGTGCTGCCCGGTCGGCGGCAGATCCAGCTCGCGGACGGTCTCATCGTCCAGTCCCCAGCGAATGCCTGACTCCTCCACCCAGTGCCGCAGGCGCTTCAGCCCCTCTTCATCGATCGCAAAGCGGCTTGCCAGCGCGGGAACCTCAAGCAGCGCCAGCACCTCTTCCGACGTGAAGCGGCTGTCGGTCAGGCTCAGCAGCGAAATAAACGCCTGAAGCGCAGGATGGGCCTGGCTGGCGCGGCGATCGGAAATGGCAAAAGGCAGGTATCGCTCAGCGGGCGCATTGCCAAAAACGGCCTGAATGAACGGCGTATAGGCATCAATGTCGGCCACCATCACGATCACGTCGCGGGGGGAAAGAGCGGGATCGCTGGCCATCATTTGCAGCAGCCGGTCCTGCAAAACCTCGACTTCACGCTGCGGGCTGTGGCAAAGATGCAGGCTGATCGAACGGTCAGCCGGGTCCAGCAGGCGTTTGCCGCTGCTGGTTTCCCACTCCTGCTGACGCAGGCCAATCACCGCGTTATCCTCCAGCTCTAAAAGATCCCGCTGCACGCATTGCAGCAGCGTTGCGGGCTCAATTTCCACGAACGCGTCAATTTCCCGGCACGCCATCTGAGCCAGCAGGAACAGGTTATCCCTGCCCAGCTTTCCCCAGGAGGCCAGCAGCGGATTGCTGAGCTGCTGCTCGCCAGCCTCGTTAAACAAGGCGGAAGCATCCGCCTGGCGAAATAGCGCACTCTCCTTCTGCTGCTGAAAATGCTGCCGCCGACGGCTCTGAAGCTTAGCGAGGAACGCATAGTCCTGAATATCGCCCCAGTAGTGGCGGCAGGGATTGGTGAACAGCAGATGAATATCAATGTGCTTACCCAGCGCCTCCAGAGCCTGAAGATAGACCGGCGGCAGCGCGGAAATGCCGCAGATAAAGACCCGATCGGGCAAATTCGCCGGACGCTGGCTGCTGTTCTCCAGCGCGCGGATGAAACGGGAATAGAGGTTGGCACGGTGCCACTCCGGCTGCCCCAGCTCCCGCGTGTACTCTACCAGCGCAGCCCACAGCGGAGCCTGCCACTGCTGGGCCTCGCCGACCCCTTCCAGCATCTGGCCGTTTTCCCAGCTGTTCAGCCACTCGGGACGGTAAACCAGGTACTGGTCGAACAGGTCCGCCACGCGGGAAGCGAGCTGGAACAGCTTGCGCTGGTCATCATCATCCGTCAGGTAGTGCTGAAGCAGCGTAAAGGTCGGAAGGGAGAGCATCCCTGGCAGGATAGCCATCAGCTTCCAGCTCATGCTGGCCTTATTAAACGCGCTCTCTTTGGGGATGTCGGGCAGAACGCGAACGAACATATCCCAGATAAATGTCGCAGGCAGCGGAAAAGCGAGGTTAGCGGCAATACCAAACTGCTCAGCAAGCGACATTTGCAGCCACTGCGCCATGCCGGGGCTTTGCACCAGAACCACCTCCGGCTGGAAAGGATCGCTCAGGGGCTGGTTTTCGATTTGCCAGGCCGCCAGCGTCTTCAGCAAATCCAGCTGGTTCGAGTGGTAAACGGTAAACATGTCTGCTCCTTTATCGGGATGTCGCTTCGCGCGAACACTTTACCCCGTCCTGACGCGGTTGCAAATTATCGGCCCCTATACTCGCCCAGCGCCGGACAGCGCAGGCGGGTAAGCTGAGCCTCTCGCCCCAACGGGCTGACGACCGCAGCGGTAAATTGTGTACAGCCCGCCGCTGCGGGCTGCTGGCTCAGCCGGGTATGCCAGTGCGGCGGCTGGTATCCTTCAAAACGCTGGTTGGCGTAGCGCCAGGCCTGCCGCTGCTGCGCCTGTAGCTGGAAACCCTTAGCCAACGCCAGCTGATACTGCATCAGCGCCGCCAGGCTGCTGGCAAACAGCAGCAGCGCAATCAGCGTTTCGGGCAGGTTAAAGCCCTGCTGTCGCTTCATCGGGATCGCACCTCGCTTCTTCGCTAAGCGGGCAGTAATCAAGCCAGCCGTGAGGCAGCGCGCTGACCTGCCCCTGCGGACCACGCTCTGACACCCATTGATACAGCGCTACAGAGTCAGCGCCGCTGTCGCCGCGCAACAGCTCGCGCTCTTCTTCTGCGGCGCCCAGGCAACTGCGCCAACCCCCGTCTGCATCTTGCAGGCATTGCCAGCCTGCGCCTGACGGCCAGGATTGCCGCGCCCCCCAGCTCAGCGCGGACATCGCCAGCGTAGTTTGCAGCATGAACTGTCGCTCGTCGGCCACCCGGCTTAGCCCCGCATCCAGCTGGCGGCGGGTCGCATTGAGTAAGGCTGCCGACAGGGCCAGCAGCAGGATAACCACGGTCAGCGCTCCGCCACCCTGCTGCTGCCCATGCCGCCGGGTCATAAATTTACCGTCGGGAGCCAGCGCTCCAGACTCAGCCGGAGCGAGGGAAAGGCTCTGGCCGAGACGGTAATGAACAGCCTGACCTGACTGGCTTGACGTTCTGCCCGGAAGTCTTCGACGATCGCGCTAGCGGGATCGTTCAGATGCTCCCATCCACCCCCTTCGCAGCTATCCACGCCCCGCTGCGTCTCAAGGCTATCATCACGCCAGCGGTAGCCGTATAAATCGCTGTCGGCGCTCTCTGCCCCTTCCCACTTGCCGTTGCTGTTTTCATCCCAGCGTACCAGCAGGCAGCGGCCGCCGGACTGAATCTTCAGCGCTTCTCCCACGCACTTTCCTTTGCAGTATCCTGCCCGCAGAACCGCCTTTTCAACACTTCCCATCATTAGCTGCACCTCCTACTGTAGCTGAAACCGCATCAGCGTCCGCAAATTGTTGAGCTGTAGCAGCGGAAGCATCCTCGCCGCGCTCAGCAGCAGTACGCTGCTTATCGCCAGCGCAATCAGCATTTCCGCCAGGCTGCTGCCCCTTTCCGTCATGGGCAAACCTCTTCACAGATCCTGACTCGTCCGCGTGACGACAAAATGATGTGGCGCGTTCCTGCCGGACTGGTAATAACGATGCGGCCAGGTTTGGCTACGTTGCGACGACCATAAAAGCCCATCCCTTCGGTCAGCGACTGTAACGCAATATCAGGCCAGGGCGCAGACAGTACCCGGCGGAGATTATTCCGGCAGCGCTGAGGCGAGCCGCTGCCAATGCACCAGGCAGAGTTCCCGGCCTGCCACAGCACTTGCTGGCCGTTGCGCTCGTTGGCCTCGCCACGCAGCCGCAGAAGGAAATGCTGTATCTGCCGCGCGCTGTCGTTCAGTCGCTGCAACTGTTGCCAGCTTTGCCAGCCGCCGAATGCGCCAAGGGTTACCACGCTGGCTATCACCATGACGACTAACAGCTCGATTAAGGTAAATCCGCCGATCGTTTTCATCGCTGGCATTGTGCCGTTTGCGCTGAAAACATCCAGCGGCAAACCCACAAAGCGTGAGGCCAAATCCAGTCATCTTTTGGTCTTACAGCCTGAGGACAATGTCTTTGCGGCGTGGCTCGTAACATGATCGGCGGCAGATTCGCCTGATGCTGCGTGGCAGGGCTGAGGAGAGAAGGACAGAGTGGCGGCAGCTGGGCTGCCCGGCGAGGGAATGAACAGGAGCGGATCGCCCGCTCCTGGCAGTACTCAGATGGCGACCGGGGCCTTGATTGGCGGATGTGGGTCGTACCCTTCGATCTCAAAATCTTCAAAACGGTAATCAAACAGCGACTCAGGCTTGCGTTTGATAATCAGCTTTGGCAGCGGACGGGGTTCGCGGGTGAGCTGCAAATTCGTCTGCTCAAGGTGGTTGCTGTACAGATGCGTATCGCCGCCGGTCCAGACAAAATCACCGACTTCCAGATCGCACTGCTGCGCCACCATATGCACCAGCAGCGCATAGCTGGCGATATTGAACGGCAGACCGAGGAAAATATCGCAGGAGCGCTGATAGAGCTGGCAGGAGAGCTTGCCATCAGCAACATAAAACTGGAAGAACGCGTGGCAGGGAGCCAGCGCCATCTCGTCCAGCTCACCGACGTTCCAGGCGGAGACAATAATGCGGCGGGAGTCGGGATCGCTTTTCAGCTGTTGCAGCACTTTGCTCAGCTGATCGATCTGTCGACCGTCGGCCGCGCCCCAGCTGCGCCACTGCTTGCCGTATACCGGGCCCAGATCGCCGTTTTCATCGGCCCACTCGTCCCAAATCGTCACCTTGTTGTCTTGCAGATAAGCCGTATTGGTATCCCCGTTAAGGAACCAAAGCAGCTCATGCACGATCGAACGCAGGTGGCATTTCTTGGTGGTGACCAGCGGAAACCCCTGCTGCAAATTGAAACGCATCTGATGACCAAAAATCGACAGCGTGCCGGTGCCGGTGCGGTCATTCTTCGGCGTGCCTTCCTCCAGCACTTTTTTCATTAGTTCCAGATACTGTTTCATTTTCCCTCACGGAGTTGTTGCGCGCTCTGATGACGCCTGGCCCAGACCATCATAATCACACCGGCCAGAATCATTGGAATCGACAGGATTTGCCCCATACTGATGGCGTTATCGAACAGCCCCAGCTGCGCATCCGGCTGGCGGAAGAACTCGACGATAATGCGGAAGGCGCCGTAGCCAATCAGGAACAGGCCGGAAACCGCGCCCATCGGGCGATTTTTACGGATAAAGATGTTGAGAATAATAAACAGCACCACCCCTTCCAGCAGCAGTTCGTAAAGCTGAGAAGGATGACGCGGCAGCACGCCGTAGGTGGCAAGCAGCGACTGCCATTCAGGGTGGGTCGCGGCCAGCGCCACGTCTTCGCTACGCGAGCTGGGGAACAACATTGCCCACGGCAGGTCCGGCGCTACGCGGCCCCAAAGCTCACCGTTGATAAAGTTGCCTAAACGCCCAGCCCCCAATCCAAATGGGATCAGCGGAGCGATAAAGTCAGACACCTGGAAGAAGTGACGCTTAGTGCGGCGGGCAAACCACAGCATCACGCAGATCACGCCAATCAGGCCGCCATGGAACGACATGCCGCCATCCCAGACTTTAAACAGGTAAAGAGGATTATCCAGGAACAGCGGCAGATTGTAGAACAGCACGTAGCCGATACGTCCGCCAAGGAATACGCCGAGGAAGCCTGCATACAGCAGATTTTCAACTTCTTCTTTTTTCCAGCCGCTGCCGGGCTTGTTAGCGCGGCGCACCGCCAGCCACATGGCAAAAACAAAGCCGACCAGGTACATCAGGCCGTACCAGTGCAGTGAGATTGGCCCGATGGAGAAAATCACCGGATCAAATTGAGGGAAAGCCAGATAGCCGTTATTCATCTTTCACCATTGTTAAAGTCATCCCTGGTTTGCAGGCGACGTAATAAGTAAACCAGTGCGCGCGGGGCGCTACATCAAGGCGCGCATCATAGCACAGCGCGAATTCTTGCGGTCTGGCGGAACTGTAAACTTTATTAAGGAATTCAGCGTCCGCCGCGGATCAGGCCGCCCAGGCCACGACGCTCCATAAAAGCGGCGATTTGATGACGAACGTCGCTGGCCAGCATCGCCTGCAGGCTGCGCTCAGCGAGCGCCTGCGCTTCAGCATATTCAATATGATGCAGTAAATATTTAACCCGCGCCACGTTACGTCCATTCATACTCAGATGGTGATAGCCCAGGCCAATCAGCACGGCTACGCATATCGGATCGCCGGCCATTTCGCCGCACAAACAGAGTTCGACGCCCGCTCGCTTAGCCTCTTCGGCAATCGCTTTCAACGCCCGCAGCACCGCCGGATGCAGGCTGTCATAAAGACTGGCTACCCGCGTATTGTTGCGGTCAACCGCCAGCAGATACTGCGTCAGGTCGTTGGTGCCGACCGAGATAAAATCCACCCGCCCCGTTAAGTGCCCGATCATAAAGATCATCGACGGCACCTCGATCATTACGCCAATTCTCGGTTTGGGAATGGCATAACCCAGCATCTCTTCAACTTCTCGCGCGGCACGATCGATCAGGCGCTTTGCCTCCTCAATCTCATCAATGCTGGTGATCATCGGCAGCAGAATGCTGAGATTATCGCTGGCAACGTTGGCGCGCAGCATCGCCCGCACCTGTACCAGAAAGATCTCCGGCTGATCCAGCGTCAGGCGGATGCCCCGCCAGCCCAGGCATGGGTTTTCCTCGCTGATCGGCATGTAGGGCAGCTGCTTGTCCGCGCCGATATCCAGGGTTCGCAGGGTTACCGGCTTTTCGAGGAACAGCTGAAGCATTCCCTGATACTGCGCGACCTGCTCCTCTTCGGAGGGGAAACCATTTTGCAGCATAAAAGGGATTTCTGTGCGATAGAGACCGACGCCGTCTACCCGCTTGCCCAGCGCCTTTTCATGTTCTGCGCTCAGGCCGGCGTTAAGCATGACTTTAACCGGCTCGCCGCTTTTCAGCGCGGCCGGCTGCTCCACGACGTCTTCGGCCAGCTTGCTGAGCTCATTCTCTTCGCTGATCAGCCGCTGGTATTCCTGTACCAGTACCGGCTCAGGGTCCACCAGCAGTTCGCCCCGGTAGCCATCAACAATCAGCAGCCTGCCATTAAGCTGTTCGGGCTGAATATCGGCGCCCATCACCGTAGGGATACCCAGCGCGCGCACCATAATGGCGGCATGGGAATTGGCCGCGCCGTCGCGGACAACGACGCCGGAGAGCCGATCCTGCGGCAACTCGGCCAGCGTGGTGGCCGTCAGCTCATCGGCAACGAGAACAAACCGTTCAGGCCAGGTGTTGGTGCCCTGAATGGTGTCGTCAAGGTGAAACAGCAGGCGCTGCCCCAGCACCCGCAAATCGCCGGATCGCTCCCGCAGATAGCTGTCCTGCAGGCTGGCAAACTGAGCGGCAAACTTCTCAATGACCTTTTTAACGGCCCACTCCGCCACCGAACCGCCATCGATCTCCGCAAAGAGATCCTTTTTCAGCCGGTTGTCGCTCAGTAGGTGGGAATAGAGGTCAAAAATCGCCGCGCTTTCTTTATGCACGCTGGCGGTGAAGCGTTTGCTGTAGCGACGAAACTCGCTGGAGGCCTCGTCCATCGCCAGAGAGAGGCGCTCGCGCTCGCGGTGGGTGTCCAGCGTCGAGGCGGCGAAAACGTGCTCAAGAGAGGGCTGCGTAGAATCCACCCACCCTTCAGCAACGGCCACGCCGGGCGCGGCAGCCAGAGCACGGATGCGCGTCTGGCGATATTGCCCGAACAGCGCATTAAGCTGGGACTGCGACAGGATGGTCGCCATCTGCGTTGCCAGCGTGACCAGGAACGATTCTTCGCTTTCGTCAAACTGGCGGTGTTCGCGTTGCTGAACAACCAGCACACCCAGCAGCTGGCGGCGGCTAATGATCGGCACGCCGAGGAACGATCGAAAACGCTCCTCTTTAACGGAGGGAACATATTTGAAACTGGGATGACTTTGCGCGTCAGCCAGGTTGATCGGCTCAGCCAGTCGCCCTACCAGCCCGACGATCCCTTCGTCGAAGGCCAGGGCGACGGTACGACCGCGCGGCTTTTTCAATCCGCGGGTCGCCATCAGGTAATAGCAGCGACGATCGTGGTCGGCCAGGTACACCGAACAGACTTCCGTGTCCATTGCCAGACAGATCTCGTTGACCAGTATATCCAGCGCCTCGGTAAGCCGGGGCGCGCCTGCCACTTTTTCAACTATTTCGCGCAGCTGTGTGAGCATAATCTACGTGGCTTAACCTCTCTTCCGTCGATAAGCAGGCGTGTTTCGCTGTACGGTACTCTCCTGCAGCGGCATCACCACGCTGGCAAACTCTTTCATTACGCGGCGATAGACGTCGCGCTTAAACGAGACCACCTGACGAACCGGATACCAGAAGCTGACCCAGCGCCAGCCGTCAAACTCCGGCGTGCTGCTGGTTTGCATGTTGATGTCCGCGTCATTGCACAGCAACTGTAGAAGAAACCATTTTTGTTTCTGGCCGATACAGACCGGCTTTGTGTCCCAACGCACCAAACGTTTTGGCAATTTGTAGCGTAACCAGTTTCGGGTAGAGGCAAGGATGCGAACATCTTTGCGGTGCAAACCGACTTCCTCGAAGAGTTCTCGATACATCGCCTGTTCCGCCGTTTCTCCAGGATTGATCCCTCCCTGAGGAAACTGCCAGGAATGCTGGCCAAAACGTCTGGCCCACAGCACTTGTCCCTGCCTGTTACAAATTACGATACCAACATTCGGGCGGTAGCCATCATCATCGATCACTGGACTACCTCAAACTAAAACTCGGATGTTCTGATTGTTTCATACTCCTTACAGGTGGTAAACCACTGCTTTGCCCCCTCTGCCTGCGGTAAACGCGGGATAACTCACACTCCTGCGCGAAGTTATAAACAGAAACAGCGGCAAAAAGGCGATCTTATTCACCTTTTCTGTGGATAGCTTTGTGCAGAACTCCGTTAACAGGTGGGGAAAACTTTTCGTCGCCACGGTGCCACCGCCAAAGATGCAGCGCTTAACCGGCTATAAACACTATAATTTATCCGTAATTGATCGCAATGCAAACGAGGATCGCCAGACGGTCAGAGTAAGGTATTCGGCCGCTGGCGAAAGATCGAGCGACGACCTTTTTATCCACAGGATATGCCGCTCGGTTAAGCATAAATCGTGCAAAAAATGACAAAACTGCCGCCGTCAAGGCTGTAAATTGAAACAGTATTCCCGCAAAAGACTAGTTATCCCATTTTTCTGTGGATAACAGGGTGTAAGATCCTGTTCATTGTCGGTGACAACTCGGGCATAACCCGGCAGCATAATGCTACGCTGCCGGAATTTGCAGGTAAAAAAACATGATTTATCATGCTATTATTGCTGTTTTGCACAATTTCGAACGCGAACGGATCGTCTGTGCAAAATAGCGGTGTTTTTTTGAACGGCAACAGAGAGCGATTGATGAGTACTGATTTTGTGCCACTGCTTCCTCCTGAAAACGAAGACGTCCTGCTTGAGCGCGCCCAGCGGCTGGCAGGATATTCGCTGGGTGAGTTGGCGATCGTCGCAGGGCTGAAGATCCCCAAAGATCTCCGCAGGGATAAAGGCTGGGTCGGCATGTTGCTGGAGCGTCATCTCGGCGCCTGCGCGGGCAGCAAGCCAGAACAGGATTTCGCCGAAATCGGCGTCGAGCTGAAAACCATACCTGTTGATGCTCAGGGACGCCCGCTCGAAACCACCTTTGTCTGCGTAGCGCCGCTAACGGGCAACAGCGGCGTGGTGTGGCAGACCAGCCATGTGCGCCACAAGCTGGCGAGGGTTTTATGGGTGCCGGTAGAGGGCGATCGGGCCATTCCGCTGGCCGAACGGCGGGTTGGCGCTCCTCTGCTGTGGAGCGCCAGCGAAGAAGAAGAGGCTTTGCTCCGTCGCGACTGGGAAGAGTTGATGGATATGATTGTGCTCGGCCAGGTCGAACGCATTACCGCCCGCCACGGCGAAGTTCTGCAAATTCGTCCCAAAGCGGCAAACAGCAAAGCGCTAACGGAAGGGATCGGTGAGAACGGTCAGCCGATTATGACGCTGCCGCGCGGCTTTTATCTGAAGAAAACCTTTACCGGTCCCCTGCTCGCACGCCATTTTCTACTCTGATCCCCCCCTGCGGCTTCTCAACGCTTCAGCCTGGTAAGAGATAGCGAGTTGCCGGAGGGTTGAGTATAATCCCCGTTTACCTTTCGTTTAGGATGCGATGTTAGTATGTTCGATTGGATTGCAGATCCCAATGCCTGGCTGGCGTTGGGCACGCTGACGATTTTGGAGATCGTCCTCGGTATTGATAATATTATTTTCCTCTCTCTGGTTGTCGCCAAACTCCCTAAACATCAGCAAAACGCGGCGCGCCGTCTGGGCCTCGCCGGAGCGATGTTGATGCGTCTGGGGCTGTTAGCTTCGATAGCCTGGGTGATTCGCCTCACCACGCCGCTGTTCACCCTGATGGACCACAGCTTTTCTGCCCGCGATCTGATCCTGCTATTCGGCGGCCTGTTTCTGCTGTGGAAATCCAGTATGGAAATTCATGAAACCATTGAAGGCGGGGACGAAGAACATAAAACTAACGTCCATTCGTTTATTGGCGCCATCGTGCAGATTATGCTGCTGGATATTATCTTCAGCCTGGACTCGGTGATTACCGCCGTTGGCCTCTCCGACCATCTGATTATTATGATGGCTGCGGTGGTCATTGCGGTCGGAGTAATGATGTTTGCCGCCAAATCGATTGGCGATTTTGTTGAGCGCCATCCTTCCGTCAAAATGCTGGCGCTGGCTTTCCTTATTTTAGTCGGCTTTACGCTGATACTGGAAAGCTTCAATGTGCATGTTCCTAAAGGCTATATTTATTTCGCCATGTTCTTCTCGATGGCCGTGGAATGCCTCAATTTGCTGCGCAATAAAAAGAATTCAGCCTGATCGGTTGCTGGCCGGAAATGGCGGCCAGCACAGTTCGTGTAATATCAATTTACTATTATTGTCAATGGCGGGCCGTGCTCGCCGCACATTTTCGGAGTTGTAGTGCTGCACCTTAAGCCGAAATGCGTTATTACTACTCTAACCAGTTTCGGGTCTCAAGGGAGCAAAATATGAAGTATGTGTTAGGCGCGGCAGCGCTGGTATTAGCCACCCTGGTCAGCGGGTGCAGCAGCAATTATGTCATGGCGACCAGGGATGGAAAGATGATCATGACCAAGGGCAAACCTGAAATAGATAAAGAGACTGGCCTGGTGAAATATACCGACCGCTCGGGCCACGAGCTGCAAATCAACGGCGATGAGGTTTCCTCCATCGTTGAACGCTAGTTTTACCGCCCGTTAGCTCAACTCACGCCACCCGTTTGCTATCAGTGGGTGGCTAAGTCCGCACTTCCCGATAAATCCCCTCTTCCCCCTTCAGCAAACGGCAGCTATAGTCAAATGCCGGACCACAGTTCGCACCACGGGGCTATGCACCTCATTGCAGGGCGTTCTTCAGGTTCCAGACCTTTTAATAATGAAAAAGGAAGCCGGCAAATGCACTATCACCGTATCCCCCACAGCACCCTGGAAATCAGTAGCCTGGGGTTGGGAACCATGACGTTTGGTGAGCAGAACAGCGAAGCCGACGCCCACGCGCAGTTAGATTTAGCGCTCAATTCCGGTATTAACCTTATTGATACCGCGGAAATGTATCCGGTGCCCCCGCGCCCGGAAACCCAGGGTTTGACCGAAAAATACATTGGCAGCTGGCTGAAAGCTCGCGGCAACCGTGAAAAAATCATTCTTGCTTCTAAAGTCGCCGGGCCGGTACGCGGCGCGGACGCGTCGATTCGCCCCGGTCAGGCTTTAGACCGCAAGAATATCCGCGAAGCGCTGGAAGCCAGCCTGAAGCGTCTGAATACCGACTATCTGGATTTATACCAGCTGCACTGGCCGCAGCGACAGACCAACTATTTCGGCAAGCTGAGCTATGAGTACAGCGACGCGACCTCGACAGTCACTCTGCTGGAGACGCTGGAAGCGCTGAACGAGCAGGTCCGCGCCGGAAAGATCCGCTATATCGGCGTCTCCAACGAAACGCCTTACGGCGTGATGCGCTACCTGCAGCTGGCGGAAAAACATGAGCTGCCGCGCATTGTCAGCATTCAAAACCCCTACAGCCTGCTGAACCGCAGCTTCGAGGTGGGCCTGTCGGAGATCAGCCATCATGAAGGCGTTGAGCTGCTGGCCTATTCAAGCCTGGCGTTCGGTACGCTAAGCGGCAAATACCTGAACGGCGCGAAGCCGGCAGGCGCGCGTAATACGCTGTTCAGCCGCTTTACCCGTTACAGCGGCGAGCAGGCCCAGCTGGCGATTGCTGAATATGTCGCGCTGGCGAACAGGCACGGGCTGGACCCGTCGCAGATGGCGCTGGCCTTCGTGCGCCAGCAGCCGTTTGTCGCCAGTACCCTGCTGGGCGCCACCACGCTGGAGCAGCTGAAAATTAATATCGACAGCTATAACCTGACGCTGAATGACGAGGTGGTACAGGAGCTGGAAGCGATTCATCGTCGCTACACCTTCCCTTCCCCATAATGCTGAAGTGCTGATATCAGCAGCGACGCCGTAAAACCGCTACGGCGTCGCTGACTGCTGCCTGGCTTATATTTCACCCTTCCGGTTACGCTTCTGCGCCAGCTGCCAGCCCCAGAGCACGGCAATCGCCAGGGCAAACAGGGCACCAAACCCGACGCCGGTCGCCACTGGCGGCGCACCCAGACTGATGGCTACGGAGTAAAGGCCGAGCATCAGCAGCATCGCGCCGTTCTCGCCAAGGTTCTGAACCGCAATCGCATTGCCCGCGCCAACGCTCTCCTTGCCCCGCATTTGCAACAGAGCATTAAGCGGCACGACAAAAAAGCCGCCCAACATGCCGAGAACGATAAGCAGCGCGTAAGCGCCCGTGGCGGTGTGTTGCAGCGAGAAAAGCACCACGGCAACGCCAATCAGCACTCCCGCAGGCATACAGCGGCCGACGTTTTTGAGTGTGACCAGCTTCGCGGCGGCCCCGGCACCAAAAACAATCCCGATAGCCACCATCGCATTCAGCAACGTAGGCGTTTTGTTATCCGTAATGCCCAGAGCGACCGGCACCCAGAGCACCAGCAGGAAGCGCAGCGTCACGCCTGCGCCCCAGAACAGGCTGGTGCCGACCAGCGAGAAGCGGGTTTCGCCATCCCGCCACAGTACGCGACAGGCGCTGAAAAAACTGGCTGACATCCGGCCCGGATGCCACGGCTGGCCGGGCCTTGCCGCGCTGAGCACTGGGATCAGCATATTGGCTGCCACCGCCAGGCCATAGGCCACCACGCAGGCGATCAGCGCAGCCAGCAGGTTCCAGTCCGCCAGCACGCCGCCAGCGATAGATCCCAGCAGGATCGCGGCAATGGTAGAAGACTCCATCAGGCCGTTGGCTTTGACCAGCGTCTCACCGCCTGAAATTTCGCCGAGGATGCCATATTTAGCCGGCGAGTAGGCTGCGGCCCCCACCCCGACCAGGCTGTAGCCGATAAACGGATTGAAGCCAAAGCAGATGACCAGCGCGCCGAGCAGCTTCAGGCCGTTGGCAAACATCATCACCCGCCCTTTGGCAAAGCTGTCGGCGACCTGCCCCACAAATGGAGCCAGAATAATGTAGGTGGCGACGAACACCATTTGCAGCACCGGCTGGCTCCAGTCCGGGTACACCTGCTGCTTCAGCACCGCCAGGGTGGCAAACAGCAGCGCATTGTCCCCGAACGCCGAGAGGAACTGCGCGGCAATCACCGCCAGCATCCCTTTTGATAGCAGTTTCTGAGCGCTGTCGGCACTACTCATTGTTGTTCTCCGGGTTTTCCGCCATAGCGCGCAGGGTAACGAAATCAGGCTTGCCGCTCCCCAACAGCGGAAGCTGCTTGAGGAAACGAATATCTCTCGGCACCGCCAGCTCCGGACTGCCCAGCTCGCGGGCGGCCTTTTGCAGCTGCTCGCGGCTCAGCTCACCGTCGGTAGTGAACAGCACCAGCGCCTCACCACGGTTGCCGTCCGGCTTCATTGAGGCGGCGTGCTGTTTCTCAGCAGACGCTTTCAGGGCAATCTGCTCTACCGTTTCCAGCGAAACCATTTCCCCGGCGATTTTGGCAAAGCGCTTTACGCGGCCCTGAATCTGGCAAAAACCGTGCTCATCAAAACTGACGATATCGCCGGTATCGTACCAGCCAGGCTCCATCAGCCCTTCGCCGTTATCGGCCTCGGGCGCTTCAAGCACCCCAGGCTTTTCTACCCGCAGATAGCCTTTCATAATATTCGGCCCGCGCAGTTGCAGCAGGCCGCCCTGCTCGATACCCGGCACGGAGATCAGGCGAGAATCCATTCCCGGCAGAATACGCCCGACGGTATGGTTCTTCGCGGCCATAGGCACGTTAATAGCCACCACCGGCGCGCACTCCGTCACGCCGTAGCCTTCCAGAATGCGAATACCAAATTTATCCATCCACGCCTGACGGGTGCCCTCCTGGAGTTTTTCGGCTCCGGCCACCACGTAGCGCAGGCGGGCGAAATCATAAGGGTTGGCAAAGCGGGCATAGTTGCCAAGGAAGGTGGACGTGCCGAACAGCACCGTGCAGTTGCGGTCATAGACCAGCTCCGGCACGATGCGATAGTGGAGCGGGCTGGGATAGAGGAAAACCTGCGCGCCGGTCATCAGCGGCGTGAAAAGCCCAACGGTCAGGCCAAAGGCGTGGAACAGCGGCAGCGCAGACATAAAGCGATCGCGCGGGGTGAAATCCGCCACGGTGCGGATCTGCTCAACGTTAGCCAGCAAACTTTTATGCGAGTGCACCACGCCTTTCGGATGTCCTTCCGAGCCGGAGGTAAACAGCACCATCGCGGCATCCTCCGGCTGCTGGCGCACCTCGGCCAGACGAGGCATCATCAGATGACCGAGGATCCACAGCTTGTCCTTAGCGGTCACCGTATCCTTTAAATCCTCCAGGAAAACCCACTTCACCTGGCCTATCTCTTCCGGCAGATGCCAGAGTTTGCCCTTGTCCAGAAACTGGCGGGAGGTAAAGACCGTTTTGACTTCGGCCGCTTTGAGCGCGCTGCTCACCCCTTTTACCCCAGCGGTATAGTTCAGCATTGCCGGAATGCGCCCGCGCAGAGAGGCCCCAAGGATCGCCGCCGCCGTCACCGTAGCGTTGGGCAGCAGCAGGCCGATATATTCACCCGGAGCGGTATAGCGCTCCAGAATCCTACCAACGCCAAGGGATTTTTTTAGCAGGCCGGTGTAGCTGTCCGGCTGAAAGTTGACGTCCTCAATACAGGGTTTGAAATAACCATAGCGCAGGCGGGCCGAGAGAAACGCCTGATATAAGGTTTCCCTCGGGCGCACCGCCATGCGGGCTTCCATCATAATATGGTGCAGATGCTCACCCGCCAGCTTGCGGCGGTCGCGCGCCTTCGGCGCTTCCGGCATCGGAATATGGGTTGAGGGCAGCACGGTGAGGGTAATGCGCGGGAACAGACGGCGCTTGAACACGCCAGCCAGGCGACCGAAAGGTGAAAACTCAGCGCCTTCAATGCGCAGAGGCACTACGGTAGCCTGAGATTTAGCCGCCACAAATCCGGCGCCGTCGTAAATTTTCATTAGTGAACCGGTGACGGTAATGCGCCCTTCCGGGAATATCACCACCGGACGACCCTGCCCAATCATCTTGACCAGATGCTTCACTGACATTGGCTTGGTGGGGTCCAGCGGCACAAAATCAATGATCTTGCGCAGATGCCGCATATACCAACTTTCGCTGATAGAAGAGTAGACGGCAAATACCGGCTTCACCGGCAGGAAGAGAGCCAGCAGCACGCCATCCAGAAACGACATGTGGTTAGGGACGATCAGGACTTTTTCTTTATATAAACCAGAAAGATCGCCGTTCAGGCTGGTGCGAAAGCAGACGAGAAACAGCAGACGGAAAAAAGAAAGCAACATGCCAACTCCTTAGCATAAAAAAGTTGCTATAACGATGCAATATATGGGGACACAACTCAATCCTTAGCGGCTGATTAACGCTGAATTAAGCATAAAAAAGTCCGGTTCCGGGGCTGGCGCGAAAAATCAGGCAGGCAGTCCGGCCGTCATATGAATTTAATGTGACGTCCCTCTCATTTACATTATCACTTGCCCCCCGCAAGTTGGCGATTCAGCCAGGCAAAAGACAATAACCCCTTAATTTACCGCTGATATCGTTTCTGCTCCTCACTGCCGCCGCGCTTCTGCTGGCGTAAGCCCGTATTTTGCTGACAACTCTTTTACTTATCTCTGCCGCTCAGGCACGGCAGCACGCAAAACAACAAAGACAGTCCAGCATGAATAATTGCGCTAAAAAATCGCCATCAGACAACACTTATCGTTACATAACCGACAAAATAAGCAGCAATAACTCTTAAAATGCATTTTTCACATTGCAATACTGGTCAATTTTCGACTTATTTACATGCTACACGTTCTAGTTTACCTTCATTTAAACCTGAGCAAAGAGAGGAAGAAATCTCTCCACCTGCGGCCAGGATCATAAAAACCAAACATCTTCTGGAGCATTGCTATGACATCCATTTTTCAACATCGGGGATCTTTTGTCGCTGCTGGCCTGCTGGCCGTCGGCCTCGCTTTCAGTGGGGCAACGCTTGCCGCAAGCTGCGATAAAACCTGGACCATCGGCTTTAGCCATCCGGTGGGTGAGTCGCAGTTTGCCATTGCATTAAAGAAAAAAGTGGTCGCCGCCGGGGAGAAAAACGGCTGCGTGAAGGTCCTGCTGGATAACACCCACCAGAGCAATCTTGAATCGCAGCGCGCCACGCTGGAGAGCTGGGTAACTCGCCGCGTGGACGCCATTGTGGTGCTGCCGGTCGAGGCGACGGCGCTGGAGGGATTGCGCATTCAGGCCCAGAAGAAAGGGATGAAGTGGCTGACCTATGCCGGGGCGACGAAAGGCTCCGATGGTTCGGTGGGGTTTGATAACGTGCAGAGCGGGGATCTGGTCGCTAAGGATGCGCTTGAATGGGTGAAAAAACGCTATCCGGACGGAAAAATCAGCGCCGCAGTGACCACGCTCACCCCGCTCAAAGGCTTCGCGGGCCGCTGGGATGAACCGCTGAAGCAGTTTAAAGCGGCTGGCCTGCCGGTCGTCTCGCAGCAGGATTGCGCAAGCCAGGCCTGTGGCCTGCAAATCGCCGAAGATGCTCTTCGTCAGCACCCTGACCTGCGCGTCTTTATCGGCATCAACGATGACGCCGCGCTGGGTGCGCTGCGGGCCTTTAAAAATGCCGGAATCAAGCCAGAAGACGCCTATATTGCCGGACAGGATGGCACGGTTGAAGGTCTGGAAGCGGTCAAACAGGGCGGTGCCTACCGCGCTTCCGCAGCCATTCTGCTGGACGATCTTGCCCAGTCGATTATTGACAACTCCCTGGCGGCGATTACCGGTAAAGGCCGCACCAATTACGAAACCGCCGTTGAGCTGGGCACCTTGCGTAACCCTCAGCGCCTTGATGCCCTGATTGCGCAATATAAGGACTGAGTATGAGTCTCGATCTGACCACGAAGGGCTTGAGTATTCGTCAGCTTCGTAAGTCTTTCGACGCGCAGGAAGTGCTAAAAGGCATCGACCTGGATTTGCAGGCGGGTGAAGTCCATGCGCTGCTCGGCCCCAATGGGGCCGGGAAGTCCACCCTGCTGGGCTGCCTGAGCGGCGCGGTCACGCCGGATTCGGGGGAAATGGTCATTGGCGATACCGCCTATAAGCACTTCACCCCCACCTCGGCTTTTGAAGCGGGTATGGCCAGCATTTATCAACATTTTCAGCTCATTGGCTCGCTGAGCGTCAGCGACAATATTTTTCTGGTCAATGAACTGCGCACGCGGTTTGGCACCACCCGCCAGCGCGCGCAGAGAAACCGCAGCGTGGAGCTGCTGGAATCCCTAGGCGTGGAGGTTGACCCGAATAGCCTGGTTGAAGAACTCAGCGTGGGCGAGCAGCAGACGGTCGAAATTGCCCGCGCGCTGCTGAAAGAGCCCTCGGTATTGATCCTGGATGAACCGACCGCGGCACTGAGCGAGAACGAAGTCACCGCGCTGTTAGAACTGGTTCGCAGGCTGGCGCAGGATCATGGCCTGATTGTCATTTACGTTACCCACCTGCTTCGCGAAGTACTGGAGGTGGCGGATAAGGTTACGGTGCTGCGCGATGGTAACGTTTTGTGGACCAGGGAGATCAACGAATTGAACCTTGCCGATCTGGTTCACGCTATTTCGCCGGAAAGCAGCTTTGTTCGCGAGCGGCACAGTAAACAGATCGGTCCCCCTCTTATTACCCTGGAGCAGTACCGCTCATCCTGGACCGGGCCTGTCGATTTGACACTCCATCAGGGAGAAATCGTTGGCGTGTTCGGCCTGCTCGGCTCAGGAAGAACCGATCTGCTGGAGGGGCTGGCCGGGGTAAAAACGGCGCGAGGGAAGCTGACCTTGAATCAGCGCAATATTCTCAGCCATTCGCCGCAGAAGGCGCGCCAGCAGGGAATTGTGCTGGTCGCTTCCGATCGCAAAGAGCAGTCGCTGTTTGGCAGCATGAGCGCCTGTGAAAACCTGCTCCTCCCGCACTATTCGACCCTTTCGCGCCCCTGGCGGCCGCTCGGCAAAGAGAAGGCGATTTTCCAGCGGCTGGCAAAGCGCGTGAGCCTGAAGCCTGCCGATCCTCACCGCGAAGGCGCCAATTTCTCCGGCGGCAACGCGCAGAAGCTGATGGTTGGCCGCTGGATGACCGACATCGACAGCAGCCATTTGCTGTTGCTGGATGAGCCGACCCAGGGCGTGGACGTTGGCGCAAGGCAGGAGCTTTACGGCCTGATACGCGACTATGCGGCACAGCCTGAACACGCGGTCATTTTTGCCTCCAGCGATCCTGAAGAAATTGTCGCGCTGGCCGATCGCGTCATCGTACTGGTCGAGGGGGAAGTGGTCAGCATCGTCGATCCCTCGATTGGTGAAGAGAAGCTGATAGCCCTGGCGCACGGCTAATCGTGCATTATTTCCCTCTGTTTATGGCGATACATTATGTCTGAAACGTTTAAAAAGACCCAGCGCGCCTCGCTGAAGCGCAGCGAACTCCGCTCCTCCGGCGGCCTGAAAAGCCTGGGACTGCTGATCACCCGCTGGATCCTGCCGGTTGCTACCGTACTATTGATGGCCTGGTTTTCCTGGCAGACCCCGGTTTTCTTCACCGCCGATAACCTGCTGGCCATCGCCACGCAAAATGCTCCGACGTTTATCGTCGCCTCGATCTTCGCCATGCTGATGATGGCGGGCTATGTCGATCTTTCGGTGGGTTCCGTGCTGGCTCTGGTAGGCGTCTCGGCAGGACTGGCGCTGAACCAGTGGGGGCTGGTTCCCGGCATCCTCGTTGGTCTGGCCGTTGGCATTGCCGCCGGTTTGCTGAACGGCGTGCTGATCGGGCTGCTCTCCTTTTCTCCAATTGTGGTGACGCTTGGCGGTCTGGCGGCGGCGCGAGGCCTGGCGCAGTACCTGGGCCAGGGGTCCATTTATGGCTTCCCTGACGCCTTCGCAAATTTTGGTTCCGACAGCACGCTCGGCCTGCCAAACCTGGTCATTGTCGCCCTGCTTATTTGTCTGATTAGCGTGATTGCCACCACCTGCTTCCCGATTGGCCGACAAATCATCGCCATCGGCGTGAACGCCAGGGCGGCCTTCCTGATCGGCATCCGCGTGCGGCTGGTGGTCACCCTGCTCTATGCCCTGACCGGGCTGGCGGTGGGCATCGCAGGCCTGCTGCAAATTGCGCGCCTGAACAGTGCGCCCTCCGGCACGCTCGGAGATGGTTTTGAGGTCATTATCCTGACTGCCGTACTGCTGGGCGGCGTGCCGTTTACCGGCGGCAAGGGCACCATCTGGCGCGTACTGGTTGGCGTATGGCTGATTGGCACGCTGCGCAATGGTCTGATTTTACTTGATATTGGCACCGAGCTGAGCGGCATTATCACCGGCGGCGTGCTGGTGATGGCCGCCGCGCTGGAAGCCGTTCGCTACTATATCCACAAGTCGAAATAAGGAAGCGCTATGTATCTGATTGGCTATCTCTCTGCCCTGAGCTGCCGCGCCGGAGAAAGCGTGGACGTGATGATCGGCAGCAGCGTCAGCGACGTGTCCGTAGACGTAGTACGGCTGATCCACGGCGATGATAACCCCCTGGGACCAGGGTTTATTTATCAACCCGTTGACCAGATCGCCGTTCAGCAGGTTCACGCCAGCGAACAGCAAACGCCGATCGGCTCCTGGGCCGTCAGCCAGAAAGCGATTCACCTTCCGTCTGCGTCCTCTTTGCAACTTTCGCTTTCAGTGTGGCCCACCCTGCCCCCAGCGCAGGGGTTGCAAGGCATTGTCAGCCTGCCGGGTCTTGATCTTCTCCTTGCCCTGGACAGTGAAAGCAGGCTGGTGTTTAGCTGCGAGGGGCAGACATTATTAACCACGCCTCCGGTTCCGCTCCGGCAGTGGCGGCATATTGCGCTTGAGCTGAGCGCGGAAAAAAGCTGGATTAGCCTGAATGATAACGACGAACTGCCGCTGTACTTTACCGGGCCAGGCAGAGAGGCGGCCGGATCAAGCGAAGTGCTTATTGCGGCCATATCGGTTAAGAAACACGGCGAGCAGCATTTCCCCGAGGGCGTTTATAACGGCAAGATTGCCCGACCGCTGTTAGCCGTCGACGGTCAGCCGCTTGCCAGTTGGGCATTTGAAAACGCAATGAGCACGCAGTCCGTTGCAGATATCAGTGGCAATGGCTGCGACCTGAAGCTGGTCAATGCGCCAACCAGGGCGATGACCGGGCCGGACTGGCGCAATGATGTTCATGACTGGAAGCAAGAACCGTCCCAGTACGACGCCATTCATTTTCACGACGACGACCTCGCCGACGCCTGCTGGCCGGTAACCACCAGCGTCACCCTGCCGGAGTCTTTGCCGAGCGGCGCCTATGCCGTGCGGCTCAGGGCGAACGGGCTGAATGATGACTATATTCCGCTGGTGATTCGCCCTCCGCTGGGTAAACCTTCGGGGGCCAGAATTGCGATGGTGATGGCTACCTATACCTATATTGCCTATGCCAATGAGCATCTGACGGAGGGCGATTTCGAGCAGGGCAGCGAAATTCCTGTCGAAACCGGTAACTGGGAAGATTTAGTCGCCCTTCATCAGGAGTGGGGTAAAAGCCACTACGACCTGCATAACGACGGCTCCGGCGTGGCCTATTCAAGCTCGCTGCGTCCGATCCCCAATATGCGGCCTGACTACCGTTTTTGGGGATTTCATGCTCCCCGGCGGTTCTCCGCCGATCTCTATATGGTGTGGTTCCTGACGCAAAGGGACGAGCCGTTTGATGTCATCACCGAGCACGATCTTCACGCGGAAAGCGCCAGCGTGCTAAAAAATTATCAGACCGTGATCACCGGCAGCCACCCGGAATATTACAGCGCCCCGATGCTGGATGCCTTCGAACAGCATGTGAAAGACGGCGGTGGCCTGATGTATCTGGGCGGAGACGGTTTTTACTGGGTGACCACGCCCTTCGACGGCTTACCGCATCTGCTTGAGGTGCGTAAATCAGAGGGATTACGCCACTGGGACGCCGAGCCGGGAGAACGTTACCATGCCAGCACTGGCGAGCTGGGCGGTATCTGGCGCAGCCGCGGACGCAGCGCGCACCGGCTGTTTGGCGTGGGGATGGGCGCGCACGGTTGGGATAATAAAGCCCCCGGATACCGCCGCAGCGAGCGCTCCTATCAGCCCGATGCCGCCTGGGTCTTTGCCGGAATCGAAGAGCAGGTGGTGGGCGATTTCGGCCTGATTATGAATGGCACCAGCGGCGATGAAATCGATCGGGCCGATGTTCACTACGGCACGCCCGCCGATGCCATCATCCTTGCCACCTCGGAGCCGCACAGCGAATGGTATGTCCCGGTTCCTGAAGATGTGACAACGGTATCGAACCAGCTCAACGCGCGATATAATCGCAACGTTCGTTCCGATATGGTACTGGTGGAACACAGCGGCGGCGGCGCGGTATTTTCGGTAGGCTCGATCATTTTTACCGGCGCGCTGCCGGTGAACAACGGGGATAACAATATCGCCCGCCTGCTGGAGAATATTATTCACAACTTTACCGCCAGACAGAAACAATAATAACGCCTCCGCGATCGGGAGAATAGCGAGACGCGCCGCAGCCTATGAAGACTAAATGGACAACCATGTTAACCAGCTCCGGCTTTGCTCTGGCGACAGCCGATCAGGTCAGCACGGCGCTGTGGCGCAATACCATCAACAATCGGTTTACGCAGCCGCAGTTTCTGGCGCTGAATGGCCTGCTGTATAAGCCGGGCATCGGCCACTATGAGCTGGCCGATCGCACCGGCGTCGATCGCGCGACGATTGGCCCAATCCTTAAGCGCCTGACGGAGCAGTCGCTGGTTGAGCGCCGCAAAGACCCGGCTGATTCACGCCGCTCCATGCTGTTTCTCTCAGCGGAAGCCGTCATGCTGCTCGCCGAAATGGCGTCGCTGGTGGAAACCGTTGATCGCCAGCTGATGGCCCCGCTCAGCGCTGCCGAACAGGCCGCGCTGGTGCAAAGCTGGGCGATGCTGAGCGAAGAAAGTCCGCTTCAGGAGATGGCGGAATTTGAGGAGAGCGCGGAGAATCCGGTTATTCCACCGTTAACCCACTACCCGTGGTTTTTTCTCCGCCAGGCCTGCCGGAATTACCGTCGCCTGTGGCGCGAACGCGTCGATGAAAATATCAGCACCTCGCTTTTCACCCTGATGGAGGTTGTTTCCCTCTCGCCAGGCATTGATATTCGTACCGCAGCACAGATGGCTTCCATCGAAGAGAGCAATGCGGTGAGGATCGTCATGCGCATGGTGCGCACCCGAATCATGTCCGATCCGCGCGATCCTAACGACGCCCGCCGCTCGCTGCTGTCGCTAACCGGAAACGGCCAGGCTATTTTCGAGCAGCTACAGGCGCGGCTTCCCCTGGTCCAGCGTGGATTAACCCAGAAGCTGCCGCCCGTGGCGGTTGAAGAGTTTCACCGGTTGACCCGGCTAGTGGCCCGGCTGTAACCAGCGCGCCATGCCCTTAAGCGCGGCCATCCCCTGCCGCACGGTTAAAAACTAAAGCGACGTCGCGTTCCAGCCGCCGCCCAGCGCGGCGATCAGCTCCACGCTGGCAATCCATTGCGTGCTTTGCAGCGTCAGCAGGCTTTGCTGTGAGCTGAGGCTGGTGTTCTCGGTGGTGGCAACGTCAAGGTAGTCAATCATCCCGGCCTGATACTGGTTGTAGGTCACACGAGCAGACTCCTTCGCCGCCTCCGTCGCCCGCTGCTGAGCCAGCATCTCATCCTGTAGGGTGTTCAGCTCAACCAGATAGTTCTCCACTTCCTGGAAACCGTTCAGCACCGCCTGGCGGTAGCTGGCCACGTCAGCATCATACGCGGCGCGGGCCTGCTCGACTTTGGCCGAGGTGGCGCCGAAGTCCAGCAGCGTGCCGCTCAGCTCCGGTCCCAGCGACCAGACGCGGTTCGGCAGGGAAATCAGGTTGTGGAATGTCGAACTGGAAAAGCCGCCGGTGGCGCTGAGCGTCAGGTCCGGGTAATAACCGGCGATCGCGACGCCAACGGCCGCATTCGCCGCGGCGACGTTGCGTTCTGCGTAGGCGATGTCCGGTCGACGCTGCAACAGTTCAGACGGCAGCGCGGTGGGGATTGCGGGGAGCGTTGCCGTCAGCGGCGCGGCCGCCAGACTGAACTCCGCCGGCGTTTTGCCCACCAGCATGGCGATGGCGTGTTCCGTCTGCGCCCGCTGCCAGCTGAGATCCAGCGCCGACGCGCGGGCGCTCTCCAGCTGCGCCTGCGCCTGCGCCAGGGTGGCGCGGGATTCGCTGCCCGCCTGATATTTGTTGTTGATCACCGTCAGATAGCGCTGATAGGCCTGCACGCTCTGCTGATAAAGGGCGATCTGCTGATCCATAATACGCAGTTGAAAATAGTCCTGCGCCAGCTCTGACTGCGCGCTGAGGGTGATATTCGCCAGCTCGGCGGCGCTGGCCTGCGCGCTGGCCTTGTTCTCCTCCAGCGTGCGGCGCAGCTTGCCCCAGATATCCAGTTCCCAGCTGGCGCTCGCCTCCAGAGAGTGGCTGTTGCTGACCGTCCGTCCGCTGCCGGTGGTACTGCTGCCCGCGCTGCCGCTACGGGTGGAAGCGCCGGTTCCCGTTACGCTGGGGAACAGGTCGGAACGTGACTCGGAAACCAGCGCCTTCGCCTGGCGATACTGCGCCTCATACTGCGCCACATTCTGGTTGGACACCGAAACCTGCCGCAGCAGCCCGGCCAGCGTTTCGTCATGGTATACCGCCCACCATTCGCCCTTGGCATCGGCATCCTGGGGCTTAGCCTGCTGCCACCCTTTGGCTTCTTTGTACTGGCTGGGTACGGCAGCCTCAGGACGGTGATAATCAGGGCCGACGGCGCAGCCGCTAAGCAGCAGAGCCAGCAAAACAGGGGTCAGTTTAGTCATTTTCATCATCGTTATTCAGCATGACGCAGGCGTGCCCACTGGCGCTTAGTGGCACGGCTGACGCGATCGAGATAGAGGTACACCACCGGAGTGGTGAATAAAGTTAATAGCTGGCTAAGCGCCAGGCCACCGGCAATCGCCAGCCCCAGCGGGCTGCGCAGGTCGGCGTCACCGCCGCTGCCCAACGCCAGCGGCAGCGCGCCGAAGAAGGCGGCCAGCGTGGTCATCATAATCGGACGGAAGCGCATCAGGCAGGCCTGAGTAATCGCCTGTTGCGGCGACAGTCCCTGATTTCGTTCGGCGGCCAGCGCAAAATCGATCATCATAATAGCGTTCTTTTTCACAATGCCGATCAGCAGCAGAATGCCGATCAGCGCGATCACCGTCAGTTGGGTGTTGGTCAGCAACAGCAGCAGCAGCGCGCCCACGCCGGCAGAAGGCAGCGTAGAGAGAATGGTCAGCGGGTGGATGTAACTTTCGTACAGCACCCCGAGCACGATATACACGGCGGCCAGCGCGGCCAGGATCAGCCACGGCATGGAGGCCGAGAGCGCGGCGAACTCTTTCGCCGTGCCCTGGAATCCGGCCTGGATGCTATCCGGCAGCGCTATCTTTGCCATCGCCGTTTTAATCAGCGCCTGAGCCTGCTCCAGCGAAACGCCATCGGCCAGGTTAAAGGCAATGGTGCTGGTGGCTGACTGTCCCTGGTGCGCGACCGAAAGCGGCGCATTAGCTCCGCTGAAGCTGGCAAAGGCGGAGATCGGCACCCGATCCCCCTGATCGTTGACCACGTACATTTTTTGCAGCATATCCGCATCGCGGGTGTAGGCGTCCTGCAACGACATCACTACGTGATACTGGTTGAGCGTTTTATACAGGGTCGCCACCTGCCGCTGGGCAAACGCATTATTCAGCAGCGTATCGACCATGTTCGCATCCACGCCAAGCCGTTTCGCCCGATCGCGATCGATAGTGATCATCACCTCCTGGCCGCCGGTCTGCGAATCCGAATCGACGCTGGTCAGCTGCGGAATGGCTTCCAGCGCGGCTTTAACCTTAGGCGTCCAGATGCGCAGCGTGTCCAGATCGTCAGCCTGTAGGCTGTACTGATAGCTGGCGTTGGCGCTGCGTCCGCCGATATGAATATCCTGCGCGGCCATCAGGAACAGCTGCACGCCGGGGATGTTGCTGGATTTGCCGCTCAGCCGGTTAGCGACCTCGGTGGCCGTGGCGTCGCGCTGGTCGAAATCCTTCAGATGCACGAAGAAGTTCGCCGTGTTGCGCGAGCCAAACGCGCCGCTGCCCATGGAGGACATCACCCCGTCCACCGCCGGGTCCTGCTCAATCATTTTGGCGAACTGCTGAAGCTTCGGCTCCATCGCCTGGAACGAGACGTTCTGATCGGCGCGCAGCATCCCCATCAGCAGGCCGGTATCCTGATTCGGGAAGAAGCCTTTCTGCACCACCGAATAGAGGAACAGGTTGAGGAGGATTGTCAGGATCAGGCTGAACAGCGTCAGCCGCTGGTGGCGCATCACCCAGTTCAACGCCGATGAGTAGGCCGCCAGCAGACTGTTGAGGGCATTTTCAATCCACTGATAAACCGGGTGTGGTCGCGTGCTAACCTTTGGCTTGCGCTTCAGCAGTCGCGAACAGAGCATTGGCGTCAGGCTGAGCGACACCAGCATGGAGATAATCAGGGAAACCGTCAGCGTTACCGCAAACTCGCGGAACAAACGCCCCACGATGCTGCCCATCAGCAGGATCGGAATAAACACCGCCACCAGCGACAGGGTCATCGACAGCACGGTAAAGCTCACCTCGTGCGCACCCTTCAGCGAGGCGCGAACCGGACTAAGCCCTTCTTCGATATAGCGCGTGATGTTTTCCAGCACCACAATCGCATCGTCCACCACAAAGCCGGTGGCAATAATCAACGCCATCAGCGACAGGTTATCCAGGCTGTAACCGAGCATATACATTACGGCGCAGGTGCCAATCAGCGACACCGGCAGAGCCAACGCCGGGATCAGCACCGCCTGAGCATTTCGCAGGAACACGAAGACCACGCCGATCACCAGCAATACCGCCACCAGCAGCGTCTCTTCGGTATCGTAAAGCGAGGAGCGGACGTTCGGTCCGCGATCCACCACGATTTTCAGCGACACGTCCGCCGGTAAGTCTTTTTGCAGCGCCGGAAGCTGCGCTTTGATCGCGTCGATGGTAGCCAGCATATTGGCTCCCGCCTGGCGGGTCACGCCAATCATCACCGAAGGCGTCTGGTTGTAGTAGCCAACGTTGTACTTGTCTTCCACCGAATCATAGACGGTGGCTACGTCGCTGAGGCGGATCGCCTTGCCGTCCTGATAGCTGACGATCAGCTTGCTGTACTGGCTGGCCTGATCGATCTGGCCATTGCCGTCGACAACCCAGGACTGGCGATCGCCCTGCAACAGCCCTTTTGGCAAATTGGTGGTGCTGTTGGCTATCGCCGCGCGCACGGTATCCAGCGAAATACCAGCCTGAGTCAGCATCTGCGGCTGGAGATCGATTCTGACGGCGGGCAGCGCGCTGCCCATCAGCGACACATCGCCGACGCCCTGAACCTGAGCAATTTTCTGGTCGATTTTGCTGTCGGCAATATCGTACAGCTCGCCTTTCGAACGGGTTGTCGAGGTCAGCGCCAGCATCACAATCGGCGCGTCGGACGGGTTGGCCTTCCGGTAGGTGGGCAGCGTGGCCATGCTGCTGGGCAGCAGGCTGCGGGCGGCGTTGATCGCCGCCTGCACGTCACGCGCCGCGCCATTGATATCCCGGCTCAGATCGAACTGCAAAATAATATTGGTTGAGCCCTGCGAACTGCTGGAGGTCATCTCGGTAATGCCCGCGATCTCGCCAAGCGATCGCTCCAGCGGCGTAGCTACCGTCGCCGCCATCGTCTCCGGGCTGGCCCCGGCCAGCTTGGCGGTGACCATAATGGTCGGGAAATCCACCTGCGGCAGCGGCGCCACCGGCAGCAGGCGATAGCCCAGCACGCCCAGCAGCAGCAGCGCCAGGGGCAGCAGCAGCGTGGCAACCGGCCGGAAGATAAACAGGCGAGTGATATTCATCCGCGATCTACCGCTTTACGCATTCTGCGACGTCCACGCTCCGCCATACGATCGAACCACAGGTAGATGACCGGCGTGGAAAACAGCGTCAGCACCTGGCTGAAGATCAGTCCGCCAACAATCACCAGCCCCAGCGGCTGGCGAAGCTCCGCGCCGGAGCCGGAGGCCAGCATCAGCGGCAGCGCGCCGATCAGCGCAGCCATGGTCGTCATCAAAATTGGCCGGAAGCGCAGCAGGCAGGCCTGATGAATCGCCTCACGCGGGCTGAGGTGCTGGTTCTTCTCCGCATCCAGCGCGAAGTCGATCATCATGATCGCGTTCTTTTTCACAATGCCGATCAGCAGGATCACCCCGATAAGCGCGATCAGGCTGAACTCCGTACCCGCCAGCAGCAGCGTCAGCAGTGCGCCCACCGCAGCGGAAGGCAGCGTCGAAAGGATGGTAACCGGGTGAATAAAACTTTCATAAAGAATACCCAGCACTACATACATGGTCAGCAGCGCGGCCAGGATCAGCCACAGCGTATTACTGGTTGCGCTCTGGAAGGCCGCGGTTTCTCCCTGATAGCGCAGGGTAATGCTGGAAGGCTGCGCCAGGCTTTGCTGCGTTTCGGCGATGGCCTTTTGCGCGTCCTCCAGCGAGTAACCGTCGTTAAGGTTGAAGGAGACGGTAACCGCCGGAAACTGATTGAGGCGCATATGCGTCAGAGAACCGATCCGCTGATGGATTTTCGCAATCGCGGTCAGCTTCACCATCCCGGTAGTGCTGGTACTGGTGCTACTGTCGTCATCTGAGCTGCTGCTGGACGAGTCAGAATCTGAGCTGCTGGTTGAGCTACTGGACGGCGCGAGATAAATATCATCAAACGAGGCCGGGGACTTTTGCCAGGCAGGCGCAACTTCCAGCACCACGCGATACTGATTCGACTGGGTGAAGATGGTGGAGACCAGACGCTGACCAAAAGCGTTGTACAGCGCGGTATCCACATCGGCAGCGGTAATGCCATAGCGCGCCGCCACATCCCGGTTCAGCTCAACGTAGGCGACCTGTCCCTGATCCTGAAGATTACTCACTACGGAGCTGAACTCAGGCCGCTTTTGCAGCGCGGCAACCAGCTTCGGCGACCAGTTGACCAGATTCTCACTGTCGGCATCATCCAGCGAGAACTGATACTGATCTGGCGTGACCTGGTCGTTGACCGTCAAATCCTGCGAGGCCTGCATATACAGCTGAATGCCCGGCACGTCCTGAGTGGCCTGCTTCAGCTCGGCAATCACCCGATCCGCGCGCTCATCCCGCTCATCGAACGGTTTAAGGTTTATTTGCAGCCGTCCGCTGTTCAGGCTGGTATTGGTGCCGTCAATGCCGATGGTCGAAGAGAGGCTTTCCACCTCTGGATTCTTCAGCACGATCGCCGCCAGCTGCTGCTGGCGCTTAGCCATTTCACTAAACGAAATATCCTGAGACGCCACGGTCACGCCCTGGATCAGCCCGGTGTCCTGGGAAGGGAAAAAACCTTTCGGGATAACCATGTAGAGCAGCCCGGTCAGCACCAGCGTCGCCAGCGCCACCAGCAGAGTCAGGCGCTGATGGTTGAGGACGATGGTCAGCAGGCGATCGTAACCCGCGATCAACTTATCAAAGAACTCTCCGCCCTTGCGGTAGAAGCGGCTCTGACGCTCTTCGGGAATATGGCGCAGCAGCCAGGCGCACAGCATCGGCGTCAGGGTCAGTGACACCACCATCGACACCAGAATCGAGACGGCCAGGGTAATCGCAAACTCGCGGAACAGTCGCCCGACGACGTCGCCCATAAACAGCAGCGGGATCAGCACGGCAATCAGCGAGAACGTCAGTGAAATAATGGTAAAGCCGATTTGCCGGGAGCCGTTCAGCGCCGCCTGCATGGGCGTCTCGCCCTGCTCCAGCCTGCGCGAGATATTCTCTACCACCACTATCGCATCATCAATAACGAAACCGGTGGCGATGGTCAGCGCCATCAGCGACAGATTGTTCAGGCTGAAATCTGCCAGGTACATTACGCCGAAGGTGCCGATCAGCGACAGCGGTACGGCAATGCTGGGGATCAGCGTAGCCGCCACGTTGCGCAGGAACAGGAAGGTCACCATCACCACCAGCGCCACCGACAGCATCAGCTCAAACTGCACGTCGCTGATTGACGCACGGATGGTCTGGGTGCGATCGGAGAGGATCTGCACCTTCACGCCGTCCGGCAGCGCAGCCTGCAAGGTCGGCAGCTGAGCTTTTATCGCATCGACCACCGATATAACGTTAGCGCCGGGCTGACGCTGCACGCTGATGACGATCGCTGGCGTATTGTTGGCCCAGGCGGTCTGGAAGGTATTCTCTGCCGCCTGCTGGATATGGGCGATATCGTGCAGCCTCAGCGCCGAGCCGTTCTGGTAGGTCAGGATCAGGTTGCCGTACTCTTCCGCCGTGCGCAGCTGGTCGTTGGCATCAATGGTCACCGAGTGATACTGGCCGTCAAAACCGCCCTTCGAGCCGTTAACGTTGCTGTTGCCGATCAGCGTGTTGACGTCTTCCAGCGTCAGCCCGTGAGCGGCCAGCGCTTTCGGGTCCACCTGCACGCGGATCGCAGGCTGATGGCCGCCCGCCAGCGTAACCATACCCACGCCGGAAATTTGCGAAAGCTTCAGCGCAATGCGGGTGTTAACCAGATCCTGCACTTTAATCAGCGGCAGCGTGTCCGAACTGGCCGCCAGGGTAATCACCGCCGTGTCGGCCGGATTGACTTTTTTGTAGGTCGGCGGGTTAGGCAAATCATCAGGAAGCAGGCTGTCCGCCGCGTTGATTGCCGCCTGAACTTCCTGTTCGGCCACGTCCAGCGACAGGTCGAGGGAGAATTTCAACGTAATCACCGATGAGCCGCTAGAGCTGCTGGAGGCCATCTGGCTCAGACCGGCCATCTGTCCAAGCTGACGCTCCAGCGGAGCCGTGACCGATGACGCCATCACGTCCGGGCTGGCTCCCGGATAAAGCGTGGTGATCTGAATGGTTGGGTAATCCACCTGCGGCAGCGCCGAGGTGGAAAGTAAACGGTAGGCGAAGATCCCGGAAAGCATCACCGCGACCATCAGCAGGATGGTGGCAACCGGACGTTCGATAAAGATGCGCGAAGGATTCATTGCGCTTTCGCGCTCCCGCCAGCGGCCTTGGTTTCTTCTGCGGTAATCACCTTCACTTTGCTGCCGTTACTCAGGCGATCGATGCCTTCAGTCACCACCTGCTCACCAGCGCTGACGCCGGAAAGTATCGCCTGCTGCGTCTCGCCCAGCGTCGGGCCGGTTTTCACCTCTTTGCGCGTCACGGTCAGATCTTTATTGATCACGTAGACAAAGCTGCCGTCGCTGCTCAGCTGTAGCGCCTGCGCAGGGATCACCGTGGCCTGCTTCAGCGTGCCGGTTTGCAGACGCAGATTAACGAACTGATTGGGATAGAGCGCCTCATCCTTGTTGGCGAACAGCGCCTTCAGCGCTACCGACCCGGTGCTGGTATCAATCTGGTTACTGATAAACTGCACGCTGCCCTCCGCCAGCTGGCTGCTCCCCTCCTGATCGAAGGCGATGGCCGGCAGGCTCTGGCCGCTGTGCAGCGATTTCAGCAGGACCGGGATATTACTTTGCGGCACGCTGAAGGTCACGGCGGCAGGCTGCGTCTGGGTGATGGTCACGATGCCGGTGGTATCCGTGCTGTGCACCATATTGCCCGCATCCACCAGCCGTAAACCAGCGCGTCCGGCAATCGGCGAGGTGATTTTGGCAAACTCAAGGTTCAGCTTAGCAGCGGCGATCTGCGCCTCATCCGCTTTAATCGTACCGCTGTATTGCCCTACGGTGGCGATCTGCGTGTCCAGATCCTGGCGGGAGAGCGAGTCCTGAGCAAACAGCTTGCGGTAACGAGCCAGCGTCAGCTCGGCGCTTTTCAGCAGCGCCTGATTCTCGCTCAAATCGCCCTGGTACTGCGCCAGCGTCGCCTGATAGCTGCGCGGATCGATCTGCGCCAGCACCTGCCCGGCCTCAACCTTTTGCCCCTCGGTAAAGAACACTTTCACCAGCTGTCCGTCAACACGACTGGTGACCGTCACCGTGGCGTTGGGAATCACCGTACCCAGCGCGTTCAGATAAACCGGCACGTCCGCCGTCGTCACCTGCCCGCTATGCACTGGCGTCGCCATTCCCGACATCATACCAGGCCCGCCGTGTCCGCCCATCCCCCCCATACCGCCTGGAGCGCCAGCATGATTGCCGCTGTGCGGCCAGAAACGCCAGGCCAACAGTGCAACGACAATGACCAGGATCGCTATAAGGATTTTTCTACGTCGGGAAGATGAAGTGTTCTTAGTCGTTGAGATCATGAGGTTCTGTTGAGTAAAGTAAGGCAAAGGGTTCAACGGAGGCTTATGCTTCCGCCTGAAAAAAGGTCAGGCCAACATGGCTGGCCTGACGCTATTATGGGCGAGCGGGCTGGTTAAATTCCATCCTCAGAACGTAAGGATTTCGTAAGAAAATCAGGGAAATCATGATTTCCATCCGCCGCCAAGCGCTTTATACAGCGTAATTTGCTGGTTCAACCGCCCTAAACGAGTGGTTATTAGCGACTGCTGCGCCGCATACAGTGAACGCTGCGCCACCAACACGTTGAGGTAGCTATCCACGCCTTCATCATAGCGGATATGCGCAAAATCGTAATTACGTTGATTCGCCTGTTCATCCTGCTCGCGCGCCTTCAGCTCGTCCAGGTAGGTGTCCTGACCAGCCAGCGCGTCGCCAACCTCTTTGAACGCCGTCTGAATCGACTTTTCATAGTCAGCTATTTCAATGCGCTTTTGCAAATGCGCAATATCCAGGTTCGCCGAATTGACCCCGCCGTCGAAAATGGGCAGCGTGATGCTCGGCCCAAAGGACCAGGCCGCCGTACCGCCCTCCAGCAGATGACCCAGGCTACTCGACGTCGAGCCGCCCGACGCGGTCAGGCTGATGCTGGGGAAGAAGGCCGCGCGCGCCGCGCCGATGTTGGCATTAGCCGCCTTCAGTTCATGCTCGGCGGAGATGATATCCGGGCGACGGGTCAACAGATCCGAAGGCAGGCCGGACGGCGTGGCCGGGAAGTGCCAGTCTTTGTTCAGACGCGCGTTGGCCAGCATATCGGACGGCAGCCTGGTGCCGACCAGCAGGGCCAGCGCGTTCACATCCTGGCGAACCTGGCGGGTGTAGGAAGCCACATCCGCCTGCGCCGTGCGCACCGAGGTTTCGGCCTGCACCAGATCCTGCTCGCTGCTGATGCCGCCGTCGAAGCTGCGTTTGGTCAGGTTATAGGAATCCTGCTGGCTTTTCACCGTATCCTGCGCCAGCTTCAGCAGCTCGTTATCAGAGCACAGCGACAGATAGCCCGAGGCCACTTCGGCGATCAGGCTGATTTGCGTAGCGCGCTGGGTAGCGGCGGTAGCCAGATAGCTTTCCAGCGCCTGATCCCGCAGGCTACGCAAGCGACCAAAGAAGTCCAGCTCCCAGGCGGTCACGCCCAGGCTGGTGTTCAGCTCATGGTAGGTGACCGGCCCGGTAGAAGAAGTGTTGTAAAGATTGCCCGGCAGGTGTGCTGCGGTCTGCGAAGCGCTCAGGTCTACCGAAGGCAGCAATGCTGCCCGGTCAATTTGCACCTGTGAACGCGCGACGTCGACGTTCAGCGCCGCCACTCTCAGATCGCGGTTATTCTCCAGCGACAGGGCAATCAGCTTGTGCATCATCGGATCGGTGAAGAAGTTCTGCCAGCTGATATCTGCCCCGTTGCCTGGCTGGACGTTGCCCTGCTGGTCGTAGTGCGCCGCCACCGGCAGCGCAGGCCGCTGATAATTTGGCTCCATGGTACAGCCGCTCAGCACCAGCATCACCGCTACCGGCAGGGCAGCCAGCGAGAAAGTCTTATGAAGCATTATTTTCCACCTCAGTTTTGGTTTTTTTCTTACCAGAGAAACGCTGCGCCACCACGACGTAAAACATCGGCACAAAGAAGATGGCGAGGAAGGTCGCGGTGATCATCCCGCCAACCACCGCCGTCCCGATCGAGTGCTGGCTACCTGCCCCAGCCCCGCTGGACATCGTCAGCGGCAGCACGCCGAGCACAAAAGCCATCGAGGTCATAATGATCGGCCTGATACGTAACCTTGCGGCTTCCAGCGCCGCCTCCACCAGCCCCTTGCCCCCCTTCTCATGCAGCTCTTTAGCGAACTCCACGATCAGAATGGCGTTTTTCGCCGCCAGGCCGACGGTAGTGAGCAGTCCGACCTGGAAGAACACGTCGTTCTCCAGCCCGCGCATCAGCACCGCCAGAATGGTGCCGAGCACGCCGAGCGGCACCACCAGCACCACCGAGAAGGGAATAGACCAGCTCTCATATAGCGCCGCCAGGCAGAGAAACACCACCAGGATCGAAATGGTATACAGGGCAGGCGTCTGCGAGCCGGAACTCTGCTCTTCATAAGAGAGGCCGTGCCACTGCACCCTGAAGCCCGCGGGCAGTTTGGCGGCAATCTCCTCCACGGCTTTTGTCGCGTCGCCCGAGCTGTAGCCAGCCGCTGGCGATCCCATAATTTCTACCGCAGAGACGCCGTTAAAGCGCTCATAGCGAGGCGAACCGTACTCCCATTTCCCGCTGCCAAAGGCCGAGAAAGGCACCATCTCGCCGCTGCTGTTGCGGAAATACCACTTATTCAGATCTTCAGGCGAGACGCGCGATCCGGCATTACCCTGCAAATAGACTTTCTTCACGCGGCCGTTGTAGATGAACTGATTGACGTAGGTTGAGCCCCACGCGGTGGAGAGCGTGTTGTTGATATCTTCCAGGCTCAGCCCCAGCGCCTGCGCGCGTTCATCGTCAACAATCAGATGATACTGCGGCTCATCTTCCATTCCGTTCGGCCGGGTCGCCATCAGGCGCTTGTCCTGCGCCGCCATGCCGAGGAACTGATTGCGCGCGGCCATCAGCGCCTCATGCCCCTGGTTATTGGTGTCCTGCAGGAAGAAATCGAAGCCCGTCGCGTTCCCCAGTTCCATTACCGCAGGCGGTACTAAGGCAAATACCCTGGCATCCTGCAACGTAGAGAAATGCGCCATCGTGCGCTGCGCCAGCTTTTGTACCGTCTGGTCAGCGTTACGCTGCGCCCACGGCTTCAGCAACACGAATGACATGGCGGTGTTTTCCCCGCGCCCCGAGAAGCTGAACCCATTTGGCGAGAACACCGAGCTGACTTCCGGCTCGTTTTTCAGCAGCCAGGACTGGATCTCATCCAGCACCTGCTGAGTTCGTTCGCTGGAGGCATTGGCAGGCAGCGTGGTTTGCATCATCATCACCCCCTGATCCTCATCCGGCAGGAAAGAGGTGGGCACGCGAGTGAACAGATAGCCGGTCGCGGCCACCAGCACCAGATAAATGACCAGGAACAGATTGCGTTTGGAAATCACCGTGCCAACGCTGTTGGTATAATGCAGCGTGCCGGCATCGAATTTACGGTTAAACCAGCCCGCCATGCCTTTGGTTTTGTGTTCGGCTGAACCCGGTTTCAGCATCGTGGCGCACAGCGCTGGGGTGAAGATCAGCGCCATCAGTACCGACAGAGCCATCGCCGAGACGATCGTCAGGGAGAACTGGCGGTAAATAACCCCGGTGGATCCGCTGAAGAAAGCCATTGGCAGCAGCACCGCCGAGAGCACCAGCGCGATGCCAAACAGCGCGCCCTGAATCTGCTCCATCGATTTTATCGTTGCGGCTTTCGGATCAAGCCCCTCGTCGTGCATCACTCGCTCAACGTTTTCCACCACCACAATGGCGTCATCCACCAGCAGCCCGATCGCCAGCACCATCCCGAACATCGTCAGGGTGTTGATGGTGTAGCCGCAGGCGGACAGAATGCCAAAAGTCCCCAGCAGCACTACCGGCACCACCATCGTGGTGATTAGCGTGGCGCGCAGGTTTTGCAGGAACAGCAGCATCACCAGAAAGACCAGCGCAATCGCTTCGAACAGGGTTTTCACCACTTCTTCAATCGAGGCGCTCACCACCGGCGCAGTATTGTAGGGGAACTCCACCTCCACGCCGTCCGGCAGCGACGGCTTGAGAGCGTCAACGGTGGCCTGGACCGCGTTAATGGCGTCCAGCACGTTGGCTCCGCTGGCAAGACGCAGCGCGATACCGGCAGAAGGCTTGCCGTTGTAGGTGGCGGAGATACTGTAATCCTGCGGCCCCAGATCGACCTTAGCCACGTCGCGCAGGCGCACCTGCGAACCGTCCGCATTGACCTTGAGCAGAATATTTTCGAACTGTTTCACCGACTGCAAACGCGTTTTACCGATGATGGTGGCGCTGAATTTTGCGCCCGGCGTAGTCGGCAGCCCCGCCAGCTTACCGCTGGAAATCTGGACGTTCTGCTGACTGATAGCCGTCGATACGTCGCCCGGAATCAGCTGGTATTTATACAATTTGGCCGGATCGAGCCAGATACGCATCCCGTATTCCGATCCCATCACCATAAAGTCGCCCACGCCTTTGGTGCGGGAAATCGGATCTTCCAGTTTGGAAACCAGCAGATCGGCGAGATCGCCGTTGCTCATTTTGCCATTGGTAGAGATCAGGCTGACGACCAGCATAAAGTTAGCCTGATACTTACGTACGTTAATGCCCTGCTGAGTCACCTCGGTCGGCAGCTGAGACTCGGCCAGCGACACTTTGTTCTGCACCTGAACCTGGGCGATGTCCGGGTCGGTCCCCTGATCGAAGGTCACAATGAGGGTGGCGCTGCCGTCGCTGTTACTCTGCGACTCGATGTAGCGCATGTTATCAAGGCCGCTCAGCTGCTGTTCGATAACCTGAACCACGGTGTTCTGCGCGGTGTCCGCGCTGGCGCCCGGGTAGGTAACCTGCACCGAAATGGCCGGAGGGGCAATATTGGGATACTGGTTGATCGGCAGTTTAAGGATCGCAAGACCGCCGACCAGCATCACCATGATCGCCACCACCCAGGCAAAGATGGGGCGTTCAATGAAGAATTTAGACATCAGATTTCCTCTACTGCGCTGAAGGATCGGTGGTGGTCAGATTGGCCTGCGGCGCCGACTTTTCCTGACTTTCGCTCGCCGTCACCTTCGCACCGGCACGGATGCTCTGTAGGCCATCGACGACCACCCGCTCCCCGGACTTCAGTCCTGAAGTGACCAGCCATTTAGCGCCGATCGTTTCGCCAGTGGTAATGCTCCTCTGGGCCACGGTGCTATCCGCGTTAACAACGAAGACGTAAGGATTGCCTTTGCTGTCGTGCATGATGGCTTCCTGCGGCGCAAGAATGCCCTGCTCAGCAATGCCCTGTGGGAAACTGGCGTGAACGAACATGCCGGGAAGCAGTACCCGGTTTGGGTTAGGGAATGACGCGCGCATCGTTACGCTGCCGGTGCCTTCATCAACCGTCACTTCCGAGAATTCCAGCTTGCCTTCCTGCGCATAGCCGCTGCCGTCTTCCAGCGTCAGCTTCACCGCCGCCGCGTTGTCCCCTACCGCCTTTAGCCTGCCGTCTGCCAGCGCCGCGCGCTGGCGCAGCAGGTCCTGCGAAGACTCGCTGACGTCGACATAAATAGGATCAAGCTGCTGAATGGTGGTGAGATAGCTGGTCTGGCCGTTGGTCACCAGCGCGCCTTCCGTGGAAAGGGAGCGGCCGATATGACCGCTAATAGGCGCGCGCACTTTGGTGTAGTTCAGGTTGACGCGTGCGGTTTCCAGATCGGCCTGCGCTTCGCGGGCGGCCGCGACGGCATCGTCATAAGTCTGCCCGCTGATGGCATGCGCCGCCGCCAGCGGTTTGTAGCGCTGGGCCAGCCTGTTGGCGTTAGTCAGCGTGGCTTCAGCCTTGTCGTACGTCGCCTGATAGCTGGCCGGATCGATTTCATACAGCGACTCGCCCGCCTTCACCTCGCTCCCTTCCTTGTACAGGCGTTTAAGAATGATACCGCTGACCTGCGGACGAACTTCGGCCGTCCGCACGGCAGTCGTCCGTCCGGGCAGTTGGGTAAAAAGCGTAACGGGCTCGCTACGCAGCGTCATTACCCCTACCGGGGTTGGCTGGCTACTGGCTGCTGGTGTGACATGCTGGTCACAGGCAGCCAGCAAAAATATCAGGCTCGCTGAGAGGGTTTTTAAGCGCATGGTGAAGTCTCACTATGGAGGAAACAAAATAGTAATGAGAGTGATTATTCTCAAAAAAGAAGTTAATTATAGGAGGGCCTGAAAACCAGCAATGTTAAGTTTGCGCTAAATTGAGTGTCCAAACGCTACCGATAGGCTTTTCGTGCTGAATCGCGCCAGCCCTGCCAGGCAAACGATTCCTTTTGTGCTTTTTTGTTAGTTTCAGAGCGAAATCCCTCTTTTGACCTTCCAGGGAAAAAACGCCCCTTCAGCGCTACCAACACAAAAGGGGCTGACGCGAGCTGATGGAATACGGAGTCAGCTCGCGATGGCTTTACCCTACTCTACAGCCGCGATCGGGGCTGTTTCGAAAGTGCAAAAGATCGGTTAAGAGATGTGTGTAAGTCTGGCAGGCTCGCCCTTCAGCCGCTGTGGGTGGAGTAAAGCGCGTCCGGTGCCACATTCATATGCTTCAGCACCGGGCCAATAATATTACCGAACACCGGCGCGGCGACTGAACCACCGAAGTGGTCGCCCGCCGTTGGGTGGTTGATCATAATCACCAGCGCGACCTGCGGATTGCTGGCTGGCGCGACGCCTGCGGTGTAGTTGATGTAGCCGCCGTCGTATTTCCCGCTGTCGCCCATTTTCTCCGCCGTACCGGTTTTGATCGCCAGACGATAGCCCGGCACCGCCGCTCGCACCCCGCTGCCGCCCGGTAGCGCATCGCTCTCCATCATATGCACAACGGAGCGCACGGTATCCTCATCGGCCACGCGCGTGCCGATAACCGGTGGCGTTACCTTGGTGATCGACAGCGGACGGTAGACGCCAAACGAGCCGAGCGTGGCATATTCACGGGCAATTTGCAGCGGCGTCACGCGCAGGCCGTAACCAAACGAGAAGGTCGCGCGTTCGATATCCGCCCAGCGCTCACGGTGCAGCGGGAAGTAGCCCACGCTCTCACCGGTCAGCCCCAGTCCGGTCGGCTTGCCCAGCCCGAATGAGCTGAAGGTATTCACCAGCACCTCGGCAGGCATCGCCAGCGCGATATGCGAAACGCCGATATCGCTCGATTTCTGCAAAATACCGGTCATGGTCAGGCGCGGCCAGTGCCCCACGTCGCGGATCAGGTGACCATTAACGCGGTACGGCGTGGTATCCAGCACCGAATCCGGCCTGACCAGCTTGCGGATCAGCCCTTCCATCACCACCAGCGGCTTCACGGTTGAACCCGGTTCGTAGCTGTCGTTGATCGCCGTATTGCGCATCTGGTTGGCCGAGACGTTTACAAAATTGTTCGGGTTAAATGAGGGATATGAGGCCATCCCAAGGATTTCGCCGGTATCGATTTTAATCAGCACGGCCGCGCCGGAGTCCGCTTTGTTCAGCAGCACGCCGTCACGCAGTTTGCTGTACATGGTGTACTGATCGAATTTGTCGATGCTGAGCTGCACGGTAGGCGGCTGGTGCGGCGGCTCGTAGTTGAGCATCGCCACGATGTTACCGTTGGCGTCCTGGCGATATTTCTCTTCGCCCGGCGTGCCCTGCAACACCTTATCGAACCCTTTTTCCAGTCCGGTCAGTCCGCTGTTATCGGCCCCGACAATGCCCAGCAGCGGACCGGTGGCATCGCTCATAGGATAGAAGCGGCTGTCGTCATAAACGGTACTGATCCCCGCCAGGTGCAGTTTGGCAATATCCTTGGCGATACCCAGCTCAATTTTACGCCCGAGGTAGAGAAAGCGACGTTTGGGGTTGGCATTGATCTGGCTGGCGATCTGCTCGGGACGCTGGTCGAGGGCGTTGGCCAGATATTCCCATTTAGCGCTGGTGAAATCCGGGTGGGCTTCCAGCACGCGCTGCGGGTCGGCAATGATGTCCCTCGACGGGACGCTCAGCGCCAGCGCTTCGCCGTTACGGTCCAGCAGCGTGCCCCGGTTTGTCGGCAGCGCCACGGTACGCAGCGAGCGTTCGTCGGCCTGCTTCTCCAGCATCGGATGGTTAATGAGCTGTAAATCCCCTACGCGCGCCAGCAGCACGACCAGACAGGCAAAGACTCCGACGCAAATCAAACGGAAACGGAGCGGATGAAACGGCGATTTTGCCTGATCTTTTGCGAGTAATTTCTTTAAGCGCGACATGGGTCTTCTGGTTATAGGTGCAGGATAACTGTCTGGGAGTTATACAAAAAATGCCGGGGAGATAACAGGGAAACTGTGTTTCAGATCGTGATTGTCGGCGCGCATACCGGGAGGGTAAATTCCTTTAAAGCTAACATATTCAATAAGTTAACAACATCCCGGCGACTTTCAGACAAAAAAAACCTGCGCATCTGCGCAGGTCGGTGAAACAAAGCATGAAAACTTTTTGATGTTCACCCATCAATACCTCTGGGACTTAAACTGTAGCAACCTGGCCAGTCGGGTCGCCAGCCAGGATTCGCAACAGTTCACCGCAAACTGTAACCAGCTATGTGATTCTTAGGCATTTTTGCAATCTTTCGCCTTTTTAATCTCTACCAGGCAGCTCATCGCGTTCGGGCCCTGAGTTAGCGAAGAAGTACCGATATCCAGCGTCAGGACGTTTGGGTTACCGGCGCGATCGTACGGCTGCCAGGCTTTGCCAAAGCCGGGATCGAACCAGGCGCCGGTCGAGATCAGCACCACGCCCGGACTGACGCCGTCGGTAAGCCTGACGCCAGCCAGCATCCTGCCCCGATCGTTACTGACGTCAATCACCTCGCCGCTGGCAATCCCACGCGCCGCCGCATCCTGAGGATGCATCCACAGCGTTTCATGTCCTGCCGTTTTGTTGGCCTGTACCGAGGGAACGGCGTCCATCTGGCTGTGCAGCCTGTCGCTGGGCTGAATGGAGATCATATGCAGCGGGAAGCGTTGGCTGATCCCGGCCCCCAGCCACTCTTGCGGCGGCTGCCATTCCGGATGGGGTGCAAAATCCGGCAGCTGATAGCTGGCGATGGTTTCGCTGAACAGCTCGATTTTACCGCTGGCGGTTTTAATCGGATTCGCCACGGGATCGGCGCGGAACGCTTCCATAAAGACGAAGGGCTTCTCTCCCTGCGGAATTTCAACGTAGCCTTCGTCCCAGAAAGTTTTGAATTCCGGGAAGTGAATTCCCTTCTGGTGGTGCGCAACGGCGCACTGCTGATAAAGATGCTCGATCCACTGCGCTTCATTACGCTTTTCGGTAAAGGTGTCCCGGTAGCCCAGACGCTCGGCCAGATCGGCAAATATATCGAAATCGTTACGCGCCTGATGCTGCGGGTCGATTGCCTGATGCATCGCCAGCACAAAACGGTCGCGCGAGGAGCCGCCGATATCATTGCGCTCCAGCGTGGTGGTCACCGGCAGTACGATATCCGCCATCTGTGCCGCTGGCGTCCAGACAATGTCCTGCACAATCACCGTATCGGGGCGCTGCCAGCCCTCAACCAGCCGGTTGAGCTGCTGATGGTGGTGGAACGGATTGCCGCCAGCCCAGTGGATCAGGTGAATATCCGGGTAGGTCAGCGTTTGCCCCTGGAACGTATACGGCTCGCCGGGATGGAGCAGCATGTCGCTGATGCGGGCCACCGGAATAGCCTGGTCAGCGATCGGATTCACGCCGGTGGACATCAACGGCGCAGGGCCTTCAACGCGTGGATTGCCTACGCTGTTCATCGAGCCGTGGCCGAAGGAGAAGCCCGCTCCCGGCAGGCCCGGCTGACCCAGCATCGACGAGAGCGCAATCATCATCCAGTAAGGCTGCTCGCCACGGTGAGCTCGCTGCACGGAATAAGAGCAGGTAATGAAGCTGCGCTTGCCAATCAGCTGCTTTGCCAACTGCTCAATACGCAGGGCGGGAATACCGGTAATATCGCTGGCCCAGCGAGGCGTTTTCGGCGTGCCGTCGCTCTCGCCCAGCAGATAGCTGCGCAGCTGCGGATAGCCGACGCAGTGAGAGTGTAAAAACGCCGTATCGACTGCGTTCAGACGTTCGATTTCAAAGCCAAGCGCCAGCATTAGCGCCACATCAGTATTCGGGCGGATGGGGATCCACTCGGCGTTAACAAACTCAGGGCAATCGTCGCGCATCGGGCTGATATTCACCACTGGCGTGCCCTTTGCCGCCAGCTCAAGCAGGGCTGGCTTCAGGCTGTGCTGCCCGGCGCCGCCGGAGGCAACCTGACTATTTTTCAGCGCCAGCCCGCCAAAGGCGATAAAGATGTCGCAGTGTTCCACCACGCCTGGCCAGTCTGTCACCCTGCCGGTCAGCGGCATATAGGTGCCGATAACGTAGGGCAGGAAGAACTGGGCGGCTCCCCAGCTGTAGTTACCCAATTGATCGATGCCGCCGCCGCCGGTGAAATAGAAGCGGCGAATCAGCGTACGTGCGTGGTTGACGCGACCGGCTGATGACCAGCCGTAGGAACCGTTAAAAATGGCCGACGGGCCGTAGCGATCGCGCACGCGGCGATTTTCTTCCGCCACCAGATCCAGCGCCGTTTCCCAGTCTACCGCCACAAAATCTTCGCGCCCGCGCAGCGTGCGATCGCTTTTCTCGCGCGACGCCAGCCACGAGCGGCGCACCATTGGCTGACGGATACGTCGGTCGGAGTAGACCAGTTCAGGAATGCTGTTAAGCATCGGCGACGGGTCCCGATCGGCAAAAAAAGGCTCGCAGCGCAGCAGCTTCCCATCCTCAACAACAGCGGTGAACGCGCCCCAGTGGGCAAGATGCGGCACTTTTTTAATGGTCATAGCAGGGTCCGGCAGGCGATAGATTTTTGGCAGGCCAGCATAGCGTTTTTTTACAAAGCTGAATATATGCGTGCCGCCGCCCACGGCAGAATGGGCTGATTTATCCAGCTTTGCGACGCCGCTGGCATTCTGTGTGCTTGAAGTAACAGGGATTTTCCGCAACACTGAACAGCTATGTAAACGCTTACCCTGGAAGGCTCTTAACAATGGCTACCATTAAGGATGTTGCCAGGCTCGCGGGCGTTTCCGTGGCAACGGTTTCCCGCGTAATTAACAATTCGCCAAAGGCGAGCGAAAGCTCACGCCTGGCCGTTACCAGTGCGATGGAGCAGCTGCAATATCACCCTAATGCTAACGCACGCGCGCTGGCGCAGCAGTCGACGGAAACCATGGGGCTGTTAGTAGGTGATGTGTCCGACCCTTTCTTCGGCGCGATGGTGAAGGCCGTGGAGCAGGTTGCCTATGAAACTGGCAACTTTTTGCTGATTGGTAACGGTTACCACAACGAACAGAAAGAGCGTCAGGCGATCGAGCAGCTAATCCGCCATCGCTGCGGCGCGCTGGTGATCCATGCCAAAAAAATTCCCGATGCGGATTTGATCCCGCTGATGAAGCAGATCCCCGGCATGGTGCTGATTAACCGTGCGCTGCCAGGGTTTGAGGAACGCTGCATCGCGCTGGACGATCGCTACGGTTCCTGGCTGGCGACGCGCCATCTGATTCAGCAGGGGCACCAAAACATTGCCTATATCTGCTCGACCCATCCTATTTCCGATACCGAAGATCGTTTGCAGGGCTACTACGATGCCCTGAAGGAGCATAACCTGCCCTGCAACGATCGGCTGGTGGCGCTGGGTGAGCCGGATGAAGTGGGCGGCGAGCAGGCCATGACCGAGCTGCTGGGGCGCGGCAGGCAGTTCACCGCCGTTGCCTGCTACAACGATTCGATGGCGGCCGGTGCGCTGGCGGTGCTGAGCGACAACGGCGTGCGGGTCCCGGAGGAGATGTCGCTGATTGGCTTTGATGACGTGCTGGTGTCGCGCTACGTTCGCCCTCGCCTGACCACGGTACGCTATCCGATTGTGACCATGGCCCAGCAGGCTGCCGCACTTGCGCTGGCGTTAGCTAACAATCAGCCGCTGCCAGAGGTGACCAATATGTTCAGCCCCACGCTGGTTCGCCGTCATTCGGTCGGATCGCCAGGCTGATCGACGGGCAAAAGAGAGGCGGAAGCCATTCCGCCTGTCCGCTCATTGCTACCGTAATTAGTTTTCTCTCAACGACTTATGGTAAAGCCGCACCGTTTTATCCGGGTAATCCAGCGCGTCGCCCAGATACCGCCAGCCAAACCGCTCGTAATAGGCCGCGCAGGCTGAATAGAGATAAAGATCCCCGAAGCCACGCCGCAAGCTTTCTGCCATCACCGTTTGCTGGAGCTGCTCGCTCAGCCCGCGTCCCCGATAGCTTTCATCGACGTACAGCGCCGCCAGCCACGGGTAAAGGTCCTGACGGCTGATTAAATCACAGCGCCACAGCCCTACCGTGCCGACGGCCCGCTCGCCGTCAACCGCAACCCAGGTGACGGGAAGATCGGCGCCGCTCAGGCTGCTGGTCAGAATGCTGGCGAAAAACGGTCGGCTGGTTGCGCTGCCAAACGCCTGCCAGAGCCAGTCGGTCACCGTTTCGATATGCGCCTGCGCTGCCGCCAGCGGAATGATGCGTAGCGTGGTCATCACACTTTCTCCCCAGGCGCCCTGCTACAGCTCCAGCGCCAGCAGTTCCTGAATCGTTTGCGGACGGCGGATCTGGCGCGGCGTGCCGTTTTCGAACAGCACCTCCGGCAGCAGCGGGCGGCTGTTGTAGTTGGAGGACATGGACGCGCCATAGGCTCCGGTATCATGAAACACCAGATAGTCTCCCGGCTTCACCTGCGGCAGCGCGCGCGTTTCCACTTTGCCTCCTTCCAACTGGGTAAACACGTCACCCGATTCGCACAGTGGCCCCGCTACGACGCTCTCGATCGTGTTCTGCTCATCCAGCTCGCGGCCGTCGCCCGCAATGGCCGAAATATGATGGTAGCTGCCGTACATCGCCGGGCGCATCAGGTCGTTAAACCCTGCGTCAACCAGCACAAAGTGACGGCTGCCCATCTGTTTCACTGCGCGGACTTTGGAAACCAGCACGCCAGACTCCGCCACCAGAAAACGCCCTGGTTCAATCTCCAGCTTCACCGCATGTCCAAGGTGCTGGGCCACGCGCTGACGAGCCGCATCCCACAGGCCGAAATAATGTTCGGTATTGATAGCCTCTTCACCAAAGTGGTAAGGAATCGACAAACCGCCCCCGGCTGAAATCGCCTCCAGATCCTGACCGAAGCCAATCACCTGATTGACCATCGCTTCGCACACCTGCTCCAGATGACCGTAGTCCACGCCGGAACCGATGTGCATATGAATGCCGGTCAGCTTCAGCCCGTGCTGCTGAATTGCCGCCAGCGCCAGCGGCAAATCAGTATGCCAGATGCCGTGCTTGCTGTTCTCACCGCCGGTATTGGTTTTCTGACTGTGGCCGTGACCAAAACCGGGGTTGACGCGTAGCCATACCGGGTGCCCTTGCGAAACTTCGCCCAGCTGGTGCAGCATATCGACAGAACCAGCGTTGACCGGGATTTTCAGTTCGGTCAGCCGAGCCAGCGTCGGCTCATCGACCACGTCGGCCGTAAAGACGATTTCATCGCCGCCCGGCACGAATCCCGCCACCAGCGCACGCTCGATTTCCCCAAGGGACACTGAATCAACCTTCACTCCCGCCGCGCGCATCAGCCGCAGGATATGAATGTTCGAGCAGGCTTTCTGCGCGAAGCGCACCACGTCAAACTGCTTCAGCTGCGCGATGCGCTGCGTAATGACGCTGGCGTCATAGGCCCAGACCGGGCCGCCATAGTGCCTGACCAGCGGCAGCAGGTTATCGCGGGTTAAAGCCGTATTGGTGTCGGTAAGTGAGCGTGGCATAGGGACTCTCCTGAAAATGATGAGGTTATTACGCCACAGCCAGATGCGGATGAAAAATATCTGTTTTAAGGGAGTCTATTCATCCATGATATACCTTTGAACTCACGCCGGAGGACATGCGTATGGCTGGCATTACGCTGCGACAGATTGAAATCTTCCACGCCGTGGTGACCACCGGCAACCTCACCGCCGCGGCCGCCCTGCTCAACACCTCGCAGCCTACCGTTAGCCGCGAGCTGGCCCGCTTTGAGAAGCTGGCCGGGCTGAAGCTGTTTGACCGCGTGCGCGGACGCTTGCAGCCTACCGTTCAGGGTCTGCGGCTGTTTGAAGAGGTTCAGCGCTCCTGGTACGGCCTCGACAGAATCATCAGCGCCGCCGAAGGCCTGCGGCAGTTTCGCCAGGGCGAGCTCTCCATCGCCTGCCTGCCGGTCTTTTCTCAGTCGCTGCTGCCGCTCTTCTGCCAGCCATTTTTACAGCGCTACCCGGACGTCAGCCTGAATATTATTCCCCAAGAGTCGCCCCTGCTGGAGGAGTGGCTCTCCGCCCAGCGTTACGATTTGGGGCTGACGGAAACCCAGCAGACGCCAGCCGGAACCGAACGCACAGCACTGTTCACCGGCAACGAAGTCTGCGTGCTGCCCAAAGGCCACGCGCTGACGGCGAAAACCTGTCTCACCCCGGCCGACTTTGCCGACCAGGACTATATCAGCCTGTCGCGTACCGACAGCTATCGCCAGCTGCTGGATAATCTGTTCATTGAGCAAGGGGTAAAGCGCAGAATGGTGCTGGAGACGCACAGCGCGGCGTCCGTCTGCGCGATGGTCAGAGCTGGGGTGGGGGTGTCGATTGTCAATCCGCTGACCGCGCTGGACTATGCTGGCAGCGGCGTGGCTATCCGGCGATTCAGCATCGAGGTGCCGTTCACCGTCAGCCTCGTCCGGCCGCGGCATCGCCCCTCTTCGGCGCTGGTTGAAGCCTTCTGCGACCATTTACTGGCGCATATCAGCCTGGTCAACCAGCGCCTTGCGGAGGCGCTGCACTAGGCGCTGACGGCCTGCGTCTGCCCGCCTGACGAGCGGAAGGTGATCAGGCAGAGAACCAGCCCGCCCAGCGCCAGCACGGCGGCGGCCACCGGTACGCCGGTCAATCCATAGCCGCTGCCGATCACCGCGCCACCAGCCCAGGCACCGAACGCATTGCCGATGTTGAAGGCAGAGATGTTCAGCGTCGAGACCAGGTTCGGCGCCTCTTTGCCGTGGAGCACCACGTTAATCTGTAGGCCCGGAACGGTGGCAAACGTTGCCATCGCCCACAGGAACAGCGTCAGCTCCGCCAGCCACAGCGCGTGGCTGGTCCAGCTGAAGATCAGCGAGAATACCGCAATCAGCGAGAAGCTGAGGATCAGGCTCAGGGAGAGCTTCCTGTCGGCCAGCTTGCCGCCGAGAATATTCCCCACCGTCAGGCCGCCGCCAATCAGGAACAGCGTCCAGCTCACTCCCCTGTCGCTGATCCCCGTCACCTGCAAAAGCAGCGGCGCAATATAGCTAAACAGCGAAAACATGGCGGCGGCAAAGAATACCGTCATCAGCAGCGACAGCCACAGCTTGCCGTTAGCCAGCGCGCTGATCTCACTCGCCAGCCGCACCGGTTTCTCATCCCGATTGGTCGGCAGGCTGACAATCAGCGCAATAAATGCCAGCACGCCAATTACCGACACGCCCCAGAAGGTGGCGCGCCAGCCAAACAGCTGACCAAACCAGGTGCCCAGCGGGACGCCCAGCACGTTGGCCAGCGTCAGGCCGGTAAACATCAGCGCGACCGCTGAGGCCTGCTTGCCTGGCGCGACCAGGCTGGCCGCGACCACCGCGCCAATACCGAAGAAGGCTCCGTGGCAGAGCGCGGTGATCACCCGCGCGACCATCAGCAGGTTGTAGCTGTAGGCCAGCGCGCACAGCACGTTGCCAATAATAAAAATCACCATCAGCAGCGTCAGCGTCCGCTTGCGCGGCAGTTTGGCCGTCAGCAGCGCCATGATTGGCGCGCCAATCGCCACGCCCAGCGCATAACCGCTGATCAGCCAGCCCGCCGAAGGAATGGACACCTGCAGGTCATTCGCCACTTCCGGCAGCAGGCCCATGATGACAAATTCCGTGGTGCCGATAGCAAACGCACTTAGCGCCAGCGCCAGTAGGGAAACAGGCATGTCACATTCTCCAAAATAACGGTAAGGCTTTGAAGCCGTTTAAATCAGGCAGGTTTTCCGTCAGCAACAGAAGTTGATGCAGATCACACAATCATTAAAGCATAGCCGTGAAAAGGCTTACACCCCACGGCGGGCAAAGGTCTGTTGCCGGCAAGGCAACAATGAGCGGGAAAACTCTGATAACGCTGGCGGCACGGTTCGGTTGGTTATAAAAGCAGCTAAAATGCCATTTTATGCACTCTGTAACCTTCCTTCGCTGGCCAGAAATCTCGCTTACATAATAATTCCTAAACAATTTTATTTGAGAATGTTCTTAGTTTTATAGCTTCAGACAACGGTAGATTGTTATCCCTGAGATAAATAGTACGATTTTGACTATGTTAAATGATTAAAGTTTTGCGATGACAGGCCGATACCTCGATAACGGACACAACAGGCGAACCTGATGCTGTGCTTGATCGATTCATTGCCGAGGAGTTGAAATGCGACCTACCATTTGCCTGCTAGCCCTGCTAGTCGTCGGCTGTTCAGTGGGAAAATATGATTACAGCAGTGAAGCTGAGAAACGGGTCGATATGACCGTCACCGGCATTCCTACGATCCTGGGAGTGGGGACGCTTGGCACCACCATCCCGCTCACCCCTGAATATAGTCTGACGGCTGCCCACGTAGCGAAGTACTCACTGTACCGAGTGAAATCGTATCATCCAGAGTGCGATCTTGCGGTGGTGTACCATAAAAACGGCAACGTACCGCTGCCTCACTTTCGCAATGGCAACATCGGCGACAAAATTAACCTCTACGGCTACAGCTTCATTTCCGCGATGCCGGTGGCTTCCAGTGGCACCAACCTCGTCAATACCGGCCTGAAGAACGACTGGAACAAAGCTGCCTGCGTGGTGGTGGCTTCCGACGCTGGCGTGGTGAAAGGCATGTCCGGCGGCGCGGTGTATAACGCTTCTGACGATTCCATTGGCGGGGTGATAATTGGCTACTCCAGCCATATCAATGACGTAAAAACGGGAAAGAAGCTGTATAACGACGTGTCTTTGTACGTGCCCTATGCCCGCTTTAAGGATTGGCTGAACGACGCCATTAAGTCTTAGGGGCATTTTTGCCGCTGGACAAGGGCTGAAAGGGAGCCGTAACTCCCTCCCGGTTTACTCAATCCCGTAGCATAAATTCTACGGCCGATGAGGCGTGGATAGCCGTGGTATCAAACACCGGGATCGGGCAATCCTCAGGCCGTAACAGCAGGCCAATCTCGGTACAGCCAAAAATAATCCCCTCTGCGCCCTGCTCAACCAGTCCGGCAATGATCTGCTGATAGCGTTTTTTTGACGCGTCGGTAAAGACGCCAAGGCACAGCTCCTCAAAGATAATACGGTTCACTTCCTGCCGCTCTGCCGCTTCCGGCACCAGCGTTTCAATACCATATTCGCTGGCGAGCCTGCCGCGATAAAAATCCTGCTCCATGGTGTAACGCGTGCCCAGCAGCGCAATGCGGGACATTTTCTGCTGCTGAATAGCGCGAGCCGTGCCGTCAACAATGTGCAGGAAAGGCAGCCCGCTTTGCTGAATTATCGGCCCGGCCACCTTGTGCATGGTGTTGGTACAAAGCACAATGCCTTCAGCACCGGCCTTTTTCAGCGAGAGCGCCGCCTCGGCCAGCATCTGCCCGGCTTTGTCCCAGTCGCCGCTTGCCTGGCAGGCTTCAATATCATGGAAATCCACGCTATACAGCACCAGCTTCGCAGAGTGCAGGCCGCCCAGCCGTTGCTTAATCCCTTCATTTATCAGCTGATAGTAGGGCACCGTGGATTCCCAGCTCATGCCGCCAATCAGTCCAAGTGTTTTCATTATGAGTTCCTTGCAGGAGGTCGTAAGACTGCCCCCACTATTCCGTATTCTTGCGCTGCGATCAATTCCCCGCCTGAGCCGCCTTAAGGCAGGGACGGCTTTCACATCAAAAAAAAAGGGGCGAATCGCTTCGCCCCTTTCGCTGCTGACTGCGGCAGAAATTATTTGCTGCCTGGACGCAGCGCCGGGAACAGGATCACATCGCGGATGGTGTGGCTGTTGGTAAACAGCATCACCATGCGGTCAATCCCGATGCCGAGGCCAGCCGTTGGCGGCAGGCCGTGCTCCAGCGCGGTCACGTAGTCTTCATCGTAGAACATCGCTTCGTCATCACCGGCATCTTTGGCGTTAACCTGCTGCAGGAAACGCTCGGCCTGATCCTGCGCATCGTTCAGCTCGGAGAAGCCGTTACCGATTTCACGGCCGCCGATAAAGAATTCAAAGCGGTCGGTGATTTCCGGGTTCTCGTCGTTACGGCGCGCCAGCGGCGAAACTTCAGCCGGGTATTCCGTAATAAATGTCGGCTGGATCAGATGGCTTTCAGCGGTCTCTTCGAAAATCTCGGTGACAATGCGGCCAAGGCCCCAGCTCTTCTCAACTTTAATGCCCAGCGACTGCGCGATGGCGGCGGCTTTATCAAAATCATCGAGATCGGCGAGATTGGTTTCCGGGCGATATTTCTGAATCGCGTCCTTCATCGTCAGCTTCTCGAACGGCTTACCAAAATCGAACTGCTGGTCGCCGTAAGGCACCACGGTGGTGCCCAGCACGCTTTGCGCCAGCGTGCGGAACAGGCTTTCCGTCAGCTCAATCAGGTCTTTGTAATCCGCATACGCCATATAGAGTTCCATCATGGTGAACTCAGGGTTATGACGCGGCGAAATACCTTCGTTACGGAAGTTGCGGTTGATCTCAAACACGCGATCGAAGCCGCCCACCACCAGACGCTTCAGATACAGTTCCGGCGCAATACGCAGGTACATGTCGATATCCAGCGCATTATGATGGGTGATAAACGGACGCGCGGATGCGCCGCCGGGGATCACCTGCATCATTGGCGTTTCCACTTCCATAAAGTCGCGGCCAACCATAAAGCTGCGGATACCGGCCATGATTTGCGAACGAATCTTGAAAGTCTTGCGGGACTCTTCGTTAGCGATCAGGTCCAGATAGCGCTGGCGGTAGCGGGTTTCCTGATCGGCCAGTCCGTGAAACTTGTCCGGCAGCGGGCGCAGGGCTTTCGTCAGCAGGCGCAGCTCGCTGCAGTGAACGGACAGCTCGCCGGTTTTGGTTTTGAATAACTTGCCGCGAGCGCCGACGATATCGCCAAGGTCCCACTTTTTAAACTGCTCGTTGTAGATGCCTTCCGCCAGATCGTCGCGGGACACGTACAGCTGAATCCGTCCGCCCACGTCCTGCAGGGTCACAAAGGAAGCTTTGCCCATGATGCGGCGGGTCATCATCCGACCGGCCACGCTGACCTCGATGCCAAGCGCTTCCAGCTCTTCGTTCTCTTTTGCATCAAACTCAGCGTGCAGCTGGTCTGAAGTGCGGTCGCGGCGGAAATCGTTCGGAAACGCCACGCCGTTTTCACGCAGCGCGCTGAGCTTTTCGCGACGCGCTTTCAGTTCGTTGTTCAGCTCAAGTACGGCGTCAGCGCCCTGCGGTTGTTGTTCAGACATGTCGGTTCCTTATAGCCCTGCTTTCAAACTTGCTTCAATGAATCGGTCCAGATCGCCATCCAGCACCGCCTGGGTATTACGGGTTTCAACGCCGGTACGCAAATCCTTGATACGTGAGTCATCCAGCACGTAAGAGCGGATCTGACTGCCCCAGCCGATGTCAGACTTGTTGTCTTCCAGCGACTGTTTCTCAGCATTTTTCTTCTGCATTTCCAGCTCGTACAGCTTCGCCTTCATCTGCTTCATCGCCTGGTCTTTGTTTTTGTGCTGAGAACGGTCATTCTGACACTGAGTCACGGTATTGGTCGGCAGGTGGGTAATACGCACCGCTGACTCGGTCCGGTTAACGTGCTGACCGCCCGCGCCCGAGGCACGGTAAACGTCAATACGCAGGTCGGCCGGGTTAATTTCAATATCGATATCGTCGTCAACTTCCGGGTAAACGAATGCGGAGCTGAACGAAGTGTGGCGGCGACCACCGGAGTCGAACGGACTCTTCCTCACCAGGCGGTGAACGCCGGTTTCGGTACGCAGCCAGCCGAAAGCATAGTCGCCGATGATGCGCAACGTAGCCGACTTCGTTCCGGCGACTTCCCCTTCGGACTCTTCGATGATTTCAGTCTTGAAGCCTTTGGCTTCAGCCCAGCGCAGGTACATACGCACCAGCATGGCCGCCCAGTCCTGAGCCTCGGTGCCGCCGGAACCGGCCTGAATATCAATGTAGCAGTCGGCGCTGTCGTATTCGCCGGAGAACATCCGGCGGAATTCCAGCTCGCCGAGCTTCTTATCCAGCACGTCAAGTTCAGCCACCGCTTCGTTGAAGGTATCTTCGTCATCGGCTTCAACAGCCAGCTCAAGCAGGCCGCTGACGTCTTCCAGACCCTGCGCCATCTGATCCAGCGTTTCCACAATGGCTTCCAGCGAGGAACGCTCTTTGCCCAATGCCTGGGCGCGTTCTGGCTCGTTCCATACGTCCGGCTGCTCCAGCTCGGCGTTAACTTCTTCTAAACGTTCTTTCTTGGCATCGTAGTCAAAGATACCCCCTGAGAACGCTACTGCGCTCAGAGAGATCCTGAATTCGGTTCTTTACCGGATTAATTTCAAACATGATTTTGGAATCTTTTAAGGACATGAATGTAACGAAACAGTTTAACTGAATTTGCCCGCGGATTGTAGCGCTACAGCGGCCAGAGACTGTCGATGATCAGCTGGACGCTACGGTTCCCGCGAAACTCATTGATATCCAGCTTATAGGCCAGCTCAACCTGCCTGACGCTCGGATCGGGCCACAGGGCGGTATCGACGTTAAACGCAATGCCGTCCAGCAGCGGGCCGCCGCCCAGCGGTTCGATCATCACCTTCAGATGCCGCTCGCCCACCAGCCGCTGCTGGATAAGCTTAAACTTGCCGTCAAACTGCGGCTCCGGGAAGGACTGGCCCCAGGGCCCCGCCTCGCGCAGCAGCTCGGCGGTCGACAACGTAAGCTGCTGCGCCATCAGTTCTCCGTCTGACCAGACCACGCCCTGTAAGGCGTCGGCATCCAGCCACTCGCCGACCAGATCGCCGAAGCGCTGGCGGAACTCGGCAAACTTCGCCTCTTCCAGCGAAAGACCCGCCGCCATTGCGTGGCCGCCAAACTTGACGATCAGCCCTGGGTGCAGCGTATCCAGCCGCTCCAGCGCATCGCGCATATGCAGCCCGACGATGGACCGCCCGGAACCTTTCAGCGTACCGTCGCCAGCAGGAGCAAACGCGATAACCGGACGGTTGAAACGCTCTTTCAGCCGCGAAGCGAGTATCCCCACCACGCCCTGGTGCCACTCAGGATGGTACATCGCAATGCCCAGCGGTAACGCTTCGCTGCTGCGCTCCAGCGCGTCACACAGCGCCAGCGCCTCCGCCTGCATCCCCTGCTCAATCTCTTTGCGGGTCTGGTTCAGCGCATCCAGCTCGCTGGCCAGCATTCGCGACTGCGCAATGTCTTCACTCAGCAGCAGCGCGACGCCAACGGACATATCGTCCAGCCTGCCGGCCGCGTTCAGCCTTGGCCCCAATGCAAAGCCCAAATCACTGGCCGCAAGCTGACGGGCATCGCGGTTGGCAATCTCCAGCAGCGCCTTAATGCCGACCCGGCATTTTCCGGCCCGGATACGGCTTAACCCCTGCCAGACCAGAATCCGGTTGTTGGCGTCCAGCGGCACCACGTCGGCTACCGTGCCCAGCGCCACTAAATCCAGCAGTTCGGCGAGGTTAGGCAGCGCTTCTGCGCCGCTGTCCCGCAGGCGCGCGCGCAGCGCCAGCATCAGGTAAAAGGCCACGCCAACCCCTGCCAGCGAGCGGGAAGGAAACGCGCAGGATTGCAGATTAGGGTTAACGATAGCCTCGGCATCGGGCAGCGTGTCGCCTGGCAGATGGTGGTCGGTAATCACCACCGCAATCCCCTTCTCATGCGCCAACGCCACGCCAGCGTGAGAGGAGATGCCGTTATCCACGGTGACAATCAGCTGCGCGCCCCGTGCGGCAGCCTGTTCAACCACTTCAGGACTGAGGCCGTAGCCGTCGTCAAAGCGGTTAGGCACCAGATAGTTGATGTTGCGGCCCCCCATGCTGCGCAGAGCCAGCACGGTCAGCGCGGTGCTGGTCGCGCCATCGGCGTCAAAGTCGCCGACGATCATGATACAGAGGTTATCCGCGATGGCCTTTTGCAGGATTTCGGCCGCCAGCTCAATGCCGGAAAGGGAGTGGAACGGATGCAGGTTTTTTGCCCCCCGCTCCAGTTCTGAGGCCTGCCTGACGCCGCGATGTTGATACAGGCGGCGAAGGAGAGGATGCAGTTCTGCTGGGAGATCGTCTCCCTCCACCGCCTGACGGCGGCGGAGTTCAGTTTGGTTCTTCACCGCGCTCAGCCCGCTTTCTGGCTATCAAGCAGCTGTTTCATTTCCTGCGGGCCCTGATAGCCGGGGATCATCATACCGTTCTGCAACAGAATGGCCGGGGTGCCCTGAATACCGTACAGAATGCCCAGCTTATAGTGCTGCGACAGGTCGATTTTACAGTCAATCGGCGAAACATCGCCGCCGTTCATCGCCTCGCTGAAGGCTTTTTTGCGGTCAGCGGCACACCAGACTGATTCCATATTTTTTGCCACCTGGCCATTCATCCCTTCACGCGGGAAAGCGAGGTAGCGGACGGTGATGCCCAGCGCATTGTAGTCGGCCATCTGCGAGTGCAGCTTACGGCAGTAGCCACAGGTGATATCGGTGAACACCGTGATCACATGCTGCTCTTTCGGCGCTTTGTAGACGATCATCTGATCGCTGAGCGCTTCCACTTTTTTCTCCAGCAGCTTGTTGGTGACGTTCACCGGCTGACCGCCGCTGACGTCGTACAGCGGGCCCTGGATAAATTGCTTGCCGTCGTCGGTGACGTACAGCACGCCGCTCTCGGTCAGTACGGTTTTCATTCCAGGCAGAGGGGAAGGCTGAATTTCAGCCTGCTGCAACCCTAATTTCTTCAGCGATTGCTTAATAGCCGCATCATCTGCATGCGCCAGGCCAGTAGCTGCCGTCATAAGCAGAGAAAGTAACAGGTAATGCTTTTTCATCGTTTTGTCCTTAAAGCCTCATTCACGGGCCATTTTTCTATCCAACACGTCAGGCGCGAGGATGATGCTGTTGGTGTAACTGCCGCAGCCGCTCGGTGGCGACGTGCGTATAAATTTGGGTGGTGGAGAGATCGCTGTGCCCTAAAAGCATCTGTACGACACGCAGATCCGCCCCGTGGTTCAGCAGATGCGTGGCAAAAGCGTGGCGTAAAACGTGAGGCGAGAGCTTCGCGCTGTCGATCCCTGCCAGTGTGGCGTAATGTTTAATCCGATGCCAGAAAGTTTGTCTGGTCATCTGCTGCGCCCGGTTGCTGGGGAACAAAACGTCCAGCGTCTGGCCGTTCAGCAGCCAGGGCCGCCCGTACTCCAGATACTGTTCCAGCCAGTGCACGGCCTCTTCGCCCAACGGCACCAGCCGTTCCTTATCGCCCTTACCGATCACCCGGACCACGCCCTGGCGCAGGCTGACGTTGTTCAGCGTCAGGCTGACCAGCTCGGTCACGCGCAGCCCGGTGGCATACAGCAGTTCGAGCATCGCCTTATCACGCAGTTCGATCGGCTGCTCGACGCTCGGGGCCTGCAACAAGCGGTCAATCTGCGCTTCGCTGAGATCCTTCGGCAGGCGCTGAGGCAGCTTAGGGGAAGCCAGCAGCGCGCTGGGATCGTCCTCACGGAGCTTTTCACGGTAGAGATACTGGAACAGCCGCCGCATGGCGCTGAGCAAGCGTGCCGAACTGGTGGCTTTGTAACCGCCCTCCACTCTTTCCGCCAGAAAACCCTGAAGCGCCACCGCATCAACCTGACGCAAATTTAACCCATTGTGCTGTAGCCAGCCCGCCAGCGACATCAAATCGAGGCGATAGGAGGCCACCGTGTTCTCGGCCAGGTTGCGCTCTATCCACAGGGCGTCAAGGAATTGCTCAATAAGATCGCTGTCCTGCACATGTTCCCCTTTTGCTGACTACGGTCGGCCGACTGCGCCGCTGAGGCTCAATTCTGATATAATCCGCGCCATTGCACCAAGTAAATTGAGTTATTGGATATGAATATCGGTCTTTTTTACAGCAAACACAGTAAACAAATTAAAAACAACAAGTTAAACAGGTAAAAATTAAAGACTGGCGACAGCAAATTTTCTACATAAAAAAACCCGCTATCGCGAGTTTTGAATAATCTTTCATAGCCACAGCATTTGCTGCTGATTCCTGGCAGGATGAGGGGGTACTGACCTCACCTCACAGCAGAACCCATAACCAAACTTCAGATACCGATTGTACTCAATATCAAACCACATAACACATACTTGTCCCATTTCAATACTATCAATCTTTTCTTCCAGCGCCATACTGGTGGTAAATCCGCTTTCAGCCTGGCTTGCGCTTAATCTTCGTAACCGTATTTTCACAGGCCGTCACGCTGGCCTCTTCAGACTCTGAGCGAGGCGCGAAGGCGTTGTGTTTGTACGCAACGAACTCATACCGCTGCAAAGCGCTTCACTGAATTAAACGACTGACTTGGTGAAGAGGTGATTCGTTTTGCCTCATATAATTCAGAGGCTGGATAAAACGTATATGCTGAGCACTAAAAATCTGAAGCTCAGTGCATCGATTTTATTAGATTGCTGGATTTATGTAGTCACCTATCTCATCGTTTTGTAAACTTATATACTCAACACGCCATTGATCCATTCTTCTTAAAGCGTAAAGATTGAATTCAATATCTGGGACAGCATTGCAGGACATAAGAGCGATAAGTACACTTGCAGCTGGATCACCATGGTAAGTCATAAATAATTTAGTTATCAGGGTTACAGCTTGTTCTGTTTCCTTTCTCGCTTCGGGACCACCGCCAATTAAATCATAAACCAAATGAATATTTAATTCATAAGGGATACTCTCTTCCAAATCGACAAATCGGTCTTCACCCAAATCGAAGAATATGCCTATCAAATATTTGGAGTGATCACTAATTATTTTCGCAAGTTCTCTTTCGAATCTGAATTTTTTAACGTCAAAAGCCCGAAGTCTGCTCTCAAATACGTCAGGAAAAGCTGGACGGCCATAGCGTGAGGCAAGCCATTGTTTTAAAATCTGTTTTTCTTGTGAAGAGATGATGTAACCATGATCACACTCTGTACATGTAAAGTTCCCCTTATCAATCTGGAACTTATTATCATGCCTGAGTTCGATAGCACTCTGGTCCACATCCAGAACTTGCTCTAAATTTAAATGCAGTATTCTTGGATGCTTAGCCCAAGAAAAATTGCCAGCCCCTTTTATTAAGGGGCCAGCTATGAATTCAATTTTTTGTTCAGAAGAACTTTGCAAGTCGCAGTCATGACTGATCACGACAACTTTTATTCCGGTTTGCTCTTCCGTAAGTAAACCTAAGGAAACAGCATCCTCATGTTTAAGAATTTGGCCTTGGCGCCAAGTTGTACCAGAGTCAGAGTCAACCATAAGCGACTTTTTACTCCCTTACTCCTGAACCCGGAATTGAAACTGAAGATAACCAACCATCTGTAGGAGAAGCATTGCTACCTGTTAAATTGGCTTTTTCTCCAGCCTCTTTCAAATTACGTGTTTCTTCAATCAAAAGATTAACTGCCGACTGCCAGTTATCACCTCTTTTTATTAAATCAATGATAGAAATGCCTTCAAAAGCCTTCATTTTTGACATCAGCTTAGCATTTCCCATACCTGCTTCATTGAAGCGATCTGATAGTCGACTCAATTCAACGATGTAACTAGCTTTTTTAATATCATCAGGCTGACTTTCACCCGATAACCATTTGTAAAGCGCTTGTCTAGTGATCCCCAAATCTTTTGCAAGCTCCGACATTGACGGTGCAAGGGTATTCCTAACGTTGTTCAAATGGTCTGATACCGTTCTGAAATCGACAACTTCATTCTCAACATCTTGGTTCGTTTCAGATTTTAATAATCCGAACTGAACTTTTGACTGCACGTAGCCACGCCACTGGTTCACATCTCTAACTGGGTAATTTGATCCGGTACCACTAAGAAACAAAGAGGATGCAACAATAAATGCTCCAGCAATAGTTGGAGCGAAACTGGGTGTTTCATAGCAACTTCCAGTCATGGATTGACGCATATCACACCTCCTCATCGTTATGACCACTTATCAATGGCATACTGAGAGATCATTTTGTTAAACGTTCCTTTTACTACACTATGCAGTGAAGTAAATTGTTTCTCAACTACATCAATATCCGGAGTAACATTTCCTTCGACATAATGATCAGTATCTATGATGCCATGCCAAAGAACATTTTCGGTTCTAAAGCGTTCGAGCATATCAACACCACTTGGCACCATGTCAGGAGGAAAACCCAACTGACCATGTATCTTATGTAACCGGTTGATAATAAACCCTTTACTGATGATTGGGCCTACACTAGTTTGGAAAACCATTTCGTTAACAGATTGAATTGGCTTCAAATCTAAATCGACACCATGTAATCCATCGCATAGATATTGTTCAATCGTTTCGCCATTATCAGGTAAAACAGCATCTAAATATCGGAGCCCTAGCCGAGTTATCAACGCTGGTTTTGGATAAGCCATCACTACCGTCATTCCTTTCATTAATTCTTTAATGAAAGGTTGGTGCGTTTCGTAATCTGTTGTATGAAACGTTATAAAATCGTTACCCAAAACAAACCCAGAAGTACGATTCAAATCGGACAGATACCATTGTTGGACCGTTTCAAAAGCAGGTTGCGCTGGTTCACCTGGAGCATTAAACTCAAATTTAATTTGTGTAGAGTCTCTACTCTCAAAGAGTGGATAGCCTTGTAAACGCAATGCATCTTGAATGTCATCGACATACTTCTTCATAGCCTTCACAGGTGTAAACTTGATTTGTGCCAGCACATAATACACGGGTGCATTGGACATACGTTTGCTGTCACTCATGTCGCCCTCCTAATTGTCATATCAATCAAAAACTACCAACTACTGACAGTTTACAACTTGGTTGACACTTAAACCACTGCTTCGTTCCAATACTTACCTTTCATTGTCCACCTATCTTTTAACTTCGCAACAACGCGCACTCGTACCCACGCCACGCCTGCTCGATTATGGACTGGTTTTCATGCACCTGTATGACAATAGAAAAAGGCCGTCAGTTCTGACTGTTCGGGACACAAACGATCCTCCTTGGATCATGCGAATCCATGCACCAACTGTATGCATGGCTCGCTGAGGGGTAAGGCAAATCTAAAAATGCGACAGTTCTGTTGAATAGCCTTTTTCATGCATATAGTCAATCAGGCGCTGATTAACGATATCGAGCCATTCCTGAGCAGTGAGGCCCCAACGTTCCGGTGCAAACTCACCATTATAACGGCCAAGAAGTACCTCATATCGATCAGACTGACCGTTCAATTCGGACAAATTAGCCAATAACATTCTCAAAGAGAACGCTGATGAGGTATTGAGATATTCATTAAGCAAATTGTCAAAATCGCAGTTTTCATCAAAGATATCGCAATCCTGACCAAAGTAGATGATCACCAGATTATCCAGCTCACAGGGCTTTTCGATATTTTTATCCATTCTTTCCTCTCATGGTACAGGATAGGCGGTCACTATATAGTAAGTCTTATCACCATATTTTTTTGCCTCAACAATCATCCTTACACCATATGCTTTCTTGACTTCAGTCGTCCCTTTTTCAATATATTTACCCGTCGAAAAGTAAAAACGATGTTCGAGATTAAGTCTTGACCCCGAGTGCATATATTTTAATGCATTTTCAATTTGAAAACGTTTGACAGAGAACATGTCTGACACCAACATTTCAGCATGTTGTGTACTAAGAAAAGTGCTTGCACGAGTTGGCGCTCTTGGCGCTGTCAGACGGGCTAGCATCTGCTCAGGTGTCAAATTGACGTGCCGCGCGATAGTATGACCCAGCGCCCCGCCCTCATGTTCCGCCAGTCTGATACGACCAGAGTAAACCGCTGATAATCTCGCTGCGCCTGCCGCACTGGCAAAGGCAAACGGCACCAGTAAATCCACCGTAACACCGACTCTATAAGCGGTATCAGTAGTGGCCCCCATCTGTTCAGCGGCTAACTTAGCAAGTTCAGCCGTCGCGGTCTGCGATTCACGCCCGGTAATCACCTGATTCAAAGATGATTTAATGGTATCAAGACTATGCGCCCCTACAACTACGCATCCAGCTTTTGATAGCATCGTGGGTTCAGGCACTATACAAAGCGCTCCCGCGCCAAAAGATTCTACAACGCCGCCAATGAGTTCCAGTCCTCCCCAAAGGCGGTTACTCATGGTCTCTCCTCTGCTCACCGTTCTCTTGTGCAATATAGCGGCCATCTGCACAGGAGAAATGGCGAGAGACAATCCACTGTCATCGGTCATCTGAATTCCCTTCATATAAACATTAATCAACCTTAAGATTATGCCCATGAATATAAGTGGTCAATACCCGATAAAAAGCCCCTTTTAAATAAGGACTATCCGCGTGACGATTTCTTCAGCTATTACTGCTGCCAACTATCATCTTGTGTTCTGACTGTGCATCGATAGCAAGTGCAGCGACACTAATCAGGATCAGTTCGCGTTTGCCATCTTTACGAAGCCGATGGCGGTACGAAGAGACGGCCATCACTGAGCATCAACTATCACCCAAAGTGGGAAAAATAGAACCGCCCCAATTTCTAAAGCGCTTTACGAAGCGCTGGACGCGATCCGGTTAGATCTTCTTTTCCCACCAAGCTTAAGGTACTGAGCAGTGTGTGAAACCGTCCTCCATTGTCCTGCCTGAAGAGCTAATGATGCATGTGCTCAGACACTCATTTACAGCACACTTTATGATGAACGGCGGGAATATTTTAGTGCTCCAGAAAATACTTGGGTACAGTGATATTTCCATGACGCTGAGATATGCCCATTTGCACCAGAACATCTTGAAACGGCTATAACCCACAATCCAATCTCAAGCATTGAGAATGGCGGCAGAATGACGACACAAGTCACTCCTCATTTATGTTTATCAGGCTTTATTATAGAATTAGCCATATGATTTTATTGCAAACAACTCATAAGATTACACTATTATGAATATCGGGCTTTTTTACGGTTCCAGCACCTGCTACACCGAAATGGCAGCTGAGAAAATTCGCGATTTTATCGGCGACGATCTCGTTACGCTGCACAACCTGAAAGACGACTCTCCCCGGCTGATGGAGCAGTATGACATGCTGATCCTCGGCATTCCGACCTGGGATTTCGGCGAGCTACAGGAAGACTGGGAGGCGATCTGGAGCGAGCTGCCAGCGCTAAACCTGCAGGGCAAAGTCGTTGCGCTGTATGGCATGGGCGATCAGGGTGAATACAGCGAATGGTTCCTGGACGCGCTGGGTATGTTGCACGACGTGCTGGCGCCGTCCGGGGTGAAGTTTGTCGGCTACTGGCCCAATCAGGGTTATACCTTCACCAGTAAAAAGCCGCTAACGGCAGACGGCAGCCACTTTGTTGGCCTGGCGCTGGATGATATCAACCAGTTCGAGGACACCGACGACCGTATCGCCCAGTGGTGCGAACAGATCCTGACCGAAATGGCGGAGTTGCTGTAGCCGCGATCCGGCATTGTACGCACGTTCACGCGGGCTGATGGCGTAACCGTCAGCCTGACATCAGCAGATGCTGACGCAGCTCCCGCCACTCCTCATCCTCCATGCTGTCCCGACAAAGCCACAGCTTTTCCTTCTCGCCCTGTGCCGATCGCAGAGCCAGCAAAATGGCCTGCTGAGTTATCCAGGGACGCCCGTGGATCTGCCAGCGCTTTTGTCGCCATTGCAGCTGCCGGTGTTCCAGTAAAGAGATTTCCCCTTCCCGGCTGCGAATGCGCCGCTGGCTGCGAACGCACTCAAACACCACCAGCGTCAGCAGCAGCATCCACACCACCGTCAGGCTGGCAGGCCAGGGAGCGAGCAGCAGCACCAGGATCACCACGCCGTGCAGCAGCAGAGAAACCCACTGGGCGCGCCATGAGACCCGGAGATCAGAGTGCCACAGGGCCACGCTGCTGATTTCGCTGCTGGATCAGGTTCACGATACGCTTCAGCTCCGCATCGTCCGGTTCACCGTGGTTCATCAGCCAGTTAAAGAGATCGGGGTCGGGGCTTTCGAGCAGGCGCACGAACTGCTGCTTGTCGTGGTCGCTTAGCGAATCGTACTCAAACTTGAAGAACGGCATGATGGCGATATCCAGTTCAAGCATGCCTCGGCGGCAGGCCCAGTGCACCCGTGCTTTATTGCTAATATCCATTTTATCCATCGTCAGTCAGTCAAACATGGCGGCTAGTGTAGCGCTTTTTTTCACGGATGTTGATGGCGCAGTGCTCAGCCTGCGCAGCAATTCCGAAAAGCAGTGGCACCCATTCCAGGGTTATCAAGCGATTTGTGCGTCCTTGCCAGAAAACTGGTTGCAAAGCCAGTAGGCTCTTTTAACATGAACAGCATAGCTTGCTCATTCAGGATGGAATCATGCCGACACTGTCTTTCCCACCTCGTCATCCCACTGCCGCTTCCCGGCTGCCGCTAACGCTGATCTCGCTGGAAGAGTGGGCGCTGGTGAAGGTAAACGGCGCCGATCGCGTCAGCTATCTTCAGGGGCAGGTAACGCTGGATGTCGCCGCGCTGGCGGAAAACAGCCATCTGCCCGCCGCCCACTGCGATGCCAAAGGGAAAATGTGGAGTAACCTGCGCTTGTTCCATCGCGGCGAAGGTTTGGCCTATCTTGAGCGCCGCAGCCTGCGCGACAGCCAGATTAACGAGCTGAAAAAATACGCGGTGTTCTCTAAAGTCACCATCGAAGCCGATGAGGAGAGCATACTGCTCGGCGTGGCCGGTTTCCAGGCCCGCGCCGCGCTGGCAGGCTTTTTTGATGCGCTGCCCGACGCCGAAAATCCGGTGGTTCAGCAGGACGACACGACGCTGCTGTGGTTTGCCACGCCAGCGGAGCGCTTCCTGCTGGTTATCAGCCGCGAGAAGGCTCAGGCTATCCGCCAGGGACTGGAGGGCGAAGCGCAGCTGAATGACAGCACGCAGTGGCTGGCGCTGAATATCGAAGCCGGTTTGCCGGTGATTGATGCCCAGACCAGCGCACAGTTTATCCCGCAGGCGACTAACCTCCAGTCTCTGGACGCCATCAGCTTTAAAAAAGGGTGCTATACCGGGCAGGAGATGGTGGCAAGGGCCAAGTTCCGCGGTGCTAATAAGCGAGCGCTGTACTGGCTGGCTGGTAGCGCCGCTCAGGTTCCGGCAGCCAACGACTCGCTGGAAATGAAGCTGGGCGACAACTGGCGCCGTACCGGAACCATTCTTTCCGCCTGTCGGTTAGACAATGGCGACGTCTGGGTTCAGGCCGTGCTGAATAACGATCTTGAGCCGGACACTGAACTGCGCGTACAGGGCGATGAGGGCGGCAAGCTGGCGATTCAGCCACTCCCCTATGAGCTGACCTGATCAAGATAAAGGGGGCTTCGGCCCCCTTTGTTCACTTCACGTAGAGATAAATCGCCAGAAAGTGGCAAAGACTGCCGCCCAGCACAAAGCCATGCCAGATCGCGTGGTTGTAGGGGATACGATTAGAGAGATAAAAGATCACCCCTAAAGAGTAGATGATCCCTCCCGACGCCAGCAGCCAGATCCCCCCCGGCGAAAGCTTCAGCGCCAGCTGGTAAACCACGATCAAAGAGAGCCAGCCCATCAGCAGATAGGTGATAACCGACAGCGCTTCAAAGCGGTGCGCAAAGGCCAGCTTGAACAGCACGCCGAGCAGCGCCAGGCTCCAGATCACCCCCATCAGGCCGTGCGCCAGCGGCGACTTCAGCCCCACCAGCAGGAAAGGAGTGTAGGTGCCGGCAATCAGCAGGTAAATAGCGCAGTGATCCAGCCTTTTCAGCCAGAACTTAACGCGCTGATGAGGAACGGCATGATAGAGCGTGGAGGCCAGAAACAGCAGGATCATACTGCCGCCGTACAGGCTGTAGCTGGTGATAGCCAGGGTACCGGCCTGTGACTCAATCGCCTGAGTAAGCATCAGGACCAGGCCAACGATACCAAAAATAAAACCAATTCCGTGGCTGATGCTGTTAGCCACTTCCTCTGCCAGTGAATAGCCCTGAGCTAAGAGGGTTTTCTGCGTCATGATGAGGTCTTCTCCCTGCCCTTGCGCGGGCCTGATTGCCGTTCTGAACGGGGCTTTCCCCTCGTTTCTTAAGCGGGTTATCGGCCGGGACGCCCGAAAATTGAGCAACACTAGGTTAGCTGAGAACCATTTCAGAGTACACTTGTAAGCTAAAAATAAATAATGAACAGGTGTAACACCCATTTTTTGGAAAGACCTGCCCTGTGGTTTCCCTTACACTGGTTGCCAACTTTTTTTTCAGGGAAGTGACGAGGCCAGCCATGTCAAAGAGCATACCTGCATTAGATTTCGGTGAAATGACGGAGGTTTTTCAGTTTCTGATGGAGCTGGATAAGCTGAAAAGCGTTGAGCGGCGCACCAGGCTGATTGGTCAGCCGCGCCATGAAAACTCCGCTGAGCATAGCTGGCACCTGGCCGTGGCGGCGATGAGCCTCGCGCCCTATTCGGGGTTACAGGTAGACGTGCAGCGCGTGGTGCAAATGGCCCTGCTGCACGACGTGGTTGAAATCGATGCCGGTGACGTTATGGTCTATGACCTCGCCGCCCGCGAAGCGATTCACGCTGAGGAACAGGCGGCAGCCGACCGTATTTTCGCCCTGCTGCCCTCAGCGCTGCGCGATAAATTTCGCGCGCTGTGGGATGAGTATGAGGCCGCTGAAACGCCGGATTCGCGCTTCGCCAACATGCTGGACCGGGCGATGCCCATCGTGCAAAACCTGCATAACCAGGGACAGAGCTGGAAAGAGAACGGCATTCGCCTGGAGCAGGTGCTGAGCCGTAATGCCGCCATCGCTCAAGAGTGGCCCGAACTCTGGCGGTATTTAAAGCAGCATCTGGATCGCGCCCAGCAGCAGGGCTGGCTGCTGTAACTTTTCCGGGCATTGCAGGATCGGTAAAACTCTGGAGCGGCTGGAGGTGCATTACGCTTAGCGGCCGCCTGCCGCATCGATAAAGGTGCCGGTAATATAGGAAGCCTCGTCGCTCAGCAGCCAAAGAATGGCCCGGGCGATTTCTTCCGGCTGACCGCCACGCTGCATCGGAATCGCAGGGGCAACCCGATCGACCCTACCCGGCTCGCCGCCGTCAGCGTGCATCTCGGTATAAATCAATCCGGGACGCACGCCGTTAACCCTGATGCCCTGCGCCGCCACCTCAAGCGACAGTCCCTTCGTCAGCGTATCCATCGCCCCTTTGGAGGCGGCATAGTCGACATACTCGCCGGGCGCCCCCAGGCGGGACGCTGCCGACGACACGTTGACTATCGCGCCGCCCTGGCCGCCATAATGGTGCCCCATTCTTTTTACCGCTTCGCGGCAGCAGAGAAAGCTGCCGGTGACGTTGGTGGCAAAAACACGGTTGATCCGCTCGGCCGTCAACTGCTCCACCCTGGCCTGCTGAAACAGAATGCCGGCGTTGTTGACCAGCGCGGTGAATACGCCGGACTGGCGGTCAATCTGCTCAAACATCGCCACTACCTGCCGTTCGTCGGCAATATCGGCCTGCACCGTAAAAGCCTTACCGCCCTGCTGGCGGATCAGCGCCACCACATCTTCCGCTGCGGCGGCATTCTGCCGATAGTTTACCGCAACCTGATACCCCTGCTGAGCCAGCAACAGTGAGGTTGCCCGCCCGATCCCCCGGCTGCCGCCGGTCACTAAAGCCGTGTTCATCGCCTGTCTCCATAAAAAAAGGGCACGACGTGTGCCCTTTCTACTGTAGTTGACCCGTCCTAAATAGC
>NZ_JRUQ01000098.1 GCF_000773975.1 Erwinia typographi
GAGTCGATCTGGACGGATAAATACGGGCGCATCAAGGTGAAGTTTCACTGGGACCGTCAGGCAAAAGGCGACGATACCAGTTCGTGCTGGGTACGGGTGTCAAGCGCGTGGGCAGGCCAGGGGTTCGGCGGGGTGCAGATCCCTCGGGTGAACGATGAGGTGGTCATCGACTTTATCAACGGCGACCCGGACCGTCCGATAGTGACGGGTCGGGTGTATAACGAAGCGAGTATGCCGCCGTGGGCGCTGCCGGCCGCCGCGACGCAGATGGGCTTTCTGAGCCGGTCGAAAGATGGCAGCCGCGATAATGCCAGCCACTTGTTTTTTGAAGATAAAGCCGGTGATGAGATGCTCAGTATGCATGCTGAGAAAAATATGCAGATTTCGGTGGAAAATGACAAAACGGTCTCTATAGACGGCAACCGCACGACAAAGATTCAGAAGCAGCAGACGGACGATGTTACCGGTGATGCCACGTTCCATTATCATGCCAGGCGTACCACTACGGTTGATGATGTAGAGACAAAAACCTTTAACAACAGTGAAAATGTAACGATCAAAAATGGTCGAACAGTAGATGTAGTAAGTGGTGGAGAGAAGAATACCATTGTTGATGGTCGACATACGACTATCACCGGCGGGGACTCGCTCACTGTAAATAGTGGTGGTGTTGAGCAGGTGATTAAAACCGGAGGGGTGGACGTAACGATAAACTCCGGTGGCTGGAAACAGAAAATATTAGGTGGAGAAACGGAAATAACCTCGCCCAATAAAATAACCATACACAGTGGGACCGAAGTCAATATCGACACGCCTTATTGGGTGACTAACGCACATGGACATCAGGAGAGTTATGTTGGTAACTCTTTAAGTATTACGGGTTCAGGATTTGATATCAAAGGGCTTAGCGTGTCGGTAACGCCCGCCAGTTTTGGGATGACGGGTATGAAACTTGAAAATAATCCTGTAACATTGCATTTTGATAATGGATTAAAAACGCGCGTTGCTGGCGTTGAGTTTGATAGCCTGGCCATGTCGATTCGGGCGGCTGGCGCGTTTATGTTTATATAAGAGGACAGTATGAAGATCGTTATGAATTTGCTGGTGGTCGCTGTGGTTGCGTTTTTCGCCTATATTCTCATCTCTCTCTATATAAGAGATGTTAAAAACAAAAAGATAAAGGACGATATAACGTCTAATGGTGTTGATACCGTTGGCGAAATTACCCAATCTTATGGGCGTTCTGGTGGGAATTCCGGATTTATTAATGTCACTCTTAGTTTTAAGTATGAAGTTGATAATGGTGAAGTGATCAACAATAGTGCTGATGCTGTTATTAACTCAATGGATGTGCAGAAGTATCAGCCCGGTGAGAAAATTAATCTTCGCTACTCACGGACAGAACCTAAAAAAGTGATATTAGATATCCCTAATCCCTTATTAAGGCGTAAAAAGGGGTGAGGTGAACGCCCCTTCATAGGGTGGAAATGAACAATAACGATATTTCCTTCAGGTTTCAAAATGCAAGATCTTATTCTGGTGGTGATTTTTCTTGCTGTTATTATATCTGTCGGATTGATTTTCTATCATGACAGCATAATTGCCAATAAAGGCACAGAAACCACCGCAGTTGTGATTGAATCCAGACAGGTAAGTTCAAATTCAGGTGGAAGCATTAATGGCGATTTTTTGATCCGTTTTTTAAATGAAAATAACACGATGGAAGAACTCCGTTTTCGAGAAACCCTCCCCCAACTCTACGCCTCTCAGGTTCAGTCAGGTATGAATGTTAAGATCAAATACCTCAGAAGTAAAAAGTCAGTAAAAGCAAGTTTGGTATTTAAAAAATAATGCCAAAGTGTCATTTTTATTAGTCATGCGCATTTAACTCATGGACGTGATTTGCTTTAAGAGGGCGCTATATGAAAATCATCAAACCATTACGCCTTAGCGTATTGAATCGTCCTTTCCGTCTTGAAGATCAGAATCATCTTGGCGTTTCAATTATTGCACTTGCCGACATGGGCAATAATCCTCAATTGCGCCCGGAAATAGAACTCTGGCAGCTGGCCGCAAATGAGTTGCAAACCAGTGGTGGGATTATTGATATGGCTATCCCTAAAGTGCGAGCCGAGTTCCTCGCAACAGGTTATGCCTGGCCACATCAGCAGAATAAAACCACCTGCGGCGTGCAAATCGAGGTTGAAACGCTAAGCAAAACGCTGCGCGTCACCGGCAACCGGTTCTGGGCAGGAGGGAAACCGACCCAGCCCCATCCCTTTGAAAAGATGCGCCTCGACTGGACTCGTGCCTATGGCGGGGAAGGTTTTGAGGATAACCCGCATGGCATTGGGGTGCATACAGAACAGTATTGCGGGCACGATCTTTATCCTCTCCCTAACATTGAAGCACTGCATGAGTTAGTGAGTTCACCGAAGCAAAAGCCTGAACCAGCAGGTTTTGGCGCGCTGGATATGCTCTGGCCGCGAAGATTTCGGCGAATGGGAAAAAAATACGACGCTAACTGGTTCCAGAATCACTACCCGGGATTTGCGCAGGATATAGACTGGCGTGTTTTCAATGCGGCCAGCCCCGATCAGTGGTGGAACGATCGGGATACCTTGCCCCCAAGGGCTAACTGGCGCATTCGCAACATGCACCCTGAAAAGCCAGTGCAGGAAGGGACGTTACCGCCCTGGCAGGCTCGCTGTTTTATCAATCGTCAGCGGGGGGGGGAGACGCTGTTTGAAGAGATTCCTCTGCGGGCGACTACCCTGTGGTTCTTCCCTCATCTGGAGCAGATGATGCTGATTTGGCAGGGCAACACTCGCATTAATGAGGATGATGCTGCGGATGTGATGCAACTGCTCCCTGCGCTGGAGAAAGAAGGCGCCAGCCGCTCGGTTAATCATTACCGCAAAGTCTTAGCCCAGCGGATGGATAAAGAAAAAGGGGCATTGTTTTCATTCCGTGAAAAGGACCTGCTCCCTGAAGATGCAATAGGCCCGTGGATTGATAATGAAGTACAGGAAATGCCCAGCCCTATGCGCGATAACATGAAGAACCGTGCCAGCCAGTTACGGGAACAGCATCGTGCACGGTTGGAGGGGCAAGGCGGAGAAATCGACGCATTAGTGGCCGGGCTCGATGAGCCAGACATTCCTGCGCTGGACGAGTTGCCTGAATTCATTGAAAAAATGGAGCGGCAGGCACAGGAAATGCAAGAGAAAGCGGAGCAGCGCAAGAACGAAATCGAGGCGCATTCTTCAGTGGATAATTCTGAAGACCGTCAGTCCAGGGGACCAGAGTCATTACACCGTATGCAGGATATGCTTTACCGCAACAGAGAGCAGATTAGCGAGAAGAAGCTGGCGTCGGTCGAGGAAGCCCTGCACAAGATGTATTTGATGGCAGTACAAAATCAGCCTCCGGCACCGCGCCTGAAGGGAGATTTGGCGCTGATCATCAGGCAACGTGCAGAGAAAACCCAGCTACATGGCGGAGACTTCAGCGGCATCGACCTCACTGGCTGCGACCTTTCCGGGATGGACCTTCGTGGTGCGGATTTCAGTAAAGCCCTGCTGGAATCCGCTGACTTAAGTCATTGCCAACTGGATGGGGCAAACTTTCGTGATGCCATGCTTGCCCGAACGGAGCTACATAATACTTCTCTCCGCGAATGTAATTTTGAAGGTGCAAGCCTTGCACTCGCACACTGCGATCGGGCTGATTTTAGCGGTTCACGTTTCAAAGACACTCAGTTGAAAGAATCGCTGTTTAATCAATGTATTTTTGACAAGGTGATATTCGACAGCCTGTTATTTCATCAAACGTGGTTTACCCGTTGTCGTCTGCATCATGCCAGTTTTGACAGCACCGTTTTTATGGATATGACTCTGCCTGAGATGGATTTCCATGCCGCCAGACTGCACAAAACAACCTTTATTCGTTGTGTGCTGGAGGTCGCCAACTTCAGTGAAGCAAATTTAGAAAGCTGTTCATGGGTGGAAAGCAAAGTGGAGCAGGCCCGCTTTGTCAGCGCCAGGCTTTTAACTTGCGCGGCGGCCTCTGAAAGTTCTCTGGATGGCGCTGATTTCAGCCATGCAACCCTGAAGCAATGCAATCTGCGCCAGACTGCGCTTAACGGAGCGTCATTCTTTTTGGCAAAACTAGAGAATACCGATCTCAGTGAGGCCGAATGTCGGCGGGCTAATTTTCAAAAAGCTTGCCTGGCGGGCAGCCTGTTTATCCGCACGGACTTCAGCGCTGGTGATTTTACCGATGCGAACCTGATGGGCGCTCTGCTGCAAAAAAGCCAGCTGGCAGGTGCAAACTTTGCTGGCGCTAACCTGTTTCGCGCCGATCTTTCGCAGTCATTTACCGATGCGCATACCCGTCTGGATGGTGCCTGGACTAAGCGCATCAAAACGCTGCCCAGGCGTGACGGAGAGATCATATGACCCCCCTCAATGCCGTTGAGCTGCAACGCAGAGTAAAAAATGGTGAGACCATCATCGAGCTGAATCTGGATGGTCTTGACTTACAGGATTGCGATCTCTCTGGTGGGATCTTTCAGGACGTCAGCCTTAAGGGCGCAAACCTGCAAGGGGCCAATATGAAGGAGGCTGTTTTTACCGAGTGCTCGTTGGCTCAGGCCTGTCTCAGCAAGGCGAAGCTGGTACAGACCGTGTTCAACCAGTGCGAGATGGAGAATATTTCCGCACAGGCCTCTCATTTGATTGAATGTATTTTTACTCAGTGTGAGCTTTCTGACAGTGATTTCTTTCAAAGTCAGTTTGATAAAACGCAGTTTATGAGTAGCCCACTCACTCGCAGTACCTTTGAGCATGTTTCGTTAGATCGCACAACTTTTTTTGAATCCTCACTGGAGAACGCTAATTTTCAACATTGTCACAGCCTGTTGACGACCTGGTATGGCATTGACCTGCGCTCAACTCAACTGGCGGGGACGCGCTTTGAGCGGGCCGTCTTCTTATCCTGCGATCAAAGAGGTAAGAGCTATCAGCAGCAGGTTTTTATTGGCTGCCAGTTTACCGACAACCAGCTGGATGAGGTAGATTTCAGCGGCGCTCAGCTTACTCAGTGCAATTTCAAAGGGGCATCCCTTAAGAACGCCCGACTCAAACAGGTGAATGCCAGTCAGGCGTTATTTATGGAAAGCGATCTTAGCCAGGCGCAATGCCAGCACAGTCTCTTCGACCAGGCCATTTTTGTGGGTGCCACCCTGACTCAGACAGACTTCAGCCAAAGCCGGTTTTTTCAAAGCATTCTTCAACTTGTCATTGCCGGACAGGCGCGCTTCACTCTTTGCGATCTTACTTACAGTGACTTTTCAGGTGCGGATCTCAGCAACGCCGATTTCCGTGGAGCGACTTTTTCCCGTACGCGATTCCATCGCGCTCGTCAGGACAGCGCCCTTTTTTCCGATCGAAAGGGGATACTCGAATATGACGACGAATTACTGGCTGCCGAAGCCTGGAGTTTACAGCGCCAGAGCCGTAGCTAAGGAGAAAACATTGAACGCTATTACGCATAAACTAAATCAGACCAACGTTACCCCTTTCCAGGCTTCAGGTTTTGTCACTCAGGGATTTGATGACGGCAGCCTGATGGTTGAAAGTGAAGGTCGCGGCTGGCACTGCCGTCGGGCCGCCAGCTGCGTTATCGCGCCACGGACGGGAGATACAGTATTGATTGCCGGTGTAGATAATCAGATCTGGCTACTGGCTGTGCTGGAACGTGCTAATCCAGACGTAGCCGAACTCAGCGTGCCGGGCGATCTGCATATATGTAGTGAGGGTGAGCTGAGTTTCAGCAGCGAGTCATTACGTGTTACTGCCGGGCAGGGCGATTGCCATATCAGCGAGATGAATTACAGCGGTGAAAAGCTTTCAGCCTGGGTGACGCTCTCCCGCGTTGTCGGCAAACAAGCTGAATCCGTCTGGCAAACAGTCACTCAGATTAGCCATAACCTGCTTCGCACCACTCGCCAGACAGAGCAGGTGCGTGCCGGGCAGTTGGATATGAAGGCAGAAGACTATGCCCGTCTCCACGCTCATAATACGGTGATCACCTCAAAGGCAATCACGAAAATTGATTCTGAACAGATTCATATGGGGTAAGGGGTTATCATGTTTGCTAATTGTCAGCTTTTCGGCGTCGATCTCGCTTTTCCTGATGTTTGCCTGACCCCTACACCCGTCCCCACGCCCATTCCTTACCCGGATATCGCTCTCGGGCCAACGGCAATACCGAATGCCTTCAATATCCTGTTTATGGGGATGCCGGCGCACAATATGGCAACAGTCACTCCCTTGACGAATGGGGACAATCCAGGCGTCGCAACTGGAGTGGCTTCAGGTACGGTGATGGGACCTTCACGCCACCTGACGGGAGCCTTTACGGTTCTGCTAAAGGGAACCCCTGCCACGCGGCTGACCAGCGTCAGCCTGCAAAATTCTACCAATGCGATTGGAATGCGCATTGTACCCAGCCAGTTCAAAGTACTCATGCTGGCACCTTAACCGTCAGGGGAATGGGATCCCTGTTGTTGGCAACAGTTTTCCCATTCTGAATGACATTTATGAGTGAAACTTTATGGACAATCACCATGCTTGATCGCATCACGGTTCAACTACCGACAGAAGGCCTGCTGTTCTGGAAACTGGACGGCACCGAAGCGCTCTCCAGCGCCTTTGAAATCTCCGTCCAGCTGCTGAGCACCGACGCGCGCATTGAGCGCAAAGCGCTGCTGGGCCAGCCGATTACCGTTTCCATTCCCACCCAGAGCCTGATGGGCACCCGCTACCTGAACGGAAAAATCACCCGGGTGACGGTAGGGAGCACGGAGCTGAGCGGCAC
>NZ_JRUQ01000099.1 GCF_000773975.1 Erwinia typographi
TCGCTGCCGCAGCTTCGGTGCATGGTTTAGCCCCGTTACATCTTCCGCGCAGGCCGACTCGACCAGTGAGCTATTACGCTTTCTTTAAATGATGGCTGCTTCTAAGCCAACATCCTGGCTGTCTGTGCCTTCCCACATCGTTTCCCACTTAACCATGACTTTGGGACCTTAGCTGGCGGTCTGGGTTGTTTCCCTCTTCACGACGGACGTTAGCACCCGCCGTGTGTCTCCCGTGATAACATTCTCCGGTATTCGCAGTTTGCATCGGGTTGGTAAGCCGGGATGGCCCCCTAGCCGAAACAGTGCTCTACCCCCGGAGATGAATTCACGAGGCGCTACCTAAATAGCTTTCGGGGAGAACCAGCTATCTCCCGGTTTGATTGGCCTTTCACCCCCAGCCACAGGTCATCCGCTAATTTTTCAACATTAGTCGGTTCGGTCCTCCAGTTAGTGTTACCCAACCTTCAACCTGCCCATGGCTAGATCACCGGGTTTCGGGTCTATACCCTGCAACTTAACGCCCAGTTAAGACTCGGTTTCCCTGCGGCTCCCCTATACGGTTAACCTTGCTACAGAATATAAGTCGCTGACCCATTATACAAAAGGTACGCAGTCACACCCAAAAGGATGCTCCCACTGCTTGTACGTACACGGTTTCAGGTTCTGTTTCACTCCCCTCGCCGGGGTTCTTTTCGCCTTTCCCTCACGGTACTGGTTCACTATCGGTCAGTCAGGAGTATTTAGCCTTGGAGGATGGTCCCCCCATCTTCAGACAGGATATCACGTGTCCCGCCCTACTCGTCGAACTCACAGCAAGTGCACCTTTGTGTACGGGAGTATCACCCTGTACCCTGCGACTTTCCAGACGCTTCCACTGATGCACAAACTGATTCAGGTTCTGGGCTGTTCCCCGTTCGCTCGCCGCTACTGGGGGAATCTCGGTTGATTTCTTTTCCTCGGGGTACTTAGATGTTTCAGTTCCCCCGGTTCGCCTTGCAGCACTATGTATTCATGCTGCAATGATGCACAAGTGCACCGGGTTTCCCCATTCGGGTATCGTCGGGTATAACGGTTCATATCACCTTACCGACGCTTATCGCAGATTAGCACGCCCTTCATCGCCTCTGACTGCCAGGGCATCCACCGTGTACGCTTAGTCACTTAACCTCACAACCCACAAGCGTCCCGCAGGACTCAAGTCAGTCGTAAGCATTTGAGAGACTCGAACGCGTCGCCATGTTCATTCTTATTACGGAGAATGAACGCCACGCGTCGTTTCAATTTTCAGCTTGTTCCGGATTGTTAAAGAGCA